>CAVYCB010000009.1:0-245000 GCA_963766895.1 uncultured Acidobacteriota bacterium
TCTCAAACGGGCACCACAATCCGTCGTGGACCATCAGATCGACCACGGTTTGATTTCCCATCCGGTAGCCGTCGCGCGCGCCCGGCATCGCATAAGGAATGTTCGACATCGATTCCATTCCGCCCGCGACCACTATCTTCCGCATCGCCCAGCTGGATCGCCTGCCCCGCCATCGCCACCGCGCGCAATCCCGAACCGCAAACCATATTGATCGTCAGCGCGGAAACTTCCGGCGGAAGCCCGGCTTTAAGAGCGGCCTGCCGCGCCGGCGCCTGGCCGATACCGGCCTGCACCACGCATCCCATGATCACTTCATTAATATCTTCGCCTTTAACGCCCGCCTTTTCGACCGCCGCTTTGATCGCCGCCGCGCCCAACTCCGGCGCCGTAAATCCCTTCAAAGCACCCTGGAATTTACCCGTCGGCGTCCGCACCGCGCTGATTATTACCGCTTGTTTAGTGTCTGACATCTGTATACATCCTTATAAGTGAATAAATTTGTGTAATAAAGCAGAAGAGTTTTTTCTCAGGAATTGGGCATTAGTGCAATTTACCAACAGCTCGTCTACAAGACTGCAAGCTTTTTCCGAAGGAAGTTCAAGTCGATCACCTCAAGGTCCGGAAGGGTTGCTTGCGCCCGCTGCATTAAGTCAGACACCCACGCCAATATTAATGTGACCCGTCCGGTCTGCCTGGTCGGTGTTTATAAGAATCTGCTAAGAGCGGGTGCAAGCAACCCTTCCAGACCTGAGAGGAAATCATGGGCACTCATAAATGCCATGCGAGAATATTCGGAACATCTCTCTCTTACCGCACGTAAATCCCGCATATGCGTTTCATTAAATATATTTTCACGCCTAACTACGGGAAATACGAGGGAGTGCGCCCGGTAAACATTTACCTGTTAAGAATGTTCTTTCTTCTTATGTTCATCGGGCCGGGTATGGAAATGTGGTCAAAGTTGCTCAGCGCTCCCGGGCCGTTTGACCACACCAAAGCTGTGGCCTATTGCGTCTGGGCCGCTTATCCGACGCTCGGCCTTCTCGGATTGCTAAAGCCTCTGCGGTGGCTGCCGATCATGATCTTCATGCTTTTTTATAAAACGCTGTGGCTCATTTTCGTCGCCTATCCCCTGTGGCAATCAAATACGCTGGCCGGATCGCCCGCCGAAGAAATGGCGTACGTGTTCCTTTTGATTCCGCTGCCGGCGCTCGCCGTGCCGTGGATCTATGTCTTTAAGACTTACGTTTGGCTCCGTCAGGAGCAATAAAGTTTCCACAATTTTATTAACGCCGTCCGCTACGAATCTGCTAGAATCAGGCTGAATTGTTCGGTTTAGGTGTTATGTCAAAACTCTATATTTCGCTGCTCATAATCTTTTTTGCTCTAACTGCTTTCAGCCAGGATTCGGCCCAGCCCCCTGAGGGATGCGGTGACGAGGATTATAAATGCCACGTGGTCTATTACACGGTGCTTCTCAAACAAAATCCGCAGGATACCGATTCGCTGTTTGCCAGGGCATTTGCTTATTCCGAGACGGAACGCCACGCCGAGTCCATAAAAGACCTCAACCACTATCTGAAGCTGCTGCCGTTGGATCCCGATGCGTTCTTCAACCGGGGAATGGCTTACCAGAATTCAGGCCGGCATAAAAAAGCGGTCGCGGATTTCACACGCGCCATAAAGCTTAACCCGGCGGACGGTGACTTCTATTGCGCGAGAGGATATTCCCTCGATGATCTCGGCGAAGTCGCCCGGGCAATGGAAGATTATACACATGCGATCGAACTCGACCCCACTAACCAGCTAGCGGTTTACAGTCGCGCCTTTCTCTATAACAAGCTTGGTGACTACATAAACTCGACAGCGGATTATACCCGCGCGATAGAGCTCGAACCGGATGAGATGGACGCGTACTTTAATCGCGCACTTGTTTATGAGAAGACCGGAGAACTAGCGAAAGCATTGGACGACTATAAGGAGGCGATCCGGCTGGATTCGAAAGATCCGGACACCTACTATAACCGCGGCCTTGTTTATAAAACCCTCGGTAATCTCCAGGCTTCGCTGGAGGATCTCACTAAATACATTGAACTCAAGCCCGATGATCCGGACGGTTACTACCTCAGGGCGGCCGTTTACGAAGCGCTCGGCAACCTGCGTGCGGACCAGAAGTTGATCGGCGGAAATAGGAAGAGATGGTAAGGTGAGTTAGTGGCCGGTACCGCTTAGGGCAGCGAGTGTAAAGGCACTCTGCTCCGGCTATTCTTCCCCAATATCCTCATTCCAGACTTCCGGATGCTCCTTTATATATGTGGCCAGCATTTCGATGCATTCCTGTGAGTTCATATCTATGACTTCCACTCCGTTTTCGCGCAGCCAGTCGATGCCGCCCTGAAAGTTGACCGCTTCGCCGACAACCACTGTCCCGATGCCAAACTGCCTGACCAGCCCGCTGCAATACCAGCACGGCGCGAGCGTGGTTACCATTATTTTGTCGCGGTAGCTGCGCTGGCGGCCGGCCTTACGAAAAGCATCGGTCTCGCCGTGCACCGAAGGGTCGTCTTCCTGCACGCGGCGGTTGTGCCCGCGGCCTAAGGTAGCGCCGTCTTTATCAAACAGCGCCGCGCCGATCGGGATGCCGCCTTCCGCCAAACCCTGCCGCGCTTCTTCGATCGCTATTTTTAACATCTCTTCATACATTAATGGGGCCATAAATTCTCCAAATAAAACGGCTTGAGTATAACCCAAGCCGCCGTCATTTATGCAATTTTTTTGTTAGCTATGGCGCTTCGTATATCAGCCAGGCTTTTTGCGTTTTGGCGCCTAACTTCCCGCCCAGGATCGCGCCGCCGAATAAACCGGCGCCGCCCGCTGCCATGCCGCCGTAATCGCCCGGATCGCTATCGCTGTTTGCGGCATTGACCGCGCCGCCCAGCAAGAGCATCCCGCCCAGGCCGCCCAGCACACCGCCCAGGATCGATCTTTTCTTTTTACCGACATAAACCCGTTTTATGTCGGCCTTTGAAATATCCAGCTGCTTGCCGCTTTTTAAGAGTGACATTTTCTGCGCGTCGCCGGAGTGGAATTTACCCTTTATCGTTTTGCCGTCGCGGGTTTCGACAACCAATCTCTGATCTTTTGCCAGCGCCTGAATATTTTTCCACCTGTCGTCCTGCGTCCCACTATTTTGCGCTATTGCAGCGATCGAGGACATAAGCATTAAACCGATCACAAAAAGAGTACGTTTCATTAACTTCTCCTTTAGGAAAAATTTTACAATTGCATTGCCCATAAATATCGGTTGAGGTCAAAAGTAACGGGTCAGTACCGGGAACGCAGTGACCGGCTAATGAGCGAAGCGAATTGTTTACACACTAATACGATCGTCCAGCGAAAAAAATCAGCCGGTCACTGCGTTCCCGGTACTGACCTCATCGCGATAATCATCTATTTCTTTAACGGGCAACGACGCCGCAAATTTTGATCTTACCGGATCTCGTAGATCAACGCTTTTTCTTTCATGCCGCCGCCCACGCGCCGCCCGAGGATAGCGCCGCCGACCGCGCCAGGAACTGCACCGGCAAGCCCTTCTAACCCGTCACCTTGTCTGCCGTCCTGGTTATAGAGGGCCGCGGCGAGAAATCCGCCGGCAAAAAAGCCGCCGACGCCGCCGATGATCCCGCCAATTGTAGATTTGCCCTTTTTGCCCAGATAAACTCTCCGAACATCAGCTTTACTTACGGTCATCGTCTTGCCGCTTTTTTCGAGCACCAGTTGATCGTCCGCGGCGGATGCGAATCTCGCTTTGATCCTTTGCCCCTGCATCGTTTCAACGATCACCCGGTGAGAATTCGGCACCGATTTAATATTTTCCCAGTTGTTTATCTGCGCGTGTGAAGCGCCCGCAAGACACAAAAGCAGCCCCGTGATAAGAAGTATGCCTTTCATAAATTTTACTCCTAAACAGTTTGTAGGTTTTCAGACACAGATGCGATGCGGCCAAAAATTCAAAGGTTGTCCCGGCCTACTGTGCAGCGGGGGAAATATGCTAGTCTGTAATCAATATGCAAAACTTTCAGGCAGGTGATTTTCTGATTTTTCAGGTCGAAAGCGGTTACGGTCTTTTACGCGTTTTAGCGATTGATGAAGCAGGCAGCGGCAGCCCGGTCTGGCACCTGGCCGCCTATGAAGAGCTTTTTCTCGACAGCGAAATGGCCGACGGCGCGGTCGCAAATAATTCTTTGACGATAAACATCCCGCATATCGCCCTCACCAACCGCGCTTTCGAAGCGACCCAGGTAGCCAAGCTTTCTCATCGTGAATTAACCGGCGACGAGCTCGCCGCTTATGACATATGGGTCGCCGATCCTGAGCATCAGATCTCGGACACTTCTATCAGATTGTTACTAGGGTTGAGATAAATCGAGATAAATATGGAGCGCGGGCATCCTTCCCGCTCTTGTCAGCAGCGTCTGCGTAAGCAGATGCGTAAACCGAAGGTCGATACTCAAAACGGATTTAACTCTTCTTCAGCACCGCCGCAAAAAATCCATCGGTATTATTACGATGCGGAAAAGTTCGTAAATAACCTTCTTCCGTTTTCAACTCATCCGCAATATCAGGGATGACTATCTTGAACTCAGAGTGTTCCCGTAAAAATTCTTCGACCACATCTTCGTTTTCTTCTTTTTCCAGCGAGCAAGTTGAATAAATAATTCGCCCGCCTTTCTTCAACATCTTCGCTGCGTTTACGAGGATCTTGCGTTGTTTCGTTGCCAGTTCCACAAAGTCTTCTGCTTTCAAAGACCACCGAATCTCCGGATTATGCCGGATCGTCCCGGTTCCCGTACACGGAGCGTCCACTAAAATACAGTCAAACGTTTCCGCTTCGAACGGCAAACTCCGTACCGCATCGTATTCAAATACTTTTACGTTTTTGGTCCCTGCTCTTTCCAGGTTCCTGCGCAAAGTCTCGATCCGGCGCGGATGCAGATCGCCTGCCGCGTAAAAACCCTCATCAACCAAAGCGCCGCGCTCCCGCGCTTCATTTATTATTTGTGTCGTCTTATTTCCCGGCGCCGCGCAGACATCAAAAAAGCTCTCGCCTTTTTCCAACTGTGCCAGGTGCGCGACCAGCTGCGAAGCCTCGTCCTGCAGCACGATCTTTCCCTGCTCGGCAAATTCGTAAAGGGTTTTATTCGGCTTCGTCGCTATGAAACAATTTGGGACAAGTTCTGACCCTGCGAACTCAGCCCCTGACGATTCCAGTTCCTTTAGCGTCGATTCATCGCCGGGATGATTCAGCCGAAAACTTGCCCGCGGTATCTGATTATTTGCCAGGGCCAGTTTTTCGGTTTCCTGAAAGCCAAATTCATCCATCCATTTTTGCAAAAGCCAGCGGGGATGCGACGCTGCGATCGACAGCTTCTCGAGTTCGCCGGTTATCGACTCAGTCGGATCAAAACCCGTTTCCTTCGCGGCCCTCCGCAGCACCGCGTTAACAAAACTTGCCGCGGACACCAGCCTTTCCTGTTTCACGATCTCGACCGATTCATTTATTGCCGCGCGCGCCGGAATCCTCGTCATAAAACGCATTTGATAAAGGCCCATGCGCAGCGCCAGCAAGACCGGCAGGTCGAGTTTATCCAAGTTTTTTCCGGTGAGATGTTCGATGATCTTATCGAGAAAAAGTCCGTTGCGAAGAACGCCAAGCGTGAGTTCGTGGCAGAGGCCGCGGTCTTCGGCCTTTAGGTCGGCTTCATACAGCGGCAGCAGTATCTAGGTAAAAGCCTGATCTTTCTCTACCCGGCTGAGAATGTTGTAGGCAGCCCATCGGCCTGGTGAAACTGTAGCAACTCGCGTGCGTGACATCTGTCTATTCTACCCGAGTTTTTCTCCGGCTTGCATTTTTACGCCGTTGAGCAAGTCCCGCGCGCTCATCCGTTTTTTGCCTTCCAGCTGCACTTCAATAAATTCGAGCGCTGTTCCCTCGCCGCAAGCGGCAGTAATTTCGTCTCCCCCGGCTTTAACAATTTCGCCGGGTTGTTTATCGTCAGCGCCGGAATGAACTGCCTTTGCTTTCCAGATGATAAGCCGTTTTCCCTGGTAAAAAGTGTACGCGGTCGGAAAAGGCTGAAAACCCCGGACGCGGTTGTTTATCTGTTCCGCCGTCGCGCGAAAGTCGATCACGCCATTCTCTTTTTTCATGATCGGCGCGAGCGTAGCCGACGAGTGGTCTTGTGCAACAGGGGTAAGCTCGCCGATACGTGACAAAGTTTCCGAGAGCAGATCGGCGCCGAGCTCGGACAGGCGCGCCATCAATTCAGGCGCCGTTTCCCCCGGAGCGATAGGGGTTTCTTCCTGCAGCAAAATATCACCCGTGTCGAGCCCCACATCCATCTTCATCGTCGTCACACCGGTTTTTGTTTCGCCGTTCACTATCGCCCAATTCACCGGCGCCGCGCCCCGATATTTCGGCAGCAGCGAAAAATGAACATTGATCGCGCCGTGCGAAAAAGCATTAAGAAACCCTTCCGGTAAAATACGGCCGTAGGCAACGACAACGGCCACATCGGCAGCGTGAGCGGTAAAGATCTCCAGGGCTTCCGGCGTCTTTATTTTCGTCGGCTGATGAACGGTCAAATTATGCTCGAGAGCGAAATCTTTCACCGGCGGCGACGTAAGTTTATTCCCGCGCCCGGACGGGCGGTCCGGCTGCGTGTAGACGGCCACCACTTCATGACCGTCAAGCAGGATCCTTTCCAAACTTTTCACCGCTGCCGGCGGCGTTCCCATAAAAACAATTCGCATAGGTTGTTGGTAATTAGAATTAGTAATTGGTAATTGGTAATTGGTAATCAGCGATTACCTAATCACTATTCACTATCCACTATCCACTATTCACTATCCGCTATCCGCTATCCGCTATCCGCTATCCACTATCCACTATTCACTATCCACTATCCATATTCACTATCCGCTATCCGCTATCCGCTATTCACTATTCACTATCCACTATCCACTATCCACTATCCACTATCCACTATTCACTATTCACTAATCACTATCCGCTATTCACTATTCACTATTTTAGTCTCATCGCATCCGCCATCACATAAAAGGTCCAGTTTTCTTCCATCGAGCCGCGCACCAGGTAGGCGTTCACTCCGGTGGCGAATATCGCCACATCTTCCCCGCCGTGAGTTTCGCTCCCGAGCGGGATTGCCGCTTCCTGCAAATAATTCGGATCCGTAGTGTCGATCCCGATCAGATTCGGACGCCCCTTGGTAAGGATGCTGAACGTGCGCGGCTCGACACAGCATTTCTTCGGCCCTTCCGGCTGGTCGTTTGAAGCGCCGGTGTAGCCCCTGCCGTTTGCGTAACTAAGCGTGGTAAACGGCAGCCCGAGCTTGTCCCGCTTATAATCCGGTTCGGGGTCGCCAAAATCATCTACCTCGCGGATCAGCCCGAGAATATTATTTCCCCGCATCGGGTATCCCTGGATCACCAACGTGTGGCTGTGATCGGCGGTTACGATGATCAGCGTTTCGTCCAGATTTACTTTTTGCAGCGCGGTGCGTACGGCATTTGAAAGCTCGATGGTGTCGGTCAGCGCGCGGTAGGCATTTCCGTCGTGACTTCCGTGGTCGATGCGCCCGCCTTCGACCATCAGAAAATATCCTTTCTTATTTTGAGAGAGCAGATCGATGGATTTCGCCGTCATTTCCAAAAGCGAAGGCTCACCCGCGCGGTCTTTGGCGATGTCCGAAGCAAATTGCATATACGAAGGCTCAAAAAGCCCGAGCAGATGCTTTGTCTTTTTCGCGTCGATCCCGTCAAACTGCTGCTTGTTCCACACGTACGCCGAGTTTTTATATTTACCGGTCCATTCTTTGGTCAGGTCGCGCCCGTCCAATCTCTCGCCTGTGCGGTCCGTATATTCCGGATCTTTCACCGACTGCGGCAAAAATTTTGAGCGCCCGCCGCCTATGGCGACCTCTAGCCCGTCACCGTAATTAAATTCGATCAGCTGACGGGCGATGTCGGGAAACTTGGCTTCGTGAGCGTCTTTTCTGCGATTGAAGATATCACGGTCGGATTCCCAATCGCGGTCGGCCGTGTGCGCATAACAGGCGCCGGGCGTGGCATGCGTGAGCCGCGCCGTCGAAACTATCCCGGTCGAACGCCCGCTTTCTTCCGCCATTTCCAGCAGCGTTTTGGTTTCGTTCCCTTTAACAGTTTTATAATCCGACCGACCTGATGTTTTGATTGACGGACAAAACACCTTCGTCGGTTTTTACGCCGGTGATGATGGCGCTCATCGTCGGCGCGGAATCGGAAGTTTGCTGGTTCGTGCTGTAAGTTTTAGACAGCGCCGAAAACGGAAAATTCTCAAAGCTCAGGCGGTTTTCTTCGCCGCTTTCACCGCGCAGCTGGCCCTCCAAAATACGCGATGCCGTCAGCGTACTCACACCCATTCCATCGCCGATAAAGAGGATCACATTTTTGGCCTTGCCGCGACGGATCTTTTCTTTTTTAGCGCGTTCGATCGCATTCCAACCGTCCTGCCGCCAGGTTTCGGCAGATTCCGCGCGCTTCACCGGAAAGGGCGGCTGCACCGTCTGTCCCAGCGAAGTAAAAACTAAAACCGCCAAAAGTAAAAAACTAAGAGGGCGTAAAAGTAATTTGTTCTTTTTCATATGACCACAAATGCACGGATGACTATCGTGATGAGGTCAGAACCGGGAACGCAGTGACCGGGTTTCTTATCCAGCGGGCATATGCGGATAGTTTTTCGCTGTGCTCATTTACCCGGTCACTGCGTTCCCGGTTCTGACCCGTTGCTTTTGACTTCAAAAGTATTTATGGGCAACATTCAATCACCGCAAAATTAAAAAAATTAGTGTTAAGTTTCGCAAAGAATCTTAACACTAAGTTTAATAAGAACTTAAATTTGAGTGAAGTTATTTAATAAGCGCAGTGATAATTGCTCGTCTCAAGCACCTTGACCCATTTTCCGGCGTTGTTGTGATAGACATTAAAGGTGCTGCCTTCAAAACCCTGCCGGTAGGTAAAGATATCGCTCTTTCCGTCGTTATCGTAATCAAACGTATCAAGCAGCAGTTCGTGGTACAACCCCTGGTCGATATCCTTGATATCGTTGCTCATCACATCTTTCTGGCTTACCCGTTCAAAAGTTTTAACGCCTAAAACAAATTTCCCCGCACTATTTTTATCGGCGATGAAAAAAAGCAGCGCCCGTTCGGTCGTGCCGGTATTGGCGTAATAAGAACCCACGATCTCCGCTTTGCCGTCCTTGTCGGCATCGATCACGGTCAGGTTTTGAAAATGCAAAACCTTCTGCGCTGCCGCGGAAACTTTTTGTTTGGTAAGCTCGGCCCGGACCAGTGCTTCGATCTCGGTTTTCTCCGCCGCGGTCGGGGTTCGCCGCACTCCGGAGGCAGCCGTTTTCGGCAGTGTGTTGGTCGCTAAGGCCATCACATTGCCTTTCAATTTGGTTTTGACCGACTGAACGGTAACCTCGGCAATATTCTTTCCGCAATCCGATCCCGGATTGTTCGATTTTACTTCCACCTTGCCGGTCGAAACGCCGCCGAAGATCAAGTCGTATTTCGTACTTGCCGGATAGTAGAGTTCGGAAAAAGCTTTGAGCTGTTCGGGTGTGGCGTCACCACCGACCGTATTGACCAAATGTCCGCTTTCAATAAAAGCGATCGGCTCGATACTGGTGCCGTCGCCGATCACGGCAAAAATTATTTTGTCCTGTTTCGCGGGCGCGACGGTCTTACTGTCGATACCCACACCTTTCTGTGCAAACCCGGCGGGCACGCACAGTAAAACTATCGCTAGAAGAGATGTTTTTTTTATCATCTGTTTTTTATACTTAAATGCCTTGTCCATAAAATAGATAACCTGCCGTATGGGTGAATTTGGTTCGTGTGGTTCGTGGTAAATTTCCCAGATTTTAACCACGAATCACACTAAACACACGAAATATCATCTACTTTGGAAGATGAATGTTTATTTACGGGCAATGCTACCTAAATCTTTTGCGAAACCGATTTGCCCTGCATGAATTGCAGCAGGTATTCGCGTCCTCCCGCTTTCGAGTCCGTACCGCTCATATTAAACCCGCCGAACGGGTGAACGCCGACCAGGGCTCCGGTGCATTTCCGGTTAAGGTAGAGGTTTCCCACGTGAAAATCACGCCGGGCCTGTTCCAGCCGTTCCTGCGAAGCGGAATATACCGCGCCGGTCAGTCCAAATTCCGTGTCGTTCGCGATCTCCAGCGCGTTTTCATAATCACGCGCCTTGATGACGGCCAGCACGGGAGCAAAAACTTCCTGCTGTTCGAGTGTAGCGCCTGCTTTGACGTTGCCTACGATCGTCGGCTCGATGTAAAACCCTGTCGAATCATCGCCCTTGCCGCCGGTCAGGACCTCGCCGCCTTCATCGACAGCCTTTTTGAATATAGCTGAGCGTATTGTCAAAAGACGCGCTTGTTGATGACCGCTGCCATGGCGGTATCGCCTTCGGTAGGCAGTCCGACCTTTATCTTTTTGGTCAGCTCGACAACCTTTGCCATCAGTTCATCGTGAACTTTTTCATCCACGATCAATCTTGAGCACGCCGAGCATTTTTGTCCCTGGAAACCAAACGCGGCCTGCACTATTCCCATGGCGGCCGAATCCAGATCGGCGTCATCCGCCACAACGATCGCGTCCTTGCCGCCCATTTCCGCCACCACGCGCTTGATCCAGATCTGGCCTTCGCGGGTTTTCGCGGCTTCTTCGTTAATGTGCAGCCCAACCTGTTTCGAGCCGGTGAATGAAATAAAACGAGTTTTCGGATGGGTCACCATCGCTTCGCCCGTTTGCGAACTGCCCGAAATAAAATTGACGACACCATTCGGCAGCCCGACCTCTTCCAGCACCTCGATAAATTTCGCGGCGATCAGCGGCGAATCCGAAGAAGGTTTCAGCACCACCGTATTACCGGTAACGATCGCGGCCGATCGTCATACCCGCCATGATGGCCAGCGGAAAATTCCACGGCGGAATGACGGCGCCCACACCGAGCGGGATATATTCAAACCTGTTGTCTTCACCCGCCAGCGGCGTGATCGGCTGTTCTTCCGCCCAGCGCAGCATCTCCAGACCGTAAAATTCCAAAAAGTCGATCGCTTCGGCGGTGTCGCCGTCGGCTTCCGGCCAGGTCTTGGCAACTTCAAAGACCATCACGGCGGAAAATTCATGTTTGCGCTCGCGGATGATCTTCGCGGCTTTGAAAAGATACTCGGCGCGTTCGGCCGCCGGTACATTTTTCCACGTCTTAAAAGCTTCGGTCGCGGCATCGATCGCCTTGTTCACCAGGTTCTGCGCGTCCGTATCGCCTTCGGAAAATACGCCCACTACCTGCGATCTTTCCGCCGGGTTATAGCTGGAAAATTTGCTCTCCAGCTGGATCTTTTCGCCGCCGATGACGATAGGATATTCGCGTCCCAATTCGCCGCGCACTTTTTCGATCGCCGCGCGCATCGCATCGGCATTTTCCGGCTTGGAAAAATCGGTAAAAGGTTCGTTCCTGAATTCTTCTAAAGTTCTCTGTGTTTGCATATTTAGATATCCTTATTATTAAGCAGCCTCAAGCACCGTCATACCTTTTGGTTCCGGTAAAGGCTTTCCATCGTCTTTATAGATCTGAATTACTTCTTCGACAACTTCGATCAACTCTTTGAAAACTTCAACAGGGTCGTCCCCGTGAACTCCTCCATAAGTTAATTCAGGACACATGCCAATAAAGCAATTATCTTCGTCGCTCCAATAAACGATCTTTTTGTAAAGGTCAGATTCTTTTCTCATTTATTTTTTAACCTCATCAATAGCTTCTTTGACCTGTTTGATTTGATACCGTTGAGCATCCTTTCCAGTTTGTCCTGAAATTGTAATAGTTTTAGTACCCTTAGGATGAAAGTAAGTCCTATGACTTCCCTTTCCGCCACGGTTAATAAAACCCGCGCGTTCCAATTCTGCGATCAATTCACGTATTTTAGGAGGCATGAATTTATTCCGCTATTTTAATTGTAAAACCATTTCGGCTCAAAATAGTATTTTACCTCATTGAGCCGGATTTTTAGAATGTCTGGAAGGGCCGTTAGATATATATTTCCGGTAAGCCTACTATGACGGATCAGTCCCATTTTCCGGTTTTTTGCAGCTGTTTTATTTTTTGCTTGGCAAATTGGCGTTTTAGCGTGGTCATCCGGTTAAGAAAGACAATGCCGTCGCAGTGGTCGGTTTCGTGCAAAATGCAGCGTGCCGGCAGATCATCGACATCCAATTCGAACAAATTTCCCTCGACATCCCGCGCCCGCACGATAGCGCGCATCTGCCGTTCGACCTTGGTATAAATTCCGGGAAAAGAAAGGCAGCCTTCTTCGCCGTATTGTTCGCCTTCGACATGAATGATCTCAGGATTGATCAGCGCGTATTTTTGAGCAGGGTCGTCTCCGCCGGAGCAGTCCATCACAAACAATCTTTTGGAAACATCCACCTGCGGCGCGGCCAGGCCGACACCCCGCGCTTCGCGCATAGTTTCGAACATATCGGCGACGAGTTTTTTTAAGTTATCGTCAAACTCGTCTTCGCCGACCGGTTTCCCCACCGTCAGTAATACTTGCTCCGGGTAATGAACTATTTTAAGTAGAGACATAGAGAGTAAATGAATAGGTTATCACAGGCAGATGGGAGATAAAAAGCGAAGGAAATGCGCCCGTAAACCTGGAGCGCAGGCATCTTGCCTGCAAGATCGCATAGCGATCTAAAATTCTTTTATTAACCCCAATTAGCACGGCAAGCCGCGCTTGCAGGCAAGATGCCTGCGCTCCCAGGAAAGCGGCGATTCCTTTTAAACATGCGCAAAACTGATCGCTGCTAAATTTTTAGAGTTTCTGGGTGCGGGATTTATCGTATAGCAGATCGGTAGTATTTTCAGTAATGCTTGAAACAGGCTGCAAATATCCTTCGTCGAGCAGCTTCCCGGTATCTTTACCTTCGGCGAGTTCCTTTTCAAGATTCAAATTGATCTTTTTCTTCTTGTCTTTGAGCATTTCATTAAAAAACACGTAGGCCAGTAAGAGGGTGGCAAATATAATGAATGCGATCATAAAGATCCCGGTCATTATATTACTGGCCGGACCGGGGATGATAAGTTTTGTGATTATGGTGTAAAGAAGCGCGCCGATACCCATAACCAGCACCACGCCAAATCCGCACATTGCGAGGCTGCCGAATTTCTCCAGCATCCGCTGCTGTCTCGCCAGGTCCGATTTGCCCGATTCGGGAAATTGCTCGATCAGCGATTCCGCCGCCTTTTCCAGGTTCAAACCGCAGGTGCGGCAAAACTTCTGGCCGGTACTGTTATTGGCTCCGCAGTTAGGACAAAACATATCTATCTAACTGAACGAATTTTGTTCTTTAGTAGTTCCGTAAAGAGTACGGGCGACTTTATTAACTCAAGGTCCGGAAGGGCTACTTGCGCCCGCTCTTCTTTGCGCCTCTGCGTCTTCCACTTTGCACCCTTTGCGGTTTTCTCTTCTCCAATATAGCCAAACACAACGCAGTCCGTAAAGAGGTCAGAACCGGAGGTAGTAGTGTAAATCCGTGTTGCTGATTGTAGCCGGGCCTTTTCGAAGCGGCGAAGGCAGAAGCCCGCGCGTCAGCAAGGGCTTCTTTTAAGCCCGGGAAATTAGCCCTCCCTAACGGTCGGGCTTCCGCATGGCATTTTTTGCGCAGCAACGCACATTTACACCACTACTGAACCGGAAGTTCCCCTCCTGCCCGAGGAGGGTGCCGTAGGCCGGGGTGGCGGGAGAGTGACCGGGTCTTTTCCTTAAATGATCGTCTATGGTTTTTCGCCGAAGGCGATAAATTTAATAGCGTAGGGTGAAACCCTACGTAGATGACTTCAAATGGTCTCCGACGCTGAAAGCGTCTAATTCGTCCGCTTCGCGGACCGATGCTTGTCGCGATGGGGAGGTCGGGTGTTACTGGGGCGCTATTAAATTGGTCGCCTCCGGCGACAAACCCGGTTACAGCAACAGGTGGCGCTCCCGGTACTGATTTCATCATAATGGCCATTGTTTTATATTAAAGATCGCCAAAAGAACAAGCTTCTCTAAAACCGTTCCTACAAAAACGAATAGCTATCGGCAATAATGGTCTTGCGGCATTTCTGCTTTCGGTAACTCCTAAGTTCCGCTGATCTTTTCAAGCCGACTTTAGACACTTTTGGGACATTACTTCCAATTTTTAAGATTTCTGGTGCAAAAGTGGAGCAGGTGGGGCACTGGCGCACACTGGCGCAGTGCACCACTTTTGAGCGGGCGCGAAGCCGTGGCAGCCCCTTTGCAACTTGACTAACAGCGCCTAAAAGAATACTTTATAAAAAAATAAAGATTTATTTGAAAGGTTTGATTTATATGCCATATCCAGAAATAATGATCCACGGAATGCGCCAGGAACTGAGCAATTTAGGGATCGAAGAAACTAAAACACCGGACGATGTGATCAGTGCGGTTGAAAACACCCAGGGCACCCTGATGGTGATCGTAAATTCGGTTTGCGGCTGTGCCGCGGGCGGCGCGCGTCCGGGATCGCCATGGCGCTGCAGAACGAAGCGAAACCGGATAAAGTGATCACCGTTTTTGCCGGCGCCGACATCGACGCCACGGACAAGGCTCGTGAATACTTCGCACCGAATCCGCCGACCTCGCCTTCGATCGGCCTACTGAAAGACGGCAAACTCGTGTTTATGATGAACCGCCACGATATCGAAGGACGTCCGCCGCAAGTGATCGCACAAGCGTTGGCCGGCGCTTTTAACGAGCACTGCGTAAAGGCAGAAGCCGCGCTGAATTAATTCCAAGCGCAAATTATGAGTTTACGGAAGCTGAGCAAGGTTCGGCTTCCGTTTTTATTACCAGGCTTCTTTACGTTTTCATTCATGCATTTAGTGTAATTCGTGGTTAGAAAGATCATTTACCACTAATTACACGAAACACACTAAACAGATCCGATGAGCGACCGGAAATATAAATATTACGATCTGATAATGGCGGCATTCGTCTGCGTGCTGTTGTGTTCAAATCTGATCGGCGTACAGAAGGTTACTTTTATTACCCTTCCGTTCTTCGGGCAATTCATTTTCGGTGCGGGTGTTTTGTTTTTTCCCATCAGCTATCTTTTTGGCGACATTCTGACCGAGGTTTATGGTTACGCGCGTTCGCGCAGGGTGATCTGGGCGGGATTCGGTGCGCTGATCTTTGCATCTTTTATGAGTTGGGCGGTGGTAAATCTGCCGGCGGCCCCGACCATGAACCCCGACCAGCAAAAAATGCTGGAATCCATCTTTGGACAAACGCCTCGGATAGTCTTTGCTTCGCTGATCGCTTTTTGGGCGGGGGAATTTACTAATTCATTCGTGCTGGCAAAAATGAAGATCTTTACCGAAGGCAAAAATCTCTGGATGCGGACGATCGGCTCGACCATCGGCGGGGAGGCGATCGATTCGCTGATCTTTTACCCGATCGCATTTCTCGGCGTCTGGTCAACGGAGCAAGTCATTCAGGTGATGTGGAGCAACTACCTGCTCAAAGTAGGCTGGGAAGCGGTCGCTACGCCCCTGACCTACCGGATCGTGGCTTTTCTCAAACGACAAGAGCACGAGGATTATTACGACCGCGAGACGGATTTCAACCCGTTTTCCCTCAAGACCGAGTAATTCCTTTCGCAAAAGTTTTTGTGTTTTCCGTCTAATAAATAATCAGAGACAAGTTCTCTCAAATTCCTATCAAAGTTTCCGAAGGAGCGTGTAAATGGCAAATTTAGCTTTCAACCGGGAGAATTTTTTTAGCGGCTATAGAAAAAAATACGGGGCCCTTAATCAAACTCAGGTCAACGGATTGGACAGCCTGCTTACCGGTATCGAACAGGACTCGGCGGTTACGGACGTCCGCTGGGCGGCCTATATGCTGGCGACGGTAAAACATGAGTGCGCCGACCGGTACCAGCCGCTGGAAGAATTCGGCAAAGGCAAGGGACGAAAGTACGGCAGCCCGGTCAAGCTGGTGATCGACGGGAAAACTTATAACAACGTCTATTTCGGCCGCGGTTATGTACAGCTTACCTGGGATTTTAATTACAAGAACCTGGGCGCGGCGTTGGGGCTTGGGCACACAGCTGCTGACGAATCCCGCGCTGGCGTTAAATCCCGCCATTGCCTACAAGATAATGTCTTACGGCATGCGCAACGGAACTTTTACCGGCAAGAAATTGGCCGACACCATCTCCGGCACCAAGTGCGACTATACGAATTCGCGCAAGATCATTAATGGACTTGGACAAAGCAGCGCTGATCGCGGGTTACGCCGTCGCTTTTGAAAAAATGCTGCGTGACGCCCAGGCTACGGTGGGACAAGCGGGTGCCGCACCGGCAATGAAAGCACCAGTTAAGAAAGCGGCAGCCAAACCTGCCGCAAAAAAAGCAGCTAAACCCGCTGCCAAGCCGGCGGCTAAAAAAGCTCCGGCCAAACCAGCCGCGAAAAAAGCCGCGCCTAAGAAACCGGCGGCCAAGAAACCTGCCGCTCCAAAGAAGCCGGCGGCGAAAAAGAAATGATCGGATAATTAAGCTTCTCCCTTAGCGTAAATTGCGGCTGCGTCTGACCACGCAGCCTTTTTTTGTCGGAAATGAGCGAGCGATCAAACATCAGAAATGTGTTGTAAACCTGGGAGCGCAGGCATCCTGCCTGCAAGATCGCGTCAGCGATATAATTTTCTTTATTTATATTCGATTAGCACGGCAAGCCGTGCTTGCAGGCAAGATGCCTGCGCTCCCAGGAAGAGCGGACCAATTTCTTTTTAGAATTCAAACCGGACCTACACCCATCTGCTTCTTTTAAGTAGATGGGGCTTGGTTATGATAATATCGGCAAATAATGAGCGCACCCGAAAAGATCACTTTGGAAACTCCCATCCAGGAACTTCATCAATACGGGGTGGCAAAACTATCGGCTTTCGCCGGGAAAAAACTTGCCGGCGCGGTCGCGAATTTTGCCGACAAGAACGATCCGGCAAAGGCGAATGTCGAAGACCTGTTGATGTACCTGCCGATGCGGTATGAAGACCGCTCAAATCTCACCACCATAGATTCTTTGTACGACGGTTTTGAAGGCTCGGTCGAGCTTTATGTACGCGTGTCAGGGGGCTTTCAGGTCGGGAAGAACCGTTCCGCGCGGCAGCCTTCGCTTTATATTTTTGAGATCACAGCCAGCGACGCCGAACGTAAGTACAAGCCCGTTGTGATCTGGTGGTTCCTTTCCGGCAAAGCCGCGATGCCGATAATAAATAGTTACAAGGAACGCTTTGACCGCGGCACCCGCTTTGTCGCGTACGGGCGCTGGGAATGGGACGCGCGGCGAAACACTTTCTCGCTAAAACTGAACAAGCCCGATGAACTGGAAATTCTGCCCGGCGAAGCCAAAGTGGTAGAAGGCGGATTGCTGGAAAGCCTTTTTGCGCCGGATGACCCCCCAGAAGCAAGGGAAAGGATGGAAGGGACGGAAAGGAGGAAAAAAGCAGAAGAAGCCTCTCTAAATGACGAAGCGGACGAGAGTTTTGACGAAGATGCGGCTACGCCGGAGCTTGCGGCAATTCACGTGGCGCGGCGCGTCCCGGTTTATCGAAAGCTCGGGCAGTTTCAGACCAAGCGGATGCGGGAAATAATGCATGACGTTACGGCGAAGCTGGACGAAAAGTCTATCCAGGAAAAATTGCCCGCCGGTTTGCCGGAGCGGCAGAATCTTATCTCGCGTTACCAGGCGCTTAAGGAAATTCATTTTCCGCCGGAAAACGTTTTACTTGTCCAATACGCAAAAGCAAGAAGCGCGGCACATTTACGGTTGATCTTTGACGAGCTGTTTTGGGTGTCGCTGGTGCTGCAATACCGCCGGGGCGAGCGTGCCAAGCAGCCCAAAGGCACCAAAATAAAAATTCCCCAAAGCGTGCAGGAAAATATCGCGGCCGTGTTGCCGTTCACGCTGACCGGCGCGCAGAAAAAAGTCATCAGAACGATCTTTGAAGACCTGAAGTCGGATGCGCCGATGAACCGGCTGGTACAGGGTGACGTGGGCAGCGGGAAGACCATCGTGGCGGTGATGGCGATGATGGCCGCGATGGAAAACGGCTACCAGACGGCGCTGATGGCGCCGACCGAAATTCTCGCCGAACAGCATTCGCGAAATATCAAACGGCTCCTGGCAAACACTCCGTACCGCGTCGAAATGCTGATCGGAAGCCTTAAAGTGGGCGAGAAAAGAAAGCTGACGGAAGCACTGGCTGCGGGCGAGATCCATGCGATGGTGGGAACTCATGCCGCTGATCCAGGAAACAGTGCAATTTCAAAATCTGGGCCTGGCAGTGGTTGATGAGCAGCATCGCTTCGGTGTGCTGCAGCGGGCCGAGCTCCAACGGCGCGGCTACAACCTTGACGTGCTGGTGATGACCGCTACGCCGATCCCGCGCAGCCTGGCGATGACGATCTATGGCGACCTCGATGCTTCGGTGATCGACGAACTGCCGCCGGGGCGTACGCCGATAAAGACCGTGGTCGTCGGCGAAGACCAGCGCAAAGGAGTTTATAAAGGCGTGGCGCGCGAGATCGACGCTCGGCAAGCAGGTGTATGTCGTTTACCCGCTGGTGGAAGAGTCGGAAAAGCTCGATCTGAAAGCCGCGACAAAAATGTTTGAAGAGCTGCGCGATAAAGTTTTCCCGAAATACAAAGTGGGGCTTGTTCATGGCCGGATGAAGGCGGCGGAAAAAGAAGAAGTGATGCGCGGATTTGTTTCCGGGCGAGATAAATATGCTGGTTTCGACGACGGTGATCGAAGTCGGCGTCGATGTGCCTAATGCCAGCCTGATGATCGTCGAGCATGCCGAGCGGTTCGGCCTATCGCAGCTTCACCAACTCCGCGGGCGGGTCGGGCGCGGCGCCGAGCAGTCGTTTTGCGTGCTAATGACCGGCGATAAACAGACCGCCGTCGCAAAAGAACGGCTCGGCATAATGGAAGAAACCAACGACGGCTTTAAGATCGCCGAAAAAGACCTGGAGATCCGCGGGCAGGGAGATATTCTGGGAACACGCCAATCGGGCCTCGAAATGTTCAAAGTGGCAAATATTGTGCGTGATCTGGAGATCCTCGAAGCCGCGCGAAAAGAAGCCGAGTATTACCTTAGCAAAGACGCCCCAACTGCTGAAAAGACACGACTTATTAAGTTAATCCAAAAACAGCAGAAATTTCACCTCGCCGGGATAGGCTGAGAATATTGCAAAATTCTTCTCGTGAGAAATTTCACGCGGAAAAAAGTATTGAAAAAACCCGCGGAATTTAATATACCTTTAAATATACACACTAGTCTTTCGGCGAATCCTGCATTGGCTAGCTCAAACAAAACACTGTAGTTCTTTGTGCGTTTTTGGCACTTTGTAATTTGGTAATAACATCATCCTCTCCTTCAGGATGTCTCTAAGGTCAGACAAAAAAGTAAAGTGTAGGTATTAAAATGAACAACCGTCGCTACACCGAACAAACGCCCTCAAAGCCTTTCACCGGAAAAAAATTTTTTCAAAGAGCGAAAGATAATTTTTCAGGCAAGTTCGATACGAGAAAAAACTTAACCCCCGTAAAAAAACAATTCTTCGCTCCCCGTGAAAACGAAGAAAACGACACCGGCCCGAAACCGGAAATGCAGATCATCTACGGCAAACATAAAGGAAAAGACCTTCAGACCGTGCCTTCGCCAAAGATGCGCTCAACGGCACGCCGGGTTCGCGAAGCGCTTTTTTCCACGCTTTACCGCCGGACGAGATTTGCGCGTTTTCTCGATCTCTGCTCGGGCTGCGGCTCGGTCGGGCTCGAAGCCATTTCGCGCGGCGCCCTGCTCGGCACTTTTGTCGAGCGTTCGGCCCGGATGTGCACGGTCATCAAAAAGAATATGACCACTTTCGGGATCAAAGAGGGCCACGGAGAGGTGGTTGAAACCGAGGTGGTGCCTTTCCTGAAAAAGATGAAGAAACGGCACCGCGTTTGGGACATCGCATTTTTCGATCCGCCCTTTGATGCCAATTACGATGAGGTGCTCGAGATGTTTTCCAGGGGAGTGGCGCTTAAGAAAAAACGCGGCATCCTGGTGGTGGCGCATCATACGGAAATGTTTTTTCCCGAAAAAATGGGCATCCTTCGCCGCTTTCGGGTGATCAACGTGCCGGAAACCGACACCGCGCTTAGTTTTTACGAAAATAAACGGTAAACTATATTCGCTTTGCGAATAATTGCCGGTAAGTATCGCGGGAGAAATCTAAAAAGTCCGCCTGACGGGAAAACCCGTCCGACCTCAGACCGCCTGCGGGAAACCCTTTTTAATATACTGAATCCGAGGATCGGCGAGGAAACTCGCTTCCTCGATCTGTGCGCGGGATCGGGCGCGGTCGGGATCGAGGCGCTTTCGCGCGGGGTGAAGCACGTTACTTTTGTCGATATTTCGAGAAAAAATTGCGCGTTGATCGAGGAAAATCTCGACCATCTGGAGATTCCCGAAGAGCGAACCGAAGTTTTCCGGAGCGATGCGGAAAAGTTTTTATCGCGATCGGCGGAAACTTTCGACATCGTCTATTACGATCCGCCCTATGCGGAAGATTATCTGGATGTATTGAGGAAATTCGGCTTCTCCGACAGCGCCGACAGCGCCGACAGCAAGCTTTTATCGGAGAACGGCGTTGTGATCGCTGAACACCACGTGAAACAAACACTGCCTGACCTGGTCGGCGAACTGCGCCGCTGGCGGCTGCTAAAGCAGGGCGATTCGTGTTTGAGTTTTTATGAATTGAAGTAGTTGGTCATTAGTCATTAGTCATTAGTCATTCGTCCTTAGTTTTTTACATTCCATAGATGTCCAGGGGTTAATGACAAATGACCAATGACAAGCGACCAGTATTTTTATGCGGCCTTTAATTATCTGGCTTATTCTCTGTCTTATCTGGGGCACCACCTGGATCTTTATCAAGGTCGGGTTGGAGGATCTGCCGCCGGTCAGCTTTGCCGCGCTCAGATTTATCACGGCGTGCCTGATACTGCTGCCGGTCATTTTGTGGACAAAGGTTGAAACGCCAAAAACAAGAAAAGATTGGCTGGTCATCGCGGCCAGCGGTATCCTGCAATTTTTTATTAACTACGGATTGTTGTTTTGGGGCGAGCGGTATATAACCTCGGGTTTGGCGGCCGTGCTGCAAACTACCATTCCCGCTTTCGGCCTGGTGCTCGGGCGGATATATATTCCCGGTGAAAAAATAACTTTGCTAAAGATCGCTTCGATCCTGATCGGCATGCTGGGCGTGGCGATCATTTTCAACGACCAATTGTTCCTGGGCGGATGGGAAGCATTCTGGGGGAGCGTGGCGGTGGTGATCGGCGCTTTTTGCGCGGCCTATGCCAGCGTGCTGACCAAAGCCTTCGGAACCGGGACGCGCCCGGCTAACATGGTTTTCTGGCAGATGCTATGCGGAATTATTCCGCTTTCTGTTTTCGGCTTTTGGCGGGAAGGAAATCCGCTAAATTTTCACTGGACGGTGAGCGCAGTGGTTTGCGTACTTTACCTGGCGGTGATGGGCTCGATCGTCGCTTTTTGGTTATACTATTGGCTGCTGCAGCATATGGACGTATCGCGGGCGATGATGATCTCGCTGGTGACGCCGCTGCTGGCGGTGATCATCGGGGCGTTCTGGCTGGGCGAGAAATTGAATATTCAGACATTTTTCGGGGCAATATTTATTTTGACCAGTGTGGCGCTCGTTGTTTTAAGGCCGCTGCTAAACCGGCGAAAGGCGACAGAATAAGATAATGTTTTTTCGTTTCACAACAGCTGGGGAATCTCACGGGCAAGCGCTGGTTGCCATTGTCGAAGGACTGCCTTACGGCATGGCCGTCGATATCGAAAAGATCAACCACGAACTCTGGCGGCGGCAGCAGGGCTACGGGCGCGGCGGCAGGCAAAAGATCGAACGCGACGAAGTGAAGATCCTTTCCGGCATTCGTCACGGCAGAACGCTCGGCTCGCCGGTTGCGCTGCTGATCGAAAATAAGGATTGGCAAAACTGGACGGAGATAATGTCCGTTGAAGCCATCACTGAAGAGCCAAAGAATCCGCGTATCGTAAAGCGTCCGCGGCCGGGCCACGCCGACCTGGCGGGCGGAATGAAATTTGGCGCTTCGGACCTGCGCGATGTTCTGGAACGCGCATCGGCCCGAGAAACGGCGGCGCGCACTGCCTGTGGGGCGCTGGCGAAACAACTGCTGGAAAATTTTGGTGTTGATGTTCGCAGCCACGTTACACAGTTGGGCGGTGTTCCGGAAACGCCGCTGCAAAAAAACTGGGAAGAAATCTGTGGTGTGACCGATGATGCGCCGCTGCGCTGTTCCGACAGTAGTGTAGAAGCGCAGATGATGGCGGCCATCGACGCTGCCAAAAAAGACGGTGACACGCTCGGCGGTGTTTTTGAAGTCGTCGCAAAAGGTTTGCCGGCGGGCTTAGGCTCATACACATCGTGGAACGAAAAACTGGACGGGCGTATTTCGCAGGCGATCGTCTCGATACCCGCGGTCAAAGCGGTAGAGATCGGGAGCGGTGTGCGAAACGTTACGGTGCCGGGTTCGCAAGTTCACGATGAGATCGCTTATAGAGACGGCAGCTATGCGCGGCTGACCAATAATGCCGGGGGCTTAGAAGGCGGCGTGACCAACGGCGAAGAGCTTCGCGTGCGCGGTTATATGAAACCGATCTCGACGCTGAGAAAAGCGCTGCGCTCGGTGGATATCGACACCAAGGAAGAATCGCTGGCGGCTTTTGAGCGTTCGGACATTACGGCAGTGCCGGCGGCCGGCGTGATCGGCGAGGCCATGCTGGCGATCGTGCTGGCAAATGCCATGCGCGAGAAATTCGGCGGCGACAGCCTGACGGAAATGCGAGCAAATTTTGAGAATTATCAGAAGACGCTGCGAAATTATTAACTCCTGCCCAGGTGGCGCACCCTGCGCCAGTGTGCGCCAGTGCCCCACCTGCTCCACTTTTGCAACAGAAATCTTAAAAATTGGAAGTAATGTCCCAGAAATGTCTAAAGTCGGCTTGAAAAGATCAGCGGAACTTAGGAGTTACCGAAAGCAGAAATGCCGCAAGACCATTATTGCCGATAGTTGTTCGTTTTATAGGAACGGTTTTGGAGAAGCTTGTTCTTTTGGCGATCTTTAATATAAAACAATGGCATTGGGATGAGGTCAGAACCCCCGATTTATTTATGGTTTATGAGAGAACCACCCCGCCCTGCGAGCACCCCTCCTTTGTAAGGAGGGGAGTTTTTGTAGCACCTCTTAAACATCCACTTACAAATATAACGTCCCTACGGGACTTTTAAGATAAGAGCGGGCGCAAGCGGCCCTTCCGGACTGCAAATTTCTCGGACGTTAATATTTATCTTTTAAGTTGAGCGCTTCTTTGGACTGCAAGTTTATTTATTGAATGCTTTCTGACCTCGTAATTTACGGCCGCACAGCCGGTAAAACTACTTCTCGATCACGACCTTTGTCCCGACCGGCACGGCTTCGTACAACTCGCTGATCTCTTCATCATCGAGCGCCATACAGCCCCAGGTCCAATCTTTCGCCGTCCCGCCGCCGTGGATATAAATTTCACTGCCGAGCGGAGTATCCTGCGGGGGCATCCGTTTTTCACTTATAGCCGCGGCGATCCCGTCATATTGCTCACGTGAGATAAGTCCGGTTTTCAGCCCGCGCTCGGCGTCCTCCATGTTCGGATAGCTCAACCCCAAACCCAAGGTAAATTTGCTCTGCGGATTTTTCACCGCGACATAAAATTCGCCTTCGGGAGTTTTGCCGTCATCGCGTTTTTCTTTGTCGCCTTCCGGCGCAAAACCGAGTACGATGTGATAGGTCCTCGCCAACCGGCCATCGTCATAAAGCAGCAGTTTCCGTTCGCTTTTTTTGATAACTACCTGTGCGTTCTTCATTGGAAATAAGATGGGATGTTTTTCACTATATAAATATAAAATTACCAGGCCGCCGAGAAGCAAAAATGAAATAAAGATCGTAAAAACCCTGGTCATTTTGTGATCTCAAGGATTCGCGGGTCGTCTCCTACGCCCTCGATCCGGACAACTATGGTCTTATCCGGCAGGTTGTAGCTGCCCAATCTTTCGGCCCATTCGATTATTATCACGGCCTTTTCATCGTTTAGAAGGTCTTCCAACCCTACTGCAAAAGCAGCGGAGCCATCATCCGCCAGCCGGTATAGATCGATATGGTAAACACGCAGGCGCGCCTCATAAAGGTTTACCAGGGTAAAACTCGGGCTGGTCACTTCGTCGATGTTGTGCTCGAGGCCTTTCAGAACACCCTTGGTAAAAAACGTTTTGCCCGCGCCAAGCTCACCGCGCAGCAAGATCATTTCCCCGCCTCTCAGGTCTTTTCCCAGCCACTCGCCCAGCTTGAATGTTTCCTCCTCCAGGCGGCAGATAAATTTTTCAGTCGTGTTTTCCATCAGATAATAAAACTTTCAACTATGCACTGTGAACTATTAACTATTTTCCATTAGTAACAGTTAATAGTTAGCAGTTAATAGTGAATAGTTATTTCTTCTATCGCTTCGCCCAAACAGCCAGCCACATCCGACGCCGTCATCGTTCTCATGCCCCATTCGCGCGCCGCGATGTCGCCGGCCCTACCGGCAATATACAATGCCGCCACCACTGCTTCAAAGGTTTTTTCCATCTTTGGCGCGCCCGGGATGTTTTTATCCAGGTTTCCATAAGTTTGCGCCAAAAAGCCCGCAATAATGCCGGTTAGCGTGTCTCCATTACCGCCTTTGCCCAGGCCTTCATTTCCCGTCGGATTTACCACAACTTTGCCGCCGGGCTCAGCAATAAGCGTTTTTTCGCCTTTTAGAACAAGGATCACATGATGCTTTTTCGCAAAATCGCGGACCAGGCCTACCCGATCGGACAACACCGCCTTGTCTTCGGTTCCCAACAGCCGCAGCATTTCTCCCTGATGCGGCGTAAGCACCAACGGGAGTTTATCGGAACCCTGTAAATCAAAGGGCGAGAGCAAATTAAGCCCGTCAGCATCTAAAACTAACGGCGTAACCCTGTTTTCTACGACCTCGCGGACAAACTGCCTTGTCTGATCCGCGTTCGACAGCCCGCAGCCAATTGCCGCCACGTCGGCTTTTCGGCTAAATTCGAGGAATTCCTTGGCAGCATCGGCGGAAAACGAGCCATTTTCGGTTTCCGTCAACGGCAAGGACATCGCTTCCGGCGCGACACGTTCGGAAAACGCAGTCTGGATGGAAGCCGGAATGGCGGCCGTGACCAGTCCCGCCCCGCTTTTTATCGCTCCGTTAGCGCATAAAACCGCGGCGCCCGAATAATTTCGTGAACCAACCCCCAGCAGAACGTGCCCCCGGGTCTTTTTGTACGACGCTGGCGTAAGTTTAGTGTCTTCAAGCCACTTCTGAGCGTCGCTTTCGTCCACCAGATAAAGCTCCGATATTGACTCATCAATAAGGATCTGCGGCGATCCGATATCTGCGATCACCAGTTCCCCGTTAAAACGGGATGCCGGAGGAAGCACATTAGCCGCTTTTGGCGCGGTAAATGTTACGGTTAGGTCAGGTTTTGCGGATTCGCCCATGGGCTCCCCGTTGTCGGCGTTGAGCCCGGACGGCAAATCTACCGATATCAAATACTTACACCTGCCTTGCTCACGTAAATTATTAATTAACTTTACCGCTTCAAGATATAGGCCTTCTAGCGGCCGCGTAACTCCGGTCCCAAGGATCGCGTCCACGATTACATCGCATGTTTCCCGGTTTTCATACCGCAGCAGAATGGTTTTTCTCAGTTCGTCCGCATCTTCACAGCAGTAAAAGATCAATTTCCGCTGTTCATCCGTTACTTCAATATTATCATTGTAAACTCTAAGATAGTTAAAGTTATGCAGCGCATCGCCTTTGGTATCGTCAACTTTGCCCAATAACACCGCGTACACGCTCGCGCCTGCGTCCGACAAGATCCTGGCGAGCGCGGCGCCATCACCGCCGTTATTCCCTTTGCCGCAAAAGATCACCGCTGACCGGCCGCTCACCGAACCGCCGGACTTTTCCTGGATCACGTTAAATACTGCAGTTGCAGCACTTTCCATCAACCTGAGCGAAGGAATGCCGAATTTTTCCGTGGTAAGCCGGTCGACTTCCCGCATTTCGGCGGCTGTGAGCACTTTTTTCATTAGTGAGATGGTAAAAAAAGAGCCGCATTTGGTCAATGACCATTGCGGCTTAATATATTTGAAGAAATATGTTCTCTCGACGAAGAGGAAAGACCTCCGGCCCGGCTGTTTAAGGACTTGCCGCCCCCCGGGGCTGCTTAAGTTCTTGCCGCTACGCCTTAATTCCTTTTCCTTCTACGTATAAATAACAAACGGCTATTGGCTGTTTATTTCCAAAAAAAGATTCCTGGCTTTGCCTCTAAAGTCGCTTTTGCCCATAAAACGAGTGACTATCGCGATGAGGTCAGAACCCGAAGCGGTAGCGAGGGGTTTCAGTAATGTTTAATTGTGAATGATCAATGAATAATTTAATAGATGTCAAAAGAGTCCATTAATCACTAATCACTAATCACTAATCACTAATCACTAATCACTAAAAGAAACCCTTCGCTACCGCTTCGGGTTCTGACCTTATTCCAAATCAACGCGCAAATCCTGATTACCTCGAATCTCTTAACGACTAAAATT
The DNA here is from genome assembly GCA_963766895.1 of uncultured Acidobacteriota bacterium. Classification (GTDB taxonomy): domain Bacteria; phylum Acidobacteriota; class Blastocatellia; order Pyrinomonadales; family Pyrinomonadaceae; genus DASYKT01. The sequence goes on from CAVYCB010000009.1 coordinate 26,937, forward strand.
CCCGGCTGAGTTATGCTTTCAGGTGGCCTGAGACCCGGAAAAAGAGCTACGTAAGCCTGAATTTCCCGGTCTCAATGTTCTTTTTTAATTTAATCAACGGATTTGGGAAGTTCGCGACATTTCTGGAACATTTTTGGAACAGGGTGTTCACTTGTGCTCACTGGAACAGGTGAACACCTGCGAAATGGCAGCGTATTTTGGATCCCAAACCGTTACCGGCTGAAGCCGGCGGGTAATTTATGACTTTAGAGGTAAAGTCACTATTTTCCATTTTCCCGAAAGAGCTTTATCAGCGCCTTTTCCTCCGGTTCATAATCGGCCTCGATCCGGTGAATATACCTGCTTTTACGGGGGCGAAATTCGTCGAGCGTCACCCCGTTTTCGTATTTCTTCAAAACGGCGGGGTGGATATAGGAACCCCGGCAAACTGCGGGTGTATTTCCCAGCTGCTCCGCCACAGCTTTTACCGCCTTAACGATGATCTTTTTTCGCTCCTGTTCGTCATCGGCCTTGCCCATTTCGGCCAGAGCGATCGCCGCTAAAAGGGTTCCGCCCCAGGTGCGAAAATCTTTTGCCGAAAATTCCGGCGCGGTTATTTCCTTGAGATACCTGTTAATATCGCCGGGTTTTACCGGCCGCGCTTTCCCTTCTTCATTCACATAGTGGAAGAGTTTGCGCGCGCCTCCCAGTCCTTTTAACTCTTTCATCAGCGCGGCCAGTTCTTCATCGACCAGCACCTTGCGGTGTTTTATGTGGCTTTTACCCACGTAATCAAAAACGAGCTTTCCCTTCCGCCCGACTTCCAGATGCCTGTTTTGCAGCGTAGTGATCCCGTAGGTTTTATAATGCCGCGCGCTTTTTTCCGTACCCACGCGCAGATAGAGCGAATTTATCAACCGCATCATGATCGCCAGCACTTTTTCACGCGGGAAACCGTCAAGAGCGATATGTTCGTTGGTCACTTTGCGCAGCTTCGGCAGGTACTCGCCAAACTTTTCGATCTTGGCGAATTTTTTGCGCTGCTGTTTTTCGGCAAACCTGGGATTGTAGAGATACTGGATCCGGCCCGTGGTATCCATTCCCACGGCTTGAATGCTGCTGGACGGCGCCGGCGAGATCCGGACAAAACGCCAGGCGGGCGGGATCACCAGCGATCTTATTCTCTCCAGCGCTTCTTCTTTAACGATCTTTTTACCGCCGGCATCGACATAATGAAACCCGCGTGACATTGAGCCCGCCCGCTGCCACCACTTCGCGCGGCGCCCCCTGGCGATCATTTCCTTTGCCTTTGCGATATCAAATAGAGGCTGTTTCGCCGCCATCAAGTTCCCCTTGCCGAGTATTTTGAAATTCAAACTAATATTAGCCGCTATTTGAAGGAAAGTAGGTATTAAAAGATGCCAACAAAAAATTAAACACGCCCGGCCCTTTTTACTGAGTTGTTAACGATTGAACCCTCCTGACGCACGGCTCACCACATTTAGCTTTCGCCGCCGCCGGATCTTAGTTAATTTTTATCAGGCTCAAAAAAGAGGGCCAAACAATATTCAATTTCGGAAAACTTTTGATCAGGAGAAATAATCATGAATAGCAGTAAAATTAAATTTTTTGCCATTTCTATTGGCGCAGCCGCAATGGTTGTCTTTGCGATGTGCCTGAGTGCGGCGGCCCAGGCAGGCGGTGTAGACGATCCCTGCCGGCAGTTCATGGGAAGCGGCGGGCGCTGCCAGACGGTGGGCAGCGGCGGCAGGGTGAGCAGCCAGATAGTTGGCAGCGGGGCTCGTGAAGACACCTGCCAGATCTTCGGTAGCGGCACCCGTCAAGACGCCTGCCAGATACTTGGCAGCGGCTCATTTACCGGCGTGTTTATGGGCAGCGGCGGCGCCACCGATGGCGGCGGGACGATCGGAAGCGGCACGGCGGCTACCGGCGGCGACCAATATCTCGGAAACGGCGGCTATCTCGGAAGCGGCAACCGCTCCGGAGTGATCGGCAGCGGTACTGCCACCGGCGGCGGCCCGGCGACCGAAGACTGCGGCGGTCTGATCGGCAGCGGCACTTTCACAGGCTGCAGAAACTCCGATGGGAGCCTGTCTATTTGGGATTGGGTCCGCAGCCTTTTTGAATAGCAGCTGGAAATAAAAAGTTTAGAGTTCAAACGGCTTTGCACATAAAGTCAGAAAAAAAGCTTAATTTTATTGGCGGTGTTAAGTATTTAACAGTAAAAAAATAAAATGGGGCTTAACCTGGGAGCGCAGGCATCTTGCCTGCTTGGGTCGCGAAGCGATCTAAAAAGTCTTTGATTTACGCCAGTTAGCGCGAGCAATCGCGCTTGCAGGCAAGATGCCCGCGCTCCCAGGTTTAACGTCGATCTTTTAATCCCAGCGAACTTTATAAATTTAGAGTTATGACTTTATGTGCAACGCCAGTTCAAGCTTTAGTTTGTTTTTTGATACGGGAAATAAGACAAGCTAAAGCTTGAACTCGTTATGCCCTAAAGTCCGGTATCATCTGGCAGCCGTGTTTCACTTTGTATCACCGCCTCACACGAAACGCACGAAAAGAATTTTCTCTGCAAAGGCATCGCGGAACACAAATCGATCACCCCTGCCCAAAGTTTTACATTATCAAGAATGCGATGGACGGGAACGAGCCGGAGAGAGAACACCCCGCTTGTAAGGAGGGAGTTTAAGTAACAGTTTAGAGTCCAGGCTTCAGCTTGTCTTAATTTTTAGACAGAAGACAAACTAAAGTTTGAACTCTGAACCATTTTGTCTTTTCGAAGCATTTAAGACTGGAACCACGAAAACACACGAAACAACACGAACAAAGCAAAGACCGGTCTCTGGCCGCTTTAGGCAAAGCTTTTCTTTTTTTCGTCACCTATTTGTGCTGCGCGGTGTCTTTATTAGGTGACCGTTTTTTGATTTTGAGCATCGAAATAAATCAAGCGGACACATTAACACCATGGCGGAAAACCTATTTAAGCTTTCAACCGGTCGTAAAAGGACCGGACGGCAATTTTGGCTGACCGCCGGCCTGATCCTGGGTTTCTACACTTTTTTGGTGCTGCTTTTTCTCCCGCAGGTCTTTCTTTATTCCCTGGAATCGCCGAAAGCGCCGCCCTGGTATATTTTTGCCTGGCGGCTGGCGGCCGCTCATTATTTATGGGCAATGCTAACGCCGCTCGTTTTTTGGCTCGGCGGACGCCTGCCCGTCGAGCGAACAAATTTGGTTCGTAATTTGAGCCTTCATTTTGTCTTCAGCCTTCTTTTCGCCGCCTTTCATACCATTGCCTACCAGCATATTGCGGGCTTTTTTGCCGGTGACGATTTCGCCCAGGTCAACGCCGCTCTTTTTCGCAGCCTCGCGGCTTTTCTCAATTATGTGACCAACGGATTTGTTTTCTATGCCGGGATACTGGCCTTTAGCCAGGCGGCAAATTACGCGGTTAAATATCGCGACCGTGAATTTCGCCTCCAACAGGCAGAGCTGGCGGCTTTAAAGACCCAGCTTCACCCGCACTTTTTATTTAACACGCTAAACGCCATCTCGGCGCTGGTGTATGTCTCGCCGCCCGCGGCCACGGCGACCATTTCGCAATTGAGCGATCTGCTGCGGCTGACGCTGCGCAACAATAAAACCCAGGAAGTTACGCTCAAGGAAGAGCTGGATTTTCTGCGCAAATATCTTCAGATACAGCAAACGCTGCTCCAGGAGAGGCTGGAAATAATCTGGGGGATCTCGCCCGAAACCCTGGACGCGCTGGTTCCGAATATGCTGCTTCAGCCGCTGGTGGAAAATTCCATCCGGCACGGCATTGCTCCCAGGGAAGACGGCGGGCGCATCGAAATTTTCTCGCGATATGCGGACCGCGAGCTTTTACTCGAGATCAGGGACAACGGGCCGGGCACGGTCGCGCAAAATGGCGCGCAAAACGGCACCAGCAAGCCGGGCGGAATCGGCTTGCTAAATTCCAGGATGCGCTTGAAACGCCTTTACGGTGAAGCGCAGGCGTTTGAATCTAAAGCGATGCCGGGCGGCGGGTGGCGCGTGAGCGTGACCATTCCTTTTCGCGAATATACGCCGCACGAAGACATACGGGAGGAAGCCGGTAAGTGAAGATCCGTACATTAATTGTTGACGATATGAAGCTGGCGCGAACACGCCTTAAACTCTCGCTGGCGCGGGACGCCGAGATCGAGGTCATCGGCGAGTGCGCCAATGGCCGCCAGGCCGTGGCGGCGATCGGAGAACTCGGCCCGGAACTTGTCTTTCTGGATATCCAGATGCCTAAGATGAACGGCTTTGAAGTGGTGGAAGCGGTCGGGGCCGAACAAATGCCCATGACGGTATTCGCCACCGCCTTTGACGAATTCGCCTTAAAGGCTTTTGAAGTGAACGCTCTCGATTACCTGTTAAAACCTATCGATGAAGAACGCCTGGCCAAAACGGTCGAGCGCGTCAAACGCCGGATCATCCAGACCCGAAGCGGCGGCCTGGATGAGCGCTTACTGCAATTGCTCGGCAGCATGCAGAATAAAACGGAATACCTCAAGCGCATTCCCGTTAAAACGGCGCAGCACACGGTTCTAGTATTAACGGAAGATATCGATTGGATCGGCAGCGCAGGAAATTATCTGGAGCTTCATGCCGGCAAGGATGTTTATCTGCTGCGTGAACGGCTTAACCGGCTGGAGCAAAAGCTCGACCCCGAACATTTCACCCGCATTCACCGCTCGGCCATAGTCAACATCGATCGCATCAAAGCCCTGCATCCGATGTTTAACGGCGACCAGGTAATAATTTTACAGGACGGGACCAAATTGAATCTCAGCCGCACCTACAACGAAAAACTTCTCGCGCGTATATCGGGGTAATTCAGGCGTCACTTTTTCGATTGCCGCAGCGCTTTAACTCTTTGTAAATTCGCGGGTTTCCGGTTGACACCCCGGTAAGTTGTGTTACACTCGCCCAACATTCCAAGCAGGGTAATTAAGACAGATCTTTGTGCTTCGAGTTTTGAAGTTCAACGAATTTGTGCGTTTTAAACGCTTTTTCGAATTCAAAACACGGAGCTAAAATTTCTATGCCTTCACATCGTTCGAATCGTCCCCAGGATCGTCCTAAGATCGCCCTGCGCCTGACAGCCTTTAGCGCGATCGCCGTTATCCTTCTTTCTTTATCAGCCGCCGGCACCAATGCCGCCGGTTTTTCTTTTATAGATTCAATAAGAGATATCCTCGGCATACCAACCACCGAAACCAGCGTGCTAAAAACCACTCCGGTTGAGACAGATTTGGCAAAAATGAAAGAGACAAATAGCGGGTCGTTGACGGCGGATATTCGACCTGAAGTAGCGACAACTGTCAGCTACACCGGTATGACATTAGCTTCTTGTCCGGGAACTCCAACGGCTACAATTTCGCCAAGTGTACCGGGATTGACATTCTCTCAGATTACTCGTGGGTCGGGTGTTACGTGCGGTACACTTACCACCGGAATAACAGGTAGCGGCTTTAACACCACGCTTGCCGCCGCCATCACAGGAAGCAAGTGGTATACATTCAGTATTACGAGCGATGCATCCACAACTTTTACCGTTGACGGCCTTAGCATACTTTCGCAAGTCAGTAATGCGTCAGGTACGCCGAATGTGAGTGTTCAATACAGCATCGGCGGAAGTTCTCCCACCACAGTAATAGGGTCTTACACACCTGCCGTCGCTGGTGCAACTTATCCCATTACTCCTGGTAGTCTAATTTCAGTTGGCGCAAGTCAAACAATAAATATTTATGTAATACCTAATAGTCTAAATGCCGGTACCACAACCTGTCGAATAACAAATGCGTCTTCTATTTCGGTAACAACCACTTCCGTGGTGACGGCGCCAACAAGTCTTACTTATTCAACAAACCCTGCGACTTATACCAATGGTGTTGCGATCACAAACAACACTCCGTCGAATGGCGGTGGAGCGCCGACTTTGTATGGCATTACTCCAGCGTTACCAACGGGGTTAAATTTCAGCACTAGCACGGGTGTCATAAGTGGTACACCATCGATAGCATCAGTCGCTACTAATTACACGGTCACCGCATCAAACGGAGGCGGTTCGACCAACGCAACAGTCAACATCACGGTAAATAAAGCTAACCAGACGATCACATTCGGGGCACTTGGCGATAAGACTTTTGGCGATGCGGATTTCAGCGTTAGCGCAACGGCTAGCTCCGGCCTGACCGTTTCTTTCGGTAGTCAGACGACAGGTATTTGCACGGTTACAGGCACGTCAGTTCATATTGTTACGGCGGGAACGTGCACGATCCGTGCTTCTCAGGCTGGAAATACTAACTACAATGCCGCACCCGACGTGGATAGAAGTTTTTCGGTGAACCCCGCTACACCGACCGTTACTTTTGGCGCGGCACCTACGCCTACTTATCTGGGCGGCGACTTCACTGTTTCGGCTAGCACGACCAACTCGGATAGTTCGACATTGACTTACAGCGTGGTCAGCGGACCTTGTGCGCATGTAAGCGGCGCGACATTCAGCTCGAGCGGAGCAGGAACCTGCGTAGTTAAAGCTGAAGGCGCGGCAACAACAAATTTCATTTTAGCCTCGGCACAGCAAAACGTGACCATCGCCAAAGCCGAACAATCGGCATTGACGGTCAACGATCCGGGCACGGTCGTGTTTGGCTCGACGCCGCAACTCGCGACGAGCGGCGGCAGCGGAGCGGGCGCGGTGACCTTTGACCATGGCGGCTCGACGGGCTGCACCGTCACCACCGGCGGGGTCCTGACGGTGACTGACGCGACCGGCACCTGCGCGGTGACCGCCACCAAGGCGGCGGACACCAATTACAACTCCGCTGCTTCGGCGGCGCACACGATCACGTTGGCCAAGGCAGAACAGGCGACACTAGTGGCGGTGGCGACACCACCCGTCGTCGCTTACGGCACGACCTCAGCGCTGAGCACGACGGGCGGAAGCGGCGCGGGCGCGGAAACGTTTAGCTCGGAGCTTATCCACCGGATGCTCGGTCACCGGCACCATACTTTCCGTGACGAATGCGAGCGGCAGCTGCGCGGTAACCGCCACCAGAGCGGCGGACAATAATCACAACCTGGCGACCTCAGCCCCGCTGACGGTTAACTTAACCAAAGCGGCGGCAGTGATCACTTTCGGCGCGGCTCCGGCAGCAACCTTCCCCGGCGCGGACTTTACCGTCAGCGCTTCGACGACGAATACGGATAGCAGCGCGCTCACCTTTAGCGTGATGAGCGGCCCATGTTCGCACGTCAGCGGCAGCACCTTCAGCCCGACCGGCGCAGGCACCTGCGTGGTCAAGGCCGACGGCGCGGCCAGCGATAATTTTGAGGCGGCCTCAAATACTCAGAACGTCATCATCACCCAGGTGACCTATTCCCTGACCTATGCAGCGGGTGCAAACGGTTCACTGACCGGCACGATTTCGCAAACTGTAAATCACGGAGCGGACGGTACGGCTGTAAATGCGGTGCCGAACGCAGGCTATCACTTTGTCGATTGGAGTGATTCTTCCACCGCAAATCCGAGAACGGATACTAACGTAACCGGAAATATTTCGGTTACGGCGACCTTTGCTCCGAACGATGTAACGTTTGGCGCGTCGGGCAATATGGCGGCCGGTTCGTATAACAACATTACGGTGGACGGCCCGGCGGTCGTCACCCTGACAGGCAATGTAGATGTTCAGGGCTGCGTCACCATCAACAACGGCGGAACGGTCGTGATGGGCACGTTTATCTTCAGCGGCCCGGGCTGCTTTACGCTCAACCCGGGCGGAGCGCTCGCGAGCGGCAGCGCGGCGGGTATCACCGCCTCAGGCGCGACGGGCAGCATTCAGGTCGCGGGTGCGCGCACCTATAGCAGCATCGCCAGCTACACCTATAACGGCAGCGGCAACCAGGCGGTCGGCGATGGTTTGCCGGCTTCCGTCACAAACCTGACCATCAGCAACACCGGCGCGGCAAGCGACAACACCGTCACCGGAAACGGCGGACAGATCGTCACCGGCTTGCTCGATGTCGCGAGCGGCGTCTATGAAAGCCACAGCGATTATCACCATGTCACGATCGCAGCGGCGGGTACGCTCACCTTAACGGGCGCGACCACCGTCAGCGGCGACTGGACAAATAACGGCGGCACGCTGAGCGGAAACTTCCCGGTGACGTTTGACGGCGCTAGCGGACAAACCATTAGCGGAAACACCACCTTCTACGCCCTGGCCAAATCGGTCACCGCGGCGCAGACGCTGAATTTCGCGGCGGGCAGCACGACAACCGTGACAAATTCCCTGACGCTCAACGGCACGGCGAGCAATCTTCTTTCGCTGCGCTCGACCACGCCGGGTTCGCAATGGAATCTGAATGCGACCGGCACACGCGCGGTAGGGTATGCCGATATTGCCGACAGCAACGCGACCGGCAGCGGCGGCGCGATCAACGCTTCAAACTCGGTCGATAGCGGAGGCAACACCAACTGGACGTTTAACACGGTGACGAATTACACCATCACCGTCACGCAGACGGCCAACGGCACCATCTCGCCGGGGACGACGACCGTCACTTCCGGCTCGAACGCCACTTTCCATATCGTTCCCAACACGGGTTACAACATTGCGACGCTGGTCGTAGACGGCGTACCGGTAACGGTGCAATCGCCCTATACCTTTACCAATGTGACGGCCAACCATACGCTGACCGCCACCTTTGCGATAGCCTCGTGCAGGACGATCTCAATACCCACGCTGAGTTCGACCACGGGGGTCCCGGTCACCGTTCCGGTCAATACGTCGGACGTTACCGGCGGAAATGTGATCTCGGCGCAATTCAAGGTCACCTACGACCCGGCGGTCATTACGCCGATCGCGGGCACCGACGCTGACGTTGTCACCGCCGGTGCGGTCCTTCCCCCCGGCACGACGATCGACATCAACCGAGCAACACCGGGTGTCATCTCGTTCTCGATCAATGGCACGACACCATTCTCCGGTTCGGGCGCACTGGTCAATCTGCACATGAACGTTACGGGAGCCCCGACTACCTCGACGCCGCTGACCCTGTCGGCTATCGATCCCGCCTTCCCGACGATCTTTTATAACGGCGGCACGGTCTGCGCTACCCCGTCCAGCGGTTCGCTTTCGGTGATCGCCAACGCCACGACCACAACCGTCACCGCGTCGCCCAGCGGCACCTCGGTTTACGGAGATAATGTCACCTTTACCGCCACGGTTTCACCGGCGTTCACTGGCGGCACGGTCCAGTTCCTGATCGACGGCAACCCGGCCGGCGCTCCGGTAACGGTGGTCGGCGGAACGGCAGCTTTCTCAACGACGGCGCTGACGGTTTCGGGCAGCCCGCATACCATCGCCGCGGACTTCTCGGGCTTTACACCCTACGCGCCATCGAGCGGTTCGACCACGATCTCGATCACGCCGAGGCCGATCACGGTCACGGCTGTTTCGGATACCAGGGCCTATGACAGCACCACGGCTTCGTCAGGAATACCGGCGATAACCGGCACCCTGGCTAACAGCGACACGGCTGCGTTTATCCAAACCTTTGACACGAAAAACGTTGGAACCGGCAAGACGCTGACGCCTTCCGGCGCGGTTAATGACGGTAATGGCGGCACGAATTACACCGTCACTTTCGTCAGTAATACGACCGGCGTGATCACCGCCAAACCGATCACGGTCACGGCTGTGAGCGACAGCAAAAACTACGACGGCACGACCGCCTCAAGCGGTACTCCGACTGTCTCACCTGCATTGGCCGGCACAGACACCGGTAATTTCGTTCAGGTATTCGATACCCGCAACGCCGGCACCGGCAAGACGCTGATACCTTCGGGTTCGGTCAGCGACGGTTTTAGCGGCAATAATTACGCCATCACTTTTGTTTCCGATAACACGGGCGTGATAACGGCACGAGCCATCACGGTCACGGCGGTCACAGATACGAAAGAGTACGACGGCACGAATAGCTCCGTTGGCGTTCCGACTATCTCGCCGGCGCTGATCAGCGGCGATACCGCGGGCTTTATCCAGACCTTCGACACGAAACACGTCGGCGCGGGTAAAACCATCACGCCTTCGGGTTCGGTCAGCGACGGTTTTAGCGGCAACAACTACGCCGTGACTTTCGTCAACGATACGACCGGTGTGATCACCGCGAAAGCGATCACCGTTACGGCGGTGACCGATACCAAGGTGTACGACGGCACGACCGCCTCGAGCGGAACGCCAAATGTTTCACCTTCGCTCGCCGGCGGCGACACTGCCGTGTTGACCCAGACCTTTGGCAACAGGAACGTTGGTACCGGTAAGACGCTGACACCGCTGGCGGTCATTACCGACGGCAACAACGGTGATAACTACGCGGTTACTTACGTCAATGACACGACCGGCGTTATCACAGCGAAACCGATAACCGTGACCGCGGTGACAGACACCAAGGCCTATGACGGAACGGCAGCTTCCAGCGGCACCCCGGGAATTTCACCTTCACTTGCCGTTGGCGACACGAGCGGCTTTATCCAGACGTTTAACAACAAACATGCCGGCACCGGTAAGATACTGACTGCTTCCGGTTCGGTCATCGACGGTAATAGCGGCAGTAATTACGCCGTCACCTTCGTAGCCGATAACACAGGCGTGATCACTGCGCGCGCCGTCACGGTGACCGCGGTAACCGATACCAAAGCGTATGACGGAACCACGGCTTCTTCCGGAACGCCGAATGTTTCACCGGTGCTTGCCGGCGGCGACACTGCTGTGTTGACGCAGGCCTTTGGCAACAAGAACGTCGGCACCGGCAAGACGCTGACGCCTTTGGCGGTCATCACTGACGGCAACGGCGGAAATAATTACGCGGTGACCTACGTGAACGACACGACCGGTGTCATCACTGCGAGAGCAATCACGGTGACGGCCGCAACCGACACCAGGGTGTACGACGGTACCACTGCTTCGGCGGGAGTTCCGACGATAACTTTGGGCAGCCTCGCGAGCGGCGATAGCGCTACGTTCACGCAAACCTTTGACACGCGTCATGTTGGCACAGGCAAAACGCTGACGCCGGCGGGAATTATCACTGATGGAAACAGCGGCGGCAATTATGCCGTGACCTACGTAAATAACACCACCGGTGTCATCACTACCAAGGCCGCGACCTGGACGACCGACCCGGCAAGCAAGACTCTCGGGGATGCCGATCCGGTGCCGCTTACCACAGGCAGCGGAAGCGGGTTCCTGCCCATCGACGGCGTATCTGCGACCTACAGCCGCGTTGCCGGTGAGGCCGCCAGCCCGCCGACCTATCACATCACGGCCTTGTTGACCGCGGCGACCGGTGATTTAAGCGATTATTCTATTACCAACAATGGCGCTGAGTTTACCATCAACGCCGGGACGCTAACCGGTCAGGTGACCTATGAAAATGCGGCGTCGCCGGTGGTTCCTATCCCGCATACGACGATCACGGCGGCCGGTTCGGCAGCCCCGTCGGCGGTTCAGAACGGCCTTGACGGTAATTATTCGATTAGCGGTTTCGGAGCAGGTTCTTATACGATCACGCCTTCGAAAGCGCCCTATACCGTCAATATTAACAACGGCATAACTGCCTTTGACGCTGCGCGGATCTCGCAGCATGTGGTCCATCTGATCAATTTGACTCCGGCCCAGCAGAGGGCTGCCGATGTCAGCGGTATCGGAGCGGTAACATCATTCGATGCAGCTTTGGTCGCCCAATATATCGTTGGTATTCCTAACCAATTGAATACCAGCGGAAACTGGGTCTTTACGCCCGCTTCGACTTCACTTACCGTGACGCCGGGCAGCGTCCGGAATTTCACCGGCATTCTCATGGGAGACGTCAGCGGGGATTGGGCGCCGGAGACATCGCGTCCGGCGGCCGCAAATAGATTGACGTCGGTACGGGCCCTGCTGGCCGACGCGACGGCAGCTCCGGGCTCGAATGTCGCGATCCCGCTGAGAATCGAAAATATGGCCGGCGCCGGCGTTACCGCTTATCAATTCGATGTCGAATACGACCCGGCGGTCATTGCGCCTGCCGCGATGGCAGCCACCGTCAGCGGAACGATCGGCCAAGGCCTCGGCGTGGTTTCAAACGCTCCGACACCGGGATTGTTGAAAGTGGTGGTCTATGGCGCGCTGCCGGTCAGCGGCGAAGGCGTCTATGTCAACCTGCAGTTTTCGACCATCGGGAGCGCGGGCTCGACCACTCCGTTAAACATCAGCCAGTTCACGCTGAATGACGGAACTTCCCCGGTATATACGATCAACGGATCTGTCACGGTCGGGCGGGCTGACGATAATGCGCTCCGCGGCCGCGTTATGACACCCACCGGCGCCGGTCTGGCGAATGCGCGGGTGATCGCGACCAGTTCGACGGGAGAGCGCTTTGCGGTTCTCGCGGGTTCGATGGGTTATTTTGAGTTCGGAGGCCTGGCGATGAACGAAACTTATACCCTCAGCGTCGAATCAAAACGCTACTCGTTCACACCGAGAACGGTATCGTTGACGTCGAATATGGCCGGGATAGTCATGATCGCAGATCAATAAAACAGCTTAGGCTGGGAGTTGCGGGTGAGGCCGTCCTCACCCGCTTTTTTTATTTGCAATTCGAAACCAGAGTGCGGCGCGCGGCACTCGTGTGTTTCGTGTGTTTCGTGTGATTCGTGGTTAAGAATTTCAGAAATTAACCACTAAACACACGAAAATGTTTCGCTCATCAAGGACAACTTTATGGCAACACTAATTTAATGTAAGAAGCTACTAAACTCTTTTAAAAGCAGTTCATGATCCTCGGGCGAATCAATATCGACTGCCGCTTCCGGTACGAGAATTTTTTCCACCACGGCAGGTTCGCTCTGAATAATAAACTTTGCGCCGGAATCTCCATTTAAACTGAACAGTTTCTCAAATATCTCGCGTGAGAACAGAGCAGGAACGCCGACCGTGTCTTCATATTCAGAAGCAACTATCAGTTTCTGCGTTACCTGATAGATTCTAACCAAACGATCAAGAATTGCTCCGGTAATCAGCGGCTGATCGCAAAGCATTAAAATAACGGCAGCCAGATCAGGCTGAATATCCAGCGATTTTGCAAGGCCGGTTTTGATGGACGCGCTCAACCCTTCCTCCCAGCGTTTGTTTACAGCAACCGTCACAGGCAGAGCACCTATCTTATTCATTAATTTTTCCGCATTGGCGCCGATAACAACAACGACCGGGCGATATTTGGTTGCCAGCGCGGTCCGGGATGCTCTCTCCATCAAACTATTTCCCTCAAATTCGAGTAATTGTTTCGGCCGGCCGTTCATTCGCCGCGAGCCGCCCGCCGCCAGAATAACGATGCCGATATTTTCTTCCTTAGGCGCGCCGGTCATAGATCGAGCCGTTTCTGTCGCGCAGGGATCCGCCGTTTCTTCCGCTCAAAAAACTTTGGATCTCGGCGATTATCGAAAGAGCGATCCCTTCCGGAGTGGTCGCGCCGATATCGAGTCCCACGGGCGCAAAAAGCTTTTTTAGCTGGTCGGAACCAAAGGTTTTATCACCATTCGTCAATTTTGCAAGCAGCTCCTGGGTGCGTTTTTTGGGGCCGAGTGCCCCGATATAACTGACCGGTGAGTTTAAGAGATAATTCAAAATATATTTATCGTTTTCGTAATTATGGGACATCACCACCGCGACCGTGTTTTCGTCTACGCCAAGATTTCCATTTAACTCTTCCGGCCGCGAAAGAAATATATTATCGACCCGGGGAAATCTTTCCGGCGCCGCAAAGGCAGGACGATGATCGACGATCGAAACATTCCATCCCAAATTTTTTGCGATCTCAGCCAGCGGAATTGCATCAGCGCCGGCGCCAAAGATAATGAGGTTTAGCGGCGGTTTGATGCATTCGAAAAAGACTTCCATTTCGTGCTCGGCGATCTCGATAGTGCGGGAATCGGCATGTTTATTTTCTAAAGCTTTATCCATCTTAGATAAATCCAGATCGGTTAAGCCTTGTTCCGAAGAATTTATGAGCTTATCTTCGCTAAAATAATACCTTTTCCCGACGGGAAAATTTTCCTCATCATTAGCAGCAATTACAACAACAGAGAGAAAATTGTCATGATGCGCAAATTTATCTTTTACTTTCTCAAAATATTCGTGGGAAAACGGTTCCAGCAGTATCCTGATTACGCCGCGGCATCCCATATTCAAACTAAAGATCGAATCTTCGGTCGAAGCCGTATCGTAGGTAAAAAGCTGAGGGCGATTTAAGTCCAGCACCCGTCGGGCCCGTTCCATTACGTCGGCCTCAAGGCAACCGCCGGATACCGTTCCGAATGTTTCGCCCGATTCGAGGATGAGCATTTTCGCCCCCGGCAAACGGTAACTAGAACCTTGCACGTCAACAACGGTAGCGATAACGGCCTTGTCGTCTCCTTCCAGCGTCTCTATTTTTTTAAGGATCTCCTGAAGCTCCCTCATATATCACATTAGCTTGTCCGGCGTAAGCGGCAAATTCCTTAAACGTTTCCCGGTGGCGTTAAAAACAGCATTAGCAACCGCGGCGGCAACGCCCGTAATTCCGATCTCACCGATACCGCGCGCGCCGATTGGCGAAATATGCGGATCCGGTTTGCCGATGAAAAAAACCTCGATCGGGGGCACATCCAGATTGACCGGGACATGATAATCGGCAAAGCTTCGCGTAACCGGATTTGCCCAGCGCCTGTCATAAACCGTCTCTTCCATCAGCGCCTGACCGAGGCCATAAACAACCCCGCCAATGATCTGCGACCGGGCTGTTTTTTTGTTCAAAACACGTCCGATGTCGTGAACGCTGGTAAAACGGGTAACCCGGATCATGCCGGTGTCTTCGTCAACCTGGATTTCTGCAAACTGCGCTCCAAATGAGTGAAAGGAATATTTCTCCTTATTAGAATCGACTTCGGCATTTGCCGGCACGGGCTCACACGGCGCGCCGCCGCCGCTTGAGATACTCTCGCCGCCGTAGAGAGCGGCCGTCGCGCAGGCTTCCATTTTGTCTTTGTTGTTGCGCTGCAGGATATCCCGGTAGGAATCACTCTTTGAACGATCACTTTTCACAAAAAACTTCGCATCGGAATAACCGATCCCATCAGCATTCTGGCCGTTCAATTTAGATCTGGCATCGCTAAGAGCAAGCTGCAGCAAATCTTTGCGTAAAATTTCCCCCGTCGCCATTACCGCCGACGTTACGCTCACGGCTGTCTGTGACCCGCCAGAAATTCCCGAAGGCGGAAGCTGTGAATCGCCTATCTCGACCGTTACGCGTTCGACCGGTACGCCGAGCACATCGGCAGCCGTCTGGGCCATGATCGTATAAGTTCCGGTACCGATGTCCTGTGTCGCGCAAAAAACTTTTACGTCGCCACTGGCGGCCATTTGTATGCGGGCGGAAGATTTACTACGATTGGCCGGGTAGGTCGCCGCCGCCACTCCCATACCCACCAGATAGCGGCCGTTTCGGATAGCGCGCGGCTGCATCTTTCTTTTCGACCAGCCAAATTTCTCCGCACCCAGGCGATAACACTCGAGCCAGTTTTCCAGTGAAAACGGCAGATTTTTTAACGGGTCTTTGGCCGAATGGTTTAAGACGCGCAACTCGATCGGGTCCATTTTTAGTTCATAAGCGAGCTCGTCCATTGCCGATTCAAGCGCAAAACTTCCCGGCGTTTCACCCGGCGCGCGCATAAATGTCGGCGCGTTAACATTCAGTTTTGCGATCTCGTAAGTTATCTCGCGAATCGGCGCAGCGTAGGAAACCTTGGCCGGTAAGCCGCACTGTTCAAAATATTCGGAGTTGGCTTTGTAAGAACTAGTGGCGTGGCGCATCGCGGTCAGCTTCCCGCTTTTGTCCGTCGCCAGCGCAACTTTCTGGATCGTCTCCGGCCGCCGTCCCACATTAGTGACCATCATTTGCCGGGTGATCGCGAATTTAACGGGACGGTTCACCGCCTGGGCCGCGATGGCGGTCAATAAGACGTGCGGCCATTGCGCCCCTTTGCAGCCGAACCGCCGCCGACAAAGGGTGAAATGACCTGAACGTTTTCCGGCTTTAGGCTCAGAAAGTGCGCGGTCAATCCCTGCGCGCCTTTTACTCCCTGGGTCGCGTCGTAAACGGTTAATTTATCCGCGCCATTCCAAACCGCGATGGTCGCATGCGGCTCCATCGGGTGATGATTCTCAGTCGAAGTGCGATAGATCTGATCGACCTTGACCGGTGACGAAGCGATTATCGGCGCAGTTTTTCCTTCATTTATCTGCGCCGGCTGGCCGCGGGCCTGCTGCGGTTTTTCAGCCCTGGGCATCTCTTTTTCCAGATCGATCGCCGGGGGTTGCTGATCGTAAGAAACTTTCACCAGCGCCGCCGCCGCTCGCGCCTGTTCATAGGTCTCGGCCACCACCGCGGCGATATATTGCCCGAAGTAACTGACTTTATTATCCTGGAGCGGCAGCAGCATTTCACCCAGCATGCCGCCGGTTTTCGATACCTCCTGCGGATCTATCGCTTTTAAACGCGGTGCGTTCTGATAGGTCAAAACCTTGATAACGCCGCCTGCTTTTTCCGCCGCGGCCGTATCAAATGACTTGATCGTTCCGTTTCCGATGGTCGAGCGCACAGCGAAAGCATAGGCCAAATTATCGACTTGAAATTCGGCGGCGTACCTGGCCTGCCCGGTCACTTTCAAGCGGCTCGTCTTTGCGATCCAGCGGTTTTCCGATATTGTCCCCGATCATACCCGTGCACCTCCGTTCATTGCCTGCGTCAAGGCGCGAACCATCGCCCGCCGGGCCAATTCGACCTTGAATTTATTGTGCTCAAGAGGCTTTGCATTTTTCATTTCAGCCTGGGCCGCTTCCCTGAAATTTGCTTCGGTTGCGCTCTTGCCTGCCAGGAATTTTTCCGCCTCCATCGCCCGCCATGGCTTATGCGCCACACCGCCCATGGCTATCCGGGCTTGCCTGATCTTACCTCCTTCTACTTCCAACCCGGCCGCCACCGATACCAGTGCAAAATCATAGCTCGACCGGTTGCGCACTTTCAGATAGTAAGACCGCGCAGAAAAATTATTTTTAGGGATTTCGATCTCGGTGATCAGCTCGACCGGCGCCAGGTTGGTATCTTTTTCCGGAGTATCGCCCGGCAGGCGGTGAAGATCCGCAAAAAGAATGCTGCGTTCTTTACCGTCAGCGCCTCTTACTTTCACCGCTGCGTCCAGCGCGGCAAGCGCGACGCACATATCCGAGGGATGCACGGAGATACATTTTTCCGACCAGCCGAATATTGCGTGAATGCGATTAAAGCCTTCAAGGGCGCCGCAGCCCGAGCCGGGTTCGCGTTTGTTGCAGGGCATCGCGGTATCGTAAAAATACTGGCAGCGCGTTCGCTGCAACAAATTACCGCCGTTAGTGGCCATGTTGCGAATCTGCGGCGTCGCTCCTGAGAGGATGGCTTGCGTTAGCAGCGGAAAATTTTGCCTGATCAACGGATGGTTTGCCGTATCGGTATTTTTTGCCGTCGCGCCGATCGAGATATTGCCGCTAGGAAGTGTCTTGATCTGGGTAAAAGTTAACCTGCTGATATCGACCAGCTCATCAGGGCGTTCGACGTCTTCTTTCATCAGATCGATGAGGTTGGTGCCGCCGGCTAAAAATTTTGAGGCAGCATTCGCTGAAATATGTTGAACGGCCGCTCCCGTGTCGCGCCGCCAAAGAATATTTAAATGGCCTCATTTCGCGTAACCTCCCAGTCGGTCGAAGTATTTTCAAACAGCGCCTGCTCATTTTCGCCGGCAAATTGCCAAGTTTGCGCCACATCTTTGCCGGTATGAACTTCCCGGATCGCGTCAACGATGTTCGGGTAGGCGCCGCACCGGCAGATGTTGCCGCTCATTCTTTCCCTGATCTCTTCGTCGGACAATTTTAATGCCCGGCGCGTTTGTCTCACATCGGAAGTGACATAGCTGGCCTCGCCGTTTTGCGCTTCGTTTAGCAGCGCGACCGCCGAGCATATCTGCCCTGGTGTACAGTAGCCGCATTGAAACCCGTCGTGTTTAACGAAAGCGGCCTGCATCGGGTGCAGTTCGTCTCCCTTTGCCAGGCCCTCGATCGTAGTAACTTTTTTACCCTCGCAAGACGCGGAAAGAGTCAGACATGATAAAACCCTTCGGCCATCGACGATCACCGTGCAGGCCCCGCATTGCCCGTGATCGACATCTTTTTTTCGAACCGGTCAGATTTAATCGTTCACGCAGCGCATCCAGCAATGTCATTCGCGAATCAAGCGTCAGCTCTTTGACCGCGCCATTAAGTTCGAAGGTAACCTTGACCCCGTTTTCGATCGGCAGCGACGCTATATTCTCCGTCCCTAAATTCTCCGGCGTAACGGCAAAAGCATTTTGTGAGATCAATTCCCTGATCACCAGAAGGCTCAACCCGGTGCCGGCGATCTGTCGTAAAAATCGTCTCCGCGATTCGCCGAACAACCCTAGTTCGTCCAACAACTGCGCCTCCGGCCTGGTTTCTTCAGATTCACTCGCTCCTGTTTCAAACACCTTTGATTTGTCTTTCATAAGCGCCCTCCCCTGATTCGATAAAAAACTACTGCGCCCGCGAAAATGATCTATTTGAATACTATGCCGGGCAGCCCGACTCTTAAATCATCACTTCAACGTCAAAAAGCTGAACCAAAACGATACATTTGAGCCATCCGAATAAAAGCACGCAAATTACGTTCCGATTTTGTGTAAGAAGCGGAGTCTGAAATCGTCTGTTGATCACAGGAAGGTAAAATACCTGAGCGGTATGCCTATTGCTTTTAAGCTGATCTTGGACGGGAAATATTATGAATGATGAAAGCTATCCCGGGGCCGAACAATTCTTTCCGGAGAGAGCCTGGCCGGCGCTTTAAATTTTGAAAATACCATTCACCGGCGTCAGGCCTTGTGGCAATCCGAATTATTGATAAAACCTAAAGGTGAACTTTTTACCCAGGTTGAAGAAAATCCCGTCGAGGCCGCTTTTCTGCAAAAGATGACCGGTTTGCAATTGGTCGAGGCCGACCTGACGAAAACCGGACTGTCGATCGGAAAACATCCGATGGCTTTTATTCGTGAAGAATTAAATAGAAAAGGAATTTTATCCGCCGAACAAACCCGGAAATTAAAGAAAAAAGAAATAGTTTCAGCCGCCGGGGCGGTGATCGTCCGCCAGCGGCCTATGACCGCCAATAACGTAGTTTTCATCACTCTTGAAGATGAAACGGGACATTCAAATTTTATCGTTTTGCCGGATATATTTGAAAGATTTCGTCCGGTCATTATGCAAAATAATTTTCTGATAATAGGCGGGGTGGCCGAAAAAGGCAGACTCATTAAAGCATTATTTTTCAGTCCTATTAAGGAATTTACCAGCGAGGTTACTTCTCACGATTTCCACTGATCTCTTTTATTGACGGTTTCTAAAGCCAATACAGCTCCTTGGTTTCGCTGTCCTGGTATAAGCTGCTGAAATAAAATGCTCCCGGCGCGATTCGAACGCACGGCCTACCGCTTAGGAGGCGGTCGCTCTATCCAACTGAGCTACGGGAGCACAAGTTAATTTTGGATTTTGGATCGCAGACTTTGGATTGTCAAGTTTTTAATCGTCATACTTCAAAAGCGAAAAGACTTCCCGGTCGCCGAATTTTTGCCTTCCGTTCAGAAAAGTAAGCTCAACGGCGAATGCGATCCCGGCAACATTTCCTTTTTGCTGTTCTACCAGATCGACCACGGCCTTGGCGGTCCCGCCGGTCGCCAGCAGATCGTCAACGATCAAAACATTGTGCCCTTCGCCTACCGCGTCTTTGTGCATCTGCAGCGTATCCTGCCCGTACTCCAGGTCGTAAGATACGGAAACGCATTCCGCCGGAAGCTTGTTAGGTTTGCGCACCGGCACAAATCCCGTTCCTAACGCGATCGCCATCGGGACGCCAAAAATAAATCCGCGCGATTCGATACCGATGATGGTATCGATCTGCTTGCCTCTATATTGCTCGACCAGCGCATCGATGGTCTGTCTCAAACCGTCAGCATCTTTTAATAAGGTTGTAATATCGTAAAAATTTATTCCGGGTTTCGGAAAATCCGGCACTTCACGAATAAGTGTTTTTAAATGTTCCATCAGTTGATTTTAGATTCGGGATTTTTGATTTTAGATTAAAAGATAAGTTCCAAAATCTAAAATCGTAAATCCAAAATCGACTCACCTTTCTATTCTAAATGCGGAATATAAACCGCTCGGTTCGATCACGATCTCTTCCAGCCTGTCGACCTCGGAATATTCCGGCCCGGTCGCCAGGTCGTGTTTAAAGGCTTCCACCACATCCGCCGGAGCTTCCACCAGCGCTTCGACGCGCCCGTCGGGAAGATTCCGCACGTAGCCCCGGACCTGGTGCCTGGCCGCCGCCCGCTGGGCAAAAAACCGGTAACCCACGCCCTGCACTACTCCGCTGATCAAAAACCTTCGCGCTATTATCATTTTCAAACCTTGAATATTGTGCTTATCGTGCGGTGTTTTTGCAACCGAACGAGTTGACTATTCAGGCATTTACCAAGAAAATGTTAGCAGCTAAGTTATTTGTTTCCAGAAAAATCATGAAACACAGCGGCCGGCAGGTTTTCTTCAGCCCTTTACGCGTTCACGATGCTGTTTATCGGCGCGGTGCTGACCGTGTCCGCCCAGCAAAGGCCCCTGCTGACCGAAGAGGTCGATACTGTTCCGGTCGGTTCGATCAGGTTCGCCGCCGGAGTCGATTTTATTCAGGATGCAAAGTTTCCGCTGTCCGGTTTAAAGGGCGACCTGACCCGTGTCGGCGTCATCAATCTGACCATCGGCGTGAACACCAATATCGAATTTCAGATCGAAGGCACCCTGCAAAATTTCGTGTCGATAAATTCGGCGCAAAACCCGTCGCCGATCCCGCTTTCGATGCCGCCGGGTTCCAATTCCGCGAATGATTCGGGCGATTTCACTATTTCGACCAAGATCAAACTGCGTAATGAAACAAAACTTCTGCCCGCGCTCGGATTTAAATTCGGCGTTACCTTGCCTAATTCCGATCAGGCCCGCGGTATCGGGACCAACCAGGTGAACGCGTTCGGCAAAGTGATCATCCAGAAAAAATTCGGCAAGCAGTATTCGGACAAGCAATACTTCGCTAATATCTTTGCCAACGTCGGACTGGGCATAATGCCTGCGCCGCTCCAAAGCTTCACGCAAAATGACGTGCTGCTTTACGGGATCGGCGGCATATTCCGCATCAACAAATCGATCAACTTCGCGGGTGAGGTCAACGGCCGCGCCAGTACGCGCAGCGGCAATGCTCCGCTCGGCACCGAATCGGTTTCCGAACTCCGGCTGGGCACACAGATCAAGGCTTCCGGGCTGCGTTTTGATACCGCTGCCATCATCGGGCTTGGCAGATTCAGCCCGCGCTCCGGCATCACCTTTGGCGTCACTTATCAATCACCCACCATTTTCACCCCGGCAAAATAAAAAGATGCGCGCGGT
The DNA here is from genome assembly GCA_963766895.1 of uncultured Acidobacteriota bacterium. Lineage (GTDB taxonomy): Bacteria > Acidobacteriota > Blastocatellia > Pyrinomonadales > Pyrinomonadaceae > DASYKT01. The sequence goes on from CAVYCB010000009.1 coordinate 48,596, forward strand.
CGTTCAAAGAGTTACCCGGGCAAGCGTAACGGTTGACGATAAAATTGTCGGGCAAATAGGAAAAGGCGTGCTTGTTTTGCTCGGGGTCGCGCAAACGGACACGGAAAAAGATGTCGATTACCTGGTGGAAAAGATCGTCAATCTAAGGATCTTCGACGATGAAAATGGAAAGATGAATCTTTCTCTTTCGGACACCGGCGGCGAGATCCTGGCGGTTTCGCAATTCACCCTTTACGGCGATACGCGCCGGGGCCGGCGGCCTTCGTACATCGATGCAGCCGCGCCGGAACGGGCCAATGAACTTTACGAACTCTTTGTCCGCCAGGCAAAAAATTTCGTCCGGGTTGAAACCGGGCAATTCCAGGCAATGATGCAGGTAGAATTGGTCAACGATGGCCCGGTGACGATCCTGATAGACAGCACAAAACTTTTTTAATTTCTTAAAATATGTTTGAAGTCAGAATTTTCAATCCCTTTAAAGGCGGAATGGATACGATCGCCACTCTCGCGATCTCGTCCGAAAGCGAAGCCGCTCAGCGAGCCGAGGAGTTCCTGTCTTCCAACGGCATCAAAATCGGCGAGATCGTCGCCGCGGGTTCCGAAGACCGCCATACGATAATCGGCCTTCCCGATCAGGAATCGGTCGCCACCGGCAATGGCGGATTTTGGTTTGTCGCAAACCACGTCTATTTCATATTTAAAGCGATAAAAGAAGAGTTAGGAATCAAGGTCGATTCTTTTATCGACCTCGGGTGCGGCACGGGAAATATTCTGATCGCCGCGCGAAATCTTTTAGGCGCGACGCACTTAACCGGTGTTGAGATCGATGGCGCTCTGGTAGAACAGGCAAAACGTAATACAGGGCCGCTCGGCGCCGAAATTACCGCTGAAATTATTCAGGCCGACCTGCTCGAATGGAAGCCTGCCGTCAACAACTTCGATATGGTTTACGCCTACGACCCGATACGCGACCTCGCCTTAAGAGAAAGATTTCTCAACGGGTTGGCGGGTTGGCTCCGCGATGGCCAGTATGTTTATTTTAATCGCATAGTGGGTGAAATACCGGTCTGGCTGGAAAAGATCGAAATACCGAATTATGATGTTCCTTGTCTTTACACCTTTGCTAAAAACAAGGTTTAAGTGGTGAAGTGTCTTAGCCCTTGTGATATATAAATAGGTTTTCGTGTTTTAGTGTGAGCCGTGGTTAATTCCGTTATTTTGTTAAATTGCGACCAAAAAAAACACGAATCACACTAAATACACCAGGTAAAACGCGCGTTTATTGAGGAGATATGTTTAAAAATTTCTTTTTCGTAGTACTATTTGCGCTCTTCGGCGCTTTGTCTTTGTCGTGTAATCAAGCCGGTGATAAGAGCTCCCTGCCGAAAAACGACGCCAGCGGCAAACCGCCCTTCGCAAAAGACGCCAAACCGGTACCCGACGCTGAGGTGGCGGTGATCGAAATGGAAAACGCCGTGTTCGGCAAGGTAACCATCGAGCTTTATCCGAATGTCGCGCCAAAAATGGTCGAGCGTTTTAAACAGCTGATCAAAGAAGGCGCATACGACGGCACGGCCTTTCACCGGATCAACGAAACGGTCATTCAGGGCGGCGATCCGCTTTCCAAAACAAATGATCCGAAGGTGGGCACGGGAAAATCCGGCAAATCGAACGTCCCCGCTGAATTTAGCGATATCCCTTATGAAACGGGCATCGTCGGCGCGGCGCGTTTGGGTAATGACATAAATTCACAGGATTGCCAGTTTTTTATTATGTTAAGGCGTGAAGCGCAGTTCGATAAGAGCTACACCGTCTTCGGCAAGGTCATCGATGGAATGACCAACGTGCGCACTATCAGCGGCGTAAAACCGAAAGAAGGCGAAAGGCCGATCGAACCGGTCAGGATAAAGACCGTTACCCTTCAGCCGCATCCATAATATGGAGCGCGGGCATCCTGCCCGCATTAACGCCTTGGCGTTCGATTTTCCTGTATGGTATCTTTCCTTTATATGCTCGCGTAGCTCAGTGGATAGAGCGCTCGCCTCCGAAGCTAGAGGTCGCTGGTTCAAATCCAGCCGCGAGTATTTTCATTTTTCCCCCGATGCTGATCATCAATCGCGACAAAGCAAACATCATCAACACGCCCCACGGCTCCGAGATAAGGCCGCTGATGGACCGCACCACGTCCGCAATTGAAAAATGCAGCCTGGCCGAAGAAATTCTCCCGCCGGGAGCAGCGGTCGGCAGACATTTCCACCGGGAAACCGAAGAGGTCTATTACATCTTATCGGGAACGGGCGAGATGACAGTCGGTGAAGAAACGGCCGAAGTTTCCGCGGGTGATGCCGTTTATATTCCGGTAGGTAATGTTCATACATTAAAGAACACCGGCACTGAGGCGATGAAGATCATGCTCGTCTGCGGCGCGGCGCACAGTTTCGACGATTCATTTCCCGTCCCGGACGAACAGGTTTGATCTTTTTTAATAGCTTTTTGTATTAGCCACAAATAACACGAATAAAAGACTCCTATTCGTGTTATTTGGCTAATTAGTGGCGGATATCTCGACTTTAATTTAATTTCTGCTGGGAAAAATGCCTTCCAAAGCCCAAAGAAATACCGGGACGAACCTTGATACTCATGCTTCGCCAGGGGGCGGCATAAACTCATCGATTCGTTCCCGGTACGGGAAGGATCTTGTTTTTTCTTATTTTTGCGTTCATTTCAAAAAACGCAAAAATTCAAATTATCTTAGTTCCTGCTCGGGTATATTCCTTCCAGTGCGATACACCAGTTCAGCACCAGATACGGCTGCAGGAGCGATATCGGCTGGCTGCCGCCGTTAAGACCTATCTGGCCGGTGACACTGCCCGCCGCCAGCACCGCATCTGCCGCGCCGCCCACGTATATGCTCGCTCCGCCCAAGAGATTACCCGCGGGTGTGGGATTTACTTTTGTCGCGGTACTGGCATTTAAACCACCGGTATACGTATGGTTATGGGCCGGCATTTGATTAATGTTGATCGTCGTCGATTCCGTACCGCCCACCTGGCCCAGGTCGTAATTGCTTAAACCCGGTCCCTGTCCTGAGGAAAGGGCGGCCCGCCCGCGCAGATCGGGGAGCGCAAAAGTAGTTTGGCCATTGCCGCCGAAAGTAGTGCCCAGCAGTGAAAAAAGTGCTGTATTTTGAGCGATAGGCAATATCTGTCCGCTGCAAAAAGCCCAGCCTCGCGGTGAAAAGTTATACGGAACCAACATTAGCTGTCCTATGAAGGGTTCTGACATCGGGATTCTCCTTTAAATGTATGTCGTTTTAGAAAATAACTTAACCGTATTGCGACGGTTTAACCGGACATCAACTCCAGGTTACCGGCGGGTAAAATTCTTCCGGCGGCGGCCAAAATGAAAATGCCCAAAAAGTGAGTGCTGTACATTATAGCCGTAATTGTAGCAATTTAAAGGGAAAAAATGACCGCCTCGTAATAACTTCACGGCCGGGCAAAAAAATGGAGCGCTATGGTCCGCGCTCCTAATGATTTGTTCTTCGAGATCAGCGTTTTAATTCCTGCTGGGGAAAATTCCCTCAACAGCAATGCACCAATTGATGACCAGGAGGGGCTGCCTGTTTTCATGCGGTTGAGTGTTGCCGCTGCCGCCGATCGTAGCGGGATCCATCACCGAATCTAAAGTAGCGTTGGTAAAACTGTCCGACGCACCCAAATTATTGGCGTTGGGCACCGACACGAATTTTTGTCCCGTACTGGCCAAGAGAAGATGAGGATGTATTGGTATTTGCGTGGTCAGAAGAGTCACGCTTTCCGTTCCGGACGCCTGTCCCTGGGCATAGTTAGCTAATCCCGGGCCCTGTCCGAAATGAAGCCCGATCCTGCCGCGCATATCCGGGACCGCGAATGTGGTGACGCCGTCACCACCGTAGGTCGTTCCCAGCAAGGCAAAAAGGGCTGTATTTTGCGCGATCGACATCAACTGCCCATTACAGAAAGCCCACCCCCGCGGGGCGAACTGGAAACCGAACTGTTGTACCTGTCCTAAAAATTGATTTGACATTAAATTTCTCCTTTTAAGAGCACGGTTTTCGACATATCCTTAATTTAATAGCGGATGATCGCAACCGTTCCATTGAGCTTTTCAAGCGCCAGCTCCAACGGATCTAATTTTTCGTTTAGTTCCTGGAAGGAAATATTCCATTTATGCATATACACCAGTTCAGGACCAGATATGGCTGCATGTTTTGGTGAGGCTGGCTGCCCCCGGCAGTTCCGATAGTTAGCGGATCAAGGACCGAATCCAGGGCGGCATTGGTGTAGATATTTGCTCCGCCGAGATTGTTGGCGGCCGGTACGTTATTTAACTTGCCACCCGACGCGGCATTGAGGGCATGGGTGTGCGCCGGCATTTCCGTAGTGATCAGGGTTACGCTTTCCTGGCCGGCCTGCTCACCGATAGTGTAATTACTAAGCCCGGGTCCCTGGCCATAGTGCATGGAAGCTCTTCCCCTCAGATCGGGAAGCGCGAAAGTTGTCTGGCCGTTGCCGCCGTAAGTAGTTCCCAGCAAAGAAAACAATGCTGTGTTTTGGGCGATGCTCATGATCTGCCCATTACAGAAAGCCCAGTTGCGCGGCGCAAAATTAAATCCGAACGACTGTATTTGTCCAATATAACTTTGTGACATCAGAATTCTCCTTCTAAATATTCGGTATGGAAAAAAGTCCGGAGTTTCGAGTGCGGGAAATCCTGAAACTCAGCAAACAAATTTGTATCTGGTGAATCGCCAAGAATGATACAACGAACCGCTAAATTTTTGCAAGTAAAATTGCCCGATTATTTACGCTTATTTTTTCTAAACTAGTAACTTACGGGCTTTTTGAGATGGTAAAACTATCCGTCTAAGATTACAATGCTTTTGTTTGCCTCCCAGCTAGAATTTGTTTGCCTCCCAGCATTAGAAAGGAGCTTACTATATGGCTTTATCACGGCGTAAGTTTACGCAGGTGGCTGGCGCGGCAATGGTGGGGATAGGCCTGGCAGGGTCTGCGTCTAAGACATTTTCACAATCATTAAGGTCCGGTGGCCTGTTTTCCATTACCGGCGAAGCGGCCTCGGACATGCTGATGAGTTTCAACAGTGAAACTTTCGCACCTTATGTAGGTACTATTTTTCGCTCAGGCCAGAGCGGGTATTCGTTACGCCTGGCTGAGGTCGTGGAACATAAACTTCAAAAAGATAAGCGTTTCGGTATGGGAGGCGAGAGTTTTTCCCTATTTTTCCGGAGCGTGGGCCAAAAGAATGTGCCGCAGGACATTCATACCTTTGAACACCCTTCGCTAGGAACGTTTTCCTTATTCATCGCTCCGGTCGGGCGCGGCGGAAAAACCTATGAAGCCGTGATCAATCACTCATCGCTTTTATGAACCTCAGGCCGGGTCCTGTAGTTTGTTAAAGACCGATTCGAAGATCACTCCGCGGCTGTCTTTGCCGACCGGTACAATAAAAATCTGGGTTTGGCCGAGTTTCTCATTTTCGAAAGCGGCCATTCCCTGCACGATCGGGGTGTCTTCCGGCGCCGTGAAGGTCAGCACATAGGTCCGCTGCCGGAATTTCTCTATTTCCGGGGTAACCTCGATCAATTTCATGGTCACGTTGTATTCCGGTGAAAAACTGAAAACAAAATCAGTGTCCACGCACTCAGCGTACTCATCCCTGGTAAATTCTTTTATCATAATTTTTCGTCGGTGCTTTCCGGCTGCCAGCGCAGGAGGTAATGCGAACCGGTGTCCCCGATAAAGTCCATTCCTAAACGTTTGTAAAACTTTATCGCCTTGAAATTAGTCACTAATACACTAAAATTAAGCGGCCTGTTCGATCCTTCGGCCTCTTGCATGAGGCCTTTGAAGATCATCGTGCCGATCCCATGGCTGCGGTAACCGGTTAAAATGGCGATGTCGATGGCAAAAACTTCTTCTTCGCTTCGTGTCGTCATCAAGCGGCCGACCGGACTTCCGTTAAACAGGATTATCTCATGCAATGCGTCCGGATACTGCGCCTCATACTGGATCCTCTGAGCATTATATTGCATTTCTATCAGCGCTGCCGTCTGATCTTCCGGCATTCCCCACATGGCCGCGTCATCTTCGCGCGTGCTGGCATAGAGCTCTTTAAGAAACATTTCGTCGTCCGGCATCACGACCGGGCGCATTAAAATTTGTTCCGAAATTGGGGTATCTGAACCGTCTGTCATAAAAATTTTAAATTTTCGTGGAAAACCGCCGTAATTGATAATCTTTATATAACCGTGGGGATTATGTCACATTTTTGCGGCACGCCCACAATTCCTGAAAGCGAAATTACCGAATTTCGCTCAAGAAACCTTAACCGATAAACGCACCCCCGCAGTGATGCGGGTTCGCAAAGTCGTGAATCTGGCAAAACCAGATAGTCTGACCACCGAAGTGAGGCTCTGATGCGCAACCTAAAACTCGTTGTATTTTCCGCGATAGCATTTTCCTGTTTATCCCTTAACATTTTTGCCCAGAACAGTTTCTCGTTAAACCGGGAGCGTTTTGTCCAACCGGCGCTTAAGAACTACTCCGACCCTGAACTGAAGGTTCAGTACGGAATGGAGCGGATCGCTATGGACCTGATCAACAGGCAGCGCGCCCAGCAGGGCCTTTCCGCGCTTGGCTGGAATGAAAAAGCAGCCCAGATCGCACGCCTGCACAGCGAAAACATGGCGCACTACAAATTCTTCAGCCATCGCGGCCTTGACGGCCTGATGGTAAATGACCGCGCCGACAATATCTCACTGGACTGGCGCGCTATCGGCGAAAATATTGCTTATAACCGCGGTTATAACGACCCGGTGGAATTTACCGTGCAAAGGTGGATGGACTCGCCTTCGCACAAGGAAAACATACTCGATCGGCGCTGGAAGCAAACCGGTATCGGGGTCATAACCGCCCCGGATGGCACTTACTACCTGACCCAGGTCTTTCTGCTGGATTAAACAAGACAAGTGCGCGTAAATCATTAAGGTGGCGTTGTTTAAGACGCCGCCTATTCTTCTGCCTAATTTTAAATGCCACCATTGGCTTTAGCTGTATCAGTTTGAAACAATAATGTCCGCGTAGCGGACTGGAGAGAATAGCCCAGGGCTTTAGCCCTGGGTACTGGGTCAATTTTGAAGTGCCAGCCCTGAAAGGGCGGCAGAATCCAGTTACTTCTGCCGCCCTTTCAGGGCTGGATCGTTTCGAGAATCATGTACCCAGGGTGGCGCTCGCTTCGCTCTCTTACCCTGGGCTATTTTCTTTGTCCCCGCTGGGGACTTTAAGGACAGATTTTCAAATTGTCCTACTACCTACATTCCCATTTTTCCTTGACAAAAAGCCGGTCAAAAAGTATTGTCAAATCGTCTCCCGCGGACCTAAAACCGGCTTTTTTGGTGTAAATGATGAATCGTGTACGTTTGATCTATCAGTTACTGTTTCTCGTTTTTGTTTTTACAATAAGCGCCGCTGTCGCTTCCGCCCAAAACTCTTCCGATCGACGGGTCAGGATCCAAGCCACCGCTCAAACGGGCCAGGCCGCGGAACCTCCGCGCTGGGGAACGATCGCCTATATCGAGAAGGAAATACTCAGATCGGTCAATTATGAGCGTGTCAGGCAGGGCTTAAAACCGTTAATATGGAACGAACGGGTAGCAAGCATGGCCCGTCTGCACAGCCGCCATATGGCTGACCAGCACTTTTTCAGCCACCAGGACAAGGACGGTTTAATAGTCAGCAACCGGGCAAATAAGGCCGGGATCACCTGGACCTCGATCGGCGAGAATCTGATCTGGTTCTCCGGCGCTTCAGATCCGGTAAAATACGCCGTCGATAGTTGGATGGATTCGCACGGGCACCGGATCAATATTCTCACTAAAGGCTGGAAACAAACCGGCATCGGCGCCGTGGTAGCCCCTGACGGAAGCTATTATTTAACGCAGGTTTTCCTGTATTGACCACAGATGACTGAATCATTCACGCTGCCGGCCTTTGCCAAGATCAACCTCTTTCTTCATATCCACGGGCGGCGCGAGGATGGTTATCACGAACTTTGCACCGCTTTCCAGACCATTTCCCTGCATGATTCACTTACTTTCGGGCCGTCGGATGATGACGCCGTCCACCTGTCCTGCGACGATCCGTCTATTCCCACAGGCGAAAAAAATCTGATCGCCGCGGCAGCTTCTCTTCTAAAAAAAGAATTTAACATCGATTCCGGGGCCAACATCCATCTCGCTAAACGCATTCCGTCACCGGGGGGCTTGGGCGGAGGGTCATCGGACGCTGCTATTACCTTGATAGGTTTGATTAAGTTATGGCAGTTAAACATTGAAGTTACTCAGCTTAAAGACTTATGCCAAAGCATTGGATCGGATGTGGCTTTTTTCCTTTACGGCGGCACCGCATTGGGCACCGGGCGGGGCAGCGAGATCACTCCGCTTGCTGACTTCAGCGAGGACAAATTGCTCGTCGTCACGCCCCGGATAAATGTCGCAACTGCCGATGCCTATTCACTTTTAAGCCTGCCGTCCTTGACAATCGCCGACTCAAATCGTATTCTCAAAATTTGCCATAATGAGGCTGAAAGGCTTCTGAGTGAGCAATCAGAGCTTCGAAATGATTTCGAAGGAGTTGTTTTCAGATCAAAACCAGAACTGGCACGGGCAAAGGATTCCCTTCTTGAATTAAAAGCAGTAAATGTCCTAATGTCAGGCAGCGGGGCTAGTTTTTTTGCTTCTTTTGCGGATGAAGCGGCCCGGCAAAATGCTTTTGCCACGCTGAAACAGGAAACGGACTGGCGGGTGTTTGAAGTGGAAACCGTTTCACGCCGGCGTTATCTGGACTTGCTGGGCGCGTGTTCTGATATTTTGCAGCAGTGATTTTAGGGGTATTGGGGCGTAGCCAAGTGGTAAGGCACCGGTCTTTGGATCCGGCACTCGTAGGTTCGAATCCTCCCGCCCCAGCCAGCTTAAAGAATATGACGGGCAACTATGCCGCGAAATAAAGTTGTCCGTCATTATTGTTGTTGCCCCTGTTGCCAATGCCGAATTGGCGCTAATTAATGAGTGGGACGGGTAATATTAAAGTTTTTACCGGCAACGCCAACGTTGAATTGGCGGGCGAGATCTGCCATTACTTGAATGTCGACCTGGGACAGGCAAGCACGGAGCCCTTTTCCGACGGCGAATTTAATTTTTATATCCAGGAAAACGTTCGCGGCTCGGATGTTTTTATTATCCAGTCGACCTGTCCGCCCTCGGATAAGCATCTGATGGAGCTGCTGATAATGCTCGATGCATTTCGGCGGGCCTCGGCGGAAAGGGTCACGGCGGTCATTCCTTATTTCGGGTATGCCCGCTCGGATAAAAAAGATCGTCCCCGCGTTCCGATCGCGGCAAAACTGGTGGCGAATCTGATCGCCACGGCGGGCGCGCACCGGGTCTTAACGATCGACCTGCACGCTTCGCAGATACAAGGGTTCTTTGATATTCCTGTTGACCACTTATATGCCGCGCCGGAATTGGTCGGTTACTACAAGGAAAATCCGGTGGACAACCTGGTAGTGGTCGCTCCGGACACAGGCGGCGCCGAACGCGCCCGCGCTTACGCGAAACGTCTGGACGCGGGATTGGCGCTTTGCGACAAACGCCGTGAAAAAGCGAATGTGGCGGAAGTAATGAACGTGGTCGGCGATGTCGACGGTAAGAATTGCATCATCATCGACGATATGTGCGATACCGGCGGTTCGCTCTGCAAGGTCGCCGAAGCGCTGCACAAAGCGGGGGCCGCAAAGATCCACGCTTGTTTTACGCACGCGGTATTATCGGGCGAAGCGGTTGAACGGCTGGATAAGTCGTATATCGAAAAGATAGTCATTACGAATACCATCCCCTTGAGCGAAAAGGCCAGGGCGTTTGAAAAGATCCATGTGACCAGCGTGGGAAGGTTATTGGCAAAAGGAATTAAATCGATCCACGAAGAAACTAGTGTTTCTTCCCTGTTTATTTAAATATTTATTTAGGAATTTATTATGGCAGAAAAATTTACAGTTAAAGCACAGGTCAGAGAAGGCCGCGGAAAAGAAGACTCGAAGAAAATGCGCCGCGAAGGCCGCATTCCCCTCGTCGTCTATGGCGGCGGGCAGGATAATGTCGCGGTTACGGCATCAGTGGCGGAACTGGCGGCTATTCTTCGTTCCGACACGGGGCCGAACAGCCTGTTTTCTCTCGATATCGAGGGACAGGGATTAAGTGACGTGATCTTTCAGGACCGGCAGGTCGATCCTCTCAGGGGCCGTTTGATACATGCCGACCTGCGGCGTTTTGCCGCCGGTGAAAAGATCGAGGTTACCGTGGCGATCCATACAGTGGGCCATGCCGCGGGACTCAACGAAGAAGGCGCCGTGCTTGTTCAGCAGCTTCGCGAAATCAAAGTTCTCTGCGAACCGAAGAACATTCCCGAGACCCTCGAAGTCGACGTTACTGCGCTTGGCCTCGGTGATTCACTCCACGTTTCCGACCTGAAATTCGGTGAAGGAATCGAAGTTCATGAAGATCCTGAAACGTTGGTTGTGACGGTCGTTTTCGTTGCCGAGCAGAGCCTCGAACCCGAGATCGCAGCCGGTGCCGAACCTGTCGTTGAAGGTGAAGAGAAAGCTCCTGCCGAAGGCGAAGGTAAGGATAAGGAATAGCTTTACGCACCCGCTAACGCAGGCGCTACTGACTTAGACATTATGGACGCGGGCTCGGAAAATTGCTGGCTTATTGTCGGCTTGGGAAATCCGGGCTTGCAGTATGAAAAAACCCGGCATAACCTCGGGTTCATGCTCGTCGACAGGCTGGCCTCAGAGATGAATGCGGCGGTAAAGCGCGAGGAATGTCACGCGCTCGTCGGCCAGGGTGAATTTGAAAAGGCAAAGGTCGAGCTGGTAAAGCCGCAGACCTATATGAATTTGAGCGGCGAGGCCGTTGCCTGCTTGTTAAGGAAACCGGGGCGCGCCGCTTCTATTGAAAATTTGATCGTCATCAGCGATGACCTGGCTTTGCCGTTCGGCAAGATTCGTTTGCGTCCCGGCGGTTCGGCCGGCGGGCACAACGGCCTAAAATCGCTCATCTCTTCCTTGGGAACCGACCGGTTCATCAGGCTGAGAATAGGCATCCAGCCGGAGCATCCGCTTGGTGACGCTCGCAAGTTTGTTTTAGACCCGTTTTCCAAAAACGATCAGGAAACGGTAGAACAAACGCTTACACATAGTGTGCAAGCGATCGCTTCCGTCATTCGCGACGGAATTGAAAAATCGATGGCGGTTTTTAATTAATGGAGCGCCACGGAGCGCGCAATTTATTGCGCTTTATGCCGAATAAATTCGGCGCTCCACCGGCGCTCTGAAACCGCTCTAGCTATAACCTTCTTGCTTCGCGCAAAGACGCGAGGCTGGATATCCATAAGGAGGATACACTTGGCAGAAAAACGTACCTATGAAGTGGTCGCCATACTCGGCCCCACCACAGCAGAAGACTGGATCTCCACCTTCAATAAAAACGTAACGGAACTTATCGAAAAACTGGGCGGAACGGTCACGAATGTCAACGATATGGGTGTGCGCAAGCTCGCTTATAAGATCGAGAAATTCAAAGAAGGCCATTACCTGATATTCGAAGTCGACGGTTCCGGACAGGAAGTCGCCGAAGTCGAAAGGCGTTTCCGCGTCAACGACAATGTCATTCGTTATATGACCATTCGCGTTGACCTGCAGCGCCGCCGTGCCGAAAAGTTCAAAACCAAACGTGCCAACCGTGTCGCCAGACGCGGCCAGAGCGCTGCGGCCCGCCGGGCTGAACGGGCTGAAAACCAGCCTGCGGCTGAGGAATAAACCGAAATTTATTGAGGGAGATCAAATAATATTATGGCAGAGAGAGAAAGAGAAAGCGGCGATATTTATCGCCAGGATATCAACAGCGATTACATTCCTAACGACAGAACGGGAAAAATGATCAATCGCCGCCCCCTGCGCCGCAAAAGCTGCGGATTGTGCCGGGACAAGATCGATCTTATCGATTACAAAGATATTCATATGTTGAGAAGTTTTATTCCGGAACGCGGAAAGATCATGCCGCGCCGGATCTCAGGCAATTGCGCCATTCACCAGAGAATGTTGGCCACGGCTATCAAGCGCGCTCGCAGCGTCGCTTTTATACCGTTCGTCGCCGATTAATAAATAAGGAGGAAAAACATTATGTCTACAACAACTGTCCTCCTGCGTGAGGATGTCGATAATCTGGGCGGGCGCGGCGAAATTGTCAAAGTAAAAGCCGGCTATGCCCGCAATTTCCTGTTGCCGAGGAATATGGCGACGCTCGCCACCAAAGGCAATATCAGACAGATCGAGCAGGAAAAAGCAGCATTGCTGAGAAAGGCGTCCGCGGAAAAGGCTACCGCCGAACTGCAGGCCGACCAACTCAAAGACCTTTCGCTTAGCTTTGAACGCAAAGCCGGTGAAGAAGGCGCTTTGTTCGGCTCAGTTACTTCAATGGACATCGCCGAAGCCATCCAGGCCAAAGGCTACGAGATCGATCGCCGCAAGCTGGTGATGAAAGACGCTATCAAGCACACGGGCGATTACACCGTCGGCTGGAAGCTTCATCGCGAAGTGGTCGTTCAGATCCCGGTGACCGTTACTGCCGAAGGCGGTGAGGTCCCCTCAGTCGAGGCCCCGAAAGCCGAAGCTAAAGCAAAAAAGGCTGAGAAATCGGACGAGGCTCCAGCCGCTGAAGCAGCCACTGAAACGGCCGCTGAACCGGCTCGCCGCAGCGCCTGAAGAAGCCGCGGAATAGCGCTTCTTTTGACCAAGATGAATGCGAAACTACTATAGCCTCAAGCGATAGATTGGGGCTATAGTTTATGTCGCCAACGGCGACAAATTCAATAGCGTAGGGTGAAACCCTACGTGTAGAATTTCAATTCGTATCCGTCCCCGTCGGGGACGAATATCTCCTTTCTGAAATTGAACGCCGGGATTCTCCCGACGCTATTGGATTATTCGCCTTCGGCGAAAACCAACAAGGGCCGAACAATTTTCTCGTTAAAATTTTCGATTTATCCACTATTGCGGTCAAAAACTTCGATAAAATCCGCCGGCTGGCTTATAATATTTAATCCGTACAGACTGATTTACTTTTATGGCTACACCCGGTTATGAGACCCGCGATCAATTTCTGGAAAAACCGCTGCCCAGCAGCACGGAAAGCGAGCGCGTGATCCTGGGCGCCATCCTGTTGGATAACTCGCTGGCCAGCCAAGCGATCGAGTTGCTAAAACCTGACGATTTCTATTCCCTTTCACATCGCCGGATCTTCGGCGCGATCATTTCGCTTTTCGAGCGCGGGTCAAAGATCGATCCTATCCTGCTCGGTGAAGAACTTAAAAAAGAAAGCGCGTTGGAATCGGTCGGCGGTGTTTCCGCCATTACCAATCTGACCTACGGCTTGCCGCATTTTTCAAATATCACGACGTACGCCAAAGTCGTTCACGACAAGTCCGTCGTACGCAATCTGATCAAGGCCTGCAACCAGATCACCAGCGACGCGCTCACCGAAGAAGACGACGCCACCGTGATACTGGATCGCGCCGAGCAGATGATATTCGCGTTAGCCGAAGAGCGAACCCGCCAGGGCTTTAGCCATGTAAAACCGATCGCGCACGAAGTGCTGGAAAAAGTGCAGGAGTTTGCCCGCCGCGAAACTCATGCCTTGACGGGACTGGCGACCGGCTTTCGTGATTTTGATTCGATAACTTCCGGGCTGCAAAGAACCGACCTGATCATCATCGCCGCGCGCCCATCGATGGGAAAAACTTCGCTTTGTCTGACGCTGGCGCAAAACGCCGCGATCTTTGAAAACGCCGTGGTCGCGGTCTTCTCGCTGGAAATGTCAAAAGAGCAGCTCGTAATGAGAATGCTTAGTTCCGAAGCCAAGGTCGACGCGCATCGTTTCCGCAACGGCTTTTTGACGACCGACGAATGGGGGCGGCTCGGCGGCGCCATCCAAACACTTGAGAACGCCAAGATCTATATCGACGACACGCCGGGCATCTCGGTGCTGGAGATGCGCGCAAAGGCCCGCCGGCTCGCGTCGGAACAGAAAAAGATCGACCTCATCATCGTGGACTATATGCAGCTGATGTCGGGCGGCAAGCGGATCGAATCCCGCCAGCAGGAAGTCGCCCAGATCTCGCGCGAATTAAAAGGGCTGGCCAAAGAGCTCAACGTACCTGTCGTTGCCTTGTCGCAGCTTTCGCGCGCGCCCGAAGCCCGTACGGACCATCGCCCGCAGCTGGCAGACCTGCGCGAATCCGGTTCGATCGAGCAGGATGCAGACGTCGTCGCCTTTATCTATCGCGAAGAACAATATAAACCCGCGGAAGAAAATATCGGTCAAGCCGAAATAATCATCGCCAAACAAAGGAACGGCCCGACCGGAACGATCCGCATGGCTTTTATCAAAGAGTTCACCAGGTTTGAAAGTATTTGGCAGGGATAATTATTCATTGTTAATGGCTTTGCCATAAGTCGCGGATATGGCCACTAATTACACAAATAGCACGAATTAAAAAATTCTCTATTCGTGCTATTTGTGTAATTAGTGGCGAATAAAAACGTACTGTGGCTCCAAATTCCTCTTTTACTCGAATAATGTTTTAGTCAAGGGTTGTTGGGTAATTTCCATATTTGGAGACTGTTAAATGAAGTGGCTAAAACGCATTTTATTGGTTCTGATCGTATTAGTAGTCGTATTTTTGTGCGTTGGTTTTATTTTACCGGCTCATTATAAAGTCGAACGAAGCATAACCATGAAATCCGACCCGAATAAGGTCTACCCGATCATCAGCGATCTGAAGACGTGGAACAGCTGGACCGCGTGGAACGACAAGCGTTATCCCGACATGAAAACCAACTTTTCCGGCTCGGATTCGGGGCAGGGCGCAAAAATGGATTGGGACGGTAAGGACGTCGGCCCGGGAGCGCTCGAGGTAACAAAAAGCATTCCTGCGGACGGTATCGAATACACGCTTAATATCGATCACGGCCAGTTCCAGTCTAACGGGGCGATAAAAATGAAGCTGACCAACGAGGGCCTCGAAGTTATCTGGATCAACGAAGGCGATCTGGGAATGAACCCGCTAAATCGCTACGTCGGATTATTGATCGACCATTTTATGGCCCAGGATCTGGAAACGGGATTAAGAAATCTCAAGAATGCCACGGAAGTTCATTAGCAAACTATTAATTATGAATGGCGTTGCCCATAAATGAAACGGATGACTGTCATGATGAGGTCAGAACCGGGAACGCAGTGACCGGGTTTTGTAAAAAAATCTAATCCTATTGCAAACAATATATTTTTACCCGGTCACTGCGTTCCCGGTTCTGACCCCTTTATATGCAGCGCCATTATTAACTATGAACTATTAATTATTTTTCAGAAAAACAGATCAGAATTTTCGGCTCTTGTGCGTTTTTGACAAGGGCCGATTTTTTTGTAATGCTCAATTTTTTGTTACGCGATAAAAATAATGAATAATACCCCGCCGCAATACAGCCTCAACAGCCGCCCGACCTGGGCCGAGATCGACCTGAATAACCTGGCGGCGAATTTACACGCCACTAAGGGATTCGTCGGCCGCGATCTGAAATACATGGCGGTGGTCAAAGCAGATGGCTACGGGCACGGCGCCATCGAATGCGCCCGCCGGCTGGAAAAAGAAGGCATCGATTGGTTTGGCGTGGCCTTGCCGGAAGAAGGCGTCGCACTGCGCAGCGCCGGTATCCGAAAACTTATTCTTTGCCTGGGGAGTTTTTGGGAGGGGCAGGAAAATCTCCTGCTAAATTACGATCTTACCCCGACCATCTTTCGCCTCGACCTGGCGGAACGTTTTAATAACGCGGCTAAAGCGCAAGGTATGACGGCCGATGTTCATATCAAGATCGATACCGGAATGGGCAGGGTCGGCGTGCGTTACGATGCCATCGGCGAATTTACCGATAGATTAAAAAATTTTGAAAATCTTCGCATTGACGGCTTGATGACTCATCTGGCAGCGGCGGACGATCTGAAACAAGATCCTTTTACCGACGAGCAGGTCCGACGATTCAACGAGTGCGTAAATATTTTTCACGAAAAAGGTTTCCGCCCTTCGTACCGTGACCTGGCAAATTCGCCGGGCGCGGTCGGACATCCAAACACGCGCGGAAATATGGTCAGGATCGGCGGCATTCTTTACGGCCTTGGCGGCGATGTTTTGCCAAAGGAAATTGATAAGCCGGAGTTAAAACCGGTTTTATCTCTTTATTCGCGTATCGCGCTGTTAAAAACCGTGCCGGCACACGAAACTCTGGGCTATAGCCGGACGTTTGAAACCGCGCGCGATTCTATCATCGCCACCGTTCCGATCGGATACCAGGACGGTTATACGAGATCGCTTTCCAATACCGGCCGCGTGTTGGTCAATGGCCAATACGCTCCCATCGTCGGGCGCGTCTCGATGGATTGGATTCTGGTGGATGTTACTGATATTTTGGACCCTGAGATCGGTGATAAAGTAACGCTGATCGGTGAAGAAAACGGAAACGCCATTACCACCGAAGAGATCGCGCAAAAAACCGGCACCATTTCTTATGAAGTGACCTGCGGCATCAGCGCGCGCGTACCGAGAATTTATGTCAGTTAATTTGTTGACGAATATTCATCATTCGGGTCATTTTAGTGTATTTCGTGTGATTCGTGGTTAATCCGTATCCGCTTTTAGACAATAAAGTCATAACCACTAATGTCACTAAACACACGAAAGATGTGTGATGAAAATTACAATATGCTCATTAAATCAGCACAAGATGAAATTCAGGATTTTCTGACCGACGCCAGCAATATCGGGGGCGGCAGCGTGGATAAAGTGATCTTTCCCGAAAGCGCGTCAGAGGTCGCCGAAGCGCTGCGCGATGCGAATAAAAATGACACCCAGTTCACGGTTTCCGGCGCGGGCACCGGGCTGGTCGGCGGCAGGGTTCCCTTTGGCGGCATCGTCCTGGCGATGGACAAGCTTAATAAGATCAAAGAGATCTCTGCCGAACAATTTTTCGGCATTGTCGAAAGCGGCGTTATCCTGGGTGATTATCAGAAAGCGGTCGAGTCAAGGGATCTTTTTTACCCGCCCGATCCCACCAAATGGTCACTGCCAGATGGGCGGTACGGTCGCCACCAATGCTTCGGGCTCGCGCAGTTTTAAGTACGGCGCGACGCGTCCGTGGATCAGGCGGCTGGAAATCGTTTTACCCACCGGCGATATTTTAAATTTAAAACGCGGAGATCTTTTTTTCGACGAAACCGGCAAATGTTCGCTTGAGCTTTCGGATAAAAAGATCGGCCTCAAACTCCCCACTTACCGGATGCCCGATACCAGCAAGCACGCCGCGGGCTACTTTTCCCGGCCAGGGCATGGACCTGATCGATCTTTTTATCGGCAGCGAAGGCACCCTTGGCATCGTAGCCGAAATTGAAACGGCGCTGCTGCCAAAACCGGAAAAATATCTGAGCGGGATAATTTTCTTCACCGATGAAAACAACCTGCTCGAATTTGTCAGCCGCGCGCGCGCTTTGTCTTATGAAAACCGCGCCGCAAAAAATAAGAACGTGGTCGATGCTTCCCTTTTGGAATACTTCGATCGCAACTCTCTGGATTTTATCCGCGATAAATTTCCCCAGGTGCCGGAAAATATGGCCGGCGCGGTTTTTTTCGAACAGGAAACGACCGAAGAGAACGAAGACGGTCTGCTCACGCTCTGGAATCAGCTTTTGGAGGAAACCGGCGCTGAGATCGAAATTTCGTGGTTTGCCATCAATGCCGAAGACGCAAAAAAAATGCGCGAATTTCGCCACGCTTTGCCGGTCGCGGTTAATGAATGGATAGTAAAACACGGACAGAGAAAAGTCTCGACCGATATGGCGGTCGGCAATGAAGAATTCCCGCGGCAGTTAAAGTTTTATCAGGATACGTTAAAAGAAGCGGGCTTAAGTTATGTGATCTTTGGCCACATCGGCGACAACCACGTGCATGTAAATATTTTGCCTCGCGATGAAAGTGAAGCGCAAAAAGCGCGGCATATTTACGGACGCTTCATCGCGCGTACCTGCATCGTCGGCGGCACCATCTCTGCCGAGCACGGCGTCGGAAAACTAAAACGGAAATATCTTAACGTAATGTTCGGCGAGAGATTCTTAAATGAAATGATCGAGGTCAAGAAAGCTCTTGACCCCAAATTCCTGCTCGGACGCGGCAATATGTTTCGTTAGTGAATAATGAATAGTGATTAGTGACTAGTTAGTTCTCTCATTCTGAATGTTAAGTAAACCAGGCATTGTAATTTCCGTATCATCACTCATCACTCATCACTCATCACTATTAACGTTATCTTCCCGGTTTCTTTACCAGCTTGGCTTTGATCTTGGCAACCTCGGTATTGTCCGAGGTCAGGTTCAGTGCTTTCTGCCAGTTTACGCGCGCCAGGTCGAGCTTTCCTTGTTTGGCATAAACGTCGCCCAGGTGGTCGAGCGCCGTAGCCGATGAAGGATCGCGGCGGTTCGCTTCCTTCAAATGCTTTTCGGCCTCATCGTAATTTCCCATCTTGAAATAGACCCAGCCCAGGCTGTCGAGAAATGAAGGATTTTCCGGCTGTGTTTTGACGGCCTTTTGCGTCATTTGCAGGGCTTCGTCCAACTTCTCTCCACGCTCCGCCAGAAAATATCCGAGGTTATTAAGCGCCGTAGCATTTTCCGGTGTTTTTTCAATGATATCGCGCAGCGTTTTTTCCGACCCTCTATAATCACCGGCGCCGTTTTGCGCGGTCGCAAGTGTAAGCATGACCACTTGTTTCAGATCTTCGCTTTGCGCCAATACAAGTGCCGTTTGGGCGGCATCCACCGCTTTCGCTCCTTGTTTGACCTGGGAATAAAGGCCTGAGATCATCAGGTAATTATTGATATCCCGCGCTGCCGCTTGCGGTGAAGAAGCGATCTTCCCTTTATTTACGATCTTGGTCCTGATCAATGCCACTGCCTCTTCGACACGGCCGAGGTCGGTAAGGATATAGGCTTCCTGATAAAAGTATTCGTCCGAAGAGGGCGTTTTCTCGCGCAGCGCGCGAACCGTGCGAAGCGCTTCGGCTTTTTTGCCGGTATCGCGCAAAAGTTTGATAAGCTGCAGGTCTGCAAACGGGTCGTCCTTGCCCAGAAGAGTTCGCGCGCGCTCGATCACCTGTTTGGCCTCTTCGATACGCTGGCCGTTCTTGTGCAGTTGAACTATTCCCGACAAAACCTGCGTGGCAAAAAATCGCTCACTCTCATCAAGCGCCGCCGTGCCGTCTATCCCCTGCGACTTGAGGGCCGCTTCGTATAAGGCTACGGCTTCCTTATCATTCCCCATGTCAGCGTAAACATCGCCGAGGGTAAGCTGTAATTTCGCTGCCGACATTTTATCGTCGGTCTTTTCAATGCTTTTACGCAGCGTCTTGATAGCTTCATCGGCCATCCCCGAGCTAAGCTGTATTCCCGCCAGCGCTTCGACCAGCGAGGCATTTCCGGGATTGGCATAGACCGCCTGCTGTAAGGATTGAATGACCTGCGCGATGTTTTCGCTATCGGCTTTTCCCAGCGCCTGTTTCAGCAATTCAACCGCTTCTTCATTTTCAGGTTCATCGGCGATCTTTCTGCTGATCACATCCAGAGCTTCCTTATCGCGCCCCGCTTTTAACAGCGCCTTCGCCAGCCGCAATGATGCGCCGTCCGGCGAGAGGTCCTGCCCGCCCGTCGCGCGGCGGAAAAAGTCGTACTCAAAGCGCGAGGCCGGCGGCACCGAACCGATCCATTTATTAAGCGCTTCCAGTTCATCGCTAGAGCGGTCCAGGCGGTTATAAAGCTCACTCAGATAAGCCCACGATTCGGAACCGCGCGGATCGAGCCGGGCGACCTCTTTCCATTCCGCAATGGCCTTGTCCACAAAAATTTTATCGATGTTCACTTCGGTCAGCTTGGCCTTGAGGGTATATACGCGGCCGAGCATGCGGTGCGCGGCAAAGCTGTTCGAGTTGATCTTTAAGGCCAGCGCGGCTATCTTAACCGCTTCGTCCAGCGTGCTCAGCTCGGCGATCGCGTTATAGGCTTCCGATAAAGAAGGGTCTGATTCGACGGCGTTTTGAAAGGATTGCTTTGCCAGGCGGATGTTCACGTCATATTCGGTCTTGGTCAGCGACCGTTTGGCGGTTTCCAGAAACCTCTGGCCTTCGAGCAATTTCGCGTAGGCTTTTTCCCGCTGCTCGCGGCTGATAGGGCTGCCGGCCCTGTTAAAAGCGGTCTCCAGAACTGTCGATGCCAGCGGCGTCGGCGACGCGACCGCGCGCGGTGGAGGCACGTCCTGCGCGCTAACGCTCGAAACATAAACTGCCGCAAGAAAAATAAAACCAAAAAAGATCGAATAACTTTTCTTCATCTATACCTCTTTAAGCACGTGCCGTCTTTTCGCGGCGGCGATAACTCATCATAAACATGATCAGTGATATCGTCACCGCCCGCAGCGCGTCAAACTTGTCCCCGCTCAAAAATGCCGTTACGGTTCCGAGAATAACCACGAATATCGCAAAAACTCTCAGCGCCAAATGATTCACCCGGTTCGCGCTTCCCAAAAGATCATTGTCGTAACGGCGATGGCAACGATCACTGCCCACGACACCATTATCCAAAGGCCATCGATGCCCGTCGGCTTTACCGTCGGACCAAGCAGCAGCCACGACAAAACTACCGCGCATATTATTGTCAAAATAGCGAGCCATGAGATCAGCCGTGTCAGGCCTCCGACATTAACTTCACGCTCGGTTTGATGTAATGGATTCACAAATAGAATATCCCTGATATTCGGTTAGGCTGGAAAATAAACACACGCCAAATATCAGGGAAATTTTCGGTCGTTTATTTTTCCGGGTTGGCCGCCGGCGTCTTGTTGGTCACCGCGGTCAATGCTTTTGGAATTTGCGAGTTATTCAATTCGCCCAAATTTTCGATCACCGCGTCAATGAGTTCAAATTTTTCTTTATCGAAATCTTTGGTCATTAAAACGCCGTTCTTATCGATGGTGAGTTCATAACTGCCCGTCAATTCATCGGTAAAATTCGCCCAGAAAGATTTATTTGCCGGAGGCTGTCGTTCTAAACCTTCCTTGCTTGGTTCCGGTATTTTTGCGCCCATCAGCTCCAGTTGCTGCCTGGCTTTTTCAGCGTAATCGCCGTTCGGGTAATCCTGAACTATCCGCTGGAAATAGCGCGCCGCCTGGTCGTTTTCTTCCTCAGTCTGATAGGTGACCGCGAGTTTAAACAAAGTCTCGTCCATCCAGCCGAAGTGGGGATATTTATCCAGGATCTCACGGTATCGTGACTGGGCGCCTTTTAAACCCTGTTTCTTTTGCTCGATCGAGCGCTTGTAATAAAAATTGGCTATCCAGAGATTGTGAAGCCCGAGGTTGTCCTGCACTTCGTCCAGGCGGGTTTCCGCTTCCTTTCGCAGCGTGCTGTTAGGATATTGCTGCAAAAGGGCTCTCAAACGCTGTTCCGCTTTTTTTGCGCGGCTGGCATCACGGTCCGGCCAGCCGATCTGCCGCATTTCAGATTCCGCGATCTTTAAAAGGACGCGGTCCGCCAGCGGATGGGTCGGGAAAAATGTCAGCCAATCCTGGTAAGCGGCAGACGCCTGGATCAGGTCGCTGGTCGTTCCCTGCAGGTAAAATGAATCGGCGATAGCCAGCTTGGCCATCGGCAGGTACGGCGAATCGGGATAGGTCGTGATGATGGTAGTGAAAAGCAGCCGGCCGACCTCGTGGTTATGCTTGCGCACTTCGCGAGTGGCAACGATAAAGAGTTCGCGGTCACGCCCCGGGGTCACATTACCCATCAACTCTTCATATTCATCGGTACCGCCGCCGAAAATGCCCAGGAATTTTTTCTTTTTCTTGATCTCGCGCGGATCACCCACGCGGGAAACGGGGTTGCTGCGGGCCGCCGCGGTTTCCATCAGGGTCGAGTCCACTCTTGCCTGTAAGTCCGCGGTAGAAGACTCCATCTGATCTATGTCGCTGGATTCGTATTTCTCGGAACGGTCGATCTTGCCTTGAAGGTTACTGATCTCCGAATTCAAAAGAATCGACTTCTTTTTCCAGTGATTTGAGACGGGCCGACGGCGTATCGAGCGCAGTTTTATCGTCTTTTTTACTTTTGTCGTCTTTAGCGTCGTCCTTTAGGCCCGCCAGCGCGCCCTCGATGGAACGGTGCATGGCGTCTAATTTTTGACGCATCACCTGTAAACGCTGGCCTGGTGAACCGCCGTCCGGCTTGCTCTGGGCAAACACCTGCAGCGACAAACAAAAAACGATAATTAAACCAAATATTAAATTGCTTCTGCGGAAAAGCATCTTTCTCCTCCTAAAAAACTCCGCTTTGATAAATTCAAAACTTTTATTATTAAACCCACTGTATCGTAGCTTCCATTAAACCTTTGACGGCCCCGGCGGGATCCCCTTTGCCGAACACCGCCGAGCCGGCGACTATTATCTCCGCTCCCGAAGCAGAGATATCGCCGATATTATTTTCGTCAATGCCGCCGTCGATCTCTATTCGCACGGGCAGCCCCTTTTGAAAGATCATATCTTTTAGCCGTCGCAATTTATCCACCATCGTCGGGATAAATTTCTGGCCGCCAAAACCCGGGTTGACCGACATCAGCAGGATAAAATCGGCATAGGGCAGCGCTTCTTCCAGCGCAACCAGCGGTGTCGCCGGATTGATCGCTACACCGGCTTTGGCTCCGGCTTCCCTGATAGATGTCAAAGTACGTTGTAAATGAGCATCGGCTTCCACGTGAACGGAAACCATATCGGCGCCCGCCTCGGCAAACTGGGCGGCATAGCGGCCCGGTTCTTCTATCATCAGATGCGCGTCAAGGGTCAATCCCGTGGCTTTTCGCAGCGATTTCACCACCGGCAATCCGATCGTGATATTCGGCACGAACTTGCCGTCCATTACGTCTACGTGAATGACCGTTGCGCCGCCTTCTTCGACGGAGCGGATTTCCTCGCCCAGCCGCGAAAAATCTGCCGATAAAATTGATGGCGCTATCTCAATCATATAAGAATCCTAAATCCAACATTAAGTTGCCTTTCGCGTTGCTGCCCGCCTACCCTGGAGTGCGGCGATTACGCGTATCTCCGGCGCCTGCAGGCGCCTTAGCGGGCGTCTTTGCCGGCGGAGGTTTAGCCGTATTTGCCGGGCTGGTGCTCCGGTTATTGTTCTTATTATTGGAATTATTGGCTGGATTAGTGCCTTTCGAATTATCGTTTCCGCTGCCTGAATTTTTGTTGTCGCCCGCCGAATTATTATTCTGATTACCGCCGGAGCCGGTATTGGCATTCGCGTTGGTATTGGACTTTTTAGGGTCTTTTTTGGGCTTATCTTTCTTGGTTAAAGCCGTGTTTACCGGTTCGTTATCGTTAGCTACAGGCTGATTTTCGTTGGTCTCTTTTTCGACCTCGACCGGAGTTTCGTCGCCTTCCGTGTTGGTACGGCTGATCACTACCAAAACAAGCTGTCCCGTTTTGACGGTTTCACCCGGCCGCGGAAGCTGTTCCAGGATAAGATTTGGCGCTTCCTGGCTGTACCTGGTGGCCCTTTTCTTGATCTTTAAGCCCAGCGAAGCCAATTCTCTCTCGCTCTGAAGATAATCTTTGCCAACTATCTCAGGCACCTGGACTTCCTGTCCCCGGAGAGAGAAGATCACGACCCCGAACAATCCCGCCAGAAAGGCCCCCAGCAGCGCAACGACGATCAATAGCCGGCCCAAAGCCGACACTCCCGTTTTAATAAAACTCACTTAGATTGCACCTCGAAAAAGCCCGAACTAGTCGCTGATTCAGCCCCCTGATTTAACCAAAGAAGTCTAACATTGTATTAGATGCCAGTCTAGCGGCTATGGAGCGCGGGCATCCTGCCCGCAAAGCGCGGCGTGCCGTGCTAACCGTCACGAATCAGGCGATTTTTAGATCGCTGCGCGATCTTTGCGGGCAGGATACCCGCGCTCCCAGGTTAATCCAGCCTTCGGCGCTTCATTTCCTGATTGATAAGGTCTAATTCGCGGCTCATCTGGCCGGTGATGGCGGTATTTTCCTTGGCGCGGCGGATAAGGTAAGGCACGGCGTCTTTGACCGGCCCGTAAGGCACGTATTTTGAGACGTTATATCCGTTTTTGGCGAGAATATAAGAAAGATTGTCGCTCATCCCGTAAAGCTGGGAAAAGAAAATGTGTGAATGGTTTTCCGGAAGGCCTTTTTCGCGCATCTTTTGCGCCAGCTTCTGGATGCTGTTTTCATTGTGGGTGCCGGCGACGAATGCGATCTCGGCGATATTTTCCAGGCAGTATCTGCCGCCGCATTGTAATCCCGGTCGGTCGCGGCCTTGTCCGGCTGGATGGGCGACGGGTAGCTCTTTTCCCTGGCCCGTTCGCGCTCTTTTTCCATATAAGCGCCGCGGACCAGTTTTGCGCCCAGGATATAACCCTTTTCTTTCGCGTGCTGGTGCGACTGTCTGAGAAATTCCAGCCGGTCGGCGCGGTACATCTGAAAGGTGTTAAAGATCAGCGGCCTTTCGCGGTTGAATCTTTCCATCATCGCAAACGCCAATTCGTCGATCGCATTTTGCGTCCACGTCTCTTCGGCATCGATAAAAACCGCCTGGTCTTTGGAATGGGCGTATTCGCAGATCTCTTCTACCCGCCGGCGGGTACTGTCCCACTTTTCCCGGTTCTCCGGGTCGAGCTCGACCTTCGAACTAACCTTTTCCAAAGTACCGAGCGGCCCGAGGCCCGTAACCTTAAATACCGAGAACGGAAGTTTCTCGTCGCCGTTCGCGCGGGCGATGGTCCTTTTGATCTCGTCTTTTGTGTGATCGAAGACCGCTTCCTCGGATTTGCCCTCCACCGAATAATCGAGGATCGTACCGATGTTCGCATCGCCCAGCTTTCTGATGGTCGGCTCGCATTCTTCGATCGTTTCGCCGCCGCAAAATTGCCTGAAGACGGTGGATTTGATCATTCCCTGGACCGGCAGGCCAAGCGACAGCGCAAACTCCGTCGAAGCTGTGCCGAAATCGACCAGCCAGGGGGAGTTCATCATCTTGAACAACCAATATTTTTGCTTTAACTCGGCGTTCGACTTATCGGCAAACGCGGTGGCGGTGTCGTGAAAATTAAGATCGAGGTCACTCATAAACGTTTAATAATCTAACATATGAAACAGTGAAAAACATTTTTCGGCAACGGGTCAGTACCGGAAACGTAGTGACCGGCTTTTGCGGCTCCGCCGCCGTGCTGTGCGGAAAGGCTCTTCCTTTCCGAGAGTCGTACTAATAAATACCAGGAGGCTTAGCCTCCGCCAAAATAAAATCAGCTCGCCGGTAAGCCATAGGCTTACCGCACATCACTGCGGCAAAGCCGCGGAAAGCAAAGCTGAAACCCGTCACTGCGTTCTAAGGTTCTGATCTCATCACAATTGTCACATCTTCTCTTTTGCCGTATTATTGACTCTTTTACTTAGGAGCAATTTTTAACGTATGAGCAAGGGACTTCCGACAAGAGCCGAAAATTATTCCGAGTGGTACAACGAGATCGTCAAGCGCGCGGACCTGGCGGAGAATTCCGCCGTGCGCGGCTGTATGGTCATCAAGCCCTATGGCTATGCCATCTGGGAAAAGATGCAGCGCGCCTTGGACGATATGTTTAAGGCGACCGGGCACCAGAATGCCTACTTCCCGCTTTTTGTCCCGAAAATCGTTTCTGGAAAAAGAAGAAGAGCACGCCGAAGGCTTTGCCAAAGAGTGCGCGGTGGTCACGCACTACCGTCTGAAAACAAACCCTGACGGCAAAGGCCTGATCGTCGATCCCGCCGCCAAACTCGAGGAAGAACTGATCATCCGCCCGACCTCGGAAACCGTCATCTGGAACACCTATCGCAACTGGATCCAGTCATGGCGCGATCTGCCGCTGCTCATCAATCAGTGGTGCAATATCGTGCGCTGGGAAATGCGTACGCGCATCTTTCTTCGCACGGCGGAGTTTCTCTGGCAGGAAGGCCACACCGCCCACGCGACTCTGAAGAAGCAGTTGAGGAAACCGAACGTATGCTTGGCGTCTATGCCGACGTTTGCCGAAAACTGGATCGGCCCTGCCGGTCATGCGCGGCCTTAAATCACCGAACGAGCGTTTTGCCGGGCGCGGTCGAAACTTACTGCATCGAAGGCTTGATGCAGGACGGCAAGGCTCTGCAATGCGGCACTTCGCATTTTCTGGGGCAGAATTTTTCCAAATCCTTTGACGTGAAGTTCACCAATAAAGAAGACGAGCAGGAATTTGCCTGGGCGACTTCGCTGGGGTGTCTCGACGCGCTTGATGGGCGCGCTCATCATGGCGCACTCCGACGATCAGGGACTCGTCCTGCCGCCCAAACTCGCGCCGATACCAGGTGGTCATCGTTCCGATCTACAAAACACTTGAAGATCTGGAAAAATTAAACGCCGCGGTCAAACCCATCATCGAAGGCCTGACCAAAGCGGGCGTCTCCGTCAAATACGACAACGACGACAAAATCGGCCCGGCGCTGGAAATTTGCCGAATATGAACTGCGCGGTGTGCCGGTGCGTCTCGGTATCGGCATGCGCGATCTGGAGAACGGTACGGTCGAAGTCGCCCGCCGCGACACGCTGACGAAAGAATCGTATGCCGCTCGCCGGCCTGGCGGAAAAGATCGTTGACCTGCTCGACCAGATCCAGGCAAATATTTACGAAAAAGCTTTGAAGTTTCAAAACGACAATACTTTTCCTGTCGATACCTGGGATGAGTTTAAGGAGCAGATCGAAAAAGGCGGCTTCCTGCTCGCCCACTGGGACGGCACCGCCGAAACCGAAGAAGTCATCAAGGACGAAACCAAAGCCACCATCCGCTGCATCCCTCTCGACGGCGTGGAAGAAGACGGCGTCTGCGTCTACTCAGGCAAGCCTTCGACCAGGCGCGTCATTTTTGCCCGGGCTTATTAATTAATCATTATCTTGCTCGCGTCAGCGAGCGAATGATAATAGCCCCGGGCTGAAGCCCGGGTTTGTTTTATTTGAAAATGTAAGCCTGCTTTAGCGGGCGAAAGAGCTTCTTTTTTTGATTGCCTGCACAACCAGGAAAGAAGATTCCGAAGTTTATAGGAGAACCGGAATGACTTTATGCGCGGGCTTATCCCCCCATCGGTTTGGTGAATAGCGCCCAGGCCCATTGGCCGAACGAGCTGAATAATTGGCTGATCACGGCGCTGACGAGAAAGAAAATGGTCGCGTATATCTGCGGGCTATAGCTTTCCTGTTCCTTTACCTGCTCGGTAAGCTGTTTTTCGTCATATTCGTAATTTTTAACATACTTGTCCGTGACGGGCGGTTTTTGGACTTCGAAAACAGGGGTCATTTTTTGAATATCCCGGCGAAGTTTTGAAAGAAAGCCCAGGTGCTGAAAGCGGATATCCGTATCTTTGCACTTACTGTAGAATGCCAGCATTTGCGCTTCATTTTGATCTGCGGCTTGCTCCGGTTTCATCTCGTCGAACCTGACCCAGTAAGCGATGGTGGGATCTTTTTTCATCAGCTTGTCTTCTTCGGCCCCGATCTTCGTATCCAGTTTTTGCAGTTCCGAAATATCCAGCTCCGGTTCGTTCAAAATACCTATCAATTCCACGATGAGTTTCTTTCTTGATTGCAGCAAACGCGTTCGCCATTTCTTACCGCTCTGCGAACCCATCAGATAAGGAAGAAATAACAGGAAACCGAGAACAGCAAAAACAATTAAAAGAAAAAGCGGCGAGATCTTAAAATCAACGGCGCTGCCGGTGGGAATGGAATATCCGCTGTCACTGCCGGCTTGAAACGACCACAAAGCCAGCGCTATCCACATCGTGATCGTAAACAGGCTGCTGATATTCAAAATGACATAGCCCGAACGAACGTCTTCGCTGATATTTTTTGACGACAACAGGGTAAATCCGGGATAGCTGAAGGTAAAGATGCCGACGATAACATTGAGCGTGGCCGCGTATTTTATTATCGATTGCATCAAAACTTCGGTCGACGCATCGCCGGAGAAATAAACATAACCGATAAGACCCGGAAAAAGTGCCATGTACGCCAGCAGCCCCAGCGAAAGCAGCATCACCCAGTATGGGCTGCGCATGCCGACGTCGGCGGAAAAAAACATTATCTGATCGTAATAATCTTCGTTTTCGTCCGGCCCCATTATCGCCCAAAGTATCTTTGACAGGACGGCGCCGGTCGATATCAGCCCGACAAAAGCCAGCACCAGATACAGGCTCCAGTAGCCGGACAAAAGCCAGAGATAAAAAAAGAAAAACAGGATAGCGGTGATGTTGGTCAGCAAAGCATAGGTTCCGGAATACCCGCGGGTCTTGCTTTGCAGCCATTGGCCTACAAAAAGCGACGCCACATAGCTAAGAATAAAAATGATAAAAAATATTATTTTCATGAGGGTCCATTAATTAATGAGCGAAAATAGGATTCGGTAGATACGGGCCTTGTCTATAAGCGATGATACCCAATTTCGCAATTTTTGCAATAGATCTTCGAGTTTGGCGGTGTCTTAAAGCTATAGGTTAATAGGGATCGCCCATTCGGAATGGCTGATAACTAATAGATGAAAGAGGATAGATCGGATCTCTCAGCTATCAGCTATCAGCTTTCATCTATTCCGAATTATCATTTCAGAACACTGTTCTTGGTTTGATAGTGGTCTAAGCCGCAAGGATCAGATCAGTTTTTTGAAACGCGGCGAGGTATTAGACCGTAATAAATTGACAAGGCACTCGGTTTTTAAAATATTTATTTTCCGAAAGGTTCTCATTTTATGAAAAAGCTTATCTTCCCGCTGCTCCTGGTGTTCATGTTTTCGCTGGCCGGCTATTCCCAATCCGCTGTTTCCCCCGCCGCTTCCTCCGTCTCTTTGGACGCCGACAAGGCGGCCATCACCGCCACCGCGCTCGATTACATCGAAGGCTGGTACACCGGCGACGCTGAACGGATGGAACGCGCGCTGCATCCCGACCTGGCAAAACGCATCGTGATGTCCAAAGACGGCCGGAGTATGCTGCAGCAAATGAGCGCGATGGGATTGGTCCAGGGAACACGTAAAGGCTTTGGTAAAAATACGCCCAAAGAAAAGCAGCAAAAAGACGTCACCATCCTCGATATTTTTGAAAACGCCGCCAGCGTAAAAGTCGTGGCGTCCGACTGGATAGATTACCTGCACGTCGCCAGATCTAACGGCCGCTGGGTGATCGTGAATGTCTTGTGGGAGTTAAAGCCGGAGAAAAAATAACTCTGAGAAAACAATTAGAACCACCCCGCCGCGGGGCGCGGCACCCCTCCTTCGTAAGGAGGGGAGTTCGCCTGGTGCAAAAAACTCCCCTCCTTACGAAGGAGGGGTGGCCGAAGGCCGGGGTGGTTCTCTCTTAAAAACTAACGCACTGATTTTGTAATGAACGGTGCCGCCGCCATTACCACCTGCCCGTCAAATTACGTATAAACATACCGGTTTCTTTCAGCGCAAAGACAGTAATATTACGTCTTTTGGCGGCACAATCCGACCTGCGAATTTTTCATTTCCGCGCGAACGGTTTATTCTAGGAGCCAATGGAAGCAGCATCACAAATACCGGAACTAAAGAAAACTCCCCTTAACGAAGAGCACCGCAAACTTGGCGGTAAGATGGTCGATTATTTCGGCTGGGATATGCCTGTGCAGTATCCGGCGGGAACGATCGCCGAGCATTTGCGTACGCGCACGGCCGCCGGACTTTTCGACGTTTCGCACATGGGCGAGATTCATGTCGACGGGCCGGACGCGATCAAGTTCATAAATTCCATCACCACCAACGACGTCACCAAGCTCGTCGACGGCCAGGCGCATTACTCTGCCCTGACCCGCGAGGACGGCGGCGTGGTCGATGACCTGCTGGTCTATCGCTTTGGTGAGGAAAAATTGTTTCTGGTGGTAAATGCCGGCACGACGGAGAAAGACTGGCTCTGGATCGAATCGCACAAAGGCACGCACGATGTCCATCTCCATCACGCCAGCGCCGACTATTGCCAGATCGCCGTTCAAGGCCCGAACGCGCCCGGCATCCTGCAAAAACTTACCGACACCAAACTCGACGACATCAAGTATTACCATTTTGAGATGGGAAAAGTTGACGGCGTTGACGCGATCATCTCGCGCACCGGTTACACCGGCGAAGACGGTTTTGAAGTCTACGCCATGGCCGACAAAGGGCCCCGTCTTTGGAACAAACTGCTCGAAGCCGGAAACTACGGCGCGGAGGACGGCATTCTTCCCTGCGGGCTGGCAGCCAGAAACACCCTGCGTCTTGAATCCGCGATGTCGCTCTACGGGCATGAGATCAGCGACACGCTCAATCCGCTCGAAGCGGGTCTTGGCTGGATCTGCAAACTTAACAAAGAATTTACCGGCCGCAACGCGCTCGCGAAAATAAAAGAAGAGGGCCTGAAGAAGAAATTGGTCGGCTTTGAAATGACCGAACGCGGCGGGATCGCGCGGGATGAGCAGGACGTCTATATCGGCGGCGAAAAGGCCGGCTATGTCACTTCCGGCAGCCCGGCGCCCTTTTTGAAGAAAAATATCGGCCTTGCCTACGTCCCCCTTGAATTCGCTAACATCGGGCAGCAAATAGAGATAGACGTTCGCGGACGCCATTTAAAGGCAGAAATCGTACCCACGCCGTTTTATAAACGCAATAAATAAGCTAAACTTACTTAGCTCTCAATTTGTCTTTTTCACTAATAACAAGGCGAATAAAACCTCGCAGTCCACAAGGGCTTCGTATGTTTTATAATCGGACGGCTCAAGTAAGGAGTTTTGATGAAGATTTTACTCTATAACCCTGATAATGGAGTGACCCGCAATTTTATGCCACATTTGTGGATGTTCCTCCTGCAGACTCTTACTCCGCCGGAACACGAAGTAATTTTGATAGACGGAAACGCTCATGCGATGACCGATAAGGAGTTGGTCGCGTACGCGCTCAAGGAAGACATCGGGCTGGTCGGTATCGGAGCGATGACGCGAATGGTCGCCAAGGCCTACCGCGTGGCTGACGCCCTGCGCGAAGCCGGCATCAAGGTCGTAATGGGCGGCCCGCACGTAACCGAGCTTCCCAATGAAGCGTTAGGCCGTAACGGCGGAAAACGCCACGCCGACGCCGTCGCCTTGGGCGAAGCCGACGAACTCTGGGCAAAGATATGCACCGACGCCGCCAACGGCACTCTTAAAGACATCTATGCGCCGCTTGACGAAAAGGGCCAGGACAAAAAACCGAGCCTGGAAAATTACCCTGCCATTCCCTGGGAAGAGATCAAGCTTGACCAGTTCAATATGGTCCCCAAGCGCATCCGCTCGACCGTCGAACGTTTTCTGCCCGACTGGAAAAATTTTCACCTGATCCCGCTCGAATCGGGACGCGGATGCCCCTACGGATGCGAATTTTGCACCGTCACCGGATTCTTTGGCGATTCTATCCGCTTTCGCACCAATGAAAATGTGGTCGATGAACTGCTGCGGCTTAAGGCGCGCGCGAAAAAAGACGGCGGCCAGATTGCCGTATTCTTTGTCGACGACAATTTCGCCATCAATAAAAAACGCACCAAATCCCTGCTTAAAGACATGATCGCCGCCGGCGCGGTACTACCGTGGGTGGCCCAGATCAGCGCTAATCTCTTGCGCGATGAAGAGTTGGTCGATCTGATCGCCGAATCCGGCGGGCGCGTGGTCTTTATCGGAATGGAATCCATCGATCCGGCGAATCTGGCCGACGTCAACAAAAATTTCAACAAACCCGCCGAATACGCGGAAGTTTTGCAGAGGCTTTCCGACCGCGACATCTATGCGATCACTTCATTCATCTTCGGTATGGACAACGATACGCCGGGTTCGGCCCAGAAAACACTGGATGCCCTGTCAGAATGGGCGCCGGGTTTACCGGTGTTCGGGCTGCTGACGCCATTTCCGTCAACCCCGCTCTATGACCGGCTGGCCGCTGACGGCAGATTGTTCCGCCCGACGCATTGGCTGGATTTTGCCCCGTTCAAAATGGCCCATACGCCGTTAAAAATGACCATCGAGGAAGCTCAGGCCGAAGTGAAACTGGCTTGGGAAAAATCCTACAGCCCGGAGCGCATTGCGGAAGCCCTTGAAAGTATTAAGGATAAGCGTCTCGGCCTGCGTCTGTTCCACTTTATGGCGCGGCTCACATTCCGCGGCATTTATTTCCCGCAAATGGGCTGGGGAGCGTGGGGCAAGGTATTCTGGCAAAATCGCAGGGTCATTTGGGGATTTTCCAAAGAAGGTTTCCGCGCCTGGCGCACCCGCGAAAAAACACCTAAGACCGAAGTTGATATAGCCTCTGTTGCAATAAAATAACGCCTAACTTAAAATATTCTTTTTTAACAACTTATTAGAGGAGAATATTGTAGGTAATGGCAAACATTCCCGAAAATTTACGATACAGCAAAGACCACGAATGGGTTTCCGTCGAGGGCGATGTCGCTACGATCGGTATAACTGATTACGCGCAAAGCTCGCTTGGCGACGTGGTTTATATTGAACTTCCGAAACCGGGCGATAAGTTTGGCGCCCATGAGGCTTTTGGCTCCGTCGAATCGGTCAAGGCGGTGTCGGAGATCTTTACGCCCGTGGCCGGCGAGGTAGCCGAAGCTAACGACGCCATCAACGAAACGCCGGAAGCGGTCAACTCCGATCCGTACGGCAAAGGCTGGATGATCAAGATCAAAATGGAAAATCCCGGTGCCGCCGATGCCATGTTAAGCGCCGCCGAATACGACGAATACCTAAGTTCAAATGCATAATGATGAATTATGAATGGTGAATTTAGGATTTTTCATTTCGCCATTCACAATTCGCCATTCACAATTCACCATTAATCTATGCGTTATATACCTAATTCTCCCGAAGAACGTGAAGAGATGCTTCGCGTTGTCGGGCTTGCAAATGCGGACGAACTTTTCCGCTCTATTCCAAACGAAGTAAAACTTAACCGGACCTTAAAGATCACCGATCCGCTGGCGGAGTCCGAAGTGATCGGCGGAATGACGGCGCTGGGCGCGGCAAACACCGCGGCGCGCAAGCCTTCTTTTCTCGGCGCCGGCGTTTATTCGCATTTTTCGCCGACCGTAGTCGATCACCTGATCCAGCGTTCGGAATTTTTTACTTCTTACACGCCTTACCAGCCGGAGGTTTCCCAGGGCACGCTCCAGTATATTTTCGAATTTCAAACCCTGGTCGGCACAGTTGACCGGGATGGATGTCGCCAACGCCTCGATGTACGACGGGTCGACGGCGATGGCGGAAGCTTTCCTGATGGCGCAGCGCGTCACCCGCCGGGAAAAAGTTTTGGTCGCCGATACGGTGCATCCGGAATATCTGCAGGTAGCGCATACCTACGTCCAGCACTGCGGTATCCAGCTTGAGACGGCAGCCTTTGATGAAGCGACCGGGCGTCTGACCGGCCTCGATCATCTTGATGATCAGACCGCGGCGCTGGTGGTGCAGTCGCCTAATTTCTTTGGCTGTGTCGAAGATTTAAGAGACCTGGCGGATAAGGCGCACGCCGTCGGCGCGCTGCTGATCGTCGTCGTCACCGAAGCCATCTCTTTCGGATTATTAAGGTCGCCGGGTGAATGCGGCGCGGACATCGTCGTTGGCGAAGGCCAATCTTTCGGCATTCCGATGAGTTTTGGCGGGCCGCACGTCGGCCTCTTTGCGACCAGCGAAAAATACGTGCGCAATATGCCGGGCCGTTTGGCCGGCGTCGCTTACGATAAGGACGGCAACCGCGGTTTCGTGCTCACGCTGGCCACCCGCGAACAACATATCCGCCGCGAAAAAGCGACCTCGAACATCTGCACCAACCAGGGGCTAATCGCCCTGGCTGCAACTATTTACATGGAAACAATGGGTAAAAAAGGCTTGCAGGAAGTGGCGATGCAGAACGCCCAGAAGGCTGCTTACGCCGCTAAGCAGATCAGTACGCTCGACGGTTTTGAACTCGCGTTTTCCGCGCCGAAATTTAACGAGTTTGTCATTCGCGCTCCAAAAGCCGCGACGGAAATCCTGGAAAAGCTCCGCACCGATAAAAACATCATCGGCGGACTGGCGCTGTCGCGGTATTACCCCGATCGTCCGAACGAATTTCTTGTTTGCGTCACCGAAACGAATACGCGCGAGCAGATCGACGCCTTGGTTGAAGGGCTAAAGAATTGATGCTGCTGATAGGAGAATTTATAAGTTTTTACGAGATGATCATTATTCTCGTCGTTCTTGCCGTAAATGTCCTTTTCTGGGGAGGCCTCGTTTATCTGATTGTTTGGCTTGTAAAAAGGCCGGCAGGAAATGGGAAAAAATGTCCGTTTTGCGCAGAGATCATTCAGCCCCAGGCTATAGTCTGCCGCTATTGTAAAAAGGATTTGCCCGGCATTTCCTGAGCGTTCGTTACTGGTATTGCGGAAGAGATTTGATCATATGAAACCTGACCCGTCTTTCAAAAATGATCTTGACCGCAGAAAATTTCTGTCGTCCGTGGGCAAAGGCTTCGGAATGATGGCGCTGTCGTCATCGATCGTCGGTTCGCTCTTTGAAAATATTAATGCGGCCGCAAAACAGGTCGCTCACCTGTCGCCGGAACAAGCCGCGATGGATGAAGATTTCTGGTCGGTTATCCAGCAATCATTTTCCGTCACGCGCGGCATCGTTAATCTTAACAACGGCGGCGTCAGCCCGAGCCCGAAGATCGTGACCGAGGCTTTCGTTCGCTACACCTGGCAGCAGGAAGACGCGACCGCTTACACGATGTGGCAATTGCTGGAGCCGCAATCGGAAACCATCCGCACCGGACTGGCCGAAATATTCGGCTGCTCCGCCGAAGAGATCGCCATTACTCGTAATGCTTCCGAATCGCTGGAGATCTTGCTGATGGGAATGGATTTTAAGTCCGGCGATGAGATCGTGACCTCGACCCAGGATTACCCGCGCATGCTGACCACGCTCAAACAGCGTGAGATGCGCGAGGGTTTAAAGCTTAACCTGATCAAAGTTCCGGTCGCTCCGAAAGACGTGAACGATCTGGCTACTCCGTTTGAACGCGCGGTCACGCCAAAAACCAAACTGATCCTGGTTTCGCACCAGATAAATCTGACCGGGCAAATAATGCCGGTAAAGAAAGTTTGTGACATGGCGCGGGCGCGCGGGATAGAGACCATCGTTGACGGCGCGCATTCATTTGCGCAGTTTGATTTTAAACAGGCCGATCTCGGCTGCGATTATTTCGGCACTTCCCTGCACAAATGGATCTACGCGCCGAAAGGCACGGGGATGCTGTATGTCAGGAAAGAAAAAATTCCGAAGATCTGGGCGCTGATGGCTTCGGAAGATAAAAATAAGAACGACATTCGCAAATTCGAAGAGATCGGAACGCATTCCGCCGCGATGCGCCTCGCCATTGGCGAAGCCATCCTGTATCACAATGCTATCGGCGGCAAACGCAAGGAAGCGCGGCTGCGTTACTTGTCGCGCTATTGGATGAACAAATTGAAAGACGTGCCGAAGGTCACGTTCAATACTTCGTTTGATGACGTCCAGTCTTGCGCCATCGCAAACGTAAAGATCGAGGGAATAGACCCGGTGGCGATCGGCGGCTACTTGATGTCAAAGCATAAGATATTTACCACGCCGATCGTGCACGAAGAATTTACCGGCATCCGCATCACGCCGAATGTTTATACGACGCTGTGGGAACTAGACCGGTTTTGTGAGGTGATGGAGCAAATCGCGCGGGGTGGCCTGCCAAAAATTTAAGTCGCCGAAAACAGCATAGATGAACGGTATCTTTGAAAAATATTTTGAAGTGGGCTGGCGCAACGTAGACCCTAACGGACACATGGCAAATACCGATTATTTGTCGTTCGCCGTGGACACGCGCATTTCGTATTTCACATCGCGCGGTTTTCCGCCGATCGATTTCGGGAAGTACAGCTTCGGCCCGGTGATCAAGACTGAAACGGTCGATTATTTTCGTGAATTGATTTTGTTGGAAAAAGTAAAGGTCACGATGGAAAACGGCGGCTTAGCAAAGGACGGTTCGCGGTTTCGCGTGGTGAACAATTTCTACAAAGAAGATGGAACTCACACCGCGCGCGTTGCCAGCATCGGCGGATGGCTCAGTTTTACGGAAAGAAAATTGATCGCGCCGCCGGAAATAATTTTTAACGCGCTGGACAGTCTGACAAAGACCGAAGATTTTGAAGAATTAAAGTCCAGCATCAAAAAGTAACATGAAATACATATTTCTATTTCTTGCGATAGTTTTCATTGCCCTGCCTGTAAACTCGCAAACAGATCGTTTTCTGCAGGTCTTTCTTGAGTTGAAATCCTCTAAAGGCGGGCCGATCGCATGCAATGAAAAGGACGATGTGGAACGATCGATCCTTTACGAATATGGAGCTGTTTTCATTTCTAAAGACGCAATCCTGCCCGAGGTATGCAAATTTAAAAATGAATTATCCGTTACCGAATTTGCGGACTTGTTTCTAAAAAATAATGGCCAGCCTCTTAGTAAAAATGAGATCCAATTGGTCAGATTTGGTTTTGGAGATTTTTTTCTGCAAAAGCAAGCTAAAGAGTCGCTGGAACGAGTTTTTAAGGCTTTGAAAGGCTATGAAAATGTTGCGAGAAACTGTAACGATGAGACCCGTAAAACATGTATCGATCGGGCAAAAAAAAGCAGCGTATTAAACGACGACTGGGCTTTAAGAACATACTACCAAACAGAACGTAATTCAGGGCTGACCCGGGAAGTCACAAAAAACGACATTCCGGAAACAAAGAAATGGGAGCCTGGAATAAAATACCGGGATCAAAAAAGAAATAGACCGCTGATGTATCAAACCGCGTTTCCGGGCAGTTCTCAACATCATCTTGGACTTGCGATTGACGTTAATGACGAACGGAACGAGATTTTGAACGGAAGAATATGCGGCGCGAACTGCACGAAAATATTGAACGATAATGGCTGGTTCAGGACGGTCCGGTACGACCAATATCATTTTACCTATCTTGGGTATACGGATACTAAAGATCTGGAAAATTTAGGTTTGAAAAAAGTTCGTTGTAAAGATTACTCTGAAAACACGCCATTTGAGTATTGGGTCCCTAAAATATCCGGTTATAAAGGAATTGGAACATGGACCTGTGAATGAGATTTGTAAAAATATACGAAAGCTTTTCAACGCAACCGGTAGGGAAATAAATAATACATTTTAGAGATAATTCTATGCCTATTAAAAAAGTTACATCGCATCCGACACAAAACGAAGGTTTGATCTTCGAGCGCTCGCAGACGGGGCGCGTCGGTTATCGCCTGCCGAAACTGGATGTCGAAGAAACCAATCTCGACGAAATGATGCCCGCCGAGCTTCGCCGCGACGACGATCTCGAAGGCGTGCCGGAAGTTTCCGAAGTCGACGTCATTCGCCATTTCACGCGCATCTCGACGTGGAATTATCTCGATCGATCTTGGGAATGTATCCGCTCGGTTCGTGCACGATGAAATACAATTCGCGGCTCAACGAAAAGGTCGCGCGCATCGCCGGCTTTGCCGATCTTCACCCGCTCGCGCCCGAAGAAGAATCGCAGGGCGCGCTCGAATTGATCTATCGAACTGCAGGAAGATCTGGCGGAGATCACCGGGCTTGCCCGGCGTCTCGCTTGCAGCCGGCGGCCGGCGCGCACGGCGAAATGACCGGCGTGATGCTGATCCGCGCGTTTTTGGATAAACGCGACGGCGAGGCATCGAAAGACCGCCGCGTGATGCTGATTCCCGATTCGGCGCACGGCACAAATCCGGCTTCGGCCGCATCTCGCCGGATTTACCGTCAAAACCATCCGATCGACCGCCGAAGGCTTGACCGATCTCGGACCATCTGCGCGAGCTTTGCGACGAAGGCGGCGTCGCCGGATTGATGCTGACGAATCCGAACACGGTCGGCATTTTTGAAACGAACATTCAAGGAGATCTGCGACATCATTCACACGGCGGGCGGCCTGGTTTATATGGACGGCGCGAATATGAACGCGCTGGTCGGCGTCGCGCGTCCCGGCGACATGGGCGTTGACGTCATTCACCTGAATCTGCACAAAACTTTTTCGACCCCGCACGGCGGCGGCGGTCCCGGGCTGCGGCCCCTGCTGCTGCACGGCCGAGCTCGAGCCTTTTCTGCCGGTCCCGCGCGTCATAAAGTGTCAGAAAGCACGGCCGAGATGGCAAGTTTCGACGACGAGTGGGAGCGCAATCTTATAGACTGGACTATACGTGCCCGAATCAATCGGTCGCGTCAAAGCGTTTTACGGCAATTTCGGCATGATGATTCGCGCGCTTGTCTTACATCTACACGCACGGCGCCGAAGGCTTGAAAGAAGCGACCGAAGCGGCCGTTCTAAACGCGCGTTATGTGTCGCATAATC
This sequence comes from uncultured Acidobacteriota bacterium, assembly GCA_963766895.1. GTDB lineage: Bacteria > Acidobacteriota > Blastocatellia > Pyrinomonadales > Pyrinomonadaceae > DASYKT01. Next base: position 87,390 of record CAVYCB010000009.1, read on the forward strand.
TGAAGGAAGATTTCGACAAACCGTTTGAGTCCGACTCGATGCACGAAGTTATTTTTTCGCACAAAAAACAATCGCGCAAAGGCGTTCACACGCTCGACATCGCCAAGCGCCTGATCGATTACGGCTTTCACCCGATGACGATTTATTTCCCTTTAATCGTCGAAGGCGCGATGCTGATCGAGCCGACCGAATCAGTCGGCCGCAGCCGATCTCGACGCGTTTATCGAAGCGATGAAAGACATCGACTCAGGAAGCGCAGGAAAATCCGCAGCTCGTCATCGACGCGCCGCACACGACCCGCATCGGCCGGCTCGACGAAGCGACCGCCGCCCGCAAACCCGTTCTGCGCTGGAAACCGGATATGGAATCGCTAGCGAAAACTGCTTAGCGTAAATTTCCAAATAGATTAAAAAAGCTTCGTACCTAAAGCGCAGTTTTTTATTTTAAACTTAGTATGCTTCTTAAGCGCCAAAGGCGCGCAGGATGGTAGCCGGGGGTGAGCGAAGCGTAACCCCCGGTATACATAAAAAATAACACCAAGCCCTGAAGGGGCGAGAACCATAGTTAGTTCTGTCGCCCCTTCAGGGCTGAAACGTTTTTGGGACTCCGATACCCAGGGTGGCGCTCGCTTCGCTCACTTACCCTGGGCTATTATCTTTCGTCCCCGTTGGGGGACTTTAAGGATAGATCTTAAACCGACCCAAAACCCAATAGTTTCACACGTTGCCTGGGCTTTTTCTTTTTTATATAATTTTAGGCTATCGAAAAATATTGGTTTCCCACGTTTGCCCCCTGCGATCAGAAGTTTTAATTTTTAAAGGAGTTTTTATGTCGCAACCAGTTCAAGCCCCCCAAACCGCTGAGATCAATGAAGAAAAAATGAATGCCTTTTTAGGTAAGGTAGTAGGTGATTTTGGTGCATCGTTAAGCTCGGTATTATCGTATATCGGGATCAAACTCGGACTTTACAACGCGATAGGCGACAGTAACGGCCTGACGTCGGCCGAGCTTGCCTTAAAAACAAATACGAACGAACGCTATGTACGCGAATGGCTGGTCAATCAGGCGAGCGGCGGTTATATAGAGTACGATCCGGCAACCAAGGTATATTCCATGACCGCGGAGCAAAAAACCGCGTTGACGGATGAAAATAGCCCGTTTTATGTGGGCGGCGGTTTTTATGTAGTAAAGGCAATGGCTAGCGCCCAACCCCGCATCACCGAAGCCTTTCAAAACGGCGGCGGACTGCTGTGGGGCGACAACGATCCCGATCTTTTTATCGGTGTGGAGAAATTTTTCCGCCCGGGTTATCATGCGCACTTAAACGGGGCCTGGATTCCGGCCCTGACAGGCATCGAAGAAAAATTAAAAACCGGAGCCAAGGTCGCCGATGTGGGCTGCGGCCACGGCGCCTCGACAATGATCATGGCGCAGGCCTTTCCGAATTCAACTTTTTACGGATTTGACAATCATGAAGCGTCGATCGAAACCGCGCAAAGAAAAGCTGAAGACGCCGGGCTTAGTGATCGGGTACATTTCGCGGTTGCCAGCGCTGGAGATTTTCCTGATGAAAAATATGACCTGATCGCTTTTTTCGACTGCCTGCATGACATGGGCGATCCGGCCGGCGCGGCTAAACGGGCGTTCGAGACTTTGGCCGATGACGGCAGCGTGATGATAGTGGAACCGATGGCGGGTAATACCACCGAGGAAAATTTCAACATTATCGGCCGGACATTTTCCGCGGCTTCCACGCTTTGCTGCACGGCAAATTCGATGGCGCTCGGCGGCCCGGCTTTAGGAGCCGTCGCCACCGAAGAAGCGCTGCGCGATACTGTGATGTCCGGCGGATTTACCGAATTTCGCCGCGCCACGGAAACGCCTTTCAACCGCGTTTTTGAAGCCCGGCGATAAAGCCCATCAACTCATGGTAATGAGGTCAGTACTGGAAAACTCCCCGCCTGCCCAAGGAGGGATGGCCGAAAGGCCGGGGTGGTGGGAGGTGACCGGCTCCCGAGCGCAGCGAAAATGCTTACAACTCGCTAAATCAAAATTCATAGCCGGTTTCAGCCACTTAGGGGTTCCCGGTACTGACTCCGTTGCTGATTTGAAAATAAAGATATGAAATATCGTTTGTTCATTTTCATCCCGCTTCTTGCTCTTCTCGCCATACCCGCCTGCAAAGACAATTTGCATATGTCGGAACTGAAAAACCTGCAGGGCCGCTGGCATCTCGTAAAAGAAATTCATCAGGGCAAAGAAACTCCCGCGGAAGAAATAAAGAACGGTTTTATCGTTTTCGATGCCGATAACAACTGGCGCGTCGAAGTGGACGGTAAAACCGTCGGCGGCGGAATTTTCGTCGTTGACACCGATAAAACTCCAAAAACGATCGACTATTCTTTTGCGATCGGCGAAGAAAAAGGCCAAAACTTCCACGCGATATATGAACTCAGCGGCAGCGCTTTCAAACATTGCGGCGTGATGGACGGCGAGCGGCCAAAAGATTTTTCCGCCGGTCCGGATTCGAAAAATTACCTTGTCACATTCGAACGCGTAAAATAAAACACGATGAAAATTTATTTTGCCGGCTCGATCCGCGGCGGCCGCGATGATCAAAAACTTTATCTCGACGTCATCGAAATGCTCCGCCAATACGGCGAAGTATTGACCGAACACATCGGCGATTTCATGTTAAATGAGAAGGGCGAAGAGAGCCTTTCCGACAAGGAAATTCACGACCGTGATCTCGCCTGGTTAAAAGCGGCTGATGTTCTGGTGGCGGAAGTTACTACTCCCAGCCTCGGCGTCGGTTATGAGATCGGAAAAGCCGCGGAATGGAAAAAGCCCGTTCTCTGCTTATACCGCCCGGGCGAAGGGCGGCGTCTTTCCGGTATGGTGGCGGGCTGCGATGAGGTAAAGACCTGCCAATATCAAACGAGCGATGAACTTAAAAAAGCTTTTGATGAATTCTTCCAGCCTCTATTATAAAGTGCTAAGTTCGGTATGCCAGCGCATAGGCTTTGCCATAAAGTCGGTTTAGCCACTAATTATACAAATAACACGAATTAAAGGCTCTTATTCGTGTATTCGTGACATTAGCGGCAAACATCCACGGGTTTATAGGCAAAGCCGGCAAAAGCCATTCTGACCTAAGATCGTCCGCGAGATCGCAAATCTTGTAGAAGCGGATAGTCACCGCCACCGCGGGCATCACGAAATAAAGCTGCATAGTACCGAAGATGTCGATCCTGAGTGGAAAAGTGGCGTAAAGAAGCCTATCATTTATCTATATAAAGATTATGAAAGCTGAAGCAGGCAAGTCGACCGAAGAATCTCTCATTATCTCCATTTATCACGAATTATTGGATAGCTGGAACCGCAAGAGCTCGAGCAATTTTGCGTTTTTGTTCGATGAAAATGCGATCGTTATCGGCTTTGACGGCAGCCAGATGAATGGGCGCGCCGATATTGAAATAGAAATGGGGCAGATCTTTACCAATCACGAAACCGGCACCTACGTGAACAAGGTTCGCGAAGTCCGGTTTCTCACCAAGCGCGTCGCTATTTTAAAGGCCGTCGCCGGAATGATCCCTCACGGTGAAACGGATGTGAAGCCTGAGGTCAATGCCATTCAGACGCTAGTTGCCGTGCGAAATAACGACGACTGGAAAGTCGCCCTTTTCCAAAACACTCCGGCACAGTTTCACGGACGGCCCGAATTGGCCGAGGCTCTTACCGCCGAGCTGCGCCAGTTGGTGTGATCGCCCGCCGTCACATCGTTCTCATTATAAATACTTCCATCAGCGCCAATGATTTGCAGGCGCTTTAAATCTCTTATATATTTACCTTGCCTTACTTTTCTTTTCTATTGCGAGAAATTTATGACCAAAGTTGGAATTCCTAAAGAGATCCACCCGGGCGAACGCCGCGTAGCGGCCACTCCCGAAACGGTGCTCCGGCTGAAAAAGCTAGGTTTTGAGGTTGCCGTGCAATCCGGCGCGGGCGAGGAGATAAATTATTCCGACTCAGCCTACCAGGAAGCCGGTGCTGAGATCGCAGGTGACGCAAAAACCCTCTGGGAATCTTCGGACATCGTGATAAAGGTGCGCCCGCCCGAGGAACATTCCGCGCTGGGTATTCACGAAGCCGACCTGCTTTCGGAAAACAAAATTCTGATCGGGTTTATCTGGCCCGCGCAAAACCGCGAGCTGCTGGATCGCCTGGCAAAGACAAAAGCGACCGTGCTCGCGATGGACTCCGTTCCCCGCATTACCCGTGCGCAAAAAATGGACACGCTTTCCGCAATGGCAAATATCGCCGGATACCGCGCCATTGTCGAGGCCGCCGCGCACTTCCCCCGGTTTTTTGCCGGGCAGATCACCGCCGCGGGGCGCATCGACCCCGCTAAAGTTCTGGTTATTGGCGCGGGCGTGGCCGGGCTTTCCGCTATCGGAACCGCGCGTTCGCTGGGCGCGATCGTAAAAGCCTTTGACCCGCGCTCGGCCTGTTCGGACCAGGTGAAAAGTATGGGCGCGGAATTTTTGGAAGTCAGCGTACAGGAAGAGGGCGAAGGCAAAGGCGGTTACGCCAAAGAAATGAGTGATGCTTTCTTGAAAGCCGAAATGGCTTTGTTTGCCGCCCAGGCGATGGAAGTGGACATTATCGTCACCACCGCGCTCATCCCGGGAAAGCCCGCTCCGAAACTCATCACCAAAGGGATGCTTGAAAGCATGAAGGCCGGCTCCGTGATCGTCGATCTGGCAGCCGAACAGGGCGGCAACTGCGCGCTCACCGTGCCCGGCGAAGTCGTTAAATACAAAGGCGTTACCATTATCGGTTACACCGATCTGCCCAGCCGCATGGCGACCATGGCCAGCCAGCTTTACGGCTCGACGATCGTTGCCCTGCTGGACGAATTAAAAAAGGACGACGAGATAAACGTCAACCTCGAAGACCAGGTGATCCGCGGTTCATTGGTCGTGCATCAGGGCAAGATAACTTGGCCGCCGCCGGTGCTCGCGTCGCCATCGCCTGAGCCGGGTGTTCCGACGCACAGCACTTCCAGCAAAGCCGCCACCGCGGCCTCGGAAGCTAATGCCGGCAAAGGCGCCGAAAAAGGCGGTGGTTTGCTCTGGCTCGTTTTGGCCGGGATCGCGCTCTTTGGCATCGGCGCGGTTGCGCCGGCTTCGACCCTCGGACATTTCACAGTTTTCATTCTGGCGTGCTTTGTCGGTTACCAGGTCGTCTGGAGCGTTAAACCCGCCCTGCACACTCCGCTCATGAGCGTGACCAATGCCATCAGCGGCATTATCCTCATCGGCGGAATGCTGCAGCTTTCCGGCAATAACACTTTTTCCCTGACCTCGATCCTGGGCGCGATCGCGATACTGCTGGCGACGATAAATATCGCCGGCGGGTTTTTGGTGACCAAACGAATGCTGGCAATGTTTCATAGATAGTTTGATTTATTTAATGTGTAAATAATGGGCCTTAGCATTTACATTGAAACGACCATTGCCAGCTATCTGACGGCGCGAGTCGGCAGGAATTTGATTGCTGCGGCTCATCGTCAAATAACCTGGGAATGGTGGGAGACTCGACGTTCTAAGTTTGATTTATATACTTCTCAACTAGTCATCGGCGAAGCCAGCGCCGGTGATTCTGAAATGGCACGGATGAGAATCGATTTCCTTGACGGTATTCCCCTGTTAAATGTTACCGAGCAGGCAAATGATCTGGCGCGGGTACTGGTTGCAAAAGGCCCGATTCCGAAAAAAGCCGCGGTCGATGCCTTGCATATTGCTATAGCCGCGGTACACGGCATGGATTACTTGCTAACATGGAATTGCAAACATATCGCTAACGCGGAGATGCAGGTGAGCATAGGAAAATTTTGTCGAATATCGGGATACGAGCCTCCGGTGATCTGCACGCCCGAAGAACTTTTAGGGAGTTAAGTATGAAAAAAGATGAAATAGTGGACGAAGTACGTCGCGTACGCATTGAATACGCGGCAAAGTTCAATTACGATCTGGACGAAATTTTTAAAGATATACAAAAACAAGAGAAAAGATCTTCTCGTAAATTTGTTTCCTTGCAGCCGAAAAAAACTGAGCGAATACCGGTTAAGACAAATTGATTTTGTTGATTTCCTAAGCTCTAATATCGCCGGACGAATTTTCCGTGACCAAACGAATACTCGCGATGTTTCATAGGTAACTGCACAAATTGTGGAGATTGAATGCCGATAGAAGTGGGAATTTGGAGATTAGGACAGAAACCTGAAAAGATAAATGCTTCCGTTATCGATTCAGAACTAATGCTTGAAAATGCATTGATCGAGGACCTCTCTGTCCTATCTTCTCAACTTATGTTGATAGGAAGACAAGTTTCCACAATTTACGGAAAGTTTATCGATATTTTAGCAATGGATACTTACGGCAATTTAGCTGTGGTGGAATTAAAAAAGAATAAAACACCTCGCGAAGTAGTTGCTCAACTCATAGATTACGCCTCTTGGATTCAATCACTTTCCTATGAAGATATTGCTGCTATTTATGCAGAAAAGAATCTCGGAAAAAAACTTGAAGAGGGTTTTGATGATGCTTTTGGTTTAAGTCTTCCGGAACAGATAAATCAAAATCACGAATTAATTGTAGTTGCGTCGGAACTTGATCCAAGCACTGAAAGAATAATTAATTATCTGTCTGATAATTATGGCGTTCCTATCAATGCCGTATTTTTTCGATTCTTTCGAGATGAAGGACGAGACTATTTGGCTCGAACCTGGCTCATTGCTCCGGAAGAAGCCGAACGGAAAACAAGTAAATCTAAAAGTAAAAAAGGTAGTGAGCCCTGGAATGGGCGCGATTTTTATATAAGTTTAGGCGAAGGCGAACACAGAACTTGGGATGATTGCCGGAAATACGGATTCATTTCCGGTGGGCAGGGTAAATGGTATAGCCAAACGTTAAACTCACTATTTCCTGGCTCACGTGTTTTCGTTAATATCCCTAAAACTGGTTATGTAGGAGTTGGCACCGTTAGAGAATCTGCTGTTCCTGTTAAAGAATTTAATGTTTTGTTAGCGGGAAAAGAAGTTTCTATTTTAAATGCGCCGCTTCTCGCAGCCAATATGGGAGAAAATGCAGACGATCCCGATTTAAGCGAATATCTCGTACGAGTTGAATGGTTAAAAGCAGTTCCGCGTAATGAAGCTTATTGGGAAAAAGGTTTGTTTGCTTTACAGCACACAGCTTGTCGTCTGACAAGTAGCTTTACTATTGAACGTCTCTCACAACACTTTGGTTTAGAGGATTTTTACTAAGGATATAAGCTTTGAAAGAAAGTCTCATCATCATAGCCTACATCGCCGCGAGCGCGTTGTTTATTATGAGCCTCGGCGGGTTGTCGCGGCAGGAAACTGCGCGGCGCGGGAAACTGTTCGGCGATGCTGGGGATGCTGATCGCGCTCGTCGCGACGGCGGCGCGATGGAAACCGCCGGCTACATTATGTTGGCGGCAGTGCTGATCCCGGGCGCGGTGATCGGGGCGCTGGTGGCTTCGCGCGTGCAGATGACCTCGATGCCGCAGCTGGTGGCGATCCTGCACAGTTTTGTCGGCGCGGCGGCGGTGCTGGTCGGGTTTGCCACTTATCTCGGGGCAGCATCCGGTCGCGGCGGACGAAGCATCCATTCATCTGGTGGAAATTTTTATCGGTGTCTGCATCGGCTCGATCACTTTTACCGGCTCGGTCATCGCGTTTGCCAAGCTCCAGGGGACGCTTACGCGGCAAACCTCTGCTGCTTCCCGGGCGGCACATGCTTAATCTCCTGATGCTGATCGGGACCGTCGCGCTCGGCGTCTGGTTTTTCCGCGCTGCCGGGTACCGAAGGCCAACTGCCGCTTACTGATCGCGACGATCGTGACCGGCATTCTCGGCGTTCATTTCGTCATGGCGATCGGCGGCGCGGATATGCCCGTCGTCGTTTCGATGCTCAACAGCTATTCGGGCTGGGCCGCGGCCGCGGCCGGGTTCATGCTCGGCAACGACCTGCTGATCATCACCGGCGCGCTCGTCGGATCGAGCGGCGCGATCCTGAGCTATATAATGTGCCGCGGAATGAACCGCTCGTTTCGTGAGCGTGATGCTCGGCGGATTCGGCACCGAAAGCGGCTCGTCTGTCATCGGCCGACCAGCCCCAGGGCGAAGTTCATTCCATCGATGCCGAAGGCGCGGCCGAACCTGATGCGCCAGGCGAAAAAAGTCATTATCGTCCCCGGTTACGGTCTGGCGGTCGCGCAGGCGCAGCACTCGCTGGCCGAAGTCGTGCGAATCCTGCGCGAAAGCGCAGCACCGACGTCCGCTTTGCCATCCATCCCGTCGCCGGACGCCTGCCCGGCCATATGAACGTCCTGCTCGCCGAAGCCAATATTCCCTACGACATCGTTTTCGAAATGGAAGAGATCAACGATGAGTTTCCCGAAACCGACTCGTGCTGGTGATCGGCGCCAACGACATCGTCAATCCCAGCGCGATGGACGACCCGGGCAGCCCGATCGCCGGAATGCCGGTGCTTCACGTCTGGGAAGCGCGCCACGTGATCGTGATGAAACGCAGCATGGCGAGCGGTTACGCCGGCGTCGACAATCCGCTTTTCTACCGCGAAAACACGCTGATGCTCTTCGGCGACGCCAAAAAAGTCGTCGATGAAATATTGACCGCGATGCGGTCATAGAAAAACTTCTCGCATTAAACACGGCTTTTTGCTATATTGCTCGCACCCCGAGAAATGGAGCAACTATGACTATTTCCAATCTCCCTGTCACCTCGCGCGAATATAAACTGATGCTTAACGTCAACCGCTTTAAACAGCGTGACGAAGGCGTCGCGGCATTCTTCCAACTCGTAAAATTTCTCCTCGCTAAAGAAGGCGAAAACATCACCGAAAAGCAAAACGAAGTAGAACAGCGAATTACCAGCTATCTGGATACGCCCGAACTGGCTCTGCGCCAGCAAAATTTCTCTCTGCGATTGCGAGAAGAGGGGCCGGATAATGGCTTTCAGATCAATCTGAAATATCGCGCCGGCGACCGCTATCTTTCGGCGGCGCAGGACGTTTCCAGCAGCGAAAAAGGCAAACCGAAATTTGAAGAAGACATCATGCCGCCGTTCAACAGCAAATATTCGCATTCGATAACGGTGAAAAAGAAAACGCGGCCGGAATTAAACACCATGGAGCAGGTAACGGCACTTTTCCCGAGCCTGGCATCGCTCGCGATCGCTCCCGGCACGCCGGTAAAAACGATCAAGAATTTTGAAGCGGTCGAAATAGTCCGCAAACTCTGCAAATTTCAATTCGCCCGTTCGCGCGCTGCCAAAGCCAGCTTGAGTTTTTGGTATCTGCCCGGTAACGAAGACAATTGGCCGCTCGTCACGGAATTTTCCTTTGATTACGACTCTTCGCCCACCGCCGAAGGCGAACTCGAATCTTACCCGACCGCTCTCGTCACCGGCGCGAATAATTTCTTTAACGCTTTGCAAAATCAGGTGGGCTGGATCGATCTGAGCGGAACAACCAAGACGGCTTTCGCCCTCGAAGCTTTATGATCTATTGATTTGCCCGCAGAGCTAAAAAGATCGACGTTAACTGGGAGCGCAGGCATCTTGCCTGCAAGTGCCACCACAGTCGCACTAAATAATCATAAGCTTTTTCAGATCGCTGCGCGATCTTTGCAGGCGGGACGCCTGCGCTCCCAGATTTCCGCATTTTTTATTCGCATCGTCAAGGTTTGACTCTAACCGGATTTCATCTCGATCAGCGCCAATCTTTCGACTACTTCCCCACCGAGCAAATGTTTTTCGATAATTTCCGGCACGTCGGCGGCGGTGACCTGGCCGTACCAGACGCCTTCGGGATAGACGAGCACGGCGACTCCGATCGAGCAAAACCCGACCGAGCCGCAGTCTGTTAAAATAATGGACCCGTTAGGGTTACGGCCCTTTGATTCCTTACCGTAGCGCAGCCCGCGCGATTCCAAGTAATCTTCAAAAGCCTTTTTTACTTCGGCGCTGCCGACCGGCATACAGGATTTCCCGTTGCAGACAAACACGTGATGTTTGATCGGCGCGTTTATCACCGGCGCAAGTTTTTCCAGCTGTTCCTGGTCGGTAATGAATTTCTTTTCCGGCATAAAAATATGATTTACCTCAATGAAGGCGAGACGCCTTCATTGACAGCCGGCGGGACGCCAGCGCTACTTAATTTAGCAACTTTAGCGCCTCTTCCCACTGCCGGTATAATTCGGCGATGCGATTTTCGGTTTTATGATACTCGCCCGAAATTTGCGTAAACTTCTCCGCCGAAGCCGCCACCGACGGATCGCTCATCTGTTCCGAAAGCGCCGAAAGTGTTTCTTCTAATTTTGCGATCTGGTTTTCGGAATCGGCTGCGGTTTTTTCCAGTTTGAGGCGTTCGTTCTTACTTAGATCATCGGAAACTTCCGCCTGCGCTTCCGCTTCTAACGCGGTCTTACCGGTTTCCCTATTTCCCACTCTCTTGTTTTCCCGCGCCTTCCAATCGTGATACTCCGAATAATCGCCGTTAAAAAGTTCGTACGGCTCCCGTTTTATACAGCGCAAGTATTTGATCGGCGATCTTATCCAAAAAGAAACGGTCGTGGCTGATGACGATCAGCGTGCCGTCGTATTCGGTCAGCGCCTCTTCCAGCGCCTCGCGCGAAGGTATATCAAGGTGATTGGTAGGCTCGTCCAGCACCAGCACGTTGTGCCTCGCATAGATCAATTTCGCCAACGCCAATCTTCCCTTTTCACCGCCTGAAAGATCGCGCACAATTTTATAGACGTCGTCGCCGGTAAAAAGAAATTGCGCCAGGTAACCGCGCAGCGCGCCATCGGTCACATCCGCCGGGGCGATGCGGCGCAGCTCCATAATTATTTCGTTGCGTTCTTCCAGGTCTTCGAGCTGCTGCGAGTAATAGCCGATATCGGTCTTTGCTCCCCAGCGGTAACTCCCCGTTACTGCCTGCAATTTCCCGAGGATCGTTTTGATAAAAGTGGTTTTGCCCGAGCCGTTTTCGCCGATGATCCCCAGCGCGTCGGCGCGGTGAATTGTAAAATTCAAATCCGACACCAGCGAAACATCCGTATAGCCAACCGCCAGTTCTTCTACCATCAGCACATCGCCGCCGGAGCGCACCACCGCTTTTAAGCCAAAATTCCCGCCGCTTTTATCCGACCGCACGGCTTCGACCCGGTCCATGCGCCCCAGCATATTACGGCGCGATTTCGCCAACTTGGTTTTTTGCCCGGCGATATTGCGGCGGATGAAATCTTCTGTTTTGGCGATCAGTGCCCGCTGGTTTTCGTAAGCGCGGCGCTGCGATTCACGCCGTTCTTCGCGAATTTCCAGGTAGTCGGAATAATTTCCGGTACCGGTATAAACTTTGCCCTCGTCCAGTTCGACTATCCGCGTGCAGGTGCGGTCAAGAAAATAGCGATCGTGGCTGATGATCACATACGCTCTCTCGTATGTTTGCAAAAATTCCTCCAGCCACTCTACCGAATGAATATCGAGGTGGTTGGTCGGCTCGTCCAGCAGCAAGATATCGGAATCCGACAACAACAGCCGCGCCAAACCCAGACGGTTCTGCTGCCCGCCGGAAAGCTCTGCCACATCCTGCGTCCACATTTCTTTGGGAAATTTTAAGCCGAGCAGAACCGCTTCTGCCTTTACCGTCGCTTCAAAACCGCCCTGATGTTCGAACTGATGCTGGACCTCGCTGTAATGCTCAAGAATTTCCGCCAGGTCGTCACCGCCTTCGGCCATTTGCAGCTCCAACTTTCGCATCTCTGCTTCCATCTCGATCAGAGCGCTGAAAGCAGACATCGCAAAAGAGTGCACGGTGTCACCCGCGACAAAATTAACATGCTGTTCCAGCAGGCCGATCTTCAGATCGGAGGCCTTAATAACGTCGCCGTCGTCCGGGCTTTCCGCGCCGGTTAAAAGACGGAAAAGCGTGGTCTTGCCCGCGCCGTTGCGGCCCACCAGTCCGGCCTTTTCCTGCGGGTTCACCTGAAACGTCACCCCGCGCAGGATCTCCGCGCCGGAATAGGTTTTGTACACATCTGAAAAACGAAAAAGCATAATTAAACGAAAATGACAGGGACATCTTAAATGCCGCCTGCCATTTTTATTGTTTGTGTCACGCTAAGCTATTTGTTACCGGGAGCGTTTGAAGCCGGTTTAGCCGGGGGTGACAATACGGGTGTTTTAGCAGGACCGTTACCGGCATTGCTGTTACCCGCACCCGGCGCGGCAGGTGATGCCGCCGGGGCTGCGTCGCCCGGTGTCTGGGCCTGCGCCGGTCGGGCGCCGCTTAATTCATTCGGATTATCCACCACCTGTTTGGCCAGCAAATTCTCGATCTTCGCTTCGTTCATCGCGATCGCATTATAAGAAGCCTGCAGCAGATTTTTACGAATCTGCACCAGCATGCCGTTGATGCGCTCGCGCGTACCCGGTTTTTCCAGGGTCAGCGTTTCTTCCGATTCGTTTCTTTCCAGCAGCTTAAAGAAATAGTATTTGCCGAAAAGCTGTAACGGGCCGGCCACCTGGCCAACGGTAAATTTCGGATTCATAAAGCTGTCCGCAAATTGGCCGAAGCTCTGTTTGAGAGTTTCTTCCGGAAGATATTCCATCTCTCCGCCCTGAACACGGCTGGGGTCTTCGCTGTTATCACGTGCCAGCTCGGTGAAATCCGAACCGTTTGACTGCTGTAATTTAACGCGAAGTTCGTTGATCTTCAGCTGCGCGCTGGCTTCATCGACCGTGGTGTCACCGGAACCGCTGTTCGCCGGATCGATAACGATCGCAGCCAATTTAACACCGCGCTTCTTAACGAACATGTCCTTGTTGGTGTTATAAAAACCTTCGATCTCACTATCTTTAGGCGCGTCGACCTTGCTGGTGATCTTTTCGATCAGCTTTGAGATCGCGATCTCTCTTTTGATCGCTTCTTTGGCGGTAGTTTCCGTTTCGCCCATCTCCTGCAGCTTTTTATCAACCTGTTCAGCCGACAGGCTGGTTGCGGTTTTTCGTTTGTTATATTCAGCGGTGACGTCTTCCTCCTTCGGCACCGTGCTTTCCTTTTCCGCCTTCTGGAACATCACTTCCTGCTGGATCAAACTATCCAATATCTGCAGGCGCGCCTGGGCTAATTCAAGCGGAGAAAGCTTGCCTTCCTGGCCCTGGCCCTGCTGTTTCAGGGCCTTATCAACCTGTTCCTTGGTTATCGGCTTGCCGTTTACCGTGGCCGCCGCATCACCTTTGGTGCCGCTGGCCGGCGAACTGCCGCAACCGGATGTTAAAAAAAGAAAAGACGCCACGGCCGTAAGGCCGAGCGATAACACAAATCTACTGGATTTCCGCACTTTACTTGCTGCTCCTTCAAAATTGACTTTGCTCATAATTGCTCTAATTCCAAATACGTAACTTGACTCTCTATCACAAATTTTGCTATATGTATTGTTTTTGAGTTTGACTAAATGTCCGGCTCACTTATACCCCCAGTAATTATTCGGAGGCATTAATACTATGGCAAAACGATGTGAAATCTGCGGTAAAGGCCCACAATTCGGAAATAACGTCTCGCATGCGAACAATCGCACGCGCCGTCGTTTTAACCCGAACCTGCAATCGATCCGCGTTAAATTACCCTCGGGCGATACCGGACGTCAGAAAGTCTGCACTCGCTGTATCAAGGCCGGAAAAATTGTCAAAGCTGCTTAAGTTATCTAAGTAAGATACTAAGCATCAATATTTAGTTGCCGGGCGGAAAATTTTTCGTCCGGTTTTCTTTTCAAACTAACAATATGCGATGCACTCTATTTCCACGCGTGCATCCCGCGGCAGCCGTGCCGCCTGGACCGTCGCTCTCGCCGGGTAGTCCGACGTAAAAAACTTTCCGTAAACTTCATTCATCGCGGCAAAATCGTTCATATCAGCCAGGAAAACCGTAGTTTTTACTACTTTATCCAAACCGCTCCCGGCAGCTTCAAGCACCGCCTGCAAATTCTTAAAAACCTGCTCGGTCTGTTCGGCCACCTCGTCGGAAACGAATTGTCCCGTGGCCGGATCGATCGGGATCTGTCCCGAAACAAATACCATGTTGCCGGTTTTTACCGCTTGTGAATAAGGGCCGATGGCCCCCGGAGCATTTTCAGTTGATATGATTTCTTTCACGGTTATCTATACTTTGCTAATTAGTGTTTCAAGCAAAAGATGGATACTACCAGAATTTTGGGCGGAAAACAATTGTCAGAGGCCGATTCCGGGGTGTAGTTTTCTTACTCGCGGCAAATAAAACTGGCGATTATCCAAATAAATCTTAGTTTGCCAAAAACCTTCTTAGAGTATCTTTCACAAAAGATTATCATAAGTAATCTAGGATCGAATCTTTAACTGGAGAACAGTACAGTGAGCAACAACGTGCTATACACCGAAATCTTGAGATGCCCTGAGTGCAAACATCAACAAAGTGCCGAATATATAACTGAAAGAGGCAAGGAAGAAGCTTTCCCTACGTTAGGCACTATTTCAAATCAGGTCAGTGTGAAATTGAGCGTAACGCAAGAAGTCCAGGGTATCCATCCTATGACGAATTAAGAAAATGTCCTAAAAACAACGGTCAGATTCGACCTGTAATCTTCAAAGGGCGACTATATTAATTTACCGGATTGGTAGTGGGTCAGTTGAAAACGGTAATTGTCCGCGTAGCGGACTGGAGAAAATAGCGCAGGGCTTCAGCCCTGGGTAACGATCAATTTTGAAGTGTTAGCCCCGAAAGGGGCGGCAGAACTGATTCGGTTCTGTCGCCCCTTTAGGGGCTGGAACGTTTTGGACATCTGATACCCAGGGTCGCGCTCGCTTCGCTCACTTACCCTGGGCTATTTCTTTTGTCCCCGTTGGGGACTTTTAAGGATTGATTTTAAATTGACCCACTACCCTACGATGATCCGGCTTGTGCATTCCCGATAAATATACTAATATTTCTATTCCAACGGTGAGTTACGGCGACTTGCGACCATAAAACGCTAAACAGCCCGATCAAAGGATTTATCCCAAAGATCGAGAAGACACGAAAAGATTAGATAAAGTCTCGTGGCTGTTTTAGCCCGAGGCTTTTTGATTTATGCGAAATTTCAGAGAACTCATTGAAAGTGACGGGATCTACGTCTTTGACGGCGCGATCGGCACGATGCTCTATACCAAGGGCATCTATATCAACCGTTCGTACGACGAACTGAACCTGACCGCGCCCGATCTGGTGCGCGAGGTTCACGAGGAATACGTCCGGGCCGGGGCCGACATCATCGAGACCAACACCTTCGGCGCGACGCGCAACAAGCTGCAGCCCTACGGCCTAGACGAACGACTGCGCGAAATAAACATCGCCGCCGCCAGGCTTGCCCGCGAAGCCGCCGGTGACAAAGTTTTCGTCGCCGGGGCGGTCGGCCCGCTCGGCGTGCGCATCGAGCCCTACGGTCCGACTTCATTCGACGAAGCGAAAGAAATGTTTCGCGAGCAGGCCGAAGCTCTGCTCGAAGGCGGCGTCGATCTTTTCATTCTCGAAACTTTTTCCGACATTTCGGAAATGCAGCAGGCATTGCGCGCCGTGCGCGAACTTTCCGATCTGCCCGTTATCGCGCAGATGACGATCCAGATGGACGGCAACACCATTTTCGGCACCTCGCCGGAACATTTCACCCGGCAGCTCGATGCATGGGGCGCCGATGTCATCGGTTTGAACTGCGGCGTCGGCCCGACGCTGACACTGACGGCGCTCGAAAAAATGCGCGAGGTGACGAACAAGAAGCTTTCCGCGCAGCCAAACGCCGGGCTTCCGCGCGACGTGCAGGGCCGGCAGTTTTATATGTGCTCGCCCGAATATATGTCCGAATTCGCCAAGCGTTTTATTCAGGTCGGGCGCGAAATTTATCGGCGGCTGCTGCGGCACGACGCCGACGCATATCAAACTGATCGCCGATGCCGTGCGCTCGATCATCCCGCGCCAGAGCAACGTTTTTCGTCAAACAGCAATCCGCCACCGTCGAGGAGTTAAAACCCGCCGACGTGCAGGTCGTGCCCGCTGAGGAACGTTCGAACTGGGGGCGCAAGATCGCCGCGCGGCGAATTTGTCACATCGGTCGAAGTTCTGCCGCCGAAAGGCTGCGACGCGCAAAAGACGCTCGATTCCATCCGCCTGTTAAAAGAAGCCGGCGTTGACGCCGTAAATATTCCCGACGGCCCGCGCGCGCAAACGCGAATGTCCGCCCAGGCGACCGCCGTTCTGGTCGAACAGCGAGATCGGCATCGAAGCCGTTTTGCATTATTGCTGCCGCGACCGCAATCTGCTCGGCATGATGTCCGACCTGCTCGGCGCCGCGGCGCTCGGGCTTGCACAATCTGCTGATCATCACCGGCGACCCGCCAAAGATGGGCCCGTATCCGGACGCGACCGCCGTTTTCGACATCGATTCCATCGGCCTGACGAACATGGTCAACAAGCTCAATCACGGGCTCGATCTCGGCAACAATCCGATCGGCATGCCCGACCGCGTTTTCATCGGTGTCGGCGTAAATCCGGGCGCGGTAAATATGGAAGAAGAGATCCGGCGCTTTGAATGGAAGGTCGAAGCCGGCGCGGAATACGCCATCACGCAGCCGGTTTTCGACACCGAGCAATTGCGTGAGTTTTCTGGAAAAGATCGAGCACGTGTCCGCATCCCGATCGTCGCCGGTATCTGGCCGCTGGTCAGCTACCGCAACGCCGAATTTATGCACAACGAAGTTCCGGGCGTGAACGTCACGCCCGAGATTCTCGAACGCATGCGGATCGCTTCGGACAAGAGCAAGGAAGACGCCCGCGAAGAAGGCATCACGATCGCCCGCGAATCTCTGCTCGAAGTCCGCGATTTGATCCAGGGCGTGCAGGTCTCCGCGCCGTTCGGCAACGTAAAATACGCGCTGCAGGTTTTCGAAGTGCTGGATGATTTCAAATTGTCAGAACCGGGAGCAGTAGCGACCGGGTAATCTATTGCGGGTGGCTTGATTTGATAATAGCCCAGCCATTTATGGCTGGGTGCATTGTTCACATAATTTTATGAGGAGTTGAGAACTTTCAAGGTTCTCGACTCCTCGCACCAACGCGTGATCTTCGCTTACCTTCAATTTCTTACAAAATCATCTGCCTATCCAACTTTTCCGCGAAAATTCACATCTTCTGTTATAGAATCGCGTTATGAAAAGGCTATTTCTATTACTGGGCATTTTTCTATTCCTTTCAAATTTCGTTTTGGCTGCCGACGATTTGCGCAAAAAAGCCGCGGACAGCCCGCTCGACTGCGCGCTGTACCTTTTGAGTACCGATAGGCTTAACTTTGATGAAAGCCGCCTGGCCTTCGCGTTTTTTTCGATAAAGCGTTACGACGATGTCGTGCGGACCCTCTCTCAGAAGGATCGTTTTGACCTTGGTACTGCTTCTCACCTGGCTGCTCAGCTTCTTAAACAAGGCGATAAAAGCAATGCGGAAAAATTCATCGCCAAAGTGCTTGAGAAGATCACTGATGACGATACGGGATCAAATGAATTACGTAATTTTATCGGCGTGCTGATCGCGGGCGGCCATCTCGATGATGTCGATGAAATTATCGCAAAGCAGGATAACGAGTATGCGGAATTTAAAGCAAAACTTTACCTGACCGCCGCTGACGCGTCGCGGCAAACCGGTCGTTCCGAAAAGGCGCTGGAATATCTTGAGCAGGCTTACAAGCTGCGTGATTCGCTGGAGAAATACGACCAGATACGGCTCGCCGAGCTGTACGGAAAACTGGGAAGGAGTGAAGAAACTGTCGCACTGATCGATCAAATAGAAGCGCGCGCATTAAATTCCACGGACAAGAACGAACCGAATATTACCTTCATGCATCTCATCCCGCTTTATGTTGCGACCGCCGATCCGCTAAAGGTATCGAACTTTGGCGGCAGTATCATGACCCGGCGGATATTCGCGACACTGACCTCCTGGTAGAAGCGCTTATCGACCAGGGCAAGTTCAATGAAGCGACTCCGTACCTTCAGCAAATGGCCGTTTATAATGAACCCGGCAGGCAGGAACTGGTAAAGGCGTATTCAAAGCTAAATGATATAGAAAATGCTATTCAAACGGCTAAGAATATCTCTCTTGAAGATGATTCTTACGATCAGCAGGGCGCGCTGATGTCCATAGCCGACAAATTTATTGAAAGCGGCAAAAACGATGCCGCCCTGGGCATACTGGATCTTGCCTTCCAAAAAGCCCGTCGGGTAGGCGAGACGCATCGTACCCAGGACAGCAATGGCGCGTCACCTCTTACCAGAAAGATCATTTATCTGCGAAATATTCAGGACAGGTATCTCAAATTAAAGCGCTTTGACAAAATCCAGCAGCTATTCGGCGTCTTTAAAACGCGACATGAATTTATTAAAAACTTTCTTGCTGAAAGCTATCTCACGCTTGCCGAAGCTCAACTTAAAACCCTGCCTGTTAAAAAATTGAATGAGCTTTTAGTTCACGCACAGAACTCGGCGGCAGGCAGTAAAGACGACGACGATGGTTATGCTCAGATCAAAACTGCCATTGATGTCGCGGATATTTACGCAAAGCTGGGAAATCGGTCTAAGGCCGTTGAATTGCTCACCAATTCGGTGAAGCTCGCCAATGAAGAAGAATTCTGGAGTCTGGGCCAGGTATTGGTTTCGGCGGGACGGGTTTTTGCAGAAAATAACTTGAAAGCCACCCCGCAGATGAAAAAGCTGTTAGGGCAAATAATGAAAATTTAGTTTCGCAAAAAAAAGCCCGGCTCATCACCGGGCTTTCTAATTACTAACCGTTGATTACTAGCCGTTACTCGCCAGTTGTTCATCCTTATTAAGATGTTTCTCAACCAGCTTGGCGATCGCTTCGCGGCTGACGGCCCCGACCACGCGATCGGCTTCCGCGCCGTTCTTAAAAAGGATCAGCGTCGGGATGCCTTTTACGCCGTATTGCTGCGGGGTCATGATATTGGCGTCAACATCCATTTTCATGATGTTGGCCTTATCGCCAAACTGCTCGGCCACCGCTTCCACGGAGGGCGCGATCATCCTACACGGCCCGCACCACGCCGCCCAGAAATCTACCAGGGTCGGCTTGTCCGAATCCAAAACGCTTGTCTTAAAATCGCTGTCATTAACTTCTCTAACACCCATATAATTAATTGCTCCTATTTTATTCTCAATATAAAACTTACCTGATTATCTCACACGCCAAAGTCATTCTCCAAGACAATGCGATAGCGCGCCTTACCGTTTTCCAGATGCTCAAAAGCATCGTTTATTTGCTTCATCGGATAATGCTCCGTCACCGCTTCGATCTTGTGCAGCGCACAAAAATCAAGCATCTGCGACACCACCCACTGGCTGCCCGTCGCCGTTCCGCTGATGGCTTTTTGCCCGCCGATCAGATAGATCCCCGGCACCGGGATCGGTTCCAGCACCGCGCCCACAATATGAAGTTTGCCCTTTGGCGCAAGCGCCGTGATGTAAGCGCCCCAGTTTAGCGGCACATTGGCGGTGGTCATTATCATATCGAATTTCCCCGCCACCTTGGCCAGCTCATCTTCGCTGTGCGTATCGACCACATGGTCAGCGCCCATCTTTTTCGCTTCGTCGGCTTTGGCGGCCGAGTGTGAAAAAGCGGTCACTTCGCAGCCCCATTTGTCGGCAAACTGCAGCGCCAGGTGGCCCAAACCGCCGATACCCACCACCCCGATCTTGTCCGTCGGTTTGATGTTCAACTGCACAAAAGGATTAAACACCGTGATGCCGCCGCAAAAAGCGGGCCGGCCTTCGCCGTATCAAGCTGTTCCGGCAGCTTGATCGCCCACGACCAGTGGCAGCGGACGCGGTCGGCAAACCCGCCGTGCCTGGCGACGATCGTCTGCTCCAGCGTTTCGCAGCTGATGTGATTGCCGCGCATACATTGCTTGCAGTGCATACAGCTTCCGGAATTCCATCCCAGCCCGACCTTGTCGCCAACCGCCACGCCTTTGGCGTGCTCGCCGACCGCAATGACCTCACCGACGGCCTCATGCCCGCCGACAAACGGAAATTGCGCCCACTTCCAATCGTTATTGCGCATGGAAAGATCCGAATGACATATTCCGCAATGCGTCACTTTTATTTCAACCTGTTCCGCGCCCAGTTCACCCGGGTCGTATTCGAACGGTTCGAATTTGGCGCCCGCTTCCGGCGCCGCATATGCTCTTATTTTTTCCGCCATATTTCCTGTTTTTTCTGTTTCGTATTTCTGCCTAAATATCAATGATCGACAATTTTTTCGTATTCGTGTATTTCGTGGTTAAGTCTTAAAGTTCGTTTTCGCGAGATATAAGTTTAACCACGAAATCACACGAAAAACACTAAACGAAATGCACTTAGAATACCTCATACTTACGCGTTCACGCTTTTCATCATTTCCGGCGGATAACGCAAACCGGCGGCGACGTTCAGCGGAAATACTTCATCGATAGCTCTCAGATCCTCCAAGGTCAGTTCTACCTCGGCCGCACCGATATTTTCTTCCACGCGTTTTACCTTGGTGGTTCCCGGTATCGGCACTATGAAATCTTCCTGCGCCAGCACCCACGCCAGCGCGAGTTGGGCCGGTGTGCAATTTTTCGCCTTGGCGATCTCGCTGACCTTATCCGCCAGCTCAACATTTTTATTAAAATTCTCGCCTTGAAAACGCGGATTCGTCCGCCGCCAATCGTCCGCTTCCAGATCGTCGATGCTTCTGATCTGGCCCGACAAAAATCCGCGGCCCAGCGGCGAGTAGGGGACAAAACCGATCTTCAGTTCGCGGCAAGTATTAAGGACGTCATTCTCTTCCACATCGCGTGTCCAGAGATTATATTCGCTCTGCAAAGCCGTGATCGGGTGAACTTTGTGCGCGCGCCGCAAGGTGTCCGCGCTCGCCTCGGACAAACCGATGTTCCTGATCTTTCCTTCTTCGATCAATTTAGCCATCGCGCCCACCGTGTCTTCGATCGGCGTATTCGGATCGACCCGGTGCTGGTAATAAAGATCGATCACATCCGTACCCAACCGTTTCAAACTGGCTTCGACCGCCTGGCGGACATATTCAGGTTTGCCGTTGATGCTGCGGATCATCAGCGTGTCCGGGTCCGGGACGATCGCAAATTTCGTCGCCAGCACAAATTTATCGCGCCTGCCTTTCATCGCCCTGCCGAGCAGCTCTTCGTTCGTGTAAGGGCCGTAGATATCCGCCGTGTCAAAAAAATTCAGGCCCAATTCCAAGGCGCGGTCGATCGTCGCCAATGATTCTTTCTCATCCGCCGAACCGTATGCATGGCTCATTCCCATGCACCCCAGCCCGATCGCCGATACTTCTAATTTCCCACCCAATGTTCGTTTTTTCATTTTATTTCTTCACCATCTGCTTTCCGCGAAACGTGATCGTCTCACCGGGTTTCATTTCATAAAAAGGGATCTTTAATTTTTTCAGCCCCGCGGCAAACGAATCCGCCGTCGGCGTCATGCTTTCGTCGGTTGCAAAGTGCATCGGGATCGCCAGTTTTGTTCTGACTGATTGTGCGGCCTTGGCCGACATTTCCGGCTCCATCCCAAAACGCCCGCCGATATTGAGCAGCGCCAGGTCGATCCCATATTGTCCGCCGATCGTCTCCATATCTCTAAAGTAGGCCGTGTCGCCGGAGTGATAGATCGTCGGGCCGCCTTTCACGATCACCACAAATCCGGCCGGGTTACCGCCGTAGGCCCGCTCCGCTTCATTCGGCCCGGCTTTAGGATTAAAGACGCTGCTCGAATGAATCGCCTGGGTCATCGCGATCGTCACCTCGCCGTCCGCGATCTTAAACTCACCGCCGATACCCATCGGGCTGGCCTGTCCTTCCTTTGACGGAAAGTCAGCCAGTTTTATTAAGTTCCCCGCGAGTTCAGGATTGCAGATCAGGACCGCGCCCGTTTTCTTTGCGATCTCTACCAGATCGCCGACGTGGTCGCGATGCCCGTGCGTGAGCAAAATGTAATCGACCTTGCCCAGCGCGGCCAGCGGATCTTTGCCGCCCGCGGCTTCCGGGTTTTTCGGATTACTCAGCCAGGGATCGATCAGGATAACTTTTCCCTTCGGCGTGGTAATGGAAAACGCCGCGTGGCCAAACCACTTGATCTTCGTTTCCTGCGCGAACGCTTCCGCGGCAAAAACGAATATCAGCAAAACTAAAAAAACGAGAGATATTTTTTTCATGTGTAATAGTAAGACAGCCATCGGTCTGAATAAGCCGTTAGCTAATAGCTGACAGCCAAATGATCTGCTCCTATATTTCCTCCGCAACAGATGCCAGCACTTTATTTATTTTCGGCTGCCAACCTAACTCAGCCCGCGCTTTTACGGCTCTTACCCGGCTGTTTGAGGCGAGCGCAAACACCGCAGATTTGCTCCATTCTTTTTCCGCGTCTTCGCGGCCCCAGCTTTCGGCCGGCTTGCCAAATTCCAGCAGCCGCCCGATCTCTTCGGCGATATTTTTGATACTTTCTTCGCCGTTTTCAACATAGAAAAAATCGCCCGGCTTCGCACCTTCGATCGCCAACAGGTAAAGGTCCGCCAGGTCCGAGATATGAACGTTTGACCAGCGGTTTAGCCCGCGCCCGAAATACCGCGCGACGCCGTCTTTTTTCGCCTGCTCAATAAGCGACGGCATCTGATTACTGCTCGTGTGCAGGCCGGTTCCGCGCCCGTAGATCATCGTCGGGCAGATCACTATCGAGCGAACATTGTCTTTCGCGGCGCTCCTGACTATCCTATCCAGATCGACGCGCGCTACTTTTTGCGGCAGCGGTTCAAACACCGTGTCTTCATCAAAGACCTTTTCGCCTGGCTCGCCATAGGCGTCGTCCGCTACGATGCTCGAACCGCTGTTTTGAATAAAAGTTTTCCCGCTGCCGACAATGGCTTTTAACAAAGCTTCTACTGCTCCGCGGTGATCGGAACTGGCGGCGTTGATGATAACGTCCGCGTCTTTTGCCGCGCCCGCCAATATCTCGCTATCGTCCAGCTCACCCAGTACCGGCGCGATATTGCGGCTCTGTAAATACTCGGCCTTTTCTTTATTGCGCGCCAATCCCGACACCGCGTAGCCATTCGCCACCAGTGCCTCGGCGATACTTCCGCCGATATATCCGGTAGCGCCTGTGATAAAAACTTTCATCATTCTCCCGTTGTGTGTTTTGCCGCCAGGGGTTTAGCCGTCTCCCTAACCTGATACGATCCCACATCGGCCGCAAAACCTATGGACAAACGATTCCAGCCGTTGATCGCCACTATCGCCATCGTCAGATCGACCAGTTCTTTCTCGCTGAAATGCTTTCGCACCCGCTCGTACTTTTCGTCTGAAATTTCGTTGCCGGAGATCAGCGTCAATTCCTCTGCCCATTCCAGCGCGGCGCGTTCGCGGTCGGTGTAAAACGTAGTTTCACGCCATGCCTGCAGGCAATAAAGCCTTTGCTCGGTCTCTCCCAGGGCGCGTGCATCTTTCGAGTGCATGTCCAGGCAATACCCGCAGCCGTTTATTTGCGAAACCCGAAACTTGATCAGCAAAAGCAGCGAATGCTCTACCTCGCTTTTACTTAAATATTGCTCTAACCCGAACATTGCTCTGAACGCTTCGGGCGCCACCTTGTTGTATTCGATTCTCATTGTGTTTTGTTCTCCTTTTAAATTTCAAAAGTTAAACCTGACCGACCCAACTTTCGTCGGCCGTCTCCCGCCATCGCTCACGGATGGCTTCAAACTCTTCCGGCGCTAATTTTCCTTCCGCCACATATTTGGCATTCTCACGCCAGCGGCCCGGTTTTGCCGTGCCCACGATCGCCGTCGTTACGCCCTCAACTGAAAGCGTAAAACGCAGCGCGGCCGCGATCGATCCTTCTACGCTCTTTTTCAGAAAAGGGTATTTCAATTTCCCGGTCCTTTCCCAATAGTCATGGTGATAGGAGTTTTCCGGCTTCTCTTTACCTAACCAAACCGCATTGGCTATCGGCCGCTTCGCGATCACGCCAATGTCGCGCTCTTTCGCCGCAGGGACCGTTAATTCGACTGCCTGCTGATCGGCGATGTTAACAGACGTCTGCAGCGTGTCGAAAAATTCCATCTCGACTGCGTATTTGGCGTCAAAACTGTCACCCGAATACCCGGCAAAACGTGTGTAACCGCGCTCTTTCGCTATGATCAGCGCTTCGATCACCTCGCCCTGTTTCAGAATTTCCAGCCCGCAGCTATGCAGCTGCGCCACGTCCAGATAATCGGTCTGCAGATTTCTCAAACTCGTTTGGATGGTTTCCAGAATTCCGCGTTTTGACCAATCGTAACGCGTGAATCGTTCCAGCGCGCCGCATTTTGAAAGCAGTACTACATCCTTGCGCCGGCCGGCGATCGCGTTGCCTATTAACCTTTCGCTGTCGCCGTAAGCAGCCGCCGTATCGATCAGATTCAGCCCGGCGTCGATCGCCGAGTTGAGTAATTCGTCGACGACGGCCTGTGTGACTTCCGGCCCCCGGTCGATCTCAACCCCGCCAAATCCCAGGCGGCTGACTTCCAATTCTGTTTTTCCCAGCCTGGCCCGTTCCATTATTTACTAAGTTCGGCCTCAACCTTTTCAACCAGACGTTCATCTTCGGCGGTAACATCCGGGGCAAACCTCGCCGCGATCTCGCCGTCTTTACCGATGAGAAATTTCTCGAAATTCCACAAGATGTCTTTCGGATCTTCCCTTTGCTGGCCGTGGCCTTTAAGCCGTTCTTCAAACCCGTCGCCGTTGCTTACATCGGCTTCGCCCTTTGCCCCGGTCAAATATTTATAGAGCGGGTGCTGATCGTCGCCCTTGACGGAGATCTTGCTGAAAAGCGGAAACTGCACGTTGTAATTCGTGTCGCAAAAATCTTTGATCTCTTCTTCGGTGCCGGGTTCCTGTCCGAGGAAATTGTTCGCCGGAAAACCGAGTACTTCAAATCCTTTGTCGCGATGTTCTTCGTAAAGTTTTTCCAGGCCCGTGTACTGCGGCGTCAACCCGCATTTCGATGCGACATTCACCACCAGCAGCACCTTGTCCTTGTAATCGCCCAGGGTCGTTTCCGTGCCGTCGATTTTTTTCACCGGAATTTCGTAAAGTTCGTTTGCCATAAAATTTTTAGTCTCTTTCCTTTATGATCACCATCAGCCCATCGCGCACGGCAAATAAAATATTGCTCACGCGCTCGTCCGCTTGGATCTTTTTATTAAACTCGTGCAGCGCGCGGGTGTTGTCATCTACGTCCTCGCCCGCGGCAGCTTTTAAAACATCGCCGCTCCATAAAACATTGTCGGCGATGATCACCCCGCCCGTCCGCAGTTTGGAGAAAACCTGGTCGAAGTAGTTGCCGTAATTAGGTTTATCGGCGTCAATAAACACCAGGTCAAAGGTTTCATCGAGCGTCGGAATTATCTCGAGCGCGCTCCCTAACCGCGCGTCGATCCTATCTTGTAAGAGCGAACGCGACCAGAATTGCTTGGCGATGGCGCTTGTCTCTTCGCTGATATCGAGCGTGATGAGTTTGCCGTCGTCGGTCAGCCCTTCGGCCAGGCAGAGCGCCGAGTAACCGACATAGGTGCCGACCTCGAGGATCCGCCGCGGGCGGACCATCTTGCTGAACGTCGCCAACAATCTTCCCTGGTAAAAACCGGAGAGCATCGATTTGTCCGTCCGCTCGCCGTAAGTTTTTTCCAGCAGCTCAGTCAAAATGCCGCTTTCCGGCGTCGTAAAATTTTGCGCGTATTCCTGTATTTCGGGTGCGATCATGTCTTTCATAAGTGCGGTTTTATTTTCTCCGTCGCTTCAGCCGAGGTAATCACCGGAAAGACCTCAAATTCCACAATGTCTTTCCAGTTATTCATCCATTGCTTTAGCAGTTTTTCGTCATCGGTTTCCATCAATTGAAAACACTTTTTCAGGTCTTTATCCACCCAGCTTGAAAGGTACTCCAAACCGGCAGGTGCCAGCCTGCCCTTCTTTTCAAACCGGCGGTAAACTTCGGCCGTGTTTTCTCCAAAATTTTCCACGATCATATAGAGCATAATATTTAATTAATAACTAACAATGATTAGTGAATAATTAATACCGCCATGACGTCATTTTTTCGTTATTCACTGATCATTAATCACTATTCGTTACCCGAACAACTATTTTGCCGAAATGCGCGCCGCTGTCCATATATTTCAGCGCTTCCGGCACTTGTTCAAATTCAAAAACCTTATCCACCACAGGTTTTAATTTATTTAGCGAGATCGCCGCGTTCATTTCTTCAAACATTTTTCGCGACCCGACAAAGATCCCCTGCAGCTTTATCGTCTTCATAAAGATCTGCATCGGATTAAAATCGCCCTTGCCCGCGACCACGCCGATCAGCGCGATATGCCCGGACATTCTTACCGAGCTGAGCGAACGCTGCAGCGTTCCCGGGCCGCCGACTTCGACCACGTGATCGACGCCGCGTTTTCCCGTGATCTCTTTGACCACATTGTCCCAATCCTCGTGCGTTTTGTAATTGATCGTATGATCGGCGCCCAGTTGTTTTGCGTGCTCCAGTTTTACGTCCGAGCTGGAAGTCGAGATCACCGTCGCGCCCAGCGCTTTGGCAAACTGCAGCGCGAAGATCGAAACGCCACCCGTGCCCAATGTCAGCACCGTATCACCGGCTTTCAAATTCCCCGAACGAACAAGCGCGTGCCAGGCGGTCACCGCGGCGCAGGGCAGCGCTGCCGCTTCTTCATAAGAAAGATGCTCGGGAATGGCGACCAAACCTTCTTCGCTAAAAACGGCAAACTCACGTAAAACGCCGTCAATATCACCGCCCAGCGCCGTCCGCGCTTTTGCGTAATCGATCTGGCCGTCCAACCAGCCCTGCATAAAGATCGGGCAGACACGATCGCCGATTTTAAATCGCGTGACTGCGTCACCGATCTCAACCACCTCGCCCGCGCCATCGGAAAAAGGCACGATCGGCATCTTGAGTTTCGGATTATACGTTCCCTGGACCATCCGCAGATCGCGATAGTTGAGCGAAGCCGCGTGAATTTTCACCAGCACTTCGCCTGCCCCGGGCACGGGTTTTTCCCGCTCCACCAGCGCCAGGTTATCTATGCCGAATTGTTGTATTTCAAACGCTTTCATATCTAAAACTCCCCTCCTTACGAAGGAGGGGTGGCGCGCTCAAGCGCGACGGGGTGGTTCTGGCTCTATCCGGGCCCCCTTCGCAATCTATTCCGTTACGATAACCGGCCTTCGGGCGATCAGCGCGTCCAAACTCCACGGGCCGCCGCCGGCGAAAAACAGGTAGAAAAACACAAAACAATAAAGCACCGCCAATTCGCCTTTATTCACGAACGGCAGAAAAGCGCCCGGCGCATGCACCATAAAATAGGCCACTGCCATCGTTCCGCTCAGGATAAAGGCGGCCCAGCGCGTAAACAATCCGAACATGACCATCAAGCCGCCGAAAAATTCGATGATCCCTGCCAACATCATCAAACCGCCCGTGGCGGCATGGTCGGACGGAGGGTAATTAAAAAGTTTCTGGCTGCCGTGCCACAAAATAAGAAATCCCGTAATAAATCTTAAAATACTCAGCACCCTGGGTGCGTTTGCCGCTAAAAATGCGTTCATCTATCTCTCTCCCCGTTATAAGATATTTACTGCTTACTCGAATTTAAACTGCAACTTTCTCGACCGATCTGTTCACATCCTGCAAAGTATATTTTGCCAATTCTTTATCGATCGCCTTATTTACATTTATCTGTAATTTCGACAATACCTGCTCGATATTTCCGCCCACCGGGCATTTAGGATTCGGTTTTTGCCGGTGGAGTTCAAAAAGCTCTCCGCTTGAGACCGCGCGGTAAACTTCCAGTAAATTAATATCTTTCGGCTTGCGTGAAAGCTGTGTGCCGCCGCAGGCGCCGGTACGCGAAACTACCAGCCCGGCCGAGCTTAGCTGCGCCAGAATACGGCGTATCACCACCGCATTAGTATTAACGCTCTCGGCAATGTAGTCCGATTTCATATTTTCATCGCAGCACGTCGACAACATCGAAAGAACATGGACCGCGATGGAAAATCTGCTATTTGGCATTTGTAACAATGATAGTTACATTTGAAAATAAAGTCAAGCGGCTTTTATGGAGCGCGGGCATCCCTGCCCGCTTCGAACGCTGCGCATTCGAAAATTTCAGCCGGCGTGTTTTTATTTCTTAAAGATCCGCCTGAATACTTTTAGGCTGCAAAAGCAGCCTTGCGGGCAGGATGCCCGCGCTCCATAATTATTCCAGCGCCTTTTTGATCGCTTCTTTTAATTCGGGATATTTAAATTTGAATCCGAGGTCTTCGAGTTTTTTTGGAATGACGCGGCTCCCGCCCAGCAGCAGGGTTTCGCCCATTTCGCCAAACATAAATTTGACGCCGAATTCGGGGATGGGAATAAAAGTCGGCCGGTTAAGAACTTCGCCGAGGGTTTTCGTGAAAGTGTGGTTCGTAACGGGATTCGGCGCGGTCACGTTTATTGCGCCCCGCACATTTTCATTTTCGAGCGCAAACAGAATGACGCCGATCATATCTTCCAGCGCGATCCAGCTCATCCATTGCGTGCCGCCGCCGACCACGCCGCCCACTCCAAAACTAAAAGGCGTCAGCATCTGCGCCAGCGCGCCGCCGTCTTTTGAAAGCACGATCCCCGTGCGCAAAAAAACAACCCGCGCGCCAAAGTCCGCCGCCTTGCGCGCTTCCGCTTCCCAGGGCACGCAAATTTCCGGCAAGAAAACCTTCGCCCGGCGCGCTTTCCTCGGTCAGAATTTCGTCACCGCGGCTGCCGTAATAACCGATCGCCGAGGCCGAAATAAAATGCTTCGGCGGAGTTTTTGTTTTATCCAGGGCGCTAACCAGAACACGCGTACCGACGGTCCGGCTTTCCTTGATCAGCCGCTTCTTTTCCTTTGTCCAGGTCTGCCCGATCGGTTCACCGGCCAGATGCAGCACCGCGTCCATGCCTTCCAGCTTTGCCTGTTCGCCCTCGGAAAAACCTTCCCCGGCATCCCACTGGATTTCGTGATCGTTCTTCGGTTCTTTGCGAATGAGTGAAAAGATCTCGTGCCCCTTCGCTTCCAAAGTAGGGATCAAATGTTTGGCGATCAAACCGGTCGCGCCGCTGATGAGGATTTTCATTCTTTACTCAAATTCTTCGCGAGAGATTCCCGATTGGCGAATTATCGACATCAGGGTGCCGATCCTTATCTCAGAATGTAGAGGAACAGGAACTGTTGTCGTGGAATTCTCGGTTGTGTTCTGCATAATAGCGTGGCTCCCTTTTTGGCGAACCTGTAGAAAACCGTGTTTAGCCAAGATCGCACAAACTTCACGTCCGGAGAGTCTACGCAATTTGCCCAATCTCAACCTCCAAAGGCGAAATGTAAATTTCCTGGCTCAATCTTTCGGCTACTTCATTAGGATGGGCGGTTTCAAAAAATAATTCCACTGCCTCGCGAAGATTATTACGCGCTTCTTCAACAGTATCTCCCTGGCTGGCGATATCCAGCTCCGAACACAACGAGACATAGCCCTCGTCTTCGCGCCATATTGTTGCCGTAATGGTTTTTATCATCTTTTCAGACCTCAACTTGATTATATAACAGTTTGATTTCTACGCGGCGAGTCACGCAACGGGTCAGTACCGGGAACGGTAATGACCGGCGCCCGAGCGCAGCGAAAAAACATCGAGCATTAGCTCTCAATGAGGTAAGAAGCCGGTCACTGTGTTCCCGGTACTGACCTCATTTTTCACTTACTTGAAGGTTGAACCGGAATATTTTGGCAGCCCGCAATTGTTGCATTCTCTCTGCATTACCGGCGACGGCGTCCAGCGTGTCAGCTTAAAAAAACTTTTGTCGCACCTCGGACACGGCCAGTTATGAAAACGGAGTACGAAATAAAGGCTCAGGACAGGCCAGATGAAAAATAACGGAAAGAATAAATGTGCCGAAGCCGGAGCGAGATAAGCTAAAGCTGAAATCAGAAAGAAAAGCACGAACAATCCAAGAACAAATGTCGCAAAAAAGAAATTTCTCCTTTTACGATATTCCTGCCATTCTTTTTGATAGGGATACTCTTCCATTACTTGAGCCGGTTATTTTATCGCGCCCTGGATCGGGCTTGAAGCGCTGGCGTACAAACGTTTCGCCATGCGGCCGCTCTGAAAGGCCAGCCTTCCCGCCTGCACGGCGAGTTTCATAGCTTCGGCCATTTGTGCGGCGTTGTTGCTTCGGCGATGGCGGTGTTCATCAGGATAGCGTCGGCGCCGAGTTCCATCGCGATCGCGGCGTCCGAGGCCGTCCGACACCGGCATCGACAATAATCGATTGCATCGGGCAATTGCTCGCGCATGATGCGCAGGTTGGCCGGATTCTGCACGCCCATACCGGAACCGATCGGCGCGGCCAGCGGCATCACTGCCGGGCAGCCCGCGTCCAATAATTTTTTCGCCATGATCAGATCGTCGGTGAAATACGGCAGCACCATAAAGCCTTCCTTGACCAACACGCGTGCGGCTGCGAGCGTCTGCTCGTTATCGGGAAATAGTGTCGTCTGGTCGCCGATCACTTCCAGTTTTATCCAATCGGTTTCCAGCGCCTCGCGCGCCAGCCGCGCCGTGCGCAGCGCATCTTCCGCCGTGTAGCACCCGGCCGTGTTCGGCAGTATCTGCATATGCGGGTCGAGATGGTCAAGAAAAGATTCTACCTTGCGGTCGAGCGGCACGCGGTTTACCGCCACCGTCACCATTTCCGCGCCCGAAGCCTTGTGCGCGTCCTGCATTTCCTGGTACGAACGATATTTTCCGGTGCCGATAATCAAGCGAGACCTGAACAGCTTTCCCGCCAGTTGAAATGAATCTGTCATAACGCAATTTTAAGCCAATAACGCCCAAACAAAAAATGCAGACCGAAAACCGATCCGCATTCCGCATTACAGAAATCCACATTACCTAGCCTCCGCCGACAAAATGCACGATCTCTATCTTGTCGGCATTTTTTACTTTGATATTCTCCCAGTTGATACGACGGATGACTTCGCTGTTTAATTCGACGGCTAGCCTTTCGGCGGCAATTCCAGATGCTTTAACAACTCTGCGAGATTAATGTCCGCGGGGATCTGTTTTAGTTCGCCGTTAATTTTTACTTCAATCATAAACGGCATTTTAACGCCGCGATACCACCTGGCGCAATTCTATCTCTTCGCCGTCTAAAGCAGCCTTGATCAAAATAGCGGCGCGGCCGCTGCTAAATTCCGGGATCTGCAGATGAACCTGCGAGATACCGTTGTCATCGGCCCGCGTGTGAAAGATCATCGGCCGGAATGAAGAACCCAGCACCTTTACCACTATATGAGCCCCGCCGATGCCACGGCCCAGCTTTCCGCCTCGCGCCACTAAAATATCCAGCATCGCATCGTCGCCGCTATAGAAGGTCGTCCGGCCCAGCAGGCGTATTTTCAGATTATTTTCATCGACCACTTCACTGCCCACGTGATCGGTAATTATTTTCACGGCCTCTGCCGGCAAGATCGTTTCCTCGTCAAGGTCACCGTATTCGACGACTTCCACGTCGTCAAAGAACGGCTCTTCCAAAATGTTTATCGGAACTTCTATTATCAGTTCATCATCGGGACGCGGTATCGGCGACGCTTCTTTCCCGGTCAAAGACGGCATGCCTACCGGAACTGTCGCCGGCTCGGCCCTCGGGATATCCGCGGGAATTACCAGCGGATCTTCTTCCACTTGTTTTTCAAACCTGGGCTGTTTTTCAAACTCGGGATCTTTTTCAACCCTGGGTTTTTCAACCTGCGGCGAGTCGTCGATCAGCGGAATATCCATCTGCCCGGTTTTGATTTTCGAAGGCCGCCGTTTTTGCGATTCCTTCATCGTCATCCGCTTCAGATCGTCGATGCGCCCGGAACGGATAGCGGCAATGATCAGCTTGTGCTGGCGCTGCAAACGGTCGGTAAGTTCCGCTTCATCAAAACCGGCGGCGATCAGGTCGTCATACGGCGAGCGTTTGCTGGCCAGAATTTCCCCGCGCGAATAGACGAGAGACAGTATTATCGGCGTAGTCAGACCTTTGTCCTCGGTCTGGACGTGATAAACTGTTCCCTGAAATTCTATGTCGCTGTTAAAGCCGCTAATCACTGGATTCGATAGGGTTTGGTGTCCTTTTTAAGGTTATAGGTGTTAAACAGGATAGGACGAGAACGGTCGGTCTGAACCGAACCCTATTATCGAAATTATCACACCCGCCTAACCCGGTCAAACATTTTAATTTACGCCCTGCCGGTAGTCTTGACCTCAGGCGTTTTATCCACTACGATTGAGCTTGTGCCGTTTTTCTCAATCTCATAAGTGCTGAAGATTTTTATTCTTTGGTATAGAATGGAAGCAACCGTTTTTCAGGAGGCTTAATGGCAGATTTCCGACTAATAGAATACGCCCCTATTGGCCTGATGTTCGTCGTCGCGGGAGGCTTTGCAGCCAGCCAGTTACTCGTGACTCAATTGATCGGCCCGCGCAAGAGAACCCAAACAAAACTAATGCCTTATGAGTGCGGCAAGGACCCGGTCGGGTCGGCGCACGACCGTTTTTCCATCAAGTTTTACAGCGTTGCCGTTGATTTCCTGCTTTTCGATCTGGAAGTCCTGTTCCTGATTCCCTTCGCCGTGGCATTTAAGAGCTTGATCGAGTTGGAAAACCTGTCAAAAGGCCCGCCGTGGCCGGTGTGGCTACTGCAGCCGGAGCGACGCCTTACGCGACCATCGCGCTGGTGTCGATGCTCGTATTTTTGGCGATGGTGGTTATCGGGTTTGTCTATGCCTGGAAAAAAGGCACCTTCGATTGGAACCTGCAGGCCCGTGCCGGAAGCCAGCGCAGAAGCAAAAGAAATGGTTTTACGAACGTAAAAACGGCCGCTGATGGAACAGCAGAATTAAAAGCAGGCTTGGGAGTTGTTTGATCAGAAGCCTGCGCGTTAGCAAGCCTAAAAAGCGCAATGCCAAATCCGAAAGTAAGAAAATGGGATTTAGAAAATACATTATTTGAATCACTGCCTGACGTCGTCACCGTCAAGCTCGACGCCGTCGTCAACTGGGCACGAAAATCGAGCCTCTGGCCGGCCACATTTGGCTTGGCCTGCTGCGCGATCGAGATGATGAACACCGTTTCGGCGCGCAACGACCTTTCGCGTTTTGGAGCGGAAACTTTTCGCGCCAGCCCGCGACAGGCCGATGTGATGATCGTTTCGGGACGAGTTTCGCGAAAAATGGCTCCGGTGCTGCGCCGCATTTACGATCAGATGCCCGAACCGAAATGGGTGATTTCGATGGGCGCGTGCGCGACATCGGGCGGCGTTTTCGACAATTACGCGATCGTGCAGGGCGTGGACAAGATCGTTCCGGTTGATGTTTATGTTCCCGGCTGTCCGCCGCGGCCGGAAATGCTGGTTCACGCGATCATGATGCTGCAGGACAAAGATCATGAAGGAATCGGTCAAAGACCGCCGCGATACGTTCGAAGACGAATCGCGCATTTCGATCGTTCCCGGAACTTTGCCGGTGACCGAAGGCACGGCGCTCGAATCGGAAACCGAGATCGAGGTCGCACAGAACAAGGTATCAACGGCCTTATACGATTGCGTCGCGGCACGAGAGACGGAGATCTTCGTAAGTAAATTTCGAGCGGTGAGAGTTGCTCAAAAATGCCTGCGCCGCTCTTTCGTTGATATTATGAAGTATGACACGAAAATTTTGCACGAATACGTCGAAAAATTAAAAGCGGAAAATCCGGCTTGGGTGGCTGATGTCAAAGACGCCTTCGGCGAGGTGACGGTAACCGTTCCGCGCGAATCAATCGTACGATGTCTGCAGTTTTCTGAAAACGAACCACGGTTTCGATATGCTCGCCGATCTGTGCGGCGCCGACCGCGGGCCGGAAGAAGACCCGCGTTTTGAGGTCAATTATCATCTGTTTTCGACCAAACATTACAATCGTCTGCGGTTGAAAGTTTTGCTTTCGCGAGGACGATCCGCATGTGGCGACCGTCGACCGGCTCTGGAAAACGGCCAATTGGCACGAGCGCGAAACTTACGATATGTTCGGCGTGATTTTCGACGGGCATCCGGATCTGCGGCGAATTTTGCTGCCGTCGCGATTTCGACGGGCACGCGCTGAGAAAAGATTATCCGCTGCGCGGTTACGAGCCGTATAGCTTGAATTAATGATTAACGTGACTTAGTGATCAGTTGAAACGTCTGATATCAATTACACCGATAAATGATTTATGAGCGTTGCAGTAGAAAATATTACCGAGCCAATTTGAAGTTCTCGACCAGTCGCTTGAGTCGCAGATGACGCTTTCGATGGGGCCGCAGCATCCTTCGACGCACGGCGTTCTGCGGCTCGAACTCGGCTTGACGGCGAACTGGTCATCAAAGCCATTCCCGACATCGGCTATCTGCACACGGGGATGGAGAAGCTTTTCGAGTACAAAAAATATCAGCAAGGCATCGTCATCACCGACCGGATGGATTATCTCAATCCGCTCGGCAACAATCTCGCCTATGTGATGGCGGCGGAAAAACTGCTCGATCTCGAAATTCCCGAACGCGCGCAGGTTATTCGCGTCCTGTTGTGCGAACTGCAGCGCATCGCGTCGCATATGGTCTGGCTCGGAACGCACGCGCTCGACATCGGCGCGATGTCGGTCTTTCTTTTACTGCTTCCGCCAGCGCGAAAAGATTTTGAATCTGATCGAAGCCGCTTCGGGCGGACGAATGACGCCGAGCTATTTCCGCATCGGCGGTTTGATGATGGACTTGCCCGCCGGTTTCGAACGCCGCGTGCAAACAGTTTCTCGACGATTTCCCGGCCGCGCTGAACACGTTTGAAACGCTCGTTACCGGCAACACGATCTGGCAAAGCCGCACCAAAGGCATCGGCGTTATCGCGGCGGAAGAAGCGATTGATTGGGGCTTGACCGGACCGTGCCTGCGCGGCAGCGGCGTCGAGCTCGATCTTGCGCCGCGACAATCCGTATACGGGTTATGAAACTTACGATTTCGAAGTTCCGGTCGAACCGGACGGCGACGTTTGGGCGCGTTTCCGCGTGCGCATGCGCGAGCTTTACGAATCGCTACAAGATCGTCCGCCAGGCGCTGGAACGATTAAAGCCGGGACCGATCAAAGCCGACGCGCCGAAAGTCGTTCTGCCCGACCGCGACGATATGCGCAAGCATATGGATTCGCTGATTCACCATTTCCTGATCGTCGCCGAAGGTTTCAACGTTCCCGACAGGCGAAGTTTATATGCCGATCGAAGCCTCGAAGGGCGAACTCGGCGTTTATATGAAATCGAACGGCGGCCCGAAACCCGACCGCGTTCATTTCCGCGGTCCGAGCTTTGTCAATCTCTCGGCTCTGCCCGTAATGAGCGAGGGCGAAATGGTCGCCGACGTCGTGGCGATTATCGGTTCGCTGGATATTGTTTTGGGAGAGATTGACAGATAAGCAGCCCGGATGATGAAAACTTCCCTTACATCATTTTTAATACTTTTGTGCGCGGTCTTTTTTCTTAGCGCGCCTGCTAAAGCTCAGGATAGCTGCACCTTGAAATTAAAGGTCGTCAATCTCGATTCCGGGGCGGCGATAAGCGGAGCTAACGTGTTAGTGATCGAGCTGGGTACAAAAGAATTCTACAGAAGAGTAAGCGAAGATGGAGTGGCTATTTTTGCCGGCCTGCGAAATTCGGTTAGTTACGAGCTGAGCGTCGTCAAGTCCGGATATAAACAGACGATCGATCGAATGACGATAACGTGTTTGCCGAAAAACCAGATGACCGCGGAAATAGAAATAGGTCTGCAAAAAGGCAAGCTCAAAGAAACCTATACACCGGTCCGGCCCGGAGCCGCGCCCGTGGGAGTTGTGCCTGATCCGGGCACTGCTTCACCGGACGAAACACCGAAAATAGTTTCCCGGGGCGTGGTCAATGGCCTTGCCCTGCGTTTCAGCCCGGCCGGCCTATCCGCCCTCGGCCAAAGCGGTAGGTATCGGAGGAGCGGTACCGGTCAGGGTCGTGATCGACGAAAAAGGAAAAGTTATCTCGGCGGAGGCCATCGGCGGGCACCCTCTTCTCAGGCCCCCGGCAGTGGCGGCGGCCCGGAAATCGGAATTTAAACCGATCGTCATCGAGGGAAAGCCGGTCAAGGTAACCGGTACGATCATTTATAACTTTCAGTAAAACTAAATGCTATGAAATATTTTTCTTTGGTCTTTACAATTTTGCTCGTCGGCGCTTCCGCAATGAGCACTTTTGCGCAGGTCGAAGACGCGCCGCCGGAAATTCAGGCCTACGTCGATCGTGAAGCGAAAAAACAGGCTGTGCCCGGTGAAATTAACAAGCTGATCTATGGCGATCTAAATGGAGACGGCGTGGGAGACGCGGTCGTGCAATACAACATCCAGATCGGTTATCCGGGAAATAATTTCCTGAGTTACATCGCCGTGTTTTTGAAAACAAAAGGCAAATTCGTTTTGGCTGCCAAAATGGAAAACGGCGCCAAGCTTGCGCCGGTGCTGGTTCCGGCTGGGGTCAAAAACAAAATAATTACTTTTGATAAATACGCGGCACAGGGATTCGATAAAATAGGCACCGTGCGATACCGGCTGGCCGGCAAAAGATTAGTGAAGGTTTAAAAACATGGCATTCGTATTTAAAACCCTTTTTGTGTGGGCGCTGTTGAGCGTAGCTTTTTCGTCTGTTGCATCGGCTCAGGAAGCTACCTGCAAGTTGAAATTGAATATAGGATCTTTTATCGAAGGCACTACCGATATCAAACCGGTCGAAGGCGTTTCGGTCGCTTTGATAAATGTAAAAGACGGGCAGCCCGTCATTGCCAGCGAGGTCAGCGGCCTATACGAAAACCTCTCTTCGGGGGAATATAAAGTTTCCGCTTCCCACGCCGGATACAGGACCACTAACGACACCATTATGTTGGACTGCGCTTATACTATCCAGGGCGTGGCCGAGCGGGTTGTTGCTATGTGGGAAGGCGACCCCGCCAAATCGGTAAATTACACGAAGATAAGTAACTCCGGTGAGAAAACTGCGGGTGGTGTACACGATGTCTTTAAGGTCGGTAAAGCGGAACCCGATAACGCGGGTTCGGGCGGCACCCTTTCTAAAAACATCATTAACGGCAGCGCTTTGGTGCTGGCCAAACCGAAATATCCGCCGACCGCCAAAGCCGTCGGCGCCAGCGGCTCAATCAATGTGCAGGTATTGATTGACGAAGAGGGTTATGTTATCGCCGCCCAGGCGGTCACCGGCCACCCTTTGTTAAAGGGCGTATCCGTCTTAGCGGCAAAAGCCTCGAAATTTATGCCCACTTTATTGTCCGGCAAACCGGTCAAAATAAGCGGGATCATTGTTTATAACTTTCAATAAAAGGTTTAATAAGACGAACTAAAGAAGAAGGAGCAAAAAAATGTTGAAGACAATTTTAACACGATCCCTGTTGCTGTTTTTTTCGTTAGGCGTTTTATATACCCCGGACGCTCTGGGCCAGGTTACTTGTAATTTAAGATTAACTGTTTCGAACCTGGAGGATAATAGTTCAATTTCCGGCGCGAGCGCGACTGCTAAACGCCTAAAGTATGTAAAACGCACCTTCTCCAACAAAAAAGGAGTTGCCTATTTTTCCCGGCTGCCGCTGGGAAGATATGCGATCGCCGTTAGCAAAAAAGGCTTTGAGACCGCCGCGACAACCGTAAATTGTAACAGGGCGAATATCTCCGACAGTATAGATATGATACCGCGGATACCGGACGTTTCTACAGAAAAAATGCGTCCTAAAGATGTAGGTGGTATCCGCATTATGGAGGACAGTTACAGCTCCCCCATCCCATCGGCAACTCGCTCCAAAGACGATTCGTTTATTGACGATAATGCCTCTTCGCTGCCGGTTCGGGCGCCGCAGTCCGTGCCTAAAATGATCAGTAAAGGTGTTATCAACGGCAGCGCCATTTTGCTGCCCAAACCTGCCTATCCCCCGGCGGCAAAAGCCGTGGGAGCCACGGGCATGGTCAACGTTCAGGTAACGCTCGACGAGGCAGGGAATGTGATCTCCGCCGTCGCCACCAGCGGGCATCCCCTGCTGAAATCGGTAGCGGCAAAAGCCGCGAGAGAAGCAAAATTTAGACCGACCAAGCTCTCGGGAGTGCTGGTAAAAGTATCAGGAATTATTATTTACAATTTTCAATAAATTCAGCTATGGCATCAGTACCGACAACATATACGAACCAGGTTATAGTCAGCGACGAAGTGGCGCAGTTTTCGCCCGAGGTCGAAGCGGAAGTAGCTATGCACATCGCCAAGTACCCGCAAGGCAAACAGCGCTCGGCGATCTTGCCGCTGCTTTTTATCATGCAGCGCGAGCGCGGCTATCTCGATAACCCGGGCATCAATTACGTGGCGCAGAAACTCGGGCTGGTGGTTACCGACGTTTGGGAGACGGCAACGTTTTACTCGATGCTCTATGTCAAACCAACGGGCACACATCATATCCAGGTTTGCAAAACACTGTCGTGCAAAATTATGGGTGAACCGGGCATCACAGCGCACCTTTCCGAGCGTTTAGGCATCCAACCGGGCGAGACCACTCCAGACGGTAAATACTCTCTCTCCCTGGTGGAATGCCTCGGTTCATGCGGCACCGCGCCAATGTTTCAAATAGGTTTTGATTACTACGAAGATCTGACGACTGAAAAGGTCGACCAGATACTTGATTCTTTGGAATAACCAAAGCGCCACACCGTCGCAAGATAGTGTGGGGGCTGTCGCGAGTACGCCTCGTGCTGGTTAGTCTTTGTGATAATTGATGCGGTGCTAAGTCTAAAATTTTTTAAGGAGATTTAGCAGAATGAGAAAAGCGTCTTTACTGATCTTCGGATTGTTGTTCTTTGTCAATTTAAATGTGATCGCGCAGGAAAGCGGCAACCGCGTTTACGGCAATCAGGGTTATTACAACCAGCAAAAACACGCGCCCTTTACCGGCACCGGCAGCCTTATCAACGGCACGGACAAAAAGTATTACTCCGCCGAAGCCAGTGTCTTGATAAACATGAAGCCTGATTCGTTTGTCGTCGTCTTCGGCATCCAGCAGGAAGGCACCGAGCCCGCCGATAGTAACGGCAAACTCAATGTGCGCCTCGGGCAGTTCGAACGGGCATTAAGCGCTCTGGGAATAAAACCCGAAGATCTTTTCGTCGATTTCATTACCCAAAACAAGATCTACGATTACAAAGCGCAGGGCAATGACGTGATCGAAGTTCCGGCCGGTTCTGAGACCAAGAAAACTATCGCCGTGCGTTATAAGAACCGCGACCTGTTTGAAAAGATCGTCGCCGAAGCGGCCAAAGCGCAGATATTCGACCTGATCAAGGTCGATTACATCGTCAGCGATTTTGACGCGGTGCGCACACGCCTCTTTGACGAAGCGGTAAAGATCATTAAGGCGAAGGAAGCGAAATACACTTCCCTGCTGGGAGTAAAACTTTCGCCCGTCGGCCTGGCGACCGAAAAATACGACGCCTTTTATCCGGGCGAACGTTATGAACGCTACCAGGCTTATGAGACCGGCACCGGTTCGACCAGTTACGAGCGCGGAACCACCGTCACCAAGCGCAAGAGTTTTACGTTTTTCTATCAGCCGCTGACGGCCGAGAATTTTGACAAAATGATAAATCCGCCGGGGATCGAACCGCTGGTGCAATTTACGGTTTATCTGCGGATGGATTACGATTCGGGAGTTCCGAAAGACAGATAGAGTTCTATGGGTTCAAAATACCTGCCGGCATTCTTTATTTTTGTTCTTTTTTCGGGTGCTGCCAGCGCGCAAACATTCGATTCCGAAAAGGACATCGGGAAGCCAGTGAAAGTTCCGGCAGGTATTTTGAGCCAGTTGAAAAAAACCGGGCAGGTCAAAAGTTGTTTGCAAAACAGCGAGGAAAAATTCAGCGCTTCGTGGTTTCAGGCGGCCAGGGTGAGTTTAAGTAGCGATGGCCGCGCGGACTACATCGTAAAGAACACGAAAGATTGCCTGAACGGCCCGCGCGCCGCGAGCTGGTGGATATTTAAAGGCAGCGGGCGCGGTTTCACCAGGGTCTTTGACGACAGCGTTCTTTTGGTGACTATAAAGAGAACGAAGACCAAAGGTTTTTACGATATCGAAACCGAAACCACGATGATGAATATCATCCGTAACACGTGGAAATTCGACGGGCGGAAATATAAGTTGATTAAAACGAAAATTATCGAGGTTGGATAATAGCTATGCTTTACAAAGTGGTACTGGAAAAATCAGAAGAAGGATATAGCGTTTCCTGTCCGGTTTTACCGGGCTGTTGGTCGCAAGGCGAAACTGAAAATGAAGCTTTGGACAATATTAAAGATGCTATCGAAGAATATTTATCGGTTTTAGAAGAGCAACTGAAAGACGCTGATGTGCGTGAGGTGGAGGTTGCGGCTTAAATGCCAAAATTGCCTGGCATAAATCATCTCAAAGCCGTCAAGGCTCTTGAAAAAGCCGGATTTTATGTCGCCCGTGAAGGTAAACATATCGTAATGACCAGCGGAACGAGAATAATTACTATTCCGCGTCATAATCCGGTAAATGCATTTACGATGGGCGGAATTGTTCGTGATGCCGGCATAACCGTAGAAGAATTTAAAAAGTTGTTATAGCAGGAATCTATGGAAATCAAAGCAATCGGGTGCGAGCCTTTACAGCTAAAGCGAATGCACATCGAAGACGGGCACACGCTCAAGGTGTATCAGGAAACCGGCGGCTATGAAGTCATTAAAGAAAGCGCTGAAGATGTCGCAGGACGAGATCATCAACGAAGTAAAAGCGTCGGCCTTGCGCGGGCGCGGCGGCGCGGGTTTTCCGACCGGGATGAAATGGTCGTTTCGTTCCGCAGGATTCGCCGAAGCCGAAATACGTCGTCTGCAACGCCGACGAATCAGAGCCCGGCACTTTCAAAGACCGCTACCTGATGGAGCGCGACCCGCACTCGCTGATCGAAGGAATGATCATCGCCGGCTTTCGCGCTTGGCGCGACGACCGGCTACATCTACACCCGCGGCGAATACAAATATCTGATCGACATCATGGACGTCGCGCTCGCGGAATGCGCGCGACGCCGGACTGCTGGGCAAAAACATTTTCGGTTCCGAGTTTTCGATCACGACATCCACACCCACACCGGCGCCGGCGCTTATATTTGCGGTGAAGAAACCGCGCTGCTTGTCGTCGCTCGAAGGCTATCGCGGCCATCCGCGCATGAAGCCGCCCTTTCCCGCCGTCGAAGGGCTTTACGCCTGCGCCGACCGTCGTCAATAATGTCGAAACCTTGACCGCCGTCCCGCAGATCATCGAGATGGGCGGCATCGCCTGGCGCGATCTGGGCACGGAAAAATCCGGCGGGACAAAACTCTGGTCGGTCAGCGGCCACGTGAAAAAACCCGGCGTTTACGAGCTTCCGATGGGCTACGCCGATATGGAAAAGTTCATTATGGAAGACTGCGGCGGAATGCTTCGTGACGATAAAAAGCTCAAGGCCGTCATTCCCGGCGGTTCGAGCGTTTATATCATGAATGCCGATCAGATCCTCGGAAAAAATGTGACTGCTCGATTACGAAGGCTTGGTCGCGGCCGGTTCGATGGTCGGCTCCGGCGGATTGATCGTGATGGACGAAACCGTCGATGTCATGGAGTCGACCAAAAACCTGACCGAATTTTACAAACACGAATCCTGCGGCTGGTGTACGCCGTGCCGCGAAGGCACCGACTGGCTGGTAAAAAGTTTTCAACCGCATCTCCGACGGCGGCGGGCAGACCCGAAGACGCGCAGCTGATGCTCGATATTTGCGACAACATCGAGGGCAAATCGTTTTGCCCGCTGGGCGACGCCGCGGCGTGGCCGATGCAATCGGCGATCAAGCAGTTTCCGGAAGATTTTAAGAAATGGCTCTATAAGGGTGCAAGCAATGGTAATTAACCACGAATGTCACCGATAACACGAATAAGAATTTTTTAATTCGTGCTGTTTGTGTAATTAGTGGCTAATAAAGAACCATTTATAGGTAAAGCCTGAAATTAGTTGCGAATGATTAGATCGTATAACTATAGGTACGGTTATATTCTGCTTTTGGCGGTGGTGTGGTGCACTGTCTCATTTTTCTGCCTGCCCGCATTCTCGCAGACTCAAAAAGGAAAACTTCCGGTCATCATCGTTCCCGGCCTTACCGGTTCGGAATTGATCAACAGTAAAACTAAGGAAATGGTGTGGTTCAAATCACAGCGGTCCAAGGTAGATGACATTGCGCTGCCCGTTTCGCCCAATATTTCCGCTAATAAAGACGACCTGATCGTTGGCGATATCCTGCGCGAAGTTAAGGTAGGGCCGGTCAAAGTTGAAGTTTACGGGGTTCTGGTCTCCGCCCTGGTCGATCGCGGCGGTTATACCATCGGAAACTGGGACGCTCCCCAGCCCGGCGATTATCAGGATACGGTTTTCGTTTTCCCCTATGACTGGCGCCGGGATAATGTGGAAAACGCGCGCCTCTTGATGCGCCGGATCAAAGATCTGAAAGCGAACCTGAAAAAACCCGGACTGAAGTTCAATATCGTCGCCCACTCGATGGGCGGTATTGTGGCCCGTTATGCGGCTATGTATGGCGACGCCGATCTCCCGGCGGGTACCGCCGCTATCAAACCGACCTGGGCCGGTGCTGCCGATCTGAACCGCTTGATAATTCTGGGGACTCCGAACGAAGGCTCCGCTCTATCATTGGGTTCCTTAATCAACGGTTTTGCCGTGGGCGGCATCGAGATAAATCTGCCGTTCGTACAAAATCCGTCGAAATTCGATATTTTTACGCTGCCTTCGGCTTATCAGCTGCTGCCGGCGCCCGGCACATTACAGGTTTATGATGAGAATCTAAAGCCTTTGCAGGTAGACATTTACAACCCCGCGACCTGGACGAAATACGGCTGGGGCGCGCTCCAAGACAAAAAATTTGAGAAAAATTACAGCCCGGCCGAGCGGGCCGGCGCAAAAACCTATTTTGCCAATGTGCTAGGCCGCGCCCGGCGTCTTTACGACGCTCTTGACGCTGCGGTAAGCGGCAAAATTCCTGTGCAATTCGATCTGGTGGGCGGCGATTGCGAAGATACACTTGATTCGATCGTCATTTATCGCGATAAAAAGTCGGGTTTTTGGAAAACGCTCTTCAAACCGCAGGGTTTCACACGCAGCGACGGCAGGAAGGTTTCCGGTGACGAGTTAAAAAAAGTGATGATGGCGCCCGGTGATTCGGTCGTTACACAGCGTTCGTTATTGGGCAAAAACCCGGGCGCGGCATCGGTATTTTCCGCCGCGACCAACTCGAACCTTTGCGCTATTCACAACCGGCAGCCGACGATCGCGACCATTCAGGACAAGATCATAGCTTTATTGGCCTTGGGCCATTTAGCGTGAAACGTTAATTCACGATATATTAG
Source organism: uncultured Acidobacteriota bacterium (assembly GCA_963766895.1). Taxonomy (GTDB): domain Bacteria; phylum Acidobacteriota; class Blastocatellia; order Pyrinomonadales; family Pyrinomonadaceae; genus DASYKT01. The sequence continues at coordinate 131,215 of CAVYCB010000009.1, forward strand.
TTGTTACAGCTAAATAGAAAATTAAATACGTTTAAGAATATTGGAGAACTTTATAATGGGAAGAGGCGATAAAAGAAGCAGGCGCGGCAAAATTTTTGCCGGAAGTCACGGTAAAACACGTCCGAAAAATAAAAAACGAACCGCCGGCGTGGGATCCGCTGTCGAAAGGCCAAAGAAATCCGCTCCGGCCGCCGACGATAAGAAGCCTAAAAAAGCCGCGGTCAAGAAAATAGAGAAAGCTGATGCAGCATCGGAAACAGTGGAGACGGTGGAAACTCCGGCCCCTGAGATAGCCGAAACAGCTGGGACAGCGGAAACTCCTGAAACAGTGGAAACCACAGAAACAGCCACAGCTCCGGAAGCGGCTCCAGAAACGGTAGAAACTCCCGCGCCTGAAGCTGCTGAAGCTCCGGAAACAACCGAAGCGCCCGCTGCCGAGGCACCTACTGCTGAATCGGGGCCCGAGGAGACCCCGGTAGAGGAAGTAGTGGAAAAGGATGCGGAGGCTGAAAAGCCTGCTCAGGCTGAAGAGGCCGCCGTGGAAAAAGATCAGGCGATGGCGGATACTCCGGCGGAGTTCGCAGAAGAAGTTGCAGCGGAGAAATCTTTGCACGAGAAAGAAGCCGCTGATGTCGATCCGCAGGCCGACCCGGCGTCAGCTGAAGGCGAAGAAAAAGCAGAGTAGAGAACGATGTCCGAAAGCGTTGCATCGGTTAATGGCGTAAATATTCGTTTGACCGATGAACGCTGGATTCATATAACCGAGGAACAGCGAACTGGCGGGAATGCGCTTGAAGTACTTGAGACCATCGCCAATCCGACGAGAATTTACAAAGGCGCGGTCGAAGAATTTCTTGCAGCCAGAGAAATAGAAGAGGGCAAATTCCTGGTTGTAATTTATCGGGAGACAGAATCGGACGGATTCATTATTACGGCATTTTTGACCCGGCGGATAAAATCGTTAGAGAAGAAAGAACTGGTATGGTCGCAGCCGAATTAGATAATTATTTAAAATTAGCCCCGGCAGTTTTGGCTGCCCCGCATCAGTATCTCTGGTCGTCCTATGATGCCGAGGCCGATACTCTTTATATAAATTTTAAAAAACCGAGTGTTGCGACTGATAGTGAACTTACCGATGATGATGTAATTATTCGTTATGAGGGGGAAGAAGTTATCGGGTTAACGATCTTGCACGTCAGCAAACGTAAATCCTGACTTCGTTAATTTTCGTATAAAACAAATGGCAACCGAATTAGTAAAGATCACAGTTAACGGGCAGGAATTCGAGGTCGAAAAAGGCGCGCCGCTTGATCGACGTTTGCAAGCGAAAAGGGCTATAGGATCCCTTCGTTTTGCTATTACTCACGACCTGGAGCTTCAGGCTTCGTGCCGGATGTGTCTGGTGCGCATCGAAAAGATGCCGAAGCTGCAGACTTCCTGCACGATCACCTGCACGGACGGGATGATCGTCACCACGCAAAGCGACGAGATCGAAAAAGCGCAGCGCGCGATGGGCGAATTTCTGCTGGCCAATCACCCGCTCGACTGCCCGGTCTGCGACCGCGGCGGCGAATGCGAACTGCAGGAAATGATCTTCGATTGGGGCGATGTCGAAGAACGTTTTACCGAAAAGAAAAACGCCTATCCGGAAAAATATCTTTCGCCGATCGTCGCCAACGACCCGCAGCGCTGCATTCTCTGCAAACGCTGCACCCGCGTCTGCGACGAATGGATGGGCGAAGACGCGATCGAAGCCGGAAACCGCGGCGTCAATACCGTGATCGGAACCTACGGCGGCTGGCTTAATTGTTCGCAGTGCGGAAACTGCATCGAGGTTTGCCCGACCGGAACGCTGCTCGACGGCGTCTATCGCCACGAAACGCGTCCCTGGGAATTAGACCAGACGATTTCGACCGATACTTACGGCTCGGACGGAATGCAGTTCAGCATCGGCTCGCGCGGCGGGCTGGTTCACCGCATCGTCGCCCGCGACCGTTATGTTAACGGTTTGAACGGCGAATTTCTCGACGTCAAAGCGCGTTTCGGACACGGCTTTATCAATCACCCCGACCGCATCAAAACGCCGATGATTCGCTATAGAAAAGGCGGAAAATTGATCCCCGCGACATGGGACGACGCGATCTCTTTTGTCGCGGAAAAATTAAAAGAGGCCGGCCAGGGTCGGTCGGCGTCGTCGCCAGCGCGCGTTTGACGAACGAATCGATCTTTTACGTTGAAGCGTTTTGCCAAAGAGGTTTTAAATTCGGAAAATTACGCGGTTTCCGACGCCTACGATTTTTCGCTCGTTCTTTGATAATCTGAGCGTGCCGCTCTCCACGCACAAGGAGATCCGCCATGCGAAGACGATCCTACTCATCGGCGGCGAACCGGAAGAAGAACAGACTTTTACCGCCAAACAAATGCGCCAGGCGGTGAGAAACGGCGGCGCGAAATTTATCATCGTCAACGACACGCCGATCCGGTTGACGCGCAGGCGACGCAGTTTATTCACGTCAATCCCGGTTCGCTACGACGCGTTCGCATCAGCGCTGACGGATAAAGCAAACAAACGCCTGCTGAGCAAACTCGGCATCGCACAAGCGAGAATTAGACGATGATCATAACAAACCATCGGCGAACGCAGGGCGATCTGATCATTATGTTCGGCGGAGATATTTCCGGTGGAGCGCAGGCCTTATTGGCTAACTCCGCTGCGGGCTTCGCTGCGGAAGGCCGAACGTGCTGCTGCACCCGCTGCCGCTCTACAACAATTCGGTCGGCGCGAACGACATGATGGCCGGCAAAAAAACTCTGGCCGATGTGTTGAAAAATTCCCGGGCGCTCTACATCGCCGGAAGTCTGTCCGGAGAAAACGCCGACGCTTTTAGCGGGTAAAGATTTTATCGTCGTCCAGGAAATGTTTGAAACCGAAACGACCGCGTATGCCGATGTTGTTTTGCCCGCCGCTTGCATTTGCCGAGGTGGACGGCACTTACACCAATAACACGGGTTTTGTTCAGCGAGTGCGCCAGGCGATCGAGCCGGTAAATCAATCGAAACCCGATTGGGTAACCACCGCGATCGCTCGCCAAAGAAATGGGCGTTGATTTCGGTTACAAATTTCGGCTTCGACTGTTTTCGCCCAGCTGGCGGATAACACGTCCGGCTTACGATGGATTGCGTTACCCGCATTTGAAAGACGAATCGCAGCCCGTGCAGGTAAAACACGCTATTGCGGGTAAAAAAGATTTTCAAATGAAATAAACGCGCTCGAGGAAAGCACCGCCGCGCTGCCGGACGAGGCTGAAAAAAATACGGAGACGCCGAAGGTCGGCCACAAGCTGCACCGCATGACGACCATGACCGGCAAAACCGCGCAGTTTCATCTGCTGGCGCACGGCAATCCAAAGCCGGAAAATCTGACTGGTCTCGCCGCTTGTACAGTTTAATTGGACGGAACGCCGAAAGATGGCTGAAGAGGCGGAGCGGCGCGGCGGTCGGCATAGTGTCGATAGCGCGCAAACGTGAGCGAGCGGTGCCCTTCCTGACGGTCGGGCTACTGATACGAAGTTTGAATTTGCTCATTATATCGATAATCTTTTATGGAACTCGATCTATTAAAACAATTTTCCCATTAGCGGTTTATAGTTCGTCGCGATCGCCTCGCGTTTCAAGTGGTGCTGATAATTGTCGCCTACACGGTGCTGGCCGAACGAAAGATACTCGGCTGGATCCAGGGACGCATCGGCCCGAACCGCGTCGGACCTGGGGCGTCTTGCAGCCGTTCGCCGATCTTCTCAAGTTTATTTTCAAGGAAGACATCGTTCCCGATAAGTCGACGCAAATTCGTCTATTTTCTCGCGCCGCTGGTGGCGCTGATCTGCGCGCTGATGCCGATCGTCGTTTACCCGTTCGGTCCGCGATCGATACTGCAGCTTTATTCCCTACGGCTCGGCGAAGGCATCTCGGTAAATTTCCGCTGACGATCGCGCGTTTCGACGTCGCGTGCTTTACGTTCTGGGAATCACGTCGGTCGGCGTTTACGGTATCGCGCTGGCGGGCTGGTCTTCGAACAGCAAATACAGTTTGATGGGCGGACTTCGCTCGTCGGCGCAGATGATCTCTTACGAACTGGCAATGGGCGCTTCGGTGATCGGCGCGGTAATGCTGGCCGGCACGCTCGACATGAACGGGATCATCACGCAGCCAGCGGCAATTCGCCTTCGATGGTTTATCATCCCGCAGTTTATCGGATTTATTGTTTTTCTAATTGCGGCTTTTGCCGAAACCAACCGCGTGCCTTTCGATCTGCCCGAAGCCGAAACCGAGCTCGTCGCCGGTTTTCACACCGAATACAGCGCCTTGAAATTCGCGCTTTTTTTTATGGCGGAATACGTGAATATGTTCACCGTTTCGGTGATGATCGTCACGCTTTTCCTCGGCGGCTGGTATGTTCCCTGATCTGAACCTTGCTTTTGACGTCGGCTCGATTCCCTACGCGCTCATCAGCCGTCGGGTTCTTTTTGCTTAAGATATTTTTCTTTTTGTTTTTCTATATCTGGGTACGCGGAACGCTGCCGCGTTTCCGTTTTGACCAGCTGATGAATTTCGGCTGGAAATTTTTGCTGCCGTTGGGAATATTCAATGTTTTCATCACTGCCCTGGCGGTCTATTTCTGGAACATAAAGTAGTTTGTTAAAAACGGATCAGTAATGTTCGAAACGATCATATTTTTTATTTTTGCCGGGCTGGCCATCGGCTGCGCCGTTTCCGTGGTGTATCACCGCAACCCGCTTTACAGCGCGATCTCGCTGATCGGCGTTTTTATTGCGCTGGCCTGTTTGTATTTGACGCTGGCTGCGCCGTTTATCGCCGCCGTGCAGATCCTTATCTACGCGGGCGCGATCATGGTGCTGGTGGTGTTCGTGATAATGCTGCTCAATCTTGATGAAGGCCAGCGCCAGGTAAATCGCCTGCGCTATCTTTATTTGCTGGGCGGCATTTTTGGCGTAGGGCTTTTGGCCCAGGCATTTTTTATTTATTACGCCGTCAGCCGCGGACTCGAAAAAGGCAATTTCCAGCCGTCCGATCCGGAATCGGTAGGGCTTACCAAAAATCTGGGCAAGGCGATGTTCACCGAATACCTGCTGCCCTTTGAGATCGTCGGGCTGCTGCTCTTAATGGCGATCGTCGGGGCGATGCTTATGACCCGGCGCGCTTTTAACCCGAGAATTGAATTGGTATCAAAAGAAAATAAGACGGAATAACAAATGCCAAACCTAGCTTTATATCTGGCCCTTTCGGGAATCCTGTTCGCCATCGGCGTGGTCGGTGTGATCTATAAACGCAACGCCATCGGAATGTTCATGTGTATCGAGCTGATGCTCAATTCCGTGAACCTGACCTTCGTGGCCTTTGCCCATTATTTTAACGATGTCACCGGGCAGCTTTTCGTCTTTATCGTAATGTCGGTCGCCGCCGCTGAAGCAGCGGTCGGTTTGGGTATCATCATCGCGTTTTTCCGCAACCGGGTTTCAATTGACGTCGATGATGCGAGTATTTTGAAGAATTGATCTTCGTTTTTGGCAGTTGCTATTTTATGGAAAGGAGGCAGGACAAGTGAGAGCGCGTGCAGTTTTCGGATTTTTATCGGCCGTATTGGTTTCCGGCGCATTTACCGCGTCGGCCTCTGCGCAGCTTAGTCCTGCTCCGCTTACCTCGGCCGACGGAGGGGTTACCATTTCTACCGGCCGCAGCGATGTACTGCAAGATGGTGGGCTCACCGGGCTTACCGCCGAGGAAGTCCGGATGATCATAGAGAGCGAAACCGCCGGCAACCCGCGCGCGCTGGCAAGCCTGGTTGCCGACCCTGAAGCGAGAAAAAGCGTTCTGGAAAACCTCAGGCAAGCTCTGGCCGTCGCCGGCGAAGCCAGAAGGACCGGTTTTGCCGCCGACGAATCGATAAAAATGCACTTGACGCTTACGCGTGACCAAGAGCTCGCCTTTGCCTACGACGAAAATTTGAAAGCCAAAGCCGGCAGCCCCGGCGAACAGACTGCTCCCTTTGGTTATATCGCCGACAAAGATGTCGAAGCGTTCTTTGAATCACCGGCGAATAAAACGAAATACGCGGAAGAAAAAGAAAAATTCCTTAAGTTTCTCAATCTCCAACAAATAAAGAACGGCGGCACGACCGAGATCACCGACGAACAAAAACAATTCGTTCTCGCGCAGTGGAAAAAGGTCACCTATGGAGGCGTAAAAGCCCGCGAATTACACCTGGATGACAAAAAGGTCGTTCTGCTGGTAAAACTCCAGCAAGCACTGCTTCTCGCGCGCCTCTTCAGCAAGGAAAAATTAAAGGATCAGCTGACCCCGACCGCTGACGAAGTAAAGGCTTACATGGCGGCGAACGCCCGTTTCAGCAAAGAGCCTATGCGCGCCCGGGCTGAGGCGATACTGGCCAAGTTGGGCGCGGGAAGTGATTTTGCCGCGCTCGCCAATGAGCTCTCCGAGGACCCCGGTAATAAGGATGAAACCGGCAAAGGCCGCGGGGGATTGTATGACTGGAAGAGCCGCGACGTTTATGTGAAGGAATTTTCCGACGCGGCCTGGGCCTTAAACGCCGGGCAGACCAGCCGGATCGTCGAAACCCAATTCGGTTATCACATCATAAAGCTTGAAGACAAGCGCATCCAAAAAGACGAAAGTGGTAAGGATGAAGAGCAAATAAAAGTTCGCCATATTCTTATTTCGACGATGTATAAGGAAGAACCTGATCCTGAGGCGGGAAACGCAGTTGTCCGGACGCCGATGATCACGATGGAAGAAGGCGCCCGTAAGGAACTGACCGATCAGAAAAAGGCCGGCGTACTGGCAGGCATTGTAGCGCGCAACCCGATAGCTCTGCCGGAAGATTTTCATGTTGATGCGCCGGTGGAAACCGCGGGTAAGTTTGAAAAAGGAACGACCGGAGTAAAGGCCGCGTCGACAACGGCGAAAAAAGCGCCCGCGGCAGCTAAAAAAGCGGCGGCCCGTAAGAGTGTAAAAAAAGGTAAAGCCCGTTATTCAAAAAAGAAACCGTAGCCTTCGGAGATGTTTTGGCCAAAGCGGACGATGCGAGTATTTTTAAGAATTAAGATATAGCCACTAAGTAAGGAGCGACATTTTTATGGACGATGTAGTAAAACAGCGACATGGATGCCTGACCGTATGGCTGATCCTAATGATACTGGCAAATTCATTAACGGCGATCGCAACCCCGTTGATGATCACGCAAATAACGAAAGCAACCCCCGGGTTTCCCATCTGGATCGCGTATGTTATTCCGGTCCTCGCGATCTTGAATGTGGTATTTGCGATCGGTTTGTTCAAGTGGAAAATGTGGGGATTTTACGGATTTCTCGTTACCAGTTTGATCACGTTCTGCCTGAATCTCTACGCCGGTGTAAGTCCGGTCCAGGCCGTGCTTGGCTTGATAGGAATCGCCGTACTGTACGGCGTGCTGCAGATCGGCGGCGACAAAAAAGGCTGGAGCCAGCTGGAATAAGTTTTGGCGTTTAAGTTTTGAGCCCGCGCTTTAACGTGCGAATTTCAGTTATTTATGCTTAATGCAGACGTTTTAACATTTCGGGAGTTTGTCATGCACGAGACGCTGCCCCTTTCAAAGATCCAGGAAGTCGTGCTCAGGTTTTTACAGGGGCGCAGCGATGTAGTTCTATTCGGCGCGCAGGCCGTTAATGCTTACGTTGACGAGCCGAGAATGACACAGGACGTAGATTTATTGTCTTCACGGGCGGCTGATCTGGCGGAAGAATTGCGAGCTTATATCGCGGACGAATTTCATATCGCGATCAGAATTCGAAAGGTTGGAGAAAAAGGTTTTCGCCTCTATCAGGTCAGGAATGAAGGAAACCGTCACCTGGTAGACATAAGGCTGGTAGAAACATTGCCGCCTTCCGAATCGATCGAAAACATATTAGTACTATCTCCGGCGGAATTAGTGGCCAGTAAAGTGATCTCTTATCATTCGCGCCGGGGAAAGCCTAAAGCGGGTACCGACTGGCGCGATCTGGCCGAGATGCTTTTGCGATTTCCCGATCTCAGAAAAGAAAAGGGAGAAGTTGGCAACATTCTCGCCGGTCACGATGTTGGCGAGAGTATCCTGAACGCCTGGTACGATATCGTTAACCAGGATTTACAGGCCGAAGAGGACGACGATCTGAATTTTTAAGTTCAGAGTCCGCGCTTTAGCGTACTCTACTGATCAATATTTTATGGCACTGGAAATGCGCGAGGTTTGTGAGAAATGCGGCGGCAGCGTGACACCTGAGGGTGAAGCATTTATCTGCACCTTTGAGTGCACCTTTTGCGCAAAGTGTACGGAAGAGATGTCGAACGTTTGCCCGAATTGCGGCGGGGAATTGGTTCCGCGTCCGAGGAAAAAAGTTTAGGGTCCGAGCTTGGCGTATTTGTTTTATTAATTGCCACTAGCTTTTAGCTAGTGGCTTGAGGTTCTTTTCAACCATCGGCTTTAGCCAAAGTATCAGGCTAAGGCATTTGAAAGTTATTTTGATTTATTCGGCTAAAGCCGTTTTGCTATGTTTCACTATTCCACTAGCTAGTGGAAATTGATTGAAACCGTATTGAAATAATGGCAAATTAATTGATATTTGACGAAATGATCGAGAACAATCTAATTAGCATAATCATTTTCGCTCCGCTGCTTGGCGCGGTCATTAACTGGCTGATCGGCGGACGGCTCAAGAATGAATTTTTCAGCGGCGTGGTCGCTTGCGGCACGATCGCGGTCTCGTGCGCAGTCGCGTTTTACGTCACGCTTTCGGCCGACGGCGGTGCGCTCTTTATCGACAAGCCCGTTCCTCGACCATCTCTGGACGTGGATTCAGGTGGGAACTTTCCGCGCCGATTTCGGTTTGGGGATGGACCAGCTTTCGGCTATTTACGCTGTTTTCATCACGTTCGTCGGTTTTCTGATTCACATCTTCGCCATCGGCTATATGCACGGCGATCAAGGGTTTCTACCGCTTTTTCGCCTACCTGAATCTGTTTATGTTCTCGATGCTGACGCTCATCCTGGCGGATAATTTTCTGCTGATGTTCGTCGGCTGGGAAGGCGTCGGGCTTGTGTTCCTACCTGCTGATCGGCTATTACATCAAGACGCGACGAAGCGCGCAAGCGCCGCGAAAAAAGCGTTTGTCATGAACCGCATCGGCGACTGGGGCGTGCTGATGGGCGATGTTTCTGATCTTCACGCTGACCGGCTCGATTTCGTTTTTACGACAAGATCGTGGACGGCGACGCAGGTGCAAAGCGCGTTGAATATTATGTCGCGCAGATGCCGCAGGACCCGTTTACCTGGGGCGCGATCTGTCGCGGGCGGCATCACATCCGTTGCCGTTCTGCTGTTTATCGGCGCGACCGGAAAATCGGCGCAGATTCCGCTTTTACGTCTGGCTGCCGGACGCGATGGCCGGCCCGACGCCGGTTTCCGCTCTGATCCACGCGGCGACGATGGTCACGGCCGGCGTTTATATGGTCGTGCGCTGCAACGGCGATTTATCCAGAATGCGCCGACGGCGATGTTTATCGTCGCGATCATCGGCGCGGCGACCGCGATCTTTGCCGCGACCATCGGCCTCGCGCAAAACGACATCAAGAAAGTTCTCGCTTACTCGACCGTTTCGCAGCTCGGTTATATGTTTCTCGCCTGCGGCGTCGGCGCGTTTATCGCGGCGATTTTCCACGTGATGACGCACGCTTTTTTCAAAGCCCTGCTGTTTCTCGGTTCGGGTTCGGTCATTCACGGAATGCATCACGAGCAGGACATGCGGCGGATGGGCAATCTGAAAAAGTATATGCCCATCACGTTCTTCACGATGCTGATCGGGCTGGCTGGCGATCTGCGGGATATTCCGATCTGGGCCGGATTTTTCTCGAAGGACGAGATTCTTTATAAAACTTTTGCCGCGGCGATCTGCACGGGCCGCTGGTCAATTGACGATCCTCTGGATCGTCGGCGTCATCACGGCGGTTCTGACCGCCGTTTATATGACGCGGATGATGTTGATGACGTTCTGGGGCAAGGAAAGATTTCATCGACGAGCATGCGCCGAGAAGCCGCGCGCGACGCGCATCATGACGACGAGACCGCATCATGCGCACGAGGACGACGCGAAGAAGAACATCACCATCACGGCCGCCGATTTCAAACCGCACGAATCGCCGTGGACGATGACCGTTCCGCTGATCGTGCTGGCGTTTCTTTCGACGGTCGGCGGTTTGGTCGGCATTCCTTATGCGATGAGTTCCATGGTCGGCGCGGGCGACGTCAATGTATTTGAGCACATGCTCGAACCGGTGATCGCAAAACGCGGTCCTGTCGAAACTGCAGAATCACATGGTTCGCAAAAACAAACGATCCCGCACACCACCAAAGAAGTGGAAACATTAAACGCCGAAAAAGCTGCGGAGCACAGCGCGGCGGCCGAAGAGGCTCATTCGCCTGAAGATCTCGGATGGGAGCGCTGGCCTCGCGGCCTTGTCTTTCGGTGCTGGCGCTGGTCGGAATCGTCATCGGGTTGTCCGCTTTTCAGAAAAACCCGCTGCGCAAGATGCCGAAGATCCTGGAAGAAAAATGGCGGATCGACGAGGTTTACAACGGCTACATCGTTGATCCCGATCACCAATTTCTCGCGCGAAGGATTGTGGAAAGGCTTCGATCTCGGCTTTATCGACGGCATCGTCAATGGCATCGGCGCGCTGATGTGTCGAATTCGGTACTGTTGCTGCGCGGTATCCAGGTCGGATTTGTCCGCAGCTACGCCGCATTTATCTTGTTCGGCGCGCTGATCGTCTGGTATTTTATTTATTACGGATTAATTTTAGTTTATTACGGCATTCAAAGACTGATCGGACTAACTATGAACAAATGGATTTCATAACGAAAATCTTCTAACGATCTTGATTCTGCTGCCGGTCGTCGGCGCGGTCGCTATTACTCGCGCACCAGATGTTCTGGAAGCATGAAGGCCAGCTGAAATGGCTCACGCTCGGCTTTACGATCGTTAACTTTCTTGTTGTCGCTGCTGCTCTTCGACAGCGGCAAGGTCTCGGCAAGCCGGTTTTTCCTTTGAGAAAAACGTGCCGTGGATAACGCGCATCAACACGAATTATCACGTCGGCGTTGACGGTCTCAGTCTCTGGCTGGTGATTCTGACGACGTTTATCATGCCGATCGCGGTGATCTCGACGCTGGCACGCGGTCGAAAAACGGCATCGACGGCTTTTTATATTTTTCTTGCTGCTGCTGGAAAGCGCGATGATCGGCGTTTTCGTTTCGCTCGATCTGCTCGTTTTCTATCTTTTCTTCGAAGCCTCGCTGGTCCCGATGTTTTTCCTGATCGGCATCTGGGGCGGCGAAAACCGCATCTACGCGGCGGTCAAGTTTTTTATTTACACGGCGCTCGGCAGTCTTCTGATGCTGGTGGCGATCATCTCGCTTGTATTATCTTCACGCTAGAAGCAGACCGGTGTCGGAACGTTCGATTACCTCGTCGCTGCTGAAAGCGCTCAAGAACGGCGGCATCTCCCTGTGCCCCGGAAGCGGGGACGCTTGCTCTTCTTCGCCTTTGCGCTCGCTTTTTCCATCAAAGTTCCGCTTTTCCCGTTCCACACGTGGCTGCCCGACGCGCACACCGAAGCGCCGACCGCCGGTTCGGTCATCCTGGCCGCCGTGCTGCTGAAGATGGGAACTTACGGCTTGATGCGTTTTAATTTCACTCTGTTCCCCGAAGCGTCGCGCGAATTCGCCTGGATTTTTATCGTCCTGGCGGTTATCGGAATTATTTACGGCGCGCTGGTCGCGATGGTTCAGCCGGACGTAAAACGCCTGGTCGCATATTCGTCCGTCTCGCACATGGGATTCGTCATCTGGGAATGTTTTCGTTTACCGAGAATCGGAATGCAGGGCGCGGTTTACCAGATGCTCAATCACGGCATTTCGACCGGGGCGCTGTTCCTGCTCGTCGGATTTATTTACGAGCGGCGCCACACGCGGCAGATCACGGATTTCGGCGGGTTGGCAAATGTGATGCCGATTTACGCGACGATCTTTGTCATCACGACGATGTCGTCGATCGGTCTGCCCTTTTTGAACGGCTTTGTCGGCGAATTTCTGATCATGCTCGGAATGTGGAAATCGCACGCTGCGTTACCGGCAATTGGAATTAGATCGCCACGATGCTCGCCGGAACGGGCGTCATTTTCGCGGCGGTTTATCTGCTCTGGATGGTGCAGCGCGTTTTCTTCGGCAAGGTCACGAACGCGAAAAATAAGACGCTTTCCGACCTTAAGCTGGCGTGAGATCGGGTTGATGCGCCGCTGCTTTTCCTGATGGTTTTTATGGGCGTTTATCCGCGGCCTTTCCTGGAGCGCGCCGATCAGAGTGTTAAAGCGATCCAGCAAAGAGTGTCCGGCGGTGAAAAAGGCGGCGATTTCGCGGAAGTCACAACTGACGCCAATGCTGTTCATGATGCTCCGGATATTCACGCGAAGTAAGCTTGGATCATTTTGTTCTTTGTAATTTAGATCTTATAAATTGCCACTAGCTTTAGCTAGTGGACAAGAAAGATGGATTTATTAGGGCTTTAGCCCAACAAAGACGGAAATTCGGCTAAAGCCGAGAAGATAAAAATGTTGATAACCACTAGCTAAAGCTGGTGGCAATTATAAGAGATTGTTCCTAATTCAACTTCAGGGGCAACTAACAAATTTGATGATGATAGATCCGATATTTTTAATCAGCGTTTCCAAACCCGGCGTCAATCTGCCGCTCATTCTGCCTGAGATCATCGTGGCGATCGCGGCGGCCGTGGTCATGCTCTATGACTGCTACCGGCCGAATCAACGCCATGTCTCGGCAATCCTGGCCTTGCTGGGAATAACCGCGGCGGGTTTTGGCACCGCCTGGCTCGGATACAACGGCGCGCCCGGCGAGAACTGGGGCGGGATGATCGCGTTTGACAGCCTGCGGATGAGCTTCACGGTTGTTTTTCTTATCGTCACTTTTCTGACCATTCTTATTTCTTCCGTCTGGATGGAGCGCGAAGACATTCCGGCCGGCGAGTATCACGCGCTGCTGATTTTTGCCACCTTCGGAATGATGCTGATGGCTTCGGGCAACGATCTGGTCATTATTTTTCTCGGCCTGGAAACTCTTTCGATTGCGACCTATGTGATGGCGGGATTGCGCCGCACCGATCTGCGGTCGAACGAATCCGCGATGAAATATTTCATTCTCGGTTCGTTCGCTTCCGGCATTTTTGCTTTACGGAATGGCGTTGATTTACGGCGCGACCGGAACCGCGACGCTGGCCGGCACTACCAACATCGCTGAGATCGCGGGGCGCGTAGGCAGTTCTCAATTTCCCGGCGCTGCTGCTTGTCGGCGCGGCGATGCTGATCATCGGGTTCGGCTTTAAGATCGCGGTCGTCCCGTTCCACGTCTGGACGCCGGACGTTTACGAAGGCGCGCCGACGCCCGTCACCGCTTTTATGGCGGTCGGGTCCAAAGCGGCGGCGTTTGCTTCTTTCCTGCGCGTTTTCGTGCTCGGCTTTCCGCTGGCGGCGGGCATGGCCACCGGAAGCGTTTCCGGCATTCTGCACGAATCGTGGATTACGGCGCTTTGCCGTAATGGCGATTCTGACGATGACCGTCGGCAACATCGCCGCGATCGTGCAAAATAACGTCAAGCGAATGCTGGCCTATTCTTCGATCGCGCACGCCGGTTACGCGCTCGTCGGTTTTGTCGGCGCGGGGATGGCGCAAAACGCGTCGCAAGCGCGATGAAGCGATCGTCGCCGTCGCGTTTTATATGCTGACTTACGCGGTCACAAATCTCGGCGCGTTTGCCATCGTTACGCTGCTCGGGCAAAAAAACGACCGCCGCACCGAGTTTGAAGATTACAACGGCATCGGTTTCAAATCGCCGGTTCTGGCGTTTGCGCTGTCGCTGTTTATGCTTAGCCTTTTCGGCTTGCCGCTGACGGCCGGATTTATGGGCAAAGTCCTGGTTTTCCGTCCCGCTATTCAGGCGGCCAATCCGATGCTGACGCTGCTGGTGGTGGTGGCGGTCATCAACACCGCGATCTCGGCCTATTATTATCTGCGGTTCATCGTCGTAATGTTCTTCACGCGAACGAACCACCGAATGGACCGCTCCGAAGATCCCGGCGAGCATCGGCGTGGTTCTGGCGGTGACGGTCTTTGCCGTGCTATACCTCGGCATCTTCAGCGACCGCGTGATCGAAGCTTTCAGGTATGCGCCGCCGGCCCCAGCAGCTGCCGCAACGACCGCGCCGCCCGCCGGAGCGACAAAAACCGTAACTGTCCCGATACGTTAAGTTTTCGTAAATTTCACGCTTTGAAAATTTGTAAAATTCCGTTATTCTAATACGGGAAAATCGGCGAATGAATTTAGGTTGTTCGCCTTTTTTCTTGTTAGCCTTTACGCTATTTGAGATTTGTATGAAACCAGCGGAAGCGCTTAAAAAGTCGGCCGGTGAAAAGTGGATCCCCGCTATTTACCGCGACAAGGTGCGCAGTTTGCGAACACGCTCCTTTAACCTGGGCATTACGGCGCGGAAAAGTGACCCGGAGATCCTCTATACGCTTTTAGGTATAGAACTTAAGGCCGGCCGGACGCGGATTTCCTGTCCGGACCTTTCCACGGCACGTTACTTGCGTGTTTTTACGCGGATCGGTGTCGCGGAGATCGCGATCCCGTATGATATCTCAAAGATCGCTGCCCTGGCAGACGAGCTTGAATCATCCTGGCAGCATACGCTGCTCTTACTGGAAACATCGGAACAGGGAAAACCCGGGGCAGTGCAGGGCCGGGCCCGCTCCGGTTTGATAAAGTTAATGCGTGATGAAATAAATGCCATCGGCGCCGGCGCGGCGATGCCGGAATTTAACCGGGCCACCAAACAACAAAAATATCATCAAAATAAAAAGTGACTATGAACGAAACGGCAGTTAAAGAAAGAATCACTCCGCAAGAGATCGCCCTGTTTGAATCGGAAGAGTTGCCTTTCCCTTTTAACAAGACCACCTATTGCCGTTACGAACCGATCGAGCAGCGGATCGATAGCGCCCGCGTCCTGATAGTCAATAATCTTCTCCGTTACGAGAGCGACCTTTCTCCGCTGGCCTACAAAGACTGGAACGGCACTACCGAAAGTAAGCTCAGGCTTGAACGCAAGATCGCCGGCATGGCGTGCGACAACATCGCTAAAAATATCAACCGCCTGGTCCGCCATCCCAAAACCGCGCTGGTGCACCTTTCGGAAATGACCGAGGCCGTCCGCGATTTCGATCCCCAAGCCATTGTCCTCAGCGGAACTTTAAGCGATTTTGATTACTACAATCCCGACCACCTCAATAAATTCAAAGATTTTATTTTAGAGACAAAGCTTCCGGTCCTCGGCATCTGCGGCGGCCATCAGCTCGTCGGCTGGGCATTTGGTTCGGATCTGGTAACGCTCGACCATCTTGATCCCGCGGAAAAACGTGACGGGCGCACGCTCGAATATCAATATCGCTTTGTCAGGATCACCAAGCCGGACGATCCCATCTTCCAGGGCATTCACGATAGCGAAGCCGGCATCTGGCAGGACTATACCCGCGAGGGCCGTATACTGCGGGTGTGGCAAAACCACGGTTTGATGATCGAGGGAACGCCTCCGGGGTTCGAGATCCTCGCCACCGCCTTAAAATGCAAAAATCAGATGATGGTCAGGCGTACCGGCGGGCAAATGATCTACGCGGTGCAGTTTCATTTGGAAAAATCCTTTGAAGACTGGACCAAGAACCCGACCCGCTGGGAGCACCCGAATAAATCCCGCGACGGCCGTGTCCTCTTCGAAAATTTCCTCAAGCTGGCAACACAACACAAAGCGTAGTGAATAATGATTAGTGATGAATGATGAGTGGTTAGTGACTACTGATCGGTAAGCTTTCTTAGCATTATTCATTGATCACTACTCATTATTCTTAATCACTCACCGTTCATCGCTAATCGTTAACCATTTCCCGCCGTTGACCTAAGTCCTTACACCATTTAAACTTTCCTCTAGATTTATCGTATAGGAAAGAGTATGGCCAAGAAAACCTCCGAAGACACCGAAGCGATTGAACCTTCGAAATTTATTCGCTGCCGATTTTGCGGGCAAAAAAATCAGGTAAAAGACGAGCCTAAAAGCGGCGCGGTTTGCGGTAAATGCCGTTTGCCGCTTTCTAATGAGCCGCATAAAAAATTCGCCCATCTCAGCAAGCATGATTATATTCACCCGGCCGACAGCAAGGCGCTGGCCGCCCTGCGGGCGATCCCGGGTATCGATTCGGCTTTAAAGAAGCTTCTGGCCGTGACCGGTGAATCCGCCATTCGCGTGACCTTTATGGCGAGCGCCGTAAAAGTCACGCCCAAGCAGTGCCCCGACCTGCACGCCAAACTCCAGATCGCCTGCACCACGCTCGGCGTGGAAATGCCCGATCTCTATATCCAGCAAAATCCGATCGTTAATGCTTTTACCGGCGGGGTCGAAAAACCGATCATCGTTCTCCACTCTTCGCTGATCGAACGTTTAAATGACGAGGAAACTCTCGCCGTCATCGCCCACGAAGTGGGCCACATTCACGCCGAGCACGTCTTGTATCTGACTGCCGCCCGCCTGATGGAAGCCTTGGCAAATGCCTCGGTCGCGCGCTTGATACCGGGGTCTGAGATCATTAAATTTATCATCTCCGCGGGAATTTCCAGCGCCTTGCTCGCCTGGGCCCGCCGCGCAGAGCTTTCCTGCGACCGCGCCGCTTTGCTGGTCGTTCAGGACGAACATGTGGTCGGCCGCACGATGATGAAACTCGCCGGCGGCACCTTCGCCTCGCGGATCGATTACGACCTGTTTCTCGAACAGGCGCAGGATTTCAAGAAAAACTACGATGAAAAAGCTCTCGACCGTTTCTGGGCCGATATTATTTCGTCCGGCATGTCGCACCCTTTCCCGGTCTGGCGCATAGCCGAGATATTAAAATGGGTGGAAGACGGCGATTACCAGAAAGTCCTGAAAGAAGTGAAATAAGTGCCCTGGGTATCGGCACTTTCCCCGCAAAATTGCTATAATTGTCGAATAAATAAGATCAATTATATCGAGAGTACTAATGCCGCCCGTTAAAGAACGAGCTTTGTCCAATTTTTTCTCCCCTTCGCAAAACCACCTGATCCTGATCGTTGGTTTGATCGCTTTGTCGTGTCTGATCGCAGGCCTGGCGCTTAGTTTTGCTTCCGCCAGCCTCGACGCGGCCCAGCGCTGGCTTTTGCTTTCCTTTGTTATCTTATTCCCTACGCTGGGTTTAGGTGTTTCGCTCTGGCTGATATTGCGCCATCACCGCAAGCTGACCGTTTCGGCTAAAGACGAAGACTTCAGCTGGCAATTGACCGGCTCCGAAGAACAAAAAAATAAACTAAACGCCGAGGTGATCGAGCTCGCCGCCACTTTGGGAATGTCCAAAACGCAGATCGGGGACTTGCGCTCCGCCTATATCGTGGCCAAGGACCTCGCCCTGCGCCAGGTCGAACTCGAGGCGGAAACCCCGCTCCTGCGCCACATACGTATCGGCGAGGCCGATTTCGATGCGCTTATCGTCGATCACGATGTCGTTACCTGTATCGATACGACTTTCCTGGCCATCCCGGAAATGACCCAGGAGCGCATCGGTTCCGTTCTGCAAAAAACGGAATACGCGATTCAAAAATTGCAAACCGTGCGTCCCGGCACCAAATTAAAACTTCTTCTCGCGATCGTTACCCAGCTCAACACGGAAGATGAAAGTAAAATGCGCGCTCTTTTGATCGAGAAATTTGCGCTCACCCCGGTTGATGTCGATATCAGGCTGATGGATTTTGAAGGATTACAGCGCGTGTTTGCCGCTGACTAAACGCTTATGCTAAAAGATAAATTCGGAGTGATCTTTGGGGTCGCCAACAAACGCTCGATCGCCTGGGCCTGCGCACAGGCCTGCGCGGAACACGGCGCGAGAATGGCTTTCAGCTACCAGGGCGAGAGAATAAAAGAGAACGTCGAAGACCTGGCGGGCGGGCTGGGCGATTCGCTCATCGCTCCCTGTGACGTCAATGATCAGGCCGAGGTCGACCGATTCTTTGAAACCGTGGGTAAGGAATTCGGCCGGATCGATTTTCTCATTCACAGCATCGCCTTTGCGCCGCGCGAAGCCCTGGAAGGCGGGCTGGTTGACACGACCCGTGACGCCTTTAGGACCGCGCTCGAAGTCAGCGCTTATTCGCTTACCCAGTTGGCCCGCGCCGCCGCGCCGCTGATGACAAACGGCGGAAGCATTGTCACGATGAGCTACTACGGCGCCGAAAAAGTGGTGCCCAATTACAACGTGATGGGCGTAGCCAAAGCCGCTCTGGAATCTTCGACCCGCTATCTCGCCTATGACCTGGGGAAACAAAACGTCCGCGTTAACGCGATCAGCGCCGGCCCGATCAATACCCTTTCGGCGCGCGGCGTGAAAAACATGGGCTCGCTGCTCGGCTATGTCGGCGAAAAGTCACCGCTAAAGCGAAACGTTGAGGTCCGCGAAGTGGGAAACACCGCTCTCTTTTTGGCCAGCGACATGTCCTCCGGCATTACCGGCGAGGTGATCTATGTCGATTGCGGTTACAACATTATGGGAATTTAGAGGAATCGGAGTAAACCTGGGAGCGTCGATCACTTTGTAGGATTCAGGGCTTTATAGACAAGGCCGTTTAGGTTATTATAACCGTCCCGAATTTTGAGCTTTTTTTGAAATAAATGACTGAAATTATTACAACCGATGGACTGGTAGCGAACCCGACTCAGGACGAGATCCTGCTTCGTTCCCCGGACCCGAAAGATGATTACCAGGCTTCGGATTCCTGGCGTGTTTTTCGTATCATGAGCGAGTTCGTCAACGGCTTTGACGCCATGTCTGACATCACCCGCGGCATCACGGTCTTCGGATCCGCCCGTACCAAGGAAGACAGCCCCAGCTACGAAGCCGCCCGCGAAACCGGTAAATTGCTCGCCGAGGCCGGATTTGAAGTTCTTACCGGCGGCGGCCCGGGCATAATGGAAGCCGCCAATCGCGGCGCCAAGGAAGCCGGCGGCGTTTCGGTCGGCTGCAATATCGAGCTCCCTTTTGAGCAGATCCCTAATCCTTATCAGAACCGCGCGTTGACCTTTAAATACTTCTTCGTCCGCAAGACGATGTTCATTAAATACAGCAACGCTTTTATTATTTTTCCCGGCGGCTTTGGAACTTTGGATGAGGCGTTTGAAGCGCTGACTTTGATCCAGACCCACAAGATGAGAAATTTTCCGGTCGTGCTTTTTAATTCCGGTTACTGGAAGGGGCTGGTATCATGGCTGACCTCCACGATGCTACACGACGGAAATATCAACCCCGAAGATCTGATGCTTATTCATCTGACCGATTCTCCGCATGACGCCGTTGAGTTTGTCTCGCGTTATTATAAAGCGGAAGAAGAAAACAGGGCTAAAATATCTAAGTAGACATAAAAGCTATTACTCCGATGCAAAAGAAATTACTTCTCTTATTTTTAATTTGCCTTTCAATTACCGTATTTTCATCTTGCCAAAAAGCTGAGACTAAAAACGCCGCCGCGGGCCCTTCTGCAGATGCCAAGCGTTTCCCTTTTAAGGGCATTGTCGTCTCCGTCAATAAAGCGAAGAACGAAGCCACCATATCGCACGAAGAAATTCCCGGCTATATGGACGCGATGACCATGCCGTTCCCGATCAAAGATACCTGGGTGATGGATGAGATCTCGGCCGGCTCGCAGATCCAGGGGGAACTCGTGGTTGAGAAAGGTGATTTTTATCTGGAGCACGTCGCTATCGTCGTGGCGCCAAATCCGAATCAGCCGGTTCCGCCGTCCACTACCGAGCAAACCGAGAAAGAACTGGCCGGAAAAGAGGTCCCGAATTTTAAGCTGACCAATCAGGATGGAAAACGGATCAGCACCAATGATTTTCGCGGCAAGGCGCTGGCGGTGACGTTCATTTATACCCGCTGCCCGCTGCCTAATTTCTGCCCGCTGATGTCTATTCGCTTTTCCGAGATAGCGATGAACCTGCAGAAATCGCCCGGGCTTAAAAACAAAGTCCGGCTCTTAAGTATCACCTTCGACCCGGCGCATGACACGCCTCAGATTTTGAAAACTTACGGCGCGGGATATTACAACAAAGATACGAAACCTGACTTTACTCTCTGGCAGCTCGCGACCGGTTCCGAAGACGATATCCATAAGATAGCGGAGTTTTTCGGATTGGCTTACCAACCCGATGCCACCGATAAAACCCAGATCATCCATTCGCTGCGCACGATCGTGATCGACCCGCAGGGCAAAGTGAGAAAAGTTTTTGCCGGCAACGAATGGAGCAGCGAGCAGGTGCTAAAAGAAATTCAGGCGAGCCTAACTGCTGATAATAAATAGTTTGATGAAAACTTAGCTTCTCTTGTTTAGTGCGTTTAGTGTGCTTCGTGGTTAAGCTTTAATTTCATATGCTTAAACTGTTCAGAGTTAACCACGAAACACACCAAACACACGAAATAGTCCGAGGGAATTTACAAGCAAACCTAGTTAAAAAGTAAATAAATACCGCGCTAAAGTGATTCCACGATATCTTCCGTCACCGGCATCTCATCGACCATCGCGCGCGCATTACGTTCACGCCAGAACCAAATGATCCCTGCGCTGCCGGCAAAAACGCCCGCGATTATCGCCAGGGCTTCCGGGGAAATATAATGCATCGCATAGCCGCCCGCGAGTCCCGACAAACTAAACACGGTTATCTCCGCTCCCCGGTCAAGCGTCAGCACGCGCCCGCGAATACGATCCGGGATCGATCGCTGCAGCAAAGTTTCCTGCAGGCCGTATTCCGCGCCGATGATCATGCGCGAAAACATGAACATCATACCCACCAGCCAAAGCGTGGGCATCAATCCCCCGAGCGAATAAAGCACGCCGTGAATCACCACCGTCCAGCCGATGAAGTGATAGGTCAGCTTATTGTCTTCGACGAACGTTCCTACCCGGCGCGACAGCAGCATCCCGATAAAAAGTCCCAGCCCCGCCGCGGAAAGCAGAAACCCCAGCGCCGAGTTCGGGTCCCAGCCTTCCCGTGTCGCAAAAGATATTCCGCCCAATCTTTCCGCGATGATAAAGGACACGCCGCCGCCGATCGCCCAAAAGATATTCAATAAAATGATGGTCAGCGCCAGCCGGTTGCCCACGGCAAAACGCAGCCCTTCCAGCGCGTCGGCAAAAAACCCGGCGCGGTTTTCTTTCGTGACGCCTGACAGGTCCTGCGCGCGGGTCTTTTCTTCCGGGATCATCCAGACCGAATAGGTCGAAAAGACGAACGTGAGCGAATTGAGAATGAACGGTATATAGTAACCGAAAGATCTTACCGCCATTCCGCCCAGCGCCGAACCGACCGCCATCCATAAAAAGCGCGGCGTGAACATCAGCGCGTTTCCTGCCAGCAGCGATTCCCGCCCGATCAGGTTCGGCAGCGTCGCATTTTTCGCGGCTTCAAAAAAAGCGGTGAACGTCGACATCAAAAACACGCCGGCATAAACCAGCCACAGGTCTTCCGGCCTATGCACCAATAAAAAAATCAGCGCGCACAAACAGCGCGCGATATCCGCCACCAGCATCACCGTCCGGCGCGATACCCTATCGACCAGCGTACCCGCAAAAGGCATCAGCACCGCAAAAGGGAGCGTTTGCAAAAGCAGCACTATCGCCGCCGCATCCGGTGAAGATTCGGAGATCAGGCGAACCAATCCCAGCACGGCGATGACGTTGAACCAGTTGCCCAGTTCCGAGATCGTCTGCCCGTATAACAGCCAGCGCAAATACTTGTTCTGTTTTAGTAATGCTAAATAGGTCAGCTGTTTCATAAATTGCTGCAAAATCAAAAAACCGTTGGGCTGCCTACCCAACGGTTTTCAGCCAACTGCGTTTTCTTATGTCAATTTCCGGAAAACTCCGGTGCGCGTTTTTCAAAAAATGCGGTGACGCCTTCTTTGAAGTCTTCGGACTGCCCGGATTCGATCTGGCATTTATGCTCCAGTTCCAATTGCTCCTGTAAAGTGTTGGAATAACTGGCGTTTATCATCTTCTTAATGCGGCCTATCGCGGCGGTCGGCGCCAGCGCCAGCCGCTCGGCAAAGGTCAAAACTTCGCTCATCAGGTAATCCGGGCCGACGGTTCGATTGATCATTCCCATTTTCGCCGCGCGGTCGGCCGGGATAGATTCGCCTGTCATCAAAATTTCCGCCGCCATTTTTTCGCCCACCGAACGGGGCAGAAAAAACGATCCGCCGCAATCCGGCGTCAAACCTATGCGGACAAATCCTTCGTTAAACGTCGCGATGTCCGCGGCGTAAACAATGTCGCACGCCAAGGCAAAATTTGTTCCCGCCCCGGCGCAAACTCCGTTCACCGCCGCGATAAAAGGGATCGGCGTTTCGCGGATCAGCAAAATGCATTCGTGCAGTTTGCGCAGCGGCTCTTCAAAAAATGCTTCTATCTTGCCTTCCCTTTTTGCGATCTCCTGCATCTCGCGCAGATCGCCGCCGGCGCAAAATGCTCTGCCCGCGCCCGTCAGCACGATCACTCGTGCTTTATCTTCGACAGCCTTTTTGATCGCCGCCGGCAGGTCATCTACCAACTGCTGTGACAATGCATTCAGAGCATCGGGGCGATTCAAAGTAATGATCGCCACGGCGCCGCGCATTTCATAATTGACAGTTTCAAAGCTCATTTTTATTAGTAAGCCTGTTTGCCCGCTCTCGCCTTCTGCGCCGAATGGCATTGTTTGCAAAGCACCGTTCTTCCTTCCTTCGGCTGAAACGGCACATGGTCGTGTTTCCCGCAATTATCGCAAACTATTTCAAAACGGGCCGGGCTGTCTTCTGCCTGTACCCGTTTTCGCGAGCGGCATTTCGGGCAGCGCTGCGGCGCCATCAGGTTATGGCGATAGGCTTCGTCCTGATCCTTTTCACTGAACAGAAAAAGTTCTTTACACTCTACACACGTGAGATCCGCATCAGGCATATTTTTTCTCCCCCAGTTAAAAACTTAACTAGAGTCTATCTTAGAAATCCTGAATTTCAAAAAGATACGGAGCGCCGAATTCCTTCGGCACGAACGCGACGCGTTCGACTGCCTCTGTTACCGTCTCGTCAGCTCGCCGATGTGTCCTCTCACCGTCTCGCCCAGCGTTTGCAGATTATAGCCGCCTTCCATGCAGGAAATTATTCTGCCGCCGCAAACTTCGTCCGCCCATTGCTTCACGGCTTTTGTCATCTCGATATAATCAGTATCTTCCAATAAAAGCTGGCCCAGCGGATCGGTCAGGTGCGCGTCAAAACCGGCCGAAATAATTATCAGGTCTGGGCGAAAATTTTTGTTCATATCCTCCAGCGCGGCGTCAAACATGCTGCGCTGTTCGGACGCTTTCGTACTCGCCCTGACCGGGAGGTTTTTGGTAAATCCCCTGCCTCGCTCGTTTCCGGTTTCGCCGCTCGAACCCGTTCCGGGGTACCACGGGTATTGATGCATCGAAAAAAAGAAGACCGAGCTGTCCTCGTAAAAAATATCCTGCGTGCCGTTGCCGTGGTGCACGTCCCAATCTACAATCGCCACGCGTTCTATCTCTTCATATTTTTCCTGCGCATAGCGCGCGGCGACCGCCACGTTATTAAACAAACAAAATCCCATCGGGCGCGTATGCGTCGCGTGATGCCCCGGTGGCCGTACCGGAACAAAAGCATTATTAACGTCGCCTTTCATCACCGCGTCGATCGCCTGGCAGGCCCCGCCTGGCCGCATATAAGGCTGCGTCAAAAGAATGCGGCGAAACGATCGTGTCGGCGTCCAGGTAACCGATATTTTCTTTCACCGCATTTTCAACCGTTTCAAAATGCCCGGCCGTGTGACATCTCTCGATCGCCTCTCGCGAAGCGCTTTCGGCTTCGAGTTTTAGCAAACCATTCCATAGCTCCGCATCGCTCTGCAGAGCATCGAGCACGGCCTTATATCGAAAAGACGTCTCCGGATGCCCCGGGCCGGTATCATGCTGCAAATAGATCGGATGATGAATGATGGCAGTCGTCATAACGTCGATTATGCGAAAGCCGGTTTGCGAAGTCAAAATGTCAGAATCGGGGCGGGTTTCTAAAAACACCCCTCCTTACGAAGGAGGGGTGGCACGCGCTTCGCGTGACGGGGTGGTTCTCTCTTCTTCTTGTGCGGAGCCTGCCGGCGCGGCTCTGCCGCAGTGATGTGCGGTAAGCCTATGGCTTACCGGCAAGTGGAAATATTTATTCGGCGGAGGCTAAGCCTCCGCTGTTATTAAAGGGCCGAGTCCCGGAAAGGCAGAGCCTTTCCGCACACCACGGCGGCGGAGCCGCAAAAAAGCAAGGTAAAAGAAAGCAAGCACGAGCGAACTCTAAGCGGCAAGTGCGGGCAAGGATGCCCGCGCTCCATATAAAAAAAGGCGGCCACGCTGGACCGCCTTCAGACAAAAATAAAACGAGCATTTAAATATCGAAGTACATCGAAAACTCCAGCGGATGCGGACGCAAACGCAGCGGGTTGATCTCTTTTTCGCGCTTGTAGGTGATCCAGCGTTCGATCATCATGCATCGTGAACACATCGCCCTTGAGCAAAAAGTCGTGATCGTTTTCGAGCGCCTTCGAGCGCTTCGTCCAGCGAACCCGGCAGCGAGGCACATTCTTCAGTTCTTCCGGCGGCAGATCGTAAATATCCTTATCGAGCGGTTCACCCGGATCGATGCGGTTCTGAATTCCGTCGAGTCCGGCCATCAGCAGCGCGGCAAACGTGATGTACGGATTGCACGACGGATCCGGCGGACGGAACTCGAGCCGTTTGGCTTTCGGCGATTGATGAGAACATCGGAATTCGCACCGCCGCCGAGCGGTTACGCGCCGAGTAAGCCAGATTCACCGGCGCTTCAAAACCCGGCACCAGACGCTTGTAGCTGTTAGTCGTCGGGGCCGCAAAAGCAACCAGCGCGGGCGCGTGTTTTAGCAGTCCGCCGATATAAAATTTCGCCAGTCTCCGAAAGCCCGGCATACTGATCGCCCGCAAAAAGCGGCTCGCCGTCTTTCCAGAGCGACTGGTGGCAATGCATACCCGAGCCATTGTCGCCGTACAGCGGCTTCGGCATAAAGGTGACCGCTTTGCCGTTTGCATGGCCGATGTTGCTGCACGACGTATTTAAAGAGCATCAGATTATCGGCGCAGTGTCAGCAGGTTGGAGAAATTTGAAATCGATCTCGCACTGTCCGGCCGTCGCCACTTCGTGGTGATGGCACTCGACGTCGATATCCACACTCTTCCAGCGTCAGCGAGATCGCGATTGCGAAGATCGATCAGCGTATCGAGCGGCGCGACCGGAACATAGCCTTCCTTGGGCCGGATGTGATAACCGTAGTTCGGCGCAAACTCGTCTCCGCCGCGGCCCGTATTCCAATGGCCTTCTTCCGAGTCGATAGAATACCCGGCAGAATTTTGATCGTTGTGATAACTGGACGTTGTCAAAAACAAAAAATTCGGCTTCGGGGCCGACATTGATGGTATCTGCGATACCCGTGAATTTCAGATAGCTCTCCGCCCTGATCGCCACGGAGCGCGGATCAAGCCCGTAACCTTCCTTGGTGATAGGGTCGACCACATTGGCGATCAGGCAAATGTGTCGTTTCGTGAGCAAAAGGATCGATCCAGGCACGGCCGGCGTCTGGAATAAGCAGCATGTCCGATTCGTTGATCGCCGCCCATCCGCGCAAGCTTGAGGCATCGAAACCGAAACCGTCTTCAAATGAATCTTCGGTAAGCTGCTCGATCGGAAAGGTCAGATGATGCCAGGAACCGGGCAAGTCAGTAAAACGGACGGACACGAATTTTGCGCCTTTTTCAGCCGCAAAACCCAGGATCTTTTTTGCGTTCATTGATGCTCCTGTTTTAATAAGGTTGGTAAATAGTTATCTGGCTATAAGCGTGATTTATCACACCCGATAGCATAAATTTTTACTCGCAGCACACTATCTTGTGCCCCGTTAAAAACAGTAATTATGGTGTTAAGTTAAGAAACTGTCAAGGAAGGGACAGCTAAAGATAGTGGGTTAGTTTGAATTTTCCTCGAAGTCCCCGGCGGGGACACAAATAATAGCCCTGGGTAAGTGAGCAAAGCGAACGCGACCCAGGGTATCTGAAATTCCAAAAGAATAGCCCTGAAGGGGCGGCAGAACCCGGTCGGTTCTGCCGCCCCTTCAGGGCTATTCTCACCAGTCCGCTACGCGGACGATACGGTTTTTAAATTGACCCACTACCCGAAAAAACAGCTCCTAAAAAAGCCTCGTTCCGTTTTCGCCGGCCTGGCCCACCAGCCTTCCGTCGTTATTTAGCAGCGAAACCTGGCTATAACCCTTTTCTTTTCCGGCGGAAACAAGATCTCCAAGCACTTTTTTCTTGGCGTCTTCCGCGAGGCCGCTCCATTTGGGCGTGACTATACCGAAAAAAGAATTATTATTTACGCGCGCCGCCGTCAGGTATTCACCGCCGGGCAATTCTTTTTCGTTAAGTTTCTGCGCGGATTTTCCGCCTGCAGTGTCGGCTGAGCCGTATTCGGCCCACAGGTACATCGTTCCGCTCAGCAAAACTCCTACCAGGCCTCCCATCAGCAGCCATTTATTGATCCCAAAAAATCCCTCGGACTTGGTTTTGCGAACCGGGGCGACTGTCATGACTTCCGGTAAGACAAAGGTTTCTTTTTCCAGCTGTCTTTGCCTTTCGCGCTGTTCCGCTATTTTTGCGTATTGTTTTTTGGCCTCATAAACCGCTTTCAAACTCCGGTTCGTCGTTTCGGTTACGGCTTCCTCCAAAACCGGATCCACGGGATCGCCAGCGCGGCCTTCAGCTTTTTTCGCTTGTTTATAATTCTCCAGTAATTCGATAAAGCGGTTGCCGATCCTGATATTGCAATCCACCACCGCGGCGACTACTTGCGGAGCGTAAAAGACCTTGCTCAGGCCTCGTTTATAATCTTTTATAGTGCCAAAGAAATTATCGGCAACCAGCGCCTCAAAACTTTCTGTTTTTTCCGCCTTGGCGATAAATTCATTCAGATCGATGAGCGCCTGGGAAATTTTTTCTTCTTCGTTTTGCGGAGAAATACCCAGCCATTCCTTATAGAGATCGTTCAGCGTTTCGGCCACGGTCGTGCGCGAAACCGATAACCGCCGGGCGCCGTCTTCTTCATCCTTGCTAAAGACGCGGGTGATGATCAGATCAAATTTAGAGGTTGTTTTTTCCGAGGCCGGAACGCCCCGGTAGAATCTGGCGAGGGCAAGCAGCGCCTGCTCGCTGAGCGGCGGCCGGGATGTTTCGCAATAGTGCCGCAGATCGCTGACCGAAATAAAACTGTCTCGTTGTGAAAGCGCGGAGCGCCACAATTGCACCTCCTGCCAGAAAATGAACTCCATTCCGTTCACTTCTTCGGACGAAGTACTGGGCGACAGGGTGAAAAGTTCGTGCAGATATTTCTTAACGCCGGTATTATTGTAATCCCTCACCAGCGGCTTTTTTATGCTGCGCTCGATCATTGCCATCACTTGCTGTGACATTTCCAGCGCGCTTACCTCATCGAGCGCCCGTTTGCACGCGGTCTCGAGAGCTTCATTGGTTTTCACGACTATCGGTTCTGACGACGGGGCGGTTGTGTCAATAACTCCGGTATTTTCCATTTTTTTAGGACTTTGATTTTCAGTTAAAAGTTAAGGAACGATCTGGGTAATAACGCCGCTTTGGTCGACCGAGACCACATACGGCACATCACCCGCTACGGGACGCGCAGCAAGGATCGTATAAGACGTCCGCAGCGTCGAGTCCGATGGGTCGGTTGTCAATTGATAACGAAACGTTCCGCGGAGAATATCAGTTCCGGTCGTGGCACCCAGAGCGCCGTTTTGAGATACGTTCAACTCATCCAGGCGCGCATATCTGTTTCCCTGCGAATAGTAACTGGCCTGCGCCTGTCCCATCGTTCTCAGTGCAGAATAGGCCGCCTGATTTTCCGTAGCGCGAATAGATTTTTGCAGTGCCGGTACCGCCAGAGACGCGATAATACCGATGATGACCACCACAATCAAAAGCTCGATCAGTGAGAATCCATTTTCTTTTTTGAGGTTCATTGATTTAACTCCGATCAACGGATTAATGACAGTTTTCGTTAAAAAAAGTGACAATTTATGGCACTATTTTATACTCTTTTCTTCGGCAACCGTGTTAACCCTTTCTTTCCTGTCATTTATAAAAATCGTGGGCCGGGATGATTTCCGTGACCGCAGATGATTTTGCAACATCTATGCCAGATGGGGGGAGCAGACACAATGATTTAAAGATCTATCCTTAAATGTCCCCGGGCGGGGACAAAAGAAAATAGCCCAGGGTAAGCGAGCGAAGCGAACGCCACCCTGGGTATTGGAATTCTCAAAAACGATTAAGCCTTGAAGGGGCGGCAGAACATGAATGAGTTCTGCCGCCCCTTCAAGGCTGATAATTCAAATAATCGCCGGTACCCAGGGCTGAAGCCCTGGGCTATTCTCTGCAGTCCGCTACGCGGACAGGATTAATTAAGCGGAACGGTAAGGAAAATGGCCTGGCCGCGCCGCGATACCAACAGCAAAGCCCTGTTCGAAGATTTGCTGAGCGCATCGCGCATATTTTCCACAGTCTGCACTTCCTGGCGGTTCACGCTGAGAATGACATCGCCTTGCCTGATACCTGCCTCGGCAGCCGGGCCGTCCGCGTCAACGTCGGAAACTACCAGTCCCTTCGTATCAGCCGGCAAGCCCAGTTTTTTCGCCGTGTCACCGGTCAAAGGCTCGATCGTGATCCCGAGCTTTCCGCCGTCAGAGCCGCTTTCTTCCTTACGGCCCGGCGCGGCGCCCGGAGCGCTCGGCTGTTCATCCTGCGAAGCTTCGCTCAAGGTGACTTTCACTTCCTGTTCCTTATCATCACGCAGGATCTTTAAGGTGACCTCCGTGCCCGGAGCAGTTGCCGCTACCTTGTTCCGCAGGGTGTTGCTGTCCTCGATCTTTTCGCCGTTTAAGGACATGATAACGTCGCCGGTTTTGACGCCGGCTTTATCCGCCGCGCTGGCAGATTTCACCTGGGAAACAACGACGCCTTCGAGCCCTTTCAGGTTAAAGCTTTCAGCCAATTCAGCCGTGACATTCTGAACGATCACTCCCAACTGGCCGCGGTGGACCTTACCGTCTTTCAGTAACTGCTCCATCACGCTCCTGGTCATGTTGGAGGGAATGGAAAATCCGATACCGATATTTCCGCCCGAACGCGAAAGAATCTGCGAATTGATACCGATCAGTTCACCGCTCACATTGATCAGCGGCCCGCCCGAATTCCCCTCGTTTATCGGCGCGTCGGTCTGCAGAAAATCTTCAAAGCTGCCATCGCTGAGTCCAGTTCGGCGGCCTTTGGCGGAAATTATGCCGGCCGTAACAGTTTGCCCGATCCCGAGCGGGTTTCCGATCGCCAGCACGACGTCTCCCACGCGTACCCGGTCAGAGTCGCCGAAGCTGAGATACGGCAGGTCCTTCGCGTCGATCTTGAGCAGCGCCAGGTCGCTGAGCTTGTCGGCACCGACAACTTTGGCTTCAAAGCTGCGCTTGTCCGTCATTTCGACCTGCACTTTTTCAGCGCCGTCGATCACGTGGTTGTTGGTGAGGATCGTTCCGTCAGCCGAAACTATCACTCCCGAACCAAGCCCGCGCTGGATGGAAGGCCCGCGCCGCGGCCCCTGCTGGGGCTGCTGCGGCTGCTGGTCGCCGAACGGAAATGGCAGCGCCTGGCTGGGCATGTCCAGCTGCTGGGCCTTTTCCTTGTGTTCCGCCGTGATCTTGACCACCGCGGGAGCAACCTTCTCGACCACATCCGCATAGGACGTCCTGGCCCCATCGACAACTACCGGGGCCGGCGGCTCCGAGGGCTGATTGGCGGTAACAGCCGGGTCATTTGCGCCCAGCATATTCTTACATCCGCTTGCCAAAAAAATTGACAGACTCAAAGCGCCTGCCAATACAACCAAAACTCTTGTTTTACTGCTGTTCATAATACCTGTTTAATACCTCGCGCGCGTTTCAATTCTATTCTGATTTTATCTCAATTGCCGGGCGTATGAAAATGGCCTCATACCTGCAAAAATACGGGCGTGTTATATTACGAGTCCGGGAGGCTAAAAGTTCCTTAAATACTACTCGAACGGCTAATTTAAAGATAAAATAAACCTAATAAAATTAATAGTTACGAAAGAGGCAATAATATGCAGGATGCGGAAATAGTGGCGCAGTTAAAAGAAAAAACAGCCGGGATGTATTTTATGAGCGAATCCGACTATCCTTTTGAGGCCATCGAGTGGGGCACGCAGGATATTACCGATGATTTTCTGCGCGGTTTACCGGGCGAAAAGCCTGAATCGGCCGTCGAACAGCAGCGCTTTGAGGATTTTTACCAAAAATACGCAGGGCGCGAAAACTACGGCCCGGTGCTGGATGCTTTGCAGAATAATCTCACCGACCTGCGGGTCTATCGCGTCGGCCGCGTAGATATCGGCGTCTACCTGGTCGGCAGATCTGCGGAAGGAAACTGGCTCGGGCTCTCGACCCGGTCGATCGAAACTTAAATAATGAATAATGATGAGTGATGAGTGATGAGTGATGAGTGAATGGTAAATAGTAAGTTGTATTTATTTCGTGTTTTTCGTGTATTTAGTGGTTAACTATTTTATTGCAGTTAATAACTGGCCTGAAAAATTAACCACGAAACACACCAATCTAATCACTAATCACTATTCACTATTCACTATTCACTATTCACTATTCACTATTCACTATTCACTATTCACTATTTCCTCACCTTCGGCGTCTGTCCTTCAAAAATATAATTCAAACATTTATAGACCAGCTTGGCGCAGAGAAAAGCGGGCGCGTCCAGGCCTTCTACTTTTGAAAATTCGGTCAGGTCCATTCCCACTACGCGGCGTTTTTTTGCCAGCGTGCGGATCAATCCCAACGTTTCATACCAGCCTAACCCGCCCGGTTCCGGGGTTCCGGTCGTCGGCACCAGCGATGGGTCCAGGCCGTCGATATCGATCGTCAGGTAAACATTTTCCGTAAGCTGTTCAACCGCGTCATCCCACCAATCGGTGCGTCCGGCCACGTCTTTCGCCCAGAAAATTTTTGTCGGCAGACCTTCGTCCAGCGAGCGCGCTTCCTCAACGGAGATCGACCTGATCCCCACCTGCACCGAAGGAATACGCAGGTCTTTTACCACCCGCGCCATTATCGAAGCATGCGAATGCGGCGTGCCGTCATAGCTGTCGCGAAGATCGGCGTGCGCGTCTATCTGAAGCACCGACAGGTTGTGATATTTTTCCGCGTGCGCCCTGATTACCGGGCCGCTGATGGAGTGTTCGCCGCCCAGCATCACCATGAATTTTTCCGCTTCGATGATCTTTTTGGTACGGTCATAAAGCGCGTCCATCATTTTTTCCGGCGGCGAGAGCGGCTTCATTTCCTCCAGCGTGTGAATGCCGACCTGGTACACTTCCGTATCGGTTTCCTCGTCATAAAGCTCCATATTTCGCGAAGCCTCGACGATCGCCATTGCGCCTTCACCGGTTCCGGTCCCGTAGGAAACCGTTCCTTCATAAGAAACGGGCAGCAGCGCCACGCGCGATTGCTCGAATGACGAAAATTCCTCTTCGGCAATACCGCCAAAGTTCATCGGAAGTTGTGCGGATTCAGACATAAAAAATAAGTTGCGAGTCCGGGGAGTTTGGAGAGTCGTGAGTAAAACGGTTTAGAGTTCAAGCTTTAGCTTGTCCATCTCTTTTGCAAGAAGACAAACTAAAGTTTGAACTCTAAACCGTTTAAACTCTAAACCGTTTTACTCACGACTCTACAGACTCAAAAAACTCTATAAACTCCCTAGGGAATATCGACCTGCAGGTCTTTACCCTGGAAGATAAAGTTAGGCCGCTTTCTGCCCTTCATATATTTCGCGGCTGTCTGCGAAAGCGCGGTCACCAGCATCGGTATCGCGATCGACGCATCGCAATCGACATACGCCGTGGTCGCGCCGCGCACCAGCTTGCCGAAATTCGAAGTGTACGTATTCTCGATCGACGGGGTACGGGCGCCCTGCGGCGGAGTATCGTTGGCGATCGAGATCGCGTACTTATGGCCGCGCGGATTTGTCCGGACGATATAAAGCGAAAGTTCCGCCAGGTCCAGGAAATTTTTGGCGTCGTGCGAGCCCAAATTGATAAAACCCGAATTGCGCGTACGCTGTGCGACCTGCATCATTTCCAGCGAATCCTGCACGTTGTCGAAAACGAACTGGGTCTTCTTCTCAAACCGGCTTCGCACCATGCCGACGCCGACCTCGCTTGCCGCCAGATCCGCGCAGTAGATGGGGACCCGCGCCTTGAAAGCAGACGTCAGAATACCGTCTTCGTTGGCGATCTCCGCCAGCTCGCGTCCGATCAGATGCAAAAATTCGCGCGTGGAATATGCCCTGCCCTGTTCCAGTTGATTTATCACGCTGCCGATCCATTCATCGGCCTCGCGATACTCTTCCTGGTTGGCCAGCATGTCGCCGATGCGAACCACTTGCGAAGTCTCCAGTTCATCATCAGCCATGTTCGGATGGGCCTGGTAATAATGCCTTCCAAGCGTTTCATGCAGATCGGCGAAGATCGTCCCGCCAGAAAGCACCAGCACATCGACAAAACGATTTTTGATGACGTAGGCGAGCAGCCGCCGCAGCCCGGCGGGACCAGATTGCCCGAGGCACACATATAAATAGTGCAGTTGTCATCCAGCATATCGAGCCAGATGCGATGCGCTTCCGCCAGTTGTTTTGCGCCAAATCCGGCGCCTTCCATTTTCTCCAAAAGCCCCGCCACCGAACGGTCGCGATCAACCGGGATCGGACGTGTCGGTACTGTCAGAAATTTGGAAGATTTGGGTTTACGTTGAGTTACCATAGCTTCTCCGAGTAATAAAATGCCGTTATTATTTAGATTATCCCGTCACGGCTTTGTTTTATTTATCTAAACTCCTTATTAGAAATAACTGAAATTCATTTTTTAACTGCGCGTTTTGAAACCTTTACGTCGTTGGGCAAGAGATAAGTATAAGCTCCTATTTTCGACTCATAATATTCCGCCAGCGCGTTTCCTTTTTTCGACGTCAGCTCGCCGGTTTTTACCTGCTGGGCGATCAATTGCCGGAAACTTTCATGCAGCTGCGTTCCTTCGTATCTAGCTCTCTCCAGCGCTTCTCCGAGGGTCGAGCCGACCAGGACCTTTTTAATGATATAACCGTCGTCGTCGATGTGAATGTGAGCCTCGTGCGGAATGCCGAAAAGGTTGTGGTTATTGCCCATTACCTCTTGATAAGCGCCTACCAGCATCAACGCCAAATAATATGGTTCACCTTCTTCTAACGGATGAAGCTCCAAAACCGGCTTTACATCATGCAGGTCGACAAACTTGTCCACAACTCCATCAGAATCACAGGTTATATCACATAGAGTAGCATATTCCGTGGGGATTTTGTTGAGTTTATGTATTGGCACTATGGGAAACAGCTGTTCGAGCGCCCAATTATCGGGCATTGAGCGAAATACTGAGAAATTAGCCAGGTATTTGGCGCAAAGCAGCCGCCTTAGCTCATCAAATTCCTCGGAAACATACTTTTTCTGCTGGGCAAACTTGTCGGCGCCTTCGCACACATCCCAAAAGAGCACTTCGCCCTTGGCGCGGTCTTCCAGCGAGATCAGCCCGAGATTGAACATCGTAAAGAGATCTTCGCGGTTTTCCAGCGCATCGTGATAATACTCCTGGTAATTTTTCCCGTTGATGGTTTCACGCAGGTCGTAAAGCTCCCTGATGATCGGCGGATCGTCTTCTTCGATGGATATAGGCTGGTGCTTGTCTTCGACCACCGTTTCGATCTCGTCCTGGATGTTCGTGACCAGGATCGCGTGATAAGCCGAGAGAAATCTGCCTGATTCCTGAATGATCGTCGGATGCGGCACGTCTTCGTCGTCACAGACGTTTTTGATCACATAGATCACGTCATTGGCAAATTCCTGCGCGTTGTAATTTGCCGAAGATTCGAAAGAGGTCTTGGAGCCGTCGTAATCGACCGCCATACCGCCGCCGACATCGAGATATTGGATCGGTATCTTGAGCTGAACTACCTTGGCATAAACGCGCGCCGCTTCCTTCATCGCGTTCTTGATGCGTTTGATATCGGTCAATTGCGAACCGATGTGAAAATGCAGCAGCTTGAACATCTCGATGCGGCCGCTTTCTTTCATGCGCCGGATGACTTCCAGAATTTCCGTGGTGGTCAACCCGAACTTGGCCGCTTCACCGCCCGATTTTTCCCACTTGCCGGAACCTTTCGAGTATAGCTTTACCCGCACGCCGACCATCGGAAGCACCACTTTTGAATCCTTGGCGGTCAGTTCCTCGGTGATCCGGAGCACGTGCTCGAGCTCGCTCATTTTTTCAATGACGATGACAACCCTTTTACCAACCTGCGCGCCGGTAAATGCCAGCGTGATGAATTCTTCATCCTTAAACCCGTTCAGGACCAAAAGGCTCTCCGGCGCCTGCTCCATCGCCAAAGCGGCGTAAAGCTCGGGTTTCGAACCGGCCTCCAGGCCGAAGTTGTAACGGGTGCCTTCCCGCAGGTATTCCTCCACCACGGCGCGATTCTGGTTCACCTTCATCGGGTAAACACACATATGCCCGCCTTCGTATTCGAATTCTTTGATGGAGTTTTTGAAGGAGCGGTGGAGTTTGCGAACTTGAGCAGCTATCAATTGTGGGAAACGCAGCAGGATCGGGGGGTTTATCCCCCGGCGGCGGAGATCGTCTGTTATCTCCTTTAGATCCGCCGACCGGTTGTCGCTTTCCGAAGGGTGGACTACCAGATTTCCTTTTTTATTAATGCCAAAATAATCTGCCCCCCAATTTTCGATGCCGTAGATAGTTAAGATGCGGTCAATGGTTGTGGTCAATTCTGAAATCTCCGATGGTATTTAGCGCTACTAAACCCGCAGTCTGTTCCCCTCTGGTATTGCAAACTGAAATAACTGTGTCTGAATAATTTAACAAAAAAACAAAACTGAAACAATACCCTTATTTTTTAATGAATAATTGTGAATGAATAGTGATTATTCATAACACGAATTAAAAATTCATTATTCGTGCTATTGGTGACATTCGTGGCCGCATCCGTGACTTTAGAAGCATAGCTATTATTCATTATCCATTATTCATTAAAAAACAAAGCCTCCGGTCCGAAAACCGGAGGTCGAATTTAAAGCTGGTCGGGACGACTGGATTCGAACCAGCGACCTCACGCACCCCAAGCGTGCGCGCTACCAGGCTGCGCTACGTCCCGAATGTCAATTTTCAAGTATGTACGATTATTTCTTTTTGTCAAACCTTATACTTTTTGGATAACAGGTCAATTTAAGAACGGTTATGTCCGCATAGCGGTCTATAGATTTTCAAACCGATCCACTACCGCTTTTTGCCGCGGGCCCGTTCTATTTTCCCGATTTAGACAGGAAAGAATCGAGCTCCGAGAGAAGTGTGGCAAATTCGGCATCTGCCTCTTTTCCCAACGATACGGGGCGCGTGGCCCTGATCTTGATAAAGCGATCATGGTAAGGAAATAGATATATTTCGGAATTAACATCCCTTCCCTGAATAGAAAAAGTGAACAAAGCATGCAGGGCGCTGATCTTGCCTCCGCTGCCTCCCAAAACAAGCGTCTCGCTCTTTATCTCTTTAACGTCTTTA
This sequence comes from uncultured Acidobacteriota bacterium, assembly GCA_963766895.1. GTDB lineage: Bacteria > Acidobacteriota > Blastocatellia > Pyrinomonadales > Pyrinomonadaceae > DASYKT01. The sequence goes on from CAVYCB010000009.1 coordinate 167,304, forward strand.
TAGACCCCTTGTTTTCCGACGGCGAAGATATCGCTTTTTGTTTTTTCGAATTCTTTCTTTACTACTCCATCCAAATTGTTAGGAATGGTCCGGTTATTACCGGGATAAGCATAAAGAGTGACGATCACACCTTGCTCCGACCTGTAAGGCAGGCTATAACCCAACTCCACGGTCGGGTATCTGGTCATCTCGCCTTTGGTCCAGCCTTCGATCTCGGGAAATATTATCACCGCCGAAGGCGTCTCGACCGCAGCGGCGGGCGTTGGGGCAGCTTTGGGTTGAGATTGCGCAAAACCTGCCGCGTATAAGGTGCCGCATAAGATCAGGATAAAAGTTACCCGGTTCAGTTTAAAGATCAGACGCATAAGTAAAACCTCGCATTTTTGAAAATTCGGTTGTTTGTACCAGCGGACAAGTGTATAACAGGCCACAGCTTTCGGTCTACTGCATTATCTTCTGAAAGGCAGAAGCCCGCGCGTTAGCAAGGGCTCGGTTTTATTGCGGGAAAATCAGCCCTCCCTAACGGTCGGGTTCCGCATAGCGCGATTTGTTGCGCATCCACACGCATTTAGAACCACTACTATCTTCGGGCGGCAGCTTGAAATGATCTAAGATGGTTAGCTTTCGCGGGGTCCCGGGCGCGGCCTACTTTTTTCCGTTCTCTTCTTTATTAAGGATGTTCAAAATCTCGTTTAAGTCCTGGGCCAGCGATACGAAGGCAGCCTTCTTTTCCGGGGTGCTTTCCGAAAAACTCAAACCATCGGGCCGATCCGGCAAATTCTCCGACTGCTGAGCCGTCTTCGGCGGGAAAATAATCATCTTCCTGGAAAAGGTCGATCTGTTTGCCTTTTTTGGGCTTTTCCGCTGTTTTAGGGCGATTTCCGCCGCGGATCTCTTCCGCCAGTTTCTTTTTCGCGCCGGCGATCGTAAATTTCTCGTCATAGAGCAATTCCTTGATACGCAGCGTGATCTCAACATCGCGGCGGCGATAGGTGCGCTGTCCCGAGCGGTTTTTTTGCGGCGCAAGCATGGAAAACTCCGTCTCCCAGTACCGCAAAACGTGGGCCTGAACACCGACCAGCTCACAAACCTCGCCGATCTTGAAAAATATCTTTTCCGGGATCCGTACCGGACTTTGTGCCATAACTATCCTTAATTAAGACTTAAACTTGAATTAAAACTTTAAGAGCCAGCTTGAAGTAAAACGTGAGGATAGATTTTAGCCTTGCTGCATAATTCTGTCAACATTATTATTTATAACATTTCGGTAAGATTGTTTAATGTGAAGTAATAACTTCAAGTGACTCTGCCCATAAATGAGACGAATGCCTATCGTAATGAGGTCAGAACCGGGAACGTAGTGACCGGGTTTCTTTATCAGTGATCACTATTGTGGCCTGGTTGTTAAAAAACCTCATTTTCCGGCCCTTAATTAGTCATTGATCATTCACAATCTATCATTAGCGGAATCCGGTCACTACTCCCAGCACCCGTCAGCCCGAAACGGCCGGCTCTGACTTCATCATCATGGCCCTGTATTTAAAGGTCTTTAAAGATCACCCAAAAAACAAACTTTTCCAAAACCCTTCTTACAAATACGAACCGCTGTCGGCATAATGGTCTTGCGGTATTTCTGTTTTGCGGTTTCACCGGTCCCGCCGATCTTTTCAAGCCGCTTTTATTAACTTTTGGGCAGTCGCATATGATTTTTAAGATTTCTGAAGCATTTTTGGAACAGGTGGAGCAGTGGCGCACGCTGGAGCATGATGCTCCACTTCGCGCTTTCGCGGCGGGTTTAGCTGCTAATTACACAAATAATTAGAATTAAAGATCCTTGTCGTGTTATTAGTAATAATTAGCGGCTTTTACACTTAATAAGAAAACCGGCTTTAGAGGCAAAGCCACTTCAAGCTCAATGACATCTGAATTTGAATTTATCGATCAGCTGCGCCGGAAATTTGCCCGGACCGGCAAACGTGTTTTGACCGGCATCGGTGACGATGCGGCGGTCATTGCGCAGAGCAGCCGCCGGGATGTCGTCATCAGCGCCGATCTGCTGGTCGAGGATATCGACTTTCAGCTCCGCTGGATAACGCCCCGGCAGTTGGGCCATAAAGCCCTGGCGGTATCTCTTTCCGATATTGCTGCTATGGGAGCAAACCCTGTGTGGTCAACCGTTTCCATAGGTATACCTCAAGTGCTTTGGGAAGGCGATTTTCTTAATGAATTTTATCAAGGCTGGCAGCAATTGGCGGATAAACATCGCGTGTCCCTGGTAGGCGGCGATATCTCAAAGACCCCGGACAAGGTCGTGATAGATTCCGTTGTCGGCGGCGAAGTCCGCAAAGGGCGGGCGGTAAAACGCTCCGGCGCCCGGCCCGGCGACCTGCTTTATGTGACCGGTGAATTGGGCGGCGCGGCAGCCGGTTTGAAGATATTACAAAACGACGGCGACAGGACGGGAACGGCCGCGGGTCTCATCGCTCGCCAACTGACCCCGTCACCCCGCTGCGAGATCGGCAAAACTCTCGGCGAATTAAAGATCGCGACGGCAATGATCGATATCAGCGACGGCCTCTCATCCGATCTGGCGCATATCTGCCGGGAAAGCAGCGTCGGGGCCCGCGTCTTTCAGGACAAGATCCCGATCGACAAGGCCATTAAAGCGCTGCAATTTCCTGATGAACTCGAGTTGGCGCTGGGCGGCGGCGAGGACTTTGAGCTGCTCTTTACCGTTCCCGCAAGGCTGAGAAAAGACCTGCGAAATAAACTGGAGAAACTCACCGCGACCCGGATCGGCGAGATAACTGAAGACGCAAACAAATTAGAATTGCATGGGCCGGAAGGAACGGTCGAGCTAAAACCGGAAGGCTTCAGGCATTTTTAGGAGCGCACAATTTATTGTGCAAATGCCGAATAAATTCGGCGCTCCCATTTCGGGCGCTCCCAGGTTCACTCGCTTCTCACCGTTAGCACCACGATCTCCGGCGGGATATTAAATCTCACCGGCAGGATGCTGGTGCCGACACCCGTGGTAATGAACATCTTGACGCCGAATTCCGTCACTTCCCCTTGCGCATAGCGCTGGCCAAAAGACGAGGGTACGATCGGCGCGCCGATGAACGGAAAATATACCTGCCCGCCGTGCGTGTGGCCGCTGAGCATCAAAACAAAGTCTTGGGAGATCGACTGTTCGCCGGCCAGCATTATGATGGCGTCAGGGTTGTGGCTAAGCGCGATGATCTTCCCTTTTGCCTGCGCCGCATTTAAAGCGTTCTTGGCATCATCGGAATATTTTTTCCAACTTCCGGTTTCGATGATGTCTTTTAGGCCCAGCAGGCAAAAACTTTTCCCGTCTTTTTCTATGGGGACAGCTTCGTCGTACAAAACCCTGTAACCTACACGCTCCAGCTCGCGTCTGACAATGCCGTTGTTATACCAATAATCGTGATTTCCCAAAACCGCATAGACGCCGTATTTTGCCTGCAGGCCTTTTAAATTTTCGGCGACGGACTCCATCGGCATTTTGAGTTCGCTGCGGTCTTCCCATCGCTGCGAGACATAATCGCCCAGCAAAACGACCATGTCGGGGTTTTGCTCGTTGGCTTTTTGCACTACGGCGCGGATCTTTTCTTCGGTGATAAAACTCGAACCGCCATGGATGTCTGAGATCATCACGATCCTGAAGCCATCGAAAGTCTTGTCCCAATCTTTGATCTTTACTTCCGCCTGTTTGACCACCAGCCGGTTCGGCTCGATGAACAAAGCGTACGCCAGCAAACACACGGCGGTGAGCGCCACTGCCAGAAGGCATAAACCAAAATATCTAAGCAACCTTTTCATCTATTTTAACTCGGAAAGTATTCGCCCCAGCGCCGGTCGACCAGTTTTCGGGTATCCTCGTCAACTTCCAGTTCCGCCGGAAACCAGGGCTTCATCCGGGCGTCGATAAAGATCGGCGCGGCGTAGCTGAGGTGATGATTTTTCACTTGCGTGTCGCGGGCATAAACATCCGTCGCGGGATTAAATCGCGTCCAGGTCGCCCAGAGGAATTTGTCGGTCGAGCGCGCGTATTCGATCGAGTCATGGAGCACGACAACCTGCCAATCTTTGAAAACATCGAGCGCTGCCAGCCTGGCGGCGAGTTCGGGTTCCTGTTCATAGCCTTCGGTTTCCAAAACCAGGCATCCGCCGCAAAACGCCTCGGCGGCTTTTACCTGCGGCGGCAATTCACCGCGAAACTCGCGCGTAAGATCGCGCTTCTTATCGCCCATCCCCATCAGCACGGCTTTGCTGCCATGATTTATTTTCCCGCTGGCATAATCAAGCGTGTCAAAAGATGTCTCGCCAAAAATGAAAAAATCGCGCGCCCAATCGGTGCGCTCGAGAATATGTTCGAAAAGCTTTTTGAAATCGCGCAGGTCCTGCGGGGTGTCGGTCAGGAGCAGAAATTTTGTAAGCGACAGCTGTCCTTCGCCTAAAATTCTAAAGGCTGAGCCGAGCGCTTCACGAGCGTAACGTTCCTTGACCACCGCGGCAGCCAGGGAGTGAAATCCCGTCTCGCCATAGCTCCAGAGATCGCGCACGGCCGGCATTACCAGCGGGAAAAGCGGCGAAAGAAGCTCCTGTAAATAATCACCGATAAAGAAATCTTCCTGCCGCGGTTTGCCGACGACCGTCGCCGGGTAGATCGCGTCCTTGCGATGAAAAACTGCCTCGACGTTCAGCACCGGGTAGTCATGCTGCAGCGAATAATAACCGTAATGATCGCCAAACGGGCCTTCCGGCAGGCGTATGTGCGGCGGCACTTTGCCTACAATGGCAAATTCGGCTTCGGCGATCACGCGCAGCCCGTCAGGCAGAGGATTTTTCGCGGTCTTGATCTTACCTCCCGCCAACACGGATGCCAGCACGAGTTCGGGCACGTCTTCCGGCAGCGGGGCTATGGCCGACAAGATCAGCGCCGGCGGCCCGCCGACAAAAAGGTTGAGCGGCAAAGCGTTGTTCATCTTTTCCGCTTCGTGATAATGAAACCCGCCGCCCTTATGTATCTGCCAGTGCACGCCGGTCGTTTTCGCGTCGTGCCGCTGGATGCGGTACATTCCCAGGTTATGTTTCTTTGTCACCGGGTGTTCCGTATAAACAAGCGGCAGGGTGACAAACGCGCCGCCGTCCTGGATCCAGGTGGTCAGCAGCGGCAATTGCTCCAGATCGACTTCGCTGTGCCGGCTTTCCAGAACCGGCGCCCGGCTCACCTGTTTTGTGCCAAGTTTAAACGCCTCGCGGGCCACGCCGCGGAATTTCCAAAGCTCTTTCGGTTTCGGCGGAAGCAAAACCTCCACCATCTCCACCATCGTTTTCACTAATTCCTGCGGTTTTTTGGTAAAGGCCAGGTCGATGCGTTTATTCGTTCCGAAAAGGTTGGTAATGACGGGAAATTTTGAATTCTTTACATTCGTAAACAGCAGCGCTTTTCCCTGCCGGTCTATTACCCGGCGATGGATCTCAGCCATTTCCAGGTACGGGTCGACCTCGGCCCCGATCTCGGCCAGCTCGTTTTCTCGTCTTAATTGTTCTATGAATGAACGTAAATTTGCGTGCATATCTATAAATGCTAACTAATTCAACCAAAACATTTTGCAATTAGCAACCCTGGCCAAAGCCACCATTTATGATTTTTTGCATCAAATACCAAACGGAAAAAATAATATGCGAAAACTTTCTCTACCGGCATTAGCGCTAATGCTTTCGATAACCTTCAACACCGCCAACACCGGAGCTCAAACTCCGGCTGACATCACGGCCGCGCGCGCGTCCGAAGCTAAAGCCATGAAGGCTTACCAGGCAAAAGACTTTGCCGGCTTTCTGAAAGGGATGGAGGGAGCGAACAGCCTGCGCCCGAATCATCCCCGGCTGCTCTACAATCTGGCGGATGCTTATGCGCTGAATAACAAACCGACAGAGGCGCTGTCCAAGCTCGCGCAGCTAGGCGCGATGGGCATGGCTTTCCAACCCGACAAGGATGAAGATTTCAAATCGATGTTTGAGCTGGCGGGTTTCAAAACGGCTGTCGCAAAATTTGCGGAGAATTCAAAACCGTTAGGCTCAGTGGGCAAGGCATTTTCACTTCCGGACAAAACACTGCTGACGGAAAGCGTTGCTTTCGATCCGCGAATGCTCAAATTTTATGTGGCCAGTGTGCACCAGCGCAAAATCGTCTCGCGTGAGAGAGACGGTCACGTTGAGGATTTTTCCAAACCGGAAGACGGGCTGTACAGCGTCGCCGGGCTCAAGGTCGATGCCAAGCGCCGCCTTCTTTGGGCATGCAGCACTGCACTTCCTCAGATGCAGGGGTTTAAGAAAGAAGATGCGGAAAAATCCGGTGTCTTCGCTTACAACCTTAATAACGGAAAATTGTGGAAGAAATTTTTGCTCCCTGCCGACGGTGCAAAACATGCCTTTGGCGATCTTGAGATCAGTAAGAGTGGCGAGGTCTTTATCGCCGACAGTCTCTCACCCGTCATCTACCGCGTAAATCAAAACACCGGCGCACTGGAAGAATTCTTACGCAGCGACCGCTTTCAGAATTTACAGGGCATCACATTTTCGTACGATGAAAAATATTTGTTCGTGGCCGATTATTCGTTCGGCGTTTTTCGTGTTGATATGAAAGACAAAAGCGTTTTACTTCTGTCAGCTGCCGAGGATGCCTGCGCGCTCGGCATCGATGGCATGTATTTTTATAGAGGCTCGTTGATCGGTATCCAAAATGGCATCAACCCGCACCGCGTCACCCGATTCACGCTTAACTCGGATTTCACGAAGATCATCGGGCAAAAAATTCTGGCAGCGAACCTCCCGGAGTTCAACGAGCCGACATTGGGGGTGCGCGATGGAAATATTCTGTATTTTATTGCCAACAGTCAATGGGGTTTGGTGAGCGATAAAGGCGAACTGAATAAGGATAAGATGAGTAAGCCTGTGATCTTGATAATGTCCCTGGCAAAAAACTGATCGCGAATTACAAAAAAGGAGCGTGTCGATGATTGACACGCTCCGGTAGTGTCCTAATTTGAGTTGCCGGAGCTTGAGTGGAAAGATGTGTCAGTAGCCTGACCCGTAAGGGAGGGCGCTATGGCAAAAAAGCGCCCGCGCTAACGCTTGGGCTACCGACACCGCGAGCAACTCAAATTAGGACACTACCCACGCTCCTTTTCTGCCCGCATATCTGCCTTTATTTCTTCAGGTCGTCTTTGCTGATATCCAGTTCGTCAGACTCGATCCTTTTGATATCAGTGTTCGGAAAACGTTTTTTCAGATCGTCCATAAACATCTTCGAATCGCCGACGATAATGATATCGCCGCCTTTTAAATTCCCCGACGCAAAGTTTTTTATCTGCATCGCCGTTACCGAATTCACATTCGACATATAGGAATTTAGTTCGGCCAGCGAAAGGTTGAAAAGGTAAAGGTCAGCCACCTGCCCCGCCAGCCCGCCGGTCGTTTCCAGGTCTCGCCCGAAATCACCGGTCAGCACGGATTTACGCGGTGTCAGCTCCGTCAAAGCAACATCTCCGCTGCCCAAACGCTCGATCTCTTTCGCGACCAATTCCGCCACCTCGCCCGCCGACTCATTTTTGGTTTGGGTCCGGGTAGAAAAGTTGCTCTTAACAATTCGCCACGCGAAACTGCTTCCCGCGCCATAGCTGAGCCCGCGCTTGATGCGGATCTCCTGGTTTAGGCGCGATGAATAACCGCCTCCTAATACCGAATTCATTACCGAAGCGGGAAAATAGTAGTCGTCCTTTCTGCGCCCCACATTAGGCAGATTTTTCGTTGTAGTTGACCGAGGCCTGGCCTGAGTTTGGTAGATCTACCACCAAAATTCTCTTAACGGCCGAGTTGGTATTCTGATTTTGCACAGGAGGATTATCAATTACTATCGGAGGATCCCTGATATCTTTCCATTTTCCGAAAAAATTTTGCGCCAACGACGTTTGCCCTGATAAGGGTGATATCACCGGTAAAGATCAAAACAGCATTTCCGACGGATAGTATTTGGTGTCGTGAAGATAAGCGATATCTTCTGAGTAATGGCATTGATACTGGCGACGGTGCCGCCGGCCGGGTGCTCGCCAAAACTGTATTTGCTGGCGACATAAGAAGCCAGCGAACCGGGTTGTTTCAAGCTGAAACTCAAATTATCAAGCGTTTGCGATTTCAGCAGATCGATCTCTTTCTGATCGAAGACGGGGTTTAGCACAACGTCGGACATTATGTCCATCGCCTTGTCGAGTTTGTCCGGCATGACCTGCACGATAACCTGCGAAGCATTCCAGCCCGCTCCGGCGCTGATGCTGCCACCCAGAAACTCCATTTCCTCAGCGATCTGCGTCGCATCACGGGTCTTGGTCCCCTTGGTCAGAAGCGAAGCTGTCATGTCCGCCAAACCGGCGAACTTATCCATTTCTTAATTCGCACCTGACATCACCACAATTGGACGGTCACCAGCGGAACATTTTTGCGGGTGACGACGGCAACCTTCAAATTATTCGGCAGAGTTTTTTCCTGCACCGACGGGATCTTTACCGTGCGCGGAGAGGCGGGCGCCGGCGGCTGTTCCTGTGAAAACGACGACACGCAGAGGACGGCAAGAAGCGCGGAAATTTTTGCGAAATTTTTCATTTTCAATTTTACGTTATTCATTATTCCCTTTCGCCTCCTCGTTCTCGTAATAGATCACCACCCGGTTCGAGTCGGTGAAATATTTCTTCATCACCCGCTGCACGTCGGCAATGGTCACGGCCTGTAAATTCTTGATATCGGAATTCACCGCGGCGGCATTTCCCTGGTAGATGATCGCCTGCCCGATGGCAAAAGCCTTGCCGTCATTCTGTTCGCGTTCCTGGTAGGCGCGCGTGATCAACTGATTTTTTGCTTTTTCCAGTTCCTTGGCGGTAACGGGCGCGTCCTGTATTTTCTTTAATTCATCCAGCAGCGACTTTTCGCCTTCGGCAGCGGTATGGCCTTCGCTCATGATGGCGATAAAATTCAACAGGCCGCCGTCCACCCGGACATCGGCGCTGAAGTTCGCCTGCTGCGCGATCTGCTGCTCATAGACCAGGCTCTGATAAAGCCGCGAGCTTTCGCCTCCGGCCAAAATGGTTTCCGCGATCCGCAGGGCCGGGATATCGGCGCTTTTTGAAGGCGGCGCGAGGTACGTGATCGCCACGGCGGGAAAAGGAACATTGGGCGCGGTGCGCGTATAACGCATTTCCTTTGTACGCGCCGGTTCCGTCTCCGTCACGCGCGGGATCGCACCCGTGGGTTTTTTGACGCGGTTAAAATATTTGTTCACCCACGCATCGAACTGCACCTGGTTAAAATCGCCGACCACTATCAGCGTGGCGTTATCCGGACGGTAAAACGTCTTATAAAACCCGTCGGCATCGGTATTGGTCGCGGCGTTTAATTCATCCAGATTTCCGATCCCCGGCCGCTTGTATGGATGAGTGGTAAAAGAGAGGCTTTCGATGTATTGCCCGAATAGCCGTCCATAGGGATTTGCCAGGATACGCTGGCGGAATTCTTCTTTCACCACGTCGCGTTCGGATTTGAAGGTCGCTTCATCGACGTTCAAGTTCACCATCCGGTCGCTTTCCGCCCAGAGCAGGGTCTCCAGATAGTTGGACGGCACCACCTCATAATAATTCGTAAAGTCGTCCCAGGTCGAAGCGTTGTTAAACCCGCCGACGTCTTCGGTCATGCGGTCCATCATCTCGCTCTTCATATTGCGGGTGCTTTTAAACATCATATGTTCGAACATATGCGCAAAGCCCGAGCGACCTTGCGGATCGTCCTTGGAACCGACGTTGTACCAGACATTGACCGCCACCGTCGGGCTGGAATTGTCCTGCAGACTGACAACTTTAAGGCCGTTTGGCAGCGTGCGCTGCCTGATCAAAAGCGGCGCTACGCCGGTAGCCGGGGCTTTCTGCCCCTTGTCTGCGCAGCCACCTGTGTGGGCGCGGGCCCAAATAACGCAAGCGTGCCGGCCAGAGATAAAATAATACCGATAACTCGTTTTTTCATTTTTATTTAAACTCCGAGGTTAAGATCGAGTGATTTACGTAAATATTTACAATGTTGTTTCAAAATTAAACTTGCGCTGCCCATAAATTCGTTCTCAATTCAAACGGCGCTGCATAAAAGAAATGATGGACTTATGAGCAATACGTTTTCGTGTTTTTTGTGTATTTCGTGGTTAATTCCGGAATTTTTACCACGAATCACACTAAACACACGAAATGTATCACTCACTAATACAAATTCATTTCTTATATGGGCAAAAATCAATAAACTTTAAATTAATCCAGGTCCAGCGGATTTTTGAACGGCATATCCTTGTCGTCGCCGGCGCGTTTCATGGCCTCGCGAAACTTCTCTTCCAAAATTCGCTCGCGGTCTTTCTGCGAACCCAATTCCTGCGCAAAGATCTGATCGCGCACCTGCTTCTGCTTTTCCTGTTCGGATCGTAATTCGTCAAAAGAACCGTGGGCTTTTTGCTTTATTTCGTGGCCCAAAAGAGCGCCGGTTTGCGCATCGATGGACAGCGTAGTTTCGCAGCAAGGGCAAATAACGGTGAACTTTCCGGTCGTTTCCATAATCCGCAAATTATAACATGAGATAAAGGAGCGCCGAATTTACAGGGAGCGCCGAATTTATTCGGCATTTCAGAAGCCGAATGAATTCGGCGCTCCCTTAAATTCGGCGCTTCCACTACTGCCTTTGCGGCGTGGAAGCCGTATTAGCGGCCTTGGGTTCCGGAGTTTTACCGGCAGCCGGCTGAGAGCCGGTGGCCGTCGTTTCGCCGCCGACCGTTTTAATTATTTCTTCGGGAGTTTCATTAAGTACATTTTTCAGCCTGGCGACCGGGACCTCATACACCCGGCCATTTTTTAAGAAGACCCGCACGCTCCCCCCGCGCCTGGAGGCCGTCAGGATCCGTTCTACTTTGGCCAGCATATCGTGATTTTTAAAGATCCGCGTTTCGACCAGATCGCCTTCCGGGTTATTTTCCGCGGTGATAACCGAATCGTCCGGAGCGATCCTTGTCAAAGGTTCCTCTTTCGGCGCCGGCGGCGGGCGTTTAACCGGGGCGTTTTGAATATTGGCGTTTACATTCGCCAGTTCCGCATTTACATTGGGGTCAATGTTCGTATTCTCCGCCAGGGTGTTTGCCGAAGCATTTGACTGGTTGGAATTTGCCGTATCCTGGCCGGAAAAATAGTCCCGTGCAGGCGATCAAGAGCGCCGCCGATAAAAGTAAAATTGTGATCAGAAAAACTCTCACTTTGCCGCTAATTTTTCTTCAAGTCTTGCTTTAACTTCCGGCCATTCGGTGTTGATAATGCTAAAGTAAACGGAATCCCTTAATCTTCCACTGTAAGTTATTACGTGCTGCCGGAAAATGCCTTCCTGTTTAGCTCCGAGCCGCAAAATGGCGTTTCTCGAGCGCTCGTTAAGCGCATCGGTCTTTAACTCCACGCGATTGCAGTTCCAGGTTTCGAAGGCATGCTTTAGCATCAGGTATTTGGCCTCGGTATTGACAAAAGTACGCTGCCAGTCGGGCGAGATCCACGTCCAACCGATCTCTACCCTTTTATTAGATGCGTCGATGTTGCCGAACCGTGTCGAACCGATGGCTTTTCCGGACGTTTTTTCCACCGTGGCAAAGGGCAGCGATATTCCCTTTTCCTGCTCATCCAGCGCCGTCTGGATGTAATTCTTCATATCCTCGGGCGTGTTGACGAGCGTCGGAATCAATGTCCACAACTCTTCGTGCAGCCCCGCTTCGCAAAGATCGGCGTGATGCGCCATGCTGAGCGGCTCCATCCGCACTTTTTCGCCTTCTAAAATTACCGGTTCAACTTTCATATATGATCTGATATGGCACTTTTCCCCAAGATTATGGGATAATTTTGTTAGATTAGAAAGCTGAAAACAACCTGTTTTTGCCGAATCAATATTATTATGAGCTTTGGATTCCCTGCATATCATCAACAAACCGAAACGTTTAACCTGCCTAACGGCGATCTCGGTGCTTTGGTAAGAAGCGCCCTCGAAGAATTGGGCTGGAAGATCACCACGGATAGCCCTTCGTATCTGGAAGCGTCGGCAACGATCAATTTAGCGTCCTGGGGCGAGAAGATATCTATCTCGATCGAAGGCATGACGGCAACGATCGTCAGTAAATGCCTTCTGCCTACCCAGTGTATAGATTGGGGAAAAAATAAAAAGAACGTGATGCTGTTATTAAACACACTCAGAAAGCTCGAACACTTCGAGAATGCGAAACTATAATGTCCGCGTAGCGGACTGCTGAGAATAGCCCCGGGTACTGATCAGTTTTGAAGTGCCAGCCCAGAAGTTCGCTGGATTAAAAGATCGACGTTAACCTGGGAGCGCAGGCATCTTGCCTGCATGGGTCGCGATGCGCATCTAAAAGTCTTTGATTTACGCTTTTTAGCGCGGGGCAATCGCGATCTTTGCAGGCAAGATGCCTGCGCTCCCAGGTTTAGCCCATTTTATTTTTTTACTTGTTAAATACTTAACACCGCCAATAAAATTAAGCTTTTTTCTGACTTTATGTGCAAAGCCAATTCACTTACCCCGGGCTATTTTCTTTTGTCCTAAGTCGGGGACTTTTAAGGATAGATTTCAAACTGACCCACTACTTTTAGCCTTGATGCGCAGCCGCGCGAGCGTTTCCACATGATGCGTCTGCGGAAACATATCAAAAGCTTCGATGTGTGTAAGTTCGTATTTTTCCAGTAGCGCTTTCAGATCGCGCGCCAGAGTTGCCGGATCGCACGATACATAGACGATCTCTCGTGGTGAAAGGTCGATGATAAACTTGATCACCGCTTTTTCCACACCCACCCGCGGCGGGTCGAGCAAAAGCGTATCCAGATCTCTCAACCGGCGATTATGTTCCTTTATCCCCCGGCCTACGTCTTCACCGGTGAAAAGGATGTTATAAGACCCGTTCTTTTCGGCATTCTTTTTAGCGAAAGCGATCGACTCGGGGTTTTCTTCGATCCCGATCACCCGTGAAAAATTCTTGGACAGCGGGAGCGTGAAAAGCCCGACGCCGCAATACAGATCGAGCGCCAAACCGCCGCGCAGGCCTTTCACCGCCGCTTCGACCAGTTTCGGGGTGACGAACGGATTGCCCTGAAAAAAAACTCTCGCGTTGTACTGGAACTTAAAACCGTTGGATTCAAACATCAACTCGGCCGGTTCTTCGGCAAATTCTTTAGAGAACAGCGAGATCTTGTCAGCGCTGGCAGCGTCGATATGAACGACGTTGTCCCACAACTCTCCCCAATGCATTTCACTTCTCAGGCGGGTTAATTCCGCTTGCAGAGGCTCGACCAATTTTGGGCATTCCTCAATGTCGCAAACTTCGTTCGAATTCCGGTAAAAGTAACCAAGCTTTTTGTTCACACTATCGGCATGCCAGCTGGCGCGCGAGCGGTAATGCCACGGTTCCGGGCTCGGTGTGATATGTATTTCCGGCGGGTTTTCGATCTTGGCGATGCGGCGCAGGCAATCGTCAATGATCGCGACCTTGGCCTTCAGCTGTTCTTCATAACTTAACTGCTGAAAATTACAACCGCCGCACCTGCCGAAATATTTACAGCCCGGCTCCACACGCAGCGGCGAAGGCTCTATTACTTCTTCCAGCTGCGCAAAGACCAGCTTGCCGTTGCGCTTGCCGGTTTTCACGCGGACCTTATCGCCCGGCGCAACCAGCGGCACCATCACGGTCAGGCCGCCCGTGTGGCCAAGTCCAAAACCGTTCGGCACTATTTTTTCGATAGTTACTTCGAGAATTTCCGGCTCTGTTTCGGGCTTTTGAGTTTTCATCTAATAAGTTAATGACATTTTCGTGTTTGTCGTGTGATTCGTGGTAAATTTTTCGCTCTCTTGCCACGAATCACACTAACACAGGAACCAGATTGCGAATTACCGGCCAAAAATGCCCGGCGGCTTAAAGATAGAACAAACTAAACGCAGGTATCCCGGCATTTTCACGCAATTTTTTTACGACCATTAGTTCAAAAGTCTTTTCATAAACGTCCTGCTGCATCTTTCCGGCATACTGGCCGAGATGGTTTTCGACGGCTTTTTTAGCCGCCGCCAATTCTTCTTCACCGGCGCCCGCTGTCAGCGCTTTATCTATCTCGGCTTCCAGCTTTGTTAACTCTTTCTCTATGTTTTCAGTGTTTGCCGCCGCGGTCCCGGCAGTTTGTTTGAGCCTTTCCAGTTGACCGGCTGCCGCCGTTAATGCGGAATTCAGCGCGGCGCCCGCCTTTTTAGAAGCAGCGCCGATCTCTTCCAGCAATGATTGCAGATGTGAAACGATCTCCGCGTTTCCCGTTGAACTGCCGTCCGGTGTTTCCACATCTTCCTGGCCTTCGCGGCTTTCCTGGCGGTGCCGCCTGCCTGCGAGCTGACCCAATCGCGGTATTGCCGTTCGACTTCATCCGCGCAATAGGCGATCGATTTCACGCTCGGATTGCGTTTGGGATCTTTGGCAATATCGTCAAATATTTTTTCGACGCTGCGGATGACGATGTGCTGAGGAATGCCGCGCTTCTGCCAACTTTCGATCAGCGTCCAATCGAGCGGGCTCAGCAGCAGACTTTTTCCCCGGCGGCGGATGAAAGTTTCTTCGATCTCGGAAAAATAATTGAAATAGTTCAAAGTTAATCTTCTGAGGAGTTAATCTTCAGGGTCAAGTTTGATCTTCATCTGGCGCAGGGTGCGCAGGTCGTCTTCGGTAAGTTCCAGGTCGATCTCGGTTTCCTCGATATGCGGGGCCTCGCCGTCTTCCAGTTCCGACAGGTCCTGCAAGCCGATCTCCAGCCGCAATGTAAGCTGCGCCAGGTAGCCCAATTCCCGCAAAGTGTCTATCGATTCGGCGACCCGCGTCGATTTCTCGATGGCTGAATTTATCGCCGAGCCCAATTCTTTCACTGCTTCTTTTGCTTCGTCGTTTAATTCCACAGATTTAAATGCTACGCAAGGTGTAAGAAATAGTCAAAAGCACGGGTCAGAACCGGGAACGCAGTGACCGGCTTCGAGCGGAAGCGAGTTGTCTTTATAGAGACAGGCGACGGATCAGAGCCGGTCACTGCGTTCCCGGTACTGACTCCATTATGTTAATCTTTTAATTACTTTTGACGATATGTCCGAAAAAAAATCCGCAGAAAGACGGGAAAAGTTCGAAACATCTTCCGGTATCGAGTTGCCGAACGATTTTAATCCCGAAAATACCGAGCCCGTCGATTATGAGCAGGACCTGGGCGAGCCGGGCAAGTTTCCCTATACGCGCGGAGTGCGCCGAAATATGTACCGCGGCAAATTCTGGACGATGCGCCAGTATGCCGGTTTTGCCACGGCCGAAGAATCCAACGCCCGTTATAAATATCTCATCTCGCAGGGGACGACCGGCCTAAGCGTCGCCTTTGACCTGCCGACACAGATCGGCCTTGATTCGGACGATCAGCCTGGCGGCGGGCGAGGTCGGCAAGGTCGGCGTGGCGATCGATTCGCTCGAAGACATGGAGCGCCTGCTCGAAGGCATTCCGCTCGACCAGGTTTCGACCTCGATGACGATCAACGCCACGGCTTCGACCCTTTTGTGCCTCTACCTGGCAGTGGCAAAAAAACAAGGGGTTGGTTTCGACAAAGTCACCGGCACTATCCAGAACGACATCCTGAAGGAATACATCGCGCGCGGCACTTATATTTATCCGCCCGAGGCCAGCCTGCGCCTGATCACCGATACGTTCGCTTTTTGCGCCGCTGAAGTGCCGAATTGGAACACCATTTCCATCAGCGGCTATCACATCCGCGAAGCGGGCTCGACCGCCGTGCAGGAAGTCGCCTTTACCCTGGCGGACGCGATCTGCTACGTCGATGCCGCGATCAAGGCCGGGCTTGAGGTCGATAAATTCGCGCCGCGGCTTTCGTTCTTTTTCAATTCGCACAACAACCTGCTGGAAGAGATCGCCAAATTCCGCGCCGCCCGCCGCCTCTGGGCAAAAATAATGCGTGAACGATTTAAGGCGCAGGATCCGCGGTCGCTGATGCTGCGTTTCCACACCCAGACAGCCGGTTCTACGCTCACGGCGCAGCAGCCCGAGGTCAATGTGGTCCGCACCACGATCCAGGCGCTGGCGGCGGTGCTGGGCGGCACGCAATCCCTGCACACCAACAGCATGGACGAGGCGCTTTCGCTCCCCACGGAAAATGCCGCGCGCATCGCGCTGCGCACCCAGCAGGTCATCGCCTATGAATCCGGCGCAGCCGACACGGTCGACCCGCTCGCCGGCAGCTACGCCATCGAACATCTGACCAGCGAGATCGAGCGCCTCGCGGCGGACTATATCCGGAAGATCGATGATATGGGCGGTATGCTGCGCGCCATCGAAACCGGCTACGTCCAGCGAGAGATCCAGGAAGCCGCGTTCCAATATCAAAAGGCCGTCGAAGAAGAAGACGCCATCGTGGTCGGCGTCAATCGCTTTCAGATCGCCGAGGGCGATGTTATTCCTATCCTCAAGATCGACGAGCGTGTCGAACGAAACCAAGTCAAGCGTCTCCACGCTCTCCGGGCGAGACGCAATGCTCTCGCCGCCGAAAATGCCCTGACAGCTCTTCAAAACGCCGCCGCCGGCACCGAAAATATGCTGCCCAAAAATACTCGAATGCGTGGAAAATCACGTCACCGTCGGCGAAATAAGCCATGCTTTAAGAAAGGTTTGGGGCGAATACCGCGAAGCCGTTACTATTTAAATTCAGATAAAAGAAACGATGGATCAAACGATCACTTTCATTTTTTTAACCCTGATAATGACGTTAGTTTGTTTCACGTTTATTGTTTGGCCTCATTCCATCGCGATCTCTATCAAGCTTGCTAAAAGTTTTTATTTTCTCTGTCTTTTTCTGGCTTTATTAGGTTTGACCGCGACCATTCTTTCAGTCACCGGGCTGCTTCCCTTTAAAGGAACGTTAGCCGTCATTTTTCAGATAATTATCTTTCGCGGATGGATCGTTATCGCTGTGGCGATCAGCTCGGTAATATTACTCTTATTAAACCTTTCCAACGCTCGCGAATCGCGTTTGTCTAATGGATCGGTGCGGTCTTTTATCATCTCACGCTATTTACTTAAAGGACTCTGCCTCACGGTCTCCGTGGCCTTTCTTATGACCGAAATAGGCAAATTAGCTCACGATGCGGAAATGCGACAGTTCTTCCTGGAATCAGGTTATTCCGTTTGGTTCCTGTATTTTGTCATTACGATGGAAACCCTTGGCTCGATAGCACTATTTATACCGAGACTTATAATTCCGGCCGCGCTAGGTTTGATAATTTTGATGTTTGGCGCAATTGGCACGCATTTTCGAAACGGTGATCCATTTTCCGACTCTCTTGAGGCGCTTCATCTTCTGATCGTTCTTATCTGCATTGTTGTTATCAAATTATTCAATAACAAAATGGACTTTGCCCATAAAGTCGCGGATACCAGCCACTAATGACACGAATAAGAATGTCTTAATTCGTGTTATTTGTGTAATTAGTGGCTAACAAAAAAGGCGGAAACAGGGGGCGTCAGCGAGTGTGTCAGGACACGATGATTACACCCTCCCTAACGGTCGTGTTCTGCCCTCTCCCCTCGTCCTTTCAAGTTTGTATAGGCAAAGCCGTAACTGATCACTAAAACCAAAACCCGGTCATTACCGTTCCCGGTTCTGACCTAATCCTAATGGCCGGCGTTTTATATTAAAGATCGCCAAAAGAACAGGCTTCTCCAAAACCCTTTCTACAAAAACGAACGGTTATCGCAATAATGATCCCGCGGCATTTCCGTTTTCGATAACTCCTAAGTTCCGCCGATCTTTTCAAGCCGCTTTTATTTACTTTGGGACATTACGCGTGATTTTTACGATTTCTGGAGCATTTTTGGCGCAGGTGGCGCACTGGCGCACCCTGCAGCAGTGCGCCACTCGTATATTTGCAGTTTCCTTCGTTTCTTACATTCACGGATTAAATATCCTCATTCGTGGTATTTATGACTGGCATCCGCTCTTTAGAGGCAAAGTCAACAAAATGGTAAAAAACTAGTGACAAACATTCTTTAATAATGTTAAACTTTAGTTTAGGCTTTCCTTGGCCTAAGGGTGGATACAAGCGCGAGAAACTCACTTCTCCATCGTTTTTTAGAATCAAAGTCAATTTTTGAGGTCAGAATGGAACAAATAAACGGTTATTTGCAGTCGTTGATTTCCGCTTCGGCGTACGAACTGCATTTTGAACCAAACAAAAGCCCTTTTATCCTATCCGATCACGGCGTGATCGAAGTGTCCTCCACACCTCTTAGCGGGGCGAATATCAGCCAGCTGATATTCCCTATCATTCCGGCCGAAGCCAAGCAAAAGCTGCCCAACCAGCCGGAGATCGCATTTGATTATAATAATCCCACCGGCAGTTTCGGTTTTGTCGTAAAAAAATCGCCCGCCGGCTTTCACGTTATCGTAAAACCCCTCGACAGTTCATATGACAGCAATGTCATACCCGCCACATTTGAAACTCCCGCGTTCGAAAATAATTCTTACCAGGAACCTCTAATGCCCGCACAAAACAACTCCGTCTTTTCCGTCACCAGCGGCGATATCGACCCGGCGTCCGCTGACATCAACAAACCTCCGCGTCGTACCAGTCTCGATAATGTTTTTGAAAGCTCGTCGCTGGAAGCGACCGTCAACGGCACCTATGAAACTTTAGCCGACACCTCGATCGCGGATGAGATCGTGCCCTTGGACGATTATTATTTTTCGCAGCCCGAGCCTGCGCCCGCGCCAGTATCCACCGCCAGCTATGCGCCTGCTGAAGAAGTCAGCGACAAGCCGGCCTTTGCGTACTTAACCGATTCCGGGGCCGCCGGGCGCATGGACGTGCTCTTTACAAAGATGGCCGAATGCGGCGCATCCGACCTGCACATGAGCGTCAGTATGCCGCCGATGATGCGCAAGGACGGCAAGGAATGCCGCTTCCCTGCAATGAATCGACGTTAAACGCCGACGCGATGAGAGATCTTCTGCCCTCGATAATGCCGCGCAAAAACCAGGAGGAATTTCACGAACGGCATGATACCGACTTTGCCTACGAGATCCCGGGCCTGGCGCGCTTTCGCTGTAACATTTTTATGGACCGGAAAGGAATGGGCGGGGTATTTCGCCTCATCCCGACCAAGATCCTGACTGCTGAACAGCTTGGGCTGTCGAAGGCGATCATGGATCTATGTAATTTATCCAAAGGGCTGGTCGTGGTGACCGGGCCGACCGGCTCCGGCAAATCCACCACGCTCGCCGCGATGATGGACTACCATAAACGATCGCCGTGAAGACCACGTCATCACGATCGAAGACCCGATCGAATTCGTTCACGAAAACAAGAAGTGCCTGGTCAACCAGCGCGAAGTTCATAATCACACTGATTCTTTCAAAGACGCGCTGCGTGCCGCGCTTCGCGAAGATCCGGACATCCTGCTCGTCGGTGAAATGCGCGACCTGGAAACGATCGCCATCGCCATCGAAACCGCCGAAACAGGCCACCTCGTATTCGGCACGCTGCATACCACGACCGCGGCTTCGACCGTCGACCGCATCATCGATCAGTTCCCGGCCGACCGCCAGCAGCAGATCCGCGTGATGCTTTCCGAGTCGTTAAAAGGCGTGATCGCGCAGACCTTGCTGCCGAAAAAAGGCGGGGGCCGCATGGCCGCGCTGGAAATATTGATCGTCACGCCGGCCATCAGCAACCTGATCCGCGAAGGCAAGACCTTCCAGATCCCTTCGTCAATGCAGACCGGTAAAAACCTCGGGATGCAGATGCTCAATGAGTCTATGTTCGACCTGGTGAAAAAAGGCGTGGTGGAAGCAAAAGATGCTTACATCAAAGCCGTCGATAAAACCGGTTTTGAGATGCTGCTTACGCGCAACGGTTTGAAAATGTAATTGATAGGTGATAACGGAAAGTGATCAACTGAGAGCCTTACTCTTTCTGTTTTTCCTGTTGCTTCCGGATTAATTTGAAAAAGAATTCCTTTCTTTAAATTGCCACTAGCTTTAGCTAGTGGTCCGAAAGACTAAAAAATAAAGGCCGCATTCGAAAACTTTTCGAATGCGGCCTAAACCATTCTATCGCTTGCTGCCACTAGCTAAAGCTAGTGGCAATTTAAAACGATCACAACCCGAACTACTTTTCGTACGGCTTTAGTTGCTCGTCAATGACCGCTTTATCTCCTACCACGACGATCGTCATCTTCTCCTGTTTCAGATATTTCGCGGCCGCGTCCTGCACGTCTTTCGGTGTCACGGCCACGATATTCTGGATATAGCTGTTGATATAGTTTTTATCCAACTCGTTATAATTCACGTTTTCGAGCTGGCCGATAACGCCTGTGCGGGTCGAGTTCTGCAGGACGTAAATACCGACAATATAATTTTTGATTCCCTGCAGTTCAGCTTCGCTCGGCGGCTCTTTTTGCAGGCGCTCGATCTCGAACAGGATCTCTTTGATCGAAGCGCCGGTGAACTTGGTCGTCACATCCGCCATTTCGTACCAGTAACCCGTTCGATACTTGTTCCAGATCGTGGCTGAATGGCGAGTAGGTGTAGCCCTTGTTCTCGCGAATATTGGACGTGATGCGCGAACCGAAAGATCCGCCCAGGAGCGAATTCATCACGGAGAACTTGATAAAATCCGCGTCGGACGGTGAAATTGCCGGCATGCCCAGGTAGATCGTCGATTGCGGCGCGCCGGGACGGTCGATCACGCTCAAGCGAGCGTTTTGCGTCTATTTTGGGCACGTCCCTTATCCGGGCTGGTGCCTTTTTTCCATTCCGCCGAAAGCTTTCTGGATCGTGCTTTTGACCTTGGCGGTATCAAATTGCCCGACGACATAGAGAGTGGTGCGGGCCGCGCCGTAATAGTCATTGTAATAAGCCTTGAGTCATCGATCTTGTAGCTTTTTACGCGTGTCTTCGCTCGGGATGACCGTGCCGTAAGCGTGCCCGGGAAAGATCACGTCACGAAATTTCTCCCAGTGCGACGGTTCCGGGCTGTGAGCGCGCGGTGACTCAGATCACGAAGCTTATTGGTACGGGTATTCGTCCAGTGCCTTGGTTGCGAACTTCGGATTCATCAACACGTCGGCCAGAAGAGTTGATGAATCCCGTGTCGAACTCAGACAAAACCTCGCCGCCGATAGTCGTTTTGTCGTTGCTGGCGACGGAAAAAATACTGCCGCCCATTTCGGCGGTTTGGCGGGCGATATCTCGGCGGTGCGTGTCGCGGTGCCTTCCTTCAGCAAATGTCGCGACCACATCTGAGATCCAGCGCTGGCTCGGCTTTTTCGACCAGCGTGCCATTGCGTATCTGACGACCTGCATCGCGACTTTCGGCACCGAGCCGTAGTGGAACGAGCGTCACCCGCATCCCGTTCGGCAGCGTATAGGTGTCCTGTTTCGGAAAGACAAAGGGCTTTGGTTGAGCCGCCGGCCGGCGGTGTTTCTTTTTGCGCCGCAGCGCTGAAAGTAAAGATCAACAGCAGGGACGCAACCAGCGCCGAAGCTAACGGCTGTTCTCATAATTTTTCATTTATTCATTATTAATTTTCATTTTTCATTATCATCGTCCCCCTTATTCGCTGCTGTACCCGTCTTCGGGGTTGACAATGACCACGGTCCGGTTCGTTTTTCGCAGATAATCCTTTGCCGTTTTCTGGATCAGCGCGGGTGTAACCTTGCGGAAATTCGCCTCGATCTGGTTGATGTTTTCCGGGTTGTCGTCAAAGAGAGCGAAGCACGCGAGCAGATCGGCGCGGCCGACACCGCCGAACTGCGTCATCGTGTCGTAAAGCCCCGAGCGGAGCTTGACGATCGCGCGGTCGATGTCAGCCTGATCGAACCGGCTTGTTCTGCACCTGCGCGATCACCGCGTCGGTGGCCGCGAGGATCTCTTGCGGCGTGAATTTGTCGATCGTGGATCAGGTCGACCGAAAAAAGCATCGGGCCGTTGTAATTGAACATATTGCCGAGATAACCGTTGATGCCGCCGCTCAGACCACTGGTGTAGTTCTTATTCTTCACCAGCTCCTGATAGAGCATGCTGTCCTCACCCTGACAGCAGGATCTGGTCGAGCAGGCCCATCGCGTAATACTCCGGGCTGCCGCGCTTCGGCATTTGATAGCCGAATCCGACGGCCGGCTTGCTTGGCCAGCTTGTCGGTGCGGGTGACGGTCTTTTCTTCGGTCCTGTTTGGGTTCGGTAAGGTCCGGTATGGCGCTCGGCTTTTTGCGAGGGATACCGGCAAAATATTTTTCGACCCAGGCTTTGCGCTTGCGGCTCTTCAAAATCGCCGGTAACGACGAGGACCGCGTTCTGCGGCGAGTAATATTTGTCGAAGAAGGTCTTGGCGTCACCGAGCGTGGCGGCCTCGATATCCTTGCAGATCGCCGTAAAAATTGTGCGAGTTATACCAGTTGGTGAAAGCCGCCATCGGCAGATCGATCCACGGGAAGGTTCCGTAGGGCTGGTTCAGCACATTGACCTTCACTTCATTTCCGACCACGCCCTGCTGGTTCACCAGATTGTCCTGCGTTATATCGAGCCCGCGCATACGGTCGGCTTCGGCCCAGAGCAGCGTTTCCAGCTTGTGCGAAGGAACGACCGCGAAATAGTTGGTGAAATCGAAACGCGTCGAGCCGTTCAGCACGCCGCCGTTATTCTGACCAGCTTGATGAATTCCATCTTGCCCATGATTTTTCGAACCCTGGAACATCAGGTGTTCGAAAAGGTGAGCGAAACCGGTGCGGTTCTTCGGCTCGATGCGAAAACCGATGTTGTAATAGATCGCCACGGTTACAAGCGGAGCGCTCTTTTCCTGTGAGAGCACCACCTTTAAACCGTTATCTAATTTGTAATAGGTAACGGGAACGTTAATGCCGCCCGTCTTGGCCTGCGCGTTCGTTTTTACGCACGGCAATACAGCCAAAGCCAGTAATAGCAGGCTAAGAAAAGCCTTTTTTAGATAGATTTTCATAATTTTACACACAAAAATAGCACGGGATTTTCAGATAGTTTACATACGGTTTTCTAAAAAGCAAAGTTTCAATCAGGTGGGCGGGCAAGTTTATCGTTTTATAAATGACCTTAGGCAAACCATCTATTCTTTATTAGCCGCTAATTACACAAATAACACGAATAAGAATCTTTTAATTCGTGTTATTTGTGTAATTAGTGGCCAAATCTGCGACCTTACAGGCAAAGCCATTATAAACGCAGAAAGCAGCGTAAATTTACGCTGCTTCCTGTAGGACGGTGGGGTTTACGATTCCAGGGTTATTATTTTGGCTGCCCCGGCTTTTTCCAAACCGAAACGATCGCCGTCGCTTCGAGTTTTTCTTCACTGGCCAGCCTTAATTTTATGGTAGTGCCGGAAAGATCTTTGGGCACCACGATCGTGCGAAACAATGAGTTAGATTCCGGGGTATCTTTCACGTTTTCCCCGATCACGTTTCCCGAAGCATCCAACAGGGTTGCTGAGACCAGCGGTGAAGCCATGAATGTCAGCCCGAAGCCGTCGGTACCGGCCGGAATCTGGATTTCCATTTCCACGGTCTGTCCCGGCGCGATATTGGCCCCGTTTCCAAAGAAAATATCGGGTTTAATTTCGCCGCCGGTTTGATAGCGGACATTGGTCAAGAGGCTTTCGCCGCGATAAAGTTCGCTTCCGGCCTGAGGGGTCGTCGGCAGGTCCGGCATATGGTTGCCTTTCGGCCCGATCGCCAGGTGAGGTTTGACGAAAGCGGAGAAATCGCTCGTTCCGGTCAGATCTCTGTGAAGGCTCCTGGTCGTGGCCCTGTCGGTAAAATTATGAAACACACTCGGCACCGTGACGTGCCCGTCGTTCGAATCCAGTGCGTAACAGATCGTCGGCAGTGGGTTTCCCGCTAACACCGCCATTTTTACACCTTTGCGCTCGCTGTTCGTGCGGTTAAAATCCGCCATTGTCGAAGTGCGAAGCATCTTAAGCACCGCTATATGATCGCTAAACATCCCGAGGCCTGTGTCAACTATATCGGCGCATTTTGTGCCCTCGTTCGGTGTGCCCAGCATAAGCAGGTGGCTAACCCTCGGCCTTCCGTCCGGTGATCCGACCGGCATCAGGCGGCTGATATAAGAGCGCGCAATGATCCCGCCAAGGCCATAGCCGACGATGTCCACATGCCAGGCATTGCGATCTTCCTGTGCGTATTTAATATAATTGGCCAATGCCCCGGCATTTTCCTCAACGCTGCTCGGCTTTACCGTCGAAAGCATCGGCCCGCCGGTATTGATCCGGCCTTTTTCCCTCACCTCTCCTACCGGAAAGGCCTTCCAGTCATAGCTATGGCTGGTGGTAAAAATATTCTGCCAGGTCTCAAACATTCTCCAGCTGCCCCACAGGTCCTGGACCAAAAGTACCGGTTTCGGCGCGACCTTCAAATTTTTGGTCAGATCGTCGACCTTTTTATTCTTTTCTTCCAGTTCCGCCTTAATGCGCTGAACAAGGCGCGGGCGTCCGTCGTCATACCAGGCATAGCCGCTGCTGTCCCAAACCATCTCTACTTCCGCGGCTTCGCCCGCATCGAGGCTCACGTCCATTTCGTCATCACCCAGCTTTTCATCCGGTTTTGCGCCGTCCCACTTATCGCCCTTATAGGTCCCGGCTATCTTGATCTTGCCGGATTTCGTTTCGCCGGACGCGTTTAGAACCGTCGCCTTGATCTTTATCATGTTGCCGTCAATGGTGCCGGTCTGCTCAGTGATCTCTTCCCATTTGTCGAAATCCGGGAATTTAGGATGTTCGAATTTCAGATCGGTCAGACGCAGCGGAGCGCCGCATTTCTGCAGGTTCCAGGTGATGGTTTCCGTTACATTTTGCCATGTTTTTGAATAGCTGCCGCTAAGTTTGTTCGGGTCAGCCGGATCGACGCGGGTCGTGCCGTCGCTGGTCAGCGAATTTCCGTCTATCGTGGTGGATGTTGAAGGCATATTAAAACTTTTGCCTTCTTTCGGCGTACACTGCCCGCTAAAAGTGGTGTCGGTGGAGCCGGTCGTTTGGCCCTTTATCTGCGGCAGCCCGACGCTTACAGTGTAGGTGCCGTCGTCGTTCACGCCGACATTAACATTTGCGTCTGTCTTATCATTTCCGGTCGTTTCGGTTTTCGAAGTACTCGTGCCGGTCATATTCTTCCAGCTTTTTCCGCGATCGCAGGAATTGCTTTCGGTCGCTACCACGGTTTCCGTCGATGACATTTTTTGATCGATGGTAGCCTTTCCCCTGGTGCTGCCGTTCTTTTCCGGTGATTCGCTTACAGCCACCAGCGCATTATAGTTATATTCCATGTGAAAATTGGTTTTGTCCTGGCCGCGGGCCGGACACACGCTGGACCGTCTTATCGTCTGTCAGAGCCTGGGTGCGGGTGTAATTTACAGTACCCGTCCAGGCGCCGGAACATTTGGGCGCAGAGGCCGCTTTGTTTTTCGCCACGGCCGCTTTCTGGGCAAAAACCGCGGAATTTGTTAAAACACTTGTGATCAATAGGGTTATTAATAATTGCTTGGTAAAATTAACGGCTCTCATTTTGATTTCTCCCGAAAAAAATTAGGCTTTTCTACCTGTTAAGGCGTGAAAAAATGAAGTTAGGTATCACGAACTATTGAAAAAAATGTTTCGTATATTAGAATGTAGTAACTTGTAGTACCAATGTCCCCCGAAAGATGGAAACAAATTGAAGAGGTCTTTCAGATCGCGCTGGACATGTCTCCGCGCGAACGCCGGGAGTATATCGACCAGGCCTCGGGAAATGACCCGGAATTAAAGGACGAAGTTTCCAGACTCCTCTCCCAATTCGAAGAAGCCAGTAGTTTTATCGAGCAGCCGCTTTACGACCAAAGCCAGGCCGGCGTGTTGGTCGCGCTGATGAATGAGGACAATGACCCGATGCTCGGCAGCCTGTTGGGGTCTTACCGCATCGAGCGCGAGGTCGGCCGGGGCGGCATGGGCGCGGTTTATGAAGCCGTGCGCGCGGACAGGGTTTTCCGCCGCCGCGGTGGCGATCAAGCTGGTCAAACGCGGCATGGACACCGATTTTATCCTGCGCCGTTTTCGCAATGAGCGGCAGATTCTGGCCGCGCTGGACCACCCGAATATCGCGCGGCTTTTAGACGGCGGCACGACTGACGACGGCCGGCCTTATTTCGTCATGGAGTTCATCGAAGGCCCGCCGCTCTACAAATACTGCGACAACCGGACTGAGCGTGGCGAGCGCCTGAAGCTTTTATCGCGGTCTGCGACGCGGTCGCAATACGCGCACCAGAAACAGGTCATCCACCGCGACATGAAACCTTCGAATATGCTGGTGACAAACGACGGCGTGCCGAAGCTGCTCGATTTCGGCATCGCCAAGCTGTTGAATCCCGATATGGCCGGCGACATACACTCACATCCAACCGCCACGGCGCTGCGGATGATGACGGTAGATTATGCGAGCCCGGAGCAGGTGCGCGGTTCAGATATTACGTATCTCAGTGACGTCTATAGCCTGGGCGTGATCATGTACGAACTCTTGACCGGCCATCGCCCGTACGCGTACCGCAGCCGCCTGCAGCACGACGTCGCGCGCGCCATCTGTGAAGACGACCCGACCGAGCCTAGCATGACCGTGCTTCGCACCGAGGGCGCTCTTCCCCTGACCGCAATCGATGAAGACGCGACCACCATCTCGCACATCGCGGAGGTGCGCGGCGAAACTCCTACCGGGCTGCAATCACGCCTTTCGGGAGATCTGGATAACATAACCTTAAAGGCGTTAAGAAAAGATCCGCAGGACCGCTATCAATCCGTTGCCGAATTAAAAGCCGATATCGAAAAGCACCTGAAGGGCAATCCGATCTCGGCCCCCAGCTATAAGCCGGAAAGAAAGAACGGACGCCCCGAGCAGCGCTCGGAAACAAAGCTGATCGCCGTACTGCCGCTAAAGCTTCTCAGCATTTCGGGCACGGAAAACACCGACGAAACATATCTCAGCATAGGTTTGGCTGACGCGATCATCTCGCGGCTGGCCAGCGTTCGCAGTTTTACCGTGCGCCCGACCAGTTCCATCCAGCGCTACGAAAACGAAGACGTGAGCCCCATTCGCGCCGGTAAGGAACTCGGCGTCGAATTTATTCTCGAAGGGCGCATCAAAAAAGCGGCTGATCGCATCCGCGTCTCTCTGCAGCTTCTGAATGTCGAAAGCGGCGCCACGATCTGGGCGGGGCAATTCGACGAAAATTTTACCGACGTGCTGCAGTTGGAAGACGCGATCTCTTCGCAAGTTGCCGGAAGCGCTGATACCGCAATTGACCGGTGAAGAAAAAGAGAAGCTCGCCAAGCGCGGCACCAATAACGCCGAAGCTTATGAAGCGTACCTGCGCGGCAGGTTCTACTGGAATCAATTCACCGGTGAATCGCTTTTCAAATCTCTCGCCGCCTATCAGCGGGCCATCGAATTAGATCCGAATTACGCGCTGGCCTACGTCGGCATCGCGGATTTTTATAACTGGATAAATGTTTTCGGCCTGATGCCTTCGAACGAATGCTATGACCATGCCACCGCCGCAGCGCAGCGTGCAATGGAGATCGATGACCAGCTGGGCGAAGCCTACGCCGCGATGTCGTTTGCGGTGCTGGGCCAGCGCTGGGATTGGGTGGAGTGCGACAGGCTGGTGAAAAAGGCACTGCAGTACGCGCCGAACTACTGGTATTCGTACGAATGTCTTTCTTATCTCTACACGACGGTGCGAAATTTCGATCAGGGTATCGCCGCCATAAAACGCGCCGAGGAACTCGACCCGCTCTCGCCGCGCGCTATCCTGATGACCTCATGGATACACTACCAGTCGCGCTACTATGCGGAAGCGATCTCGCGGGCACGCCGCACTCTTGAGTTCGACGCAAACTTTGCCCAGGGCTATTTGCACATGGGAAATTCGCTGTCGCAAAACAAGCGTTCGGACGAGGCTGTGGCGGCGCTCGAAAAGAGCCTGGAATTAATGCCCGGTTTTACCATGACGCGGTATATGCTCACCTACGCCTTGGCCGCGGCAGGGCGAATGGACGAAGCCAGAGAGGCCGTCGAAGAACTGCGCCGGCGGGCAAAGACAGAGTATGTAAAACCTTATTTTATCGCGCTGGGCTGTATCGCGATCGGCGAGATAGACGAGGCTTTCGAGTGGTTGGATAAAGCTTTTGCGGAAGGCGATGTGTGGCTGATCTGGATCGCGACCGAACCTAAACTGGATCCGATCCGAAAAGACGCGCGCTACGAAAACCTGCTCCAGCGAATGAAACATCCGCTGACCATGCGCGACGCCGCGGAAACTGTTTTTGATACCGGCGGCGACAGATCGATCGCCGTTCTTCCCTTCAAACTTCTCAATTCGCGTAAGGACGAAGACACCGGTGACGAATATCTCGGCGTGGGATTGGCGGACAGCCTGATCACGCGGCTGAGCAACATCCGGCGCCTGGTGGTGCGGCGACCAGCAGCATTCTGCATTACGAAACGGACACCGATCCTTTCAAAGCCGGCCGGGAATTAAATGTCGATTTTGTTTTGGACGGCCATATTCGCCACTTCGGCGAATCGAACATCCGCGTCACCGTTCAGCTTTCCAGCGTTCGCGAAGGCGCCGCGCGCTGGGCGGGACATTTCGATGAAAAATTCACCGATGTTCTGAGCGTGGAAGACGCCATCTCTACCAAGGTAGTGGAAACCTTGCTGCCGCAATTGACCGGCGAGGAAAGGAGAAAACTCGCCAAGCGCGGCACCAATAATCCCAAAGCTTACGAAGCCTACCAGCGCGGCCGTTTTTATTGGAACCAGTTCACGCCGGATTCCCTGCCGAAAGCTTTAAAGGCTTTTCAAAAAGCGGTCGCTTACGATCCGAAGTATGCGCTCGCCTTCGTAGGGCTGGCGGAGTTTTATGTCTGGGCGTCGATCCTGGGGATCATGCCGACGGAGATCGCTTACTCGCAGGCGCGCGCCGGCGTCAAACTTGCGGTCGAACTCGACCCGTCACTTTGTGAAGCTTACGCCGTTTTAGGATTGCTGGCCGGGAGCGCGGATTGGGACTGGACGGAAGCCGAAAAATTTCATCAATACTCATTTAAGTTAAATCCCAATTACCCGCTGGCGCATGAATGGTACGCGGCGCTGTTGATCACCACCGGCCGTTTTGAAGAAGGTTTAAGAGAAGCGCGCCGCGCCGAAGAACTGGATCCTCTTTCGCTGCGGGCAATGACCCTTACTTCATGGAATTATTACCAGTCCGGCCTTTACAAAGAGTCTGTCGCCAAGGCAAATCAGATTCTGGAGCTCGACCGCTCTTACCCGCAGGGCTACCTGCAATCGGGCAATTCATTGATCCATCTGGGCGAAACTGAAAAAGCCGTCGACACCTTGCAGAAGCTGGACTATCTGATGCCCGATTCCGGATTGGCAATGTACACTCTTTGTTTCGCGCTGGTCGCCGCCGGTAAAAAAGATATCGCTTTAAAGGTGCTGGGCAAGCTCGTGAACCTGGCCAGGGAAACTTACGTCAAGCCGTATTTCCTGGCAATGGCGTATGTGGCGATCGGCGATCTGGATACCGCTTTCGGCCATTTTGAAACCGCCTTTGCCGAGCACGACGCCTGGCTTACCTGGTTTGCCACCGAACCGAAACTCAAACACCTGCACAACGACCCGCGCTATATCAAATTGCTAAAGAGCATGAATAATCCGATCTTCGAAAAACTCTACAGATCTTAAACCGGGAGCGCCGGCATCTTGTCCGCAAAGCGCGATCCAGTCAGGCTAATAATTATTAACTGTTAATTGTTTCATTATTAATTGTTTTAAAAAGTCTTAATTCGTGTTATTTGTGTAATTAGTGGCTAAATCGACTTTATGGATAAAGCTGTTAACAATTAACAATCAGCCTCCCTCTACTCCGCCACCGCCGGCGCTTTCACCGGTTCAAGCAGCGACCAGCCGTAGCCTGCGAATTTCTGTTCCTTGTCCGAAGTATTTTCGATCCGGATCTTCCAGGTTCCCTTGGTAACCGGTTTATCCACCAAAAACGAACGGAATTTCAAACCCATCCAATCGGAGCCGGCTTTTTCTTTGCGGACAACAATGCCTTTGTCATTGATCAGGGAAACCGTCACCGAATCCGGCGCCATAAAAGTAATGCCAAAATTCTGCGCCGCTTCGAACCGGCACTTCGATCTCGGTCGACTGTTTTGGCGCGACCGTTACCTGACTATTGAAAGTTTGCGGATCTCCCGTAACGGCTGCGGCGGGCGCGCTTCTTTCAAACGAAACATTACGAAACAAATTTTCCGGCGCGAATTCCTGATAAAAACCTGAACCGTTGTTGACATCATAGTCGCGGTTATTGATCTGCCAGCGTTTCCAATCGGTCGGATCGTTTTTGACCGTGAGCGGGTAGGTTCCCGTGCGGCCCGGTAACCAGGTGCGGCTTTACAAAATTGCCGAAATTTTTCCCGTCAACCAACTGATGCGTCAGGTCGTTTGCCTGGCCCACATCGGACACGCCGTAGTGCGCGGACTTCACCGTGACAAACCCGTCGTTCCACTCCAGTCCCCCGCAAATCACCGGCACCGGATTGCCCGCCAGCGCGGAGAATTTCGTGCCTCCGGTGTTCCTCACATGCTCGTTAAAGATAAGCATATTCTCGTTCGTTAGTTCCCGTCGCAACGTGCAGTTCATCTTTTAAGAGCTGAGAATTTGCCGGCAAAAACATCGATACATTTTGCGCCGCCGTTCGGCGTGCCGAGCATAATGAGATGCTTGACCTGCGGGCGTCGCGTCCGGCACGACCGGCTCGTTTCTGCGCGTACACCCGCGCGACCAGCCCGCCCATCTGGTGCGCCACCATATCGACGTGCCAGGCATTGGTTTCCTTTTGCGCATATTTCACATAACGGGCCAGCTGGTCGGCGTTGTCGAAAATGTATTTCGTGTAGCCGAGATTGCCCATATCCATCACGCCTTCGCGCGCATTTTTGCCCACGAGAAAAGCTTTCCAATTGTAGCTGTGACTTGATGTCAGAAGATTTTGATAGAGCGGTTCCCAAATGCGGTAATCGCTCCAAACGCCGTGCGCCAGTATCACCGGTTTCGGTGCGATATTAAGCGGTTTTTCTTTTTCGTCTTTTTTCTGGCCGTTTTCTTTAACCTCGGCTTTGACGCGGTGGAAAAGATGCGGGCGGCTGTCGTCAAACCACGCCTGTCCTTCCGAGTCCCAGATAAATTCAAACTCTTTTCTTCGCCCGCTTCGAGCCGAAGCGAACTCTCAGCCTTCGGGCAGAGGCTCGTCGGCACGCGCATAGTTATATTTATCGCCCTTATAGGTCTCTGAAACTTTCAGGTCGGCAAATTTAGTTTCACGCCGCCATATTCAAAACTTCGACCTTAACTTTGATGCTTATTGCCGTCGATGGTGCCTTGCGGGTCTTCGATTTCCTTCCAATCTTCAAAATTGGGAAACTTCGGGTGTTCGAATCTCAAATCGGTTATAACAGTTTTTCCGGACAGCGCGAAAAACGCCACGTCACCTGATAAATAAAACTTCTGACTGGTCCGGTGCCGTCGTCGCCCCAGATCTTTGTACCTGTGAGCACGTCCGGGATTGTCGGGATCGATCTTTTCGCCGCTGACGGAAAAACTGTTTCCCTCGATTGGTTGCGGCTCGTTGGCGTGCGGTCAAAAGGCTCGTTATTTTTCGGCTGGCAATGACCGCTTTTTTTGACGTGTTCCTCGCTGCTTGTAATGGCCCTTCGGCGTGGGGAAATTGCAGGCTGAAACTGTAAGTGCCGCCGAATTCGTCAACGCTCAAATTGAAACGATTCCGCGGGCCCTCGGCCTGCGCCTGCGTTTGGACGTCGTCATTCCCTTCGATGACGAACCAATGACCGCTTCTCGCGCGAATTGCAGGTATCGAAACACTTTTTCCGCCCCAGTTCAGATCTGTGTCGGTAAAATTGACCGTGGTCGTTTACCGCCGGTGTTTTCGGATCGGTATCCGTCAACGATCGCGCGTCCCGTGTAATCGTAATTGCGCGAAGTTTTATGCTTGATTCGGTCAATTGCTTTGCGAATTCCGGGTTCGTCGGATTCGAGCGAATCTTTCAGAGTTCGCGAATAGGTAACAACGCCGCTCCAGCCTCCGTTACACTTTTTGCCTGTCTGCTTTGAAGCAGCCTGCTGCATCGAAGTCCCGCCGGTGCGTTTCGTTTGCGATTGTGCGATCGTGACAAAACTGCCCAGCACGAGGCTCACCAGATTAAGGATCGTAAATAATTTTGTTAATAAACTTTTGTATGTAATATTCCGCATAGTCTTTTCCGTTAAATATTTTGCTTCCATAATGTAAGGCGAAAATAAAGGACAAAAAGGTTCAATAAGCTTAGCCACGAGATCTACAGAGTTCCAGAGATGATTTCAGGTTCCTCTGTGTTCTCTGTGTTCTCTGTGGCTAACAATTAGCTAAAAAAAGACGCCCTTTTCGGGGCGCCTAAAAGATAAGGAAGGATCGGTAATGAATAGCCTTAGTTTTTCGCGGCATCGAGAATGGCCTGCGCCGCCTGTTCGATCAGCGGAGAGATGATGTCGTCACCGTCCGACTTAGCTTTTGCCTTGTACTGCCTGGCAAGCGCCGCGCTGTCCGTCGCCGTTGAAACGAATTTGATGTCGATCGTGATCTCGTCCTTGGATTTAACGTTGGTTTGCGCCTGTCCGGCGGAGACGACCGCCGTGGTGGCCACCTGGCCCGCGATGTTGCCCGCTACGCTGCCGGTGTGGCCGATGCCCGTTTGACCGATAGCCGGCGCCAGCACTTTACCGAACATTCCGAAACCGCCGCCGCCGCCTTTTTTGTGTGAAACGTTGGCATAGATCACATAGTCGCACTGTTTTTCTTTCGCTTCATCGGCGATCGCGAAGGAAGCCTGGCCTCGAGCTGAACGATCTCGAGCTTTGGCGTCTTCAGGTAATCGACCAGCGTGTTCCTGACCGCCGCGGCCAGCTCCTGTGCGTTCATGCCTTCGCCGACCGAGCCGGTTTTCACATTCGCCATACCGATGCGGACCACGCCCGGCTTTTTATCGCTGACCTCGCCCCCATTGCTGGATGCCGGAGCGCTGCTGTTCTGCGAAAGCTTCTGCACGTTCCGGGCCATTCCGGAACTGGACGGGTTATCATTCGAGCTGTAATTACCTGAGCTCTTCGAGCCGGCAGCGCTCGCCATAGAAGCCGCGCTATACATTTCCGAAGCGTTTTTGACTTCGCGGTAACCTTGGGGAACATCAAACAAGGCCGCATCAAGCGTGGCGTTCGAGATCTCCAGAACTTCCTGGATCATCGTAAAGTTCGGCTGGCCGTTGGCATCAAACATCGTCATTTTTTGAATAATGGGATAACCGGTTTTTGCCGCGCCGATGGTCTTGGTATTGAATTTATCCCGGCAGCCGCCGCCGCTCGGCTTGGGCTGATACGACTGGTAGCGGCGATTGACGTCGCAATCGATCGCGAACGTCGCGTCGATGTACCAGGCATCGATCTCCATCCTGGTGTTCACCGGATTACAGGAATCGGGCGAGCTGACGGTTTCGATCGTCTGGATGATGTGGCGCGCGGTATAGCCAAACATTTGTTTGCGCTCGCCGGTGTCTTTGTTGGTAATGGTCGTGGTGACCGTGCCGCCCTGGGTCAATTTGACGTTCTGCGTGGTGGTGGCCGCTCCGGGCCCGCTGGGCATGCTGTTGTCATACGGGTTGATCATGTACGTTTTGGCCGCCGGGTTGATCTGGATATCGCGCTGCAGATCGCACTGCATCACGGAAACCATCATGCCGCCGGCATTTTCCGTGCGCTGGCGCTTGCCCTTGATATAGGTCGTGTTTTCGGTCGATTGGCCGCTGGCCGTTTGTTTGATCTTGATCTTTACATCCGCAAACGCCGATGTAGTGACGGTTAAAAATGCTGCTAATAATGCGAAACGAATAAAAAGTTTGGTGGATATCATCTGCTTGCGCTCCTGGTTATTAAAATTTATCGGCGAATTATTGCCCTCAGTTGATAAGGCGAGGAACGCGGGGAAAAAGTATCACGGGTTCTTAAAACTCCCCTCCTTACGAAGGAGGGGTGGCACGCGCTCCGCGTGACGGGGTGGTTCTTCTTTGTATTCTTTTATGTCACCGTCCGCGCAGCGGACAAATCAAATGCGACACCTTCAGCGTCGGACTCGTGTTGTACTTATGACGTAGGGTTTCACCCTACGCTATTAAATTTATCGCCTTCGGCGAAACCTCGACCATAACGACCGGGTTCTTAAAACTCCCCTCCTTACAAAGGAGGGGTGGCACGGCGAAGCCGGGACGAGGTGGTTCTCTCTTTGTATTCTTTGCCTGTCGCGGCGAAACCCTGTCGCTACCGTTCCCGGTACTGACCTCGTGATAAAACATCTGCTAGAATTAAAGCATTCTTGAAAAAATTCTTTTAAACTATGGAAAAACAAATGGAAACAAAAAATATCAAGGCCTTCGGGGCGGAAGCGGCGGACGCGCCGTTAAAGGAAATAACCATTCCGCGCAGGCACGCAACCCCGCAGGATGTCGAGATCGAGATCCTTTTTTGCGGGATCTGCCATTCCGATCTTCATTACGCCCGCGATGAGTGGCACGATGTCATGCCGGCGGTCTACCCGTGCGTGCCTGGCCACGAGATCGTCGGGCGGGTCACCGCTGTAGGCGATACGGTAATCAAATTTAAGCCGGGCGACCAGGTAGGCGTCGGCTGCCTGGTAGATTCGGACCGCACCTGCCCGAGCTGTAAAGAAGGGCTGGAACAGTTTTGCCCGAACATGGCCCTGACATACGGCTTCCCGGACAAACACGAAACCGCCCCGGTAACTTATGGCGGGTATTCGGAAAGCATCGTCGTGGACGAGCACTTTGTGGTAAGGATTCCCGACAATCTCGATCTGGCCGGGGCGGCCCCGCTGCTCTGCGCGGGTATAACGACCTATTCACCGCTGCGCCATTGGAAGGTAGGCCCGGGCAAAAAGGTCGGCATCGTGGGCTTGGGCGGCCTGGGCCATATGGGTGTAAAGTTTGCCCGGGCTTTCGGGGCGCATGTGGTTGTCTTTACAACCTCAGAGAACAAAAGAGAGGACGCGCTGCGCCTGGGCGCGCATGAGGTCGTGCTTTCCAAAAATGCCGACGAGATGGCGAAACACGCCGGCACTTTCGACTTTATCCTCGATGCTGTTGCTGCCGATCACGACATCAACGCCTATATCCACCTGCTCGGGCGTGACGGCAACCTGACCATGGTTGGTGCGCCGGAAAAACCCTTGGCGGTAGCGGTATTCGGCCTTATCTTCGGGCGTAAGAGTTTCTCCGGCTCGCCGATCGGCGGTCTTGCGGAGACACAGGAAATGCTTGATTTCTGCGGCGAGCACAACATCACGGCCGACGTCGAAGTCATTTCGGCGGATAAGATCAACGATGCTTTCGAGCGGATGCTTAAGTCGGACGTGAAATACCGCTTTTCAATCGACATGGCGTCTCTGAAGTCGGCTTAGGCTGAATTGGTTCTACGTTTGCGATGAGGTCAGTAGCGCCTGCGTTAGCAGGTGCGCTTCCTACGCATCGGCTGACGCCGACGCTACTGACATCCAGTCCCTAAAATTAATTCACCATCTGCGAAACGTTCTTTACGTATTTCGGCGGGAGCGGGCTTTCCAAAAACTTCGCCCAGTTTTCCGGGTTTGCCATCTCCTGGTAAACCTTTGTCATTTCCGGCGTGTTCACTTCAAGCATAAACCTGTCTTCAATCCAAAGCTCGATCAATTGAAACAGTCCGCGGCCGCGGTTGGCGGTAAAACAGCGCCAGCCTTCACGCGCGGCGATCGCCTTGATTTCGGCTTCACTCAAAGGCGAATTGATATTCAGGTGTACCGGGCCGTATTGCGAAGGTTCGTTGCCCACGGTAAAAGTGGCTTCATTATCGTCGGTGATTGTTTCGATGCTAAAGTTCTCCTCGTCCGGCAGGCCGGTCCCCGGTAAAAGCTGGACGTCGATCGGAATTATTTCCACCAGCGTGCCGAGGCCATCATCTGCAAAAGCGACATAGCCGCCGGGGCTCGGCGGAAACGGCATGGCGTAGCCGGCCCAAAGCTCGGCCAAAATATTTGCGACTTTTTCAGGGTTATGAGCTGCAAAAGAAATATGATTTATCATAACGAACGGTCTCCTAACAGTATTAAATTCGGGAAAATCTCCCCTCTGTTAGGTAAAGCGTATTCGTTAGAAAAAAAGTATCAGTCTTTTAATGAATAACGGTGAGCGGTGAGCGGTGAGCGGTGAGCGGTGAGCGGTTAATTATTCATTGTTCATTATTAATTGTTAATTTTTTTCAAAACTGATCGTCCGTTAGGGCAAGTGCTATCTAAGAAAATACTGAGCTATTCATTATTCACTAATCATTCACCATTCACCATTCACCATTAACAATTATTTTTTCGCCAGTTCTCCATAAAGCCATGCTTTGGTCATTCGCCAGTGGCGTTTTACGGTAATGGGGGAAACGCCCAGGACTTCAGCGGTTTCTTCGGTGGTGAGGCCGCCGAAATAGCGCAGCTCAACGATCTTTGCTTTTTCCGGGTCCATTTTGGCGAGCTCATTGAGAGCATCGTCGA
Organism: uncultured Acidobacteriota bacterium; assembly: GCA_963766895.1. Classification (GTDB taxonomy): domain Bacteria; phylum Acidobacteriota; class Blastocatellia; order Pyrinomonadales; family Pyrinomonadaceae; genus DASYKT01. The sequence continues at coordinate 204,239 of CAVYCB010000009.1, forward strand.
GCGCGATAAGTTCCAGGCTTTGCTCGGCGGCCTTATCGATATTTTCATCCAGCGCGATGATCTGAAATTCGTTGCCGCGTTTTTCGGCATTGTGCTGGCGGGCATAGTCGATCAAAATGCGGCGCATTTGATTTGCCGCTACGCCCAGGAAGTGCGCGCGGTTCTGCCAGTTGACCTGGTTGATATCGACCAGCTTCAGATACGCTTCATGCACCAGCGCCGTCGGCTGCAGCGTGTGCCCCGAACGCTCACGGCGCAGATAATTCCCCGCCAGGCGTTTCAGCTCATCATAGATCAACGGCAAAAGCTGATCGACGGCATCGCGATTGCCGTTTGACAGCTTTATTAAAAGCTTGGTTATTTCTTCAGGGTTCGGTGTCAACTTTCAATTCCTTATGTGAGTTTCTATTTGTAACGCATTATAGCTTCACCTAATGTTTTACGCCAAATTTCCCGTGATGAGTTCGAAAATGAAAAATTAGCGGCTCTAATTTAATATGTGTTTTTTCGCGGTTAAGCTTTAGTTTCATTTACTCTTAGACAAGAGTAAGAGTTAACCACGAAACACACCAAACACGCGAAACAGCTCAAGGTAGATTTCCGCCGTCAATAAAAATGCCCCCGGTATTAACCAGGGGCATTCTCTTAAATATCGAAATATTTAATTCTTAGTAACGACGTCCGCCGCCGCCGCCGCCGCCGTAACCGCCGCCGCCGCCGTAGCCTCTGCCGCCACCACCGCCGTTATTGCGTTTTTCCTGGGGCTTAGCTTCGTTGACTTTCAGGGCGCGTCCGCCGACTTCTTTGCCGTCGAACTGGCTGATGGCTTTCTGTCCTTCTTCCTGCGAAGACATTTCGACAAAGCCAAATCCGCGTGAGCGGCCGGTTTCGCGGTCTTCAATAAGATTCGCTGACTGAACGGTGCCGACTTCGGCAAACAAGTTTTCGAGGTCCTGAGCCGATGTATCAAAGGAAAGGTTTCCTACGTAAAGTTTCATTTTAATTAATATTTTCTCCCCGTTTTCGGGGCTTCTGAAGAAGTGTCGAGATCGAATTGGCTTCGGAGAAAAACTGCGAAGGGTCGGTTTCGGATGCTCAAAAATTTCAAGAGCTAACTTCTATGATTATAAACTGCCTACTCTCGAACTATCCAAAAAACCGTCTTTGACAAGCGCACCCTGTGGGTGCAAGAGAAGGATTAACTTAATTAGTGTGAAGCATTAGCCGGATAATAGCAAGCGCTATTTTACGTTTAATGCTAATGGCCGCAAATCCGCCTTGTCTGCGCGGAACAGCACTCGCGACCTGGTCCCATCTCTTGAAACTATTGGTCTTGAGCTTTAAGTATTCGCCCCGGCATAAAGGGCGGCTTTTTCTCCGCATAATGCCGGAGCGATAGCCTTAAGGATACCGGATTTGCCGGCACCATGCAGGGTTATAGCTCGTAATCGTACCAAAAATCACCCAGGCTAAAACCGGCAGGCAGAGTGGCAGGTTTCTTTGGGATAGAGCCGGGCAGCGGCGAAGGCGCTTTGGTTAAACCGGCAATGTCGATCCAATCGCTTCTGACAACTCGCTTACTGGTTTGTTTGGACAAAGCCTGCATCAAAGGCACGCGAGGTATGGAATCCCAGGGAACGCTCTGAGTCGAAACCATCGCGGCAAATTCCCCGGTAGTCATTTTTTCAAGAGCGCCTTTGGGGGTGCCGTTATGACTTGCGTGGTGAGAAACCTTAAGGAAATTTATTTTGGACAATATATCTCCGGCGTCATCTTTTTCGATCCAGGACTGCCAATTACCATATTGAGCATCCCCCGGAAAAAGTAAATGTTTTCCATTGAAAATGAACAAGGTCACCAGGCTGGTATTATTTTTTGCCGAGTCTAAAGCAAAAGCGAGGCCGTCGAGAGATGTATCGGACAATTGTCTCTTAAGATATTTCTCCTCCGGTGGACTTAACGGGGCACTGCCGGAATCGTATTTCATTATCCAGGATTGTGGAAAAGGCGCGAGCTCGTTAGCCCCGACAATTTCGTCCGCAGCGTTAAGCTTCAGGTAGCGCTGATCTTTGGGAGGATCCATCTTGGCTAGAAATTTTTCGTCTCGCGGCGGCCCTAAAACCTGCACGGTCAGCCCCGGCACTCCCGCGGCATCATTTAGCATGGCGCCGGCACTGAAATACTTAACTGTTGCGCCGACATTAAAACCGGATTTCAACAAACCGATCGCTTTCTTGTTTGATGTCAGGTTCATTACCGCGGCCAAAGCACTTCTCCGGCTGACGGTTTTAGCATCCGCTGCTCTTGCTTTTGCCTGTGCAGCAAAATGCATTTCCAGTTGAGCAGCCAAAGCTTCCTGCTTTTTACTCCATTTATTGGCCAGCTTATCTTTAGGATCTTCACTCCACGGAAGCCATACTTCGCCGATCTCAAACTGGGAGAATTTTTCGCTAAAACCGGAGATGTGATCCTGATGAGAATGGGTGGCAATAATAGCCGCGATCTTTCCCCCGGTAATCTCACCGATATTATCCACGGCTTTCTCGATCATACCGATGTTACCTTTACCATGAACCCCGCAATCAATAACAAAATGGCGGTATTCATCGGCCTGGCCTTTACCTACCGGAAGTGATAAAAGAAAACAGTCACCAAAACCTACCCGGTACATTCTGATTTTGATCGATCGTGTTTCTTTTTTACTTTTTGCGTCTTTTGCTTTTGGCATTTTAATAACCTTTGTGAGTCATTCTAAAGTCGAGACCGGTTTCACCAGTCAGTAAATTGGCGCTGATATCGGTCGCGTAGGGATTTACACCTAGGGATGAGCCCGCAATAAATGCACGCTGCAGTTTTAATCTTTGATCCCCATCGTCGCCGCCTCCCAAATTCTTGCGAATGGCATAGCGAATATCGCCTTCGCGCTCAGGGGAAAGATCGATTATTAAAGTGACGCCGCCATAATACATCATGGTCCCGAAAGATTTATCGGCCGGGTCCACCGGGACCGCCTTTTGCTGCGTCAATTCAACGACAGCCTCAAACTTCAATTGCCCATCCGGTCCAATACGGTGAAGAGGATGAAATGAATGGACTTTGATCGGGACGGAAGGATCAAGACCCAAATCTGCTGTGTGCTCCTTTGCAAATGCATTAAGCAGCCTGGCATTGGCTTCTTTTTGCTTTCTTGTCATTGGTTTAATGACGTCAAAATCCAGACCGGCGCACTGCAGAGAATTGCCATTGATGTCTTCCGGCGGGCACCACCTCAGCGATTCTTCAGAGTAAGAAATTACATTTTCCGGGCGAATGCCTCGCAGACGAAAAGCGTCTATCAACGCGGCGCGATAGCCGACCCGGTCATCACTGACCAGATCGTAATCCGCGGTTATCATAGCGCGCAGAAATTCTCCCAAATGAATGTCAACGGGCGGACAATAATCCAGGGCTCTTACGCAAATGTTCAAAAAATTTTGCGCGATCTTACTCGCTTCCCCGGCCAGGCGTTCTGCCAGGTCGGGATGAAGCTCCGGATTTTCACAATTAGCCGACGTGTTTATATTCGCGATGCGCAGCAGATCGCGAATGCGGCTGATATAGATGGTAAAAAATGCATCGAAAACCGCCGCGACCAAAATTGCGCCGCGATCGTGCGGTTCTTCAAGCTCGTCTAACATGGTGGAGTTAGGCGGGGTGCCCAGCGCGGATCGTAAAGCCGCCCGCTTTCCCATCGCTTCTCCAAATTGTTTAGCCAGTTGAACCAGCGGGTTATCGCTGGAAAGCTCAGAGGTTATTATGGGGCCGTTTTTATCGGCTTTCACGTCGGCCGGAATATGTGGGCGATAGATCAGCCCACCGGTGCGTTTAATTGTATCGACAAGAACTTCATGAAAGCTGAAATGCTGAAACAGTGCGACGATGTCGGCAAAGCCTTCATGAAAGGCGAGCGTATCGGCGCTTGTGGGCAGCATAAAATACATTCGCATCCCATCGATCAAAGCATGTGTGGTTTCATGCGCAATGATATCGTGCGAAAGGCAGGTGAAGATCGTCTGTCCGGGTAAATTGGAAACCGGGTCGTCACCGGAAGCCGGGAAATATCCAAAAACCAGTGCTTTGAGATCGCGGCTGTAAAACGCGTTCGCTTCCTGAAAACCGTGGGGATAAATACGCAGGGGAAGTTTCTTTTTGCGATTTCGGTTAAATCCCCATTTTGCCTTTCTTCCCAAAGCGAACTCGAATACTTCTATCGTTTTACTAGCCACGGCATACGCCATCTGCTGATGAAAACGCGGGTCCGATTCGCTCGGATCAAGCCCACCCTGGATCAGTATGGAAGGATCATTGAGATCGACCGGGAGATAATAGCATCCATTAGTCGAATCATAATCGATTACTTCGACATACTTGCCCTTAAGAGAATTCGCCAATTCTTCGTAAGGAACTTTTATCGTCATATGATTTCCCAGACTTTTGCCGCGCGAAGGATCAAAAGCATAGACTTTAAGTGGTCGATAAGCTGGTTTTTCGTAGGAGTTCTTTTGTGTCATTACATACTCCGCTAAATATTTTGTATAATTTTTTGATGTTTCTTAGTGGGAAACACCTTCGTTTTCCGGCAGCTCGCCTAAGGATAAATTGGGTCTTTTTGACGAAATTTATCGAAGATCTATTTCAGCGGGGACTAAATTGATCGGTGATCTTTGACCTAAATTTTGTAATTACACCAAGTCGAAATACTGCGGAATCAAAACGAAATTACTTCTTAATGAGAAAGTATTTAAGCCAAAATCCTGATGTAAATATCTGTCGTTTTTGAGCTTGTCAGATTAGCAAAAGGAAAACGATCTGACCCAGGATCTTACCAGGGAGATCAACGACGTTAAGTTCGCTCCGCAATAGCGTGAGTATATTAAGCGCCTCAAACTATGTCAATAAAAATGTTTGATTTCTTCCAAGAACGAACCTTCATGTATAGGATCTTGTCGCGTGCACCCGTGTTGCACTAAACATAAAAAGCAACTGTTATCAGTTGCCTTTTACTTTTGAAATTAATGGTGAGCCGAGCAGGACTCGAACCTGCGACCCAATGGTTAAAAGCCATTTGCTCTACCAACTGAGCTATCGGCCCATCTTTTCCAAAGACGCCCTACCCGTAGTTAGAGCGAAACAAAAATTTTAAGAAAGCACGAGGAAAAGGTCAAGCGTACTGTAACGAATAATGGTGAACGGTAAACTATTAGTGTCCGGTCGCCAAGAAAATTGTACTACAACAATCGATATTCACCGTTAATCACTAATCACTATTCATCAATCCCCGCATTTACCGCAGCCGGTTTCGCAGCCGCCTTTCGCGCCTTTTTTCCCTGTCGCCGCGACCTTGCGCCAGACGTTTAGCCCGACGTAGAAGACGGCCGAAAGAATGATCAACGTTACTATTAGATATTGCAGCATAGCTTTAGAAGCCCAGTGCCTTGCCCCCTTGATAGGTAATGAACGAAGCGACGTAAGCCAGCACTGTCATATACGCCACCATAAAGATCGGCCAGCCCCACGAATTTGTTTCGCGCCGCACCACCGCCACGGTAGACATACACTGGCAGGCCAGCACGAAAAATACCATCATCGTCAGCGCTGTTAAGGGCGACCAGGCCGGCGTCACGCCGTCGTCTTGTTTCGCATCGCGGACGGCTTCTATCAGCGAAGGCGAATCGGCGTCAGAATCCTTATCTACATTGTAAAGAATACTCAGCGTCGATACCAGCACTTCGCGCGCGGCAAAAGAAGCGATCAGCGCCACGCCCATCTTCCAATCAAATCCGAGCGGCGCGATCGCCGGCTCGATCACTTTTCCCAACTGCCCGGCGTAGCTTTCTTTTAAGTCCGGCGCCTGGCTTTGAAGTTCCGCGGCAGCAGTATTGGCGACGGTATTATCGGCAGCATCAGCGGTTGTCGCCGCGATGCGCGGAAACGCCGTCAGCGCCCAGAGAATTATCGAGATCGCCAGGATCACCGTGCCCGCGCGTTTGACGAACATCCAGCCGTTTTGAAACATATTGAGTAAAACGGTGCGGATATTCGGCAAGCGATAAGACGGCAGCTCCATCACCAGCGGCGGCGGGGGCGATTTCAAGATCGTGCGTTTAAATATGAACGCCATTATTATCGCGGCCACGATACCGAGCACGTACATTGAAAGCATTATCAGCGCGCCCACCGAGATAAATCCCAGCAGCATTTGTCCGGAAAAGAACGCCGCTATCATCAGCGTATAAACCGGCAGCCGCGCCGAACAGCTCATCAGCGGGGCGATCATTATCGTCGCGATGCGGTCTTTCGGGCTTTCGATCGTGCGCGTCGCCATGATGCCGGGAATGGCGCAGGCAAATGAACTCAGCAGCGGTAAAAATGCCTTGCCATGCAAACCGACGCCGCGCATCAGGCGGTCAAGTAAAAAAGCCGCGCGGGTCATATAGCCCGTGTCTTCTAAAATAGAGAGAAAGAAAAACAGCAGCAGGATCTGCGGCAGAAAAACAAGAATGCCGCCGACACCGGCGATCACGCCGTCCGCCAAAAGATCGGTCAAGATCCCAGGCGGCAGAGAATCTTTGGCGGCCTGTGCCAGCGCGCCAAAACCTTTATCCAGCAGGTCCATCGGCAGCGCAGCCCAGGAAAAGATCGTTTGAAAAACCAGCAGCAGGATCGCTGCCAGGATCAGCAATCCCCAAAACTTATGGGTCAAAACCCGGTCGATCTTTTCGGAGCGGTTTCTTTCGGCCGTCGCTTTTCGTATGACCGATGCCTGCACCACGTCCGAAATAAATTTATAGCGGGCAAAGATCTTTTTGTTTTCTTCGGTGATGTTTTTTATTTCGGCCAGAGCAGGGTCCAGCTTGGCGGCATTCCTCGTACCTCTCACCGCTTTTGCTATCTCATCGATACCGATCTTTTGCGTGACGGTGACCGCGATGACCGGCGCGCCCAACATTTCAGAAAGCTTTTGGGTGTCGATCTCCAGGCTTTCCCTTTCGGTCATGTCCATCATCGTCAGGGCGACGATCACGGGAATGCCGTATTCCAGCAGCTGCGTGACGAGATAGAGATTTCTCTCGAGGTTGGTGGCATCAACGGCGGCTATGATCACATCAGGACGCGAGAGGCCGTTGATATTTCCGGTCAGCACGTCGCGGGCGATCTGTTCATCCAGCGAGGCGGCGTCAAGACTGTAAAGTCCCGGCAGATCGATCAGGAGCGCGGCGCTGTCTTTACCGTTTAACTGCCACTGGCCTTCTTTGCGTTCGACGGTCACGCCCGGATAATTCGCTACTTTTTGCCGCAGCCCGGTCAGCGCATTAAAAAGCGTGGTCTTCCCCGCGTTAGGGTTGCCCGCCAGCGCTATCACCAAATTCTTTTTTTCTGCGACAGTTTGTATTGGGCTCTGCATATCCGGAAATAACAAAACTACGCCGGAAGACGTAGTTGATTAAATTAAAAACTGGCTGATTATTTGTATCGCACTAAAATTTTATATTGCGTCGCCGACCTCTATCATCCGCGCTTCATTCCGGCGCACCGCCAGGTGATAACCGCGAACCTTGATCTCCATCGGATCGCCGAAGGGAGCGGATTTGACCACCCGGACCATCTCGCCCGGCACGATCCCCATTTCCATCAGCCGCCGCGTGACCGCATCGGTCCCGGTCACTGACGATACTTTTGCCGTTTGTCCTTTGGCGACGCCGGCCAGTGTTGTGTCGTTATCTTTGTGTGCAGTCATTTCTTTTCGGTTCTCTATCCCGCTAATAATATACGCTAATTGAAAATAATTTTCAATTTCAATTAGGGCATTTTCGGCTTCTGGGACTGTTTTTGTGAATAATGCGTAAACTATTGTGTTATTTGAAGCTACTATTAATTAACGACCGGGTTACTTTTGCGGCTCTGCCGCAGTGATGTGCGGAAAGGCTCTGCCTTTCCGGGAATTGCTCCCTTAGAAATACAAGGAGGCTCAGCCTCCGTCAAATAAACTTAAGCCGGACAGTAAGCCATAGGCTTACCGCACAGCACGGCGGCGGAGCCGCAAAGGTTGCATATAAGAAGGACCGGAAACCCCTCGCTACCGCATCGGGTTCTGACCTCATCCTCTACTTACTATGGCATTGCCTATAAATATTGGATTGAGATCAAAGCTAACGGGTCAGTACCGGGAACGTAGTGACCGGCTAATGCTGCACTGTTTATTAGATCTTTATCTGTGAATATGCTTGTAAAGTTTTGCGCCGGAAGCCGGTCACTACGTTCCCGGTTCTGACCTCTTTCTCCTACTTGCCATATTCAAAACATTTAAATGGGTGCGCAGATACTGATTACCTCGAATCTCTGGACGACTAAATTTCCCGGCTCAGTTATGCTTTCAGGTGGCCTGAGATAGGAAAAGAGCGCCAGGTGCCTGAATTTCCCGATCTCAATGTTCTTTTTTAATTTACTCTGCGGATTTGTGAATTTTACGAGATTTCTGGAACATTTTTGGAACAGGGTGTTCACTTGTGCTCACTGGAACAGGTGAACACCCTAATGTCAGGCCGAAATGCCGCGGATTTTAGATCCCAAACCGTTACCGGCTCAAAAAATGACGGCGATCAATGACTTTGGAGGCAAGGCCATTGCTTTTCCGAGGTTTCTGAATAAGCATTTAATAATTAACAATGAACAGTTAATAGTTAGCCATGCTCCTAATATATAATCAACTTATGTTTAGGCGGGTCTATCTCGATAACAGCGCCACCACGCCGGTGGATACCGAAGTGTTGGAAACGATGCTTCCCTTCCTGCGGGACAAATTCGGCAATGCTTCGAGCATTCATTTTTTCGGCCAGGAAGCGCGCAGCGCGGTCGATAAGGCGCGCCACGAAGCGGCAAAGATCATCGGCGCTCGTCCGAACGAGATGGTTTTTCTCTCCGGCGGGACCGAAGCCAATAACCTCGCCATCCGCGGTTTGTGCGAAGCGAATATTTCGCACGGCAAACACATCATCACTTCCGCGATCGAACACTCGGCGGTCAAAAATGTCTGCGAATCACTGGAAGAAAAAGGATGGGAAGTTACCTGGCTTCCGGTTTATGAAAACGGGATCGTCCGCGCCCAGGATGTAAAAGCTTCTCTGCGGCCGGACACTGTTCTGGTCACAATAATGGCCGCCAATAACGAGATCGGCACGATCCAGCCGGTGGGAGAGATCGGAGAATTGATAAAAGAACATCGCGCTGCGGGAAACAAGCTCTGGTTTCATACCGATGCCGTTCAGGCCGTCGGAAAGATGCCGCTTGATGTTGAGAAGATCGGCTGCGATCTGCTTTCGATGTCGGCGCACAAACTTTACGCGCCTAAAGGCGTGGGAGCGTTATACGTCCGGCGCGGGGTGCGGGTGCAAAAACAAAATATCGGCGGCCACCAGGAGCGCGAACGCCGCGGCGGCACCGAATCGGTTCCCTTGATCGCGGCTTTTGGCAAGGCTTTGGAAATGGCGCGTACCGGTCTCACCGAGCGAACTGAACATTTGCGCATTTTGCGCGACGAACTCGAAGCGCGCGTTGCCGAAAAGATCCCGGATATTGTTTTTAACGGCGACCGGGAAAACCGCCTCTCCAATATTTCAAATATTTCGTTTCGTTTTATCGAAGGCGAAGGACTGCTGATAAATCTCGATCTGCAAGGCATCGCGGTCTCGACCGGTTCGGCCTGCTCCTCGGGCTCGCTTGAGCCTTCGCCGGTGATCCGCGCCTTAGGGAGAAACGACGAGCTCGCCCGCGGCGCAATTCGTTTTAGTTTTGGAAAAGATAATACGCTCGAAGATGTGGATCAGTTGATGGAAGTTTTGCCAAAAGCGGTGGAGAGCCTGAGAAAGCTTTCCCCTTTGTACCAGCGGCGAGCGCGGAATGCCGTGTATTAATGGAGTCGCGCGAATTTAATTCGGCAAATTGCACAATAAATTGTGCGCTCCAAATTAAGCCGTAATTATCACAGCCTTTGTTCCCGTCAGCTCCGAAAAATCCTTGGTAAAGATCGTCTCGACGCGGCGCACGCGGCCGATCGCATCGACCACGTCCTGCGTACTGATCAGATTGTCTTCCACGTGCGCGATCGCCCAGGCGGGCAAATGCGACGCCGCGTGAAGCAGGTCTTCGATCATGTGAAGATATTGCGATTTTGTTTGGGTGTGCGTTCCCAGCCTGCCGGCAAATTGCCGGTCGGTCTCGTCCCAAAATTCACCGCCGCCGTTTAACCACTCTTCCCTCCACGCCGACAAGCCGTAGCTGGCTTTCGCATTCAGGTTGTGCATTCGCGGCAATCGCAGAAACATTAGTTCGGAACGGTTTTCCGCCAGGAATTCGTTTGCCGGTTTATTGGTGCAGGAGTTGTTTTGACTGTTATCAAAAGGCTCGGACGAATCCGACCAGACCCGCCGGAAAACATTCGAAAGCGGCTCGCGCAGCTCACGGGTAGTTTCATCAAAAGAAAGCGCGTGGTCGCCCACCGCCATCCCGATGTTAAGCGCGAGGGCGTGCGCCAGCGGCGAATCTATCTGGTTGATGTTGCGGCGCAGATTATCAAACCACCAGGCGTCGGTTTCGCCGAACCAACTCTTGAGCTCGGGGTTCGCAAGTTTATAACCGGGAACATAAACATTGTTAAGAACCAGTCCGACCTGGTCTTCGGTAAGTTTTTCGTTGTTGTTTTGCACGGAAGCGATCGCTTTGGTCCACGACCACTGCATCAGATCGTTGGCAGAAACTTTCACGTCCCAGCGCTTCAGATAAACGCCCAGCAAGCTGTCGCCGGTAAACGGCAGGCAGATGGAACCAAATTTCAGGCGGCGCAAAACATTAAGCTCAAAGGCCAGCCAGCCTTTACGAAAAACACTCGTTTCATGTGACATTCTCATACTCGTCAGTTTATTGTTCCTGGTAAATGAGAGCTTCGTTGCGTTCAGTCGGGGCTTCAGGGGGCGTGCCAATCGGCGCTTCATCAGGCGCAGGTTGTGTCTGAATATAGGCGTCGAGTTCTTTTATGCCCGAAAGCCCGAGAAATACCGTGACAACCTCGGGATCAAATTCGATCCCGGCCGATAACCTCAGATATTCGCGCGCTTCGGCGACCGTGACGGCCTTTTTGTACGGCCTGTCATCCGTCAGTGCGCAATAAGTATCCACCACGCGTAAGATCCGGGCGCCGAGCGGAATAGCTGTCGCGCTCCAAAGTGTCGGGATAACCGTTACCGTTCCACCACTCGTGGTGCCAGCGAACGAACAGCTGCACCGCGCGGCTGAGCCCCCGCTTGGCGGCCTCTTGCTCGCCGATCACGGGATGCCGCATCAGGTCCAATCTTTCAGCATCGGTCAATGAACGCGGGCTTTTTACATATTCGCGGTTCATCATTACTTCGCCGATATCGTGCACCAGCGCGGCCTGCCTGATAAACAGCCTGTCTTTCAGCCCTAAATTGAATTTCTCCGCAACCGCGTCACCCAATATCGCCAAACGGACGGCGTGCGGACGTGCATAGCCTTCAAATTCATCTATTACCGCCGCCATTTTCAGCAGGCGGTCGTCAAATTCATAGTCCTGAACTATCGATTTTTTCTCAGGAAACATAACTTTTCATTCTCTTTACCTAAAAGCGAAAAAGCTATTATGACAAAAAGATAAACTTATTTCTAAGCAAAAAAGCGATTATCTGAAAATAACCGCTTTTAAGCGCGGAGCGATCTAACTATCTATGGAAATTCAGTAGTAGGTCAGTTTGAGTATCTATCCTTAAAAGTCCCCAACGGGGACAAAGAAAATAGCCCAGGGTAAGCGAGCAAAGCGAGCGCCACCCTGGGTATGCGATTCTCAAAACGATCCAGCCCTGACGGGCGGCAGAACCCGGTCATTTCTGCCGCCCCGTCAGGGCTGGCACTTCAAAATTGATCTACCACCCAGGGCTAAAGCCCTTGGCTATTCTCTATAGTCCGCTGCGCGGACATTATTGTTTTCAAACTGAACGCTTAGCCTTGCAAGCTCTCGAGCAGCGTTTTTGCGTCCTCGTTGCCCGGGTCTTTCGCCAGGAGTTTTTTGAGTTCTCCTTCGGCGCGCTTCGGCATATTTACGTCGATATAAAATTCGATCAGCATCAGGCGATGCGCGGTGTTGCCCGGCTCGATCTTGGTAGCGGCGATGATCTCCTGCTCGGCCTGGTGGCGATTTTTGATCGAATGCGACAGGGCCTTGCCGTAGTACGCGTGATAACGCGCTTGTTTTGGAGCCAATCCGACAGCGCGCGCAAGAAACGGCAGGGCGGAGGCCGGGTCCCGGTTCATCAGGCAGTCAAAACCGTAATCGAATTCTTCGCGGGCCTGTTCCAATTTCGCCAGTTCGGCCTCGTTGGAAAGCACAGCATCTGAAGTTCCCTGAGCTTTCATTTCCGCGATCAGCTCTTCCCTCTTCTTGAGCCTCTCGAGCTGGCGCCTCATCTTGAAGTTGTAAACTTCGCGCGCTTCTTTGTCCTTTAACGTTTCATACGCCTGTGCGATCTGGGTAAAGGCATGCTGGATGCGCTGGTGCATTTTACTCCCGGCCTCGGTGTGGTATTTATCCGGGTGGAATTTTTTAGCGAGGGCAAAGTAGTTGGTCTTTATCACGGCTATATCGGTAGAAAGTTCCACTCCCAAAGCGTCGTAAAAAGTTTCCGCTTTTTCTACCTGAGCGAGATATTCGTCCACGGTCATCACTGCCTCGGCCTTGGTCTCTTCTTCCCGGGCGTCAGTCCCGCCTCCGGTTTCTGCTGCGGCCGGTTTTTCTGCGCCCGTTTTCTGCGGCGTTTTCTTTGGCGCTTCTTTCAACTTTATTTCCGCTGAAATAATATCGCTGATCTTTTCTTCCGAAAAGGCAGGTTCTTTTCCACGCCGCACAAAGCCTCGTATCCACAAGGCGTAAACAATTCCCGAAACATCGGCCTCGTTAAATCCCGTCAGCAAACTGATGTCCGCCACACTTGAAGGCTGATCAAGCCGCGATAAAATAAAAAATTCCTGTGAACTCAACACCACATTCGTGGAAGTTTTTCCGACCACCGAAAAGACCTCGGCTTTGTTATAAAATTTTGCCGAAAGGCGGCTGCCTGAAATGTTTTTACTAAATTCTAAAAGGACCTTGGAAAGATCCGTCTCTTGCCAGACATCTTCTTTCACCCGGGCCAGTGCGTTAAAGGTCCACTCACCGGTGTCCCAACCGATGACAAAGGAAATTATCTCGCGCATTTGCTGCCCGAAAATATGGCGAAAAGTTTGCTTGTCGAAAATGCCTTTCTCGATAAGCTGCGTAGCCAGAAGCTGGTCGTTGGTAAAATCTTTGTAAGCGGTCACCTGTTCTTTAGTGATCTGGGCCGACCGCAAAAGCAGATCGAAGAGCCGGTGCTGCCGGGCGTTTGAAACCGCATAGACCAATTTGCCGTCGTTAAAGTAAATTATCGATTTATGCTGGCCGTGTTCTACACGCAAAGCACCGCTCAAGCCGGCAGTAGAGACCTCGTTTAGCAATTCGCAAACGGGGTGCTGCTGAAGCTGACCGGAAACTTCAAAATATGTTGAAACCTGGGGCGTGACCATCTTTTTCGGGCGAATTTAGGCGCAGGTGAAGTTAAACCAACTCCATAAAAAGTTTAACATTTTTTAATTAGGATGAAAATACGTTTTTTGAAAGCATTTTTCGGCGAGTTATTTTAAGATTATTGTTGAGTTGCCGCGAATGTCACTGATCGCACGAAATAAGAATTTATTCGTGTTATTTGTGTAATTAGTGGCTAAAAAATATCTTATGCCAAATTCCGAATTGCCTATCGAGATCCGTGAATGCACCGCCCCGGCTGAGTTTGATGCCTGTATCTCTTTGCAAAAAGAGGTCTTCGGCCTGCCGGACCTGGAGATCTCGCCCCGGCGGCACCTGATCGTCACAAAACACGCGGGCGGCTGGACACTCGGAGCCTTCCTGGAAGAAAAGCTGATCGGTTTTGTTCTTTCACTGCCGGCGTTTCGCGGCGAAGAGCGGATCCTCTATTCTCATATGACGGCGGTAAAAAAAGAATTTCAAAGCCACGGCATCGGCGCCAGATTAAAATGGGCCCAGCGCGAACGGGCTTTGGCGGAAAATATCCGCTTTATCAAATGGACCTTTGAGCCCGTCCAGGCACGAAATGCCTATTTTAATTTAATGAGATTGGGAGCGGTTGTTAAAACTTATATGCCGAATTTTTACGGCACGGATTACGGAACAACGCCCAACATGACTACGACCGGTTTTGATAGCGACCGCCTTTTTGCAGAATGGCAGCTGGATTCGGAAAAAGTGATAAACGCCGTTAAAGGCAATTCAACTCAGCTGGACACGCCGGCAAGAAAAATAGTGGTCCCGCCCGATTGGCGCGCACTGCTTACCAATGATCCGGAAAAAGCGAGAAAAGAACAATTGAGGATTCGAGAAGAATTTACTGAAGCTTTTACGACCGGATTGATCTGCGAAGGATTTGAAAGGAATGATGATAAACCGGCATACCTGTTTTTTAAACAAAAAAATGGAAACCTACCAACTGCTTCCCCGTGATGCGTTGATGGTTTCCTCCAGCCGAAACGAGGTCAGACGCTTCGGTAAAAACTGTTCATAACTTAGATATAGCTAATGTGCAAAAAGTCTTAAAATTTTCTAAATTATTTTTTTTTGCAAAATTACGGTAAAGCCTGTCATATTAAACTTCAAAATCTCTGATTTGTCTATATGAAAAATGTAAAAAAAGAGATCGAAAAACTTCGCCGGGAAATAGAGCATCATAACGAGCTTTATTACACGGAAAGCGCGCCCGAGATATCTGATGCGGAGTTTGATGCTTTGCTAAAAACCTTGCTAATTCTCGAGGAAGAACATCCCGAATTTATGTCTCCGGACAGCCCGACTTTTCGCGTGGGCGGGCGGCCCGTGGAAGGTTTTCAAAGTTTTACTCATCGCGTTCCGCTGATGTCGCTCGACAACAGTTATAGCCTCGACGATCTGCGCGCTTTTGACGAGCGCTGCCAAAAACTCGCCGACGGAAGAAAGCTCGAGTACGTTGCGGAAATGAAGATCGACGGTTTTTCGATCGCATTGCATTATGAGGATGGATTACTGGCAGCAGGCGCGACACGCGGCGACGGCACCGTGGGTGACGATGTGACGCTGAATGTAAAAACTATTCGCCACATTCCTTTAAAATTAAAAGGCGATCTGCCGCCGCACGTTGAAGTGCGCGGCGAAGCATACATTCCCCGCTCGACCTTCGCCAAAATAAACGAGGAACTGGAACAGCGCGGCGATCGGGCCTTTGCCAATGCCCGCAATGCCGCCTCTGGAACGATCCGGATGCTCGATTCGAAGATCGTCGCTTCCCGGCGCTTGGATATGTTTCCTTACGATGTTTTGACCGGCGCGCAAAAGTTTTTCCCGACGCATTGGCAAAACTTCGAGTGGCTTGAAAAAGCGGGGTTTAAGGTCAATCCGCACCGCGCCCTATGTAAAAATATCGATGAGGTGATCGAGTTTTGCAACGACATGGAAAGCAAGCGCGACGGCCTCGACTATGATATTGACGGTGTGGTGGTAAAAGTAAATTCGACCGCGCTGCAGCAGGAATTCGGCGCGACCACCAAAGCACCGCGCTGGGCGATCGCTTACAAATATCCCGCGCGCCAGGCCACTACGAAGCTGCTTGCGATCTCGGTTCAGGTGGGGCGCACCGGCGCGCTCACGCCCGTTGCAAATCTGCAGCCGGTGCAGCTGGCGGGAACGACGGTAGCGCGCGCTTCGCTGCATAACGAAGATGAAATAAAACGCCTGGGGTTAAAACTCGGCGATTGGGTTTTGATCGAAAAGAGCGGCGAGATAATTCCGCAGGTCCTGCAAAATATTCCCGCCAAGCGCGACGGCAGCGAAAAGGAATTTAAGTTTCCGAAAAAATGCCCGGTGTGCGGATTCCCTGCCCTCCGCCCGGAAGGCGAAGCCGTCACGCGCTGCACAAATCCTGATTGCCCGGCCAAACTCAAAGGCCGCCTGCTTTATTTTTCGATGCGCAAGGCGATGGATATCGAAGGCCTGGGCGAAGCTATTGTCGATCAACTGATCGAAAAAGAATTGGTAAAAAATGTTGCCGATCTTTATGACCTGACACTGGAACAAGTATCCGGGCTTGAACGCATGGCGAAAAAATCCGGACAGAACCTGGTCGACCAGATCGAAGCGAGCAGATCACGCGGGATGCAGCGGCTGCTTTTCGGCCTCGACGTGCGCCATGTTGGCGAACGTTATGCCAAAATTTTAGCTAATCATTTTCGTTCGCTCGATAAACTCGCGCAGGCCAGCGTTGAAGAACTCGATGACATTCCGGAAATAGGTTTGATCGTAGCGCAAAGTGTCTATGATTGGTTCCACGACAAACAGCATCTTGAATTGATCGAGCGATTAAAAGCGGCCGGCGTAAAAACCGAGATGGAGGCCGCTTCCCACGCTGCCTTCGATGAAAAATTCGCCGGCAAAATTTTTGTACTGACCGGAAAGATGGAAAGTTTTACCCGCGACGAAGCGGCCAAACTGATCGAAGACCGCGGCGGGCGCACTTCGTCATCGGTCAGCAAAAAAACCGATTATGTTGTCGCCGGTGATGACGCGGGATCGAAGCTAACCAAGGCTGAGGAATTAGGCGTGGCGGTGTTGGATGAAAAAGCGTTTCAGAGGTTGCTGGGATAGTGAGCTTGCCTGTAAATCGGTTTTCTTATTAAATTGTTAAAGCCAACGGTTTCTTATTAGCCACGAATGTCACAAATAACACGAATAAAAGAATTTATTAATTCGTGTTATTTGTGACATTCGTGCCCCATATTATGACTTTATAGCAAGCCACTTTTTCACGACAAATTACGCGGGGAATTTCAGTATGCCGTTAACTCTTTTCGTCGCCGGGTGATTCGTTTTTCACTACCGCCTTGCGGAAACAAATTCTTTAAAATGCAAAAAGGCAGGGTGAAAGTCCCGCCTTCTTTTTTTATAAAGACCGGTCTACGGAAAACTGATGCCTTCGGTCTTTCTCCGCGGGATGAATTGCAGGCCGGTCCCGCCGTTTTCTTCGAATTTCACGCGAACCCCAAGCGTGGCGGGTTTGGTTTTATTAATGCGGGTAAAAAACAATCTAACATTAGTTACTTTGTTAGGAGTACCGCCGTCCCGGGTAAAAATCGGTTCTGCGACTCCCGCCACATTGCTGCTCTGAGCGGCCACTACCATCACGCCGTCCGAATTGCAGCCCGGCACGATCCCGCCCGGATTGAGCCCGTGTTTCGGGTTGAGCTTAAGATCGAAACTGATCACTTCAACCAGCGAACCGCGGATAGTTGTCTGAAAGATATTTTTCGTAACACTGAGAAAAATACCGTTCGCGCCGATAAAATTCAGGGCCGTCATCGGCCGGCAAGGAATTTCCTGCTCAACGGGTATCGCATTGATGTCTGTATAATTCGTCGGCACTGTCTGTACGCCGATCGCTTCTTTTACTGCTGCCATTTTTTCTGATCTCCTTATATTGGGAATAATTTATTATTGCAAGCTACTGACGAAATCAGGGATCTCAGAAGATTGCGGGAGTAAAACGGTAGAGGTTATCTCAATTGTCTTACGGTGATGATATTCGTGGCAAATGGAAAGGCGGATTCTAAAAAAATTCGTGGAGTTCTTAAAGGGCGGGAAATTATTTGGCCAGATACTTTACCATCGTGATCTTGGTGCCGTCATCGACCTGTTCAAAATTAACTTCATCCATCAGTTTGCGGATCAATTGAAGCCCCCAGCCGCGTCTTCCTTCCGAAGGCTCGTCGGCGGCGGCGGCGGCGGCTTTTTTATTCGCCAGCAGATTGATCCCGCGATTTGAGATGGTAATGGTGAGCTTGTTGTCTTCAACAATAAATTTTTGATGCAGCTTTCGGTCAGGGCTAAGGCTGTGCTCGGCGGCGTTGATGCAGGCCTCCACCAGGGCGGTCTTGATCTGGTTGATCGCGGTCTGTTTGAAATGATGACGGCGGGCGATCTCCTCCACGGCGT
Organism: uncultured Acidobacteriota bacterium; assembly: GCA_963766895.1. GTDB lineage: Bacteria > Acidobacteriota > Blastocatellia > Pyrinomonadales > Pyrinomonadaceae > DASYKT01. The sequence goes on from CAVYCB010000009.1 coordinate 222,390, forward strand.
GGGCGGAGATCATTTCCGTGTCGTCGCCCATGGGAACGATCATTTCGTATTCATTTTTGTTGGCGTGAGTTTTCGCTTTCGCGCCAGCCAGGCCGCCGGCATTGAGCTGCCGCATCAAAAGCTCGACCTGTTTTCGGCACGAACCAAAAGCATTCCGCTCGCGTAAAACTTTTCTTGCGTCGGCGTCAAATCCTTCAGGCGTGATCAGCCACAGCCGGTAGTGGATAAAATTGCACATCAGCGCGACCATCTCCATCCGGTCGCACCAGAATTCCGTCAGTTCCCGGCTGGCTTCCAGTTTGGAATCGATCTCCGCCGCGATCCAGACAATCTCGTTTTCGTCCGCGTATCTTCCGTTATCAAAACCAAAAGCGACGGAACAGCGCTCTTCATCCAGCACCTGTTTTATCGGCGGATAGATCGCTACACAGCTGGCGGTATAAACTATCTGCGGCAGCCTGATCTTTGCTTCTTCATTTGGCAGTTCGGCGATTATCCGTTCGTCTTCCAGGCCCTTGTATTTTTCCTTATAGACCTCGTAATCCAAAAGCGCCTGCGGCGTCGGCTGGCAATTAAAAAGCGAAAGCAATTCACGCAATCCGAGCGCGGCGTTGCGGCGATAATAGCGCGTCATAATATGTGGAGCGCGTTTCAAAAATGTGGCCAGCGTCTCAGCGGTCACCAGCGCGCGGGGCTCGGCTTTTACTTCCAGGCGGTAGCGCGCGTCAATGTAATCGCGGCTGACGGAGGTTTCATCGGTCAGTTCCACGACGCTTGAATTCAACCTGATGAATTCCTGTAAATGCAGTCCCTGCATCAGTTGGTAGAACTCTTCGTCGGTACTGCCAAGGCGTTTTCGCCAAAATTCGATCTGCGTGGCGTGGGCCTGGTTCTGCAGCGATTCGTACAACACTTCGATCAAACCACGCTGCGTTTCCGGATTCGCGGTGACCTCGTCCAGCAAAGACGAAAAGTATCTGTTGATGCGGCCGCCCAAAATTTCGGCGGTGTAAAGGTCCTGGCATTTCTGAAAACTATCAAGCGAGGTTTTTTTATCTTTAGCGGCTTCAAAGATCAGATTCAATAACCCGGCGCTCCCGTCAAATTGCTGCACCAGCAGATCGCGGGTTTGTTCGTTGATCTTTATTTCGTTTTCGGCCGACAATTTTTCGAGCAGCATCCCGGCGTCGGTTTCAGACAGGCGTGATAATTTCAATATCTCGGCGTCATTAAGTTTGGCCTCGCCTTCCTGGGTCGAGGGTAAAACATAACGCCGGCGCCCGGCCAGTACAAAAGGTATGGACGAGCGCGAATAAATATCATTCAGCTCAGCGGTAAAAGATGTGCTGCCCTGCAGGTTCCTGCGCATGGTGCAGATCGTCGATCAGCATTACGCATTGCGCATTATGCGCCGCCGCGCGAAGGGGCGCGCTCAAACATTGCCGCACAAAAGACCGTTCATCGGCCAGCAAACTTTCCGTTTCGCAGGCGGCCACCAATCGGTCTATCCAGTAACCGTCTTCGGGCGTCGCGAGTTCCCCGAGTTCCGCGATCTCCGGTGACGCATCGAGCAGGGTCGGGTCATTACGGCGAAAAGCTACCACTTGTAAAAGGAATGATTGAAGAAATCTGGTGACCGCATTTTCCACCGAACGGTCATTTTGGCTAAGCGCAAAGTAAAACGGGATCACTTGCGCCTGTTCACGAAACAACTGATCGTAGGATTGCCGCAAAAGCTCAGACACACCCTCGGCGGGCGCGGACAGAATAAGCAAACCTTTGCCCTCGCCGCTGCGAGCGTGGCGCAGCACCTCGTCAAGCTCACGCGCCCTTCCGATGAATTCTTCGGGTTCACGGCGTGAGAGAATCGCGGCGCGAGAGATATCTTGTCTAGTTAGCTTCTGAGACATTGCTGGTGGAGGCCGTCAACACGGGCAAATTCTGATAGATCTGCACGTTATTCCTTCCCTTATGTTTTGCTTCGTAGAGGGCTTTATCAGCCGCGGAGATCAATTCTTCGGCGGTCTTTATATTCGGTGAAAAAGTGGCGACGCCGATACTGATCGTGATCTTACGGTTCGGAAACTCCGCCGTCGCAACCTCTTCGCGCAAGCGTTCGGCGATCGCCTTAGCTTCAGTTAATGCCGTTTGCGGCAGCAAAATAGAAAACTCTTCACCTCCGTAGCGCGCGGCCACGTCCGCTCCACGCAAACTATTTTTCATATGGCGGGCCAGTGTCTGCAGCACTTTGTCGCCGCCGTATGCAGATAAGTGTCGTTATAAGATTTGAACTCATCCACATCGATCATCATAAAGCTCATGGCGTATCCATAGCGCCGGGTGCGCTTGATCTCTTCATCGAGACGCTCCTCCAGGTAACGGCGGTTAAGCAGTCCGGTCAGCGGGTCGGTAATGGAAAGCTGCTCGTATTTACCGGCTTTTCGCTCGAGTTTTACGCGGTCAAGCGCCACTGCGAGCTGTGGTGTAACCGCATCCAAAAGCTGCAGATCGTATTCGTTATAAGCGCTGCCATCAACTTTGTCGGTCACGTTGAGAACGCCGATCTTTCTCGAACCGATCACGATCGGGTAACTTAAGAATGAGCGGGTCTTATACTTGCGCTCGGCGGGCGCCGGTGACATTCCGGTGTTATTTACATCCGTCACGACCAGCGGTTTTCCCTGCTGCAAAACACGCGCTGCGATCCGGTGGCCCACGGTGCCGCGGTCCTGATTCAAAACTGCTACATCCTTACCCACCGCCGCTTTTGCCATCAGGGTCTTTTCATCCTCGTCGTAGATAAGCAGCGAGCCGTATTCAGCTTGCAGCAATTCCGCCGAGACCTGGGCGACGTACGACCAAAATTCTTCGCTGTCGAGCTTACTCAAACCCTCATTAAATTTTCTGACGGCTTTTGAAAGCAGCGCCTGGCGTTCGATCTCGTCGCGCAGACGAAGTATTTCCAGCGATACGGAAACTTGCCGGCAGAAACGGGCCAGGCTGCGTTTTTTACTTTCGTCTTGTATCTCATCACCGATGACCAAAGCGCTGCGCAGTTCTCCGCCGATCACGATCGGAAAGAGCAGTATCCTTGAGACGGTTTTTTCCGCCGGATCTTTGCCGGTGCGTTCAAATAATTCCAGCGCCGTTTCGTGATGTATCGCTTCCGTTAAGCGCGGGTCCGCGACCGGAAGATTTATCCTTAATTGCTGGCCGCGAAAACTTCCGCTGACCAGATACGTTTCCAGGTTGCGGTCCTTTTTTTCCAGCCACGCCAATGCGTTCAATTGATACCTGACCGACAAAAATTTCAAAACCGAAACACAGGCTTTGTGATAATTCAGGTCGAGCAGAGAGTTAAACAGTGACCGCCAGGCCGCCACTTCTTCCGGATCGTCATGTTTGCGGGCACCCGCCAGGGCTGCCTGGTTAATAATGAGTTTGACCGAACTCTTTTCTTTTGCGGACGGTGGGATATCTTTTTCAACTCTGACGATCCTATCGGCGGGCCTGACCATTCTATCGGCGGATCTATCGATAGGCTTTTCCGGGGGCATTTCCGGCATCTGAAGAATATCATCCGGATCTTCCTGCCGATTCTCTATTCCTGCAATCGGTTCGGGCCGCTCGGGAATTATCACAGAAATATCACTCACTTCGACTACCTTTGCCGGGGACTTTACATGGGCCTTTGCCGGGGGCTGGGCATGGCGTTCCACTTTTAGCAGTGCCAGTTTTTCCTCGGCGCTAAGCTCCTGCAGCCGCCGCGAAACACTCTCTACTTCCTTTAATGAAGTTGTTAAAAGGATATTTTCCAATAATTCTCCCGTGGGCAGTTTTTGCCAATCCCCGCTGCGCATTTTTTCCGTTGCCGCTAAATAGTTGGTCCCTTTGTTAAACACCCGCCCGACGATGGCTACCAGCTTTTTTCCGGGCTCGGGTTCGATCGGCACCGTCGCATAAGCCAGGCCGGCGTGGCAATGAAAGCAGGCCGGCTTTCCTTTTTCCAGCCCTACAGTAAAAGCCTGCCCGCAAAACGGCTCACAAAGCGCGGCAAATTCCGCGGAAGCTTGCAGCGTGCGGCAGATCGAATTGTTGTTCGATACGGATATGACCGTTGAATCTTCACCTTCAACGACCGCGATGGCCACACCGTTCTCCTCAGACAGTGCGTCCTGTATCCTCTGCCACGCTAACTCACTTGTTTCTTTATTTTCGGCGTCAGTCATCCGTAACTTTATTGCTTAGATGCAAATAAAAAGCGATGCAACTGTGTAAACACAATTGTAAATACACTTAATTACCCTGCAATTTCAATAAAATATCCTTGTAAACACTAGATTTTTGTCACATTATGGCACACTAATTGTTTTCACTCTATTAACACGCTGAAACTGCACGGAAATCAAACGTCAGGCAATAATTTGAAGTGTTCATGGAGGTTTTATGAATGGGAAATTACAGGGGATAAAGGTCGCCATCCTTGCGGCGAACGGTTTTGAACAAAGTGAGCTTTTTGAGCCCAAAAAAGCACTGGAAGAGGCAGGGGGGCAAACTTTTGTCATATCGCCTGAAAAAGACAGGGTAAAAGGCTGGCGGCATACGGATTGGGGCCAGTCCGTCGCGGTGGACGTGACTCTAAATGAAGCAAATGTGAATGATTACAACGCGCTGTTGCTGCCGGGCGGGGTGATGAATCCGGATAAATTGCGCGGCAATAAGACGGCAGTGGCTTTTGTAAAGGCGTTTTTTGACGCAGGCAAGCCGGTGGGCGCGATCTGCCACGGGCCGTGGACGCTGATAAACGCTGGCGTGGTCAAAGGCCGGGAAATGACCTCTTATCATACGATCCGCAAAGATCTGGAGAACGCGGGCGCAAAATGGACGGATAGCGAAGTAGTGGTGGATAACGGCCTGGTGACCAGCCGCAAACCGGACGATATACCGGCTTTTAACGAGAAATTGATCGAAGAATTTGCCGAAGGAGTTCATCGACATCAAAAAGCGGCCTGACAGCAATTAAGTTAATAAATACGTATAAATAGATCAAGAGGGGTACAAAAATGAACAACGAAACAACTACAAACAATGAAATGCTTTCAAACGATGAAATTATTTCGACTTTAAATGGACTGATAGAAACTTGTAAAGACGGGCAGGAAGGATTTGAAACCTCTGCCCAGAGCGTAAAAAATGCAGACCTGCAAGCGACTTTTAAGGAGTTTTCCGGCCAACGCGCCGGGTTTGCCGGTGAATTAAGCTCACTGGTTACCGCGCTCGGAGGAGATCCGGAAAACAGCGGTAGCCTGGCCGGAACTTTGCATCGCGGATGGCTTAATTTAAAAGCCGCGGTTACCGGCGGCGACGAAGCCGCCATTCTAAATGAGTGCGAGCGCGGTGAGGATGGTGCTAAGGATGCTTACAGAACGGCGCTGGAAAAAGCCCTGCCGGGTGATATTGCCCAGATCATCCAGCGGCAAAATACAGCGATATTGGAGGCCCACCGAAAGATTAAATCACTTCGCGACAATGCCAATAATATGACCAATACCGCGAAAGCCTCATAAAGCTGTTTTTTTACCGCATAGAGGTAATCTGAATGTAGCCGTGGGGTTTTAACTCACGGTATAGTTTAAAACGTGCGTCGCGTCAGCGACGGGTGATTCTATTTTCACCCTCGCTGACGCGACGCTTACTTTTATGGGTTATTTTCGTACCAAAAAAGATGAAAATTTAGAGGCTCTTATTTAGTGTGTTTGGTGTGTTTGGTGTGTTTCGTGGTTAAACTCTTACAGCTATCTAAACACAATAAAGCTAAAACTTAACCACGAAACACACCAAACACACTAAATAGCCGTCATAATCGCCCCGAGAGAATTTATGGACAAATCTTACTCAATTTTCAGTTAACTTCCCACCGCTCCTAAACCTTCTTTTGCATTTTCTTCGATATAAGGCTTTTCGGCAGAGATCCGAATACAAGCAGCAAAATGAGCAGGCTTTATCTGGACCAACTGAGGCTCTATCTTTTTGCAGTCATCAATCACATACGGGCAGCGGGTATGAAAACGGCAGCCGGCGGGCGGATTTATCGGTGAAGGCACGTCTCCTTTAAGAATGATCCGCTTTCGTTCGCCTTCGATCTCCGGGTCGGGCACCGGAACGGCGGAGATCAGCGCGCGAGTGTACGGCATCAGCGGTTCGCGGTAGATATCTTTCGCATCCGAAAGCTCCACGATCTTGCCCAGATACATCACCGCCACCCGGTCCGACACGTGGCGGATGGCGCGCAGATCGTGTGAGATAAACAGGTACGTCAGATCCTTATCGCCCTGCAGTTTCTGCATCAGGTTCATTATCTGCGCCTGAATGGATACGTCGAGCGCGGAGATCGGCTCGTCGCAAACGATAAACTCCGGATCGACCGCGAGCGCGCGCGCGATACCGATACGCTGGCGCTGGCCGCCGGAAAATTCATGCGGGTAACGCTTGATAAAACGACCGCTGAGTCCCACGGTCTCCATCAATTCCTGTACGGTATTGTCGAGGTCCTTCCCTTTTGCCAATCCGAATGTCTTGATCGGCTCGCCGATGATCTGCCCGACGGTCATCCGGGGATTAAGACTGGCGTACGGGTCCTGAAAGATGATCTGGACATTTTTTCGCTGCTCGCGCATCGCCGATTTCGAAAGGCGCGCCAGATCCTTGCCATGGTAATTAACCCTGCCCGACGTTATATCGGTCAGCCGCAAAAGCGCTTTTCCCAGAGTGGATTTACCGCAGCCCGATTCGCCGACCAGGCCGAGCGTCTCGCCTTTTTTAATATTTAGCGATACTCCATCCACGGCTTTTACCATTTTCGGCTGGCTAAACAACCCGCCGCCGATGCGGTAATGCACTTTCAGGTCCTGGATCGATATAAGGTCGGTGTTTTCCATATTCGTTAATTGCCGATCGACGCTTTCTCTTCCTCGCTCACGCTTTCCTGCCTGATAAATTGCGGCTCTAATTTTTCAAAGGTCTCCTTATCCATTGGCAGATGCTTTAGCCCAAACCCTTCCGGGTCGTTGATATCACCCAGGGAAAGCGCGGCTGAAGGTGCGCTAGCGGCATCGCCGCGGGTGGGAAACTTGTTTTTATAGAGCCGCACGTGGACGATCCCCGTTGTGATCGAAAGCACCTTGACAATGTTAAAGCCGTTCTCCTGCCCCGGCGCAAGCACCGAGTACAGGCTTCCAACCTTGTATTTATTTTCCAGGTCCGGGTCCTTGTTGGAAAAACAGTTGGCGGCCGGGCTTAACAGAGATAGTAAGATCAAAAACTTTATTAGTGGGCGAAATTTCATTTTATGACTCCTACGGCAGATTCGGCATAAACTTCCAGCGCAAAATGGCATAGCGAAGAATGGTTTTCGTTTATTTGCACGAACGGCGGATAATCCGTCCGGCAAATGTCTTTGGCGTATTCACAGCGCGGCGCAAAAGGACACCCCGGGGGCAGATGCGCCACATCGGGCGGCAGCCCGGGAATTTGATAAAGCGGTTCACCGTGCTCGTGCGCCGGATCAGGGACCGACCGCAATAGGCCCTTGGTATAAGGATTACCCGGCCGCGCGAAAAGCTCACCCGTCGGCGCCTGTTCAAATACTTTTCCGGCATACATCACGATTATCTTTTCGGTCATGCCGGCCACCACGCCGAGGTCGTGCGTGATCAGGATCACGCTGGTTCCGAGCTCGTCTTTTAATTTTTTTATAAGCTCGAGAATCTGCGCCTGGATGGTGACGTCGAGCGCCGTGGTCGGTTCATCGGCGATCAAAAGTTCCGGTTCGCATGAGAGCGCCATGGCTATCATTACGCGCTGGCGCATGCCGCCGGAAAATTCGTGCGGGTAATCATCGACGCGATTTTTCGCATCGGGAATGCCGACCATCTCCAGCATCTGAATCGCGTGCGCGCGTGATTGGGTGCGGTTGTGGCCGAGATGAAGCTCGGTGATCTCGCCCAGCTGGCGCGAAATTCTCAGAAACGGATTTAACGACGTCATCGGATCCTGAAAGATCATCGCGATGCGCTTGCCGCGGATCTTACGCACTTCTTCAGTGCTGAGGTCCATTATGTTTGGCCGTCGAAAATTATCTTGCCCGCCACGATCTTTCCCGGGGGCTCAGGGATCAAACGGATAATGGAAAGATTGGTGACGGATTTGCCGGAGCCCGATTCGCCCACGATGCCGAGTGTTTCACCTTTTTTTAATTCGAAGGTTATCCCGTCGACGGCTTTTACGATGCCGTCGTCAGTCTGAAAATAAGTGCGCAGGTCGGTGACCGAAAGTATTGTGCCGTTTTGTGATTCCATTTTTAGCCGGTGAAGTTAAAAACTCTATTTAAACTTTTCTCATCTGCGGGTCTAAAGCATCACGCAGGCCGTCACCCAGAAAATTGAGCGAAAACAGGGTCAGCGCCATTGTCACGCCGGGAAATATCAGCTGCCACGGGTAGATCGCGATGTTCTTGATACCGTCCGCCGCCAGGCTTCCCCAAGATGCAAAAGGCGCCTGTACTCCTAAACCTAAGAAAGAAAGAAAAGCTTCGGTGAGCATGACCGAGGGAACCGTTAGCGTGGCATAGACGATCACCGGCCCAAGAGTGTTGGGCACCAGATGTTTGAAAATGATCTTCGGTGTCGAGACTCCGGTCGCTTTCGCGGCCATCACGAATTCCTGGTTTTTCAGCGACATTATCTGCCCGCGTACGATTCGCGACATCGTCAGCCATGAAACCAATCCCAGCGCGAAGAAGAGCAAAAAGATCTGGCTTAATCCCGCGCCCCCGCCAAACAGCTTAACCAGGTACTGGATAAATCCCGGGGCATTATTGCCGGCGAAAAGCGACAAAAGCACGATCACGATCAGAATATACGGCACGGCGTACATCATATCGACGATGCGCATCATTACATTATCAATGCCTTTGCCGAGATAGCCCGCGACCGCGCCGTAGCTGACCCCGACTATTAGCGACACGATCGTGGAAATGATGCCCACCATCAGCGAAATACGGCCTCCCTGTAAAACGCGGGCCAGAACATCTCTGCCCTGGTCGTCGGTTCCCATCGGATGCAGCATCGAGGGCGGAAACGACCTTACCAGATCGCCATTGGCCGGGATCGTGTCATACGAAAAGCCGGTCGACCATTCCACGATCGGCGGCCCGATCAAAACCGCTACCACCATAAAACAAACGACGACCATTCCAAAAACCGCCAGCTTGTTTTTAAGCAGGCGCTTCCAGGCGTCTTTCCAGAGCGATGTACCTTTTACCGGTCTTAATTCTTCTGCCATAAAATTCTTTAATCGTACCTGATGCGCGGATCCAAAAATGCGTAGCCGATGTCAACCACCAGGTTGAAGAGCAAGGTGATGATAGAGAGAAACGCCACCACCCCCAGGGTCAAAGGCTCATCGCGGTTGAATATTGATTGAATAAAAACATTGCCCATTCCCGGCATCGCAAATATTTTTTCTACGACCACGGTTCCGGCCAGCAGCTGCGCCAGCGCCGGCCCGGTAAATGAGATCACCGGCATCAATCCCCCGCGCAGCGCATGGCGAGTGACCACATGCCACTCACTCAAGCCTTTTGCGCGCGCCGTGCGGATATAATCCGAGCGCAGTACTTCGAGCATTCCGGCGCGGGTAAGCCTCGCGATATAGGCCGCGTACACCGCGGAAAGCGTCAGCACCGGAAGCACCAAATTACTTATCCCGGTGATGCCGTCCCAGCGAGCCGGCGGGAACCAATACAGATAAAGAGAAAAGATCAGAACAAGGATAGGCCCCAACACAAAGTTAGGCATGGAAATGCCCAGCATTGAAACCGCCATCGACGAATAATCGATCGCGGTGTTTTGCCTCAAGGCAGCGATAGTTCCGGCCGTGATCCCGATCGCGAGTGCCAGCAAGTAAGCGAGAATTCCGAGTGTGGCGGAAACGGGGACCGTTCGCCATAAAATTTCATTGACGGACTGCCCTTCGTATTTTAGCGAATCGCCAAAGTCGAAACATTTGAAATTGGCGCTCCCGATGGAAAACTGCAGCCCCGTCGTGGTGGTTTCATCCGCCGCTTTCGTCCGGCAGGTGATGTTGCCCATCATCATCAGGTATTGCTCATGCAGCGGTTTATCAAGACCGTATTTTTTCCTGATATTTGCTTCGACCGCCGCCGGAAGCTGCTTTTCCGAGCTATAGAACGTTCCCGGCGCAAAACGGATCAGTCCCCAGGTAACCGACACCACTATCAACGCCATCGGAATGATGATTAGTAATCGTTTGAGAATGAATCGAAGCATAATTTACCGGGAAAGTTATTCAGCCTTCATTATATTTGCCACATCCTGGTCCCACTTCGCCGCATCGCGTTCGATATAGACGAGTTTCCAGGGAAACAGTGAGCCGGGATTAGGATACATTCCCTTCACATAAGGTTTTTTGATCCAGTTGGTCGATTGTGTTTGCAGCGGGATCACGATCTGCTGGTCCATCACATACAACTCCGCACGGGCCAGGAGCTCAAAACGTTTTTTCGGGTCCAGGGTCTTGTTGGCTTCATCGAGCATATCGTCATACTTTTGCTCGTGCCAGCCGGTGGCGCCGTCAGCCTGTTCCGAATAAAAGAGATTCAGGAATGTGAACGGGTCCATATAATCACCCGACCAGGCATTGCGCGTGAAGCCTTCATACTGCACCTGTGAACGGAAAGGCAGGAACGTTTTCCATTCCATATTCTTAAGCGGAACCGTGATACCCAGATTCTGTTTCCACTGCGATTGGATCATCTCGGCGATCTGCCGGTTAGACTCAAGGGTGTTGTAGGTGATACTTATCTTTTCCACCGGGAAATTTTCCACGATGCAGCGGCCGCCCTCGACCTTGGTTACCTTGTAACCTCCCTCGACCATTAAAGCGCAGGCTTTTTCCGGGTTGAAATCGTTGCGATGCGCCCATTCTTCGGGCGACATTCCCCGTTTTACGCGCGCCTCTTCGTACACTTTTTTACGAGCTTCTTCATAGGCGGGAAAAATGCCTTCGGGCGTAAAATCGAGCAGCGGCGTGACGGTGCCGCGGAATTTCGCGATCGCTTCGCGGTCTACGGCGCGGCTGAAAGCCTTTCGCACAAAGACGTTGTCCATCGGCGGCTTCTTGCTGGCGATGCTGTAATATTCGATGGCAGCTTCCGGGTGCTGCTTCAGGTATTCGTCTTTATATTGCAAAAGCTCAGCCACCCAGGAAGCGGGAACGGTGTGATTGAACAATGCATCCACCCTGCCTGATTTATACAGGTTGAGCATGGTGGTATTTTCCTCGAGCGGGTAGAAATCTATCTCGTCGAGCTTTACAGTTGCCGCGTCCCAGTAATTGGGATCTCTCACCACTTCCAGCGTGTCGTAAGGCCGGTGCGTTTTGACCTTGAAAGGCCCGCAGGTGACGATATTTTCCGGCCTGACCCAATTTTTCCCAAATTTCTCTATTGCCTTTTGCGGCACGAGACGGAAAAACTGGTGCGGCAATAAACTCATGAAGTAAGGAGCCGGCTGCGTCAGCGTGATCCGGAGGGTATAATCGTCGATCGCTTCGACACCTATATCTTTTGCTTCGACAGTGATCAGATCCGCCGCTGCCAGGTCATCTTTAAAGACATCTTCGAGCAAAAAGCGGTTGAGATAAAACAAATTTGCGATCGGTTTTTTCTTTAGCTTGGCCTTCTCTTCTTTTTTCGCGTCGTCGGCCAACTGCGCGATCTCATCGTCGATCGCTTTTGCTTCATCGGCGCGCTTTTTATTTTCCTTTGCCAGGTTGGCAAGCAGCGTCTGTGAATCTTTTGAAAGCGTGATACCGGCAAACCTCTGCTCGTCATAAATGCCGCTTTCCATCAATTTATTTAAGCCGTCCGCCAAAACCTGCGTATGCGCGTCATCGCAGCTGGCGCCCTGAATGCAATATTCCAGGGCTTCTTTAGAAAGATTTTCCCGTAAGAATTGCGACAGACCGTCTTTCCCGTTTATTACCTTTCCGGTAAAGGCGATCGGATTTTTGAAATCTCGCGCGCTGAATTTAAAGGCGCCTTTTAGTTTTTCGTTGCCCTGGATTTCCCGCGCGCGTTTAAAAGGATCACCGTTAAGCGTCAGCTTTCGGGGCGCACGCAGCGTCTTACTGATTTCCGTTTCGGTGCCGATAGGAGTTGCTTTATCGGCGGGGGCCGCACTGCTGTTTTCCGCCTCCGCGGCAAAATCTTTAGCGGATAAAAAGTTACCGTCAGGCCCTTTCATAAACACCGAGTGGTTGTTGTAAGGCTCGGCATATTTAATGTAGTAACCCAGGTTGGCGTTACGAGAAGCGGTTTCCGGAGCAAAGCCCCGGCGGAAAGAAAACACAAAATCGTTGGCTGTTATCGGATCGCCGTTAGACCATTTGGCGTCCTTGCGGAGGTGAAAAAGATACTCTACCGCGTCGGGGCTGATCTCCCAATTAGTAGCCAGCTCGGGTACCGGTTCCATCGTCTTCTGGTCGTATTCGACCAGGCCTTCGTACAGTGACATGTACACCCGCGCTTCGGGCTGGCCGGTTCCGATCTGCGGGTCCAGCGACTCCGGTTCCGAACCGGATATATAACGCAGAACGTTGGCGCTGGGCGGCGAAGTCTTGCCGAAGTAACGGCTCTTGGCCGAAGTCATACAACCTGCTAAAACTAAAGACAACAGTATCAATGCTGCCAATTGAATCTTGAATATAATTGACCCGCGCATTTCGATGCTCCTAACAACTGCCGAATTACTGGATTAAAAGACCTTATTTCTTAAGGCCCGGGGAGAATTTAAAACGTCTAACTCCCTGTAAAGTATCACGTTTCCGCACTTACAGGCAAGATTTTAAATTCCGCTATCTATAAGATAATGATCACCCGCCGATGGTTGCTCGGGCAATACTTTCGGTAATACGTTGAATGTGCTTTTTTGTTTTAGAGGCCTTGCCTGTAAAAGCTCGAAACACGTCGATCTAGTTATAAAAACTAACGGCCTCTGTTAGTGTATTTCGTGTGCTTCGCGGTTAGTTTCACTATGCCTTAATAAACCCTTCCCGTGCCGGTTATAGCAGCTTTTCGTGCGTTTAGTGTGTTTCGTGGTTAAATCTTATAGTTGTATTGGGACCCGGTTCTAATGTTTCTGCTCCAACTGCCTGAGCCATTTCTCAATGCTTGAACGCTCCTCGCCGGTAAGATCTTTTTTTCCGAAACGCACGGCATTATAGGCGCGGGTAATGCCCAGGGCTTCCGGGATCGCCAGTGAGTCGGCAAATTCGCTGGGAGTCTGGTGCGGTTGTTTGACGAAGCCTTTCATTCTTAACACTTTGAGCATGCGCGCATAAAATTCAACGATCTTGATTTCATCGGACCGGCCGCGCAAAAAAGTTTTCCAAAAACCCGAGCGCCGGAGACGTCTGATGAGAAAAAACATCAGGATCAAAAAGGCCGCGGCCGATACTACAAAAGCAGCGATATAAAGGATCGTCACCACCTGGGCCTTAAATCCCTGCTCGCCGCGCAGATCATCGTAAGAACGGGTCAGGTCGCGCTGGACGGAATTAAGCCAGCCGGTAAGTTCGAACATTTGCGCCGAGACGCTCTGCCTGAACGAGCGCGCCAGTGATCTTTGCCCCTGGTTGTCATAGGCTACGACGTATTCGATCCACATGGTTTCAAGCGCTTCGATATAATTACTAAAAGCGCCGTATATCCCCGCGGCACCGGGAGTGTTTTCAACCCCGGCGGCGGGCGTAGGGTCAAACGGCACCCAGATATTTTGCTGCGGGAAATATACTTCAACCCATGAGTGCGCGTCTTTTTGCCGGATGATATAACGCCGGGCCTGGTCATTGTATTGACCTCCCTGGAAGCCGTTGACCACGCGTGTCGCGATCCCCTGCGTCCGCAGCATTATCGCCATCGCCGAGGCAAAGTATTCACAATGGCCTTCTTTTATATTAAAAAGGAAATCCGCCAGCGGATCGCTCCCGCCAGCCTTGAGATCGAGCGTGTAGCCGAAATTCGTTTGTAAATAATTTTCCACCGCGCGGGCCGCGTCATATCGATTGCTTGCCCCGGCCTTTTCGATGACCTCACGCGTCAGTTTTTCAAACCGCTCGTCCATCTGGGACGGAAGCTGCAGGTAAGCATCTTTTTTATCCTCGGTATAAGCCTGGTTATCGCGCCGCAATTCATCTTCGGGCGGTAAATAAGCGTCCGAGATCACGCGGTACGACACTCTTTCCGGTTCAGTGCGCCCGGCCGCTGAAATCGATTCATTGCGATCGCGGGAGAGTGTTTCGAAACTCCCCTGAACACCGAGCATGCGCGGCAAACCAAAAATGGTCGGGGTATCGAGCGGTTCGAGAATGATCGTCTGCAGGATGGTCTGGTTATTTCGCGATGCCGTATCGAGTTTGAAAAAGCTTCCTTCGATCGGGCCGATGGTTTCAACCCTGCTTCTGAATTTGCTCCAGCGGAGTTTGTCAAAATGGTCCAGCGCCACGCCGCGCCATTTGAAATTGCGGAAATTAGGCGGCTGGCCGCTTTCGATGCGCGCCCGCATCACCACTTCACTGCTTTGCTGGATGCGAGCGATCGCTCCCAACTGAACGGTGTCGGAAAAACCCGTCGATGCGCTCAAGGCGCGTGAGCCTGCGCCAATTCCCGCGCTGCCGACCCGCGGCAAAAAGAAGAACAGCGGAACAGCCAGAGCGATCGTCAGCAAGAGAAGATTTAACGCCACCACCGGGAAGCGGTAATTCGTCCGGGGAGTTATCGCAAATGAATTCTGGCCCGGCGCCCCGGTGTGTTTTTTAGGATCTTGGTGCGTTTCTCATTGATGCTGCGGGAAGATTTTCTTATCTCGAATGCAATGATCGTCGTCACCGCAAAGAAAAGATAAATGACAAAAGATGCCGCCAGAAAAAAGCTGATGCTGAAACCCGCCGCCAGTAAAACTTCGAAAAACGATATCAGGTAAAGTACGAACCAGTCGCGGTCTGTCTTGACCTGCAGGAGTTTGATCGCCGCCAGCGCCAGGATCAAACGGGCCAGAGTGGCGACGGCCGCCTGCTCGCGTGAATAGCTGCCCGACAGATTGTATTTATAATCCAGGTAGAACAGCGGCAGCGTCGCCAGGATCACTATTAATCCCACTCTTTCGGAAAGCTGCCACTTACTGTCTTCCAGATTCCAGGCAAGGATCATCGTGGCAATAAAAAGTGCCGCAACCAGAATGCCCACGCCTCCTGAAACAAACAGCGCCAGCAGCCCGCCAAAAAGCAAAGTATAAGAAGATAATTTGAAGAAACTCTCGAAATTCATTTGAGATACGGGTTAGATTCCTGTTCTATGATTATAGTTTGTGCGGAAAGAATGTGGAAGGAGTTATCGGAGCGCGATTCCTTAAACTCCCCTCCTTACGAAGGAGGGGTGGCGCTGCTTCAGCGACGGGGTGGTTCTCTCTTTATTTAGCCTCCAGATTTTCCTCGATCATTTGGCTCATATCATTAACGGTGCGGTTAGGGTTGTATCCCTTAAAGACACCCTCTAATTTGCCGCCAACGATGATAAAACTCTGAGGAATGCCTTGCATCCGGGAAATTGCCATAAGCGCCTGCGCCAAATTATCATCACCCGACACAAGGAGGTAATTTATTTCCATCTTTTTACGGAAAGCCTCGATCTCTTCTTTCGTCTCGCCTTCGACGTCCAGGCCGATTACGGTAACGCCCCGGCTGCGGTATTTTTCCTGCAGTTCATTAAGGTCCGGCATTTCCAACCGACACGGCCCGCACCAGGTAGCCCACAGGTTTAACAACACGATCCCTTTATATTTTTCCAGCGTAAGGGTTTCTCCAGCCGGGGTCCGAAGTTCGGCTTTCAGAATATAGTCAGGGAGAATTTTTCCGATCCCGATCTTTTCCGTGAACGTATCGACCTGGGCACAGGAGGTATAAATTTGCGTGACCCACAAAGTCGACCAGTTTCCTTTGTCGAATTGATAATAAGTGCTATCCGATCCGCCCTCTTTCCATTCGCCCCAGGTTTTTTTGGCCTCCGTCATCTTCCGGTGGCGCGCAAACTTTGCGGTCGATATGCCGCTCCAAAAAAGGTCACGCGGATAACCTTCCTTGCCCCTGATCGATTCGCCGGCCGTTTCAAAAGTCACTCCCTCAGCCTCCACCAGCGTTATTCCGTCAACCGTGTTGCCCCGCATCAAATAGCTGGATCCGCCGCAGTTTGCTATCCTGCGCGTCCAGAATTTGTCGAGAAATTTTTGTGATTCGGCGGCGAAATCATAGCCGGGAGGAGGTATAGTATTGCTGCCTTTTATTCGTTTTGTTTGAGCGAAAGAATCGGAAGATAAAAGGACCGCCAGAGCAGCCAAAAGGAGCGAAGCGAATACTGATCTTTGCATAAAATTTATTCCAAAGCTGCGCCAGAATAATACCTTAATACATCCCTGTCAATAGAATATTTAACGGGCTGTGTACCGTGGCCCTTTTTGCAAAGTTTTATGTTAAAAACAAAACATATGGTATAAAATTACCAGACTTTTAGCTCCCAAATTATGCGTAGACAAAGAATTTATAACGTATTCATCTCACACTGCTGGAATTATAACGAGTATTTTAGAATTGTTGATTTCCTCGACAAAACTCGTGGGTTTCGTTGGAAAGACTACTCTATATCGATAGAGAATCCGCGAGCCGGCGGAAGCAAAAAGAAATTAGCCGCGGAGATTGATCGTAATATTAGACTCGCCAGTGTCGTTCTGATAATTGCCGGCATCGAAGTCTCATATCGAGAATGGTTGCAGTTCGAGATCGATTTGGCGGATAAATATGAAAAACCCCTCATCGGAATACGGCCTAGAGGGAAAGTACGGTTGCCATACGCCGTAAGGCGCTCTGCTATTGAGATCGTAAGTTGGAACGCTAAGTCAATTGTTAATGCGATCCTCAGAAACGTAAATTGATCGCATCACGAAAGCCCTACTGCTTATTTTTGCGTTTATTAGTATTGTTTCGTGGTTCTCAGCTTAGTTTTTATATTCGAGAACTTTAAGATCGTAACCACTAAATACCACGAAACACACGAACAAAACAGAACATTTATTGGCCGGTTCAAACCTTAGTTTGTTAATCCTAAAAAAGCAAACTAAGGTTTGAATCCTGAATGGATATTTCTACTTTTGGATCACTACCGGATCGCCGAATCCGAGTTCTTTCAGGCGCGGCAGTTGGGTTTTGGCGTCTCCGATCACCAGCCAGATCATCTTATCGCTATTCAGGTATTTCTGTGACAAGTCCTTGATCTGCTGCACGGTCATTCCCTTGACGATCTGTTCGCGGTCTTTGACGTAGTCGTATTTCCAACCGTATTTGCCGATAAGTTCCAGCATATTGAGTTTGGCGTCCGCGGTCTCAAAAGCCCGCGCGTTGCTCTTGATCAAAAAACCTTGGGTGGTTTCCAGGTCTTTATCCGAAAAGTTCCTGGGATAATCCTGCAGAATGCTTTTGATTAGCTGGGCAGACTCGAGGGTAACGTTGCTTCTCACGCTGCTGGCGATCGTAAAGGCGCCGGGGCTGTTCGTTCCGGAGAAACCCGAATTGATGCCGTAGGTATAGCCTTTCCCTTCGCGCAGCTGCTGGGTCAGTTGCGAAGCAAATCCGCCGCCGCCGAGGATGTAGTTCATCACCGTCGCCGGGTAAAAATCCTTGTCTGTCTGGGCCAGTGCCCGGTAACCGAACCGAATGACTGACTGCTTGGCATCCGGAACATCGTAGAAATACACCGTCGATTTGGCCGGCGCCGGCGGCGTTTTATAAACCGGGATCTCAACCTTTTTGCTCTTCCATTTAACGCCCATCCCGCTCAAAGAACTGACGATCTTTGTCTTATCCAGCGCCCCGACGACGTTCATCCGCGCAACCGTTGGCGAAATGTTCTTATCGTAGAAAGCTTTCAGGTCGTCAAGCGTGATGGCACCGACCGAATCGATCGTTCCAAGAATATTTCGTGAGCGGATATTATTTTTCCCATAGATCAGGAGGTTGTAATTATTCTGCGCGATAGCATTAGGATTGGCCTGCTGCTGGCGGATCTGGCTGATCGTACTTTGCTTGAGCAGATCGAATTCTTTGCTGTCCCACCGCGGTTCGAGCAGGATCTCTTCAACCAGCGCCAGCGTCGCATCGTAATTTTTCGCCAGTGTATTTACGCCGATGCGGACGTCTTCGGTCCCCGCATTTACGCTGATCGTGGCTCCCAATTGCTGGATGGCCTCTTCGAGTTCCTGCGGCGTCTTGCGGGCAGTTCCCTGCGTCATCATTCGCGCCATCAGGTTTGAAACGCCGACCTTGTTGATATCTTCCAAAAGTTCACCGCCGCCGACTACGATCTCAAACTGAACCAGCGGGACTTCCGTGTTTTGAATACCGAGGACGCGCATTCCGTTAGAAAGCTTGTCTTCCCAGATCGTGGGAATTTTAACTTCCGGCGCCATGCCGTAAGGCGGTTCAACCGCCCGGTCAAAAGAAGATGGTGTCCGCACATAATCTGCCTTTACGTTCGGGTCAACCTCTGCGTCCGCGCCCTGGACTATTCTTTCTTCCACAACACTCGCTTTGTTTGAACCTTCCAGCGCCAACGCCGGCTTGCCCTTCGGCACAAAACTGGTCGCGACGAACGGCTTGTTCTTGATGTATTTCTGATAAACGCGCGTAACATCGGCCGGTGTCACGGCGAGAATATTCTGAATGTCCTTTTCGATAAATCCCGGGTCACCGGCAAAGATGTTGTATTGGGCAAGGTTAAATCCTTTGCCCAGGACACTGGAAAGCGAACTGTAAAACTGCGTCTCCTGTCCGGCTTTTATTCGCGTCAGGTCTTTGTCTGAAATGCCTTCTTTTTCAAATTTCGCAAAGGCCTCATCGATCGCGGCGGATACCTCGTCCAGGTCCTTGCCATCGAATGCACGGACCGAGACGGCAAATTCACCCGCCAGCTCTGACGTGTCGTTTCCCATGCCCACATCGCCCGTCAACTGCTTGTCTTCGACCAGGACTTTATAGAACGGCGCTCTTTTTCCGTCCGAAAGATACTGCGCAAGCACCGCCAGCGGATAAGAATCCGGGTGATACCGCTCGACCGACGGCCAGGTCCGTGTTAGCTCGGGCAAGGTCGCGAAATTATCCTCGTAATAAAATTTGACTGTTTCCTTTAAAGTTCCTGGACGCTTGGCCATCGGCTTGATGTCTTCGCCGCCGCGCTTTATCTCAGCAAAATATTTCTCGACCCATTTTTTTGCCTGCACGGTATCGAAATCACCCGCTACGGTCAGCGTTACATTATTGGGAACGTACCAGCGCCGGAAAAATTCTTTTACATCGGCAACGGTGGCGTTCTGCAGGTCTTCGAGCGAGCCGATCACTTCCCAGTTATAAGGATGGTCGGCCGGATAAAGCGCCTGGGCGATCACCTCCGGCGTGTGGCCGTAAGGAGTGTTGTCGTAGCTTTGCCGCTTCTCATTTTTTACTACCTGCTTTTCCTTGGCGAGGACGGGATCGGTCACCGTGTTGATGAACCACCCGAGCTTATCGGCTTCGGCCCAGAGCATTTTTTCCAGCGCGTCTTTTGGCACGGTCTGGAAATAATTGGTGCGGTCACGCGAAGTCGAACCGTTCGCGCCGGAGCCGCCCACCCGCGCGCTCAGTTTATCAAGACCGCCTTTGCCCAGATTTTCCGATTCCAAAAACAGCAGGTGTTCGAACAGATGCGCAAATCCCGTGCGCCCGGCTTTTTCCCGCGCCGAACCAACGTGCGCCGTCAGCGCCACCGCCACCACCGGATCCGACCTGTCGATATGAAAGATCACCTCCAGACCGTTGGCGAGCGTGAACTTTTCGTAATCGACTTTAAAGGTTGCCTGCGGCGCGGCCTTTTGCGCAAAAACGGAAAGCTGGATCGGTAACAAACAGACAAGGAGTAAGCAGGTTTTGAGAATTTTCATATATATATTTTTACGAAGAAAGAATAATACGGTTTCAATCAATGACGCAATTTAATAATGAGGTCAGAACCGGGAGCGGTAGCGACCTGTTTCGTTTTCCGGGATTTCGTTTTTTCCTGATGCTTCGCGCACTCTACGGAATTTGAATCATTACAACTCGAGTTAATTTTTAGAACTTTATCACTTGCACACTAAAGAACCTGGTCAAATGTATCTTGAGAGTAATCTAATAGCGATTATTCTGGGCAAGGATAATTGGTGGGAAAATAAGAGTCTACCCGGTCGTTGAGAGCAAAGATTCTGAGCGGAAGATAGAGACCTTTTTCCCGTTTTCCTATTGTTCCTCGTCAGCCGGACGGAAACTAAGGCCAAGTGAGCCTGAATAGCTAAGGTTGGTCGAGGGGACATGATTTTGGAATCGGATGTAATGAGATGACCAAGAATGTTTTAGGGATCGATGTATTGAAAAGCAAGCTGGAGGTGGTTTCGCTGGTGAATGAAAAGAAGTGGTCTCCTAACAATTTGCATCCTATCAATTCAAAGTATAGAACTGGCTCATTTTCCACACTTTGAATTGGGCTTCTCCTCAATCGGGATGTTTTTTAACGAAGTCGAAGAATTGGGTGAAACATTGGTGCAAAGACTTGTGAACCATCGCGGTTGATCAAGCTACTAATTTCTTCATTTTTAGGAAGACTTACGGCGGCAGCGGAGTAAGATTTTCATGTTTTCAGTGTCGATAGTTCTAGGAAGAATGCGAAAATTATTAGCCAACCGGAGAAATAGTGCCTGAAACAAACCGGACCAACTCGGCGATGACCCTACCTATTCGTATAAGCAGAGAGGATGCTTCTATGAAGTCCGAAAAACTCAGTTTCTGTTCAAGAATAACTTTATTCAATGGTTGACGCTCAATGATTTCTAACTTTTTAGTCTCATAAAGTCGAGTTTTAATTCTCCAGCTAGAAATCATGCCTAAGTCTGAAACAGTTACCTTTTAGATGCTTTCAAAGATGGGTAATGCCGCACCTATAGTTTTTTATTCGCCGGTCAATTCACCGCGATTGGCTAACTCAGATCGTCAAGGATTTTGTCAATCCCAACTTGAGAGATAGAATTTAGATGAGATTCTTTTAGCGGGTTTATTCTTCTACCAAGTTTCGGAAATGTAAAAACAAAATCCCCATTAATAAATAAAGAGATTTTTAATCATCGTTTGACCTTCAATGACAGTATAGCGAACTTTTAGGTATGAGCGATAACATTGCGTTAACTATACTTACCAATAAATTCAAACGCAAAAAAGCCCGCTCAAATTGAGCAGGCTTTTCTTTTAATATTAATCCGGCGACTTCCTACTTTCCCACACTGAAAGTGCAGTATCATCGGCTCCAGTAGGCTTAACTTCCGTGTTCGGGATGGGAACGGGTGTGACCCTACCGACAAAATCACCGGAAAACTTTAGTAACGGTGAATTATGAGTGATGAATGGTGAGTGCAAGAACTCAACAACATTCTTTGCTCAAATTCTGTGAACGATACGATCGTTTCTCCAACTAATCATTAACCGTTCACCGTTCGCAAATTTTCAAATATTCGATACCTGATAACTGAATAACATTTTATTACTAACTAGCTAATTTACTTTAGTTCACTAACTATTTACCTTACTGAGTCGCAAACCTGAGCCAAATAAAATTTGTTGTAAATAAATTTTATGGTCAAGCCTTGGGACAATTAGTACTGGTCAACTAAATACATTACTGCGCTTACATCTCCAGCCTATCAACGTGGTGGTCTTCCACGAGTCTCACTGGCAGAACTAATCTTAGGTCTGGCTTCACGCTTAGATGCATTCAGCGTTTATCCATGCTCCACATAGCTACCGTGCGATACCACTGGCGTGATAACACGTACACTAGAGGTCAATCCAACCCGGTCCTCTCGTACTAAGGTCAGATTCCTTCAATTCTGCTGCGCCCACACCAGATAGGGACCGAACTGTCTCGCGACGTTCTGAACCCAGCTCACGTACCACTTTAATCGGCGAACAGCCGAACCCTTGGGACCTTCTTCAGCCCCAGGATGTGATGAGCCGACATCGAGGTGCCAAACCCTGCCGTCGATGTGAACTCTTGGGCAGGATCAGCCTGTTATCCCCGGCGTACCTTTTATCCGTTGAGCGACGGCACTTCCATAAGCGACCGCCGGATCACTAACTCCTACTTTCGTACCTGCTCGACGTGTATGTCTCGCAGTCAAGCTGGCTTATGCGTTTACACTCTACGGCTGATTTCCAAACAGCCTGAGCCAACCTTCGAGCGCCTCCGTTACTCTTTAGGAGGCGACCGCCCCAGTCAAACTACCCGCCTGATAATGTCCCTGAACCGGATAACGGTTCGAGGTTAGAGTCCAAACAAATAAAGGGTGGTATCTCACCGATGGCTCCGCCAAGCCCAAAAGCCTGACATCAAAGCCTCCCACCTATCCTGCGCATTATTTGCCCGAAATC
>CAVYCB010000009.1:250000-480240 GCA_963766895.1 uncultured Acidobacteriota bacterium
CGCCGTAAGCCATAGACCGTCCGAAGTGAAATTCATTTCCCGGATCTGCCATTCATGCGAAAAACTTCCTATCTTGCTCCAACCGTCGACCTTCCATATATCGATTTCAATACCATTAGCGGCAGCGAGCAATTTGCCGTCATCGCTCAGCGCCAACCGAAACACGTTCTCAGAATCCTTCTTCCATTTTTTCGCGGGAACAGCCGGCATCCCGGTTTTTACATTAGTGACCCGCATCATCGTGTCGGTTTCGTTTAGCTCCGCCTTCCATTTCCCATCCCGGCTCGTGGCACAGTTCAAATTCAGAATTTCGCAAGCGCCGCGATCATACTTATTTTTTTCCCTCAATCCAGTGCCGTCATCATTTAAATTAACCAGGCCCGAATCTGCCGGCACTGGAAACGTGATCAAATTTCCTAGCGTCTCCGTGTCTCTCACGAATGCCATTTCGTTGACAATGACCGCAAATCTTTTATTATTTCCGGAAAACAGAAATCTCTCGAGCAGACATCTCGGAAATCGGACTGTCCTCAAAAAAGCCAGATTCTTCAGCAACCGCCTCGGAGAGCGGGCTGTCTTCGGATCTGGATTTCTTTTTTACGGTTCTGAGAAATGATCTCTCTCCTTTAGTAATTCCCAGGAATTTGCCGTTGGGGCTTGCCGATAAGCTGCCCCCTTCTTCCGGCAATTCGACTTCAAATGCTTGGCCAGTCAAATTCATCAAGGCGCCGCGCAGCGACTGCATTCCTTCAGGTATTTTCAGGATTTTTAACGATTCGATGGCTAGCAGAACGCTGCGCTGCGGGTCATAGGATCCGATATTAACGGAAGACTGCGTTTTTTCCGCAGCAAACTTCGCCTCTACCGCCAGCCTCCGCGCGGCCGCAATCGTCTCTTGTTTTCTGGCCTCATTTTCCGCTTTTAATTTTCGGTCTTCCGCCAGTTTAGCCGCCTGGGCGGCATCCGCGGCGATTTTTGTTTTTTCGTCCGCCAGCTTTACGGCTTTGTCGGCTTTATCAGAGGCAATTTTCGCTTCAATCTCTTTCTCTTGGGCGACTTCTTCTTTCTCGATCGCTTTTTGTTCCGCGGCATTGGCCTTATGCGTTTCCTGGTCCGCTTTTTGGGTCGCATCCCGCGCTCTTAACTCCTGCCTTCTGGCCTCTTGTTTAGCCGAATCCACTTGTGTCATCGCAAAAAGGTAACTTCCTATACCCAGGCCGATCAGAATAAAAAATAAACTCAATGCTCCCCAAAACATTCGGAACATGTATTGATTGCGGCGGGTATAGTTGAAAGATTTTTTTATAAAGCTGACGACATTTTGAGATGGATCTCCCGTTTCCAGCGCTTCCGCATTTTTTTCCGTTTCGGTGGCAATACCCGGTATCTCTTCATACCAGATCGCCTCTTTGATCTTGTTATTAAAATCGATCGGCAAGATCGTTCGCCCGGTTTGTTTGAATTCCGCGATCTCTTTTTGAACAAATTCGGATTGCACGGCTTTTTCGGTTCCGACCAGAACAAAAACCGTACAACTCTTGATTTTTTTTCTCAGGGAAAGTGGTAGATCGTGATTCGGCTCGGTGCCAAGCTTGTCTATAAAGCAGGATAGTTTTTTTTCGGTTAATTTGTCAGCCAGGCCCGCCGCATATAGCGCTCCGTCTCTGCGGGAATAAGAAATAAAAACATCATCGCCGTATAGTGGGAAAAATACTTTCATAGCTTCGTACTCCGGAATCCAGGATTTTTAAAAACAGCCAAACTAGTACAAAAAAGGTACCGGTTGGGATGTTTGGAGCGGGCGACGAGGATCGAACTCGCAACCCCCAGCTTGGGAAGCTGATGCTCTACCATTGAGCTACGCCCGCGCCTTCTGACGTATAAATAAAATAGATTCAAGGGAACAGGTTGTCAATATTTTCCTCGTAAAACTCCCCTCCTTACGAAGGAGGGGTGGTTCTTTCTTGTCAGTAGCGTCGGTGTCAGCCGATGCGTTCTTGTCAGAACCCAAAGCGGTAGCGAGAGGTTTCTTTACACTGCGCGCAGCGTGACGGGGTGGTTCTTCCGAACGTATGCGTTCATGCGGGCAAGATGCCCGCGCTCCATAAAAAAGCCTCATCCGATCGCTCGGACGAGGCTTTCAATTTATATCGATTCTCCGTTAGTCGAGAACGACGTCCAGAATAGTTCCCACGACCGCGCCGAGAATGGAGTATCTACCATTCGAGTAGCTGCCGTAACGATTGCGGCTGTAATAGCCGTCCTCGTAACCACGCTGGAAACCTTCACGGAAATAATACTGATAGTCGCCTAGTTCGACATAGTAGCTGTCATACCCGTAAGCGGCATCCTGATAACCGTAAGAGGCGTTATAGTCATAACCCCAGCCATCCTGACGATCGGCAAGTCCGGCCCGGAAGCCTTCCTCGTAACCGTTATTGACGGCGTCGCGCAGCATCTGCGCACCGTACTGGCTGGTGTAATAATACTGGCCGCCGCGATTGTAACGATAATTGTAGGTCAGATTATCGTAGTAGCGGGCCTGCTGCAGGCGAAGCTGATCGCGTCTGACACGGTCCCAATACGACTGCTGGTAACGCAGGTAATTATACCGGCGCTGCTGCTGCAATTGCTGTTGGCGCCAATTCTGATTACGCTGCCAGTTTTGCCATTGGCTGTTGTACTGGTTATAACGCTGCTGCTGCAGCTGTTGCTGCTGCTGGCGATTGAACTGCTGGTGACGCTGGCTGCTGCCACCGCCGTTACCATTACCGTTCCAGTTGCCGTTACCGCTGCTTCGCGGATTCTGGTTTTGCTGCTGCTGGTTTTGCCAGCCGCGCTGGTCCTGAATCTGGCGTTGATTCTGCTGCTGACGGATCTGGTTCTGCTGGTTCTGCTTCTGCAGTTCCCGGTTGTTCTGATCCTGGATCTGTCGTTGCTGCTGCTGGCGAACCTGGTTCTGCTGATCCTGCTTGCGTAATTCGTTATTGCGCTGATCCTGGATCTGGCGCTGCTGCTGCCGGACCTGATTCTGCTGGATCTGATTCTGTTGATCCTGCTGAATACGCCGTTGCTGCTGCTGGCGAACCTGGTTTTGCTGTTCCTGCTGCTGCTGCTGTTGTTGGACCTGTCTCTGCTGTGACTGGCGCCACTGCTCCTGCTGATTCCTTTGATTCTGTTGCTGCTGCTGTTGCTGCACCTGATTTTGCTGTTGCTGTTGCTGCTGAACGCGCCGCTGCTCCTGCCCCTGGCGAACCTGGTTCTGACGCTGATCGTTCTGAACCTGGCGCTGCTGCTGGATCTCAGCTTTACGCTGTTCACCGCGCTGTTGGTTCTGGTTCTGCTGCTGTTGTTGCTGGGCGCGCTTGTTGTCGTCCCTGCCGCGCTTCTGCGCGATAGAGACACTGCTCACCCCAAGCAGTAAACCGAACACAACAAACAATGAGAACGCCGTTTGTTTGATGTATTTGAATTTCATAATTACCCCTTCTATACTCCTTCGACCAAACGCATTTGGCTCTGCCAATATAAAAGCAAATACCGTTCCGTAGATAAAAAGCTTTTATTTACGGGATTTAACATAGGTGCGAAGAAGGCCGGGTAAACTATTTAAGGTATAGACGACTCTTTTAGGGTAATTTTCGCGGTTTTAGTACACGCTTCGAAGCAGGCTTGACCTCTAACGAATCGCGCAAACATCGATGTTAGCAGCAGACGCGCTGGAGGATGCAAGTGTTCCACCCTGGAACGGGGGTGTAACAACGGAACACCTGGAACGAAAATGGAACAGAAATCTTAAAAATCATTAGTAATCGCCCAAAAGTATATAAAAGCGGCTTGAAAAGAGCGGCGGAACCGGTAGACCTCGCAAAACAAAATACCGCGGAGATATTATCGCCGATAGACGTTATTTTTTGCAGAAGGGATTTTGGAGAAGTATATTTTTTGGCGGGCTTTTAAATAAAACTAAGGCCATTATGATGAAGTCAGAGCCGGGAGCGATAGTAATGCTTTAATTGTGAGTGATCAAATGATTCTTTAATTCGTGTTATTCGTGCAATTAGCGGCTAATTATGAATGCGGGTTTTTGCCTGTTAATAAGAAATCGACTTTTGTGGGCAAAGCCATCACTAATAACTAATCATTAGAAGAGACCCGGTCGCTACGGCTCCCGGTTCCGACCTTATTATTTGATGAGTATGTGATAATTTTGGCCCGCAGGATCAGGTCGCTAACTTCCCTGACCGCGCCATCACCGCCATTCTTTTCTGTAACGTAATGCGCAGCCTCTAAAACCTCATTTACGGAGTCGGCAACGGCAACGGCGAGGCCGGCTTTTTTTAGCAGGGCGATGTCAGGAAGGTCATCGCCAATGTAAGCGGTTTCTTCGGTTGAGACACCGGCGTCGGCCATTATGTTTTCAAACTCTTCCGTCTTATCCTCGCTTCCCATGCGCAAGAATCTCATTCCTAATTCCTCTGTCCTGCGCTGAAGCCCATTAAAGACCCGTCCGGTAATAATGCCCGTACTGATACCCGCGCGATGCAGCAAAACGATCCCCAGGCCGTCTTTTGTATTAAACGCCTTGGACTCTTCGCCGTGCTCATTAAAGTAAATTTTTCCGTCGGTTAAAACGCCGTCGCAATCCATTAAAACGAGTTTTATTTTTCGCGCCCGCGCCAGAATATCTTCGGTGATGTTTTTCATCAGCAGCAGTAATTGATAGTTATCAGGTTTATTTGGCTGTTGCCTAAAAATGCCACTAGCTTTAGCTGGTGGTTAAAGAAATCAGTAATTTATGAGCGGCTTTAGCCGAATCTATTTGGGCTAAAGCCCCCAAGATCGGGAAATTCCTTATCCACTAGCTAAAGCTGGTGGCAATGTAAAAATAGAACTGGAATGCCGGGGATAAGATTTTATAAGCAAATCTACTTTACTGGTTATCAACTTACCCGCGTCTTTAACGCACTTCAAAAACCTCAACTCCGCCGAGTTTCCAGACGCCGCCGATCTTTGACAAAACAAATATTGCGGTTCCGGACTCGGTAAGTTCAGACCCAAGCCGTTTAACCAGGATCTCGGTTTCCACCAAAACGCGATTGGCGTCTATCCTGTCCGCGCGTAAAACTTTTGTCTGCCATTGCGAAGGCTGGCCGGCCATTGCGCCGGCTGAGAACCTGGCTACTTCGCCCGGGACGATAAGAGTATCCACTTCGGCTTTGCGTCCGCCCAAAATGGTCTTATCAAATTGCGCAAAAAAAGCTTTGACGCTGTTGTCGATAACAGGGGGTGAAGCCTCGGTCCGAAGCCGTCCCCGGCGTGCGGCGAGATTGGAACCATACTCCGCATCGGCGAGTATCGCCTGCTCAAAATAACCGGCGGCCGCGGAGTTCTGGCTCGCTCGCACGCTGATATCCGCCAAACCTATATTGGCCCAGGCTTCGGTAAAAGCGGTCGGCAGTTTCTCGCCCAGCGCGGCTTTGAATTCTTTATCGGCCTCGGCCACACGATTCTGCGCCAGCAGCGCCCGCCCCAGCCACGTCCGCACCTCATCAAAATGCGGCAGGTTCTGCAAAACTATCCGCGCGGTTTTTTCCGTCGCGGCAAAGTCCTGTTTATCAAAAGCGCGCTTAATTATCGTGAGCGGGTCGCTCTCTTCCAACTCCCGCGGAGCCACATCGTCAGAGTAATCGAGCTGCGGGTAAAGTTTGTCGCTGTCTACTTCGGTGCGAACGATCTTAGAAGTGGTTTTAAAAACTGCATCCGCGAAACCCTTCCCCGGTATCGAAACCGCGGTGATAAGTTTTTCGCCCTTATCGGTTGTCGCCATCACGTTCACATGCGCGGAAAATCCGCCGGTGTTTCGCAAAGCAACTTTTACTTCGCCTCCGGCTACGACAGGCAGTCCCACCATCAAATTCATATCGGTCGCGTTCTGCTGCCAATGGTCGATGATGTCATACGTATTTGAAAAAGTTGTGCGCAATCCAAGAACGGTAAAAGGGTCCTGCGTTTTTGCGTAACTGAAAAATTGCTCGGCGCTCATTTGTTTGGTCAGCACGCGCCAGACCATTGCGCCTTTATTGGCGACCGAAGAATAATATGAACCATCCAGCGGCGAAACGAGATTTAGCGGAGCATCACGCCGCGCGACAGAGGCGTAAGCCACCCGCTGACGCTGCCGTTCGACATCCGCGACGTCCTTTCCATATTGCTTTTCCAGAAATTGCGTCGCGATAAAAAGTGACAATCCTTCACGGATCGCGCCGTAACCTTCACCGCGCACCAGCCTGCTGTTTCCCAACCAGATCTTGGCGATCGATTCCGCCACGGTCATGACAGTTCCGTTGTCCAGTTTAGGCCGCCGGAAAGCGCCATAATCTAAAAGTATCGTTCCCGCATCGGCAAATCCCGCTCCCTGGCGCACCGCTACGATACGCATCGGCAGTTCGGTGGTATTGCCCATGAGAGAAGCGATATAGGTCTTGGCGTCTACCGCCAAGCTTGCCAATTCTCCCGCGCGCTGTTTTTCCGCCTCAGTGGCGCCTTTCGGCAAAAATACCGTCACGCCTTTTGATTCCACCGTGTCCCAGCTTCCGGTGAGAAAGAACGGCTGCCCGTTTGCCTTCTGTTCGAAAGAGGTCCCGGCCTGCGTTCCCGATGAGATGACCGTTTCGCCGCTGCCTGTGACACTCAGCTTGAACGGTGCAAAATCGGCGCCCTTCGGAGCAAAATGATTGTTTGGGGTCGGGTACCAAAAAGAAAGTGGCAGAAACTGCGAACCGAGCGGCGAAAGAGCGTTCAAACCGGAATTTTCGTCAACCTTCAGCGTGTATTCGACCGCCACAGTGACTGCTCCGTTCGGCTGCACGGCGGGCATCGTGACGATGATCCGCTGGATCGATCTTTGCGAGGTCCCTAATCTCTCTTCGCCTTTGGTAAAACTTACCGCCGCATCGTTCACCTTGACGGAGGTGATCTCAGCCCCGCTGCCGATGCGCAGTGTCACCCGCGAACCCGCTGCGTTTCCTACATTCTGCATGTTTAAAAGCGCTTTGGCGGAAAGTTTTCTCTCGCCGTATTTTGCGGAAGGGCGGCGGATATATCATAACTTTTCACCTGCCACGCCGCGGCCGCGCGGGTATCGTCCTGGGAAAACGCCGAAAAAGAAACAAGGATAAATAAGACTAAAATAAGGCCCGGTTTAATATTGCTCATTCTTATCAGAAAACTCTCTTTACAGATCGGTACAAAAATAAAAACAGTCGAGCTTTGCAGTTTGTAAAACCTGCTTTTCTCAACTGTCTTTATAACAATATTTTGGGTTAAATACCAATCTATTTGCAATCAGAAAGCCGGTAACTAACGACCGACAGCGGATCCACCTCCGGGCATTGCGCATTTTCGCGGCGCGTGACGCCGATCATCTCGGCGTTCGAATTTACCAGGATCGCCAGCGGGCGATACGAGCTGGCATAGCCGAAAATAGAGTCTTCAATGCGCAGGCGGTTGACATTATCCGCTTTCACACCGGTTCCGATCGAGATGCTATTGAGATTTACTTTTAGCCCGCGCAGGTTAAGGGCAAACAGATTCTGTACATCTATCGTCGTGACCGCTCCTTCGTCAAAAAAAGTGTCTACGATCGTGAGATTTTGGGTGCTCATCAAGGCCGGGGAAAGCGTTTGCCTGGCCATCACCCAACTGCCTGTCAGCGCCGGTGTCTTAGACAAATATTGCCCGTTGAAATGCGCGTAATCGAGAAAAATAGAACTGCTGATCCGCGAATTTTGCATCTGCGAAGTGCAGCAATCCAGGCTGACGACGGCGCCGTCCGGATAAGCGGCGTTCAAGCCTTCGAACAAGCAATTGTCCGCCGTGAAGTTCGAGGTCGTATAAATGATCGCCCCCGGAGACGGCACGGCGAGCCCGAAGAAAGATGTATGAGAAAAATTTATCGAGGAAACAAAATGGGCCACGATAACATTGCCCGCGTCGATAAATTGCGGATGGCCGATGGGCACATTTCTGCCTACGAAGATCATATTTTCGAACTGCAGTTGATTGAGGTTGCCGAATGACAAAGCGTTTTTTTCGCTGCCTACCGAAATACGCACGACGGCACCGCCATCGCCCTTGACCGTGATATTGACCGGGCTGTATCCGTCAGGGACCGCAACCACCGGGTTCTTGATGTCCAAAACACCCGGGGGGAATACCACAGTGCCGCCGCCGCCGGCAATGGCTTTATTAAAAGCCAGTTGGACGGCAGCCGAATCATCGACATCGTCATTGGGGATCGCGGTTACCACAACCGTGATCGCTGAAGCAGTTTGAAACATGCCCAGGGCGAAAATTATTACAAATAAAAAAGTCAAAATTCTCGTGTTCATAAAATTAGTTTGTGTTTGCTATGGATGGAGCCGGCAGACTCTTCTTAAAGACCTGAATAAATCAGGAACATTTGTGCTGAGATAAGGATCTGCTTTAGAAGTTTATTGAGGGAAACGGACGGGGAGCGCCTTTTAGCAAAGACGCCGGTATATTAACCTGCAACCACTATGCCACGATGGATATCTTGATAAACGTGAGTTTTAGTGAGGATATTTAGGCTGTTTTATTAAATTCGGGGCAGGAAGGGTACGACATTTTACCCAGCGGAAAAATATTCCGCATCGCCGGATGGTAGCGGATCAATTCCCGGTGCTTTACCACAATCTGAATTTTAAATAGGTCAGTTTTGAAAATCTATCCTTAAAGTCCCCAACGGGGACAAAGAAAATAGCCCAGGGTAAGTGAGCGCAGCGAGCGCCACCCTGGGTATCGGGATCTCCAAAAAATGTTCTAGCCCGGAATAGGAGAAAGAACTGGCTAGTTCTTTCGCCTATTCCGGGCTGGAATTATCAAAATTGATCGTTTGTTACCCAGGGCTGAAGCCCTGGGCTATTCTCTCCAGTCCGCTACGCGGACATACTGTTTTCAAATTGACCCACTACTCACATGATCGGAAACGATCGAAATCAACTTTCAGATTGTGTCAGCCAAAACGTCGCCGCTGGTTTATTCGCAATCGGAAAGCACCCAACTTATGACCGTATCGGTATCCATGGTGGGGCATTGCACGCCCTGGGTCCGCGTCACCCCGATCATTTCGACGTTCGATTTAAATAATATCGCCAGCGGGCGCGGCGACGACGCATAACCGAAGACGGTATCTTCTAATCCGGGCCCGGACAATATGGTCTAACTTAAGGCCGGTCCCGTATGCTGTCCCGTTTATATTAATTTTCAATCCACGCAAATTGAGCGCACCTATATTTTGCGCATTTATCGCAACGGCCGCCCCTTCATCAAAGAACGTATCTTCTACCGAAAGACGCTGGTTGACCGTCGAACCGATATAATAGAGCTGCTTTGCCCTGATCCAGTTGGCGGTAAAGGCCACCGTCTTTGAATAATACTGGTCGCCGAAATACCCGTAGTCGACAAAGGTCGAATGCGAAATAGTGGTGTTTTGCCCGTGGGAAGTACAGCAGTCGAGGCCGATCACCGCTCCGTCAGGATAGGCCGCATTCAATCCTTCGAATTGGCAATTGTCGACAGTCAGATTCGTGGCCGCTTGAATGATCGCCCCGCCGCTCGGCACCGCTAAACCGAAGAATGACGTTTCCTGAATGTTTGTCACCGCTACAAAGCCGATGAAAAAAACGTAGCGGGCGTCAATAAATTGCGGACTGGAGACCGGCACATTTTTTCCGACGAAAACCAGGTTCGTGATCTTCAATTGATTTAAATTTCCAAAAGAGAAAGCGGTCCCCTTGCTGCCCACAGAGATACGCACGACGGATCCGCCGTCACCCTTAAGGATGAGATTTACAGGTTTGTAATATTCCGGGGCTACCTGGATGCCGGTATTGATGTCCGTCACTCCGGGGGGAAAGATGACCGTCCCTCCGCCGCCGGCCAGAACATCTGTAATGGCTTTTTGCACAATAGCGGAATCATCCCGTCCGTCATTCACGGTCATTTTTCTTTCTGAAAGATCGATCGTGATCCCCAAAATACTCTGTGTGGTGAGTAAAACAAAGGCCAGTAAACTACAGCTTACCAAGGCTTTTTTCATAAACCCTCCTACAAATAATGAACTTCAGCTCGAAACAAAGACGTGGGGATAATCTTTAGACCCCTAATATGGTCAAAAAGTTGCAAAAAGTAAAGAGATTTATGTTTTCGTATGTAGCTGGATTTCTTGCAATTAGCGGGGCCTGTAGGTCCTACGGAGCGAAAGTAGAAATGGCCCGTAAACCTGGGAGCGCAGGCATCTTGCCTGCAAGATCGCGCAGCGATCTAAATTCGCTTTATTTTGACGAGGTAGCGCGGACGATCCGCGCTTGCAGGCAAGATGCCTGCGCTCCCAGGAAGAGCGTCTCAATTTTTTTTGAATTTAAATTGACCCGTTACCTATTTTCCCAGCAGGTCGTGGATGTTTTTCAGGATGGTCAAAAGGCCTTCGAGCCTTTCGAGCGGAAGCTGATTGGGGCCGTCGCTGGGCGCATTTTTCGGATCGTTATGGACCTCCATAAATACCGCATCGATACCGCAAGCGACCCCGGCCCGGGCCATGTGTTCGATATATTCAGATTGTCCCCCGGTCGCTTTCCCCAAACCGCCCGGAAGCTGCAGCGAATGCGTAACGTCAAAAACGACCGGCACGCCAAAACTGCGCATTATCGGGAACGAGCGAAAATCAACCACCAGGTTGTTGTAGCCAAAGCTGGCGCCGCGCTCGGTCAGCAGTATTTTTTCGCCGCCGGCGGCCTGTAATTTTTCGACGATGTTTTTGGTATCGTGCGGCGCGAGAAACTGCCCTTTTTTAACGTTCACCGCGCGGCCGCTTTTGGCGCATTCGACCAGCAGATCGGTCTGCCGGCAGAGAAACGCGGGTATCTGTAAAATATCGGCGACTTCCGCGGTCTTTTCCACCTGCCATGGTTCGTGGACGTCCGTCACTACCGGCAGCCCGGTTTCTTTTTTAACCTGCGCCAGCACCTTTAATCCTTCTTTCATCCCGTGGCCGCGAAAACTTTCGATCGAAGAACGATTGGCTTTATCAAAAGAAGATTTATAAACCAGGTCGAGCCCAACCTTTTTCGTGACGGCGGAAATTTCTCGCGCCATCATCGAGGCATGCTCGTAGGATTCGACCACGCACGGCCCGGCGATGATCGTCAGCCGCCCGTCGCCAAAGGTTGTATTTCCAACTTGAAAGGAATTTATTTCCACAATTTTACTTCGTGTTGCGACTCCGCCGCCGTGCTGTGCGGAAAGGCTCTGCCTTTCCGAGAGTCACTCTCAATAAATACACGGAGGCTCAGCCTCCGCCAAAATCAAATTAAGCCTGTCGGTAAGCCATAGGCTTACCGCACATCACTGCGGCGGAGCCGCCAATAACATGAACCAATAAATAGTTCCGGACCCGGTCACTCTCGTTCCGGTACTGACCTCATCGCTATCGCCCGCTTCATACTTCCGCTTCGTTTATCTCCGCCCGTTCTTTTACTTCCACAGGCTTATCGCTGGTCACATCTTCTTTCAGATTCTCACTGCTCTGCCGGTTTTCCCAGGCAGCTTTTACAAATGAGGTAAATAGCGGATGCGTGGCCCACGGTTTTGATTTGTATTCGGGATGAAACTGGCAGCCGACAAACCACGGGTGAACGTCGCGCGGAAGCTCGATCATCTCGACAAATTTTCCGTCGGGCGAAATGCCGCTAAAGGCCATGCCTTTTTCGGTCAGCTTGTTGCGAAACGCCGGGTTAAATTCATAACGGTGGCGATGCCGTTCACTGATCTCTTCCGCATCGTGATATATCTCTCTGACCAGTGAACCTTCGGAAAGCTTGCAGGGCCAGGCGCCCAGGCGCATCGTTCCGCCGAGCTCTTCGACATCGACCAGATCGCGCAGCTTAAAAATAACCGGGTGTGTCGTTTCCGCGTTAAATTCCGTGGAATCGGCTTCCGTGTCTTCGCAGACATTGCGGGCAAATTCGATACAGGCCGTCTGCATCCCCAAGCAAATACCAAGATACGGTGTGCCGGATTTTCGCGCGTGAGTGATCGCCCGGATCATTCCCGCCACGCCGCGTTTGCCAAAACCGCCGGGTACCAGGATCGCGTCAAAATCATTAAAACGCGTTTCATAATCTTCGGTCATCAGGCTTTCAGATTCTATCCAGGTAACGTTTACTTTGACACTGTTGGCGATGCCCGCGTGCGTCAAAGCTTCACGCAGCGATTTGTACGAATCCTCAAGCTCGACATATTTTCCGACGATGGCGATGCTCACCGCGCCGTTCGAAGGCTCCTTGATTATCGACACCAGCTCGCGCCAGTGGGTGATGTCGGCTTCTTTCGAACGGTCTTCGAGTTTTAGCAACTGCACGATCAATTCGTCCAGGTTTTGTTCGTGCAAACTGAGCGGGGCTTCATAGATCGTCGGCACATCCATAGCGGAGATGACCGCTTGTTCTTTTACATTACAAAACAGTGCGATCTTGCCGCGCAGGTCACGCGGGAGCGGCCGTTCCGACCGGCAAAGCAAAATATCGGGTTGAATACCGATCTCGCGTAACTCTCGTACCGAATGCTGTGTCGGTTTGGTCTTGAGTTCACCGGCGGCGGCGATGTATGGCACCAGCGTGACGTGAATGAACAAAGCATTTTCTTCGCCGACATCATTTCGCAGCTGGCGAATGGCTTCCAGGAACGGCAGGGATTCGATGTCGCCTACCGTCCCGCCGATCTCGACGATGATCACGTCGGCTTCATCCTGTTTCTCGACGGCGCGGATCGCGTCCTTTATTTCATTGGTAATATGCGGAATGACCTGGATGGTTTTTCCCAGGTAATCGCCGCGGCGCTCTTTTTCGATGACCGAAAGATAGATGCGGCCGCTGGTCCAGTTATTGGCCTTGGTCAGCTTGGCGTGCGTAAAACGCTCATAGTGTCCCAGATCGAGGTCGGTTTCCGCACCGTCGTCGGTGACAAAAACTTCGCCGTGCTGGAAAGGCGACATCGTGCCGGGGTCGACATTTATATACGGGTCAAGTTTGATAAAAGTGACCTGCAAACCGCGTGATTCAAGCAGGCAGCCGATCGAGCTTGCCGCCAGGCCTTTGCCCAAACTTGAAACCACACCGCCCGTAACAAAAATGAATTTGGTTTGTTTTTCAGTCATTTTTCTCCTCGTTGTCTCCGTTCTCGCCTATCTCCTCGTTCTCCTCGTCTGTTTCGCCACCGTCGCCCTGATCTTTCTTTTTGTTATACCGGCCCCGTTTTATTTCCTGGGTCGCCACAATTGCATTTTCCGTCGATGGATCGAGAAATTTCTGTAATTCCATCATCCCCGCGCCCACCAGGCTGACCCCTTCCGACGCCCGTTTTTCAAATTCTTCGGCCGATATCTTTTTGGGTTTGCTCAGATAGCGCAAAAACAAAAATGCGCCCAGCCCCATCGCCACTAATATTCCAAAACCGATCCAATCTTTCATATATTGATTTAGCAGAAGCCCGACCGTTAAGAAGAGCTATCAATTACTTTTTGTTAGCACTTGCTAACGCGCGGGCTTCCGTCTTATCACTCAAGATTTTTTTCACCCTCTGATAATCTTCTTCAGTATCGACGCCGATCGATGACTCGGCCGCTTCGATCACTTTTATCCGCGCGCCGTTTTCCAAGGCTCGCAGCTGTTCCAGCATTTCAAGTTTTTCACCGGGCGTTTGTTCTAATTTCGTATATTTTAACAGATACTCCCGGCGATACACGTAGAGCCCGGTATGTTTTCTAAATCCCGAAAGAAGCTGCGGTTCTTTTTCGAGAGCGCTTGCCAGATTGCCGTGT
Organism: uncultured Acidobacteriota bacterium; assembly: GCA_963766895.1. Classification (GTDB taxonomy): domain Bacteria; phylum Acidobacteriota; class Blastocatellia; order Pyrinomonadales; family Pyrinomonadaceae; genus DASYKT01. Next base: position 263,901 of record CAVYCB010000009.1, read on the forward strand.
TTTTTGACCGCTTCACGGGGAAAGGGGATTGCCGCACGCGAAAAATAAAGCGCGAACCCTTCGGCGTCAGTTACCACTTTAACTACATCGGGGCTCAGAATGTCTTTGATATCGTTTATCGGCTCGCACGAGGTCACGATGTCCGCCCCCCCTGCGTCTGCCGCGAGCATCGCCTCTACCGCCCGTTCTATCGTGCCGGTGTCGATCATCGGCTCATCGCCCTGAACGTTTACCACGACCGTGCCTGCGGGAAATGTTTCGGCTGTTTCGGCTATGCGGTCGCTGCCGCTTTGATGGCCGGCGTCGGTCATCACGCACCCGTAACCGGCATTTTCGATCACTTCTTTAATTCTCAGATCGTCGGTGGCAACTATCACCCGGTCAACGTTTCGCGCCGACCGGACTCTTTCGACCGTATGCAGGATCAACGGTTTTCCGGCCAAAGGAAGCAACAATTTCCCCTCCAGGCGCGTAGAATGATAGCGCGCGGGAATTACAGCGATAACTTGTATGTTGGATTTTTGTTCCGTGAGGCCCACGGGATTACAGGTTATATGGCTTTTTGCCATACGTCAAATTCCGGTCAAACTTTAAGCTTTGAAGTTTCAGTTTTAATGTGTATTCTTTGATTTGAGCATTATGCAGCAAGAACAAATTCCTTTCATCCTTCCCGACGGCCAAACAATTTTTGCTCCCGTTCCAGAACCTCCGGGCCCTCCATATCAACCGACGCCGAACGATCCGCCGTGGGGCTCTACTACTGCTTTTCTATCATGGCTCGTCAGCGTGTTCCTGCTGATATTTGTCGGAAATATCGGGGTTATCATCTACGCCATATCGCAAAATGTAGCGCGCGAAGACCTCGAAGCCTTTCTCTTAAGCCCTAATGTCATCCTGATCGCGATCGCGTCGGTCATTCCGGCGCATATTTTGACGCTTGTTTATTGCTGGTTCGTGGTAACCAAAAAAGGAAAATACCCGCTTAGCCAGACGCTCGGCTTTAAATGGGGAAAATTTCATTTCGGGTATGCTCTGCTGACGGTGGTGTTGTTTTATGCGATCTTCGGCACGCTGTCTTATTTCCTGGGTGATGAAGACCACCAGTTAATGAAAATACTGCGAAGCTCGCGCGCCGCATCGCTGATCGTGGCGTTTTTGGCCACTTTTACCGCGCCGATCGTGGAAGAAACGGTTTATCGCGGGATCATCTACTCGGCATTTCAGCGGACTTTCGGCATCCCTCTCGCGATCGGCCTTACCAGCCTGCTTTTCGCCGGTGTTCACTTTGCTCAATATTCGACCAGCGCCACGGCGATCATTATGATCTGCATCCTGAGCTTAGGGTTGACGCTTATCCGGGCGAAAAGCGGAAACCTGCTTCCCTGCATCGTAACCCATATGATCTTCAACGGTTTACAAGGAATTGTGCTGGTCCTGCAGCCTTACCTCGAAGATGCGGCGAAAGCCCCGGCCCCGTTCGAAGCCCTGATCAGATCTTGTACATTCACCAGTTAGGCGCCGGTTAGATCCGGTATTTGGGAACTTTTCCTTCTTTAAAGCGTGAAACTACCTGGCGGTGATCTCATTCCGCCGTTTTCCTGCAACTTTTTTGAAAAAAGCACGTCTAATGTAAATGGCTTACAACTTTGGTTGTAGAAGCCGACATCCTATATACGATTCAGCCGAAGTTACAAGCTCGAATTTAACGGCTGATCATTTTGGAATAATAATATGGCAACCTTCAAAGATCCGGTAAGATGTTTCGCACCTCTCGAGGTCGTCGAAAGACTTCTCGAGATACGTGAAGAACTGGGCTACCGGCAGGCAATATACTTGCACAGTTCAATGGGTTTAGCCGATTTTCTGGATGCGCACGGTTTTGATGTTTATGCTTTTAACGGGCGGGATCAGGAGATAAATTATGGCGATTATCGCGCGCCGATGGTTCCGGGCGGCGACCATGTCCATAATTCAATAAGAGCTCATTAAGTTCACACTGCAGGAACGCAAAGAAGGGGCAAGGCCATCGGGTCTTGCTCTTTTTTTATGGAGCGCTCAAACTCCCCTCCTTACAAAGGAGGGGTGGCAGCCGCTTCGGCTGACGGGGTGGTTCTCTCGAACGCTATCGCGTTCGTGCGGGCAGGGATGCCCGCGCTCCATAGTTAGATCGACTTGATCAAAAACAGCGTCCAATCGTCTTCCAGATTTTCGTGGCCGGCAAATTCCAGCACTTCCTGGTGAATAAATTCAACCAGCTGCTTGGCCGGCAGATCGATCTTTTCCAGGATCCTTGTCCCGAGCCGGTCACGGCCGAACTCTTCGCCGTGCTCGTTGGTGGCCTCGGTAATTCCGTCCGTGTAGATCGCCAGAACTTCACCCGGTTCTCTAAAACGCAGAAAATGCTGGTGGTAATGCTCGTCTTTAAACATACCCAACGGCCGGTCGCCATATTGAATGGTTCTGGTTTCACCCGAAGTGCTGATCATCAGCGGCGGATTGTGCCCGGCATTTGAGAACACGAAAGTTTTATTCTGCGCGTCGAGAATGCCGTAGATGGCGGTGACAAACTGGTTGTCTTCGGTCGATTCCCAGAGCAGGTTGTTGACCTTGGCCATCGCGACATGGGGCGCATAACCGGTTTGCGACGCCGACCGCAAAGAGGCGCGTAAGAATGCCGCCAGCAGCGCCGCCGGAATTCCCTTGCCCGCGGCATCGGCCACCACGATACCTATCTGATCGCCAAAGATCTGCACCCAATCGTAATAGTCGCCGGAAACTTCCTCGGTGGGAAAATTATAGCCGCTGATATCAAAGCCCTTCAGAAGGGGATCGCTTTGCGGCAAAAGCTCGAGCTGGACCTGCCGCGCCACTTCCAGCTGCGCCTGCAGCCGTTTTTTCTCGACCACCTGCTCATGCAGTTCCACTTTTTCGATAATGATCGCTACGTGCGTCGCGAGCATGATCAGGACCTGCAAGTCGTCTTCGGTATAGGCGTTGAGTTCGTCGCTTTCCAGATCGAATACGCCGATCACTTCGTTGTTGGAAACGATCGGCGCAACTATCTCGGAACGGGTGCGGCTGCGGGCCTCAAAATAACGCGGGTCACGGGAAACGTCGGGGCAAAGAATGGTCTTTCCGGTCTGAGCGACATAGCCGATAAAGCCTTCGCCGACACGCAGCTTCGGATCCGCCAGTTCCCCCAGTTCATAGCCGTTGAGTGCCGCGGAGCGAAACGAGCAGGGCTCGTCTTCGCCTTCTCTTTTGGCGCTGCAATCGACGAGATAAATCCCCGCGGCATCGTAAGGTATCAGCGAGCCGAGCGTATCCATCACCAGCTTTAACACTTCATCCAGGTCAAGCGAGCGGCTGATCTTCTTGGTGATATCAAGCAGAAGCCTCAGCTTATCGACAACGGAAAGATCCGTGTCCGGAACCGGTGATTGAAAGATTTGCTCAGCCATTTATTTTACGGCTATTTTTTCGGAAAATTAGGATCGGCTTTTACTTCTTCGATCTGCTTGTTATGGCGTTCCGAATGCGCGGCGATAAAGAAAAACCATTGCCAGGCATCGGCAGGCCCCATTCCGGGCGTATCCATAAAATGCACGCGCAGATTTTCTTTTGTATCCTGGATAAATTTTATCGTGTTATTGCGGCGTTCTTTGAAAGTGTCCGCCGCGCTTCCCGGTACTCTCGCATCGCTCGGCACGATCGGTTCCGGGGCTTTGAATTTCGATGTCCGGTCGGGGATCATCTGCATTATCTTGGCTTCTTTTCCGGCAGCGTCCGCGCGTTTTTCCGGGGTTTCGGGAGTTTTCATGACCTGGTTCATGATCAGATCAAAGAGAAAATTCTCGGCCAGCGCCAGATGCTGGGTGACTTCCCTGACCGACCAGCGGTCCGGGCCGGGTTTAAAATTCAGCTGCGCTTCCGAAAGCCCCTTATTATTGTCGAGCACCTTGTCTCTGGAGCTTTTAAGATAATCGACGATCTGTTTGCGCTCGGCTTTGGTGAGCGTGGTCGGAGCGGCGTCCTGCGCATTAACGGCAAAAGTAAAAAACAAAACTGCAACAATTAAAAAGCTAAGTCTTTTCATAAGATCCACTTCCCTTTACTTTAATATTATCGTAATGGAGTCAGTACCGGGAACGTAGTGACCGGCTTCCGGCATAAACTTATCATTCCTATTTACAGATAAAGATTTAACGACCAGTTGTATCATTATCCGGTCACTGCGTTCCCGGTTCTGACCCGTTATTTTGTCTGGTATTTCCAATGGCGCGATTTGCCTTCGGATATCCAGGAAACTGCGTCCGTCAATCTTTTATTTTTCGTCGCTTCAGTTTTCGCATCGGCGATCCAATCCGCGTACTCGCGCACCTTCGAAGGGGCAAAAGCCTTCCATACTTCCAGCGCTTTTTTATTCTTTTTCAGCGCCGCCAGCAGTTCATCGGGGATAACGGTTTCTTTCTTTTTCTCGCCGGTTTTCGTTCTGGCCGGGGCTTTCATGCCCTTGTCATTTAACTCAACGGCATTTTTGATATAACCGAGCAGCACTTTGTCCGGCGGCAGGTCTTTCAAAGACTTTAATTGCCCGAGGTGGCCCATCGTGGTTTTACCCATCTGCGTGAGCTTTCCCTTCAACTCAGGTATCAAAGTTCCCTTCCAAAAACCGAAGGCGCAATGATTCTTGAAGGCGGCCATATTGCAGAAAGGCCCTTTGTAATCGAAATGAGGGCAGCTCCATTTGAGTTTCTCTTCGACATCGGGACAAGCTTTGTGAACCAGTTCACGCAGGTGCGTCAAAATGGGCTTGGCAAAATCCGCGGATTTTGCGATGTAAGCGTCAATCCCTTTTTCTCGATTTCCCATAAGAATTACAATAGCCGCAAAGAAGCGCAAAAGACACAAAATAAAAGCAATTTCGTTTGTGCTTTTTGTGCCTTTTTGCGGCGATCAATTTTAAGCCGCGGCCGCCACAACTTTTTCCGCGGCATCTCTCATTCCGTCCGCCGGGATGATATTGATTCCCGAATCGCGCAGGACCTGGCGGCCTTCTTCGACATTGGTGCCCTCCAGCCGCGCGACGATCGGAATTGCACGCCGAGATTTTTCGCCGCTTCGACCACGCCCCGCGCCACCATATCGCAGCGCACGATGCCGCCGAAAATATTGATCAGCACGGCTTTTACGTTCTCGTCGGCCGAGCAGAATGCGGAAACGCGTTCTCGACCCGCTCCTGCGACGCGCCGCCGCCGACATCGAGGAAGTTTGCCGGTTCACCGCCCGCGAGCTTGATAATGTCCATCGTGGCCATGGCCAGCCCCGCGCCGTTGACCATACAGCCGATGTTGCCGTCGAGCTTGATGTAGTTCAGATCGAATTTCGAAGCCTCGATCTCCAGCGGCTCTTCTTCGTTCAGATCGCGCAGCTCGGCATAATCTTTGTGCCGAACATCGCGTTATCGTCAAAAGTGACCTTGGCGTCGAGCGCGATCAGCCGGTTGTCCTTGGTGAGCAGGAACGGATTGATCTCGACCAGCGAAGCGTCCATCTTTTCCGATAGGCATCGTAAAGAGTGCGTCATAAATTTCGCCGCCTGGTTGATAAGCTCCGCCGGAAGCCCCAAGCCAAAAGCCAGCTTGCGCGCCTGGAAGGCGCGCAACCCGACGGCCGGATCGATCGTTTCTTTCAGGATCTTTTCCGGCTCGTTAGCGGCCACTTCCTCGATGTCCATTCCGCCGGCCGATGAAGCCATGAAGACGTGGCGCCCGGTCACACGGTCGAGCACGATGCCGAGATAAAACTCCTTGTCGATGGGCAGGCCTTCCTCGATCAAAAGCGTTTTGACCTCGCGGCCTTCCGGGCCGGTCTGGTGGGTAACCAGATTCATGCCCAGTATCTGCGCAGCCAGTCTCTTTTGCCTCGGCCGGAGATTTGGCAAGCTTTACGCCGCCGCCTTTTCCGCGCCCGCCGGCGTGGATCTGCGCTTTGACCACGACGACGTCCGTGCCCAATTCTTTGGCCGCCGATTCAGCTTCGTCAGGCGTGCGCGCTACTATCCCGCGCGGCACCGGCACACCGTAGTTCTTTAAAAGTTCTTTACCCTGGTATTCGTGAATTTTCATTTTATTTAACTGTTATTTTACCGCCGGGGGCTCGACGCGTATCTTTATCCCGAAAACTTTCCAGTCGCCGCCCTCTTTGACATATTTAAGTTCGAAAGTGGTTTTGGGCGTTGTATTGTACGATCCATTAAGGTTCAAAAGCTTAACATCGTCGTTATCCGTAATGTTGGGCTCGGGAGAAAATTCCGGCGTCATATCGGCTGTCAATCGCAGGATTGGAACAAGGGCTTTCTTTTGCTTAATGAAAGTAGCAAAAAGCCCGTTAAAGCGCTCGGCGCTGACGCTTGTCTTAAAAGCATTCGAACAATTATCGGAACGAAACTCCGTGAAATCGCCCTTATCCACCCCATCGGTAAAGTCTTCCATGGTGCCGCCAACCAGCGCATCCTGTTCGGCGTCGGAAGGCATATCCGAATCGTCCGTGCGTCCGGAAGGATCGTCATCACCGGTCCCTTTTCCGCCGCCCGTCTGGTAAACCACCCCGTCAAGTTTCATCTTACCGCCGGCCGGCATCTGGTCGACCTTGTATTCCTTGAGCGACACGCCGAGGAGGCTCAGCTTCAAAATTTTCGCGTCTTCGTCAAGTTCCGCGGCGCCATTGTCGATCTTGGTCGCGCCGGAGCGGTACACCGCGGTGCTGTCGGAACTGATATTCAAAGTAGTGCCGTCGCTTCCGGTCCAGCTGCCCTGAAAGGCCGCCGGTACCGGCTTAAAATTGCCCTTCGACCCGCTGCAGCCCAATACCACAAACGCCAGAGCGGCGAGGGCGAAAAAGAAAGCGAATCCCGTATTTTTTCCTAAAGTTGATATTGATGTGTTTTTTGACATGTTTTGCCGCTCCTAAACGTATTTTTTAATATCTGCCGAGCGCCCTAAAATACACGGTATTTCAGTAGTGGTCACTTTTGAAAATCTATCCTTAAAGTCCCTGGGCGGGGACAAAGAAAATAGCCCAGGGTAAGTGAGCGAAGCGAGCGCCACCCTGGGTATCGGATTCCCAAAACGTTCCAGCCCTGAAGGGGCGGCAGAATCCCGGTCAGTGCTGTCGCGCCTTTAGCGCTAACGGTTCAAATTGATCGTTCGCTACCCAGGGCTGAAGCCCCGGGCTATTTTCTATAGTCCGCTAACGCGGACATATCGTTTTTCACATTTACCCACTACCGGTATTACTGTGATCTTTCCACTAGCCTCAGCAGAGTCTTGATCGCAACTCCGGAAGGCCCTTTGGAGTGATGCGGTTTCGGTTCGTCATTCCAGGCGGTTCCGGCGATATCAAGGTGCGCCCACTGCGCATCCTTTACAAATTCCTGGATGAACACCGCGCCGGCGATCGTTCCCGCCTTGCGTCCTTTACCGATATTTTTGATATCCGCGATATCGGACTTGATCTGCGCCGAGTATTCCTTGCCCACCGGAAGCTGCCAGAATTTCTCGCCGACCTCTTTGCTGCAGGAAATGATCTCATCGATCAGTTCCTGGCTGGTGCCCAGAATGCCGGTGTTGATATCGCCTAAAGCGATCACAACCGCGCCGGTAAGCGTCGCCATATCGACAATGCGCGTCGCGCCCTGCGTTTCCGCATAAGCCACGGCATCCGCCAGGATAAGGCGGCCTTCGGCATCGGTATTGAGAATTTCCACGGTTTTGCCGTTCATCGCGGTCACCACATCACCCGGGCGCGTAGCGTTTCCGTCCGGCATATTTTCCACCGCGGCCACCACACCCAAAACAGGGATGCTCGGCTTCAGCAAACCGATCGCCCGCATAGTGCCGATCACTGTCGCGCCGCCGGACATATCGTACTTCATCGCGTCCATGCCTTCGGCGGGCTTGAGCGAAATACCGCCCGTATCAAAAGTAATGCCTTTGCCTACCAGGGCGAGTAACGTGTCATCTTTCGCGGTGCTGGCGGCAGGCTCGTATTTGAGAACGATCAGCTGGGCCGGCTGCACCGAACCTTTAGAGACGCTTAACAGCGAACCCATGCCGAGGGATTCCATCTGCGCTTCGTCCAGGATGTTGCAGGACAAACCCGTTTCCGCGGCCATCGCCTTGGCGCGGTCCGCCATTTCGGTCGGGGTCAGAATATTTGCCGGCTCATTGGCCAGATCGCGCGTAAAATTCATCGAATCGCCGATCACGCGGCCGCGCTGCAAACCTTTTTCCAGATCGGCCTGATTGTCGCCAACCACAATGACCTCATCGATCGTGCGCTCTTCCTTATCGGAAGTGCGGTATTTATCGAGTTCGAATAAACCGGTGATCACGCCCTGTGCCGCGGCTGCGGCGGTGTCGATCGCACTGTCGGCGCTGCGGGTGATCAGGACAAAGCTCTTGACACTTTTGCCGCGCAAAAACCTGGCTGCCGCGCCCGCCCAAACGGCGGTCCCCGGAGCTTTGTGATCTGCCTTTTCACCGGCGCCTATCAGAAGCACGCGCCTGGCAGTTGTGTTTTGGTTAGTAATAGGAAGATATAACGTTTCGCCTTCTTTGCCTTTGAATTCTTCACTCTGCAAAGCTGCGCTTATATTTCCACCGCTTAGATCGTCGAGTTCTTTTAAGATACCTGAATCGGCACTTTCGTCTTTGAAGATGGGAGCCACTAAAGCCTGGACGGGGGCTTCGCTATAGTTGCCGGTAATTGCCTTGAAATTCATCTATCTCCTTCAAACCCAAATGGGATATTCTATTTTTAAACAGAGCAAACAACATAAATACCATAAATATGGCTATTTATAAACCGTTGTTACGGTAAAAACAGGAAAAAGTTATTTTTCTAATGATTAATGGTTAATGATGAATTATTAATTTAATCTCATCACTCTTAATTAATCGTTTTCAATCATTAATCATTATATCATTCACCATTAATTAGCGCCCTCTGTCTTTAATTTGCTGCAGGGTCTCTTTTTCCACCGTGCGGCGCATCTCGGTTTCGCGCTTGTCATAGAGCTTTTTACCTTTAGCCACGCCGATCTCGAATTTGATCCGCCCGTTTTTCCAATAGATACGCGTTATCACCAGCGTCATCCCTTTTACGGTCGATTCACGATCGAGTTTTTCGATCTCGCGCTTATGCAGCAATAGTTTGCGGGTGCGCGTGGGATCAGGATTTTCACGGTTGCCGTGGGAATAGGGAGAAACATGGGCGTTAAAAAGCCAAACCTCGCCGTCTTTGACCGAAACGTACGATTCTTTTAACTGAACCCGGCCCGCCATGATGCTTTTCACTTCGGTTCCGGCCAGGACCACCCCCGCCTCATACTTTTCTAAAATATGATATTCGTGAAAGGCGGAGCGGTTATTGGCAATGTCCTTGCCCTCAATGCTTTTTTCGGCACACATAGAACTTTACATTGTGGACTTAGCCCCGTTTTCTGGCAAGCGAGATGGAGCGCCGAATTCATTCGGCACGGACGCGAGAGCGTTCGAAATCCGAGACAGCCGCCTATTGCCGAATGAATTCGGCGCTCCATGTATTTGACAAAGCTCCCAAGCCTTTCTAAATTAATAAGTGCTTGGGAGATCGTCTAATGGTAGGACTGCAGTCTCTGGATCTGCCTATCGGGGTTCGAATCCCTGTCTCCCAGCCATATATTTTGAAATGCTCGTAAGGCGCGTTGATATTCGCGCCTTTTGCTTTATTACGATGGCGGAAATTCTTCCCGAACAAGAGTGGCACGAAGTTAAGATCCGCGTGCGCTATGCCGAAACGGATAAGATGGGCGTGGTCTATCACGCCAACTATCTGATCTGGTTTGAGATCGGCCGCACCGAATATTGCCGCGCCAAAGGCATCACCTACCGCGATATGGAAGAACAGGACGGCGCTTTCCTCGTCGTCGCCGAAAGCTATGTGCGCTATAAAGCCCCCGCGCATTACGACGACCACCTGACCATTCGTACCCGCGTCAATGAAATGAAAAAACGCACCTTGGTTTTTGAATACGAGATATTTCGGACGTCTGACAGCACTCTGATAGCTCAGGGCGAAACCACTCACGTCGTGACCGATTCTAAAAGCCGCGTGATCTCATTTCCCGATACCTACCAGGAAATTTTGCTCAGGCCTTTTGTGGTAGATTCAGAACCGCTGCCGGATTCCGCGCCGGAATAATTATGGAGCGCGCTTTGGAGCGCACAATTTATTGTGCATTTAGATCGCTGCGCGATCTTGCCGAATAAATTCGGCGCTCCCTTAATCATCATGCGCCAGCATCAATCTCTCGATGCTCTTTGCTTTCCCGGTTTCCTCATCGATATCTATTAACACCGCGCATAGTTTTACGTCACCGGCGCTGTGCTCCGCCCGGCGCGAAGGCACCTGGGTAAATCTTTCCAGCACATGTTCCTTGTTCATTCCGATCACGCCGCTGTAGCTGCCGGTCATTCCGATATCGGTGATATAAGCCGTGCCTTCGGGAAGGATCTTTTCATCCGCGGTTTGCACGTGAGTGTGCGAGCCGACGACCGCCGAAACTTTGCCGTCCAGAAACCATCCCATCGCGTATTTTTCCGAAGTCGCTTCGCAATGCATATCGACCAAGCGAATTTTTACATCAGCCGGGATCGATCCGACCTGCTCTTTGGCAACGCGAAACGGATCATCGCAGGGCGGCATAAACACGCGGCCGAGCAGATTCAAAACCGCCATCTTAAAACCGCGTATCTCGCCGACAAAAAGCCCGCTGCCCGGCGTTCCCGGCGGATAATTGCCGGCCGCAGCAAAAGCGGCTGGGTTTTTATATATGGAACGACCTCGCTTTTATCAAAAATGTGGTTGCCGGAGGTCATGATGTCGATGCCGTGCGCAAAAAATTCTTCGGCGATCGGCGGCGTAATGGAAAACCCGCCCGCGACGTTTTCGGCGTTCATTGTGATGATATCGGCGCGATAGTATTCGCGCAGGTCCTGCACGCGCTCGAGGATCGCTTTCCGGCCGGGCTTTGCCACCACATCAGCAAACATTAAAACTCGCATAAAATTAAAAAGCGACAAGTGACGAGTAACAAGAGACAAGAAAAAATCTCGTCACCGGTCACTACTCACTTGCCACTAAGATCAGGCGATAGGCTTCCGCGGTAGCCGTTCCACAGTTTGGAATTGAACCTGTAATAAACAGGTGGGTGACCTAATGCTTCGCGTAAGCCATGAGCTGAATCCTCTGGCAGGCCTTTACTGTGAAAGTCTGCACCGGAAACAGCATCGGTCTCCCGTTCTCCAAATGTTGGCTCAATTATTAAAGCTGCGGTGACGAACTCCGCAGAAACTGCCTGTCGCCTTGAATAATGATAACAGCGGGAAAAGTGAAAGACAATTGTTTTGGAGGATTTTGAGAATTAATTGCGAATGATCGATGGTAAATGATTAATTGCAAGAGTTTTCTGTCTTCTGACTCTCCTGCTCACCGCTTACTGCTCACTGCCACTGCTTACCGCTCACCGCTTACTGTTCCCCGTCGAGTTGATGCTGGATAAGGTTTTTGTTCTTTAGAACGCGGTCGAGTTCGTCGGCGCATTCGGCGCTGCGCTGCGCAAGCTGGGCATCCATATATTCCTGCTGGTTTTTTAATTGATGAAATTCGTCAGCGATGTGTAAAGCGGCCAGGATGGCAACTTTGTGAGAGTCCACGGTAGCGGTGCCCGAATGGACTTCGCGCATTTTACTGTCCACATATTCCGCTAAACGGTGAATATACTCGTTGTCGCCATCGGAACGGATATTATAGGTTTGGTTATATATTTCAACTTTTAAGGAATCCGCCATTTTCTTCTCCTCGTCTTATTTCCGCAATAAAGCGGCTGTTTCCGGCTCAATGACCGTGATCGATTCGAGCATATGTTCGACCCGGGATTTGATCTTGCCGCGCTCCACAGTCAGGGTGTCCAGCTTTTCCTGCTGCTTTGTCTTTTCGGCCCGCAGCGCGGCAATCTCCAGCCGCAGCGAATCGGCTTCCTTTTCCAACGCATCCCGTTCCTCGTTCAATTTTTTTACAAATTGGATGGTCAGAAAGATCTTGTCTTCCAGATGCGCGAATTTTTCCATTCCGGAAAGCATAGTCATCTCATTTTTATCCTTTAAGAAGTTACTTTAAGTATAGCGAATGGCACAATTATCTATATTTTTCAACAAAATGCAAGGATAAGTTAAAGCGATTCTCGATGAAGGCCGGCTTGCCTAAAGGAAAACGGACGACTATCGTGATGAGGTCAGAACCAGGAACGCAGTGACCGGGTTCTTATTCGACGGGCGCAGGTACCCGTTAATTTTTCGCTGCGCTCATTTACCCGGTCACTGCCGTTCCCGGTTCTGACCCGTTGCTTTTGACTGCAACAGTGTTTACAGGCAGCGCAACTTTACCTAAAAAGACCTGCCAAAATCCGGGCCTTTTAAGAGCGGGCGCAAGCAACCGTTCCCGACCTGAGGATCCTCGACTTGAAAGGTAAAAATATAGACTCTAAATAAATTTGCAGTCCGGAAGGGCCGCTTGCGCCTGCTCTTATCTTAAGATCCTCTTTTAAATTGCCACTAGCTTTAGCTAGTGGATGAGGTCAAAAAAATAAAACGGGCTAAACCTGGGAGCGCGGGCATCTTGCCTGCTTGGGACGCAAAGCGATCTAAAAAGTCTTTGATTTACGCTAGTTAGCGCGAGCAAGCCGCGCTTGCAGGCAGGATGCCCGCGCTCCCAGGTTAACGTTGATCTTTAACTCGGCGGAACTTATAAATTTTGAGTTATGACTTAGGTGTAACGCTCATCACAAACAAGATGGGAACAAGGTTGAGAGTTTGACTAAAACCGCGGCCTTATTCCCAGTTTGGTTTCCAGGCCTTTTAAGATATCCGAATGGACCGAATCAACCTCTTCATCCATAAGTGTCCGCTCGGGTGAACGGTACTCGAACCTTACCGTCAGCGAGCGTTCGTCATCGGCCAAACCCTTGCCTTCATAGATGTCGACGAATTCGACCTTTTGGCACAATTCGACCTTCATTTCCCCGATCGCCGCGCGCACCTCGGCAAAACTCATGCTTCGTTTTACCAGGAACGAAACATCGCGCGTGATCGCCGGATATTTGGGCAGCGGGCGATAAACTACCGGCGTTACCGGCATTTCCAGGATCGCCTGCAGATCGATCTCCGCGACATAAACCGGCTGGCGAAATTTGTATCCGGCGGCGATCTCGTCGCTCACCCGGCCCAGAGTTCCCACCGGTATGCCACTTACCCGGACCTCAGCGGACTGGCCTTTGCGCAGGTGCTTTACGTCTTTAGCGGCGAATGAAACCTCGGGCGAATGGATCGCGTCCAGCGCGGCTTCAAGCGCGCCTTTGGCGTCGTAGAAATTAAGTTCCCGCGCCGCGAGCGACCTGTCTTCGCACACCTCTCCGCCGGTGATAACGAGAGAAAATAATTCCCTTTCGTTAGGCAGATTATCTTCGGACCGCGTATTGGCAAAAACTTTGCCCAGTTCGAAAAGTTTTAGGTCGCGGCGCTGGTAGTTAAAATTTGTCCGGACGCCGTCCAGCAACCCGGCCAGCAAAGTCGGGCGCATCCGCACCGCGCCTTCGATGATCGAATCCTGTAAGGTGACAAATTTTTCTTCCGCATTTTCGTCTATCAGCCCGGCGACGAGTTGATAGGTCTCATCGTGCCCGGTACTGATAAAACTGTACGAGATCGCTTCGTCAAACCCTAAAGCGGAGAGCTTATTGCGCAGCGATTTTTCACGCGGTTCATTTTCCTGGTATTCGCCGGCGGAAAAAGCGGGCGGCAGTTCGTCGGTAATTTTGTCATACCCGATGTGGCGCGCGGCTTCCTCGACCAGGTCCTGCTCGATGGCGATATCGTGCCGCCAGCTCGGCTGGACAAAAATTGTGTCCGACTTTTGCTTTATCCCGAGCGCATTTAAAATGCGTATGATCTCAGTTTTTTCTTCCACTAAACCGGTCAGTTTCTTAACCGCTGCCTGAATATCTTTTGACTCGACCTCATTAGGCACGAATTTCGTCGGATAAATATCGACGAATTCACCGGCTACTCCACCCGCCAGTTCACAGATCAATTGCGTCGCGCGGTTCGACGCGCGGGTCAGATTTTCGATATCGACGCCGCGTTCAAAACGGTAGCTGGCCTCGGTATCCAGTTTCAGTTTGCGTGAGGTCTGGCGAATATTTTCACGTTTGAAATAGGCGACCTCGAGCAGCACTTCGGTCGTGCTTTCCGTTATCCCCGAATCCAAACCACCCATCACGCCGCCGACCGCGACCGGCTTTTCCGTGTCACAGATCGCCAGCATTGTTTCATCCAGCTTGCGTTCTGCTTCATCCAGCGTCTTGATCGTCTCGCCGTGTTTCGCGCGGCGCACAATCAGGCGCCCGTCTTTTAATTTATTCAGGTCAAACGAATGCATCGGCTGGCCCAGCTCGTGCATCGTGTAGTTGGTAATATCGGCAACGTTATTGATCGAGCGTTCCCCGACCGCCTCCAGCCGTTTCACCAGCCATTCCGGCGACGGCCCTATTTTTACATTGCGAATGATCCGCGCGGTAAAGCGGTGGCAAACGTCAACGTCCTGGATCGTAACCAATTCGCTGATTGCTGACGGCTGCGTCTCGACTCCCGTCTCCCGGCCTCTGACTTCTCTTCCAAGAATCACACCTATTTCTCTCGCCACCCCGAGATGCGAAACGCAATCCGAGCGGTTCGAAGTCAGGTCGATGTCGAAAACATGATCGTCGCCCGCCGGGTGAACTCCCTCAACCGCCAGCCCGACGCGCGTCAGTTTCTGCGCCAACTCCTGCGGCGACAGCTCAATATCTATCAAGTCTTTTAACCAGTTATAACTAATATTCATAAATCTTGAGAATTTTCTGTCGTATTTTGCGTGTGCCTTTCAATACTTAAAACTTTTCTCCACTGAAAACCTATGGCCGCTGAGGTTACTAAAGAGGAGATCAAGCAAAAAATAACAAAAAGTAAGATAAAAATAAAAAAGTGATTCGGAATGTCATAACAATTTGATTTAAAGCAGGTTACTTTTTCCTTATTATAAAATTCATAAAACCAATATAAAAAAAGAACTGTAAAAGATACTAATAAAGGAAGAATACTTACAATAGGGTAATACAAAACTCTCGTCCATTTTGGAGTTCCTTTACTACTTCTACGCCATTGTTCCCAGGCATTGAACCGGTCTTTCATTTCGGCGTCAATCTCAAGTCTTTCCTGGTTTCTATCCAATATCTGATTTATGTTCTTCGCGGTAATAGTATAAAGATATAAAGCAATTTCCTGGATTGTATAACCCCGATAAGCCATTGCCAGCGCATAAATGGCATTTATACCTGCCAAAGTTAAAATAAAAACCGCATTGTTTCCTTTGTCAAAAAGATCTTGAAAACTCTGATAATCTTTTGAACTATTCATAATCCATCCGATTACAAGCATTAAAGCCGTGACGTACAGAGTCTGCCATCTATTGTTTTCATTTTCTAAATTAAGGAGTTCCTGCCAACGCGCCTTGAAATCTTCAAGTAAAGACGTAACGATCAATTTGTCCTTCTCTAATTGAAGTTTATCCGCTTCAATTTTCAGCTCTCGTTTGTCCATACTTGCCTATCTAAATTGCTCTGAAATCTAAACATCGTTCCAATGTCATCGAGCGCTCACATTACAGAGCACACACTCTTCCCAACTCAAGCATAACCACATGTCCGTACACTTTCGGAATCGATATTACAAACGCTTTTAACTTCAAATATATCGCGCTATAAACCGTAGAACTTTCTAAATCTTTAACTAAACAGTTTCAGGCATTTTAGAAATATCGGTTTCAAAGGCTTCAGCGCCCTGCACGATCCGGTTCGCCATCTGATCAAACAAAAAATAATGCGCCGGGTATGAAGCATACCAATACAGCAATCCGGGCAGCCCTTTGGGCGCGTACAGCGCGGTCTGCACCAACTGTGTTTTCCCGGCTCTCGGGATCACCTCAAATTTCAACCATGCTTTGCCGGGCAGGCGCATCTCCGCGCGCAGCAGCATATATCTATTTTCTTCCAGGTCTTCGACGCGCCAAAAATCAAGCGCTTCTCCGATCTGGACTTCGGTCTGGTGACGCCGGCCGCGTTTTAATCCCGGCCCTCCGATCAGCGAATCCATCCAGCCGCGCAGTTTCCAGGCCCAATTCCAGGCGAGCCATCCGTTGTCGCCGCCGATGCTGGTAAAACTTCGAAACACCGACTCGGCCGACGCGCTGGTTTCCACCGTGCGCACCTCTTTGATCAAGCCTTCCTTATCGCTAAAGCGATAAGTCTGATCTTTGCCGAGGGATCCGGTCCAGCGAGTTTCGGTCGCATTCGATTCGATCTTTGCCAGCGCCAGTATGACCGCGTCTTTATAGCGCATCAATTTGATCTGCGGAAAGTTCTTTTCGGCTTTTTCCGTGTTGGCGAGCACCGGGTTGATTATCCCTTTGACCAGCGGAACGGCCAGCGAATTCGGTATCGGCGTTATCAGGCCTACCCAAAGCCCGGACAAAAGCGGCGTCAAAACCGGCACGGGAATGATGAGACGTTTTAGCCCGCGCACCTCGGCAAAGGTCTGCATCATACCGCGAAAAGTTAAGACGTCCGAGCCGATATCCACTATACCCAGCGGCTCTTTATCAAGCGCGGCGGTCGAGGTATGGGATCACGTTACGGATACCGATCGGCTGGATCGAATTTTTCACCCATCTCGGCACGATCATCACCGGCAAACGCTCTGTCAAATAACGGGTCATTTCAAATGAAGCCGATCCGGAACCGATTATTGGCCCGGCTCGAAATTCGGTCACGTTTCCGTTTCGCCCGAGGATCTCGCCAACTGCAGCCCGGCTCTTTAAATGTTCTGACAACGAATTTGCCGGCAGCAGGCCGCCGAGATAGATCACCTTTTCGGTTTTGCTTGCGGCAGCCGCGAAATTTTCCGCATAGCGTTTTTCCCGCTCGGCGAAATCATCGCCTTCAAACATCGCGTGAACCAAAAAATATGCCGCGTCGATATTTTCAAAGGCCGCTCTAAGAGTTTCCGGTTTATCCAGATCGCCTTCGACGATCTCGATGCGGGAAAACCATTTCTTGCTTTTTAATCTTTCCCGGTCGCGGACAAACGCCCGCACCTCGTACCCTTTGTCCAAAAGCTGCGGGATCAAACGCCCGCCGATATACCCCGTCGCCCCTGTTACCAGAATTTTCATCTATTAACAGGTTAGCATTTCCTAACGGGCATCTTCAGCCGCGGGTTGGGCCTCGGTCTCTTCGATTATCAAAAACCGAAACCACTTGCAGTTGGGGCACCAGCCAAGTGTCCGCTTGCCGCGCGAAGCGCCGACCCGGACGGCGCCGCCGCCCGCTTCAGCAAAAGTTTTCGTGAAACCGCACTTGGGGCAGCGAAACTGCCATTCTTGTCCAAACTCACTCATTGACAAAAATCCTCCGGCAAATTTGTTAAAGTGATGGCTCGTAAATACCAATCGCTTCTATTCACGATTCACTATTTACGATTTACGAACTATTTGAACTGCTCCAAAAACCGCACATCGTTATCGAACATATAGCGAATGTCATCAAGCGTGTACATCAGCGAGCACATTCGCTCCAGCCCGAAGCCGAAGGCAAAGCCGGTGAATTCTTCCGGGTCGACATTACACGCGCGCAGCACGTTCGGGTGCACCATGCCGCTGCCGCCGAGTTCGATCCAGCCGGAGCCTTTGCACGGGCGGCAGCGCTCGCCTTCGAACACGCCGGTGCCGCTGCATTTGAAGCACGAGAAGTCGAATTCCGCGCTCGGTTCGGTGAACGGGAAATAACTCGGGCGAAAACGCGTTACCGTTTCCGGGCCGAATAAACGCCGCAGCCATTCCGTCACGGTGCCTTTCAGATGCGCCATCGTGATGCCGCGATCGACACACAATCCTTCGATCTGGTGGAACATCGGCGTATGGGTCAGGTCGGGCGTATCGCGGCGAAACACGCGGCCCGGCGCAATGATGCGCAGCGGCACGCCGTGGCGTTCCATCGCGCGGATCTGCACGGTCGAGGTCTGCGAACGCAGCGCCAAACCGGTCGTGGTATAAAAGGTGTCCTGCGACTCGCGCGCCGGGTGTCCCTCGGGAATATTGAGTGCGTCGAAATTGTAATAGTCGGTTTCGATCTCGCGGTCGTCCTCGATCTTATAACCCATCGACACAAAAATGTCCTCGATCCGCTGGCGCAAAATCGTCAGCGGATGCAAATGTCCCGTACGCGGTCGCGTTCCCGGCAGCGTGACATCCAAACGCTCGCGCTCAATTTTAAGATCTTCGATAAAAGCTTTAAGCGTCGTGTCAGCTTCGTCAAGCGAAGTATTGACCTTCGCTTCGGCAGCCTGGATCACTTTGCCGAATTCCGCGCGTTCCTCCGGCGCGACCTGGCCGATCAATTTCTTGAGGCCCGCCATCTCGGACTTTTTGCCGGTGTGTTTGACACGTAATTCACCCAGCTCTTTGAGCAAACCTTCGGCATCGCTCAAAGCCAAAGTCTGTGAGCTTAAATTGTTGAAGCGTTCGAATTCTTTTTCGAACGCTTCCCGCAATTTTTCACTTGCTTCTTTTGGTTCCTGATCATCCTTAAAGCTATTCGCTGATATCAATTTTAAAGATCATATCCATTTTCTGACATTGTAAAAAAATGAATTCTGAAGCGGTAAAAACATCTCTTTTGCGTACGTACACCTTCTTTGCCGAATTATCGAACTCGATCGGAATGAATCATCTAGCTTTTGCGGAATTAATTTTGGTATTCATAACTACTTTAGGCGGAAGTTTGCGAAACTCCTTTTACTCCACATATCCGACGATCTTTTGATTCGTTGACTTCCACCACATCGAGGAGCAAGACCCTATTCAACAATCGCCGACATTAAATACCGTCATAAAAACCAAAAAAATAAGGTTAATTTTCAAAAAATCTTTAATACCACAGCTTTTCCATTTATCAAGATCGTTGACTTTATAGATAGGCTGTTCGTAAGAATTGAGCCTTCGGTTTCCTGACTACGTTACCCGGCGTTCACGTTCTGACTCATCATTTGCGCTGAATAACTATCATTATCAGTTAATCGCTATCAATTATTACGCCGCCGGTTTGCTGGCGATCGCTTCTTTTACCTGGCCGGCCAGGTGCGCAAAAGTTTCGGGCTGCTTGGCGGCGATATCGGCCAGCACTTTGCGGTCGAGTTCGATGTTCGCCAGTTTCAGTCCGTGCATGAACTGCGAATAGTTCAACCCGTTCAAACGGCATGCCGCGCCGATGCGCACGATCCACAGCTTGCGAAAATCGCGTTTCTTGCGCTTGCGCCCGACATACGCGAACACCAGCGCGCGGTCAACGGACTCCTTCGCCGAACGATAAAGTTTCGATTTTGTTAAACGGTAGCCTTTGGCCCGTACTAATATTTTTTTACGTCTCTGCAGACGATTGTTTCCGCGTTTTACACGAGGCATAGCTTTTCTACACTCCTTAACTAGTCACCGGATTTTGGATTTGCGATTTTAGATTTTGGCACTCTCGCGCAATCTAAAATCCTACATCAAAAATCCAAAATCTGTTTACTTTCTGCCGTAGGGCAGCATCGCTTCCACACGTTTCTGATCGCCCTCTGACACGTATGTATCGATATCTAAATTACGTTTCCGTTTATTGGTCTTTTTCGTCAAAATGTGACGGGCGTGCGAATGGCCGCGCTTGAACTTGCCGGAGGCAGTTGAA
This sequence comes from uncultured Acidobacteriota bacterium, assembly GCA_963766895.1. Lineage (GTDB taxonomy): Bacteria > Acidobacteriota > Blastocatellia > Pyrinomonadales > Pyrinomonadaceae > DASYKT01. Next base: position 283,818 of record CAVYCB010000009.1, read on the forward strand.
CGAAAGCGTTTCGCCGCGCCTTTATGTGTTTTTAGTTTTGGCATAATTTGCTCCTTAAAATTGCTCTAGATAATTAAACTTTTTCTTCCGCCGATTCGACGGGTGTCTCCGCCGGTGCCTCTGCCGGTGTTTCCGCTACCTTCTCCTCTACCGGAGCTGCAGTCGTTGGCGTCGTTGGCGCGTCTGGCGTAACTGCCGTCACGGCTGGTTCCTGCGGCACTTCCTCTCCAGGTTTTTCAGCCGGTTGCTCAGCCGGTTTCGCCTCAGCCCTGTCAGCCCTCGGCGGTTTTTCTCCTGATCTTTCCGCAGGCTTTTCTTTCTTGGCCGGCTTGGCAGGCATCTTGCCTTTTTTCGGCACCATGATCATAAACATCTGGTAGCCTTCCATTTTCGGCAGCACTTCCGGATCGCCGTATTCGGCCAGATCTTCGCGAAGCCGCGCCAGAATTTTCGCTCCCAGTTCGCGGTGGCTCATTTCGCGCCCGCGAAACGAGATCGTCGCTCTTACCTTATCGCCTCCGGTCAGCCATTCCTTTGCTCGTTCAAGACGATACTCGTAATCGTGATTATCGGTAGCCGGGCGAAATTTGATCTCCTTGACCGTCACAGTGACCTGTTTTTTCTTCGCCTCGTGCTGCTTTTTCTTTTGATCGTAAAGAAATTTTCCGTAATCGATGATCTTACACACCGGCGGATCGGCGTTCGGCGCGATCTCCACCAGGTCAAGCCCAATGCTGCGCGCGCGCTGTACGGCGTCACGTACGTCCATTACGCCCAGCGGTTCTCCGTCTTCACTTATCACCCTCACCGCAGGAACGCGAATGCGTTCATTGGTGCGATTCTGAGGCTGTCGCGGCTGGTACCCGCGTCCGCGATAATAATTATTAGCGATAAATTACCTCCCTAAGTTTGCCCTTTGTCATTGGTCTTTCGTCCCTGGAATTGATCTAAAACTAATATCTAAGGACTAATGACAAAGGACTACCCAACATTTTCCAATGACCGAGACTCTTTAAGCCTCCCAGTCATTGCCTTAAAATCTTCCAGCGACATCGAACCCAGATCGCCCTGTTTTCTTTCGCGCACCGCAATGCTTTTTTCTTCCAGCTCCTTATCGCCAAGTACAAGCATAAAAGGAACTTTCTGCATCTGTGCATCGCGAATTTTGGCGCCTATCTTGTCGCTTTTCGTATTTACTTCTACGCGTAAACCAATTTTACGCAGTTCTTCACCGATTTGTGAAGCATAATCATTGATCCGGTCGGTGATCGGCAGCACCGATACCTGGACCGGCGCCAGCCAAAACGGAAACGCCCCGGCATAATGTTCGATCAGCACGCCGAAAAATCTTTCCACCGAACCCAGCAGCGCGCGGTGAACCATGATCGGCTGGTGCGGCTTGTTATCTTCACCCGTGTATTCCAGCCCGAAACGCGCCGGCAGGTTAAAATCAAACTGCACCGTGCTCAATTGCCAGAGACGCCCGATCGAATCTTCCACCTTAATATCGATCTTCGGCCCGTAAAAAGCGGCCTCGCCTTCGATACGTTCGTAGGGGATACTGCGCTCATTCAGCGCATCTACCAGGGACTTCTCGGCATTTTCCCAATCCTCATCCGAACCCATCCAGGCTTTATTATCCGCGCCGCCGCGCACGGAAAGCTCAACCTTGAAATTTTCAAAGCCGAACGTGCGGAAAACATCGTAGGCAAAATCGACACAATCGCCGATCTCTTTCCCGACCGTTTCCGGCGTCGCAAAAATATGCGCATCGTCCTGGGTAAAACCGCGCACGCGCATCAGCCCGTGCAGCGTACCCGAAAGTTCCGCCCGATAAACCGTGCCGAGTTCGGCATAACGTATCGGCAATTCCCTGTAAGAGCGCGGGTGCGCCTTGTAGATGCCGATATGCCCCGGGCAGTTCATCGGCTTAAGCCGAAACTCCGTGTCTTCGCCAAACCATTCGGGCAGCCCGATCGGTTCGAAAAGATTTTCCGCGTAATTTTGTTCGTGGCCGCTGGTCTGCCACAGCTGGCGCTTGGCTATATGAGGCGTAAACACCTGCCCATAGCCGCGCTTGACCAGCTGCTCGCGCAGATAGTTTTCCATCTCGGTGCGGATCGCTCCGCCCTTCGGATGCCAGAAAATAAATCCCTGTCCGTAATCGTCCTGAATGGAAAACAGGTCGAGTTCTTTGCCCAGACGGCGATGGTCGCGTTTTTCCGCTTCCTCGCGCTGCTTGAGCCAGCCGTCCAATTCTTCCTGCGAGAAAAACGCCGTGCCGTAGATGCGCTGCATCTGCGGGTTTGCGGCATCGCCCTTCCAGTAAGCACCGGCGATCGCCAGCAGTCTAAATGCTTTTAATTTGCCCGTATGCCCGACGTGCGGCCCCATGCAGAAATCGATGAACTCCGAGCCCTCGATGTAATAAACGCTCGCTTTGCCTTCGACCTTTTCGTCGATCAGTTCACACTTGAGCGGCTCTTCGCGGCCCTTGAAAATGTCGAGAATTTGCGCTTTTTCGACTTCTTCGCGGCGATAGACCAGGTTGCGCTTTGCCATCTCGCGCATTTTCTTTTCAATAACCGGCAGATCTTCCTCGCTCAATTGGCGCGGGGCGATCACGTCATAGAAAAATCCGTAACGCGGATCGTCCATCAGCGCCGGCCCGATGCCGAGCTTGGTTCCCGGGAAAAAGCTCCAGCACCGCGGCCGCCAGCAGATGCGCGGTCGAATGACGCAGCACTTCCAGCCCGTCGCGGGTGTCGGCCAGGATCGGTTCGACATTTAAAACTTCGTCCCCGCCGTTCTCCAGCTGACGGCTGAGATCGACTTCCTTGCCGTTGACCTTGGCCGCCAGCGTTTTTTTCAACACCTCGCGGTCAAAAGACTTCAACACGTCCAGCACCGTTACAGGCGCGGGAAATTCCCTCTGATTTTCTCCGACTTTGATCTGCATAAACCCTCGTAAATATGAATTCGTCTGTACTTTGCGCTCTTTGCGTTAAAAAACTCTTAACCGCAAAGGACCCAAAGAATACACAAAATAGGCTAAGAGCCTTGTCGCTCTGAGCTTAAAGATTCAAATTTACGATCCTACTAACCGTTATTGATCTGATCCGATAAGAGCGACTTTGCCTTGGCGTCAAAAAAACAAACGCCGATATACACGCCGTTAGAAGCGTGTGTTAGTAGTTGTAAAAGCTGCAAAGTACTTAAAAAGCATCGTATCGAAAATATGTAAATGGTAGGCACTAGCAGAGTTGAACTGCTGACCCCTACCGTGTCAAGGTAGTGCTCTACCACTGAGCTAAGTGCCTATACCTCGGTATCGCCAATGAAAAGCGAACAATTAGAATGCCAAAGGTGTTAAAAAGTGTCAAGTTCTGAGGGGTTTTCTGCTGAAGGTCGGATTTCAGACTCAGCCCGGGGGCTGGCCGATATTAGCCGTAGGCGTTCCGGAGTTCCGTTAGGAACGCTATATTTATAGCATCAGACGAAAAGTAGGCTGGAGTTCCGTAGGAACGATATATGCCGCTCCTAACAGAGCTGAGAGAATAATTTAATCTCCCTATTCTATAAATATGACGCTCCTACGGAGCTTAAAGCCTTTCGCTGAGCCAAGTATATTATTACCAAACCAAGGGCCCTGTAAATACGATTTCAAGACGCCGAATTACAAAATCTGTGCATCGCGATAGCCGCCAATCTCGCGGTGCGATTATCGATATCGAAATTCGGATTGACCTCGGTAAATTCGATCAGCCGGTTTTCCTTTTTGCTTCCGGCATATCCCGCCAGCGTAACAAATTCTTCCGCCGTCAAACCTATCGGGCTTGGTGCGGAAACACCGGGCGCATCCGAAGCGCGCACTGCATCGACATCAAAACCCCAGAAAATATTGGAAACCGTCTTGTGTGATTCGATAAAAAACTCGAACCAATTCAGCATTCCGCATCCCGCATTCCGCATTTCTTCGACGCTTTTCATCATCACGCCAAGCTGTTTCAGATAGTCATAATAAACCGGCGAAGCCGCCTGCGGCTGGTAACCCATCTCGGCAAAGTTTTCCGGTAAGAGCAGTTTTTCGTCCAGAAGCTGGCGGTATGGCGTGCCGCTATTTCGCACCTCGTCCGCGCGCACATCAAAATGCGCGTCGATATTAAACCCGAGCCAATTTCCCGCTCCGAAAGCTTCCGCCATCGCTTTGCCGTCGGGATAAGAAACGTCATTTCCGCCGCCGAGCGAGATCACCGTTTTCCCGTCTTTTAGTAACTGCGTCACGACTTCGCAATGTGCGTCGTGGGTTTCTTCGAGCGTCGGCTTAATGATCGTATTACCCAGATCGAATATTTTTGCGCTGATACCGAAGGTGGTGAGTTTATAAAACTGGCGGCGGATCTCGTCAGGCGCGAGCGCGGCGCCGACCCTGCCCTTATTTCTTTTGACACCTTCATCCTGCGGGCAGCCGACGATAACGACCTGTGCATTTTCGTAACTGTCAGTTTCAGCCGAAACAGTTTCACCCAGCCGCGGGTCGTTGGCATCGTTGCGGTTGAAAAAAAGTTCGGGATTCGGACGTTCGGTCAGGTCAAAAATTTCACTCATAATTTATCGCAAAATCAACCTGATAATAACAGAAGTTTCCGATAGCTGACAGCCATTAGCTTTCGGCTCTTTACGAATTTTTTCTTTGATTAAGTTATAATTCGAGCTATGCAATTCAAGCAATTTTATCTCGGCTGTCTGGCGCATGCTTCTTATTATATCGGCTCCGAAAACGAAGCTGCGATCATCGATCCGCAGCGTGACGTGCAGCAGTACCTGGACGAAGCGGCCGCCAATGGCCAGCAGATCACCTACATCATCGAGACGCATTCGCACGCCGATTTTGTCAGCGGCCACCTGGAACTCGCCGAAAAGACCGGCGCGGAAATTATTTACGGGCAGCGGGCAAACACCGAATTTCCCACTCATAAAGTGAAGGACGGCGACGAGCTTTCAGTCGGAAAAATTAGCTTGAAGTTTTTGGAAACGCCCGGCCACACGCCGGAAGGCATCACGGTAATAGCCGAAAAATCGGGCGAACCGCTCAAGATCTTTACCGGCGATACGCTTTTTATCGGCGATGTCGGCCGCCCCGATCTGATCGGTTCAAAAGGTTTTACGGCGGAACAAATGGGCGCGATGCTCTACGATTCACTGCACGAGAAAATCTTGAAATTGCCGGACGATGCGGAAGTTTACCCGGCGCATGGCGCGGGTTCTCTCTGCGGCAAATCTCTTTCCAAGGAAACGTGGTCGACGCTCGGCGAGCAGCGTAAATTCAATTACGCGTTGCAGCCGATGTCGGAAGAAGAATTCATCAAGGTGGTCGCTTCCGATCAACCTGAAGTACCGATGTATTTCTCCAAAAGCGCATCGCAAAATCTGAAAGGCTCTTCATCGCTCGACGACCTGCCAAAACCCCTGGAACTTTCCACTGAACAAATGCAAAATTTCGACGGCGTCGTTCTCGACGTTCGCACCAACACCGAATACGGCGCGGGCCACGTACCGAATTCTATCAACATCGGGCTTGGCGGGCAGTTTGCATCCTGGGCGGGTACGCTGATCTCGATCGGAACTCCTCTGGCGATCGTGGCAAACACAAAGGAACAAGTTGACGAAGCTTTTACCCGGCTCGCTCGCGTCGGCATCGAATCCGTCCGAGGATATATTTTGCTCGAAGACTTTTCCGGTGAGACAAAAAAGATCGGGCAAATTTCCGTCCATGAAATAAATGAATTAACCCAAACCGAAAAAGAATTGCAATTCATCGACGTGCGCCGCCCGTCCGAACACGACGCCGGTCACGCGGTCCGCACTTTTAACATACCATTAGATAAATTGGCTAAAGAGGTGGACAAACTTTTACCGGATGTGCCGGCCTTTGTCATCTGCCAAAGCGGCTATCGCTCCAGTACAGCCACGAGCATTTTGGAAAATGCCGGATTCAAACAGATCTACAACGTCACCGGCGGCACCGCCGCCTGGATGAACGAAGGCCTCCCGTCAGAGGTCTCATAACTTTTTCACCTCGGTTTGTGGCTGCTCCTCATCCGCCGGAAAGATCAAAAGCTTATATTTGTTGTAAAGGAATGAGGCTATCAGCAGAATGATCCCGACCGAAACAAAAAGGAGCGTTTTCGGTATCGTGTCCAGTTCAGACGTATCGTAAAAGAACAGCTTCACTAAGGTTATCGCAAACATGGTTATCGCCATTATGCGCAGGTGTTTCTTGCCGCGGGCGATGCCTATCACTATCAATCCCAGCGCGTAGAGTCCCCATAATAAGCTGAGCCCGAACTTGTAAGAGCCTCTTTGGCCCAGAATATCCATCCAGCTGATCAGCTCATAGCTCGCCACGATCAGGATAGAAATATGAAGTGAGAGGTCGAATACGATCGGAAGTTGACCATCACGATCATACTCTTTTAAGAACCCCGTTTTAATGGTGCGGTGACAGGTAAACAGCAGGGCCGCCGCGAATAGATACGAAATATATCGGATCTCGATATTGAAGACACCGCGCGAAAAGTACTCGGCAGATTCCTGGATCATATAACTCTCTTGCAGCAGAGAGAAAAAGAACAAACCAAACAGTAAAAAGAAGGCCAGGGTCAGATAATTGAGCAGCAAATTGATCGCCGCTAATATCTTATTTCGCAAATATCTTATGTTTACCAGGGCGAGCAGCGAAAGAAAAAACATCGTGTAATTTAACTGCCAAACGATGCCTTTGCTGACCAGATCGCTGTCGGTCTTGAATATGCCGGACGGCATTCCCTCCGCGGGGGCGAACACAGCGGTAACTGCCAGCTGATAATAAAAATAATTCGCGATCTCGGCTCTGAACGCGTTGTACAAAAGAAAAATCCCGGCCGCCGCCGCGATGTATCCGATGATCTTTTGAAGATCTTTAGTTACCGCCGGCTCGTACTCTTTTTTCCGATTAACATAAAAAATAATTCCGGCAGCCGCCAGGGCCATCATCGTGGTCAGAAAATAAATATTAAGAAACGGATATGGGATAGTACTTAGATCGCTGAGCCTCCGCGCGTCAAACAACTTGCCCCAATCATTTACCAGGCTGCAGCCGGCCATGACCATCACCGGGTATGAATAATATTCATAAAGCACGACCCGGTTTCGGCGGCCAATCACGAAGAGAATGACGGCCTCGGCTATCCAGATAAGCGTCACGCGGTATCCGTCGAATTGAACCGGCACGGCGATGGTCACAAAAGTCAGCGCCAACGCCATCGTCAGGTATAAAATATCCTTGTGAACGTTTTTGATCCGGCTGACAATAACCGCGAATGCAAAATGGATGCCGGCGTTCATGATCGTAAAAAGCCCGAAATACCCGTGATAGTCGAGGCGCGAATAGATCAAAATGCAGCCTCCGCCGTAAAACACCGCCGCGTTTGCCAGCGTCAGACCGATGTTGTGATAAGACAGATTTTCGCGGTAGACCAACCGGTGAATAACAAAAGTGATGTAAAAAATAAGAAAGTAAAGCGCAAGAAAGAAAAACGCGAGGCCGAAATGCTCCGCCCCGTTGTATCTGGTGATCCCCCAGGTGCTAAATATCAGCCAGGTAAAGCAGAACGAAGTGTAAAAGATCTCTTTCCAGTATTTTTTTATCGAAACGGTCAGGATGCCCGCATTAATGATCGCGATATAAGTGAAAAGAAATGTATAGTTTCCGGAATCGCCACCGATGAGAAAAGGTATCAGGTAAGCGCCGACAAGGCCCAGGTGCGCAATTATCTGCCGGTCATATCGGATCGCTGATACTATCGTCGCCACTGTCACCACCAGCATTATCACGAACGCCGCCGCCTGCGGAATGAGCCCGAAAATGGCGGCCGCAAAATACGTGGTGAAATAAAGTATCGTCATCGCGCCGCTTAGCAATACCGCGCTGAAATCGTGATAGTTTCGTTTAAGCCGGATGGCAAAACCCAGCAGCCCCACACCAACCCCGTAGCCAAACAAAATACGCACCAGCGGGCTGACCCATCCGTTATCTATCGCATATTTACCGCCGATCGCCACACCGATCACGAGCACGACGATGCCGATCTTACTGATAAGATTTTCGCCGATAAATTTTTCGAAATCTGATTTTTCCCCTGACTTTTCGGTTATCGGGCCGGGGATCGAAGACGAGTGTGAGGCCGCCGGATGTGAAGGCTCTTTTGCCGTGAAAATATTCTCAGCCGGTTGCATGGGCCCTTGGGATGTCGCAGGCTGCTTCGACGAAACCGGGGGAGCGTAAATATTCTCACGCGCGGGCGGTTTGGGCCCCTCCTGTATCGCCGGTTTCGCTTGCTCCCCGGCCGCCGCCCTGCCCTTCTCTCTCCACTCTTTGAGCTGATTTATCTCGTGCGTGAGCTGGCTTATTTCACGGTAGAAATATTCTTGATACTTAACAAGTTGATCTAACCTTGCTTGCAGTTGATCTAATCTATTGTCGATTTCCGCCATACTCGGTTTTTGGAGATGATTCAGTAAGGTTGATCTTTTTTAGGATAGGAACAACCAACTCTAACTTAAACAGGTACTTATTAAAAGCATTTATCATTATGTTGGATCAGAAATCTTAAGATTAAATTTATTACCGGACGCTCGATATCAAATCCGAATTAATTTCTAACATCGAGGTGAATGTCATACTAAATTCGATCTCTAAAAATTCCAAAAACTATCAAGGCAATATATAACGCCATAAAAATCCATGGAATATATATTTCAACATGAGTAAATGGCAGATAAAGATTTTTGTCTTCTCCCCGTCCAATCGCTTCCCATTCGGCATTATAAGGACGGAGCGGGAGCAGATTTTCAATCTGATAAATAACCTCGAATTTGGCTGAATTTAGACCTTTATAAGAGCGGATGAGCCTATACCAAAAGTAACATAAAGTAAGAGCGGCAATTCCAACAATGATAAAAAGAAAACCGGTCGCCTGACTGTTAATTTGAATTTGTCCGGCTTCGATCAATTTGGGCGAAAGAATATTTGTTAAACCGATGGCCGTGATCAAACTCGTATTCACTGTTAGAAAAAAGCTATTTGTTGCCATTCTTCGATCACTCATCTTGTCCGTCATTGTTAAATACAATTTGTATTGTTCCAATAGATGATCGCGATATTTTTCGCCATATTCCGCTGGCGAAATACAAGGTAGCATCTCGGAAATAGCTTCGATTTCTTTATTCATTGTAGGTTTGCCTTTTTAACCTCAGTAATTAATGGGCGAAAGACTTGCTTGATCTTCCAGCGAGGTATGTATTCAATTGTCGGAAACATTTGATTTCGCATCAGCCGCGAACGACCTCAAATATAAAACTGGTGCTCGCTTCTCACCTGTCAGTCCCATAGGATTGTGCAAAACCTTCTTGAACGTCTATAAGTATTTACCACGAGTAAACTTAAAGTGCCCAAAATAACATAAGACTCACGATTCCATCGCACCGGGTAATAGGTCGCCTTGTAATAAGAAACCAAGAAAGTGAATCGCAAGGTTGTCGAATGTATCTTAGTCATGTGGAAATGCCGGCCTTTTGATTTAAATTTCAAGACTTCGTGGATATACAATACTATAAATAATGAATCTTTCAAGCTAATGTTTATTTTGTTGGGAATAGCACAGATTACTAATAAATTATCTTAGCAATACCTGACCGAGTTTAATAAAAATATGATAAAAAGAACAGTTAAGTCGCCGACCGGAAGCCATCTCACTTGCAAAAACTGGCTGATCGAAGCCGCCTACCGGATGATCCAGAACAATCTCGACCCGCAGGTCGCTTTCGACCCGGACAATCTGATCGTCTACGGCGGGCGCGGCAAAGCGGCGCGCAACTGGGAATGCTTTGACGCGATCCTGAAAAGTTTGAAAGAGCTGAACGAGGACGAAACCTTGCTGGTGCAATCCGGCAAACCGGTGGGTGTTTTTAAATCGCACACTGATGCGCCGCGCGTGCTGCTGGCAAATTCGAACATCGTGCCGCACTGGGCGACGCAGGAGCAGTTCGACAAATACGAGCGCGAAGGCCTGATGATGTACGGCCAGATGACCGCCGGCAGCTGGATCTATATCGGCACGCAGGGCATTCTGCAGGGCACTTACGAAACATTCGGCTCGCTCGCGCGGCAGCATGGCTGGGGTAACTTGGCGGGCAAATTCGTCCTTACCGCCGGCCTGGGTGAAATGGGCGGCGCGCAGGCGCAGGCCATCACTTTTAACGGCGGCGTCGGGATTGCTGGTCGAGGTCGATCCCTGGCGCATCGAGCGGAGATTGCAGTTTGAAGCAGGTCGATGTCGCGGCCAAAGATCTGGACGAAGCGCTGGCGATGGTCGCCGAAGCCGTCGAGAAAAAAGAGGCGCGATCGATCGCCCTGTTCGGCAACGCCGCCGAAGTTCATTGGCAAATTCTCGAACGCGGAATCGTTGCCCGATGTCGTCACCGATCAAACCTCCGCGCACGATGTTCTCTACGGCTACATTCCTGTCGGATTAAATATCGAGCAAGCCGACGAACTTAAGAAAATCAGATCCAACCGGTTACGAACAGCGCGCGATGGATTCGATGTCACGCCACGTCGAGGCGATGCTGGAATTCCGGAAACGCGGCTCGATAGTTTTCGACTACGGCAACAATCTGCGGCAGAGAGCTTTGGACAACGGCGTCGGAAATGCGTTCGACTATCCCGGCTTTGTGCCCGCTTATATCCGCCCGCTGTTTTGCGAAGGCAAGGGCCCGTTCCGCTGGGTGGCGCTTAGCGGCGATCACGAAGACATCTACAAAACCGACGAGGCGATCATGAACCTCTTCCCCGACAACGATCATCTCATCGCGCTGGCTGACGATGGCGCAGGAACAGGTCGAGTTTCAGGGCCTGCCCGCGCGCATCTGCTGGCTCGGTTACGGCGAGCGTGCAAAGGCCGGTTTGAAACTCAATGAAATGGTCGCGACGGGCGAACTCAAGGCGCCGATCGTGATCGGCCGCGATCATCTCGACTGCGGCTCCGTCGCCTCGCCCAACCGCGAAACCGAAGCGATGAAGGACGGCTCGCGACGCCATCGCCGACTGGGTCTATCTCAACGCGATGATCAACGCCGTGGGCGGCGCCACCTGGGTCTCGCTCCATCACGGCGGCGGCGTCGGCATCGGCTACTCGCTCCACGCCGGCCAGGTCATCGTCGCCGACGGCACCCCCGAAGCCGCTCGCAGCATCGAGCGCGTGCTCACCACCGACCCCGGCATGGGCGTCATCCGCCACGCCGACGCCGGCTACGAACGAAGCGATCGATTTTGCGGATAAGAATGATGTAAAGGTGCCGATGATGAAATGATTATTTGATCAAAATCTATCAGTTCTAATCTATAATCTCTAATCTATTCCGAAGAGAAATCTAAAAAAACGTACCATTCGGAATAGATTAGAACTGGTAGCTGATAGAGTTTAGATTCCCGGATCTATTAGTTATCATCTATAATTTATTATCCATTCGGAAAAGTTTTCTTTAACTTCCACGATCTTTGGAGAAAATTTATGACCAAAAGCATTCTTCAGGAAAAGTCGTACGCGTTTGCGCTGCGCATTGTAAAACTCTGCCAATTCCTTGCTGATGAAAAGCAGGAATATGTTTTATCGAAGAAAGTCTTAGACTCGGGTACATCCATCGGCGTCCTGATCGAAGAAGCCCGCCAAGGCGAAGACCGCTCCGACTTTCGCCAAAAACTTTCCATCGCTAACAAGGAAGCTTTCAAAACAAACTTCTGGCTGCGGCTCTTGCGCGACAGCCAATTCATCAGCGATAAACAAGCTGAATCTTTACTCGAAGATTGTGAAGAGCTGCAAAAGATGTTGGTGTCTTCATTGAAAAACACCAAAGAGAATCCGTAATATGTTGCGGAAATATTTGCCTGAGAAAAAATCTCTCAGTTATCATCTATCAGCTATAATCTATTCCGAAAGTGATTCTTCTAGGCCGGGTGTCGAATAAACGGTGCGTCTCTTTCAGGGACGAATTTTACATCACCCTGTGCTATTAAATTAGTCGCCGTTGGCGACGAGAACCACCCCGGCGCTGAAGCTCCACCCCTCCTTGAAAAGGCAGGGAGCTTAAAACTATAAGACTATCGATCGCGGCGACGGCACCCACGTGAAACTATTTGCCGCTTTTGGGGTCCGTGGGAGCAGTTTGGGTTATCGTTATGGTTACCGATTGGCCTCCCTTTCTTTTTTCACCTTTATCGTCCAGCAGATCGGCTCTGAGTGTGTAGGTTCCGCTCTTCATATCGGGTGAGATTATGTTCAGGTAATCGGCGCTGCGATCGAGGTATATCATTTTGCCCTGGCCGGTGTTTGGAACGAAATCACCCTTTGTCATTCCCGGTACGTCTTCCGCATACAGGAGGAACTCGACCCGTATCTGGTCGGGGTTATCAGATACTTGAGCCTTCGCCTTAAGGGTATCCCCGGTTTTAAAGCTGGTCTTTTCCGTAATCCCGTCGGCAGCGAAAACTTTTACACTACTTACGTGAACGATGCTATAGCTGCAGGCCTGCGCCATTAGAAGTGCGATAGCAAACACATTGACAACCGAAATTCTAATTACTTTTTTCATTTAGAAATTATCCTTTAATTTAATTAAAGATATGGAAACTTCCCTGGTAAGAAAATTCCCTAACGGAGTGTACAGACGGCGGATTAAATATGCAAAGAGCGGTGTAGGTGCTGCTGTTTAGTGTGTTTTTGTGTGATTTCGCGGTTTTCTTTTAAAGCTAACTTCGCAAACATCCCCGTCACACAAAAACCGCCGTTCATCTCTTACGACAATTCAGGTATCCTTGTGGTTGCCAGTCGCTGCGGCTGCCGCTCTTTGAACTCCAAAAATCCCAAAATCATGTTCCATTTTTGTTCCGGTGTTCCATTTGCGCGCAGGCCGGAACAGTGGAACACTCTTCGGTCTTACGGTTAAGCTATTGGCAATGTGGTATTTAATGCCGGGCGATCATCTAAGCTGTTCACTATTTACAGATAATGTGGAAATTAATTACATACAAAGTGTTTTTAAGAAACTTATGCATCTGCCGTTCCGAAGTTAATGTTAAAATGCCCAAATATGAGAATCCTGCAGCTGGCCGTGTCTATCGCTCTAACACTGTTATTTGTTCATCTCTGCCTTGCCCAAACTTATCCGCCGCCGGCGCCGGGCGATTTCGTCATCAAAGATTTCAAATTCCAGAGCGGCGAAACATTACAAGACCTGAAAGTTGCATTACGTCACTTTTGGAAAGCCGGTGAAAGACAAAGAGGGCAGAACGACGAATGCGGTGTTGGTGCTGCATGGGACGGACGGGAGCCACACCCAGTTTTTACGCGCGTCATTTGCCGGGACGCTTTTTGGCAAAGGGCAGCCGTTAGACGCCGAGAAGTATTTCATTATCATTCCCGATAATATCGGCCATGGCGACAGCAGTAAGCCAAGCGATGGGCTGCATGCCAAATTTCCGCATTATAACTATCACGATATGGTCACGCTGCAATACCGTTTGCTGACCGAAAAATTGGGTGTCGATCATTTACGGCTGGTGATGGGCACGTCGATGGGCGGAATGCATTCCTGGATGTGGGCCGAGATGCATCCCGATCTTATGGACGCGGCGATGCCGCTGGCTAGCCTTCCCATCGAGATCTCAGGCCGTAATCGTTATTTCCGCCGGATGATAATGGATCCGATCAAAAACGATCCCGACTGGATAGGCGGCGAATATAAAACCCAGCCCGTGCGCGGCCTTACCACTGCCATCTACACGCTGATAATGATGGGCAGCGCTCCGCTGCAAATGCAAAAACAAGGCCCCTCAAAAGACGCCGCGGATAAAATGTTTGACGAGGGCGTGAAACAACGGCTGGCTACTACCGATGCGAACGATCTGCTTTACCAGGTTGATGCTTCACGCGATTACAACCCGCAGCCGAAATTAGAGACGATCAAAACACACTTGCTCGCCATTAATTCCGCCGACGACGCGGTCAACCCGCCCGAGCTGGAAATAGTGGAAAAAGAAATTAAGCGCGTTAAAAGCGGCCGCTTTATCCTGCTCCCGATCACCGGTGAAACTCGCGGCCACGGTACGCACACTATCGCCGCGATCTGGCAAAAATATTTGGCGGAATTATTGACGGCGTCGGAAAAGAAGTGAGTGGGCCGCCGGGCTTTTAGCCATGAGCTTAAAATACCAACGAAAAAAGGGTTATAGCCCAACCAGGCTAAAACCCTTTTTCATTAATAATTCCGCAAATTAAGTTCGCGGCCTTACAAACTACTTGTCGTCCTTATCTTCCGCGTCGTCGTCATCGGCTTTCTTTTCGGCAGGGGCCGCAAGAGGCGCGGATTGAGCGAGTGTGATATTGACTGTTTTGCCGTCTTTCTTTTCGCCGGCTTCGTTGATCATGTCGGCGTTAAGTTTGTAAGTGCCGCCCGGGCGCACCCATCGGTATCGGCAGCGAATAGGTTGCGGTGCCGCTGCTGGGCAGCTCAACCTTGACATCAGAACCCTTAACTGTTTCGCCCTTGGTCATTCCCTTAACGTCTTCTACCACGAGCGCAAACTTTACGGTGACTTTGCTGATGCTGTTAGCGATCACGGCCTGGGCGTTTATGGTGTCGCCGCCTTTAAAGCTGGTGGTTTCCGTTTTTCCGTCTTTATCGGACGACGTTTTAAAGCTGCTCATATTGGCCGTGCTAAGGCTGCACGCCTGCATTACGATAAATGCTAACGCGAGTCCGCAGATAGCAATAAACTTATTACTAATTTTCATTTATATTATTTTTCCTCAATTTTCGATTGGTTAGTGCCCAATAAGGACGGCACTTTTGGATAGGATCCAAGCTGGGAGTCTACTTGCGCCGCACTTAATATGCAAAGCAGCAAATCGGAATTTTCGGTCGCGGGCCAGTTTAAAAACTATCCTAAAAGTCCCCGACTTAGGACAAAGGCCGGTCCGTTCCGGATCCCGACGAAACCGGCGCTCCCGATCAAGTCGACAAATACGGAATTACGCCCTGGTTACTTTTTCGATACGACCCAATGCTGCGGCATCTGTGGGATCGGGCGGTGTTCGTTCTGCGAAAATCCTGCCGCTTCAAACATTTCCTTTAGTTCCGCGAAAGTGTAGGCATCTCCGCCCGGCGTGGCGGCGAGCATCACCAAACTAAATAATGCCTCGGCCGGCGGTGAAATGCGGTCGTCATTGGGGATAAATTCAAGCGTCAGCACCTGGCCGTCATCTGCCAGCGCCGCGCGGATCTTTTTGAGAAAATCGATGCAAGCCGGTTTATCAAAGTGATGCAGGAAATTGGTCAGCAAAACGATGTCGTAGCCTTCACCCATGTCAACGTCAAACGCGCTGCCGGGGATCGTATGATACCTGTCTCCTACTCCGTATCGCTTCGCGTTTGCTTGAGCAACTGTTAATACGTTCGCCCAGTCGAGTGCGTAAATTTCAGCATCAGCATATTTTTGCGCCAGCAAAACTCCAAAAATTCCGTGCCCTGCGGCCACATCCAGTACTTTGAATTTACGCTCCGGGGCGGCCACCAAAGTTTCCGCCATGAATTGCGCGGAAGGAAACATCATCGGGGCCATCGCTTGGGCAAATTTCACCCACATTTCGCTGTCTTCGGCAATTGAGTCGTCTTCTCTGCGGCTCGAGCCGCCTTGTTTTACGGCAGTGGTCAGATCTTCATAACCGCGCATCTGCATCGGCGACATAAGAAATTCAATGGTCGAACCTATATACATCGGCGAATTTTTATCGAGAAAAGCCCCGGAGACTTCTGTCAACCCGTATTCATTTCCTTCTTTTGATAAAAATCCGAGCACCGCCATCGTGTCGCACAAAATGCGGATACCTCGTTCCGATGCATCACAGGCCTGCGCGATCCGGGCAGCCGTTTTATTGCCTTCGGCTATCTTTGTAAAAAGTGCTAATTCAACGGCGGTTTTCATTGCCGCCGACATTTGAAACCCGGTCATTACCTGCCAAAAAAGTTGCGGGTTAGGGGGTGCTTTGTCTGGTGTCATATTTATATGAATACTCCTGGACAGATCTTTATTAAATTGCTTTTGTACCTTATGATATTTTTGCCGCAAAATCAAAAAGCCTTCCCTATGACAGGAAGGCTTTTATTTTTACACTTCACACTCAGTTTTGGGCCGGTGTGTTTTCCGCAAAGTACTCGTGGCTATCGGCGTTGTCGATGGCCTTATTCGGGGTCTTGTTAGCCAGCTTTTTCGCCGCCGTCTGCCCATAGGCATAATCGTTGGTTCCGGCCACTACATTGAAATGGCTCATTTCGTGGACCAGGGTTCCCGCCTTCGAATCTGTTCCCGTTGATGGCGCATTCCAAAAAGCATTACAGAGATAGATCGTATAGGGCTGGTTTGAATAAACATAGGCATACGCGCTATCGGTGCAGGTGCAGTTAAAAACCACACCGGCGTTATTCATTGCGTTTTGGATCGAACTGAAATTGCCGCGCACGGTGCTATAGCGCGATGAAGTATACGCGCCGAACCACGTGGTATAACGCGGGCCGACCGTTCCTCCCGATAAATAACTATAAGCATTGGTCGAGTAAGTATACGCGTTGTTGCGCGCCGTCAGCAGAGAGCTCTGGCGGGTGCTGGTACAGCCGGTAAAGCCGGTCGAGCCAACGACATCATTGACGATCGCCGGAGCAGGCATTTTAGTCTCGCGGCCTTCTATCCAGGCGTTGACCCCGTTTGAACTTAACCTATCTTCCTCGGCGGAAAAGGCCGGCGTTCGCGAAAAAATATCGAAAGCCGCGGCGTTGTATGACACCTCGTAATACCCGGTCGCCGAAAGATCATAATATCCGGCCAGGTCAATAGTAGACAGGACAGTCTCGCCGCTATTCAGCGTTATATAATCGGCGGATGTCGGGGCGGCCCGCTTATAATGAGGGCCGATATATTCGACAGCTTTGCCGTCGATGCTTACCGAAAAAAGATCGTCTTTAACACCATCCAGAGGCGTATACCATCTAAGGATCTTAATGGGCTGCTTGCCGGTGTTTGTGATAGAAACTTTTACCAGGACGCTGTCCTGATAGAGAAATACATCTTTTTCAAAGCTGATACTGACCTGTGCCTGGGAACCGCGCGCCGCAAATACGCTGACAGTGAAAAGATTCAATGCCATTGCCAGCACGATAAACACTAACAGTTTGTTTTTTAACACTTTACTTTCCTCCCGAGGTTTTTATTTAAATAAAGGCCGCCCGTAGAAGGCCGCCGTCCGATCAAAAATGATTGCCTCCGGTTTCTGCAAAAAAAAAATCCAAATTGACGCTGAATATAGAAGATCTAATTAAAACTTATAGAGTCAGGCAAGGCATTGTCAAGATGTTTTTTGGCTTTGCCTCTAAAGTCCGGACCAGCCGATAATTTTGTTTCACTCTTGTTTCATTCTGGATGAACCAAAGTGAAAGACCTGAAACGTTTTTGAAACGCGGTTTTGGGAATTTTGGAATTCAAAGAACGGCAGCCGAGTGACGGCGGAAGACTGCGCGGCATAAGAATATCTGAAGAAGCATTAAAGGTGAAGGACGGTTTTTGTCCGGCGGCAATTTTTGTGTTATTCGCGGCAAAAAGACCCGAAACCACTTGCATCACACTAAACACAAGAAAGAAAATCTTCTTCACAAAGGCACCGCATATCACAAATCGATCACCCATACCCAAAGTTTCAAATATTTCACATTATCAAGAATGAGCATATGAAACCGGGAGCGCCGGCCGGCTCTGTCAGTAGCGTCTGCGTTAGCAGATGCGTAAAAAGCCGCAAGCAACGCACTTGCTGACGCAAGCGCTACTGACGTGAGCGCGACCAAGCCGCGCTTTGCCGGCAAGATGCCGGCGCTCCCAGGTTTACCGCATCGTTTAATTTATCTGCCTTATAAATGAGCAGCTTACATCTGGATTTTGATTTCAACCTTTTTTCACTTAAAGTTAATTTCTTAATGCAAGCCGATCAAATAATTTACAATGCGGGACAATTGATCACCTGCGCTTCACAGGCCGGGCCGAAAAAAGGTGTCGAAATGGGAGAGTTAGGCATCATCGAAAACGGCGCGGTTGCCATAAAA
Organism: uncultured Acidobacteriota bacterium; assembly: GCA_963766895.1. GTDB lineage: Bacteria > Acidobacteriota > Blastocatellia > Pyrinomonadales > Pyrinomonadaceae > DASYKT01. The sequence goes on from CAVYCB010000009.1 coordinate 302,061, forward strand.
GACGGCCTGATCGCAGCTGCCGGCCCTTCCCAAGACGTAATGCGGGACCATGAAGCCGGCAATATGATCGACGCCAAAGGGCGTGTTGTTATTCCGGGCTTTGTCGAGTGCCACACGCATCTCGTGTATGGCGGCCACCGGCTAAATGAGTTTGAACTCCGCATTCGCGGCGCCAGCTACCTGGAAATAATGGAAGCCGGCGGCGGGATTGTCAGCACCATGCGCCACACGCGCGAAGCCGGTGCGGCAGACCTGATCGCACAAGCCCGGAAACGTCTTGATCAAGTACTTGCACTGGGCGTCACCACCTGTGAAGTTAAGACGGGTTATGGATTAGACACCGAAACGGAGCTGAAAATGCTTCACGTAATTGAGGAACTTGATAAGACACATCCGGTAGATCTTATTCCTACTTTTTTGCCGGCACACGCCTTTCCTCCCGAGTACAGGGAAAAACAAGACGCCTATGTATCGCTGGTTTGCGAAGAGATGATACCGCTCGCGGCGAAATGGTATGCGGCGTCGCATTTCGCGGAAAAAGGCACGCCGTTTTTTATCGATGTTTTTTGCGAGAAAAATGCTTTTACGCTTGAGCAGTCAAAACGTGTGCTCAAAACCGGAAAAGGTTATGGGATGAAAATAAAAGCGCACGTCGATGAATTTACCAATCTTGGCGGGGCGCGGTTCGCTATCGAAAACGCCGCCACCTCGATCGACCATCTGGACGCTATCAGCGACGAAGAAATTGCGCTGCTGGCCAATTCGGATACGATCGGCGTGGTCACACCCACCGTCAATTTCAATTTCGGCAGCACGGAATTTGCCGATGCGCGAAAAATGATCGACGCCGGATGCGCGTTGGCCCTTTCGACCGATTTTAACCCCGGCTCGGCGCCCTGCCCTTCGCTACCGAATGCCATGGCGATCGCCTGCCGTTATCAAAAACTTTCACCGGCCGAGGCCTTGAACGCCGCCACTATCAACGCCGCCTTTGCCGTCGGCTTAGGAAATAAGATCGGTTCGATAGCAGCCGGGAAACAGGCCGACCTGCTAATTTTAGATATGTCTGATTACCGGCAGCTTGCCTACGAATTCGGGGGAAATCCGATCGGTCAGGTGATCAAAAACGGACAAAGTATTTTTAGAGCTAACTGATAATCGCCGCTAATTACACAAATAACGCGAATGAAAGATTCTTATTCGTGTTATTTGTGACATTCGTGGCAGATATCCGCAAGACTCAGGGCTTGATCCATTTATCGGCTATCTCCGCTTCGTTCTCCAGTTCCCTGCGCAATTCTTCTTCCATTTTCACGGCTTCTAAGGCAAGCGGCAGTTCCTCGGTATGAGCGCGGAGTTTTTGCATGGCCATTTCAGTATCGGCCATATTCGTGCCGCGGCGCGAAGCGGCCTCTATCATCTGCAGCCTCGTTTCCGCCTCGATACGCATTTCTTTTGCGCTCTCGAAAATATCGGTTAATTTCTTGCGGTCTTTTTTCAGGTCTTCCTGAAGGGTTTTCGAATTCTCGCTTTTTAACTGTTTTAATTTTCCTTCGCGCCTCCCGATCATTAAGAGTTCCTGTTTGGTGGTCTTAAGGATCCGCGCGGCGGTCAGCCTGGAGGCCAGCGTTTCCCGGTAGGCGTCCGCCAGTAGGCGGTTTGAGCGTTCGATGTCTTTCAGGGCTCTTTTTTCCTGCGTTTTCAGTTCGCCGGTAAAGAAACGCACCTCGTGCGCCTTAATGCCGTCCACGGCCAATCTCTCCCTGAGCTTTACCAGCCAGCCCTGGCGGTAGATCATCAACGTTCCCGAAACTATCAGGCTAAAGATAAAACCTACGATCAGCGTGATCAGCGCGCTAAAAATATAAACGGCCGTTCCCGCCGTAGTGGTGCCAAAGATCAGCCCCGCGACAAATAACACCAGCGCGGGCAGCAGCGAAAATACCAGCGGGGTAGCCAGCGGGCTCCACCGCAAAACGTCGTTTTTCACCAGATCTCGCCGGGTGAGTTCGTAATAGCCGGTTTTCTCCAGTTCGTTGGACATTTTTACCGCTCAGACAGCCTTCCCCACATAAAAAGCATCTAATGTGTTTAACGCTTTTTGTGACTTTGTAATATCATCACAATGTATTTAAAAGCGCAATCTCAGGCGGTGGCTATGTTTCGACCAAAATCTATCTTTTTTTTCTTTTACTGTTCGCTCTTTCTGATCTTTCCTTCAGACGGGCTTTTTGCGCAAACTGTCACGGCCACTCCGGCCCCGACCCCGCAGGATAAGAATGTCCGTACCGTCACCATCCCTATTTCCATTTTTACCAAGGCCGAACTTAAAGAAAATCAGTTGACCGAGCTGGTCGAAGCGGGCGATATTTTCGTAAAAGAAGACAACGACCAGCAGGTCATATTGTCCATTCGCAGCGTTTCAAATACTCCTCTGAGCCTGGCGGTAGTGATCCAGGATGATCTTGAATCCGAAGTTAACCTGCAGCTAAAACTGATCGCGGAATTTATCCGGACCCTTCCGAAAGGCTCCCGGGTCATGGTGAGCTATGTTCGTTCGGGTGGTTTGCAGGTGCGCCAGCGATTTACCGAAGATCTGGAAAAGGCAGCGGGTTCGTTACGGGTTATTTCGGGCAGCGCCGCGGTCGCGACCAATGATCCCTACGACGGATTGTCCGAAGCGCTCTCCAGATTTGACGGACTGCCCAACGGGAGACGGGCCGTTCTGTTTATCTCCGATGGATTCGATGCCACCAGCGGCTTAAGCGCTCTTTCTTCCATCGACAGCCTTTCACTGCAGCGGGCGGTGTTTAAAGCGCAGCGCAAGGGTGTGGCGATCTATTCCATATATGCCGCCGGTAATTATACAAAAAATGCCAACAGCAGCGTGGTTTCAGGCGCGCAGGGAGCTTTAGGAAAGCTGTCCTCGGAAACCGGCGGACGTTCCTTCTTTCAGGGCGCTCACACCCCCATTAGTTTCGATCCTTTTTTCCGGGAGCTGTCAGCCGTATTAAGCCGCCAGTTCGCGCTTACCTATCTTTCCACCCATATGAAAAAGGGTTATCACCGGGTAGACGTATACAGCACGAATCCTGAAGTAAGGATCGAGCATCCTAAAAGCTATCGCTATAGATGATCTCTTATTTATAACAGGCGGGTCCGGCAGATCGGGCAGCTGCGCCGGTCTTCCTTGATAAAAAACCCCAGCCAAAACAGCGGGAAAAAACTCACCAACAATACGGCGAACACTATCCAACCGGCAGGCGCGATCTTTCTTTCTACCCTGGGGCTGACCTGGGTACGGCAATTCGGACAGTAATAATGCTGCATCGCATAATATTGCGCATTCGGATAAGGATGTGATTGCGGCTGTTGCTGATGGGCCTGATGGGGCTGATACAAATGCGCGGGCTGCGGCGGCTGAAGGGGCTGTACCATTTGCGGCGAGTTTTGTGGATAATTTGGCGGCGAATGCGGGGGCGCGAAAACCTGCGTTTTCTTGGCCTGGTAATTCTGCGTGCGGTCGTTAGCCTGAAATTCCTCGCTCTGCCAACTGTAAGGTCTGCGGGAAGGCCCCGTCCCGGAAGATTGCATCAATGCATCTCCGCAAAAACGGCAATATTTACCGCCGTCGGCGTTTTGCATCCCGCATTTTGCACATTGAACCATATCAATTACCCGAAACAGTATAACTTCAAATGTGATTTACGCGAAATAAATTGAAAAAGTTCGTCAGGTTTTTGATTTAGCTGAATTTAATGCGTTCGCCGGTCTTAACCGCCTTGTAACACGCCTCGACCAATTCGACCGATTTGTACCCGTCCACGGCTGTGATCAGCGGTTCGGTCCCGTTTTCAATAGCACTGATAAAGGCATTGTTTTCCTGCGTATAGCCCCAACGCTCTTCTTTACCTTCCTTGTGCCAGGAAAAGTAGCGGAAATCGTGAGACAAGCCCGGCTGGGAATTGGAATCGCCCAGGTGGCTGTCAGTCAGATTTTCCATTTCCTGGGTCAGGATAGTCCGATGGTCGCAAAAAACTTCCATGCGCTCAAAGGGAAAAAGCCAGCTGGCTTCGGCCGAAGAGCAGAACGTCGCGTGCAAGCCGCTTTTGAATTTGAGCAGGACGGAAAAATTGTCGATCTCGTTATAAGTGTGCTGCGAACCGAAGGCGATCATTTCATCGACCTCGCCGAATTGATAACGAACCATGTCAAACATATGGATGGTCGTCTCATACAAAAAGCGTCCGGTGATCTCGTGGTCGCTGGTCCATTCAGGTATCTGCAGATCGCCGCGGTTCATCTTGATGTGAACGGAGTGCGGTTTGTCCCCGGCCAGCAATTCTTTCAGCCTTACATACACCGGCGCAAAACGTCGGTTAAATCCGACCTGAAAAACTCCCGGCGATGCTTTTGCCGCATCCAAAATCGCCTGGGCCTCAGGCAAACTGGTCGCCATCGGTTTTTCGCAAAGCACGTGCTTTCCTGCCGTTGCCGCCGCAATGGCAAGTTTGGTGTGGCCTGTGTTGGGGGTCGTGATGACGATCGCGTCGCTGGCCTCTAAAACCTGCTCGGCATTTTCCATGCACTTGCCGCCCGTCATTCGCCCGACGGCTTCCATCCGCTCAGGGATAATGTCGTAAAGCGCCGCGACCTCCGTGCGTTCGTGTTTGGCAAAAAGCTGCGCGTGGGTGCCGCCCATGTAGCCGGTTCCGATGATTCCGATTTTTATCTTACTCATTATTTTCCTTTAGTATTCAGAAGCCAGAATTCAGAATTCAGAATTTCTTCGTGTCGTTTCTGATTGCTCGCACATAACCGTCGAGCATCTTACTGACCTCTTCAAGAATATTTCTCAGTTCTCTTACATCGCCGTACTTTAGATCTCTAGATAAAATCAGGTAGTAACGGCATTCTTCCAACGATGCTTGAGCGATGTTATAAAAGCGCAGCTTATCCGCTTTGCCAATTCTCTTAAATCCTTCCGCTATATTCGCCGGAATAGAAACAGCCGCGCGCCTAAGCTGCGAAACCATTCCAAACAACTCTGTTTTAGGGAATGCTTCCGTGAATTGATAAACATTCAAAACAAAGTTGTGAGATTTTTTCCAAACCTCTACATCTTCAAAACTTTTGGCGGGAGTCATAATTTTGCAATTCTGGTTCTAATTTTCTTCTAAGCTTTAAGCGTTCGCGGCCTTTTCAGTCAATCCCAGAGCCTTGATCGTATTCTCACGCGCAAGTTTCGCGACTTCATACGGATCCTGGTTCCAGTATTCCGGGCGAAAGATTTCGATACTCGCCATCGTGTCATAACCGATCTTGTCAAAGCGCGCTTTGATCTCTTCTAGCGGCAGGATGCCCAAGCCCGGATAGAGGCGTTTTGAATCGTCCAGCTGTTCCTTCGGCAGATCTTCGCTGTCGTTGATGTGAAAAATGAAAAGCTTTTCCGGCTTCATCGTATCGATCGCATCGAACGAAGAATTTCCCGCGTAGAAATGGAAAGTATCGATCACGTTTCCGATATTTTCGCGATCAATTTTTTCCACGATCTCATTACAAAGATCGAGCGTCTGCACCGAGCAATCCGTTTGTCCCAGGAATTCAAAAGCCAGCGCGACGTTGTGCTTTTCGGCGATATCGCCGAGTTCGTTCAAAACTTTCACCGATTCATCGATGATCTCTTCCTTGGTCGCATTTTCCGGCAGCTTGCCCGGAACAACGACAACGTATTTACATCCGATTTGGCCGGCGATGCTTGAAAGCTCTTCGCACTGGGCCTTGATGATGTTTTCGTAATCGTCCGCGGTGCGGAAAGTGATGTGCTCGATGGAGTTGATGCTCCAGGGCTGAAGTTCGGCTTCGTCTAAAAGGTTTTTAAGATCGGCTACGGTATTTGTTTTTAAAAATTCGCGTAATTTGGCAGCCCAGATCTCGAGCAGTTCAAAACCGGCGGCTTTCGCGGCTTTGATATCGGTCTGGAGATCGGCATGCATGGTGGTCGCGCCATTTAAAGCTAATTTCATTTGGTTACTCCTGTATAAAAATATGTATCAGTTCAAACCGTAGATGATACCACGATGTGGCGGTAAAACGAAAATCAGATCGGTGCCGGAACTTTTTGATCACTCTGCCGTACAGCTAACTAGATATTCCCTTAAATTTTATTTCGCTGGAGTGATTCTATGAGATCTGAAAAAGGCATCGGCCGGATCGTCGGGACAATGTTGTTGATCCAGTTGTCAGGACTTATTGTGCCTTTTGTCCTGCTGCATCCGCTAACAGCGCCCCCTTCGGAATGGCTTGTAAATGCTGCGGAAAGCGCTTTTCAGATCAAATTGGCTGTGGTTCTTTTATTAGCGAATTGCGCGCTGACGATCGTCATCTCGCTCGCGGCATTTCACATCTTTCGCCGGCACAGCTACCGGGCGGCGCTCTGGCTCGTGTCCGTGAGCGTGATCATGTTTTCACTGCAGGCTGTCGACAATGCGCATATGCTGTCCATGCTTTCCCTGAGCCGGCAGTACGCTCAGACAGGCGGCCAGGAGGAACTTTACCGCACGCTGGCGGCGATGATCGGCTCGACCAGAAAGTGGGCGCATTACTCGGAGCTGTTCGTGATAGATTGCTGGATCTTTTCGCTCTATGCCACTCTCTACCGCTTCTCGCTCGTGCCGCGCCGGCTGGCTGCCTTTGGAATGATCACGGTCTTACTTCACTTCACGGGGATCCCGTTACCGTTGTTCCTGGGTTACTCGAGCGTCACGCTGATGGGAGCGACGATGGCCCTGAGTCATATCACTCTCGCATCCTGGTTGATGGTCAGGGGTTTTGAAACGAGGCCCTCGGAATCGTTAAACGAAAAGGTGAATTATGCCTGAAAGCAAGATCAGCCCAATTTCTTTATCAGAGCGGATCGAAATTCTCGACGTCTTAAGAGGCCTGGCCGTCTGCGGAATTCTGATCGGCAATATGCAGTGGTTTTCCGGTTACGGAATGATGCCTGAGACGCTGGAAGCGCATACACCTCTCTACGATCAGATCACGCATTTCCTGGTTCACTTTTTCGTCGAAGGCAAATTTTACTCGATCTTTTCTTTCTTATTCGGCTTTGGCTTTGCGCTGCAGATCGCGCGTGCGGGAGAACGCGGCGACCTGAAAGCCTCGCTTTTCAAACGCCGTTTATTGTGGCTGCTGGTGATCGGTTTGCTGCATGCTTACCTGCTCTGGGCTGGCGACATTCTGAGCATCTATGCCTTAATGGGTTTTGTGCTCATCCTGTTCCGGCGAAAGACGAACCGCTCGCTGATCAAATGGGCGGTTGTCCTCTTAGCGGTCCCGATCTTGACCTATCTCTTGCAGTATATTTTGTTCGCGCTTTTCGCTCCGCCGGACCTCGCCGCATCTATCGAAGCCATGAAGCTGGAACGATGGGACAGCGCGATCGCCAGGGTTTCACAGAGCAATTATTGGCAGATCCTGACCGGTTACAACCGCGAATATGTCGTCGGTCGATATATGGGTTTGATCTTCGACATGCGCCTGCCGAAAATTCTGGCGATGTTCCTGCTGGGTTTTTATGCCTACCGCATCGGCGTTTTTCAGGACATGTCTGCTCATAAAGCGTTCATCCGCCGTGTTCTGATTTGGGGCCTGGCTTTGGGTATCGGCGGCAATCTTGTCTTTGCTCTTTTATCGGGACACGAATCAGTAGTTCCCCCGACACTGGCCGGTGTTGGCGGTGTGATCACTTACGCTTTTGGCGTGCCCCGGCGCTGGCGCTCGGCATCGCCGCGCTCGATCGCCACTCTCTGGCAAAAAGAAACGTGGCAAAAGTTGCTTGCCGTTCTCGCTCCGGTCGGGCGGATGGCATTGACCAATTACCTTTTACAAACCGTCATCTGCGTGATGCTTTTCTACGGTTACGGTTTTGGCCTGTTCGGAAAATTCGGCGCGCTGGTTTCGACCTTGATCGCGTTGGCCATCTTCGCCTTTCAGATCGTGTTGAGCACTCTATGGCTGAAATATTTCCGCTACGGGCCGATGGAGTGGATCTGGCGGCAGCTTACATATAAAAAGCGGTTAAGTTTACGGCTTTAATGCGGCTTTTAAATTGCCATTAGCTTTAGCTAGTGGATAGCTATAACAAACTCACGGCAACCCAGCGCGATCTCTGGCTCGACCTACTATTTGAAGTAAGCGCGGATCCGTCCACCATCGGAGCATCGCGTCACCTTTTGTACATTGGTAAGAAAAAAGAGAAAACATGAATTCAACTAAAAAGACGGCAAGGATCGCGGGCCTGTTCTGGCTTCTGATGGCACTGACCGGCGGCTTCGGTATATTTTATATTCGTAATTATGTGATCATACCCGACGATGCCGCAGCCACTATCGGCAGCCTGATGTCTTCGGAGATCTATTTCCGGATGGCGATCGTCGGCAGTCTTTTAGCGCAGATCTTTCTGATCTTCTTCGGACTAACACTATTTCATTTGTTCAAGGGCATCGATAAATGGTTGGCGACGATGTTACTGACATCGATTTTGATGAGCGCCGTCATAGGGGTCATTAATCAGCTTAATAATTTCGGCGCTTTGCTGGTATTAAACCAGCCTTACTTCGTCAATGCGTTCAACCCCGAACAGCTTAAGGCGCTCGCTATGTTCTTTCTCCGGCAGGCCAACGGCACGGGCCAGGCACTTCTTGAAATATTTTGGGTACCTTATTATTTCTCCTTCGGCCTGCTCATCATTAGATCCAAATATATACCAAAGATATTCGGCATCTTATTAATGATCGCCAGCGTTGGCTTCGCGATAAATCTCCTGGATAAATTCCTGGTCCCGCAATTTTACCCGGCTGCATTCACTCAAGCAGCGATGATGCTCAGCGCCCTCGGCGTACTTCCGACCCTGTTCTGGCTGCTGGTCATGGGTGCAAAAGAGCCGCCGCTGGCCGATCAAAGTTAAAGCGGGTAGTCCATAAAACCTCTCGACAATCATAGCGGCTATTTTCGTGTGTTTGGTGTGTTTCGTGGTTAAAATCTTAGAGGTGTATAAAACATGACAAAACCGAGCTTAACCACGAAGCACACTAAATACACCAAACAAACCGCGGTTGCCGACAACCTTCATTCTTTCTTTTACGTCTTAATACTGCTATCTTTGAGACAGTATTTCCTGCTTCGAAAGATATATATCATGCGGTACAAATCACTTTCAATAATAATTGGCCTATTTTTATTTACGTCATCGCTGGCGCAGGTCTATAACGACGCTACGCTGGCGCAGGTCCGCGAAAAAGACCAAACCGAGCGGATCGCCAGCGGCAAGATGCCGCTTTTAAGTGCCGCTGAACATCTCTACCGGGCCGATGTCTATAATTCGAACCGTGCTTTTCCCCAGGCGCGCGAGCACTGGCAAATGGTGATCCGAAACTACCCGTCGGATGCGGGTATGCCCAAAGCGCTTTTTGGAATGGGACGTTCGCTGATGTGGGAACGCCAATATGCCGATGCCGTTACCTGGTTTGACCGCGCGGTAAAAGATTTTCTCGACACCAAGGACGGCCGTGAAGCATTGGCTTTCAAAGGCGCGTGTCTTATCCGTCTCGGACATAACGAAGAAGCCGCTCGCGTGTACGAACAGTACACCGTGATGTTTCCCACGGGTGAGCGGATAGATTCCGCATACTTAAATATCGTCGATGCCTTGCGCGAAGCGCAGAAATATGACGACGCAAATCTTTGGGTTGATAAGGCCCGCCAGCGTTTTTCCGGCCTGGCGGCGGAGACCAATGCTCTTTTCGCCCGGCTGCGAATGGAAATGTTTCGCCAGCGCTGGGACAAGGCGATGGCCGCTTCGGATGAATTGGTTTCACTAAACGATTTCGGCGGCTCGATGACCTCTCGTGATGAAGCTGTTTTTCTCAAAGCTTATGCGCTGGAAAGACTCGGGCGAAAAAATGAAGCGATAAATTTTTACTTCGCGGTTTCCGATAGCCCCAATTCTTATTACGGCGGCCTGGCCACCGAACGCCTGATGAATCTCACGGCTTCGGATGCGACCAGAAAGTCCCGGGTAATGGCCCGCGAAGCCGAAGTAAAAGCTTCGTCTTCCAAGCTGGTAGGACAATTTCCCGCGCCTTACAACTCCGAACTTCTGATGTATTCAAAATCGCGCGGGATCGATCCGCGTTTTGTGCTGGCGATAATGAAACAGGAAAGCAGTTTTCGCGCCAACGCCAAATCACCGGCGGCCGCCCGCGGGCTGCTGCAATTGACGGTGGACGCCGCGCAAAAATATACTAAGCAGGCCGGCATCGCCAATTTGCAGGCGGAAAGCCTGTACCAGCCCGGGATCAATATTAATCTGGGCAGTATTTATATCGCCGAACTCAAAAAACAATTTAATCTCTACGAAGCCATCGCCGCTTCCTATAACGGCGGTGAGGACAACGTCGCCCGCTGGCTAAACCGCGCCAAACCGAAAGAAGCCCCGATCTTCGCTTCCGAAGTAGGCTTTGCCGAGACCAAAAATTACGTCTTCAAAGTAATGTCGAATTACCGCGTCTACCGCGAGCTTTATACCGAAGACCTGCGGCGAAAATAAATAACGCAGTAAACCTGGAGCGCAGGCATCTTGCCTGCAAGCGCGACTTACTCGCGCTAACTAAAGTTGATCAAAAGACTGTTTAGATCGCTGCGCGATCCTGCAGGCAAGATGCCTGCGCTCCCAGGATAAGCCGAATGCTTTTCAGATAACTTGTTTTTAATGCCGCTCCACCCTTACAGCGATCCCTGCCAGTAACGTTTTTACCCGAAAACATCATTTAAAGTAGAAGAACAAAATATAGCGAGCAGCTAACTCTTGAAAGGAGAACTCCCATGTTCCAGCCGTTAAATGCTCTTCGATTTCCGGTCCCACATTATTTCTTTGTGCGGATAACCTTTCTTATTCTCATGTTTACCATTTTACCGCCCGCGGGCCGGGCCGCGACAAAATTCGATTTCGGCGGCCCGCTGGGTGCTCCCGGGCCCACCGCCGATTACGTGATCTATCACCCGGCCGCGGCTTCCCACTGGTACGGCTTGCCCTCCACGGTTCCGCCCCCGCCGCCGCTCAGTCCCTTTTTTTATGACGTGCTGGGAAGTGTGGGCAGCCGGATAGCCCCCGCCGATTATGACGGCGACGGCCTGACGGATTATTGCATAGTCGATCTTGGGATGGGGCCCTCAACGTGGATCATTCACTACAATAGCGGCGGAAGTTTTTCCACCGTTCTCGGGATACCGGGCGATATTCCGCAATCCGCTAACTTTGTCGGAAACGCCCAGGCGGAGATCGCTCTTTTCGACCCGTCAAACGGGCAGTGGCTGATCCAGACCCTTCCCGGCTCTACTTCCTCGCCGCAGCCCGTGTTTCCGCCGCCGGCCTTTCTTGGCAAACCCGGCGACGTCCCCGCCGCGGAAGATTATGACGGTGACGGGTTCGCAGACGTGGCGATCTGGCGTCCCTCGACCGGAGACTGGTGGAGGCATTTTAGCTCCCTCGGCCCGCAGCCGGTTTTTAATTGGGGAATTCCCGGCGATATTCCGGTGCCGGCGGATTATGACGGCGACGGCAAAGCCGACATGGCGGTGTTTCGCCCGGCAAACAGCTATTGGTATATCTGGCGGTCAGGCACTTCTCCCCCGCCCTTGGTCTTTCAATACGGGGTGGCTTCTGATCTGCCTATACCGGCGGATTATAACGGCGACGGCAAGGCTGACGCCGCGATATATCGCCCGCCGGATAGAACCTGGTGGGTGAATATTACCGGCTGGCCGGTATTGTCCGGGCTATCGGTAATAGGAGACGAGCCGGCGGCTCATGCGTATATACATTAGTTAGTTAACCGGAGCGCGAACAGGCGGAAACCAGGGCAGTTGTGGAGCCTGCCATTATTTCAAGATTCCAAATATTCCAAAACGTTAGTCTGGAATATTGGAATCATGGAATTCTGAAATAGAGAGTACCCTCCATACTGTCCTGGTAACGTTTGCCGGAAATACTCATTTACATTTGAACAATAAAATATAGCGGGCAGCCAGCTCTTGAAAGGAAAACTCCCATGTTCCAGCGGCTAAACGATCTTCGTATCACTACTCTGCATAAAATATGCATTCGGATATTTTTTGCTGTTCTGACGTTAACCATTTCTTCCCCGGCGGCGTTGGCCGCGACGAAATTCGATTTTGGCGGGCCCCTCAGCAGCGGCAGCACGCCTCTCGCCGATTATGTTTACTACCAACCGTCTACTACCTTTGGTTTTTGGCTTGGCGTAACCGCCGGCACCGTTCCCGGAACCACCGGAATGCCCGTCTTTGATTTACTCGGAACCCCCAACCGGATAGCCCCGGCGGATTATAACGGAGACGGCTTTACGGACTTTGGAGTATTTAACGGCGGTCCCTGGGCAATACATTATTCCGGCGTTTCAGGATCGATAATTACCGGAGTGGGAACCGGCGTAGGCGCCGTTATGGGGGCCGTGGGCGACATTCCGCAATCGGCCAATTTCGTAGGAAACAGCCAGGCCGAGATCGCTCTCTTTAACAGCGGAACCTGGACATTTCAAACTCTTCCCGGCCATACTCCGCTCCCGGCGCCCGGATCGCCGCCCATACCTTTTTTCGGCACAGCCGGAGACAAACCGGTAACGGAGGATTATGACGGCGACGGGTATTCGGATCAGGCCATTTTTCGCCCGGGGAGCGGAACCTGGTGGATACGCAACAGTTCCAGCGGCGCTATTGTGGTATTTGCCTGGGGAATTTCAACCGATACCCCGGTGCCGGCGGATTACGATGGCGACGGCAAGGCTGATATAGCGGTGTTCCGTAACGGGATTTGGTTTATTTTGCGGTCTACCAGCGGCTCGGCTTTAATAACATCGTGGGGAACGGCCGGGGATCTGCCCATACCGGCGGATTATGACGGTGACGGCAAAGCCGATACTGCGATCTACCGCGCCGGGGCCTGGTGGATAAACGGCAGCTTCGCCGGTCCATGGCTTATATCGGGGTTAGGATCGTCAACCGACGAACCGGTGCCTCATGCCTATATACAGTAAATTGTTTGGTTGGGAGCGCGAACGCGATAGGCGGAAACCAGGGCAGTTGTGGAGCGTGCTCTCTATTCCGGAATTTCAAGATTCCAACATTCCAGATGAACGTTTTGGAATTTATGGAATCTTTGGAATCTTGAAATAATGGCACGCTCCATAACTGTCGCGTTTCTGCCTTTAATACTGTCGCGTTTTAATCCCAATCGCCCTGGCCTTCGCGTTCGATGTGATAGCCGGCTGACTGGAGATGTTTGATGACATCTGCGCCGTGGACGCTGTCGCGAACTTCCAGCACCAGTTCGATCCCGACGCGTCCCAGCGGCGCCAGCCAAAGCGCGCGGCGGTGAAATATTTCGATCACGTTAGCGCCGCTTTCCGCTACGTGGCTGAGCAAGCCCGCGATCCCGCCCGGGCGGTCTACCACCGTGAGCTTGATAATGATGTAGCGCCCCTGCCGGACCATCACCTGTTCGAGCACGCGCGCCAGCAGATTGCCGTCGATATTACCGCCCGCCAAAACCGCGCAAACTGTATCCGCCGGATCGATCTTTACCTTGTTGGCCAGCAGCGCCGCCACCCCGGCCGCGCCCGCGCCCTCGACCACCAGCTTTGCGTTCAGCACACAGTGGTAAATTCCGCGGGCGATCTCGTCCTCGGTAACCTCGACCACTTCATCGACAAATTCATGGATCAGCGGCAGCGTGACGTCGCCCGGCCGCTTGACCGCAATGCCGTCGGCGATCGTCTGCGCTTCGGAAATGGCAACGGGCTTCCCTTCCTGCAGCGATCTGTTCACCGGCGCGCAGCCGGCCGCCTGCACCCCGATGATGCGGACATTTTTCAGCAGGCTTTTCGCCGCGATCGCGATCCCGGAAATAATTCCGCCGCCGCCGATCGGGACGACAATCACCGTGGCGCCCGGAATGCTTTCGGCGATCTCAATTCCGATGGTTCCCTGTCCCGCAATCACCATTTCGTCATCAAACGCGTGAACGTAAGTGTAGCCGTGCTCCGCCTGCAGCTTACGCGAATGAGCGACGGCCTCATCAAAGGTGGCACCTTCAAGAATTACTTCCGCCCCGAGCGCTTTGGTGGCCGTGACCTTGGTCAGCGGCGCGTGCACCGGCATCACGATAACGGCTTTGATACCGAGAAGCTTTGCCGCAAACGCCACTCCCTGCGCATGGTTTCCCGCCGAACCGGCAATGACGCCGCGCCGCTTTTCTTCATCGCTGAGATGGCTGATCTTGTTGTAGGCCCCGCGGGCCTTGAAAGAACCGCTGAGCTGCAGTGATTCGGCCTTTAGAAAAGCGCCGGCGCCGATCGCCGCCGAGAGTTTTTCATCAGGCAGGATGGGCGTGTGGCGGATGATTCCCTGTAAAAGACTTCGCGCACTTTCGATATCTGAAAGTTTTACCGTCATAGGGAAAATTATAGTATGTTCTTTGTATTTTAAGTAGCGACTCTCAACTGAATCTTATTAGTGTTTCAATTCGAAAACAATAATGTCCGCGCAGCGGACTGTTGAGAATAGCCCAGGGCTTTAGCCCTGGGTGCACGATCAATATAAATATCAGCCCTGTAAGGGCGGCAGAAGATCTTCCGCCCTTACAGGGCTGGATCGTTTTAGAATTCGATCCCTGGGTCGTGTTCGCTTCGCTCACCTACCCAGGGCTATTATCTCCTGTCCCCGCCGGGGACTTTTAAGGAAATTCAAACTAACCGCTACTCCTGTTGCCGGATGGGCGCTTTTGCGGGCGAATTGCGGTATAATTCTTTTCTTACGTCCGGTTAAAAACTTCGGAGGAATAAATGTTAGCGCAAGTTATTTTTCTTTTTCAGGCTGAAGTCGCCGCGTTCGGTTTGATCTTCTTTGCGATCCTGGGCATTGCTTTGTTATACGTTGCCTGGAAAACCCTTAAGATCGTTCCGCAATCTTCCGTCCTTCTGATCGAAAGGCTTGGTAAATTTAACCGCGTTGCCACCAGCGGTTTGAATATCATCATTCCTTTTTTCGATGCCGCGCGCGCCGTTTATTGGACGAACGTGCGCCCCGGCCTGACTTTTATCGATCTGCGCGAACAATTTATCGATCTGCCGCCGCAGCCGGTCATCACGCGTGATAACGTGACGATCCACGTGGACTCCGTCGTCTACTGGCAGGTTACAGATCCGATCAAGGCCGTCTATGAAGTGGCGGACCTGATCGGCGGCCTCGTCCAGCTGACCATCACCGGCATGCGCGCCGTGATGGGCGATATGGACCTCGACCACACGCTTTCCCAGCGCGACCAGATCAACGCCAAGCTGCGCATCATCCTCGACGAAGCCACCGACAAGTGGGGCGTCAAAGTTACCCGCGTGGATGTGAAAAACATCAACCCGCCGGAAGACGTGCGCATCACGATGGAAAAACAGATGACGGCTGAACGCACCCGCCGCGCGCTGGTGCTGCAGGCCGAAGGTGATAAGCAGGCCGCGATAACCCGCGCCGAGGGTGAAAAACAATCTGCCGTGACCCGCGCCGAAGGTGAAAAACAATCGGCTATTCTCTCGGCTGAGGGAGCGGCACAAGCGCGCCTCGTCGCCGCCGAGGCCGAATCGCAAGCCATTTCGCGCATCGCGAGCGTAATGGAAACACACGGCAACCCGGCGCAGTATCTGATCACCGCGCGCTACATCGAATCTTTGCGCGATATGACGCGCTCGAACAATTCGAAGGTCATTTTTATGCCGGTCGAAACATCGGCAATGCTTTCGAGCGTCGGCGCATTTAAGGAAATTTTTGCGGAAACGGGTGAGAAAAGCCCGCCTGCTCCGCCCCCTCCGCCGGGCCCGCGCAACCCGCGCGAATTAAATAAATAGCTTTACAGGAGAAGAGTATGTCTAAGATTTTATTCGTTATGTTGTTTGCCTCCGCTGCCGTCCTGACGGGCGTGATCGCTGTCCATCATCCGCTCTCCACAATAGTTGAGGCTAAAGAAAAATCCGTCCTGGATTTTAAGATGAAAGATATCGACGGCAATGATATCAAGCTGAAAAAATATAAGGGAAATGTGCTGCTGGTAGTAAACACCGCCAGCAAGTGCGGCTACACTCCGCAATACGAAGGGCTCCAAACGGTCTATAGCAAATATAAAGACCAGGGCTTTTATGTGCTCGGCTTTCCCGCCAACAACTTCGGCGGCCAGGAACCCGGCGCAGATGCCGAGATCAAGGAATTTTGCTCGCTGAAATATAAAGTAACGTTTCCGATGTTTTCCAAGATCTCCGTCAAAGGCGAAGACCAGCATCCGCTCTACACGTTTTTGACCAGTAAGGAAACCGACCCGAATTTTGCCGGCGACATCACCTGGAATTTCAATAAATTCCTGATCGACCGCAAAGGCAATGTCGTGGCGCGCTTTTCTTCCAAGGACAAACCGGAAAGCGAAGCCATAGCGCAGGCGATCGAAAAATATATCGCGGAAAAATAATTTTCCGTCTTATTTCTAAAGCACGGATTGACGAATGTCACAAATAGCACGAATGAAGAATGTTTTAATTCGTGTTATTTGTGTAATTAGTGGCTAAAGTTAATAGTTTCAAGCACAGAATAAACCGAGCCCGCCGGCAGAAGTTTGCTTTCGTAGATCACGAGCGCGGAAACTTCAAAGCTGACGGGCTCGAATTGTTTTTGCAGCCAGGCTTCGGCGAGTTCTCTCGATCTCTGCGGTTCACGCAGCCGGGCGATAGTAAGATGAGGCGCAAACGGCCGCGTTTCTTTTTCAAATCCGAGCGCCGCGGTTCTTTCTTCCAACATTTCCTTTAACTTCCTCAAATTTCCCGTTTGATCAATCAGCCCCAGCCACAAAACTCTGGCTTTTCCGGGCGAGGGAAAACAGCCGGTGTTTTCAATTGTTACCAAAAACGGCCGTAAACCGGCGGCAGCTTTTATGGCTGCCTCTTTTATCTGGGAAAGCTGAGCTTCATCAACATCACCGAGAAACTTCAGCGTCAGGTGTATCTTTTCCGGTTTTTCCCAGCCCACGCGGACCCCGGAAAATTCTCTTTTCAACTCGCTCGGTAAACCCAGCGAGTTTCTCTCTTGCTTCCTCGCTGATGTCGATCGCTATGAAAACTCTTTTAGTCATTTGCATAAAAGTTTGAAACAGGGGCAACGGGTCAGAACCGGGAAACTCCCCTCCTGCCCGAGGAGGGGTGGCAGCCGCTTCGGCTGACGGGGTGGTGGGAGAGTGACCGGGTAAATGAGCGCGGTGAAAAAACTAACGGTCATCTAGCCGATTCGAATAAGAACCCGGTCACTGCCGTTCCCGGTGCTGACCTCATCGCGATAGTCATTCGTTTCATCTAAATCATTTCTCTTATTTTAGGACTTCCGTGGATTTTGCTAAACTCAACCCGTGTTTAAATTAAAGCTCATCGGGGCACTATTATTATTAGTGATCATATTCGGCGGCGCATTGGCCGGCGGATGGTTTTACAACTTTCTTCACGGCCCGCACGCGCATGATAAAGCCAGCCAGTTCATCCAAATACCTCGCGGCCTGCCCCCAGGCGACATTGCCGAAAAGCTGCAGGCCGAGGGCATCATTCGCAGCGCGCTGGCGCTGCAGGCTTACCTGCGCGTAAGCGGGGAAAGCGCCAACTTCAAAGCCGGCGAGTACCAGTTCAATTCCCCGATCACGCCTTTACAGGTGGTTGAAGAATTAAAGAAAGGCGAGGAGCGCACCACCCGGTTTACTGTCGTCGAAGGCTGGACACGCTTTGACATCGCCAAAGAGATCGTTGAAAAATTTCCGCAAAATCCGCCGCAAAATCCCATCGATGCGGAAAAAGCGGTTTTGGCTTTGATGGACGACGTCAGTTTAATTAAAGACATCGACCCGAGCGCAAAAAATCTCGAAGGTTATCTTTACCCGAGCACCTATAACCTTCCGCGAGACACACAACCTAAACAGATAATCAAACTGCTGGTCGATCAATTCAAGAAGATCTGGAAACCGGAATGGAATTCTCAGGCGCAGGCGCTTGGCAGAACGCCGAAAGACATCGTGACCATCGCTTCGCTGATCGAGACCGAATCGAAAAAAGATGACGAGCGTCCAATTGTTGCCTCGGTCGTTTACAACCGGCTGCAAAAAAGCATCCCGCTCGGGCTCGACCAGACGAATGTTTATATCGCAAAGATGCAGGGCCGCTGGGACGGAACCATCAACATGAGCGATCTCAATGTCGATTCCCCTTACAACACCCGCAGATTTCCCGGCATTCCTCCCGGGCCCATCTCCTCGCCGAGCGAAAGCTCGCTTAAGGCCGCCCTAAATCCGGCGCACACCGATTACCTGTTTTATGTTTTGAACCCTTCGCTAAATGACGGCTCGCACAATTTCTATAACAACGCCGCCGACTTTGAACGCGGCAAGGCCGTCTATCAAAAATGGCTCGAAGAACAGCGGGAAATAAAGCGCCAGCAGCAGGCGGCGAATAGTCAGAGTAATTAAAACTTGCTTAGCGTTCCTAAACCTGGGAGCGCGGGCGTCCCGCCTGCAAGCGCGATTATTCGCGCTAAATAGCTGCTAATTAAAAATTCTTAGATCGCTGCACGATCTTTGCAGGCGGGACGCCTGCGCTCCCAGGTTAACATCCATCCTTTAGCTCAGAGGGCCTTGCAAATTTACTACGCCGGGAACCTTTCGGGCGCTTTCCCGCTCCCAGTTTCGATGTTCCGCGATGGCTTTAATAAAATCAGCCGCCGCATTGCCCGCATTTTTGCCGGTGATGACGGCTTTATCATTCTCCGCTTTTCCGGCAAAAGTCTCATTTAAAAAATTAACCCCGTCGCCGGTGGCCGAGATCGCTTTGCAGTGTTTAAAGGCTTCATTTACAAAATGAATCGCATCGGCTTCGCCGCTTAGCGCTGCAACACTCTTCTCTCCGCCGGGGATATAGACCGCGTCGAACAAAACCGAAGCGGCCGTTAAAAAGCTGAAATCCGCTGTAACCGCCGCGACCGCTTTGCCGTCGCTTCCCGCTATCTCTCCTAATTTTGGCGCGATCGTTTTAAGCTGCGCCCCCTGCGCGGTCAAAGCCTTTTTCATCGCCGCTAATTGGCCGGCGTCAAAGCCTTCGGCTATCAGCGCGGCAACCTTGCGCGACTTTATCGTGTCCTTGACCGTTTTTTCCATGCTCAAAGCTTCCGAGCGTTGGATGGAAGACTTCACATTTTTCGGCTGGACCGACTTCGGATCGGTGTCGGCGCCAAAAGAGTGATTGATCGGCTGTTCCGGTCGCGCCGGCACTTTTATTCCGAGGCTCGCCGCTACTTTTCCCGCCAATCCTTTATCGATCTGCGACAAAATACCTACCATGCGCTCGCGGATCGCCGGAACTTCTACCTTGCCCAGCTCGAAGCACAATGCGTCGGTCAGATGTTTTTTCTCCGCTTCCGACTGGCTGTTAAAGAACAGCGTGGCCTGGCTGAAATGGTCGTGGAAGCTTTCGCTGCGGGCGCGCACTTTCTTGCGCATCGATCCTTTCTTCGTGCGAATGAAATCCGCCCTCGGCCATTTTCGCCTGGTATGGACAGCCGCCGTTTAGCGAATTTGGTTCATAGCTCACGCGGCCTGTGTTGATCGTCTGGCGCATGTGCCCGTCGCGCTGGTTATTATGTACCGGCGCGACCGGGCGGTTGATCGGGATCTCGTGAAAATTCGGGCTGCCCAGTCGTTTTAGCTGCGTATCGGTATAAGAAAACAGCCGGCCCTGCAGCAGCGGATCATTGGTAAAGTCGATCCCGGAAACGATATGGCCCGGGTGAAAGGCGACCTGTTCGGTTTCCGCAAAGAAATTGTCCGGGTTGCGGTTAAGCGTCAGTTTGCCGATGCGCTGTACGGGAACCAGTTCTTCGGGAATGAGTTTGGTCGGGTCGAGCAGATCGAATTCGAATTTATGCTCGTCCTCTCTCCGGGATCAATCTGCACGCCCAGTTCCCACTCGGGAAAGGCCCCGCTTTCGATCGCTTCCCACAGATCGCGGCGATGAAAATCCGGGTCTTTACCGGATATGTTTTGCGCCTCGTCCCAGGCGACGGAGTGAACACCCAGCAGCGGTTTCCAGTGAAATTTTACAAAAGTGGATTTGTTGCGCTCGTTGATAAAGCGAAAGGTATGAACGCCAAAGCCTTCCATCATCCGCAGTGAACGCGGGATCGCCCGGTCCGACATCACCCACATGATCATGTGCGCGGATTCCGGCATCAGCGAAATAAAATCCCAGAAGGTATCGTGCGCCGAAGCGGCCTGCGGCATTTCATTATGCGGCTCGGGTTTTACCGCATGGACCAGATCGGGAAATTTGATCGCGTCCTGGATAAAAAAGACCGGTATGTTATTGCCGACCAGATCGAAATTTCCTTCATCGGTATAAAACTTCACGGAAAAGCCGCGCACATCGCGGGCCAGATCGGTCGAACCGCGCGATCCCGCCACGGTCGAGAAGCGCACAAACACCGGGGTCTTGCGGCTCGGGTCCTGCAGAAACTTTGCCTTGGTGACCTTTCCCATCGATTCATAGACCTGGAAAAAACCATGGGCCGCCGATCCGCGGGCATGGACGATCCGCTCCGGAATGCGTTCATGATCGAAATGCGTGATCTTTTCACGCATAATGAAATCTTCGAGCAGCGTTGCCCCGCGTTCACCCGCTTTTAACGAATTCTGATTGTCATTGATCCGAAGCCCCTGATTGGTGGTCAGAAATTGGTCGGTCCCATCCTCGCGGTTTACCTCAAGATCCTGTTGTTTTTTATTACTGTTAGTGCTTTTATTCTGTTTTGCCATAACCCTCCCTGGTCATCTAATTGTTAAATAAATAAATGTATATTTCTCTCGGTAGCTGACCCTAACACAATGCCGGGGATCATGTATGTATGTTTTGTCACACAACACGTTAATAAGACCGGGAGATGTAGCGGACGGGTTTAAAAATTCTAAATTTATCGATCTCTGGGATAAAGGATGGGCGTTAACCTGGGAGCGCAGGCATCTTGCCTGCAAGCGCGGCCGCCGCGCTAAATGGTCATTAAATAAAGATCTTTTAGATCGCTGCGCGACCCAAGCAGGCAAGATGCCTGCGCTCCCGGGTTTACTTGCTATGTTCTAATCAACGGGCAAATCCTGATTACCGCAAATCTCTTGACAACTAAATTTTCCGGCTGAGTTATGCTTTCGGTTGGTCTGAGATCCGGAAAAAGAGCGGTACGCGCCTGAATTTCCCATCTCAATGTTCTTTTTTAATTTAATCAACGGATTTGTGAATTTCACGAGATTTCTGGAACATTTTTGGAACAGGGTGTTCACTTGTGCTCACTGGAACAGGTGAACACCTGCGAAATGGCGGCGGATATTAGACCCTGAACCGTTACCGGCTGAAGCCGGCGGCAATGTGACTTTAGAGGCAAAGCCAACCGGGGAATTGCCTGAGTTTTTCAGATCTGTCGGTTTATGGCACACTAAGATAAATAATTAGATCCAAAACTGCCATTAATGATAAAACTTCTTGCTCTTGACCTGGACGGGACCGTCTTAAACTCGCGCGGCGAGGTGTCCGAGCGCAATCTAAAGGCCCTGCGCGATGCTGAAGGTATTGGCGTCTATGTCACTATTGCCACCGGCCGCAGGTTTCTCGACGCGCGCCCGGTAGCTTTTAAGCTCGGTTTGAATGCGCCCATCATCACCCATAACGGCACACTTATTAAACACGCCGAAACGCTCGAAACCGTCTCCGTTCGTCTGATCGCGCCCGAAACCGTTTTAGAGATCCTGGCGGTCGGGCGTAAATTCGGCGCCGACCCGATGATGAGCTGCGATCCCGATTCAAAAGGCACTTTGTATTACGACCGCGTTTCCGATGACAATTTTCCGCTGCAAAAATACCTGGACTGGTCGCGCCGGCTTCACGGCGAAGGGGTAGATTCCTCGATCGTTCATACGCCGTCGCTGGAAAAGATCGCCCCCGATGTCAAAACCATCCATATTTCCTTCTCCGGGCATTGCGAGCCGATGAGCCATCTCCAGATGCTGCTTTCGACCGGGCTCGGCAGCAAGGCAAAGGTGCTGGCCACTGTCTACCCCCAAGCGGATTTTACTTTGCTCGATGTCTTACCGCCCGAGGCCTCGAAAGGATTCGGCCTCTGCAATCTGGCGCAGTCGCTTGGATTGAAACCGGAAAATGTAATGGCAATGGGCGACAATTTTAACGATCTGGAGATGCTGGAATACGCCGGAACACCGGTGATAATGGGAAATGCCGCGCCGGAGCTTTTGGAAAACGAAAAATATGCCCAAACTTTATCAAACGACGAAGATGGTGTAGCCTTGGCTATAGAGAAACATATTTTGATCTAGCTTACGAAAGGAACTTTTTAATGGCTAAGAACGCAATTATTCAGACCAATAAAGGAACAATTAAATTCGAGCTGCTGGAAGACGACGCGCCCAAAACTACCGAAAATTTTCGCCTGCTGGCAGAGCGCGGTTACTATGACGGCGTGATCTTTCACCGGGTCATCAAAAATTTTATGATCCAGGGCGGCGATCCGCAGGGTGTCGGTTCGGGCGGCGAATCCGCCTGGGGCGGTTCTTTTAACGATGAGATCAACACCGGGTCACCGCTCTATCGCGGCTCTTATAACAAGGGAACGGTCGCCATGGCCAATCGCGGCCCGAACACTAACGGTTCGCAATTTTTTATCATGCATTCTGATTACGGGCTGCCGCCGAGCTACACCAAATTCGGACGCGTGATCGAAGGCCAGGACGTGGTCAATGCCATTGCCGAAACCGAAACCGGAATGAACGATAAACCCGTTGAAGACGTCGTCATGGAAAAGGTTACGATCGAGGAAGTGTAAAGTTTTTCAACTAGTTAAACGCACTAACTTAAAGTGCCGAGCATTACTTAAGCCAAAACTTGAACTATGAGCCTTGGCTTTTGTTTTACTTTAAGTTGTACCTGTAAATGATTGAATCGGGGCGACTATTGGGATGAAGTCAGAACCGGGAACGTAGTGACCGGGTTCTTTCCGTCGGACCGGATGCTATTCATTTTTCGCTGCGCTCATTGACCCGGTCACTACGTTCCCGGTTCTGACTCCGTTACTTTTTGACTTCAACAGCACTTAAGGAGTGATTAACAGGAGAATGGCCGTGGCCGATTAGCGGAGCATTGCGAATCGCCTCGGTAACGAATTTCTTGGCGATAGAGACCGAAATTTCCAGCGAATTGCCCAGGGCCAGGTTGGCCGCGATCGCCGCCGAAAGCGTGCAGCCCGTTCCGTGGGTAGCGTCGGTATCGATCCAGGGCTCGCTAAAAGTGACCACCTGATCTCCTTCAAAAAGAAAGTCCGTCGCCATCTCTGACCCTTGAAAATGCCCGCCCTTGATGAGCACATTTTCCGCTCCCATTGCCTGCATCGCCCGGGCGGCTTTCTCTATATCCGGATCGGTTTTGATCGTCAGCCCGGTGATCCTTTCTGCCTCGGGCAGGTTCGGCGTGATCAGCCGGGAAAGCGGGAAAAGGTATTTGATCAGAGCGTGAAGGGATTCCTCGTCTATCAGATCGTAGCCCGAGGTGGAACGCACGACCGGATCGACCACCGGACGCGGTAAATCATGCTCGCTTAAAAGGCCGGCAATTTCCCGGATCACATCAGCGCTCGGCAGCATTCCCGTCTTAATGCCTGAAATAGTAAAGTCTTTCACGATGGGTTCGATCTGGTTTCTGACGATTTCGGCCGGTTGATGAGAAGCCCCGAAAACCCCGGTCGTGTTTTGAAAGGTCAGTGAAGTGATCGCCGCCGTGGCAAAACAGCCGAACGCGGAAAAAGTTTGAACGTCAGCAAGTACTCCCGCGCCGCCGGAAGGGTCGAGGCCGGCAATGGTAAGCAGGACGGGTTGTTTATTCTTTGTCATTCGCTATGGAGCGCCGGCATCCTGCCCGCATTGAACTCGGCAGCGTTCGGAAATGCCGGAAAATTTCTTGACGTTTCAGGCTGCAAGCAGCCTCTTGCGGACAAGATGTCCGCGCTCCCAGTCAAACCTGCGTATAATGCGCCAGTACCGTCTTGTCACCTAAAACGCTTCCCTCGCCCACAGCCACGTTGTTTCCTATCTGGCAGCCCTGCCCGACAAACGCTCCGTTGATCGAGGTCGAATTTCCTATCCGCGCATGCGCCCAAACTACCGAATTTTCCACCACCGACTTCTCATCGATATGCACCCCGTTTCCGATCACCGAGTTAATGATCTTAACACCCGGTTTGAGAACGCAGTCGGCGCCGAGGACGGATGTTTTATCGATCGATATATCGCCCTTTGCGTAAATATTGTTATCACTGACTTCCGCGGAGTAACTGCCGAGCCGCCCAGCCAGAAGGTCCAGGTGGGCCTGCAAATAAGATTGGGGCGTGCCGATATCCCGCCAGTAAACTTCCGCGTCGGTATAGGCGAAGAATCTTTTACCCTGTTTCAGCAATTCGGGAAACACGTCATATTCAAACGAACGGTTTTCATTCTCCGGGATCAATTCAAAAATTCCCGGCTCAAGAATATATATCCCCGCATTGATCAGATTTGTGTTTAGCTGCGCCAGCTCTTCGGCTTTCGGTTTTTCCAGGAACCTCTTTACCTCTTTATCCTCACCCGTTTCCACCAGCCCGTAAGCCGTCGGATCATCCACCGGGGTTAGAAAGATGGTGGCTTGTGCCTGCTTCGCCTTATGAAACCCGGCCATTTTTTCGATTCCCAGGTCCGTGAGGATATCTCCATTGAGAACAACCGTCGGTTCTTTTATCAGGTCAGCGGCAAACCGGTAGGCGCCGGCCGTTCCCAGCGGCCTCGGCTCCGTTACATAGGTCAATTTGACGCCATAGCGCGAGCCGTCTCCTAAAATATCCACGATACGGTCCGGCTGGTAATTTAAGGAAAGAGTGATATCGGTAATGCCGGCAAGCCTGAGAATATCGATCTGGTAGAGTAAGAACGGGCGGTTTAACACGGGCACAACCGGTTTCGGCGTATAAACCGTCAACGGCCGCAATCGGGTCCCTTTTCCTCCGGCTAAGATCAAAGCTTGCATTAAATTACGGTCGTCCTTTGCTGTTATCATAGCAAATAAGCCTTTACTTTTTCTAATCTCTTTATTTTGAAACAACTTAGAGTTTTTTCATTTTGACCGATTTTGTGTTTTCTTTTGTTAAAAATCGATTAAAATTGTTGACACTTCGGCTTTTAAGTTGTAATCTAAAAATGCGGGAAGTTGCAGCTTCTCCATTTCTTTTCCTCTTGCTTGGCAATTATCTTTTGTTTCCTAAAACACACCCTTTTTTAAAAACCGTTGATTCGATCGGCAGAGATGAGCTTCAATAAATCTAAAAACAGACAAACCGCTGAGCGATATCTGGCTCAAGGAAAGATTCGGGCGGCCATCAACGAGTATGTGTACATCGTGGATAACGACCCGGCGGACTATAACACACTCAACATTCTGGGCGACCTGTATGCGCGCTTGAATCAAAAAGATGAAGCTGTCGAGTGCTTCAAAAGACTGGCCGAGCATTACAACAAACAAGGGTTTTCACAAAAAGCCATTGCGATCTACAACAAGATCGCGCGTTTGAAACCCGATGCCGTCGAAGTATCAGCCAAGCTCGCGCCGCTTTATCAGATGAAAGGCCTGGTTGCCGAAGCCCGTTCACATTATTCCGTCTTGGCAGAGTATTACAAAAATACCGGGAAGAAGCTCGAGGCTCTTAAGATCTGGCAGCAGATCGCGGAGCTCGATCCGAATAATGTAGAGGTCTTTTTCACGCTGGCTGAGAATTATCTTCAGGAAAACTATACTGAAGAAGCGGGCGATGCCTTTGCCGAAGCGGGACGCCGGTTTGCCGTACAGAAAAATTTCGAAAAAGCCATCAGCGCCTACTCCAAAGCGTTGGAGATCCGTCCGCTTGATATAGTAGCGATAGAAGGCCTGATCACCTGCCAGATCACGTGCGGTTATTATGATGAAGCGGTAAATATGATCGAGCGAACATTGGCGGAGCATCCCGGCAATATCGATCTTATTTCCCTGCTTCTCTCCTGCCACGTCGAACTCGGCAATTATCTCGAAGCCGAAAATACCGTGATCGACCTGGTCGAACGGGAGCCCGCCAATTATCGAAAATTCCTCGACGTCGTGGGCCTTCACTTAAAGAATAAAGATACTGTTGCGGCCACGCGCATGCTCGCGATGTGTTCGGAACATCTTCTGGTAGCGGGCCACGGCGATGAATTAAAAACCTGGATCGAGGAAATCCTCGCGCAGAATCCGGAGCAAGTCGATGCCCTAAGCCTGCTGGTAAGGCTGCATGCCTGGCAGCGCGAAGACGACGAGCTTAAAGCCGCTCTGATCAGAATGGCTGAGGCCGCGCAATCCAATAGCGATGTCGAAAACGAGAAGACCGCGCTGGCACAATTAGTGCTGATGGTCCCGCAGGAGATCAAGTTCCGGGAAAGACTCGAAGAACTTGGCGGCGGGGGCTCGCATATCACGTTTGGACAGCAATACCAGGGCAATTACGATATCACCGCGGAAGTGCCGACCTTTGAAGATTTTGAAGTTTTGGCCCAGAACGAAGAAGAAACATCGGAAAATACGGATTTTAATTCCGAAAACACAGATTCCCTGCGGTCGGATGCCGACACAGGTTCTTCACGGGTTATTCTCTTTCGTCAACACCAACGGCCATTTCGGCGTGGAAAACTTTAGCGGCAATGGTAACGGCAACGGCTCCAATGGTTCGAACGGGCATTCAATTACGCTCTCTGAAAATGATGTTGTCGCCGAAACGGAAAACGTTAAAACCGCGCTTGATAAGAGCCGTGAATCCCATCTCTGCCAGGAGCTGGAAAGCGTTGATTTTTATTTGAACGAAGGTTACCAGGATCTCGCGATCCAGACCCTCGATCTGTTAGAGACGCAGTTTGGTTCGCATCCGGAGATCGATGCCCGCCGCCGGAAACTCGCGGGTGATACGGGAATAGGTCTATTCGAGACATCCGAAGGGATCGCCCAGTACGAGGAACTAGAGACCGCTGCTCTCGAAAGCGGAGCTTACGACGAAGATGTTTTTGTCACTGCCGCCACTGAAGAAGAAGTAGCCGAAATATCGTCCGAGGTACCGGCTGAATTATCGCCCGAAGTATCGCCCGAAGCATCGGCGGAATTCTCCACGGAAGTATCGCCCGAATTCTCGGTGGAATTATCGCCCGAATTATCGGCTGAAATATCGGTCGAAGAAACAATTCCCGAGGCATATCAATTCGGCAGCGTCATCGCGCTGGATGCAGCTCCGGATACAACCACCGACGCAATTGGCGAAGCCATTGAAGAATACACAGACGCCAAAGAAGAACCCGCGGCGGTCGATGAATTTTTCGGGATGGTAAGCGATGAAGTAATAGCGGCGCCTGAAGTGCCCGCAGAAATGCTCGAGGACATAGCTGCCTTTGTTTCGTCTGATGAAGAACTCGAAAGCAAGTTCGATCAGCTCGAAGAATTGCGCAGCGAACTGGGATTTGAAGAAAGCGAGCCGGCCGCCGATGAGGACTACGAAACTCATTACAATCTCGGTACCGCTTACAAGGAAATGGGACTCTTTGACGATGCCGTCGAAGAATTCCAGGAAGCTGTTAAATTGACCGCGGCGGAAGACGATTCGAGAAAGTATCTCCAATGCTGCCACGCGCTCGGCTATTGTTTTATGGAAAAATCAATGCCCAAACTGGCGCAATTGTGGTACGAAAAGGCGCTGCAGTCAAAGAATCTGAAAATCGAAGAAAGACACGCCTTGAACTACGATATCGCGATGGCTTTTGAAAAACAGGGCAAGACCAGAGAAGCGGCGGATACGTATTCCGAGATCTACGCTATCGATGTTACTTACCGTGACGTAAGAGACAAGTTGGGCGCTCTGCAAACAAACAGATAACTCAGATCGGCCATCGATCTGAAAGAGGCGGGCGCTAATGCCCGCCTTTTGCTTTTTTGCACGGCCGCGCCGTTCTTACGGTTGAGAGACGGCAGGTTTATGGTTATACTCATCGCTATTGATGATAAATAAGCTTACGCTAATACTTTTTATTATTTTGTGCCTGGAAGCCGGTATGGCCCTGACGCTGCTTCCGTGGATAAGCTTTGGCAGCCTCAACGACTGGGGCAATAATTTTATCCTCAACTATCTCTCGCAGCTCATGAACCTTCCTGCTTTACAGCAGTTCGTTTCCTCGGGCTGGATGCGCGGGGCGGTGACGGCGCTGGGCCTGTTGAATTTATTTATCGCTTTTTGGGAGATCGCCCACTTTAATCAAAGCTTGCAGTATCTGGACTCAAAGGACGCCCAAGGCCCGAAAGATGCTGCGGCGAGATAATTTGATGGCCGCCCGATTTCCCTGCCAAACCTATCTGATCACCGACGGCAGTTCTACCCCTGAAACCTATCTTACCGACAAAGAAGACATTCTCGCTCTTGTTCAAAAAGCGGTTGGCCACGGCATTTCGATGGTGCAGATACGCGAAAAACGATTGACCGCGGAACAGGTTTTTGAATTGGCCGCGCAGGCGGCGGCCATGGTGACCATTGTGGGGGGCGGCGGTACCAAATTATTGGTGAACGACCGCGCCGAGATTGCCTTTGCCGCGGGCGCGGATGGTGTGCATCTGACCTCGACGTCTTTGCCGGTTTCGGCAATACGGGATAATTTTCCCGCCGAATTTATGATCGGCGTATCGACTCACTCGCTGGAAAAAGCCGGGACCGCAAAAAGCGAGGGGGCCGATTTCATTACTTTTAGCCCGATCTTCCCTACCCAAAGCAAAATAAATTACGGCGAGCCGCAGGGTTTGGAAAAACTCGCCGCCGTCGTAAAAGCGCTGAATGGCTTTCCCATATTCGCGCTCGGCGGAATAAATGAAATAAATTACACGCAAGTTTTGCCCACCGGGGCGGCCGGTATCGCCGGGATCAGTATGTTTTATGAAATGCTGAACGGCGATGATAAACTCTGAGCTATGCCTGAATTGCCCGAAGTAGAACTCGTCGTGCGCTCACTGCGAAAGATCGTCACCGGGCGTAAAATTTTGGCCGCGGAACTGCTTTACAAACGCCTTGCTCCCGGCCATTCCGTCAAAAATTTCGCCAAAAAATTAAAAGATGTGAAGATCATCGCGGTGGAAAGACGCGG
The DNA here is from genome assembly GCA_963766895.1 of uncultured Acidobacteriota bacterium. Taxonomy (GTDB): domain Bacteria; phylum Acidobacteriota; class Blastocatellia; order Pyrinomonadales; family Pyrinomonadaceae; genus DASYKT01. The sequence continues at coordinate 331,456 of CAVYCB010000009.1, forward strand.
TAAATTCATACTGTTCAAATTAGATTCCGGCGATACTTTAGTTACGCACCTGCGGATGACCGGGCGTTTCCTTTTACTCGATCCGGAGAGTGAACCGCCAAAACACACTAACGCGGTCTTTTATCTTGATAATGAAACCCGGCTGATCTTTAACGACCAGCGTCACTTCGGCTGGATGAAGATCGTGAAAAACGAGAAACTCGATGAATTGTTTGGCGACCTGGCCCCGGAACCATTTAGCGATGAATTTTCCGCGGAGTATCTTTTTAACGTAATGCAGACTTCGCGGCGAACGGTAAAGGAATTTCTACTGGACCAAAGTAAGGTATGCGGCCTGGGAAATATTTATGCTTCCGAAGCCCTGTCGATTTCGGCGATAAATCCTAAAACACCGGCGAACAAAGTTTCGCGAAAACGCGCGGCGCCTTTGCATTTGGCGATCATTCAGGTGCTAAGCGAATCTATCGAGCACGGTTCAACTTTACAGGTCGACCCCAATCAGGTAGAGGAAAGTTATTACGGCGGCGATTACGAAAAACACTGGCGTGTCTATGACCAGGAAGGGCGTCCCTGCCAAATCTGCCGCGCCTCGATAAAACGCATCGTACAGGGCGCGCGCTCGACCTACTATTGTCCGCGCTGCCAGCGACGTTAATCGTTCGGTGTAAAATTTTTCATGTTAATTCTTTGGCTATTATTGAAAATACTTAATAATTAACAATGGCTTTGCCATAAAGTCACGGATGCGGCCACGAATGTCACAAATAACACGAATAAGAATTGTTTAATTCGTGTTATTTGTGTAATTAGTGGCTAAATAAATAACAGTTTTGGACTTTATAATTATGACGCAAAAACCCGCCTGGGCCATCGAAAATTATCTGGACGTAAAAAACGGCCGCTTGTCGGTAGGCGGAGCAGATTGCGTGGAGCTCGCCGAAAAGTTTGAAACGCCTCTTTTTGTATTTTCTGAAGCCCGGATTCGTCACAACATCGATCGTCTCAAAGCGGTCGAACGCGCTATTGAGATGCCGCTGAAAATTTGCTATGCCGCCAAGGCGAATTCGAATATGGCTATCCTGCGCACGGTTAAAGAAAGCGGCATCAGCCTGGAGACCAACAGCGGCGGCGAACTTTTTAAGGCCCTGAAAATTGGTTTTGCGCCGGAGGATATCATCCTCAACGGCACCAGCAAATCCGAGGAAGAATTAGAGCAAGCGATCACCGCCGGCATCTACGCGATCCAGGCCGATTCACTCTTCGAAGTAGAGCTTATCGAATCTGTCGCGCGCAAATTAAATAAGACGGCTAATGTTTCGCTCCGATTAGTTCCGGAGATCGCGACCGACACTTTGCACGGCCTGCAAACGGCGATGCTGACCTCAAAATTCGGCATGCTTGCCGCGGAAGTACTCGACGCATTCCGCCGTTGGCATGATTCCGAGCTGTTAAATTTATGCGGCATTCATCTTCATCTCGGTTCGCAAAATCCCGATGGCCGTCCATATACCGAGGCTTTCCTTAAACTTTTTGATCTGCTGACGCAGATCTTTGATGAAACCGGCAAGCGGCTAGAACATTTGAATTTGGGCGGCGGCTTTCCGGTCAATTATCTTCGCGACGATTCAAACGCAGGGGTGATGGCCGAAGATCAGCAAGCACTTTTTGCCGCCGAGCTCGAACCCGCGCAGGTGTTGGAAAAAGCCGTCGGCGTGGTTCGTAACGTAGCAAAAGATTCCGGCGCGGAGCATTTGTTGGAACGGCTTACCATCTTGCTCGAACCCGGGCGCAGCGTTATTTCCGACGCCGGTCTGGTGTTGACCGAAGTAAAAAACAGGAAACAGCGTCCGCTGCCCGGCGGCACGGTCGATTCCTGGCTGCTGACGGATGCCGGTTACAACATCATGCTTTCGATGAACAATTACGACTGGTACTACCACTGTATTTCGGCTTCTCAGGCGGACGCTCCGCACCAGACAAAATACAAGATAGCCGGCCCGCTTTGTGACGGCGGCGATGTTTATTTCGATATCAAAGGCACCGATAAATTGCCGGACCATCGTTTGCTGCCCGAGAATATCGAAACCCGTGAAATTCTGGCAATGCTGAACTGCGGCGCCTACTCTCTTGCGCAAATGTTTCCCTACAACGGCAGGCCTTTACCGGCCGCGGTTTTGATACGGGAAAACGGCGAAGTGGAACTGATCAGGAAGAGAGATTCGTATGAACTCTTAATTGAGAGTGATGTTTGGTAGACATTGCTTTACATATAATTATATATAAAATATACTGTATTTTAATATGAGAAATATTACAAAGAATATTGTCCCGATTTCCGAATTGCAGCGCCAGGCCGGTCAAATCGTTGACGGTCTCTCGGAAAGTGACGATCCCGTCATCATCACCCAACACGGCCGTGCCGCAGCAATCCTAATGACTCCGGAAAGATATGATCAGATTCAGGAAGACTTGCGGCTTTTGGATGACCTGGAATTGATGCATATGATCAAAGAAGCTGAAGAAGCGAAGGCTGCCGGAAACACTATTTCTCACGAAGAAGTAAAGAGGCGATTAAAGATCACTTAAAAAATAATGTTTCACATCGAATGGCTCACCCCCGCTTTCGAAGTTCTCGAAAATCTTCCGCAATCGACATTCGTCAAGATCGTTCGCAAGGTAGATATGTTAGGAGCTTTCCCGGAAATGGGCACGGATTTAGGCTCTCGTTTCTCCGGGTCTGGAAATTACCGACAATTTGTTATCAACAGAGATTATCGGGTAATTTACGAAGTGGATAGAAGTGAAGAAACAATATTTGTTTCACTGATCCAATCGTGTAGACAAGAACTTCCCCCGCCTCGCGATCTGAAACGTTTATCTAAACCTTGATATAGATATTTTTCCGGTACAACAGCCACATCAAAAACAACCACACCAGGATAAACGAGATCGCATAGAGCAGCGATGCGTTAATCGGCGAAGCGATCGTCAGGTAAAAATTTTCAAAGATAGATCTTTGCAGCGGGATATAGTTCCCTTCGCTGCCCGGCACTTTTATTATGCCCAGCAGTCTCGCCATTAGCCCGGAGCCGACAAAAAGCGCCAGCGCGTTAACTCCGAAGATCACGAACGGCTTTGTCCATTTCGTATAGCCTTTGATGTCGATCAGCCAGTAGCAAAAAGCGAGCAGGCAGAGCGCCGTGCCCGCCGTAAAAACGACATACGAACTGGTCCAGAGAGATTTGTTGATCGGAAATACCAGGTGCCAGCCCCAGCCGATCGCCGTCAATGTAACGCCGAAGAAAAACAATCCGCTCACTTTATCCAGATCGTCACGTTTGGTTTTCAGCCAGTGCCCGCACAGCACTCCGGCCAGCGTGGTAGCCACCGCGCCCATCGTACTCAAAATGCCTTCCGGATCAAAAACCTTCGACGCTTTCCACATATGATTTTGGGTCAGGAGCACGCGGTCGAGATATGCCGCCAGATTGCATGCCTTGTCATTAAAGGTCGTGATCTCGCAGCCCGGCACCGCTATCAGCGTCATCAGCGCCCAGTATAGAAACAGCAATACAACGGCGATCACGGCCTGCTGTTTCCAATTTGTATTTACGAAAATAATTGCCGTGATCAGATAGCAGACCGCGATCCGCTGCAGCACTCCGGGAATGCGCAGCAGCGACAGATCTATCCACGTACCTTTGGCGAAATCGTAAAACGGAAAAGCGGCGAGAAAAATTCCCAGCAGAAATATCACCAGGCAGCGGCGGATTATTTTGAAATAAACATCCCGCGTTATGCCGCCTTCTTCCACCCGCTTTCCCAAGGCGAGCGGTATCGCCACGCCGACGATAAACAGGAAATAAGGAAAGATCAGATCGGTCGGGGTCCAGCCGTTCCACTCGGCGTGTTCGAGCGGCGAATAGATCGAGCTCCAGGTGCCGGGATTATTCACCAGCACCATGCCGGCGATGGTTATCCCGCGAAAAACATCCAGCGATATCAGGCGTGTTTGCTCAGACATAGTTCAAATGGATTGAAACGGCGGTTTGAGTTATATTGATACTGCTTACCTTAAGTGTCAACTACTTTTGGAGTCGAAAATGAAAAAACCCCCCACATTTTGTTTTGTTATAGTTCTTATAACCTTTGCTTTTGGAATGCCCGCAGATCTTCTTGCGCAAGCCAAAAAAAAGACTGTGCGGAAAAGCCCTGCCGCCGCAAAAAAGAGACCTTCCGCGGGCATAGGTACAGCTGCACCGATGGCAGTGTTTAGTCTCGAAGAATCTCCACGACTTGTACCCGATCCGCCGAAACATCTTTGGCTCGAACCTTGCGCAAAAGAAACCCCTGAGCAGATCGCGGAAGTTGAAAACGCCAGAGATGCGGATCAACAGGCCGGCATTCTCACCAACCGTTTAACCAGTAAGGACGAATGGATAAGGGGCTGCGCTATCTATCGCTTAAAAAGCTTTGGGAAATTTGCTTCGCCGGCTTTGCCTCTGTTATTTAAATTGCTCCGCGACGATGACACCGATGGCATTTATTATCATGTCTTCTTTGCCATCTATAGTATTCCGCCCGGCAAGGCCTATTCCTACAGAGATTGGCTGAAAATGGCGGAAGACACCGACGTCTATCGCCGCCTGTACGGCGTTTGGGCTTTGGGTTATTACACGCCTAACTGGGAGAGCGACGAACTTAAGGACGCGGTCAAGCTCCTGATCGCCGCGACAAAGGACGAAGATTCCATGGTTAAACGGCTGGCAATCCAAAGTATTATCCGGTTGGGCCCCTATGCGCGGAAGGCGGTCCCGGTTCTGGTGGAAATCCTGCAAAAGAAAGACGGCTATCTTCTTCAAACTGTTGAAGCTTTGGACCGGATGGGTCAGCACGCTTTCCCCGCCGTGCCCTTGCTTTTCGATATGCTTTATAAGCCGGAGGCATACGAGAAGGACGAGAATCGGCGCTATGCTCTTAATCAGGCTGTGGCGGAATCCCTGGCCCATATGGGAGACGGTATCCTGCCGGTTCTCGAGAGAGAATTTAATAAAAACCCTTATTTGATGTTGACCGTTGCTTCATTTGTAACCGGAAGAGATATTTCCGGAACGATCATCAGAGGTTTAAAATATAAGGATAAGGGCGTGCGGGAAAAAGCCGCCGGTATCAGTATCGAGAATTATGAAACCGCGATAAAAGTTTTCCCCTTCCTGATAAAAACGGCAGGCGATCCCGTGCCCGAGGTGAGAAAACAGGCGATACAGACTATCGGCTATATGAACGCCTGGAAAAATAAACCGCCTGAATTCGATGCCCAGTTAAAAACCACGGGTTTGAACACTGCCATTAAGTTAACAAAAGACCTAAACTCCGACGTGTCTTGCTATGCCGCGAGCGCGATCAGCGAATTCGGCATTGACGGAGAAAAAGCTATTCCGGCCCTGGTAAGTTTGATCAAACGAGACCCTCAAAAAAAGAATTATTGCGCCGAACGCGCATTGTTCCGTCTTGGCGATAAAGGCCGGATCTTTTTATCTCCTGAGCGGCTCAAGCAGATCGAAGAAGGGGAAAAGGATCTGCGGATCCGATTAGATAGATCTGAGGGCGTCAAACCTATTCAGCCTAAGGTCGAACAAAAGACGCCAAAAATACCTGACAATTTTTAACTTATGTCATTAATGCTTGACGAGATCGCGCAGCAGCCGGCGGTCCTGGAAAAAACCTTAGCTGCGGAAAAACAAAAATTAGCCAAACTCGGCGAATTTTTGCGCGGGCGCGATATTGACCTGATCGTGCTGGCAGCGCGCGGCAGCTCCGATAACGCGGCGCTTTTCGGGCGCTATTTACTGGAAGTGACGACCGGCATTCCCGTCTCGCTGTCCGCGCCGTCGGTAACGACCCTTTATCACGCGAAACTAAAACTGAACCGGGCGCTGGTGGTCGGCGTTTCACAATCCGGCGAAGGCGTGGACATCAACGAGGTGCTGCAGCAGGCAAAAGCCTCGGGCGCGTTCACCCTTGGGATAACTAATAACGGCGATTCATCGATGGCCAAGATCGCCGACGAAACTTTGCTGACCCACGCCGGCCGGGAAAAAAAGCGTGGCCGCGACAAAAACCTACACCGCGCAGATGCTGCATTTTTATATGCTGGCGGCGGCTTTGGCAGACACCGGGATCGCATATGAAAAAATTCCGGCTTTTACCGCCGAAGCTTTGCAGCTAAAACCCGAGATCGAAGAGCTGGCCAAGCGCTATGTTTTTATGGAAAACTGCGTCGTCGTCGGGCGCGGGTTTAATTACGGAAACTCTTACGAGCTGGCGCTCAAACTGATGGAAACCTGTTACGTGGTAGCGGAAAGATTTTCCTCGGCGGATTTTTTCCATGGCCCGCTGGCGATTGTCGAGCGTCGCTTTCCCGTCATTCTTTTCGCGCCCGAGGGTGTAACGCGGCAAGGGACCGCTGATCTGCTCGAACGCTTGCAAGAGCTTCATGCCGACAGCCTGCTGATCACCAACGACCCGGGGCTGGCGTCTTTATCCTCGCACAGGCTTTTGATGAATTCTGCGATCGACGAAATACTTTCGCCGATACCGTTCATTGTTCCCGGACAGCTTTTTGCGGCCCTGCTGGCCGATGCTAAAGGTTTAGATCCGGATACGCCGCGCTCGCTTTCAAAGATCACCAGAACCTTATGAAATTAATCTTTGCCGCCTCTGTCGGCGCCGCAATATTTTTTATCGCTTCTGCCGGCATTATCGCGCAAAATAAGCCGTGCCCGTATGATCCGCAAACGCTCCAATTTACCGGCACGCCGGTCGAACAGGCCCGCTGCCTGCTGCGCCCGAATAAAATTGGCGGCGTTCTTGGCGAGCCGCTGGATAAATTACCCAAACCGCTGGAAAAATTGATCGGACAAAAGACCGGGATCAAAAAAGAAAAACTGGAAAGATATTTATTGGCCTATGAAAGCCCCGAGCTGATCCTGGGCGGCGCGATCAATGACCCGCTTTCCAGCGGCACACTTCCGTCAGGCGAAAAAATACCGGCGCTTTATTTCATCATTCACGATACTTCGTCACCCTATTTAGGAGATGAAGAATTTCCCGCGGTGATGGATTACAATTCGTGGACCGGAAACATACTCGACCAATGGTTGAAACAGCCGGTGGCGCACGTCTTTGTGAAATCGTACCGGCCGCTCGATCACCATCTGCCCTTTTAGCGAAACGGTAAAAAGCGGCTGGGGGACAAAATTCTCCCGTGATTTTCAAAAAGCCGAGGGAAAAGGATTGCAGCTCCATATCGAGCTGGTGCAGCCGCGCCGCCGTTCATCCGGCGGGCCGCCGCAAAACGATCTGATCGCGCCCTTGCCGGGTTTACCCAGCGGCAGTATGAACGCCTGGCGCTGCTTTATGTGTGCGCCAGTTTTCGCCGCGGCACGTGGATGATCCCTTCTTATCACGCGGCCATCGATGCCGGGATAAAAGGCGCGCACGACGATCCGCAGAATTTCGTCCTGGAAACATTTGCGGAAAAACTGAATGCTTTGTTAAAAACGCTCAAATAGGTTTGACCCCCGCTTCGTGTGTTTGATGGTTGAGCCTTTTTTGTATTTAGGAACCTAACCACGAAGCACACGAAATACACGAATAATACCTGCTTATAACAAAGCTGTTTTAAGCAAAAGATGGCAAACCTGCAAATCTGCGCTCTATCCTAAAACGCCGTTTTGACTTTTTATCTTTGTAAGCGACAATGAGAGCGCGAAGGCCTTTTGTCGCGATCTCACTCTGCTTTTATGTTGTTGTCAATTCTCATACCGGTCTATAACAACCGCTCCGATGTTTTCGAAGCCGTGCACGAAATAGCGCGTATCGATACTTTTCCGCTGGAGCGCGAGATCATAGTGGTGTGTGAAAATGCCTCGGAAGATCTCTCAGATAAACTTAGCGGCGAGGCCGCCCGGATAACGCGTTTTTATTCGTGCCCCGCATCAGCCGGAAAAGGCATGGCGATCCGGATCGGATTGTGCGTAGCGCGCGGAGATGTGATTTTATTTCAGGACGCGGACATCAAACCCGACGCGGATGAATACCAGGAACTGCTGGCCCCGATCGTAACTGATGAGACCTCGGTGGTTTTTGGTTCGCGATTTCTGCAGCGCACCAAAGGGATCGAATCCCTCCGGCGGTTTGCCAATCTTGTTTTGACAAAAACATCTAATTTTATTTTGGGCACGAATTTAACCGACGTCGCAACTCCTTATAAACTGATCACTTCCGAAGTTTCCGAAGCCCTTATTTTACGTTCCAATAGTTTTGAGATCGAACAGGAAATAACGGCCAAGATAATTCAGGCCGGTTACGAAATACTGGAAGTGCCCGTCAATTATCGCCCGCGCCAAACGATGAAAAGCACCGAAAGATCATGGCAGGACGGCGTGCGTTCTCTGCGCAAAATATTTCAGTGCCGCCTCAAAGCATCAACTCAAAAACTTTAGCACCGCCGCCCGCATCTCCGCCGCCGAACCCCATCTCTTTTCCGGTTCTTTCGCCATCGCTTTTTCAATCACCCTGGCAAAACCTTCCGGCACATCCGTTACATAAGTTTTGACGGGATCGGTCGGTCGCTCGAAAATAGCTTTAACAGTTTCGGCAATGCCGGCCTTTGGAGAAAGATTTAGAGCGTGCCGCCCCGTCAGCATACTATAAGCCGTCATTCCCATCGAATAAATATCCGACGTCGGCTGCACGTTGCGAAAATCGCGCACCTGCTCCGGCGGCATATAAGCGATCGTACCCGCCACGTCACCCGCCATCGTCACACCGCTTAAACCCGTTTGCCGGAAACTTTTCGCCAGGCCAAAATCCGTCAGCTTTGCATTCACGTGCGGGTAATTTCCCTCGAGCAAAATATTCTGATCCTTGATGTCACGATGAACAAATTCTTTTTTATGCGCATACTCCAGCGCGTCCAAAACCTGCTCGGTTATCCTGCCCACTTCCCGGTAGTTCAATCTTCCGCCGCGCGTCCTTACCAGCTTTGACACGTCACTGCCTTCGATAAATTCGCTGACCAGGTAGATAACGCCGCCGTACGTGCCGTGTTCGATATACCTGACGATGTTCGGATGGGTCAGTGACGCGACAACTTTTATCTCCCGCAGAAAGCGGCGCATCGATTGCTCGCTCACCGCAGTTTCGGGCAGCAGAGTTTTAATGGCGACCGCGTTTCCGCTTTTTAGTTCGCGCGCCAGCATCACGGTGCCCATGCCGCCCTGCCCCAATAACCTGATCATTTCATATCCCGGCACCGGCTGCGGAGCGTTCTTTAATTTGGCGCGGCATTCTTCACAGATGAACGACAATTTCCCGTCCTGTGTCGTTCCCTCGGTTTTAGACAGCAGCCCGCAATTCAGACACTGAACAGTGACCTCCGACGTCCGCGCGGGGTGGTCAACGCCGGCGCTATCATCCGCTATCGATTCAACGCGCAAAACGGTGGCGCCGCCCTGGATCTGGTCGCCGCTGCGAAGGTACGCCGAATGGACCTGTTTGCCGTTCACAAATGTGCCGTTGGTCGACCCCAGGTCGCGCAGAAAACACTGCGGCGGAACGATCTCTATCAGGCAGTGATGACGGGAAAAAAACCGGTCGCCCGGCAGGGACAGATGGGCCTTTGGGAGTGCGGCCGATGAGAAAATTATCCGGCTGGTCAAAGGTGAACTCGCGTCCGGAATGCGGCCCGGACACAACCTTTAACGTTATTTTCATTTCGAAACTTAACTTGAATTATAGAATGCTAATCTCTTTGTATTCAATCTATTAGCGCATTAAAGCTAAAGTTTTACTTAGCCTCAACCTCGAAATCTGAAAAAATGATCGGAATATTATCACCCGCATAAATGCCGCCCACGCTGGTGGCGCTTCCGTATTCATCGTCGATCGAAGTAACAAAATCGTCGTTAATGTAAAAAGACAGTTTTGAGCCTTCGTCCCTTACTTCGAGCTCGTTATCATCGTCGCCCCCGTCGATCGCCGAACTTGGCACCCAATCGCCAATATCCGTTTCAATAGAGGCCAGGTGCCGGACGATCCTGTAACCCGGCTTGTCGCCCGTCCGGATCAAAAACGCATAATCCTTTAGCAGGGGTTTCACCGGGCTGGCGTTTACAACCACGCCAAAACCGAGCTTGGAATTTGCCTTCGATGGATTTTTTACGGTCACCCGAATGATCCCGTCATTCGTCAAAAAGCTTTTCCCGGTAGTGATAACGGTATAGGTATCGGGTTTAGTGCTGGTCACGATAAGCTGGTTGTCTTTATATTCGACCTTTCCGTAACTAAGGGTTCCCGTTGTGAACGCGGAAAAATCTACTTTCTTGACCTCGCCCGGGACCTTGTCGGATTTGTTGCTGCCGTTCCATTTTTTATTGGCGTTGGTAATTACCACCCGGTCTTTATTCTTCGATTCCTTGTCTATTTTCATCCCTAAGTAAACCAGAAATCCGGCAAAACCCACCACTCCAAATAAACAGATCGCAAAAACGCTTAGTAATATCCAGATCCAGGCGCGCGACTTGCGCTTGCGCGGCTGCGCTTGCGCCATCGCGTACGGGGAAGCCTGCCAGGTCGGCGGAGGATTGTTTGGTGAACTGCTGTAAGGCGACCCTCCCGGATTTGTCGACGGGCTTTGTCCGATCACCACCGTTTCCTCATTACCAAAAGTAGATACCACTTCCTGTTCTAAAACAGTGCCATCCTGCAGGCAAAAATTTAGCGCGGGGTCGGTGTAGGTCCTTCCGCAGCTGGGACATTTTTTCATAAATTACGAGATCCTTCGCGTTCTTCTGGTCAGCCCATATATTATATGCCATTTCCCTTTTTTTCAGCTAAAGCGGTATGCCGCAGCGCCCGCAAAATTTTGTCCCCGCCGGATAGCCCGTGCGGCACTTTCCACACAAGACCTCAACGCGGCGCGGCATCTGATGCTGCAGCGAACTCTGCGTCTGCAGCGTACCAGCCGTTATTCTGTAACCGCACCGGCCGCAAAACTTAGTCAGGAGCGGCAGCCGCAGCGAACATCGCGGACAGGTAACACTGTTCGTGCCGGAGATCGACGGCTGGCTAATGGTCATAAAATGAGTATTACCGCAGCGCCCGCAAAATTTCACGCCCGAGGCGAACCGCGCGCCGCATTTCGAGCAGCTTACGATATCCGGCAGCGAGCTCGGATACCCTGCCGTGCCATAGGAAGACGAAGGGCTGCTGGGCGTACCCGCCTGATGAAGATTTGCCTGGATCACCTGCTCCGAGGCTCCTTCCCTCATTTCAATGAGACGTTCATCGTCTTTACTGCCCACTAGTGAGACACGCAAAATGTGCTGGCCGGCGGGAATGGTGGTCAAAACCAGCCGCCCCGAACTTCCGACACTTCCCCGCCTTTCATCATCGACATAAACTTCCGCCCCGACCGCGGCCATTATCACCAGCCGCGCCATCCCGCCGTCCGGCTTTTCGGCACTGCTATTAACCGCTTTTTCAAATTCATCCAGCCACGCCGAAACACTTTCCGAACGCTCCGCCGGGTTGGTCTCCAGCGCTTTCATTACGGCATTCTCAACTTCGAAAGGAATGTCCGAGCGAATGGCTGAAAGCAGCGCGGGTTTCTCCATCAGTTTTTGCGCCACCAGCTGGGGAAGGTCACCGGTAAAAGGAGTTTTCCCGCCCAGCATCAGATAAGCGATGCTGCCCAGAGCGTAAATATCCGCGCGAATATCGAGTTGAGCATCGTGCTGCATCTGCTCAGGCGCCATGAATTCCGGCGTTCCCACTATCCCCCGCGATTCCGGCCCGATCTCCGTGGCTGCATTCTCAGCCGCCTGGTTCACTATCTTTGCCAATCCGAAATCACCGACTTTTACAAAACCGTCGGCTGAAGATGGGGAAGATTCGCCGCCTTTTTTGCCCGTGTACATCAAAAAGATATTGGCGGGTTTTAAGTCGCGATGCAGAATTCCCGCATCGTGCGCGGCGTCAACGCCGGCGGCGACTTGCTTTAGCAAATGCAGCGCTCGCTTGGTGGTCAGGGTTCCCTCACGGCGCAGGAGTTTATGCAGGGTTTCCCCCTCGACATACTCCATCACAAGATAGAAAACACCGTCGTCTGTCTTGCCAAAATCGGTCACGTCCACAACGTTCGGGTGCCGGATCGACGCCGCCGAACGGGCCTCGCGTTCAAACCGCGCGATCGCCTCGCCTTCCTGCAAGCTTTCACTGTTCAAAAAATCCTGGCGGACGGTTTTTACCGCCACCTTTCGGGTGCCCAGATTTTCATCGCGCGCGACATAGACCTGACCCATCGCGCCGCGCCCGATCTTTTTCTCCAGCAAGTATCGCCCGGCCAGCAAAGTGGTGCCGGGCAGGGTATGGCGGGTCTCCGCGCTGTCGTGCGGGCAGAAGAGAATATCCTCGTTAAAACAAAGCTCGCATTTTGGGCATTCGCGCATTTTTTCTCTTTAACTTGAACGGTTTAGAAACGTTCTTTTGCAAAAGAATAGCATGGTTTATCCGTTACTTGAATACATCGCAAACTTTGTTATAATCAATAGCTTCACAGATTTGGTGGGGGTCGTTAGCTCAGTTGGCAGAGCAGTTGACTCTTAATCAACGGGTCGCTGGTTCGAGCCCAGCACGACCCACCAATTTCCGCGAAACTTCCTTTATCCCACTTCGTACAACACATTAAGCTGTCAGACAAATCATCTCCGCGGGGTTTACTCCGGTAGGATATAAAGATCATATGTTGAATAAAACTTTAACGCCCGCGTGCTTTATTTTGCTTGCCTTTGTCTTTTTGTTTTCCGTCCCGGCACCTGTTTCCGCACAGGCAGCCCAATCAGCCCAGTCAGCACTGCCGAAACTCACCGCTGCCCAGTGGCAGGCCGACCTGCAGTTTTTGGCCGAGCGCATGGCAAGACAACATCCGAATCTCTTTCGCCGGGTGAAAAAAGAAGATTTCGACGACGAAGTAAGATCGCTGAGCGCGCGCATTCCCTCACTTACCGAAGACCAGATAATCACGGGGTTTATGAAAGTGGTGGCAAAGGTACGCGACGGCCACACAAATCTCCACCCGCAGGCCTATTTTCGTTCGGGCATTTTTCCTCTCAAATTTTATCTTTATTCCGACGGCTTGTTCATTCAAAAGGCCGCGCCTGAATACGCAGGGCTCGCCGGGGCGAAGGTCATCAGAATAGGAGATCTGAGCGCGGAGGAAGCGCTAAAACTTGCCGGCACGATAGCATTTTCCGACAACGAAATGGGCATGAAAGATCTCGTGCCCGTCTTACTATCCGTTCCCGAATTACTGGCCGGGCTAAAGATAAACGAAGACAAGCAAAACCTGAAACTGGTGATCGAAGCCGGCGGTAAAGAGCAGTCGGTTCAGATCAAGCCGTCTCTTAGCCTGCACCAGCTTTTACAGACGCCGGCGGACTGGGCTGACGCAGCCGGGACCGCCGAGCGCGCGCTTTACCGCAAACACCCGGAAGACATGTACTGGTTCGAATATTTAAAGGGCCAAAAGCTGCTCTACGTTCAGCATAACCAGATCGGCAACAAGCCCGATGAAACTGTCGCGGCCTTTTACCAGCGAGCGATGGATTTTGCCGCGGCAAATCCGGTGGATAAGTTTGTCATCGACCTGCGAAACAATGGCGGCGGCAATAACGGCTTGAATCGTCCCGTGGTGATCAACCTGATCAAATCAAAGCTCGATGAAAGAGGCCGCCTGTTTGTTATCACCGGGCGGCAGACGTTTTCCGCCGCGCAGAACATGGTTAACGAACTGGAGAAATATACCAAAGCGATCTTTGTCGGCGAGCCGACCGCCGGCCATCCCAACCACTACGGTGACAATCGGCCCATCACTTTGCCGAACAGTAAACTGGAAGTGCGTGTTTCGACGCTTTACTGGCAGGATATGGACCCGCGCGACGACCGCTCATGGACGGCGCCGGAGATCGCCGTTGAACTTTCATCGGCAGACTATCGTGCGGGACGTGATCCCGCGCTCCAGGCCGTAATAGACTACGGGCCGGGCGCGAGCTTTGCCGATCTGCAGGCCTTCGCGGTTTCGGGCGGGGACATTTCCGAATTCATCACCAAATACCGGGCTTACAAGAGCGATCCGAAACACAGATTTATCGAGACCCAGGGGCCGATGAACCGCTTCGGTTACTTCCTGCTGCAGCAAAAAAGAAACGACGACGCGGTAAAAATATTCAAGCTGAATGTTGAAGCCTATCCGGATTCGGCAAACGTCTACGATAGCCTGGGCGATGCGTTTCAGGCCGCCGGAAACAAGGAAGAAGCGATCAAAAGCTATGAGAAAGCGCTCAAGATCGACCCTACGTACCCTTCTTCGCTGGATCAGTTAAAGAAATTAAAACAAGGTCCTTAAAAACTTTAGAGATTTGGCTTATGTAAAGCAACGGCACTTTTTCGCCACTAATTACACAAATAACACGAATAAAAATCTCTATTCGCGTTATTTGTGACATTCGTGGCCGTATCCATGTCTTAAAGCTGTAGTGCCGGGACTAAGGAGTATTGTTCGCATCATTCGGAATAGATAAAAGATGATAGATAATAACTGAAAGATTCGATCTATTCTCTATCATCTATCAGTTATCAGCTATTCCGAATGACATTTCCCTCCTCAGCACCAACTTTAGAACAGCACTCTTTTTTCTTCCCCTTTTTTTACTAACAAGCTATTATATATAGGGCATTTAGTATGCCTGCACACGCGCTGAAATTTGCCACTTGCGGTCCACTTAACAAACAATAGACAAATGTTTCTTACCCAATTTGAAACCATCTTAGGTTTGCCCGATTACATCGGCTATATATTTTTCTTTATCGTCGGAGCTGTCATCGGCAGTTTTCTTAACGTTGTGATCCATCGCGTACCGGCCGGAGAATCTATCGTCTTTCCAAATTCTGCCTGCCCGAAATGCAAAGCAAAGATCAAGGGTTACGATAATATTCCGATCCTGAGCTGGCTGATACTCGGCGGCAAATGCCGCAACTGTAAAAATCCGATCTCCGCGCGTTACCCGGCGGTCGAACTGCTGACGGCGCTTATTTTCGTTTTATTTTTCTGGCGTTTCGATCTGACGCCGGTCCTTCCCGTCTATCTCGTTTTCGCCGCCGCGATCCTGGCGCTGATCTTTATCGACGCCGAGCACATGATCCTGCCCAACGCGATCACTTACCCGGGCGTGATCTTTTCATTCGCGGTGCGAATTATTTTCCCGATCTTTTTTGGAGCGGAGTATTTCAGCGATATGAAATTCGCGCCGCTTTCAGGCCTTACCGGGTGGCCGATATGGGCTGTTTCGCTGTTGGGTGCGGTTTTGGGCGCGCTCGCCGGGGGCGGCGTGATCTGGCTGATCGGAAAGACCTGGAAACTTCTTCGCGGCGTGGAAGGAATGGGAATGGGCGATGTTAAATTGATGCTGGCCGTGGGCGCGCTTTTAGGATGGCGCCTGACCCTCCTGACATTTTGCATCGGCGTCGCCAGCGGGGCCGTTATCGGGGTTGCGATACTCACCGTTAAAAGAGAAAAAGATCTGCAAACCCAAATACCGTTCGGCATTTTCTTGGGTATCGGAGCGCTCGTCGCCGCCCTCTGGGGCGAAGGGATCATCTCCTGGTACATCGCCAATTTTGTCCCGCGTTAAAGTTTATGAGTTTTGTCAGGCGCTACAGGCTTCCACTGCTTTTGCTTACCGGCTTTTTAGTTTTGATGACGGTGCTGGTGATGTTTGTGCCTTTTCTAAACTCTCTGCCGACGGAGTCACGCTCTTCTTCAACCGTCATCTTTATCGTCACTATTTTTGTCTTTACCATGCTCGCGTTTTTTGTCGTCCTGCGTATTTCGCTGCGCCCGTTTCGCGAAATTGCCGACGAGGCGCAAGTCATCGCCAACTTGGGCGCCAAGCCAAAAACGCAGAACGAATCGGAATTTGTGATGGAGACCTTTCAGAGCGTTCTGGCGCGCCTGCAGGACCAGCAGCGTGAGTTGGAGATTTTGAACGAAGAGGTAAGCATTCGCGCGGCAACCGCGGAAAGGTTTAGCGAAAAGATCGTCGCCAGTTTGCCTTCGGGCATTATTGCATTTAACGGCGAAGGGCTCACCCAAACCATCAACACCCCGGCCCGTGATCTGCTCGAGATCAATCATAAGACCGCCGGAATACATTTTAGCGAGCTGTTAAAAAACTATCCCACTCTTTCCGAGATGATCGGAAAATGCCTCGCCGGCGGGGAAGTTTTTCTGCGCGAAGAAATTTCCGGCCACAATTCAAGCAACCGCCTGGTCAGGCTGGGCGTGACGGTTGCGCCGATCGATGATTCCCGCGCGGAAATGCAGGACGGCGTGCTTTGTCTGCTGGCCGATCTGACGGAAGTTAAAGAGCTGCGCGAACAGCTTGCGTTAAAGCAAAATCTAGAAAGCCTCGGAGAAATGTCTGCCGGCATCGCCCACGAATTCAAAAATTCTCTCGGCGCGCTGCAAAGCTATGCGCAGCTTTTTCAAAGGATCGAGATCGACGAGCGCGGAAAACTTGCGGCCGGCCAATTGCTACTGGAAGTGAGAAACCTTTCGGAAATGACCACCGCGTTTCTGGATTTTGCGCGGCCCAAACCTCTTAACCTGGCTGAAGTTCCTTTGGCCGATCTGATCGATGAATGCGCGAAGGAATTGGGCAAGATATTTACGGATGCCGGCGTCGCACTATCGATCTCGGGAGATTTTGGCGTTGCCGAAGTGGATGAACGAATGCTCAAGCAAACCTTTTTGAATTTGTTGAGAAATGCCGCGGAAGCGATCCCCGCCGACGCTCCGGTAAAAAAAGTTTCGGTAAAAGGTGCCCTGTTAAATGACAAGGCCGAACAACAGTGGACGCAGATAGAAATTTCCGATACCGGAAACGGAATTTCCGATAAGGACCTGCCGATGATCTTCGTTCCGTTCTTTACCACCAAGGATAAAGGGCACGGCATCGGGCTCGCACTATCTCACCGGGTAATTTCACAGCATGGCGGTTCGCTCGCTGCCGCAAATCTGGAAAACGGCGGCGCGGTCTTTACAGTAAAATTAAAAACAGCACAAGAATAGTGAATAATGATTAGTGATTAACGGTGAGTGATGAGTGACATTGGTCATTGGTTAAATGCAACGATAAGCCCTAAGCCCTAATCACTATCACTAATCACGATCACTTATTCATTAACCGCCACCGCTTTTTCCATACACGTCGCCGAACAAAAATAGGTATTGTTTCCAAAGCTTAGCGCGCTGTCTTTGGGAATCCAGGTGGCGCATTTTTCGCAGCGCACTAATTTTCCCGCCGGGATCTTTTGCTGAGGGGCTTGTTTTACGCTGTTCTGCTGATGCATTCTCCGATTAGTTTCCAGCAGCATTTTCCAAACCTGGCGGGCGACCGCGATCTGCCGCCGGAAACGCCAGCTTAGGTAGATAAAAAGCGCCGCCAATATCAGCAATAAGATCAGGTACTTCATTTTGACGCTTTCTTTTGCGCGAGTAAGGAATCGAGTTCCGGCAATCCGGGATAATTCGCGTCGAGCTTTTTCAATTTAGCGAGCGAATCTTCCGCATCATCTAACCGCCCGAGCATTATCAGCGTACGCGACATATTATCGAGCGTTCTGGTATGCTCCGGTTCCATCTGCAGAGATTTGCGGTATTCGGCGAGCGCCTTTTCGTATTGCGGAGGGTCTTCGAGAAAGTAGCTGGAGCCGATGTCGGTTTGCACGTCAACCTGTTTCGGTTTTAACTGCAATGCCTGGCCGTAATATTTGCGCGCTTCTTCGAGGCCTTTGTTGTCATGCGTGCTTTGCCCGATGTCAAAACTTACATTACCCAGCGCCAGTAGCAGGTCGTTGTCTTTCGGATTTTTCTCAGACGCGCGCAGCATCAGACGCTTAGCGTCCGCCAAAAGCGCGGCGTCTTTTTTCGTCCCTGCATACAAATACAAAGACAAGCCAAGGTCTCTTTGATAAGGGATATTTGCCGGGTTCTGATCGGCCACCGCGATCTTTTGCCGAATCTCGTCAGGAGTAAGTTCCTCTTCATCCGGCTGGGTGCCGCCCAGGTCCATCTTCGCGGCGTTCTGAGTTTGCGCCGCTTTCGCCTTGAGAGATTCCATCTCCTGGCGGTTTAGCATATTGGCAAAGAAAAATCCGCCGATAAAGCCAAAAATTATGCCGATGCTTGCTATCCAAAAACCTTTTCGTCCCATAAAGAAACTCAAGTGTAGCAAACGCCTCTTTAAAATGCGATAAGCGCCGTCGGGCAATGACGGCGCTCTTTCTTTGCGTGATCGCTGGTAACAAATTTGGTAACAAATCTAGCGGCTGGTGCTTCCGTCCGCGCCGGCTGCGACATACGGCAGATCCTCGGAACGGCGGCGCGGCATCGGATCGGTCGAGCGGCGGCGCGGCGTAGTGGAGTCAACCTGACGGCGGTCAACGCTGCCGGCCGGAAGCCCCTGCCCGTGCACGGCTTCGGTCAAAATTCGGGTTATTTCCTGTGAAAGGGTGCGATGATCCGCCGCGGCACGGCGCCTTAACGATTCCTTTAATTCGTTGGGAACATACGCTCCAATAAAAACACCTCTACGATTTGTCATTTGTTGATCTTTCTCTCTTTCCTGCAAACTTATAATGTTAAATTTTGAAGCCGCCTTGCCAAATAAAATCTATAAGCCGAATTTTGTTCCTCTTACGAGGCGGCGATCATTCATCTAGGTTTTTCGTTACCGAAAAACTCGAGCGACCTACCCAAAAGCGTGTCTGCCGAAGCAAACTGTCGGGCGGGCCGCCCTTGATAACGCTTTTCTATTTGGTCTTGCACTGCGAGGAGTTTGCCTAGCCGCATTTGTCGCCAAACGCGCTGGTGCGCTCTTACCGCACCGTTTCACCCATTACCAAAATTAATTGGCTGGACTATTCTCTGTTGCACTTGTCGTCATCCGCTTGCGCGAATGCCCGGCAATTAACCGGCTCGCTGCCCTAATAGTGTTCGGACTTTCCTCTTCCGGATACATGACCCGGAAGCGATCACCTGATTTCCCTGGCAAGGCGAATCATATAATAACAGAAAATGTTTAACAGTGGTAGTATTTCAAAAAAAATGTCAAAAAAAGTTAGAAAGGGTCATTCGTTCTTTGTACTTTGTCATTTGTTATTGGTCATAGTCATTTTGCAAAGACCAAGGACTAATGACAAATGACTAAGGACCAACGACCAATATCTAATTCTTCACTTCGATACGGTCGCCGGGCTGGAGTACCGGGTCCGGAGTTTTTCCCTCTTTGATGTCTTTTAGATTGTGTGAAGCCGTGGTCAGCATTCCCTGCTCATTCTGCCGCGAAATGGTTATTTTCGAAGCCGATTGCTTTACCATTCCGCCGCAGGCAAGGATCGCCTGAGTCAGCGTCATCCCTGAGCGAAAAGATTTTTCGCCGGGGTTTTGCACGCCGTTGATGTAATAAAATTGTGTTCCTGACGAGGCTATGGCCGCGGCGGAAGTGATCTTGATCACGTCGCCCGGATAGATCAGGGTGTCGTTGGCGCCGGTGTCATTCAGATCGATATTTATTGTTTGCCGGTCGGCCCTGGTGATCATCACCTTGTCGGCGGAAGAATTTGGTATCACTTCGGCCAGAAGCACGTAAAGGGGCACGGCTTCACGGCGCAGGGATTTATTGCCGGGTTTTTCCACCTGTCCCAAAACCGTCACCGAGTGGCTGGCAAAGCTGCGCACGGTCACCGAAAGCTCGGGGTTTTCATAAAGCGTGACCCGCGCCGCCAGCAATTCTTCTACCTCGTCATTGGCCAACCCGCTTACCTGGACAATACCGCCCGCCAATGGAAAGTCGATCGAGCCGTCATCCATTACCGTAAAAAGTGTCGATTCCTTTGTATCGCTATTGAGCAGTTTGATATCCAGGATGTCGCCTGTCCCCACGCGATAAAGCTCGGTTACGGGTTTGCCGGCGTTTCTGGCGGCTGCTGAATTTTTGTCGTGTGCAGCGTTTTTGACGCGCGACACCGAGGCCAGTTTTTGGGCGCTCGAACGGCTTTCGTAACCGCCTTCACCGGCGGCTACCTGCGCACTGCCTGAATTGCCGGGCACGACAACTTGTATCGGGTTCGAGGCAGGCTCCGTCGTTTTCGGTTTTCTTTTCGGATTTTGAGAAAACGGAAAGTTCTTGTTGCTGTTTGCGGGAACGGTTTGGGCATACGATTCCAGCGTGAACGCAACGGCGCAAAGGATAGCTATTATTACGAATTTAAGGGCACTCTTATTCATAGACACATTCTGGGGAGGGGTTGATATTTTAATGAGGCTGCGCCGGATGCGCAGCATATCCAGATTGTATAAACGCGCAAAAGCTGTTGATTTCTAGAAATTTAGGGAGTTTTTTGCGTCTAAAGTCATTAATTGCCGCCGGTTTCAGCCGGTAACGGTTCAGGATCTAAGATTCGCGGCCATTTCGGCAGGTGCTCACCTGTTCCAGTGAGCACAAGTGAACACCCTGTTCCAAAAATGTTCCAGAAATCTCGTAAAATTCACAAATCCGTTAATTAAATTAAAAAAGAACATTGAGATCGGGAAATTCAGGCCTGCCGCTCTTTTCCTGCCCTCAGGACATCTTAAAGCCTAACTCAGCCGGGAAATTTAGGCGTTAAGAGATTCGGGATAATCAGGATTTGCGTGGCGATTTGAAAATAACCGGTAGAGAATGAGGTCAGCGCCAAGACCGGCCACTTTAACCCCTGAGCTGCGGCAAGACCTCTAAGCTGAATAAATGCGGCCACTTACGGTGAAATTCCGCACGCACCATGGCTTCGGCCTCGTCCGCGTTGCGGCAGCTGAGCAATTTTTTTGTGATAGCGCCGGCGTCTTTTGCGCTAATTTGTGTCAGGACTTCAGTTACGCGCGGGATCGCTTTGACGCTCATGCTGAGTTCCGCAGCGCCCAGGCCGACCAGGATCACACAATAGACCGGCGATCCGGACATTTCTCCGCACACCATGACCGGGATCTTGTGTTTCCTGCCCGCATCGAGCACGTACTTCACCGACCTTAGAACCGCCGGGTGAAGGGTGCGGAACCAATCCGCCACGTTTTCATTATCACGATCGACAGCCAGCAGGTATTGGACCAGGTCGTTGGTGCCAAGGCTGAGAAAATCGACCTCGTCGGCGATCTCAGCCGCCATCAGTACCGCCGAGGGGACCTCGATCATCGCGCCGAGTTTCGGTTTTCCTATACTGATTTTTTTTGCGCGGAGCGCTTTTCTTTCTTCGGCGATGATCTTTTTCGCCCGTAGGATCTCTGCCACGTCGGAGATCATCGGCAAAACGATGTTCACTTGCTGTTTGTAAGAAGCCCGCAGCAAAGCCCTGATCTGGGTGCGAAATATTTTTTCATTGGCCAGCCCCAGCCGGATCGCGCGCAAGCCCAGCGCCGGATTTTTTTCTTTCTCCTCAAATTCATCAAACGCCTGCGAGACACCGATATCGAATGTGCGTATGCAGACGCCGTCCTTGCCGACCTCATTCGCGATGTGCGTATATTCGCGCAATTGTGTTTTTTCGGTGGGAAAACCGCGCTCGCGGTTGGCGAGAAATTCGGATCGAAAAAGCCCGATCCCCTTCGCGCCGAGTTTTTTTGCTTCGAGATAATTTATTGCCGTATCGGAATTGACGCGGATTATCATTTCCCTGCCGTCTAAGGTTTTGATCTTCTGCGGAAGTTTGGACCGCCGGCCCGGCTTACTGACCGCCGCCTGCAGCGCCGAAAACTCTTTCAGTTTTTTCTCCGGGGGATTTACATGCACGATGCCGTTATTTCCGTCTACTACCAGCGTGTCTCCCGTTTTGATCTGCCGCAGCACATTTTTCATGCCCGTGGCGGAAGGCAGCCCGTGTTCGCGGGCCAGGATAAAACTATGCGAGGTCCAACCGCCGCTTTCCGTGACCAGGCCTTTTACATCGCCGTTTAGAAGCTCGACCATCGTCGAAGGTTTTATTTCTTTCGCGATCACGATGGTTTTATCCGAAAGCGGCAGCGAACTATGAACACCGCCCTCGAGCGCGCCCATCAATCGTTCGGTCACGTCTTCCAGATCGATGTACCGCTCTTTTAAATAATCATCCTGGATCGCTTTGTACGCTTCCAGATATTTATCGCTGACCTCTTTGACCGCCCACTCCGCGTTGACCTTTTGGCCGCGGATCAATGTTTCGATCTTGTTGATCAGTGACGGGTCTTCGAGCATCAGGAACTGCACATCGAGAATGCTGCTGGAATTGGCCTGCGCGGGGGCGCTTATTTTTTTAAGCCGGAGCCGCGCCAGGCGCAGCGCCGCCCGGAAACGTTTTATTTCCCGCTCGACCTCATTGTTCTTTAATTTTATCCGGTAAAACTGGCGCTTGATGCCATAGAGACAGACCGCTTCGCCGATCGCGATGCCTTTAGAAACCGAACGGCCTTTAAGGATCGTTTCAGCGGCGGGTGGGTTCTTTTCTTTGTTGTGCTTGAGTGTAATTGCCATATGCTATTACATCTCACCAAACCCTTTTTGGAATATTTCTTTGATCCCCGCCAGCGCTTGTCTTTCGTCCGGCCCTTCGACAGTGACCAGCAGTTCGGTCCCCCTGGTCGCCGCCAGCGTCAATACGCTGAGGATAGATTTCGCATCGGCCACACCCCGGTTATCGCTTCTTTGGAGCCTGATGCTGCTTTTAAAGCTATTCGCCAGGTGCACCAGCTGCGCCGCGGCGCGCGCGTGCAAGCCTAATTGATTGACTATTAACACCTTGTCCTCAAGCATCTTTTTTCATTTTCTGCGGGGCCAGCAGTTCACTGGCGCAATAGATCGCCGTCTTGCCCTGCTGTTCGACCTCGGCGGTCATTTCTTCCAGGCTCATCTGTTTATTTTGCGAAGCCAGCTTGATCACCATCGGCAAATTGACCCCGGTGACGATCTCCACCTCGCCATGCTTAAGGAACATCGCCGAGATATTGGTCGGTGTGCCGCCGAACATATCTGTCAGCAGCAGCACGCCGTTTCCCTGCGATACTTTTTTTATCGCGCCGGCGATCTCGTCCTTGGCCATCTCTACATCGTCATGCCAGCCGATAGACACCGCTACAATATGGTCGAGCCCTCCGACCACGGTTTCGGCCGCCGCCAAAAGCTCACTTGCGACCTGCCCGTGCGTGACGATGATCCCGCCGACTTTTTTTATTTCTGTTTTTTCTGATGACATATATCCGTATGCCTTTAACTTTTTATTTTTTTTACGTCGCGGTGAACCACCGAGACATTGAATTTACCTTTATCCAGCACGCGCGCCAGACTCTCCGCCACCATCACGGAGCGGTGCTTGCCGCCCGTGCAGCCGATCCCGATGGTCAGGTATGATTTGCCTTCGCGTTTATAGAGCGGCAAAAGATACGCCAGCAGCTCGCTAAAACGGCGGATGGTTTCTTTTACCTCTGCTTCCTGTTCCAGAAAATCTATGATGCGCTGATCGGTGCCGGGAAGTTCTTTCAATTCCGGCACAAAATACGGATTAGGCAGGTGCCGCACGTCAAACAGCAGATCGACCTCGCGCGGCCCGCCGTATTTGTGCCCAAAGCTGATGAATTGCACGGACATCTGCGCGCCCTCGCTCGACTCGCCGAATTTTTGCACCAGCAGCGCCCGCAGCGTATGCACCGTGTGTTCCGAAGTGTCGATGATCAGGTCCGCATGGTCGTGAACCTCTTTCATCGCTTCGCGCTCGGCATTGATCGCGGCTGTTAAGCCCCCGTCACCGACGCCGGCCGGTGCGGCCGCCGGGTCTCGCTAAACCGCCGCTGCAGAACTTCATTCGTCGCTTCAAAAAACAGGACAAAAGGTTTGGTGCCTTTTTTCTCAAGTTTGCTCAGCTCCTTGGGAAATTGAGACAGAAATTGTCTTTCGCGAATATCGATGACCAGCGCGGCTTTTTTTATCGGCTTGCTTTTCCTCTTCATCCGGCTGCATCAGCCTGGCAAAAGTGGAAAGGATAGCGATCGGAAGATTATCGACGCAAAAATATCCCAGGTCTTCAAAAGCATTGGTGGCGGATGACATTCCGGATCCGCTGAGTCCGGTAATAATGACCAGATCGGGGGTCTGTCGCTGCTGTGAGCGCTCGTTTTGCGGCATAGGTTATCAGGAACTAAATGTTCTGTTTAAGCTTCTTTCTGCTGCGCTTCGCGCCGCAGCATTTCCGTATGGCGCTCGATAAATTTTTGCGCCCCGTCATAACCGCCCGCGCGTAAAAGCTGGACGCGCACGGCCGTTCTCGACCAGCGTTGAAATATTTCTGCCGGGACTGATCGGTAAAATGACCTTCGGCACCTGAACTCCGAAAATATCCTCGGTATGGGTATCGGCGCCCAGCCGGTCTATTTCATCCACCTTGTTCCAGGCTTTTAAATGAATGCACAGATCGATCGGCTTATTATTTCCCACCGCCGAAATTCCAAACAGGTCTTTGACATTGATTATGCCAAGGCCGCGAATCTCGAGATGCCCCTGAATGATCTCCGGCGAGATGCCCTCGAGTTTGTCGCCGATGCGTTTTACCAGCACCGTGTCATCCGAGATCAGGCGATGGCCGCGCGTGATCAGATCGAGCGCGCATTCGGATTTACCGATGCCTGATTCGCCCAGCAGCAAAACTCCGATACCGTAAAGTTCCATCAATACGCCGTGCAGAGTGATCTGCGGCGCTAAGGCTTCCTGTAAAAAATTAGAGACCAGGGCAATGGCGATCGAACTGACCGCGGGTGTGCGCAGAACCGGCAGTTTGCACTGATCGGCTATTTCGGAAAATTCGGCGGGCGGCGCCAGGCTTTTGGTGAGCAGGATACAGCAAATGTTCTCCAGATCGAGATTGAGCATCGCCTTTCGCCGGGCATCGGGCTCCAGCTGCTCGAGGTATCCGATCTCGCTCTGACCCACGATCTGCATCCGGCCGGGATGAATATAATGAGAAAATCCGGCCAGCGCCAGCCCGAGTTTTTGAATTCGAGCTGACGTTATCGATCTGCTTTCAGCTCCCGCGGCGCCGGCGATCAACTCAACTTTCAGTTCCGCGGGCGCCCGCAGGGCAAACTCTTCCACACTTAGGACGGGTTTTTCATTTCGGTGAAAAGTGCGCATCAATTAAATTTCAGGCAAATACTTATTACGGCTGGATGAGGCCGAAGTTTCCGTCCTTTCTCCTATAAAGGACAGAAAACTTGTCAGTCTCCGCATCCTGATAAACCACCGGCCCGTCTTTCTGAGACGAGAGCTTAAGCAGCGCTTCCTCGGTAGTCATCGGTTTTGACGAAGATTTTCGCATACTGATGATGCGCGGCCCGCCTGCGGCGGCGGGTTTTACCCCGCCGTCGGACACCACCGAAGCCGTTCGTTCCGCCGTATGTTTGCGGTCGATGATCTTGTTTTTTAATTTTAGTGCTTGTTTTTCAAGCTTATCGATGGTCTTTGACAGGGCAAAGTACATATCAGGTAAGGCTGATTTTGCGGTGAGCGCATGATCGTGCCAGTTAACAACAATTTCAGCACGATGTTTTCCGCGTTCTACTTCAATGATAACGTGGGCATTGCTGGAGCCGTTAAAAAGATGGTCCAGCCGCGCAAAATGACTTTCCACGTGAGAACGCATGGCAGGAGTTACTTCTAAATGCCTTCCGGTATATTCAAACTTCATAAATGCACCTCCTTAATAAGCAAGCCATTTGTCTTTTGTCATTCGTCCTTAGTTTTTTGTTATTAAGTAAGACATAACAGCTAAGGACAAATTGACAAAAGACCAATGACAAAAGAACAAATGCCAAAGAACTAAATGACGGTTTTCCTTTCACGCGAACCCGGGATCTGCATTTGATCGCGGTATTTCGCGACAGTGCGGCGTGAAAGCTTTACACCCTCCTTGATCAGGACCTTCGCAATTTGATCGTCGGTCAGACGGATTTTTGGTGTCCTCGTCCTCGATCATCTTCTTGATCCTCAGCTTTAAGATGCGGGTCGAGACTTCTTCGCCGTCCTCGTTCAGCATGCCTTCGCTAAAAAATCTGCGCAGCTCGATAACGCCTTGCGGGGTGTGCGCGTATTTACGATTAACTACGCGTGAGATAGTGGAAAGATGCATCCCGATATCTTCGGCGACGTCTTTGAGCATCATCGGTTTGATGTATTCGACACCCTTGTCCAGAAAATTCGCTCTGGCGATCGAACGATACATTCCACAACCCGGTAGATCGTCTGCCGGCGGTGTTCGATATTTCGCAGCAGATCGACCGCCGAACGCACCTTTTCCTTGATAAAATCCTGCGTTTCCTTCGATGTATTGGTCTGGTCGAGCAGCTGGTGATAGTCTGGGGCTGATGCGAAGGCGCGGGCTGCCGTCATCGGCAAAATAAATGACATAATCGTCCTCGAGCTTTTCGATATAAACTTCCGGGCGAGACAAAGATCGCTTCCTCGGAGGAGTACTGCGCCCCGGATAAGGGTCAAGCATGCGGATCTTGTTTATCTCTTCATCGAGAACGTCGAGATCATGCCCGTGTTCTTTGCCAGATGCTGGAGCCGGTGGGGCTGCAGGTCTTCGAGGTGGTCGTTTACGAGCTCGCCGCGAGCACTCGCCTTCGCCTGCGGCATCAAGCTGAGCGAGCAGGCATTCGTTGACATCCGCGCGCCGCAGCCGACCGGGTCAAGCTGCATCACCATCTGGCGGGCACGCTTTATCGACGTCTTCGGAGCAGCGGCACATTTCCGCTCCGCCAGTTCCTCGACGCGTCGCGGTCAGCCGCCCGTCCTCATCGAGATTGCCGATCACCGCGATCGCGACGTCGCGAGCTGTGATCGCTCATGTCACTGGAGATTCAAGCTGCCACTCAAGATGCTCGCTCAGCGACGGCGAATGGCATAAGAACTGCTCAAAGCTCGGCGCGTCTTCCTTGTATTCGATCTCCTGCGTCTTGTACCCGGGATCGAGATAATCCTGAAACTCGCGGCCGTAATCGATCTCTTCAAAAGCGTCCGCGCGTTTCGGACTGCGTATCCTCCCGGTTTCAAAACCGCTCTCACTCAAATTCGCCTTCACCGGAAAATTCCCGCGCGCCTTCACCGGAAAACGGCGGTCGCGCTTTCATAAGCCGTTCAGCTTTCCGCTCTCATTGCCTCGAGCAATAAAATTCCCCGGCCGCTTTGGCCGAACCCAGTTGAGCTTCGACCAAGCCGCGCCGGCGGTAATATCGGCGGACTGCCAGTGCTGTTCCCTCGCCCGCTTCGCCCGCGTTGGACGTATACTGATCGAGAAACTCTTCGGAGATCTCCATCACTTCTCCGCGGTTGGACTTCTTCGAGAATGGGATTTGACACGAGCTCCTGTCTCAACGAGATCGGTGAATTCAAGGGAGGTCATTTGCAGCATTTCTATCCGCTGCCGCAGCTGCGGCGTAAGACCATCGTTGTTCTAAGTTGGTTGTAAGTCTCAGCGCCATAAAGAACTATGACTCGGCAACCACTTTCAGCGGCATAGTAATTGCTCGTCTATCCAAACATAAAAGACCAAGGCAAAAGTAGAAATTATACCGTATTTTTACAATTATTTTTATTGGCAAATGGGAAAGAAATTATGCTAGCGTCTTGGTTTTGAAACTTTCAATTTCTTACAAACTGAAACTCTCTCCCAAATATAGTCGTTTAACTTCCGTATCTTCAACCAATTCTGGGGGTTTGCCCGCCCGCAAGATATTTCCCTCCGCCATAATGTAGGCGCGATCGGTGACGACGAGCGTTTCCCGCACATTGTGGTCGGTGATAGAATGCCGATCCGCGTTCCTTAGGTAGATGATAATCTCGTGAATATCGTCGATGGCTATCGGGTCGATACCCGCAAAGGGCTCGTCCAGCAAAATAACTGCGGTTCGGTCGCGAGACATCTTGCGATCTCGATCCGCCGGCGCTCGCCGCCCGAAAGAGCATCGCCGCGCGTATTGCGCACATGGGTTATGCCGAATTCTTCCAGTAACTCTTCGAGACGGGTAAACCTTTCGCCCGCGCGCGAATTTCATAGTCTCCAGCACCGCCAGAATATTCTGCTCCGCGGAAATCTTGCGAAAGATCGAAGGTTCCTGCGGCAGGTAACCCAAGCCCAATCTCGCGCGCAGATACATCGGCAGCTTGGTCACATCCTGACCGTTAAGGAAATATTTCCCGCTTCGGCAATTTCCAGCCCGGTCATCATATAAAAGGTGGTCGTTTTGCCCGCACCGTTCGCGCCTAAAAGCCCGACGACCTCGCCCGGCTCGACAAAAAGACTGACATCATCCACCACCCGCCGCTTGCCGTAGGTTTTTTGCAGATGCCGGCGCGGCCAGTGCCGTGCCGGACATATTTTCAGCCGCGGTCAGAATTCGGTTTATGCCCGTTACCGGAATTGTGGTTTTCTTTTGGAAATTCTGTCACTTTGTTTCTATAAATCGCCGCTAACTTAAGGCCGTAAACCTGGGAGCGCGGGCATCTTGCCTGCAAGCGCGACTTGCTCGCGCTAACTCGCGTAGATCGAAGGTTTCTTAGATCGCTCCGCGATCTTGCAGGCAAGATGCCCGCGCTCCCAGGTAAACCGTATCTCTTACCTATCAACTATCACTTATCAACTGTTCCCTCGTCACTACGGTTTCTTTACTTTATACACCGAACGCGTTCTGTTCGGCGTAGATGATTTTGTGCTGCCTTCATTGATAACACGATTTTCACGTTTATAGATAGTCAACTGCGCGCCCTGGGTCGAACCTTCTTCGGCTGATTCGACGGAGGCCGGGTTGCCGCGCAAAATAAACGAATCCTGGGCCGCGTCATATTGCGCCCAATCGCCCGTGGCTTTTTTGCCCGGTTGTGTTATCTGCACGCTGCGCTCGACGGTCATCCGCGACAGGTCGTTATTTTGGGTGAGGTAGATATCGGCGTTTCCCGCCATGATGCGGTCGGTGCCCTGCCTGATATCGACCTTGTCCGCGTACTGCAAAAGCTTGCCTTCATCCGAATACGTGATCTGCTCCGCCGAGGCATAAACGGGCACGTTCGATTCTTTCCCGTTATCGGTGCGCTTGGCATTGTAAAGCACGCTCTGGACCTTGCCGTTCCCGTTCATTCGCCTGGTTTTCTGCGACAACACCAGCTGGTCGGCGCGCACATAATTGTTGTCCTGCCATGCCCGCGCATTTCCCGAATAGACCCCAACCTCGGTCTGGTGGTCGAATTCCGCCCGGTCGGCAGTGATGAAAACAGGCGCTTCGGTTTTCATAAAAGGCGCCGCGCCATCCGTTTGTTTTTGGCTGTAATAGGTAGTGCTGACCTTATTGCGAAAATACGATTTTTTACCGCGCGTGTCCCAATCGATCTCGCCGCCGCGGACCCGCGCCTTCGAATCC
Source organism: uncultured Acidobacteriota bacterium (assembly GCA_963766895.1). Taxonomy (GTDB): domain Bacteria; phylum Acidobacteriota; class Blastocatellia; order Pyrinomonadales; family Pyrinomonadaceae; genus DASYKT01. The sequence goes on from CAVYCB010000009.1 coordinate 361,046, forward strand.
CAAACCATCGGTTCGCCGCCGCGCAGCCGCACCGTTTCATCCGAAGCCGTATAACTGATCGTATCGGCCATACCCCGGCGATCGTTCTCGCTGAATTTAGCCGCTCCCGCCGCATCAAAACGCTCGACGTCCTGGGACTTCTGGTTAAAATTGGCGGTCAATCTGTTTGCGGTCATCGTCCGCACGCCGCGCTCTTCCGAAGGCTGCGTCGGCTTCATCGTCACTTTAGGTTTGCCTCCATTTGCAATGCAGGTTTTCGCGATGTTGCCCGTAGAATAAAAATCGCAGTCGAAACGGTCCGCGTTCACGGTGGAATAATAATTTTCCGGCGCGGCCTTTTGCGGCTCTACATAGAGCTCCGCGTTGCCGACAGCCTCGGTTTTTGTCAAATCTTTACCGCTCGCGTTCCAGAAAGTTTTCACGCTGTCAGCCGTCAATTTTTTGTTCGATGCTTTCGGGTCCTGTCCGTTCGGCGCCGACATCGTCACCACTGTACGCCCGCTGGTGGTCATCTCTTTGACCACGCTCTGCTCGCCGTTTTGCCTAAACAGCACTTCCAGAGAATTCGGCGCATTTAGGGTGACCTGCGAATAATCCTCCGGTTTTAAGGGAGTCAGCGTTACCGCGGAATTTCCCTTCGAGGTCATTTCCTGCAGCACGGCTTTTCCCGCCGATTGGGCAAAAAGCAAAACCAGCGAATCCGTCGAGTTGAGTTTTATATTAGTCTCGGCGTTGTCGCTTTTTACGGCGACGTTCCCCGTCGCGACCGCGTTTTCTATCTGTTGGCCCTGGCCGAACAGAACGGTCATCTGGTTAGAATTGACCTCGGTCTGGCGGTCGGTGTTCGCGGTCTTCAAATAAGCATTGCCGTTGACCACGCCGTTCTTGAGCTTTTTGTCGGCCGTCAGATCGGCGGTAATGGTGTCGCCTTTTATCAGATCGGCGCCCTGCGTGATCTCTGCGCCGCCGTTTAGGAAAACCTTTCCTTCTTTCAAAAAGTAAGTGGCCTCGGCGGAGTGGATCGCCATCGGATCGCTGATGATAGAAACGTTTTCCGCCAGGTCGATCCTTTCGATCTCTTTAACAAAGTACGCGACCGCGCGGGCTGATTTTATCTCGGTCGGTTTTGAGCCTACCTGCCCGCCGCCGGCTGCCTTGGCAGGTGTGATATTTACCTGAACGTTGTCACGCAATTCTATCTTTCCCGGCTCCTGCCAGACAGTGGCGCTGCCGGCGGTGACTTTTGCGCGTTCGTAATCTCCGCCGCCGATCCCGGGCAGGGCCGTTTCGGCACCGTCCGGCCCTTCTGACAGCGCATTCGCTTTATCCGTCTTGACAGAGTCGACCTCGACGTTCTGCAAAAGCTCCAGTTTCTTTTCTCTAATGCTAAGCCTCGCGCCCAGGGCTTTGCCGGAAACATTCTCGCGGCTAAAATTCACCACGTCTTCGCTGGTCGCGGTTTCTTCGACGCGGTTGTAAGAAATTTGTTCGGTTTGTATCTTCAGCCCGTCATGCGTTTCGATATTCACCGCGCCAAAAAAATGCGCGTTAAAATTTTTTGGATCGCCATTTACCGGCACATAAACACCCTTCGCCGCCGAGATCCGGTCGGTCTTCTCGCCTTCCGAATAAAGTTCGAGATGAACGTTTTCCAGTTCCTGGTGCTGATCGGCAAAGGTCGTAGCTTTGTCGGCGCTGATGTAATACTTGGCGATGCCGTCCTCGGTCTCGCGGCGTTCATAACCATCGACCACCGCTACAACGTCTTTCGATAATTTCGCCAGTTCGCTCTTAAGCCGGAAGTCGGGTTTTGTCCGCGCGCGATAAAACCCCACGCCGACAAAAAGCAGGGTCACCGCCAGCCCGCCGATCGCCAGAATGCGAACTATTAGCGGCAAGCGCGCGCGCAACTCCAGTAAACTGACTTTTTTACGGTGATTTTCCATCAATAAAACATTCCAAGATCTCAGGATTCCAGAATTCCATTGATAAAAAGACTGGAATTTTGGAATTCTGAAATTTTGGAATCCAATAATATTCTAACTTCTTATATCTTCGACAACCAATTGCAGCCGCTGATTTCCATTCCAGGTGTTTATTTCCGGCGAATATGTTATTTCAATTTTTTGGCCCGGCCGCAGGTCTTTTTCCTCGGCCAACTCTACCCCGTTCCACCAGATGGCCTCAAACTTTTTGCCGCTTTTATCCTTCAGGCGAAGCTTTAGATGCTTTTCTTTCATTATCAGCGGCTCTTCGGCCACGATCAGGTCGCGCGTGATAAAGACCGGGCGCGGATTACCCTGGCCGAAAGGCTCCAGCACCTTCAACTGGTAAACCAGCTCGATGGACAATGATTTAGACGTCAACAGGGCGTCGATCCTGACTTCGGGGATCAGGTCATCTTCCGACAGATTTTCCATCGCGTGGCGGTTCAGGCGTTCGCGCAGAAGCTGTATATTTTCCTCTTTTATTTTCATCCCCGCCGCCGCCGCATGCCCGCCGAATTGCTCAAAAAGTTCGGCGCAGGTTTCCAGCCCGTCGAGCAAATGATAATTTTTGATGCTTCGCGCCGACCCGTGCCCGATGCCTTCTTCCAGCGATATGACCACGCTCGGCCGATGCACGCGTTCCGATATCTTTGACGCCGCCAGCCCGATCACGCCGCGATGCCAGCCAACGCCTGCGACCACCACCAGGTGGCTCTGGCTCTCGCTTCCGCCTTTTTCGATATATTCGAGCAGCGCAAGTTCAGTGATCTCCTTTTGCACTTGCCGGCGGTCGCGGTTGCGCGTGTTCAAGATCTCGGCCATCTTGCGCGCTTCATCAAAATCTTCGCATTCCAGTAATTCGACCACGACCTTGGCGACGTCCATTCGCCCGGCGGCATTGATGCGCGGCGCGATACGAAACCCGATGTCATAAACCGTCATCTCCGAGTGACAGTCGGAAACATCCATCAAGGCCCGCAGTCCCAGATTTTTTGTCCGCTGCAGGTCTTTTAAACCGAGGGCGACGATCGCGCGATTTTCGCCGGTCAGTTTCATCATATCGGCGATCGTACCGATGGCGGCCACTTTCAAAAAATCGGGCACGAGATCGTCGCGGCCTTTTTCACGCAGCAGGGCGTGCGCCATCTTAAAAGCCACCCCGACACCCGCCAGGTTCTTGTCCGGATACTCGCAGCCCGCCTGGTTCGGATTCACCACCGCAAACGCCACCGGGTTGCCATGCGTACCGTCCGAAAGATGGTGGTCGGTCACGATCACATCCATGCCGTTGGCCTGCGCCCAGGCGATCGGCTCAAAGGCGCGCGCGCCGCAATCCACCGTTATCACCAGTGAAAACCCGTCGTTTTTCGCTTCTTCCAGTGCGGGGATGTTCAGGCCATAGCCTTCGGTAAAACGATGCGGGACGTGAAAACCGGTTTCGGCGCCAAGCGCGCCCAGCGCGCTGCGCAAAAGCGCGGTGCCGGTCGTGCCGTCAACATCATAATCTCCCCAGATCAAAATCTTTTCTTTATTTTCGATCGCGAGGAGAATACGCTCGACCGCCTCTTTCATTCCTTTTAACAAATAAGGCTCGTGAAGCTGATCGAGAGAAGGGTGCAGAAATTTGTGAGCGTCAGCCAGCTCTCCGTAGCCGCGCGCGATCAGCAGCGCCGCGACCAGAGGCGTAACTTTAAGTTCGCCGGCAAGTTCATTCACCTTACCGGCTTCATGTTTTTGGATCGTCCAACGCTTCATAAAATCAGGGAGTCTTTAGAGTTTATTGAGTTAATAGAGTTCATTGAGTTGGTTGAGTCTATTGAGATCATTAACACCACAGTGTGCTCAGACTCTATAAACTCAGCAAACTCCATCAACTCTATGAACTCTCTCTTTAGAGTTTATTGAGTTAATAGAGTTCATTGAGTTGGTTGAGTCTATTGAGATCATTAACACCACAGTGTGCTCAGACTCTATAAACTCAGCAAACTCCATCAACTCTATGAACTCTCTCATCCTTGTGCCGCAATTATCCCAAACGATATCAGCGCAATGATCAGGCCCGCCAGAGCTAATCTATATATGATGAAAATAGTAGTAGTATGGGTTCGCAGAAATCTCATCAGGAACCAGATGGAAAGATAGCCGACGATGGCGGAAACCGCGACGCTTATGCCCAGCGGTGTGAAATCTTCTTTCGGCAGCATTGCCCAGGCTTCTTTTAATTCGAGCAGGCCGCTGGCTGTGATCGCCGGTATCGAAAGCAGGAATGAAAAACGCGCGGCGGTTTCACGTTTCTGCCCGGCGAAAAGGCCGCCCATGATCGTCGAGCCGGAGCGGCTGGCGCCCGGCAGCAGCGCCAGTACCTGTGAAAATCCCACTATCAAAGCATCGGCGATACCGAGCCTGGAAATATCTTTTCGCTGTGACCCCATTTTTTCCGCCAGCAGTAAAAGAATGGAGATAGTGATCAGCATCGTCACCATCACCCAAAGGTTTTTGGTAAACGGCCCTTCGATCGATTTTTTCAGCAGCAGTCCGATCGTGCCGATCGGGATCGATCCGATTATTATCAGCCAGCCCAGCCAGGCTTCGTCCGAAAGCCACATCGGCCTGATGCCGCGCGTGCCGGAATAACGGTTTCCCTGCCGGCGGGTTATCGCCGCCCAGTGGTCGCCGATAAAAGCTCCCGCGATGCTGACGATATCAGACGCAAAATAAACGAACACCGCCAGCAGGGTGCCGAGTTGGATAACCGCGATGGTCGCCGTCACTTTTTGCGGGTCGCCGTCGTAAAGGCCGGTGAACCGGCTCGCCAGGACCAGGTGCGCAGTAGAGCTGATCGGGATAAATTCAGTCAGGCCCTGAACTATCCCTAAAATGATAGCTTGTAAAATATTCATAAAAGGACGCGGTTATAACCTTTTGAATTTTCTAACTTTTGTGCGGCTACGTCAAAGCAGCCGATTCGCTGTGGAGAGTTGAAAAATTGATGGCGAACCCTTGCATAAGAAAACAGGGTGAAATCACCCTGTTTCCTTATTTTACCTTAGATAATAATTATTGAGCCTGCGCAGGGATCGGCAGATCGCTCGCCAGGCCCCAGTAGGCGCCGCCGACCGTACCGCTGGCACTCAGGTACTCCCACCAGATACCGTCACGATAGACCGCAATGTCCGTTTTACCATCGCCGTCATAATCCGCGGGTACGGGGATATCGCCTTTTAACCCGAAGGGAGCAGCGATGTGGCCACCCGAACCGCTAAGATATATCCACCATACACCCGTTGACGGGCGAAAGACCGCATAGTCCGTTTGACGGTCGCCGTCGTAATCGGCGGGCACCGGAATATCGCCGGCCATACCCCAGTGGAATGACTTGCCCGGTCCCGTTTCCGTCGGAGACCAACTGTACCAATCGCCGTCTCGGAAATACCCGATCTCATCCCAACTGTCGCCGTCAAAATCGCCGATCACCGGTTTATCCGCCGGCAGTTCACCATTCACCGTCGTCGTGGCTGGTAAAAGTGACGGGCTCCAGAAAGACCACACCGGGATCCCGCCACGCAATCCGCGGCTGGTCCATTTTTCGGTACTGTCCAGGACCAGGAAATCATAGAATTTTCCGATCATCGGCTTATCGCCCGCCTGGCCCATCGTGGCGGATCTGACGACGCCGGTCACATTCGAATATCCATACCAATCGCCGTTGCGAAATACGGAGTAATCCGTCTTGCCGTCTCTATCGAAATCCAGCGCGCTAAGTTTGTCTCCGGCGAGTCCCCAACGCACGTAAGCCGGGCCGGCAGTGCTCTGGTTAACGTACCAGTAGCCGTCGCTCGGGCGAAAAACGCCGACATCGGATTTTCCGTCGCCGTCAAAATCAAACTTCGCTTTGGGCGGGGTCGTTTCCGGTACTAACCGGACAAGATGGCCGGGGTTGCTGCTCAGCCCCCGCAGGGTACCGTAGACGAAATATCGCCCATTCGAGCCGGCGGCAAATCCCGCCACCTCACTGCCGGAAAGATTGATAAAGTCGAGTGACGGGTCGACGGTTCCGTCGGAAAACACCCTGGCAAAATTCTGCTCGAACGCGCCCGGCCACTTCTTGCATCTCGTCATCAAAATGTTGCCGTTATCGATCGGCAAAAACGTCTCGCTGACACAGTTTGACGCGGCCATATCCAAACCGCCGTCCGGCAGGAAGCGGGTAGTCGCCGTAAAAGCGACAAAAGCGATAAATTTGCCGTCGGGCAAGAGGGTCAGTCCATATGCCGAGGTGCCGTTGCCGCTGGCCAGATCAAACGTCGGTTCCAGACTGCCGTCGGAGTTGAGCCGGTAGATAGGCTTTATCAATTGCTGTCCGTTGAAGAAAGCGCCGGCGACCAACAGTTTTCCGCCTGGCAATAATTTCACGTCCTGGCAGCCGCCGGTGGCAAAAGTAACCCGGAAGTCCGGATCAAAGCTGCCGTCGTTGTTAAGCCGGTAAGCGATCTCGTAGTTCTGCGATTTGACCTGGCGTATGCCGCAAACGATGTACTTTCCATCAGGCAGCGGTACGATCTCGCCGTTGCTTAAGCCCACGGCCATCGTGTCGTCTACACTTCCGTCAGCATTAAGCCGCGCATAATCCGCGTGCTGCGAACCGATCTTAAAGTGTCCCGCCACCAGGTATTGCCCGTTCGGCAGCTGCTTGATACTGCTGACAAAACCCGGGTTGTCGGTAGGAAAAATAAAGGGAGAGTTAAAGGATGTATCGCGCGTGCCGTCTGCATTCAGCCGAACGATGTAATTATTCGACTGGCCGTTAAGAGTTGAAAAATATCCTCCCGCCATGATCTTGCCGTCGGATTGCTCAAAAGCAACTTTGACAGTGTAAAACGAACCGGAGGCGTGAAAATTCGGGTGAAATGCCGGGTCTATTTTGTAGTCAACAGCCGGCACGGACGCGGAAAGAATAGCGAGTACAAAAAGCACCAGTAAGCAGCTTGTTCTTGTCATCATAAGCCATCCCCTTTTGGGCAGCAATCGTATCATCTATGCTGCTATCGGTCAATATTTATCAGGCTTAATAGCCCAGGCGAGTGCGCAGACCTATTCCCGGAAATTCGCGCCGCCGGCGATCCGGTCATAGAGCCAGATGGGAAAGAAATTTCCCGCGCGCACCAGCGTCGAAAGCGGAAACGGAAAAGCGGCCGACTTCTTTTTCTTTTCGATAATGGTAAGGATCTTTTTTACGCCGTCTTCGAGTTCCATCAGGAAAGGCATCTTATTTTCGCGACCGGCGGTGAGCGGGGTTTTGATAAAACCGGGATGAATGATCGTTATGTCCACGCCGCTTCCGCGCAGATCAAGCCTTAAGCTTTCAAAAAAATTCGACACGCCAGCCTTGCTGGCGCAATAGGCCGACGATCTCGGCAGGCCGCGATAACCCGCCAGGCTCGAGATGGCGACCATTTGTCCGCTGCGGCGCTCGATCATTTGCGGCAACACCGCGCCGACGGAATTGACCGCCCCGATCAAATTTACGTTGATGATCTGCGTGACTTTTTCGATATCCAGCTCGCGCGCATCGGCCGAACCGCCGATCCCCGCATTAGCGATCAGGATATCGATATGCCCGAACTCCGCGCGAAACGCGTCTGCGGCTTTCTTAACCGCTGCGGCGTCGGTTACATCCGCGGCAAAAACACGCGCTTTGCAGTCCTCTTTGGCCCCTTTGGCCGCCGCTTCGCAGCGAGCTGCCAGGTCTTTCAGCATTTCTTCGCGCCGCGCCAGCAACCCCAAGGTCGCGCCGCGCTTGGCCATTTCAATTGCGAGACCTTCGCCGATACCACTGGATGCCCCGGTGAGAAATATTGTCCTACCCTTCATAATTGAAAATTGAGGATGGAAACGGCGTTGCCTATAAATGAAACGGATGACTATCGTGATGAAGTCAGAACCGGGAACGCAGTGACCGGGTTCTTATCAAACGAGTCACATGCGTCTGGTTTTTTCGCTACGCTCATTACCCGGTCACTACGTTCCCGGTTCTGACCCGTTGCTTTTTGACTTCAGCAGTATTTATGGGCAACGACAGTTTAATTCATCACACTTCTACAATAGTCGGAATGATCACCGGCTTGCCGCCGGCTTCTTTTTGGATAAATCTCTTCAGTACTATGCGCAAGTTTTCTTTTAGCGCAGGCATATCGCGAAGATCGTCTTTTTTATGTTAACCATCGCGTTCGCAATAGATTTTCTGGCGTCACCGATCATACCGTTGGTTTCATCTATTCCGGCCACGCCCTGAAAAGTGATCTGCGGTTCGCCGATAAGTTTTTTCGTTTGCTTATCCATCGTTACGACCAGCGTGATCGCGCCGCTAAAAGCCATCTTTTTGCGTTCGCGGACAGTGTCGTATTCCAATTCTTCCGAAGAGTTCGTCATCGATGAACACGCGTCCGATCTCGCGCTTTCCGATCACCGACGCGCCGGTTCGCTCAAGCTCGAGCACGTCGCCGTTCTCGATCAAAATGACGTTTTCGTCTTCGTAACCGAGATGATTCTTGATGAATTCTTTGTGGCGGAAAAGCATCCGGTATTCCCCGTGGATCGGCACCACGAATTTCGGCCGCGCGGTTTCCACCATGATCCGGATGTCTTCCTGCGAAGCGTGGCCGGAGACGTGCACCAGGCGGCGTTTTTCTTCGATGATGTTACCGCCGTGCTTGTAAATATGCCCGATCATTTTTGAAATATGGCGCTCGTTGCCGGGAATGATGCGGGCGGAGAGAATGATCGTGTCGCCTTTTTCGATCTGCAGCCCTTTATAGCCCTGCGTGGCCAACTGCATTAATACCGCGCGCGGTTCTGCTTGCGAACCGGTCACCAGGTAAACGACCTGGTCATCCTCCAACTGCCGCGCCTGGCCAAGGTCTACCACTACGCCTTCGGGGAACCGCAAAAATCCCTGCTCCTCAGCGATCTCGACATTGCGCAGCATCGAACGGCCCAGCACACAAACCTTACGTCCAAATTTATGGGCAATATCAAAAACGATCTGCAAGCGGTGGATGGAAGAAGAAAAAGTGGTGAGAATTATGCGGCCCGGCGCCTGTTCGAAAATTTCTTCGATAGCGGGGATGACGTCGCGTTCCGAGGGCGTTCGTCCCGGCACCGTCGCGTTGGTTGAATCTCCCAGCAGCGCCAGCACGCCTTCGTCGCCATAGCGTCCCAGGGTTTTCAAGTCATACGGCTTTCCGATCACCGGCGTGTCGTCGATCTTGTAATCGCCGGTATGAATAATTGTCCCGACCGGCGTTTTTACCGCCAGCGAAAAACAATCGACCAGCGAGTGCGAAGCGTGAATGAATTCGATGGTAAACGAGCCGAGCTCTATCTTGTCATTTGCCCTGACCCGGTGCAGCAAAACGTCGTTCAAGAGCTCGTGCTCTTCCAGTTTGCGTTCGGCCAGGCCCAGCGTAAAACGCGACGCGTAAACCGGCAGATTAAATCTTCTCAGTAAGAACGGCAGCGCGCCGATATGGTCTTCGTGTCCGTGGGTCAGGATGAGCGCGGTCAGATCGTGGCGGTATTCTTCCAAAAAATCGAAATTCGGCACGGAAAGATCTACCCCGTAAACGGACTCTTCCGGAAAACCCATCCCCGCGTCTATCAGGATCATTTCGTCCCCGTAGCGCAGCGCCATGCAATTCATTCCGAATTCGCCGATCCCGCCTAAAGGGATTATTTCTAACTTACCTGTATCTGAAATAGTTTTACTCCTTGCTTAAAAAGTTAATCATAACACAGCGGATCAAGATAGTTTTGCCTGTTTGCGCAGGAACAGCGCTATTTTCGTGTGTTTAGCGCGATTCGTGGCTAAGACTTTTGAAATGCGGCAGTAAACCTGGGAGCGCAGGCATCTTGCCTGCAAGGTCGCGCAAGCGATCTAAAATCCTCTTCACTCATGCCTGCGCTCCCGGAAAAGCCTTTCGGTTTCTTTTAAAACTACCCGACCGGAACTTATTGACAACCACTTACGACTCTCCTACACTAAATATGACAATTCGAGGGGAGTAGATCACCTTAACGGTCTGACATTGTCGTCAATACGAACGCTAAGCCAAAGCGCTCCGGCACGTCAGTAAAGTATCGAGACCTTTTGCGGCATTACGCTTGCAAAGGGTCTTTTCCTTTTTGCGGCGCAAGAAAAAGGAGAAAACGATGGGTGAACTGCTGGCCGAACTTCTTTATCCGCTTCTGAAAAATCTGGGCGCCATTTTATTCGAAGCCCTCATTGAAGGAACGCCCGATCTCATCCAGTCATTCTTCGATAATGTAAAAAGGAAGGACCTTTAATGCTATTTCCCTTTGTCGATTACTGGTGGTTTTACGCCGGCTTTACGGTTTTTGTGTTGTTCATGCTGGCGCTCGACCTGGGTGTATTCAACCGCAAAGCCCATGTAGTTTCTTTTAAAGAAGCCGCCGTCTGGAGCGCGGTCTGGGTCACGCTCGCGCTTATTTTTAACTTTCTTTTCTACCAGTTCACCCTGGCAAAATTCGGCGCGGAAACAGCAAAGACCGTCGCGCTGGAATTTCTCACCGGCTATGTCATCGAATACTCGCTCTCGATCGATAACATTTTTGTTTTCGTACTGGTGTTCAGCTATTTCGCCATCCCGGCAAAATACAAACACCGCGTGCTGTTTTACGGCATCCTTGGCGCGCTTGTTTTTCGCGCGGTCTTTATCGCGCTTGGGTCGGCGCTGATGCAGTTTCACTGGGTGATCTATCTTTTTGGCGGTTTTCTCGTCATCACCGGCGTCAAGATGATCTTTACCCAGGAAAAAGAGATCGAGCCCGAGAAAAATCTGCTGGTGCGGATCTTCACGAAATTCATGCCCGTCTCGCACGATATGGACGGCAAAAATTTCTTTGTCCGGCTCAACGGTGTGCTGCACGCCACGCCGCTTTTTATCGCGCTGCTCTTTCTGGAAGTGACCGACGTCATCTTTGCCGTCGATTCCGTCCCGGCGATCTTTGGCATCACTTCCGAGCCGCTGATAGTTTTTACCTCGAATATCTTTGCGATCCTCGGCCTGCGCTCGCTATATTTTATGCTCGCCGGCGCGCTGGATAAATTCCACCTGCTGAAATACGGCCTGGCTGTGGTGTTGATCTTTGTGGGGCTGAAAATGGTCTGGCTCAACAACCTGTTCGAAGACCACAAATTCCCCATCACCTGGTCGCTGGGGATAATTTTAGGAGTGATAGGATTGTCGGTGGTGGCTTCGCTGCTGTTTCCGGCAAAGAAAAAATAAAACCGGTGCCTGCGCCGCTGAGGCGATTCTCATTCGTGTTATTAGTGTAATTCGTGGCTAATAAAAAAATTTAACCACCAAATACACTAATAACACCAAACTATTTTTCACTCTGGCATCGGCTGAGAATTTTGATGCGAAAGCCCAAATGCCCGCAGCAGAAAGAGCCAGGCGATGGTCATGATCACCGTCCGAAGCCAGTTGAGTGCTACCCACATGTGGACCTTGGCAGCGACTTCCTCTCCGCTAAGGCCAGTTCTCTGGCTGGTCCAGATCACCCCCAGCGTCGGAACAAAATAGATAAAGGTGATCGCGATGACGATCACTGTCGGAACCGACGCCAGTAAAAGCCATGAACGATATCTGCCCGACGAACGGAGGGCAAAAATGACATTTATCAGCGCGAGCAAACCGGTAACTGGAGTGAGAAATATCCAGAATCTCAAACCGGAATTAGGCCGAAGGTTGGCATGCTCACGCCAAAAATCGCTAAGGGTCCAGATTGATTGAGGCGGCGCCCCGAAATCTGCCGGCCAAACAACCAACGTTTCGTAAATACCTGCCCCGATGCTAACGCTCAAAAAAATAACGAACAACCACAAAAATATTTGAGAAAGGCGAGAGGTTTTCGGCATGAATTGTTCTCCTTATTTTTCGTCTTTACAAACTGCTGTGAAAAATTATTACTAAGGTACCATTGCCCGGATTTTCCTGGCGAATCCAAAAGGCCGGCCATCACGCCGTAGTATTTCCACCCGGTTTAGCTCAAAAAGATCGGCATCGTTTGAATCACCATAGACCGTGGAGAATGCCGATTTATAGCCCGCATCGGAAACAACTTTCTTGGCCTCTCCGGTAAAAAATCCTGCCGGGTAGGCAAAAGTTTCGCAAGGTTTTTGCAGCAAGTTTTCAATGTAGATTTTTGATTCTGTGACTTCTTTTTCGATCTCCGCGGGCGAAGCTTGGTTTAATAACAAATGAGTCAGGCTATGCGAGCCGAATTCTATCCCATACTCCGACATTTCGACAATATTTTCTGCTGATAGATGTTCGCGCGGGCCTTCGCCTTCGGCAGTCACCTGATCGGAAACTTTTCCTATTAATGAAGCAACCAGAAAGATCGTAGCCTTTATCCCGAGCTCGCGCATGACCGGAAAGGCGTGCGTGAAATTATCTTTCCAGCCATCGTCAAAGGTCACGGCTATGCCGCGCGAGGGAAATTCGCCATGCTCGCCATGATGTTTTATCAATTCCGCCGCGGTATAGAAAACGAATCCCTGTTTTTTCAGATACGATATCTGTTTCGCAAAGCGTTTTGGCGAAGTAAAAGCGCCGCGAATTTTCACGTCCGGCGTGGGATGGTCGATCTTGTGATAAAGAAGTACCGGAGGCATAAGGGTCTACAAATTAGGATCTTCGAACATGCTGGTGTCCGAATCGCCGCGGGTCAAAAACCAGTTGTCGATATCATAAAGCCTTTGCGGGTTTTGCTCGGCTTTGGTCATCAATTGCAGTGGATTTTTTACCGGCCAAAACCCAAAATGCGGCAATCGCTCTTCCATCAGCGGATCGACGATGTCCGTTACCAGGCTTCCGGCGCGGCGTTCGGCTGCGAGATTTACCGCCGCCTTTAACAGCTCGTCCACTATAGTCTCTGCTTCGCCCGGATGATAGCAGATATCGGTGATGGCCGCTTTAGAAATTACCGCGTCGGAGTTGGCCTTGCGAAAAAATAAAACTATATAGCCCTTGAGCCTTTCGCCTTCATAAAACGCAAAGATGTCGAATTTCTTTCCCGGTTGATCGACGTACTGCCAGTTCAAAAAATCCGCGCTCCGCGTAATGGAACAATTCCACTGCGGTTTTGCGTTCTGCCACAGATCGTTAAAAGATCCGTCGAATTTTTCTATTCTCTTTACCGCGAGGTTGGGCTTATATTTTGTTTGAAAAACGGAAAACACGCCATTCACTACCTGCCGCAAAGGCTTGATCCTGGAAATTTCCTTCACCGAATTTCCCGGCGAGATGAGTTTGCTGTAACGGTTTATTTTGCCGGCGATGACCCAGCCCAGGCTCTGCAGCATCACCGGCGCATGCTGCTCCATGGTATTTACGCCGAGCATCGTCGGGTAAAGTTTGTTTATCGCCAACACTAATTTTTTCGCCAGCCCATGACGCCGAAAATCTATTCTGATAATAAGGTCGAGTATCCAGACGGAGCGCTCGGCCTTTCCATTCACATTCAGCTCGACCGGGATCGCACCCAGCTGGCCGACGATCTCTTCGCCGTGTTTTGCCACCCAAAGCGGGATATCGCCTTCCGCGGCGAACGGGCTTTCACAGTAGTGCCAATGCCAATATCGCTCGTCACTCTGCCGCATATTATCGGCATAGACCTCACGCAAAAAAGAAAACAAAGCTTCTTTTTCGTGGAGTTCAAATTGTTTGATCCGCAATTCGTCCGGCATAAAATAGTCATCTATCGTGGCAGAAGCCTAAACGTTAGCAAGGGCTAAATATATGTGGCAGAAGCCTGAGCGGTTAGCGAGGGCTAAATAAGTCCTCCCTTACAGTCGGACTGTTCCTCAGCCCAGAACGTCATTTAATCGTTTCCACTCGGCAAATGTCAAAGTCTCCGCCCGCCGCCGCGGATCGATCTCACCGGTTTCTAAAAACTTCTCCGCATCGCCGGTCCGCTCTTTTAATTTCGGCGGAGCACTTTTAAAATTATTAAGGATCGTTTTGCGCTTGTAAGCAAACCCCGCACTGATCAGTTCACGAAAAAGTTTTTCATCGACGATATCGATCTCTTTGGGTTCCAGCCGCACGACCGAACTCCACACTTTCGGCGCCGGGCGAAAAGCTTCGGGCGGTACATCGAAAAGTTTTTGCGCGGTCATATAAGCTTCAACCAGCACGGTCAAAAAACCGCGCTCGCTGTTTCCGGGCTCGGCTGTAATGCGCTCGACTACTTCACGCTGCAGCATCAATACCATCTGCGAAAAACATTCGCGCTGTTCGATCAGACGCTGCAAAATGGCGGTGGAAATATAGTACGGAAGATTCGCAACCAGTTTTCCATTATTAATTGTTAATTGTGAATTGTTAATTGCTCTGAAATCGATTTCCAACGCATCTTCGTGCACTACGCTAAAGTTATTATTTTGTGAAAACTTGTCTTCCAGAAATGGAACAAGATAGTTATCGATCTCAACCGCGATGACCTTTCCCGCTTTTTCCACCAGCTTTTCCGTCAGAGCGCCGCGGCCCGGGCCGATCTCGATCACGGTGTCTGCCGGTGAAAGCGAAAGCACGGCAGTTATTTTTTCGATATAATTATTATCAACGAGAAAATTTTGCCCGAGAGATTTTTTGGCAAATGGCTTCATAAATTTGGAGTGCCGATTTGGAACGCCGAATTTATTCGGCATGATGCGCGGCATTATTATCCGTCTAGATCCGCGGGTAACCCGTCACTTCAATATCTTCACCGTGCCGCGTTACTGATACATTTTGCAGCCGCATGGCGCTTGAAAGTCGCTGGGCGCCGGTGCCGCCTATCGCCGCCGGGGCATCCTTACCGGCAATTATCATCGGCGCGATAAAAAACGAGACCTTGTCTATCAGTCGCGCGTCGTAAAAAGAACCGGCGGTTTCAGTGCCGCCTTCGACCAGCACGCTCTGGATCTTACGCCTGGCTAGTTCGTGCAGCACGCCGGCCAGGTTTCGCCCGCCTTCGGCGATCTGAATGACTTCGACGCCTTCATTTTTTAGCTCCGCGATCTTTTCATTCGGCTGGATATCCGTAAACAGAAGCGTGGGAATTTCCCGCGCGGTCAAAACCAAATTCGCAGCCACGGGCAATCGCAGCGAATTATCCAGCACCACGCGCACCAGCGGCTGCCGGCGGAGGCTGATGCTGCGGTCGGTCAGATGCGGGTTATCGACCACCGCGGTGTTGGCGCCGATCAATATCGCGTCGTGCTCATGCCGTATCTCATGCACGCGCTTTAGCGACTCAGCGCCCGTTATCCAGCGCGAATCACCGGTGTAGGTCGCGATCCGCCCGTCCAGCGACAAAGCCATTTTCAGATGAACAAAAGGCCTGCCTGTTTTATGCCAGTGAATAAATTTTTCGTTCTGCCGCGCGGCTTCATCGGCCAAAATTCCGGTGACCACTTCGATCCCGGCTTCCTTTAATTTTGCAAAGCCGCTGCCGGAAACCATCGGGTTAGGATCTTCGATCGGCACCACCGCGCGCTTTATACCCGCATTGATCAAAGCCTCGGTGCAGGGCGGCGTGCGGTTTTGATGAGAATGCGGTTCGAGCGAAACATAGGCTGTGCCGCCTTTCGCCCGCTCACCCGCCTGCTCCAGCGCGATCGCTTCGGCATGCACAACCTTGTCAAAAATATACGTCCCTTCGCCCACCACTTCATGATGCGCATCTACGATCACACACCCCACCAACGGGTTCGGCGACACCTGTCCCACACCTTCAGCCGCCAGCGCCAGCGCCCGCCGCGTCATGATCACATCAAATTCTGAAAAGTTATCGCTCAATTTTATTCTCAGTGTGCTACGTAAGAACGCTGCAACTAAATCTACTTCAAACTTTGTGCGAGTTTATCCGCCATTTCTTCCAGAGTTGATTCAGTTGTCTTCAAGGCAACTATGTCAGCTAAAGCGAGACTGTAATTTCTTACTTCATCTTCAGTCAGCTTATGCCAAATTGGAAGTAACAATAAACCTTTATCCGCCATCTCGCGCTGAATTAAAGAATCTAATTCGTACTGCGTCCAATTTTTATTAAAAAAACTATGCGAAAGTACTACAATTCCATGTTTCGAAGTTGCCAGTCCTTTATCTATCGATCGCCTTAATTTATCGCCCACCTTAAGTTCAAATTCATCAAACCACACTTTTAGACCAGCTTGTTTAAGGAGTAATGCTAGTGGCCTTACTATCTCCTCTTTATCCTCGCTAGCATGAGAAATAAAAACATCGTACTTTCTTTTTGATGATCTACCTTTCGTTTTCGAGTGTGCATTTTTCGGAGATAATTCGTTGAAAACAGCTTTATTAAGAAATCGAATTTCATCCAGATAACCGCCAAACATCTCTTCGACCGTTTCGCTTTCACAATCAAAATTTCGAGTAATTTCTATTCGGTCCGCCATGTGATAGTCGATTCTTAGTTCATCTGTACGCTCCCCCAAATATTTAGTTCTCGATGTTAGAAGCCCCCGCGCATTCGCAAGTTCTTCAAATTTTAATTTATAGGCTAAGAATGTAAATGGGTTATCCCAACGTTCGATATCCGCTTTTAAAGCAAATCTTATCTCATATGAAAAATGCTTTCTGTAGGCGAAGTTTTCATTTAAACTCAGAGTCAAAATAACTTTGGTTTTAAACACCTCGAAAGGGGACATTAACACTCGTGAAAAGAGGTGGTGTTGTCCGCTGTAGTGTCCTGCAAGATCTTTGATACTGACTTGAATCACCTTTTTGGATGACTCAGGATCTACTACGTGTAGAGATCCTCCGGCTCCTGTTATATAGGTTCCTTCAAGTTCATTGCCATCAAGATACAAGACGTAGTTGCCGTCTTTTCTCTTCTTAGACTCACGATAGTCGAAACACATAAGGTCTAATTAAACAATCCGTTCACGTAATTTTCCGCATCAAAAACCATCAGGTCCTCAACGCCTTCGCCGATGCCGACATAGCGGATGGGCAAATTTAATTCTTTTGCTATCGCTACCGCGATGCCGCCTTTGGCGGTGCCGTCGAGCTTGGTCAGCACGATGCCGGTCACGTCCGCCACTTTCAAAAATTGCCGGGCCTGTTCCAAACCGTTCTGGCCGGTGACCGCATCTATTACTAATAAAGTTTCGTGTGGAGCGTCGGGAACTTCACGGGCGGCGATGCGTTTCATTTTTTCCAGCTCCGCCATCAGGTTAGATTTGTTATGCAGACGCCCGGCCGTATCGACGATCAGCACGTCGCTCTCGCGAGCCTTGGCCGCCGCCAGCGCGTCAAACAAAACGGCCGCCGGATCGGTCCCCTGTTTTTGCTGGATCAGCGGAACATCGGCGCGCGTCGCCCAGATCTCCAGCTGTTCCGAAGCCGCCGCGCGAAAAGTATCCGCCGCGCAGATCAGCACGTCGTTGCCTTCGGCCTTGATGCGGCTGGCGAGTTTGCCGATGGTGGTCGTCTTGCCCACGCCGTTTACGCCCACCACCATCAGCACATAGGGCTTGATGTCTTCCGGCACGACGGTCTCCGCCGCTACGCCGGTTTCGGCAGAACCTTTTAGAATTTCCAGCAGCTCGTTTTTCATCGCACTTTTCAGCGCCGCCAGATCGCCGATCTCCTGCCGCGAAACTCCCTTGCGCACGGCCTCGAGCACCTGCATTGTCGTGGCGATACCGATGTCGGTCGCCACCAGCGCTTCTTCCAGTTCGTCGAGCAGGCCCTCGTCAATCTGCTTTCGGTTCTCAAAAACCTGGTCGAGTTTGGAATTAAGCGAATCGCGCGTGCGCTCGATCGCCCGGTTAAAACGAACGCTAAATTCTTTTTCTACCGCTTCTTCCTGGGCCTTGAGCTCTTCGATGGACTTGTCCAGCCCCAGCACCGAGGTCGAAAACGGTTTGTCACTGTCTTTTTTTCTACGCCAAAACATAAGAAGCTATATATCAATACTTTCCCCGTCAAAAAAACGGTGTGAATAACAAAGTTTTGATTATAGCTAATCGGCGTGAAAAGAGACGAATGGGGTACTTTAAAACGGTGATGTCCGCGTAGCGGGCTGTTGAGAATAGCCCAGGGCTTCAGCCCTGGGTAACAAAACGGCCATTTCAAAGTGTAGCCCTGAAAGGGCGACAGAACTGAACCGGGGTTCTTTCGCCCTTTCAGGGCTGGAACATTTTGGAAATCCGCATACCCAGGGTGGCGCTCGCTTCGCTCACTTACCCTGGGCTATTTTCTTTGTCCCCGCTGGGGACTTTTAAGGATAGATCTTCAAATTGTCCCACAAAATCTGTGTAAATTTCCTGGTTCCAATCGATCAAAAATCAGTCAGCCACCGAAAAGCCCATCTTTTCGTGCGAGCGGTAAAGCGCCAGGCCAAAGATACAGGCCGTTACGATATAGAGATAGAAAGAAAGAATGTTGGCGAGAAACTGCGAAACCAGCGGTATCGGCAGGTTGTTTATCCCGCCATAGACAATTCCCGATACGACCAGCATGAGCAGATACATTCCAAAGGCTTTGAAATAGTTCGCGCCCATCTGCCGCATCATGCCAAAACCGACCAGCGGGTTTAAGGTCGAACCGATGCTTTCCGTATAACCGGCCACCGTCAGCGCCGCGGGAAAATAAAATACCCCCCACAGTACCATCAGGAAGAAAAGCAGGACCAGCCCGATCAATTGCGGCAGTTTCTTTTGCAGAGCGGCCTCAAGCGCGGCATTTTGCCCGCCTTGATAAGCCTGGGAATTTGGCGACACACCGTAAGGCGAAGTTGGCGTTTTCTGCAGATCCTGGATGCGTTTTATCGCATTGGCTTCGCTTTCGCGGCTTTTTCCTTCGATCGTTTCCTGCAGCGGATCTTTTGGGCCAAAGCCCTGATTCTGCGCCGTGACCGTTGGCTGGGCTGCCTTCAAAGCAGGGGTTTTTGCAGCCTCCGCCATGCCGCCCAGAATAGATCTGAATATCAAGATCCCCACCAGCACCATCGGCCCCCAGGTTACGACGCAGGTTCCCAAACCGAGAAAGCACGGCAAAAGGATCGTGTTCCAGATGGAAAAATCCTCCGTGTCCGGCATAAAGCTTTCCGACATATTGCCGTACGCCACCTGGTTGACAGCCTTTGTCGCGCTGCCATAGACGATCGCCACCATTAGCACGCTGCACACCAGCATCGTCATCAATCCCGGGAAAAGCCCTCCAAATGCCGTCGTTACCATTCCCAGGTAAACTCCGATGCCGAGCAAACTGGTTATGATCGCGCCCAGGATAAGGGCTAAGGGGAATTTGAAAGGATAACTGCAGGCGGCGGTAAAATCCGCAAAAGAAAAATTCGGATCGACGCCTGCGCCGGAAGCCGCTTTTGAATTAAAGGTCGATCTGCCGCCATTGCCTGCGGTGTTTTTTACCGGTTGCGCCGGTGTCGTGCCGAACGGATTACACATATCACCGCACAGCGGGCAGATCCTGACTTTCGCGATCGTGCGCGGGCATTCGGAGCAAAACAGCCCAAGGCACTGGCGGCAGGCAAACGCAGCTTCTCTTACCGGGTGAAGCGCGCAGCCTTTACCGTTACCGCTTGACGTCGCGCCGGTAAATTGTCCGATCGGCGCATTCGGCGGCACAACCTCTGTTTTCGCCGGCTCGGTTTTGACCGGCTCGGCCGGTTCATTTTCAAAAGGCGCAAACCCGGTCGAAGTATGCGGCGCCGTTCCGCCAAAATTAACGCGCGTTTCTTCGTGAATGACGGTGTTGGTCTGTCCGGACATTTCCGCCCCATCGGCTGCCGCAAAATTTTCCGTCGTCGTCGCTACATTCCCGCTCACCATCGGCGGCTGCCCGCCAAAATACGGGGTTAGCGCCGGCACTAACTTCGCCTGTACCCAGGGCCGGTTTCCGCATTTGATCTTATCTTCCGGCAGCAGAGAGCTTTCCGCGATCCATTGCGTCAGTCCCGCAAAATCGGTTTCGTAAATATTACCGGCAACTTCGACTTGCCAGATATCGTGTTGTTCCATTTCGTGCTCCTAAGAGACAGGTAGGGTTTCTTCTGCCTGCATACTGGGCGGCAGAGTGGGCGGCAGAGTGGGCGGCGGGATGGGAATAGCGCTGCCGTTTGTAACGGGAGTAATAGGGGCTGCGGCTGTTATTGCGTCCGTTGTTTGCGGGGGAGAAGGTATTTTTGGGGTGCGCCATGAAGCCGAATGCGGTTTGATCTGCCCGGCCTTGCAGGCGTCGATCAGCGCCTGGACGACGGCGGCATCATAACGCGTACCGACGAAAGATTCGACCCGCGCCAGCGCGGCGTCCAGCATCATTCCTTTTTGATAAGGACGGTCGGTGGTCATCGCGTCAAAAGTATCGGCCACGGAAATTATCTTGGCCTGCAGCGGGATCTGGTGCCCTTTTAAACCTTGCGGGTATCCCTGGCCGTTGACCATTTCGTGGTGCATATACATTCCCGGCAGGAAGTCTTTCATCGCCGGGATCTGCGACATTATCTTGTAACCCCTCTGCGGGTGCTGCTTCATTATTTCAAATTCTTCATCTGTGAGCGCCGCGGGTTTTTTCAGCACCGCATCGTCTATCGCGATCTTGCCCACATCGTGCAGCAGCGCGCTGATGCGGAGTTTTTCCAGTTCTTTTTCGTCGAGGTGCATCCGCTGTCCGATCGCGATGGAAAACCGCGCTACTCTTTCGGAATGGCCGCGCGTGTATCTATCTTTGCCGTCGATCGCGGCGGCGAGCGCCTTGACCGTCCCGACAAAAAGCTCGCGGTTCTCGGCAGCCGCCTGTTCCAGCTGCGAGATATGTTCTTCCAGCCAATCCGCCATTACATTAAAAGATTCGCTGAGCGTGCCGAGCTCGGTCGGATTCTTTGACTGGATGCGGGTGGAAAAATCTCCGGACGCGATAAGTTTGGCGGCCCTGACCAGCTTTACTACGGGCTTGGTCAGGCTGTGCGAGAGCAAAAATCCGACCACGACCACGAAACAGAGAAAGCCCATGCTGATATACCACATCTGGTCGCGCATTTCGGTGACCGAAGCCATCGCCTGTTTTTCATCCTGGATAGCAAAAACTCCCAGGATATTTTTGTCGCCGAACTGCACCGTCGAATAAGCGCCGATCAGTTTTTTCTGTTCGCCGTTTTGCTCCGCCGTAAAAGGAAACAGTGCCGACTGGACCACATCGCGCGAGCTTTGCCATTCCTGCACTATCGGCAAAGTGCCCATCGACCGCTGCTCCGCCACCACTTTACGGTCGGCGTGAAAAACGGTATTCCCCTTCTCGTCGATAACGAACGTAATCGGCAGTCCCTGCTCCCAAAGCTCCTGTTCGGATTTGGCGGCGGGCTGTTCCATTATGTTGTTTATTTCGCTCAGCGAGATCACGGCGACGACGGCGGCAATTATCTCGGCGTTCTGCTTATCCATGATCGGCGAAGCCACCGCCATGCTCATCTCACCGCCGGTTTGAATAAATTTCGGCGGGCTCCAGACGACCTTTTTCTCGCCCAGCGCGCCCAGCACTTCGTCACTGATCCCCGACATTTCGCGTTCGCTGATCTTTTCCATCCGGTAAAGCGAAAGCGGCTTGGCCCCGACCGGGTTGATCGAGATCGCCAGGAGTCCGCGATTCTCCTGCAGGATCGCCTGTAGTTTTTGCTCGTTTTCCGTGGAAGTGAGCGAAACGGCGTCTTGCGCCAGGTTCATCGCCTCGGCGTAGTTACGCACCAGGTCGGCGTAACGCTGGGCAAACATTTCGATCTGCCGGGCCTTATCCTGCACCAACTGGGTCTGGTAGCGCTCTTCCACCAGCCGCAGCTCCTGCCCGCTGCGATTGGCCAAAAGCCAGCCGGTCACCGCCAGCGGCACTAGGCCCACCAGCAGCAATACACCCAGAACTGGGTATAGAAGCTTTATTTTTCCCGGTTGAATTTTAAAAGGCATTACAGAGGTTCGAAGAAAGGATTTCTCCTCTTTAATTTTACGAAATATGCACAACAAACGTCAATGATGTTTAATAAGTTTATCCGTCATTATTTAGGGGCTTTTGCTTATAAAGTCCGTTACCTGCCACTAATTACACAAATAACACGAATTAAAGGAGTCTTATTCGTGTTATTTGTGTAATTAGTGGCTAATAATAAATGCAGTTTTTGCCTGTTAATAGAATAAGGGCAAGCCCCTGATCCGGGCCTGCCCTTACTTTTTGTGCCGGTAAACGGGTTATTGTCTCTGGCTCAGGTAGATCCGGTCATACGTAAGGTTGCTGGCCTTTGGTTCCGCTCCGTTTATGCGGGTTGGCACCAGCGTCACCGTTAAAGTCTTCTGATTTGCCAGCAGCGCGGCGGTTTCGGGCCGCAGTTCAAATACTGCGTTGCGCACTACCGGGTGCTTGTGCGGTGATCCCGATGCGACGACCGAGAATGTGCCTACAAAGCTGGCGCCGATCGCGGTAGTCCGGTTGGCTTTCGGGTTGCCGACGAAAACCTTCAGGATCACACTCTCGTTCTGCGCCAGTTTAAGCCCGTCGATGTGTAGCTCGAGCTGCCGCGGGCCGCCGGTCGCCAGCATCTTGAGATTGCTTCGATGTACCGCCGGCAGGGCCACTGAAACCGCCTTCGGCTTGGTGCCCACCTTGGTGGCCGTTTGGGCTGAGACGACCAGCGGCTTCGCCGGTTTTATCTGAGCGCCCTTTTGCACCGGCGGGAGTTTCGTCATTTTCTGCGGGGTTGCCGTTTGCGGCGGCTGGTACGTATACCGCAGATTGGTTTGTTCGTTGGCCGCCAGTACGTCCGCCACCGTGATATAAACCCAATCGCCGTTCTCATCGTAGAAATTGAATTGCTGGTTAAGCCACGATGTATCGGTATAGTTACCCTGGCTGCCGGGAGTATTTAACCAAACGTCCCACAGCCGGTCTATGTTCGAGTGATGGGCAAAGAAGACCGGGTCTTGCGCGGCCGTCGCCAGAACACCCATATCGAGGCAGCCGGTCTGCGTTTGGTCAACCGGGGTGCCGCCCGGAGTATTCGGCCAGTAACAGCCTGCTTGCAGCGGCGTCGTGCCGGGATCGGCCGTCCAGATGTGTACCGGGCCGTGCGGATTATTTTCCATCGCGCCGGACGGGAAAACACCATGGGCGGGGTCGGATTTCCCACCCATATAAGCGGCTGTTCCCTGTGTACCCATAACGATCTTCATATTGGCCGGGCCGGCAGATTCCCGGCGGGATCACGTCGCTCGGGGTTGTGCCGCGATACTGGTCGAAAAGTGAATTTTGTGTAAAGGTCGGGGGGAAGACCGCGTGGGTAGGATAGGTGTCCCAGTCCCAATAGGCGAGCCTGAATGTCGGGTCTCCGATCAGTTTGCCGAGAATGCGTTCGTGCACGTGCAGGTAGCAGCGATGCCATGGCATGAACCACCAGCCGCCGTGGATCTCATAGCTGCTCACGTCATAACCGCCCGAGCAATTGTAGCAGTGCACATTTGCCTGCTGCATCCAGCCGCGGGGATCGTTGGGGTTGGAAACCGTGAGATCTCGTAACGCCTTGTAAGCACTCTCCAGGCGTGTGATCTCCGGGCCGGTGAGGTCCCAAATACTTTTCCGCGCGGCTATGACACCGCTGGTATCGAAGGTAATAGGCTTGGCCGCACCGGCTGGCGGCGGCGGGCTGCAGTCGACCGGCAATTCGTGCCCCGCTGTTTGTCCCCAAAGCGGCTTCGAATTAAGGCCCAGGAACGCTGCTGCCGATCCCGTGCCGAAGGTGGTGATAAATCTACGTCGATCCATTGATTCTATCCTCCATAAAATTTAATGTTTGAAAAGGCGCTGCGATAAAATCGGAAAGGCTTGATCTTACCGGGCAGCGGTAAGTCTTTAACAAATTCAAAAGAATAAATGTACTAAACCTGGGAGCGCGGGCATCTTGCCCGCAAAGATCGCGCAGCGATCTAAAAGTTCTTATGTAATAACTATTTAGCGCGAATTAAATCGCGCTTGCAGGCAAGATGCCCGCGCTCCCAGGTTAACGCCATCTTTTAACTTAGCAGGCCTGCTGCGCAGAACGCGACCAATGCCCAAATGGCTATCCAACCGATTGCCGAAAAAGCGCATGGGAGTCAGAAAAACAAGTCAGAATTTATAGTGGAAAACTATATCACCAAGCGTTATCCCTGTAAATGCAACAAAATTTGCAATGGTTCAGAGCCGGAATATGGCGGATGACTTTCGTGTATTTCGTGTGTTTCGTGGTTAATTTCCCGAGGTTTTACCACGAATCACACTAAACGCACGAATTGTATCGCTCCTCAACGATCATTATTCTTTTATGAGCAATGGCGCCCTAAGTATTCAAACTTTTACATAAATGCTTGCGTCTAAAGGTTTGGATGTGAAAAACTCACATTTGTGGAAATAGAAGGAAATCTCGCTTGGGACCGTGACACGAGAGAGATGGTATCAAATTTAAGCGATGAGCAGATTGTCGAAATTGCCGTTTCAAGCGATCCGGATGCTTTCGGCGAGATCGTTAAACGTTGGGAGCGCAAGATCTTCGCGCTCTGCTTTGGAATGCTCAGCCGTGAGGAAGATGCCCGCGATGCCGCCCAGGAAACCTTCATTTCCGCTTACCGGAATCTGAGCAATTTCCGGGGCGAAGCCAGGGGTTCGTCCTGGCTGCACAGGATAGCGGTAAATCAGTGCCTGACCAAACAGCGGCGTTCAAAGGTCAGAAGCGAAAGTTCTTTGGAAGATGAAAACAGCGCTAACGAGGCCGCTTTTGCCTCTCCGAACGGGCTAAACCCCGCCCGGACGGCCAACAGAACGAGCGGATCGCAAGCGTTAGAACGGCGGTTGGTTCCCTGCCGGCAGACCTGAAACAGGTGATCGTGATGAAAGAATTTGAGGAATTGACCTTTCAGGAGATCGCCGACGCTTTGGACCTGCCGCTAAGCACGGTAAAAAGCCGCCTGTACACGGCGCTGAAACAGCTGCGGTTAAAACTGGAAAGAAAACCGCTCGAGGTAGTTTGAAAAGTGGGCAGAGTTGAGAGAGTTTTCCGGGTTTACAGATGTTGTAACTCGCTGAACTCGGCAAACTCGGATAACCCGGTAAACTAAAATGAACAATAATCACAACAATGGCTCGTGTGATTTTTCCGAAACGCTGGTTTCGTATCTTTATGGCGAAACGGGCGCGGCGGAAAGCGATAAGTTTAAGACCCATTTGGCGCACTGCGCCCACTGCACCGAAGAACTCGCGGGGTTCGGCGCGATGCGTTCTTCGCTCGTCGAATGGAAACAGGAAGAGTTTGCGCCTATGAGCGCGCCGGTGATCGAACTTCCCGTTCGCGATATCCCGGTCATCTTAACGGACGAACCGGCTCCGTCCTGGCTGGACGGTATCCGCGCATTCCTGACACCGAAGATCGCTTTGACCCCCATCGGTTTAATTGGCGGTTTTGCCGCCGTGCTGATCTGCCTGGGATTGGCCTTTGCTTTTATGGCTTCACAGGATACGCCCTATAATAGTGGCGATAAAGGACTGGTAGCTGCCAATAATTCGCCGAAGGAAAAAACCGAAACCGCCTCCAAAACTGCCGACGCCGCGTTACCTGCTCAGCCAAATGATACGGTAAATGTCGCCCGAATCGATCAGCCCGGCGCGTCGAAAAAGAATGAAGTCAAGGTCATCCCTGAGGCGGACGAAAAAGCAACGCACGAAAAAGCGCCGAAGCCCGTCCGTGAATATGCCAGTTACCAGCCAAAAAATAATGTAGCGGTGACTAACAAACATCAGGACACGCCCAAGATCAAATAAACAGGATGTGAAAACTTTGAGTACTGACATTTACGAAGATACGGAAGATGATTCTCTTCGTTTAGCTGACCTCTTTGCTGAGGCTGATACTGAATAATTCTGGGGGAAAGAACCTATGAAAAATAAGAACTCGTTAATTTTATTAGTATTGTTTATCCTGATGATCTTCGCCGGCGCTGTCAGTGCCCAGGATCGCCCGCCGGAAGGCGATCGTATGCCGCCTCCGGGAATGCCGGGAGGGCCGGGCCACAGGGACAGCCGCGCCCGGATGACGACCGGGGCGAAATTTTGCGGCAATTGAATCTGACGCAGGAACAATTTCAATCGATCAGAAAACTTTTAGCGGATAACGGCCCGAAGGTTCGTGAAGCGCAGCGTGATTTTCGCGAGGCGCAGGAAGCTCTCGACGACGCGATTTATGCGGACACCGTCGATGAAGCGCTGGTCCAAAGCCTCACCAAGCGCTCGTCCGAAGCGCAGGCGACGCTGATGAAACTTCGCACCATCAATGAGTTTGCGATCCGGCGGGTATTGAATCCCGAACAGGTAATAAAATTCCGTGAGCTGCGCAGGCAGCAGATGCAGGAGCGAAAGGAACGGCAGAAAATGCTCCGGCAAAATGGCGATGGACCGGGCCGACCCAATGACAGGCCAGGCCGCCGTCCAATGGGAAACCCGGCCAACCTGGAATGCAGCAGCCGCCCGCCGGGCAGCCGGTAAACAACGCTTTGCCGAACCAGTCTCGGAAAAAACCCACGCAATTTTAGTTTATGGACCCCTGGTTCCATACTCTTAGGCCGGCTTGTTATTAACAAGCCGGCTTTGTTTTTGCCGTTCTTACTGGTTTTAGTTTTGCCGCCAATAAATTTTAAACTAGCATTGAAAATTAGCGACTCTTGTTTAGTGCATTTAGTGTGATTCGTGGTTAAACTTTTTAAGTTCGTTATGCTTAGACAACTGTAAGAGTTTAACCACCAATCACACTAAACACACGAAAATAACCGCTGCCCTGTTTTTCGCTTTTCTTCAATCTCTGCTATCTTTTAAGCGAATCGCTAGCGTAATAATTCAATGAATTTCATAAAAAGATTTTTGCTTGAATTACAGGAGGTAACATTACTGGCCGGGCGTTCGTTCGCCAGCCTGCGGAAATACCCGCGTTACCCGTCAGAGATCGTCGCGCAGATGGATATGATCGGCGTGGGATCGCTGCCGATCATACTTTTGACCGGATTTTTTACCGGCGGCGTGCTGGTCGTGCAAGGATATCAGACGCTGGCTTCTTACGGCGGGCAAGGCGAGACCGGCAAACTTGTGGCGGCAACTTTGATCAGAGAACTGGGGCCGGTTTTGACGGCGCTGATGGTCGCGGGCAGGGTCGGTTCGTCGATCTCGGCCGAGCTGGGTTCGATGGTCGTTTCGCAGCAGATCGACGCCATGCGGGCGCTCGGCACCGACCCGGTCAAAAAACTGGTGACGCCGCGCGTGCTGGCATTGATCTTTACGCTGCCTCTGCTGACCGGGGCCGCTGATATTTTTGGGCTGATCGGCGGCGGGATCGTATCTTCCCAGTTATTCAGCCTTTCGCAAAACGTTTATATAAATTCCGTCCGCGCCGGAATAACCACCGACGATGTGATCGGCGGCATTATCAAGCCGGTAATTTTCGGGCTCATTATCAGTATCATCGCTTGTTACAAAGGGCTGACCACAACGGGCGGGACCGTCGGCGTCGGGCGCTCTACTACCAGCGCGGTCGTGCTGGCGTCGATCTGGGTCATCATCGCGGACTTTTTCCTGTCGCGCATATTACAGGTCATTCTCGACCAGATCTGATGTTAAGTAAGTTAATTAGTGCAGCCAACGGCATTAATGCTGCGTGTTTTTTACTTTAGTTGCCGTAGGCAACGACAGAATTTAACTACACGCGTAAGCGTGTAGAATTGAAAGACAAAGCCGGCTAGCCTGCTTTGCAGGCGAAAGAAATTAACGATGCGGAAAGAACTGACTTTCTGCCGCCCGCGAGCGGGCTTTGATCAATAATTATCGACTCTCTTCACGCTGACGCGTGAAGTTAAATTCTGACGCCGTCAAAGACGGCTATATAAAGTTTCATGGCTGTAGAAGAAAAAAGAATTCACAAAAGCCTTACCCCGTCGAGCAACGAGTTCAAGGGTGGGTTTTTTGCGAAAATGGACGATCCGGAG
This sequence comes from uncultured Acidobacteriota bacterium, assembly GCA_963766895.1. Lineage (GTDB taxonomy): Bacteria > Acidobacteriota > Blastocatellia > Pyrinomonadales > Pyrinomonadaceae > DASYKT01. Next base: position 389,123 of record CAVYCB010000009.1, read on the forward strand.
CGGGTCACTCCGTCGATAGAGTTTCGCGACGTCTGGCTTTCTTTTGACGAAGAGCCGATCTTAAAGGGCATCAGTTTTACTCTGCGGCGGGGCGAGACGAAAATAATCCTGGGGCGTTCCGGCGGCGGTAAATCCACCGTCATCAAACTTGTGCTCGGCCTGTTAAAACCAGACAGCGGCCAGATTCTGATCGACGGCGAAGATATTACCGAGTACAGCGAAGTTGAAATGATGCATGTGCGTAAAAAGATCGGAATGGTCTTTCAGGAAGGCGCATTGTTTGATTCTCTTTCGGTCTATGAAAATGTCGCCTATCGCCTGCACGAGCAAAATATCGATGAAGAAGAGGTGGAAGCCGAAGTGAGAAAAATGCTTCGCTTCGTTGACCTCGAAGAAGCAATTGATAAAATGCCTATCGAGCTCTCCGGTGGTATGCGGCGGCGCGTCGGAATTGCCCGCGCGTTAGTGGGCAATCCCAAAATGGTGCTCTTTGATGAGCCCACCGCCGGGCTGGACCCGCCTACTTCGCGGACGATCTGCGAGCTGGTGGTAAAGCTGCGCGATCTGGAAGATGTCTCTTCCATCTTCGTCACGCATGAGATGAACACACTGGATTTTCTTTGCTCGGAGTACGCTACCTTTGACGAAAATCACGAAATTGTGTTCGAACCCGAAGGCGAAAGTCTTTGCCTCTTGAACACGGAAATTGTTATGCTTCGTTATGGCCACGTGATCTTTAACGGTACCGACGAGCAGCTCAAGGCTTCCGACAACGAGTATATTCAAAGATTTTTGAGAGGAAAATGAATATTGGTCATTAGTCATTTGTCATTCGCGCTTAGATTTATACCAAGGACCAATGACTACTGACAAATGACCAGCTACTAACAAAATGCCTGCTAAAAAGAACATCGGTTTCAGTCAATTGCGCGTCGGGCTTTTTACCCTGGCAGCGCTTTTAGTGCTGGCGTTTCTTATCTTAAACGCAACAGGTGATTTCAATCCTTTCGAAAAGAAGATGCGGTTAAAGGTTCGCTTCCCCGCCGCCGACGGGCTGCGCGAAGGCGCCGAAGTTCAGCTGGCCGGCGTTCCTATCGGAAAAGTAGAAGACGTCAAACTGCTCTCGCCCGACGATCCCGAAGAAGCCAAGATCGAGGCCAAGCTGGCGGTATCGCAAAGCCTGGGAGGCAAACCCGTCAGCGAGCGTATCCGCACCGATTCCACCGCCCGGCTAATGGCGGTCTCGGTGCTTTCCAATGATAAGCTGATCGATATCAGCCCCGGCTCGATGAAGGGCGAACCCGTGCAGGAAGGCCATATTTTGGAATCCCGCTCTGCCACCGGCATCAATCAGCTGACCGAAACCGGCAACGACCTGCTGCAGCAGATCAACAAGCTCGCCATTCCCGCCAACGAAATTCTTAACAAGGCGAACCGCGGCGAAGGAACGCTCGGCCGCATCATCAATGACGATTCACTTTATAAAAATCTCGATACTTCCGTCGCCGAAGCAAAGACCACCATGGTCAAGCTGCAATCTATTTTGGACGAAGTAAAATCCGGCAACGGCACCGCCGGTAAATTGCTCAACGACCCGGAGCTTTATAACAGACTCAATAACACCGTCGCCCAGCTGGAAGCCGTCTCGGTCGATCTGCGCAGCGGCAAGGGAACGGCCGGAAAATCGTTAACCGAAGACGCGCTCTATAACGACGTACGCGGCGGCCTGGCCGATTTGAAAGTGGCGGTGAACGAACTCCGCGGGACGATCAAAAACCTCGATGAAGTCGCGGTGCAGATAAAAGGCATCGCCGGCGATCTCAATGCCGGAAAAGGCACCGCCGGTAAGCTCCTAAAAGACGACGCTCTTTACACCGAGGTCCGCGCCAGCCTGAGCAAACTCGATAATATCCTGGGCAATGCGCAGGGCGGCAGAGGCACGCTCGGAAAACTTATTACCGACGATAGCCTGTATAATAATCTCAATAATTTCTCCGCCGAAAGCACCCAGATGATCAAGGATTTCCGCGCCAATCCCAAAAAATATCTCACCATCCAATTGAAACTTTTTTAGTTTCACTCCGGCGATCTTCTTCAAAATACAGGCATTTTATTCTCTGTTCCCGAATCCCTGCCCATATATAAATAGCGCGTTTGCGTATCGAAATAAGTTTCGTGTTTTTAGTGTGTTTCGTGGCTAAGTTCTTATACCGCTGATTTAAGGCATGCCGGAATTTAACCACGAAATACACGAAACGCACGAAAAACTGTCATCCCGACATACCACTCCAGACCCGTGAACAAGGCTATTTATGAATAATATTATTTCCGGATACTTTGTTACTTTATATTATAAAGTACTTGACAAATAGGACAACTTGACGTAAATTCCCTACAGTGGCGCAGCTTTGGGCCACACAAAACACATGAAAATTAAGATACTGTTCGCAATTTTAGTAACGCTGGTTAGCGTGACCGGCGTCACGCTTGCAGGCAAGATCCTCTAGCTCCCAGGTTAACAAGCTGTTTTTAATAAAAGGACTTTATAGGCAAAGCCAAAGAAATATTGTGAATGAGGAAATAAATGAAAAACACCCGCAAAAATACTTACTTTTTCTTTCTGGTTATCGCTTTAGCATCGGCACAATTGCCGCCTACGCGCAGGACAAGACCGCCGAGGTCGACAAGATCTTTAGCTCGATCAAGCCCGACGAGCCCGGGTGCGCGGTCGCCGTCTCGCAAGAACGGGAAACTTGTCGCCAGCCGCGCTTACGGCTCGGCCGACCTCGAGCGCAGCGTGCAGATCAGCCGGACACGATCTTCGATGCCGGCTCGGTGGTAAAGCAGTTCGTTGCGGCCTCTGTCCTTCTTCTCGTGGAAGACGGGAAACTTTCTCTTTCCGAGGACATCCGTAAATATATCCCCGAGCTGCCCGACACCGGCCACAAGATCACGCTCGACCACCTGCTGACCCATACCAGCGGCGTTCGGGACTGGAAGGCATTCAGGCCGCTGTCCGAGGGAGATCCCACCGCGGTCACCATGGCGCTGCGTCAGCGCGGCCTCAATTTTGCTCCCGGGCGAGGAATGGGGTTATTCGAACACCAACTATGAGCTTTTGAAAGAGATCATCGCGCGCACGAGCGGGATGTCGTTCGCAGACTTTACGCAAAAGCGCCTGTGGGAACCGCTCAAGATGAAGTCGACTTTGTACCTCCACGATATGACCGACGTCGTCAAGAACCGCGCGCTCGCTTACAAAAATGAAAAGGACAGGTGGAAGCTCGATATGTATTTCGGCAACGATCGCGGCGGCAGCGGGGCCCTGCTCACCACGGCGGGCGATCTTCGTCATCTGGAACGAAGCGTTGACGAACGGCACTCTGGGCAAGTTTGTCACCGAAAAGCTTCACGAACCGGCGGTACTTAATAACGGCAGAAAGCTAACCTATGCGCGGGGGCTAAGGGTGGATACCCGCGGCGGTGACAAGATGGTGTGGCATAGCGGCGCGGCGGCCGGGTACAGCTCGCTCTCGGGCCGCCTTCCGGACCACGGGATATCTTTTGCCATTATGTGCAACGTCGACGGCGGCGCCCGGGACGGCATATGCCAGCCGCATCTTTGACCTGTTTCTGCCCCCTGCCGCTGCCGATCCGAACGCAAATCCCGCGAAGCGTCAACATAGCGGCCGGCGACTTAAGCGCCCGGGCCGGCTGTTCTTTAACGAGCAGGACGGCCAGCCGATGCGCTTAGCCGTAAGCAGCAACACTCTGGCCATTGCCGGCGGCGGCCCCCTTGTTGCCCTGGCCGCAGACCGTTTCCGTAACCAGCGCCGTTCCGTGTTTTTCATGTCGGAAGCTGAGTTCGAATTGCAATTTCTCTCAGCTGACCGGTTCGAGATCAAGACGAAAGAAGGGGCAGCGATGCGGTATCGCCGCGCCCAAGCCTATGCGCCGACCGCAGCCGAACTAAATGAATTTGCCGGGCAATACGACAGCAGCGAGATGGGAGCGGTCATCGAAATGGTCCTGCCTGAAAAAGGCGGCCTGGTAATGCGCTTTTACCGGAACCCGGCAAACGCTATTTCTCCCCTGCCGGTCGATCGCGACACTTTTATGCTGGGCATGACGGTGTTTCGCTTCGTGCGGGACAAGGACGGAAAGGTCACCGGCTACGACTACAGCAATCCGGCGCTCCGCAACATCAGATACACCCGGCTAAGCGGCCGGTAAAGATTAAGACAAACAAAATTATGATGAAAGAACAAACATTTATGACAATTCAGAACGTAAGACTCTTCGGCATTATATTCACGATAGGCATTCTCTTGCTCGTACCATTAATAGCGATGCGGTTCACGAACGAGGTGAACTGGACCCGGGGAGATTTTATTGTCGCCGGGCTCTTACTGCTCAGCACCGGCCTCTCGTGTGAGCTGGCGATCAGATCGTTTAAGAATGCCGGTTTTCGGCTCGCCGCCTGTGCGGCTATCCTAGCAGCATTCGTCCTGCTTTGGGGAGAACTTGCAACCGGCTATTTTGCGAGGATGTTCGCGGGACATTAGGCCATGAAGTCAGAACCCGGGCTCCCCTCCTGCCAGAGGAGGGGCGGCAGCCGCTTCGGCTGACGGGGTGGCAAGTAGCGAGGGGTTTCTTTTCGCGTTGCGATTAAGATCGATGGAGAAAACCGCAAAACCTAAAACCAAACCCCTCGCTACCGCTTCGGGTTCCGACTCCATTCTCCGCTAAACATCAAACCGGCTTACAATCCTCTTTGAAACAATATTGCCGTTAAACCGTAAAAACGTTATTCTGTTAAGAAATACTTTCGTGAGGCAATCTATGAAAAAACTTCTTTTAATCTCTGTTTTTACGGTTATTTTTGCGTTCTCGGCTTTTGCGCAGGGTGTCTATGTCCCGCGCGAATCGCAGGGTGCGGCCATTTCGCAAAGGGTGGGCGACGCGATGATCTCCGTCACCTATCACCGCCCGAGCGTCAAAGGCCGCAAAGTCTGGGGCGACCTCGTTCCCTACGGGCAGGTTTGGCGCGTCGGCGCGAATGACTCGACCAATTTTGAAACCAGCGTTGACGTGACCATCAACGGGCAAAAACTTCCCGCCGGCAAGTACGCGCTTTTTGCTATCCCGACGGCCGGTGAGTGGACCTGGATCTTTAATAAGAACGCGGGCCAGTGGGGCACCGATTATGAGCAAAATAAAGCCCAGGATGTAATAAAAGTTACCGCCAGACCGTCGCCCGGCGAGATGACCGAAGCTCTCATTTACGAATTTGAAAGCGTAACCCCGACCACCGCCAAACTGGTTCTCCGTTGGGAAAAAATACGGGTTCCTTTTACGGTTGACGTCGGTGATGTGAACGGACGTGTCCTGGCCAAGCTCAAAGACTCCGCCGTGAACGCCAAGCCGGATGATTTTCGCGCTCCGGCATCGGCCGCCGCCTACGTTCTCAATAATAAGATCACCGGCAGTTACGCCGAGGCAATAACCTGGTTCGACAAATCGATCGCGGTCCGGGAAACTTTCGGCAACACGCGCGGCCGGGCCCTGCTTTCGGCGGAAATGGGAAATACCAAAGACGCCGTCACCTTCGGCGAAAAAGCGCTGGCGATCGCCAAAGCCGCTACGCCGCAGATCACCGGCCAGGCGGTCGATGACCTGACAAAGTCTGTCGCTGATTGGAAGACTAAAAAGTGAGTTTTATGGAGCGCGGGCATCCTGCCCGCAAAGCGCGGCTCGTCCGCGCTGAAGTCAGTAGCGCTTGCGTTAGCAAGTGCGTCTTCGGGCGCCTATTACGCATCTGCTAACGCAGACGCTACTGACAGTTTCGGACGCTAAGCAACTGATGCGGGCAGGATGCCCGCGCTCCATAGCTACCGTACCTGAAGCTCTTTTTCTCTCAAATATTTGATCTTATCCCTGAACTCCGCCGCGCGTTCAAATTTCATATCTCTCGCCGCGACGCGCATCTCGCCTTCCAGGTCCTGAATGGTTTGTTTCAGGTCCTTGCCGTTTAATTCATCCAGCAGATCGAGCTCTGTGGGAATTTTGAAATAATCCGCTTCGTAAGCGGTAACTAAAGTTGATTCTATCGACTTAATGATCGTGGTCGGCGTAATGCCGTTTTCTTCGTTGTATTGCTCCTGCACCGCGCGCCGCCGCAGAGTTTCATCGATCGCGTATTTCATCGACCTGGTTATTTTATCGGCATAAAGGATCGCCCTTCCGGATGAGTTGCGCGCGGCGCGGCCGATGGTCTGGATCAGCGAGCTTTCCGAACGCAAAAAACCTTCCTTGTCCGCATCCAATATCGCCACCAGCGAAACTTCGGGCAGGTCCAGACCTTCGCGCAAAAGGTTGATGCCGACCAGCACGTCAAATTCCCCCCGCCGCAGATCGCGCAGGATCTTGATGCGCTCGAGCGTCTCAATGTCGGAGTGAAGATAACGAACATTGACGCCGACCTCGGTAAAATATTCGGTCAGATCTTCCGACATTTTCTTGGTCAGTGTCGTGACCAGCACGCGTTCATTTCTTTCCGCGCGCAAGCGGCATTCACCCAGCAAATCATCGATCTGGCCGCGCACCGGGCGCACTTCCACTTCCGGGTCAAGCAAACCCGTCGGGCGAATGATCTGCTCGATCACTTCGCCGCCCGTCTTGGTCAATTCATAGGGGCCCGGCGTGGCGGAAACATAGATCCGTCTGGTTTCCCCGCGATTCAAATTCCGGGAAATTCAGCGGGCGGTTATCCATTGCCGAAGGCAGCCGGAAACCCGTATTCCACCAGCGTCCGTTTGCGCGATTGGTCGCCGTTGATACATCCCGCGCACCTGCGGGATCGTCTGGTGCGATTCGTCGATCACCATCAGCGCATCGTGCGGCAAATAATCCAGCAGCGTCGGCGGCGGCTCGCCCGGCAGTTTGCCCGTCAGGTGGCGCGAATAATTTTCGATGCCGTGGCAGAAACCCATCTCCTTCATCATTTCCAGGTCGAACATCGTCCGCTGGTGCAGCCTTTGCGCTTCCATCAGCTTGCCCTGCTTGATCAGTTCCGGCTCCCAATCGTTCATCTCTTCCCGGATGGTCTCCGAGCGCGCGCTTGATCGTACCCTTGGACATCACATAGTGTGTTTTCGGATAGATCGGCAGCCTCGTCGTATGCGTGTGCAAAACCTCGCCGAGCAGCGGGTCGATCGTAGAAATAGCATCGATCTCTTCGCCCCAGAATTCTATCCGGTAGGCGGTTTCCTGGTAGCTGGGATAGATCTCCACCATGTCGCCGCGCACGCGAAAGCTTCCGCGCTCGAAATTCGATCTCCGACCGCTCGTATTGCATTTCCACCAGCTTGCGGAGCATATCTTCGCGCCTGAGTTTTTGCCCCGGTTCGATAAAGAACATCATTCCGTAATAGGCATCCGGGTCGCCCAAGCCATAGATGCACGAAACGCTGGCGACGATGATCACGTCGCGCCGTTCAAACAGAGCTCGCGTCGCCGACATCCGCAGCCGGTCGATCTCTTCATTAACGGTGGATTCTTTTTCGATGTAGGTGTCCGAGGCCGGCACGTACGCTTCGGGCTGGTAATAATCGTAATAGGAAACAAAATACTCGACCGAGTTGTGAGGGAAAAATGTTTTGAATTCCTGGTAGAGCTGCGCGGCCAGCGTTTTATTATGCGCCAGCACGATGGTCGGCCTCTGCGTCTGCTGGATCACGTTGGCAATGGTAAAAGTCTTACCGCTCCCGGTTATGCCCAGCAAAACCTGGTGATCGGTCCCCTCGCCTAATCCCTTGACCAGCGCTTCGATGGCGGCTGGCTGGTCGCCCTTTGGTGTATTGTCGGAAACTAACTGAAAATTCATTTAAAACAAATCCGGCTGCAAGGTTAAACTTTAATTTTACCCGCAGCCGGTTCGTTTGTCATATGGAGCGCGGGCCTTGCTTTGAGTCCTGCCTTCAGGCGGCTTTAAAACAAAACTCCCTCCTTACGAAGGAGGGGTGCCCGAAGGGCGGGGTGGTTCTCGTCTTTGTTTCAATTTACCGGCGATCAGAAATTAGTTTGGCGGTAAGAACCACCCCGGCGCAAAAAAGCGCGCCACCCCTCCTTCGTAAGGAGGGGAGTTTAGGAATTTATGCTACTTCCACTTCTTCCGCTTCAGGAGAAAAAATGGCTATCGCATCTTCGACGGATTCCCAAACTTCTTTCGGCAGGTCCTTGGTTTCCGCCAGCTTACGAAGATACGGCAAAGCGTCTATTTCCTTGTTCACCTTGATCACGTGAATAATGGCCATTCGAACGGTCAGGCTGGGGTGCGATTCCAGCGCCGTCGCGATAGGCTGCGTTTCGCGCGCCTTTAGCAGCAATGTGAAAAGGGCAAATGCCTCGTAGGCCTGTTTATAATCTTTGTGGGTCAGGCGATCGAAATATCGCTCGACCAATCCGCCTTCGATCGCGGCGCGCGCGATCTGGCGCATTCTTCCTTCTTCATCCAGCAGGGAGATCCGCGCCCAGGCGTCCGCCCGGTTAAATCCCAGCCTCGTCAAAACCCTGGCCGCGGCTGCGCGCACTTCGCGCGTCGGGTCCGCACAAGCCAGAATTATCGATTCAAAGACGGCCTCATGATCAAATTCACCGAGGATCTCGACCGAGCGGCATCTGGTAGTAGCGGAAAGGTCATAGAGCGCCACTTGCGAGAGTGCTTCCACGCAGTTGCTGGTCTTATGCGCCGCAATGATCCGCATGGAAAGCTCTTTCATCTCTTCGTCTTCGTTAAATTCATCCAGCACCTGCTCGATGGCTTCGAGCAAAGCCTCATCGGTTGAAGACGGTAATACTTCAATTCCGTGCGGATAATCTAACCGCAAAATACTGTTAAAAGGCAATTCTAAAGCGGAAGCCAACTGAATTTCTTTGGTAAGGACCACCGGCTCCGGTTTGGCGGCGGCTTTTCGCCGCGCTCCTTCTTGTCCGGCCAATTTCTTAGGACGCTTTCTGTTGATCGTATCGCTATGCTTGCGCAGCCACTCAAGTTCTTTGTCGCCTTCGATCGCGTCGCCGCTGTCCCAACTGTCTTTTTTACGCCCGTTGTCTTTCAATCCCGCAGCGGCCGCCGCCTTTGCCTTTTTAGCGCGCATCCAGAAAAGCACGCCTATGCACGCAACGAAAAATAACGCGAACCCGACGGAATACATCCAGGCGCCGTCATCCGGCGGCGGCAGCTGCCCCTGCTGATGCTGAACCAACCCGCTGTCCGCAGGATTTTTTGCCTGCGGCCAGACACTAAAAACAAGGCTTTGCAGCAAAGCGAGAAAAGTTACTGATTTTAAGGCAAATTTCGTGAACATAGAGCGGGCAAGTCTTTTCTTTAGCGGTTTATCGGAAAATTGTGACGGATGGCAAGAGGGCTGAACGAGGCTGGTGATCGTGATCTTCATAACTTGACAACCGGACCGCAAAATAGGGACGGCGTCCGGTCAGTCCAAGCCGAACCAGACTAAATTATGCCTTAATTTTTTTTGTTTGTCATTATTTATTTTTGTTAAACAGGTTTTTTTGTCAGAAGCTTGTCTATAAAGTCCGGATATTGCCTCGAATGTCACGAATGTGAATCTTTCATTCGTGTTATTAGTGTAATTAGTGGCTAATAATGAATTCACGGTTTTTGCCTGTTAATAAGAAATATAGACAAGCTAAAGCTTGAACTCTGAGTCGTTTACTTCAAAACTCCCCTCCTTACAAGGAGGGGTGGCACGCGCAGCGTGACGGGGTGGTTCTCTCTTCGTTTAGAGGTTCAAACTTTAGTTTGTTCTTATCATCAAAAAATAAGACAAGCTAAAGCTTGAACTCTGAACTGTTTAAACGAATTTCTGCATTTTCCCCGCCGCCATATTTTACGATTTGAATATTTCGTAATAGATTTATAGCTATATTATGAACGCCCCAAAAACGGTTTCCGAGACAAATTTCACCCTGCTTAAACTGCTTTCCCGCGGCAAAGTCCGTGATATTTATGAGGTTGACGATCAAACCCTGCTGTTGGTCGCGACCGATCGGATCTCCGCGTTCGACTGCATTCTTCCCACCCCGATACCGGAAAAAGGCTTTGTCCTGACCGCGATCTCGGAATTTTGGTTCAATTTTTTGCAGCACGTGACCGATCACCACCTGATCACTGCCGATATCGAAAAGATGCCCGAAGCCGTCAGGGAAAACGCCGTTGAATTGCGCGGGCGTTCGATGCTGGTAAAACGGACAAAAGTTTTTCCGGTTGAGTGCGTGGTGCGCGGTTACCTGGCAGGCTCCGGTTGGAAAGATTATCAAAGAACCGGCGAGATCTGCGGCCACCGGTTGCCCGCCGGTCTAAAAGAATCCGACAAACTTCCCTCGCCCATCTTTACGCCGGCGACAAAAGCCGAAACCGGGCATGACGAAAACATCAGCGAAACGGAAATGGCAAACATCATCGGCGCCGAAGCCGCGACGCAGCTTAGCCGTCGCTCGTTAAAACTCTACGCTGAAGCGAGCGAGTACGCGCGCTCGCGCGGCATCATCATCGCCGATACAAAATTTGAATTCGGTCAGGATGAGAACGGTGAAATTATTTTGATCGATGAGGTCTTAACACCAGATTCTTCCCGTTTTTGGTCCGCCGATTCCTACGTGCCGGGCGGCGCTCAAAGCTCGTTCGACAAACAATTCGTACGCGATTATCTGGAATCTCTGGACTGGGACAAACGTCCCCCGGCGCCGGCGCTTCCGGAAGCAATTGTATCGGCCACTACAGATCGTTATACTTCCGCTTACCGGCTGCTCACCGGAAAAGAACTTTCCGTAGAATGATGAAGAATACGAACGTAAACCTGGGAGCGCGGGCATCTTGCCTGCTGGGGTCGCGCAGCGATCTAACGTTCGCTTCTATTATTTTTTTTAGAATTCAAATTTTGATTTTGGTTTTGAGATTTTTGTAGTAGAATAGCCAAACTCTTCACTCGATGAAACTGCGCGAACAGATGGAAAATCTGGTTGGACAAATGCTCGACGGGCATATTTTGCTTGGCGAGGCTGTCTCAGAATTTGAGAAATTATATATTCAAAAAGCGCTCGCGCGGCATAGCGATCATCTTTCAAATACCGCCTCCGTGCTGGGCATTCATCGCAATACCCTTTCCAAACGCGTAGCCGATTACAAAGCCGCTGCCAAAAAACGCAAAGCAAAAAAGTGACTCGCCGGAACGCCGAATTTATTCGGCACGAATGCATCGCATTCGAGTTTTTTGCCTTTCAAACAAGCTAATTTGAATAGTAATCTGAAGCGGGCGCAAGCAACCCTTCCGGACTGCAAATTTATTTATATTTTTTATTTACCTTCAAGCTGAATATCTATTCCCTATTCCCTATTCCCTATTCCCTATTCCCTTATTTCCTTATTTCCTTATTTCCTTATTTCCTTTTTTCCTTTTTTCAAGCTACTTCTTCTCGATCACTTTTATTTCGTCGCCGACTCTGACGGTCCCGCCCGGATTTTCACTTAATAAATTTTCTCCAAAGATCACTCCGCCCGGAACGCCGCGATAGGTCGCCAGGGTCTTCAAGGGTTCATTGCCGGTAAATTCCCCGAGCTGCTGATCGATGGTGGTGATCACACACCGCTTGCACGGTTTGACGCCGTAAAAAATATTTTCCCCGACCGAAAATTTTCTCCAGTTGTGCTCTTCAAAAGGCTCCGTGCCCGCGGCCACCAGGTTGGGGCGAAACCTGTTCATCGGAAGCCGCTCCTCCAGTTTGCTGTTGAGGTCTTCCAGCGACCCTTCGCCGATCACCATAAACGGGTAAGCATCGGCAAAGCTGACAACATCGTCCGCTACCGCAAAATTCGGATCGACCTCACGGCGAAAATCATCCGGCATAAAAACCAGTTGGCAGTCGGTTTCCAGCACCTCGGTCAGCCATTTGTTGACCCCGTTTTGATACTTTAAAGCCTGCGGCTTATCGTTCCATATCTCAACCGTCTGCTCAGATCGCCCGCCGGGCCCGAAACCGGCATTGACCTCACCCCGGCCGGCGGCTTTCAGCACCAGGCCGTCCTCGGTGATCGAAGTTTCGATGATGGCCATTTTTGGCAATTCGCGCTGGGTAAAGAATTTGCCGCCCCTGTCGGTGATCATCCAGCGGCGGTCGTATTGCAGCCCGCGGCCTTCGATCCTGGCCTCCTCAAGCGAGATTCCCTTCAGCGATTTGACCGGGTAGATGTTGATTTGTGACAAATGCATAACTTTTGACCAGATAAGAAACGTTCAGAATAGATCTTGGCTTATAGATTATAACCGGGCATTGCCCATAAAAGAATAAAACGGTCTTGATGAGCGATACAATTCGTGCGTTTAGTGTGATTCGTGGTAAAGCTTCCGGAAATCAACCACGAAACACGAAACGCACGAAGGTCACGCGCCATACCTTGGTTCAAATTGATGAGCATGTTTTGAGCAAAAAATGTCAAAACTTGATAATGCCGTTATCAAGTTTTCTGCTTTCTTCAGACTCGTGAATAACTTCACTATTGACAAGATGCCTCAAAGTCTAGTATATTAGCACTCATAACCCCAGAGTGCTAACACTCTGAATATTACCCATAGCAAGGAGATAAATCAAATGGCTACAAACATTACACCATTGCACGACCGCGTGATCATTCGCCGGATCGAAGACGGCGACCAGACCGCGGCGGGCTTTTCATCCCCGACACTGCCAAGGAAAAACCGCAGGAAGGCGAAGTCATCGCCGCCGGCGAAGGCAAGTATAAAGAAGACGGCACCCGCCAGGCGCTCGACGTCAAAGCCGGCGACCGCGTTCTTTTCGGCAAATACAGCGGCTCCGAGATCAAGCTCGACGGCGAAGAATTCCTCATCATGCGTGAAGACGAGATCCTCGGCATCATTCAGCGCGCCGGCGCAGCCGCGTAAATAATCGTAATACGTTATACGTAGTACGCGATACGCGCATAACATTAAAGATCACATTAAACATATCAAACAATATTACGAAAAATCAGGAATCACGTGTTACGTATCGCGTATTACGTATCACGATTAGGAGAAATCAATGGCAAAACAAGTTATTCACGGAGAAGAATCACGCGCCGCTATTTTGCGCGGCGTCAATCAGCTCGCTGATGCGGTAAAAGTTACGCTCGGCCCGAAAGGCCGCAACGTCGTTATCGACAAGAAATTCGGCTCGCCGACGATCACCAAGGACGGCGTGACCGTCGCGAAAGAGATCGAATTGAAAGACACCCTCGAGAACATGGGCGCCCAGATGGTTCGCGAAGTCGCTTCGAAGACCTCTGACGTTGCCGGTGACGGCACCACGACCGCGACGGTTCTCGCACAGGCGATCTTTAAAGAAGGCGTCCGCACGGTTGCCGCCGGTGCAAACCCGATGGCGCTCAAGCGCGGCATCGAAAAGGCGGTTGACGAAAGTTGTCGCAGAAGTCGCAGCGCATGCCAAGCCGGTCGGCGGCGATATGATCGCACAGGTCGGCACCGTTTCGGCTAACGGCGACAAGACGATCGGCACGATCATCGCCGAAGCGATGGACAAGGTCGGCAAAGACGGCGTCATCACCGTCGAAGAATCGAAGACGATGGACACCCTGCTCGAAGTCGTCGAAGGTATGCAGTTCGACCGCGGCTATCTCTCGCCCTACTTCGTCACCGATCCGGACCGAATGGAAGCCGTTCTCGACGAGCCGCTTCATCCTGATCAACGAAAAGAAGATCTCGCATCATGCGCGACCTGCTGCCGATCCTCGAGCAGGTTGCCAAGATGGGCCGTCCGCTGCTCATCATCGCTGAAGATGTCGAAGGCGAAGCCCTCGCGACCCTCGTCGTCAACAAGCTGCGCGGCACGCTTGAACGTCGCTGCCGTTAAGGCCCCCGGCTTCGGCGATCGCCGCAAGGCAATGCTCGAAGACATCGCGACCCTCACGGGCGGCAAGGTCATCAGCGAAGATCTCGGCATCAAGCTCGAGACCATCACGCTCGAAGACCTCGGCAAAGCCAAGAAGGTCACCGATCGACAAAGACAACACGACCATCGTCGAAGGTGCGGCGACGGGCGAAGCGATCGACGGCCGCATCAAAACCATCCGCAACCAGATCGAAGACACCACCTCGGACTACGACCGTGAAAAACTGCAGGAGCGTCTGGCCAAGCTGGTCGGCGGCGTTGCGGTGATCAAGGTCGGTGCGGCCACCGAAACCGAGATGAAGGAAAAGAAGGCCCGCGTCGAAGACGCGATGCATGCAACCCGTGCGGCGGTCGAAGAAGGCATCGTTGCCGGCGGCGGCGTCGCCCTGGTTCGTGCCGGCAAGGTCCTCGACGACTTCAAGACCGAAGCGGACGATACGGACGAACAGATCGGCGTCAACATCGTCCGCCGTGCTCTCGAAGAGCCGCTTCGCCAGATCGCGCAGAACGCCGGTAAGGAAGGCGCGGTCGTCGTCGGAAAGGTCCGCGCGAACGACACGTCAGCTTCGGCTTTAACGCCGCGACCGAGAAGTACGAAGACCTCGTCGCAGCCGGCGTCATCGACCCCGCAAAGGTCACCCGCACCGCTCTGCAGAACGCAGCCTCGATCGCCGGCCTGATGCTCACCACCGAAGCCATGATCGCCGACGTCCCGGACGAAAAGGGCGACGGCGGCATGGGCGGCATGGGCGGCGGCATGGGCGGCATGGGCATGGGAATGTAATCACCTTAAACTCCCCGCCTTTTCAAGGAGGGGTGCCGCTTTTAAGCGGCGGGGTGGTTATTCCCGCAATGAACGCCTGGGCGTTCGCAACTAGAAATAAAAAAAGGCTTCGCTCAGAAATGGGCGAAGCCTTTCTTTTCGAAATGAATATTGCAATTTACTACGTTAAGAGTTATTGTGAGTTACTGATTTCAGTTTTAATAATTGCAGACAAAATCTGTAATTAGATGGCAACGAGTTTCCCATGCTTTTTATTTTGCGCGCTACTGCCACATTCTAAAGTTTGCGCATTTCAACACAATTTAACGTTAAGATTTCTGCGTAAAGTATGTGTACGCTTTAAATTATTCTTAATGATAGAACCAAAAAGGAGATCCATGAAAACCTTCTGCTTCCATAAGTTTATTATGGCTTTATTGCTCATGTCATTTGTGCTTGTTCAAATGAATTTCACTCAAACCACTCGCGAAATTTTAACTAACGCCGACATTATCGAACTCGTCAAGCTTGGCCTTGGTGAGGCTTTAATTATAGAAAAAATCCGCCAGTCAGATTGTCAATGCGATACCAGTGCAACAGGGCTGGGTAAATTAAAAGCAGCCAAAGTGCCAGAGAATATTATTATGGCTATGCTTAATTCTTCAACCGGCACAAATACCACAAAAACGAATAATGGCGGCGTAACCGCAAGCGTTCAAACCAATCCGGCAAACACCTCATTAAGCAATAAAGCATTGAGCCAAATTGCCGAACCAGGCATTTATTTATATGAAAATGGCGAGATGAAACCTATCGAGCCAAGTATCTTTAGCGGTTCAAAGATGAATCCTCTGATGGGCACCTTAACTTACGGGATTAAAAAAACAAAATACCGGGCTAAAGTAAGAGGTAAGTCGGCAAATATGCAAATCTCAAATCCGCTGCCAGAATTTTATTTTATCTTTAATCCGGAATATAAAAACTCAGGGGCAGTAATGGCCGGGGGTCTCTTTTGGGGAATGCCTGCAACGTCTCCGGCGGAATTTATGCTGGTAGAAATGAATATCAAGGAAACTTCACGGGAAGCAGTCTTGGGTGAGTTTGGCGCATGGACCGGTATTTCGATGGGTGCGAGAGATAAAGATATTCGCGAATACTCTTTTGAAAAAATTAAACCCGGCATTTACAAAGTGATCCCTAAACAGAATTTGTTAAATGGGGAATATTGTTTTTATTTTGGCGGAAGCGTTACTGGACTTGGCATAGCGGGCGGCAAGATTTTTGATTTCAGCATTACAAATCAAAAATAAATGGTTTCCACATCTTATTTGTGTCGTTATCGTGCCGTTGTAAAGGAATAGAGGCTGCTTACACTTTGCCCACCATTACCCGGCCGGGCGGCGAGCGATAGCGAGGCCGGTTGGCCGGGGTAATGATGGGCAAAGTGTAAAAATTGCAAAGTAAAATGCACCACCCCGTCACGCGAAGCGCGTGCCACCCCTCCTCGACAAGGAGGGGAGCTTTTTAAAACTTCCTATACTCCAAATTCTCCGCAATCCTCTCTGCCTTAATACATCAATATCGATTACCGTTAAATGTTCGCCGTCAGCCGTCAGCGGCATTAGTTCTTTGCATTCGAAATCGTAAATTCACTGATCTCAATGCCCGTTTTGCCTTATTCGAGCGATTTGAAGGATTCGTGAGATTTCTGGGGCATTTTTGGAGCAGGTGGGGCACTGGCGCGGGCTGGAGCACTGCTCCACTCCATTATTTTTGACATGTGCGTGCCTTCCTCGTCGAAAAGGAGAAGAGTTTTGACAAGAAGAAAACCCCTCGCTGCCGCTTCGGGTTCTGACCTCGTAACCGGACGCCGATTACTCTTCTCTTTGGAACGCCGCTTGCTCTATAGAGACCAAGCGTTAAAGAAACGTATCGAAAAAGTACGACAATAACCAAGGGGGAAAAGAAAATGGGTTTATTAAGAGGCGGAATAGCGGCGGCAGGCGCGTGGAAATTGGGCGGCGGCATCATCAGCACGATCCTGATCTTTGTATTGCTTTATTGGCTGCTCGGATTCGTGATGAGATAGGCGCGCGCGCTATCGAACGGTGATCTCTGTCTATCGTTTCTCTCGATCGTAAGCGCCGCGTATTCGCTCATCGGCGTCGCTTCGCGGGTCATTTTAATGGACGTTGTAGGCGTGGTGGTTAAGCTCATCTCGTTATCGATGAATCGAAGGATCATTCGCGTGTCATGGCCAAACTGGCAAGAGACAGATGCAGGTCGTCGACCAAAAATATTACCGTACGTCAGCGGACGACAGGCGGACGACAGGCGGAGAAGCGGACTTAACTTCAATCGGCTGCGCGCTGCCGAATGCTTTTAGACAGGTTCATCCGGTGTGCCTGCCGGTTGTTGACTAAAGACGGAAATTCCGGAAAAGAGGAGAAAAACAGTTGATGAGAAAAAGGAACGACCTAAAAAAACATTACGTTTTCCTTTTAAATTTTTTATGATGAAGCCCCGCTCCCAGCGAACGAAGCCTCTTTATTTGTTTTATTAACCGAAGATCGGAAACATCCGGTAAAGCAGCAGCAGCAAGATTGCGCCGATGATCGACATTATCCACCCGGCGGAGTACTTTTCGCCGCCCCAAAGAACTCTGCCGATAAGCGTTCCCAGTAACGATCCCACGATACCGATCACACAGGTGATGGCAAACCCTTTCAGGCTCCAGTTTCCCGGATCGTTTCCACTAAGCAGTACTTGCGCGATCGCACCGATGATCAAGCCAAAAATAATTTGTCCAATGATATGTAACATTGTTTCTCCTTAGTTAAAGCAACTTTGAACCTTTTAATTTCAATTGATTTTAACACTTTTACCTTACATCGAAGAAAACCACAAGTATTTTGCACGCGAGATCGGGCAGAAGCCTGACTGTAAGGGATGGCTTTAAATACCAAGCCCTTGCTGACGCACGGGGCTTCTGCCAACTGAAAACAAGAAAAAGACGCGAGAGATCACTCCCTCACGCCCTTTCTTCTGCCGGATCTGCCAAACGCCTAACCGCGACTATTTATTAGCCGTTTAGCCTGCCCGACGAGATCTATAAATTCACCGCGATAACCGTTCAGGTCATTGCTGCGGGCCGTATTTGCCAGGTTCACCACGCTGCCGATGTTGGCGTTGCCCTTGTAACGCGAATCGCGCAGCAGCAAACCAAACTCCACCACCGACGCGGCAAACTTCAGATTTTCCGAAGCGCCGGCGATGTCCTGGGCGTTATCCATCATACCGACGGTAAGCAGCTTGCTTTTATCTTCGTTGGGTTCTTTATAGCGAAGCTTGACGGTAAGAAGCTCGCTGTTAAACCGCGTATCGGTCGGCTGAACTTTGGAATATTTCAACTCGATACCCTCGTTCTCAACCTTTTCTCCCGCCGGCACGATCTCATAAATTGCAGTGACCGTGTGTCCGGCGCCGATCTCACCGGCGTCCTTGCGGTCGTCGTCAAAATCGCGGTTGGCAAGCACCCGGTTTTCATAACCCAACAGCCGGTAACCCGCGACCTTTGCCGGGTTAAATTCGACCTGGATCTTTACGTCCTTGGCGATGGTATAGAGCGTGCCGGCGACCTGCTCGCCCAGCGCTTTGCGCGCTTCTTCCTGCGTGTCGATGTAGGCATAGTTGCCGTTGCCTTTGTCGGCCAGCTTTTCCATCATCGAATCGTTCAGATTGCCGCTGCCAAATCCCAGCACGGAAAGAAAGATGCCGCTCTTGCGTTTGGCTTCGATCAGGCTGACGAGTTCGTTGTCGTTTGTCAGCCCGACATTGAAATCACCGTCGGTCGCCAGGATCACGCGGTTGTTGCCGTTCTGAATAAAGTTTTCCGCGGCGGCCTGGTAAGCAAGCTGGATTCCCGCTCCGCCGTTGGTCGAACCGCCGGCTTCCAGCCGGTCGATGGCGTTAAGAATATTTTGCTTCTGATTTCCGGCGGTCGAGGGCAGTACCAAACCGCTGCTTCCGGCATACACGGCCAGCGCCACGCGGTCGTTAGGTTTGATCTGGTTGACCAGCATCTTCAGGCCCTGTTTGACCAGCGGAAGCTTGTTCGGCTCATTCATCGAACCCGATACGTCGATCAGGAAAACAAGATTCGACGGCGGGGTGTTATCAAGCGCGACCTTCTTGCCCTGCAAGCCGATCATCGCCAGGCGGTGCTTGCCGTTCCACGGGCAGGAAGCGGTTTCGGTCGAAACGGAAAAGGGCACGTCGCCGAGCGGCTGGGGATAGCTGTAATCGAAATAGTTGACCATCTCTTCGATACGGACGGCGTCTTTCGGCGGAAGCTGGCCGTCTTTGATAAAGCGGCGGACGTTGCTGTAAGCCGCGGTATCGACGTCGATGGAAAAGGTTGAGAGCGGGGCTTTGGATGCTTCGAGAAACGGGTTTTCGTTTATTTGCGCGTAACGCTCGGTGTTGGTTGTTTCGTCTTCGTAATCATAAGGGCTGGCGGCGGCTTTCGCCACGGAATTGGCCGCAAGTGATTGGTCGGTCATGGCGTAAGGCGCGGACTCACTCGGGCTGCCCGCTCTGTTGGCGCTTAGAGAAGATTGGTTTCCGGAACTGCAGGCGGAAAGAAAAATAGAAAAAAGTAAAGATAAAGAAATTATTGTTTTGATTGGGCTGATCGCTTTCATTGAAATTCCTCCAAATTCCAAATTCAAAGTAAGACAATTTGTTGTCTGGACATAGAACGCCGCCTTTCAGAAAAACTTGCAACAAAAAAACCGCCGTGAAGCGGTTTTTTATTTATGGAGCGCGGCACCCTGCCCGTAAAGACATTTATCGCCGTTCCTGCATTACTACCGGCATCATTTCTCCGATCTCGTATACCAGGTTTTTGCTCGCGTTTTCTCTTGTCCAGATCGAAGTGCTGGCATAAAGGTTGCGCGGCAAGTTTGCGCAGCTGCCGCAGCTAAGCGCTGTTTCGATCATCTTTTCGCTGCCGTTTTTGAAAGGATAGCTTATCCGGACCGGCTCGCTGGCCCAGCCCGCGCTCGACCCGTCGAAATTGTGAAAACGGATCTGCAGCCAGACCGTCTTAGGCGGTTCGCCGGCACCCTGCCAGTCGAGATCTACCCGGGCTTTTACCGATTGCGACCTCATGCTGGCTTCGATGTATTTAAGTTTTACTGCCGCGTCTTCGCCGTTATAGCCATCGAGATCGCCGGGTTTAATGGTGTAAGTTTCGTCGATCGTGGCGGTGGAAACGCACCTGGCGCTCATCACCCGGCCGCAATCCGGCTCGCCGGTGTAGCTGAAATATTCATACATAAAGACCGAAAGCCCAACTATCGCAATAAATAGAGAAATACCAAAGATATGCTTACTCATAGTGAAAATACCCCCGTCGGCTATTGAACGAAATTCCGCGCAATTCTTGCGAAGATCTGCTGCTTATCTTAATAGATGCAAATTTGCCATCTTTGGCTAGCTGATTTAGTTTAAATCAGCAATAGTTTGAATCTTAACCCTTAGAGAGATCTATTTTTTTGGATGATTAAAGCAAAAGTTCATATTACTGGACCTATAAAAGAGGCTGGAACAAGGGACTATTACACCCAATCAATTACTTTGTCCATTAATGGGAATCTTATGGACCAACATGTGAATAATTTCCACATATGGACTTCAGGGGACGAAATTTGGTTAAACGTAAAGGATTCTTGATTTGTCTCAACAGATTTTAACATTTTCCGCTAAAGATTTAGTAAATACAAAACTTAGAAATTGCACTCTGACCCTACCTCCTGATCAGTTAGAAGACATTCCAATAACCGCAAGCTCATGGTCAGCGCCTGACCAAGTTAATATTGTGTGGGAAAAAAGGGCACGAACCAAACCTTATTGTCATTTTGAGTTTTACTCTGACCATCAAACTTGGAATCGGCCATATTCTTTTCAATTGTATAAAGAGTATATGTCCTTTGAGACTGAAAAATTGGCACCCAAGAAGTTTTACTACTTAAGTTCGAGAAGGAACTCAAGAGACGATTCAATTGAGGTCTTTTTGGATAAGAATATCCCTCTACGCGAACAGGTATGGCTTATTACTTCAGTGCTAAGACAAGCCCACAAAAATATTCTTCACAAACTATCGGACGTTTTTTCTGAGCAATCACTAAAAGAATTTGATTTCCCCGCGGAAATAAGAACAACGTGTGAACAATATTTATCTTATTTTGTTGATTTTCTCAGAGAAGTTGGGGTTTCAGCAGTCGCAAATATCCAACATGATGAAGCGGGCAGAACGCTATTCAATATTAAACCCAATAATTCAAAAATTGCTCTTGATACTATTCGCGAAGCTTTAGAAATATATCTTGAATTACCAACTAGTCCATTTGCAGATGACTTTTACGAAACAGATACAAGGATGTTAAGGCTCAGCTCTGAAATAGACCGACTAAAATCTAAATTGAAAGATTCAAAACTACGGGAAATTGAGCAAGCAGAAAGATTGAAGCTTCAAAATAAACTTATCCAAGCTCAAGCAGACTTAATTCAAGAAAAAGACAGGAAACGCCCTCTTGCTTTAGAATCTCACAGCTATGATGTAAGTGTGATCCAGAATTCCGCCGTTGATACAGATATAATTGATGGTGAAATCATAGAAAGCAAACCAATTAGCGGTAAGGAATTAGATTTTGGACTTGTTAAGGTTGCTGACACTCCGATTGCACCTGGTGTAAAAGTACCCACTCCATATTTGGTTAGGTTAGGGATTAAAAAATCCAAAGAGATTTTTGAGTACTTGGACAAACGCTTCAATGAAGAAGATAATAGATAGTTTATGAAAAAGGTTGGATTCGTCAGCTTAGGCTGTCCTAAAAATTTGGTCGATAGCGAAGTGATGATGGGCCAGCTCAAAGCTGCCGGCTATGAGATCGTCACCGACGCCGCGGAGGCCGAGACCGTGGTCGTCAACACCTGCGGCTTTATCGAATCCGCCAAGCAGGAATCCATCGACGCCATTCTGGAAGCCTCGCGGTTAAAAACCGCAGGCAGCGCTCAGCGGCTGATCGTGGCGGGCTGCCTGGTCGAACGTTATCGCGACGACTTGAGGGCCGGAATGCCCGAGGTCGATGCCTTTATCGGCACCAGCGAGATCGGGCGAATTCTGGAAGTTTCCGATCCGAAAAATAACCCGCTGGATATGCCTTATTATCCGGTCGGCAACAAAACGGCGACCTATCTCTACGACGAAAATACGCCGCGAATTCTGGCCACTCCGTCTTACACCGCTTTTATAAAAATTGCCGAAGGCTGCGACCGCCCGTGCGCGTTTTGTTCGATCCCGTCGATGCGCGGCTCGTTTCGCTCGCGCAGGTTTGGCTCGATCGTTAAAGAAGCGCAGGACCTGGTGAAACAGGGCGTAAAAGAATTGGTGCTGGTGGCGCAGGATTCTTCGCGCTATGGCGAAGACCTGGGCGAGGTCGATGCATTGCCCCAGCTGATCCGCGCGCTGTGCGAAATTCCCGGCGCCGAATGGGTGCGCGTGATGTACACCTACCCGACGCATATCAGCGACGAATTTCTTGCCGCGATCGCGGAAAATCCCAAGGCTGTGAAGTACCTCGACATGCCTCTGCAGCACGCTTCGCGAAATGTGCTGAAAAGAATGAAACGCGGCGGCAACCGCGAGAGCCTGGAAAAATTAATTAAGCGTGTGCGCGAAAAAGTTCCCGGCATCGCTATCCGCACTACTTTTATCGCGGGCTTTCCCGGCGAAACCCAGGAAGATTTCGAGGAACTGATGGCGTTTATCAAAAATTGCGAGTTCGACAATCTCGGCGTATTCACTTACTCCGACGAAGAAGGCACGCCCGCCTTTGAGCTTGATAACAAAGTTCCCGAGAAGATCGCCAAGCAGCGCCGCAACGCCTTGATGAAAGAACAGGCAAAAATTTCCAAGCGCAAAAACAAGGCGAAGATCGGCGAGACCTACCGCGTCTTGTTCGAAGGCGTCTCGCAGGAATCCGACCTCCTCTGGCAAGCGCGTCTGGAAGGCCAGGCCGCTGAAATAGACGGCTATATTTTAATTAATGACGCGCCGGAAAATTTTCAGCCTGAGGTGGGAACGTTCTACAACGTTAAGATCACCGAAGCACAAGAATATGATCTTATTGGGAAGATCGTTTAGCTTATTGGCATGGAAATGTGTATATTTCTGCTTCTCCCGGTGACTTATTTTTGTAAGCCACCTCTTCAATATCTACGAACCTGACATACTGAAGCCCGCTACCATTCTTTCGCAAAATGCCGCAAACATAGTGACATATAAATTTTAAGGTAATGGAAGGTACGATTTTTCTTCGTCCAGCCCAAAAGTATGAATAGCAGCGGAGTGTCGTCTCAATAAATCTTCTATCCTTTGCACAGTGCAGTTTCCTACCCGTAACCAAATGACTTTAGGCGGATATCCGTACAATAGACTGCGTTGCTGAAAATCCGTGTCTTTTGTGACAATTATATAACCGTTGGATTTGGCGTACTCCCAAATATCTAAATCTTCAGATGCTTTCAGTCCGATTTCGCGAACGTGCCGGCTGTCGGGAAAAAGCTCGGCAAGGGCTTGAGGCAGACGCCATGAAAGATTCTGATCAAACAGCAATTTCATATTGCGGTAAATTAGCCAATAAACGTTCTCGGTCTGCAGCAAACGCTAAACAAGCGCGAATATCTTCGTGGGTTAGATCAGGAAAATCGCTCAAAATCTCTTCCTCCGACATTCCCGCAGCCAAATACTCCAGCACATCCTGAACCGTGATTCGCAGGCCGCGAATACATGGTTGACCGCTTCGTTTGCCCGGCTCGATAGTAATGATTTTTCGGTAATCCATAGTTGAATTATGGTTTAGAACGGGTTTTCGGTCAAGCATTTATAAAAACGACAGGATAAACATCTCGCCTACGAGTATGACCTCATTGGATGAGATCGTTAACTGTTCTTGAATCGTGCGGCTTTGACCCTGAACATTCCGTGGATCCCGCCGGTCATCGACTCAGAAACCTACTCAGTTCCCCACTCGCGGAGCCTGAAAAGCGCGTGGACTTCGTTGGCTGCCGCGGAAAAATCACCCGCCCATTTCATTCCCAGTTTATGAAGAAGATCTTTGGTCTCGATGTTAGTGTCATACTCCGGGCGCGTGCGGCGATGGCCTCGCCAGGTAAAGTTAGCCGGACAGCCGGCTGCTACTCCGGCCATGAGTAAAGCGCGCCGGGCGTCGCCCCGGTCTTTTCGACCCTTTTTGGCCTTTCCGCCATTTCCGGCAGCGGCTTGTGCTCCTTCGAGCTGCAGCGCCCAGGCAAACCACATTATGTCGCCGTCCAATGTATGATGCCCGGCGGTAGACTTTCGCGGGTCGTCGTCGGAAATTAGCGCATAGCGTTCTTTCGCCGGCGGCAGAGAATCTATCGCAAAATGAAAACTTCCTTCGAGATAATCCGCCTGCACCGTCGGGTCGGAAGCATCTCCGAAATGTTTTTCGAAAAGCGTCGCGATCAGTTCATCCGTCTCCAGCAAGGCCGCAGCGACTGCGGGGACGCGCGCTTCTTTCAGGAATTTGCTTTCGTCCTGGTAAGTAAGCGCCATTTGCTTCCAAGCGGTAAAGACCGGCGGCATCTTATCGCGCGGCAGAAACTGTCTGAGCAGTCCCGGCTCATCCTTTTCATTGCCAAAATAATAATGGCCCTTTGTTTCGGGATGATAGATGTCCCAGTACTCCGTCCAGGCGTCGAGCTCGTGATACCAACCGACGTACCTGGCGGCGGCTGCCTCATCCGGCTCGAAGGGGGATCGCCCCCCTTCGTATTTATTCACGCCTGTCATCCGCCTACGACGACGATCCCGCCTTCTTTGATGTGATCGCCCATTTGCCTTTCAACCACCGGCATCAGCTGTTTGATCATAACTTCGGAAACGCCGCGTTCCTTGATCTGGCTCACTCTGCGCAGCGCGCCTATGGAATGGCTGAAATCGATCATGACTTCCGGGTTCCAGCCGGGAATTTTTACGATCTTGCCGTTAACGATCGCCCAACCTCCGGCGTCCGTAAGACCGCCGCCGCCGATAAAATAAATATTTCTCATAACTATCCTCCTGCAACTCTGTTAGATCGGCGGTCGAAAGGAGTGCTGCTTTCGGGCCGCTGTCTGCCCATAATGAGCAGAATGTAAGGTCAAGCAAGGAGCTTTCTCTTAACATATGATTTTTCGAAGAAGGCTTTCTTCGATCCGTCGTACTAAAGCGCAGGGGGAAAACACGAAATTGATTTACAAAGATCTTACAGGCTGCACCCGTGTGCCCTGTTGGCTGGTGCGCCTAATTGCATCGCACCAGCCATAAAATTTGTCGGACAAAGATAACCACCTTAAACAAACTGCGAAAGGCGGAAGCTTATTCTTCTCCGCAGGCTTTTGAAAGCCCCGATTCCAAGAGTAGAATTACTGAAGGTCACTGCAGCGTCAGGAAAACAATTTTCCTTGTACATATCTTCAATGACCTGGGCCATGGCTTCTTTATTAAAATCGAACCAATGGGTTTTGCCCCTGGTGGCCAGCTCTTCCTGCCACTTATAAGCATCGTTACCATAAACCGCCTGCGCGCCGAGCGCGTCCATCGTATAGCGCACGCCGAGATGCTGGTATTGCCACACGTGTGTGCATTCGTGGACGAGAGTATGCAGCGTGTTATCGCTCTTCATGTATATCGTATTACCCAGCGTAAAAGGCCGGTCATTGAGGCCAAAAAGCCCGCTCCAGCCTTCGATAAGACGAATGTTATAAAGCGCCAGGGAATGATTAAAGACCTTGCTCAGCTCATCTTCTTCCGCCTTGGTCAGGCTTCGTTCAAAGCTCTGGAGGTAAAATATTCTCTGCACCAACTGCAAAGCATGGCCCGCCGCCACGATGACCGGGCCTACCAATCCCGAGAGAATATCGACCAGCCCTTTTAGCATCATGCTCGGGGTCGCCGCGATCGCTCCGCCGATTATTCTGATCAGCCCGCCCGCCACTCCGGCGGGTACGGCCGCTACAAGTTTGAGCGCCGCGGCCAGTAAATTGGTGATGCCGGCGATTATTCCGCCCAGCCATTTCAATATCCATCCGCCGACCGAGCCTGCCTTGTTTCCAAGCGCGCTCAGCCCGAGTTGAATGCTGTTTCCTATCGATTCGACCAGGTCGGTGACAAAATCAACCGCCGTTTCTATTATTGCCTGAACCACCATCGCCAGAGTGTCTACAATACTGCTGGCCGTTGTGCTATAGCTCATTTTCTTCTAACTCCTTAAATTGGGAAATGTATAATTTTTTAACAAAACATAGCCGGGAGAATTCATTCGCGCTATCTGCTAAGGCAGAAACCTGCGGCCCGAATGTATTTCATCGGTAATGATCTTTACTTAATTTTTCTAACGTAGCAGGGGTTTCTTACAGATGCGATAAAACTATGTGGGATTTTCACAACCCTTGTTCATCCGATTCTCTGTCGTTAAGTAGTAGACGTATGCTTAGCTCATCATTTGCGGAAGATTCCATTGAGGTAAAAATTTTTAAGGTTTAATTTAGAAATGTGGCGGTAAACCTGGGAGCGCAGGCTTTCACAAACTAGCCACCACTTCTCGCGCTTTATGAATATACGCATATCGGCGGTATAATCCTAAACGACTCAAGCTCTCAATGAACAACCCTGAAAAAACATCACCGTCCGGTTTTGCGGATCATTTCTCTATCGCCTTTTCAACTTTCGGCGTGGGCTACCTGCCCGTGGCGCCGGGAACGTGGGGCTCAGCCGTAGCGATCGGAATTTATCTGCTGGTGAGATGGGCGTCTCTCCAGGCGACGCAATGTGCCGGCCAATGTTTCGGTTGGAACAAAGACACGGCCGGGGCCTGGCTGGAGTTTGTTTTGCTGCTGGCCCTTTTGCTTTTTATTTTGCTGGGTATCTGGGCGGCGGGCCGGGCCGCAAAACTTTTCGCCGACAAAGATCCCGGCAAAGTGGTGGTCGACGAATTGATGGGACAATTTCTGGTGTTTTTCTTTGTTCCGCTGACAATTTCGTGGTGGATGATCCTGGCCGGATTTTTATTGTTCCGGCTTTTCGATATCTGGAAACCTTACCCGATCGATTCGCTGCAGGACCTGCCCGGCGGTTTGGGCGTGTGCGCTGACGACATTCTGGCCGGAGTCTACGCCGGCATTTGCCTGAGCCTTATCTATGCCGTTAGTTTAGGTTTTTAACACTTCACATCCGCTCTTCCACGCTGGTTCGATCAGCGTGCATGGGAACATCGAAGGTTTCGTGAAGGTTTTCGTTCGGTGCGGGCAGATCTTCCGCGGAATTTCCCACCCAGCCGCGCCGCCAAAAATAGATGAACAATCCCAAACCCACCACCAGCATTAACCCGAGCGTGAAATAATAACCGTAAGAGGTTTTCAGCTCCGGCATATTATCAAAATTCATGCCGTATATTCCCGCGATCAAAGACAGCGGCAGCATGATCGCCGAAAAAACAGCCAGCACCTTCATTACGTCATTCGTCCGGGTGGCGATCACGTTAAAATGAATATCCATCAGCCCGCCGACAAGATCGCGATAGCCTTCCGATAGGTCGCTGATCCGCTGCAGGTGGTCATAGACGTCGCGGTAAAACGGCAGATCTTCTTCCTCGATAAAAGGAAAATCTCCGTGGGCAAATTTGTAAAGCACATCGAGCTGTTTCGAGCTTATCCGGCGCAGGCGCGCGACCGAACGCCGCAGGTTCATTATCTCGCCCAGCATTTCGTTGCTGCCTTTTTTCAGGCGGAAAATGCGCTCTTCCATTTCATTTATCGCATGGTCATAATCGTCGATCACCGGCATATAAAGATCTACCAGTTCATCGAGGATGCGGTTGAGCAGGTAAGATGCGCCGCGCTGGCAAATGAAGGGGCTGCTGGTGACCTGGCGTTTTACATTATCGATACTGTGAAAATTTTCGTGATGATAGGTGACCACGAAATTCTTTCCCAGGTACCCGTCCAATTCCTTGGTGGTAAAGTTGCTGGATACGGTTTCTCCCGGCCGCACGCCGTGGACGATAAAGAAAAGGTAATCCGGGAACACTTCGACTTTGGGCTGGTTGCGGGTTTCCCGCGCGTCTTCAATAGTGAGCGGGTGAAAACCAAACACGTCGGCAAGAACGATCTCCTCTTCCTTGTGCGGGTGCTGCATGTCCACCCAGATGACGTTGTTTTCGTCCTTTAACAGCTCCGGCAGGTCTTTCGCCGAAAACCCTTTTTCGACACGTCCCGACTTATTACGATACAAGTAAATTTCCATATTTTTTGTCGTTAGAACTCAACTGCCAGTCTTCTGCCGCGATACCATATCCACTATAAAACAACTGCAAATTTTCTACTATTTAAGGCCTTGTCCAATAAAGTCAATTTCTCTTATTTAACAAGTAAACCCGTTTGTTCTTTATTAGCCACTAATTACACGAATAACACGAATAAGAACCTTGAGTTCGTGTTATTCGTGTAATTAGTGGCTAATATCCGCGACTTTATTGACCGCCGCCGGCGGCGCGCGATGTTTTGCTGATCTTCTTGTCCAATGCATACGATATCAATAATAAAATAAGGCATACCATCGCCGGCAGGACATAGATTCCGTCGCCCGCATTTATATGGGCCGACATTGCCAGGATAAAATCGAAAAAGAATCCGGCATAGGCCAGGTTTTTTAGGAACTGCGACTTTTTGGTCAGGATGGCTATGATGCCGAGTATCTTTGCCGCCGCCAGCGGGTAGATCAGGTATTCCGGGTAGCCGAGTTTCGTAAAGACCTCAACCAGCGCCTCGTGCTTCACAACATACATAGCGGCCGTATAGAGCATTAGCAGCGATAACAGCCCGGTTGCCGCCCAATATATGATCTTTTGAACTTTCACTACCCACCTGATCGTATAGTTTCTATAGAATCTTTATTATATGTTACTCTTCAATGTCTAGCCTATGAGCGAACAACTACCTACTCTTTCCGTACAAGAGGTCACCAAACGCTATGGTGATTTCACGGCGGTAGACCACATCAGTTTCGATGTCCGCGCCGGGCGCATCTTCGGGTTTCTCGGCCCCAACGGCGCGGGAAAAACCACCACTATCCGGATGATCGTCAATATCACCATCCCCGATGAAGGCAAGATCGAACTCTTCGGCCACCGGATGTCGTCAAAGCTGCAAGACCGCATCGGTTACCTTCCTGAAGAACGCGGGCTTTACAAAAAAATGCGGATCAACGAACAGCTCCGCTATTTTGCCGCGCTCAAAGACGTCCCGCAGAAAAAAGCGGATGAACGTATCGACTTTTGGCTTAGCCGCTTCGAACTTAGCTCATGGAAATTAAAAAAAGCCTCCGACCTGTCAAAAGGAATGCAGCAAAAGATCCAGTTCATCGCCGCGGTTTTGCATGAACCGGAAGTGATAATTTTAGACGAACCTTTTTCCGGCCTCGACCCGATAAATGTCGAGCTGCTGATCGATATTGTCAGCGAGCTTAAAACTAAAGGAAAAACCATAATCTTTTCCACTCACCAGATGGAAACCGCCGAACGCCTTTGCGATGACATCATTCTGATCAATAAATCCCGTAAAGTTTTAGGCGGCACCCTGCGGCAGGTAAAAGAAAGCTACGGCAAAGACCGGGTCGCGCTGCGCTCGACGGTGGGTGACGACGTTCTGCAAAGTTCCGGGATGATCGCTAAAGTTACTAGGCATTCGGACGAGCGCGAATTGCTGCTGACCAAAGACGCGGATGCGCAAAGATTACTCAAGCTTCTGATAGATTCCGGGGCCGAAGTGACCAAGTTTGAAATAGCGGAGCCCAGCTTGAACGATATTTTTATTGAGGCGGTAAACAGGTCGGGTTATTAATATGCGTAAACTTTTAGCCGTCACCAAGCGTGAATATTTCAAGATCATTTGGACAAAAACTTTTATTGTCTCGACGCTGCTGGCGCCGGTTTTTATGGCGGCGATCAGCGTGCTGCCGATGCTGCTGATCACCATGCAGGGCGACGCGCTGCGGTTGGCGATCGTGGACCCTTCCGGACGTATTGCGCCCAGGCTGCGCCAGAATCTATCGCCGGAGCAGCAGCTGGAAAATTTCCGCGAGGCCCTGAAAGATTCTTCCTATAAAGACCTGAACGCTTCGCAGGATGAGAAGATGAAACGCAGCGCGCAGCAGATCGGCGGTAATTTCGTGCTGGAAGATGTGCCTGTCGAGGGAAAAAGCGAAGAACAGATCCGCGCCGAACTTATCACCAGGATCCAGGAAGACAAGCTGGATACTTTTCTGATCGTGCCTGCCGAACCTAACCTGCCCGGTGCGAAGCTGGAGCTTTTTTCGCGCAACCCCGGCGACATTATCACCAAGGAAGTGCTCTCAAAAGCGATCGAGGACGCGGTGCGCTCCGACCGGTTGACCAGAGCGAACATAAACGAGGCGCAGTTAAAAGAACTTAAACAAAAAGTTAATATAGAGACGACCAAGGTCAGCGAGAAAGGCCTGGAGAAAGATCCCGGCTGGGGATTCGGCATTGGTTTTGCGATCGGCATCCTGATCTATGTGACGCTGGCTATCTATGGCGCGGCCATCCTGCAGGCGATAATCGAGGAAAAAGAAACCCGCATCGCGGAAGTATTATTTTCCTCCGCAAGGCCGTTTGAGCTGATGATGGGAAAATTGCTGGGCGTCGGGTTGGCGGGAATGACCCAGGTCGCGATCTGGACATTTTCCGCATTGATCCTGCTGACTTCCGGCGTGGCGCTTTCACTGGCCGGCGGCGCGGACATTTCTCTTCCTAATCTTTCCGTCGCTTTTGTTTTATATTTTCTTCTTTTTTTCCTGCTGGGATTTTTTATGTACGCGACCATTTATGCCGTGATCGGTTCGATGGTCACCACTCCGCAGGAAGGCCAGCAGCTTGCCTTTCCGCCGGTCCTGATCCTGATGATGGGTTTTTTCAGTATGTTCGCCGTGATCAGGGACCCGAATTCGGCTTTCTCTTTCTGGGTATCGGTCGCTCCCTTCACCGCGCCGATCGTTATGCCGGTGCGGATCGCGATCGAAACACCGCCGCTCTGGCAAATAGCTTTTTCTGTTCTCTTAAATGTGGCGACGATAGTTGCCCTGGTCTGGTTCGCATCCAGGGTCTATCGCATCGGAATGCTGATGTATGGCAAGCGCGCGACCATACCCGAAATGTGGCGCTGGGTTTGGCAGCGATAAGAATGGCGATCGAAACCGAGAAAAAATATCTCCTGACTGCCGGGAAATACTCCGAACTTATATCGGCGCTGGAAAGTTCCGGAGCGGAGTCTGCCGGCGAGGACTTTGAGGAAAATATAATTTTCACCGGCGGGATCTTGATTGATAAACAAGCGGTGCTTCGCTTGCGCCGGATCGGTGAAATAACCTTGCTCACCTATAAGGAAAGAATTCCTTCCCAGTCAGGCATCAAGCAGCAGATCGAACACGAAACCATAGTGGAAGATTTTGATGCCGCCCTGCAAATATTTGAGTCACTGGGCTTTACCCGCTCGCTGGTGTACGAAAAGAAACGCCGGACCTGGCGGTTTGACGACGCCGAGGCCGTGCTGGACGTGCTGCCTTTCGGGCTTTACATGGAGATCGAAGGATCGGTAAAAGCCATAGAAAGAATTGAAAAGCTGCTTGGCATTGAGGCCTTTGAAGCCGTCCATGAAACCTATCCTCAGTTGACCGCAAGATTCGGTCGTAAGAATGGCCAGATCATCGAAGCAAGGTTCGAATAAATTGCCACTGGCTTTTAGCCAATTATGCAGTAGCAGGTCAGTTTTGAAAACAATATGTCCGCGTAGCGGATTGTTGAAAATAGCCCAGGGCTTTAGCCCTGGGTATCTGATTCCAAAAATGTTTCAGCCCTGAAGGGGCGGCAGAACTGACTGGGTTCTGCCGCCCCTCCAGGGCTGAAACATTTTTGGAATCAGATACCCAGGGTGGCGCTCGCTTCGCTCACTTACGCTGGGCTATTTTCTTTGTCCCCGTTTGGGGACTTTTAAGGATAGATTTAAAAACACTATAAAGCCTTCAGCTTTCGTAGCAACTCTTCGGTTTGCCGGCGGGTAGGTTCAAAACTTTCCGACGTGTCGATCAGATGATCGGCGTATTTCTTTTTTTCTTCCTGCGGCATTTGCGAAGCGATCCGCCGTTCGGCTTCCTCGCGGCTAAGAAAGTTTCGTTTTATCAATCGTTCGATCTGCACTTCGGGCCGGCACCAAACCACCACCAGTTTGTCGAATCTCTTGCTGCCCCCGGATTCGATCATCAAAGCCGCGTCGATCACCGCGATACCGTCAGGATCGTCCGCCTCTTTTTCCGCCAGCCATTTATTTTGCTCTTCGATCACCAGCGGATGAACGATCGAATTGAGCAGCTGCCGTTTTTCCTCGTCGGCAAAAACTATCGTGCCCATTTTCTTGCGGTCAAGCTCGCCATTTTCCTGAAAAACTTCCGCACCAAATGCCTCGCGTATTTCAACCCACCCGCTGGTGCTGGGTTTTACCACGTCGCGGGCCACGTTATCGGCGTCGAGCACATGACAGCCCAGTTCCGCCAGGACCTGGCAGACAAATGTTTTTCCCACTGCGATCGAACCTGTTAAGCCGACTTTTAGCATTTATATCTTTCTTCTATATTTTCGTCTATATCTTACGCCGCCGTTTGGCAGCGGACACGGTGTTTTTCATCAGCATCGCGACGGTCAGCAATCCGACGCCGCCCGGAACCGGCGTAAATTTACCGGCGATCTTTTTCGCTTCCGCGGGATTCACATCACCTACCAAAGTAAATCCCCGTTTTGCGATCGCCGCCAGGCGCTTGTCGATCTCGCCGTCGTCAAAAAGCGCGCGGGCGGCCGCTTCATCTTCGACCTTGTTCATGCCTACATCGATCACCACCGCGCCCGGTTTGATATGTTCGCCGCGGATAAAACCCGCGCGTCCGATCGCCGCTACTAAAATATCAGCCTGGCGTGTCATTTCTGTTAAATTTTTTGTGCGGGAGTGGCAGATGGTAACCGTCGCGTCATTTTGCAGCAGCAGCTGGGCCATGGGTTTGCCCACTATGTTGCTGCGCCCGACGACCACGGCGTGGGCGCCCGCTATCCCGATGTTGTTATGCTTTAAAAGTTCGATGATCCCGGCAGGCGTGCACGGCGCTAAAACCCCTTGCCCGGAAACCAGCCGGCCGACGTTCATCGGGTGAAACCCATCAACGTCTTTTTCCGGATCGATCGCTTCTAAAATTTCCTTTTCATCCAGCCCTTTTGGCAGCGGCAGCTGTACCAGAATCCCGTCCACCTCATTGCGCCGGTTCAGAGAATCTATCAGCGAAAGCAGTTCTTCCCGGGTGGCGTCCGCGGAAAGCGCGTGATGTTCAGAGATAAGCCCGAGTTCCTGCGAGGTCTTGATCTTATTTCCCACATACACGGCGGACGCCGGGTCGTCGCCGGTCCGCACAGCCGCTAAACACGGGCGAAAACCGTGTTCGGCTTCAAGCCGGGCGACTTCGTCAGCGACATCGCGCTTGATCGCATCTGCCGTCTCAGCGCCGCCTAAAATTTCCGCGGTGTTTCCCCTGCTTACCTCTGCTGAATTCATACGTTTGATTTTAGCTGAATTACGTTCATCTGTTAATTTGGGATACTGTCTTAATTTGAAGAGCGCCGCGGCCGTGTCAGTAACCCGACCGTCAGGGAGGGCGCCCTTGCTTACGCGCGGGCTACCGACACTTCTTTTTTTTGCCGGTCGCGTAAACTTATTAAGACATTACCTAATTTGGCGCTTCGTAAAATTAAGATAGAATTAAACGGTCTATACGGCCTGATAATTTATGACTTCTTTTCGTTTGATCTGCCTGTTGGCGATGCTTGGCTTCTGCGCCCCGGGCATCTTTTCCCAGCTTCAGCCCGCCGATGCTGCTCAAAAGATCAAAAGAGATATTCAGAACAAGAATTACGCCGACGCTATCTCCACTTTAGATCAGCTGCAGAAAGAGCAGGGGAAATTATTCCGGCTTAATAATTACGATTACCTGTTGGCGCGCCTGTTAGAGAAAACCGGAGATGAAGCAGGCGCCGCGGCCACCTACCAGGCAGTTGTTAAGAGAAATTCGATACTGAGCGAATATTCGCTATGGCACCTTTCCATGCTGATGCGGGCCGGCGGCAACATGCTGCTGGAGAGGCTGTATCTAAAACAGCTGCTTGCGGTTTCCGCCGACAGTTTGCTGCAGACGTCCG
This sequence comes from uncultured Acidobacteriota bacterium, assembly GCA_963766895.1. Classification (GTDB taxonomy): domain Bacteria; phylum Acidobacteriota; class Blastocatellia; order Pyrinomonadales; family Pyrinomonadaceae; genus DASYKT01. The sequence goes on from CAVYCB010000009.1 coordinate 423,269, forward strand.
CGCAATTGCGGCTGGCGCAGAGTTATTTTGACAGCGGCGATCTTCCCGCTTCTATCACGTCCCTGAAAAAGATCAAATTTTCCCCGGCAGGGCGGGCCTTTTTCCAATTGCATCGGCCGGAGGGGATCCCGTCTCCGGAAATTTGACCGGGAATAGCCCGCGCGTGCGCGAAGCACTTGTTTTGCTCGGCCAGGCTTTTGCGCAGAGTGGCAGGGTAAGCGACGCTCGTGAAGTTTTCGGCCGCCTCTGCGATCAGCTGCCAAACGCGGCAATGCCGGATGATCTTGCTCTGGCGGCGGCGCGCGCTTTGGATGAACTCGATAGCCGGCAAAGCGCGGCCGCAGCGGCTACAGCGGCCACACCGGCTGAAGTTTCCGAAAGCGAACACCTTAAACGTGCATCGATCTATCAATTCAACCGTGATTTTGCGGCAGCGCGTTCTCATTACAACGCCGTGGTCGAACGTTTTCCGCAAAGTAAGAGCGTGCCCGATGCGATGTTTCAGATCGGCAGAGGCCTTGTGCAGGAAGGGCTTTTTGACGACGCCATTCCCTGGTTTGAGCGCATACAGATCGAGTTTCCCGATCACCCCGTCTCCGCGGAAGCGTTGAACCAGGCCGCCTCCGCCTACGCGCGGACAAGAAAAACGAATGAAGCAGTTTCCCGCTATCAGAAATACATCGCGGTTTACCCGGAAAGCGAAAATTTCGAGCGCGCTTTTTTAAACATTATCGATACCTGGCGCGACGAAGCGGAATTTACCCGCGCCCTGGAGTGGACCGAAAAAACGCAGGAGCGGTTTAGCGGCAAACCGGCCGGGGCGGTGGCGATCTTTTCGCGGGCGCGGATACATCTATCACAAAATGATTGGGGAAGGGCGCTGGCTGCGCTGGAAGAATTGCGCGAGCAACCTGATCTCGGCGGGACCAAGATCCCGGGCGGCACGAACAAGGAAGAAGCGGCCTTTCTTCACGCGTTCACTTTAGAACATTTGGGGCGCTTTAATGAAGCGATAAATGAATACCTCGAAATACCCGAGGGGCGCAATGGATATTATGGCTGGCAGGCGACCGGGCGGCTAAAAGCGCTCGAGCAAAATCCCGAACAGGGGCTGATCATCACCCGAAAGCTGGCGGAGCTTAGATCACACGCCGGCCGGGCGATGGAGCAAAACCAACCTGGGGCCGCCCGCAAAGCCGCCCAAACCGCTCTGCGCCTGACGGACGACGCGGCCACAAGGGCCAACCTGCTCGATATTATCCGGCGCACTTATGCGCTGCTACCGGAATATAATCTCAGTTTTTCACTCCGGGAATCCAGGGCGGGCCGGTCGGAGATGATTAAAGAAAAGCGGCACACGGCGGAAGGGGAAAATTCTCACCGGGCGCTTGCCGACGAACTATTGTTTCTCGAATTGTATGATGAAGGCGCTCCGGAACTCGAGGCCGCCCTACGGGAAACGCGCTCGCCCGCGCTTTTTAAGCCGGGCCTTGGCGGCGGTTCCGCGGCGAATCCTCTCGGCGAATTTCCGCCGGAAACAGCACAGATGCTGGCCGCCTTATATCTAAAAGGCGATCTGCCCGCGCGGTCTGTCGCCTATGCCGAATCGCTCTGGAACAAGCTGCCGGATGATTATCTTTGCGAGATCGCGCCGCGCGAGGCCATCGAGATGCTATATCCGACGCCTTTTTCCGATTCCCTTCTGGCGGAGTCTAACCCGCGCGGCCTTGACCCTCGCTTTGTGCTTTCGATAATGCGCCAGGAATCACGCTTCCGGCCGGATGTCAGGTCAAATGCCGCGGCGCGCGGGTTGATGCAGTTCATTTACTCAACATCGGACAAGATCGCGGGCCGCCTGGGTAAAACCAACTTCAGCCAAAACGAACTTTACTATCCGCCGGTGGCCGTGCTTTTTGGCGCGCAGTATATCAAAGATCTCTTTGACCAGTTTCCCGAACAGCCGCAAGCGGTCGCCGCTTCTTACAACGGTGGTGAAAGCAATGTGGCGCGATGGATAAAACGGTCGCACTCAAACGATCCGGACCGGTATGTTCCTGAAATAGCCTATTCACAATCAAAGGATTATGTGTACCGCATAATGGCAAATTACCGTATTTATCAGATGCTTTATTATCGGGATCTAAGCCCGTTATCCCCTGCCAGGCCGCAATAAAAAAAGGACAGGTTTGCCTCTAAAGTCATAAATTGCCACTAGCTTTAGCTAGTGGTTATCGAGCAGCCAGTTTTAAAGCCCGGCTTTAGCCGAATTCTTTATTTGGGCTAAAGCCCCTAAGAGCCTAAAGAGATTTCCTAACCACTAGCTAAAGCGGTAATAATATACTTGACGAATCAAGGGATTCAAAGGTATATTATACCGCAGCTAGAGGTGAAAAATGGACGTGACTATAAAATCACGTCTGAGTGCTTATCTTTCAGAGAAGGCGCATTTTCGCCCGAACGGAGTTGTGGGATTCGTGACGAGTGAGTATTTAAGAGGCTTTGCAGATGTGAGCGGTAATGATGTCGAGACCGATATGCTTTTGACCGTTAACGGCTGCCTAAGCACTTACGATAAGTGGAAACAGTTTGATATTGAATGGCAAGAGTATCTCAAGGCAGAGCATTTTAAGCCATATAAAAATACCGACAAATATGTATTTCACACAACAGAATTCCATACGGGCAATTACGAGTTGATACCTGGTAAGACACATTCTCGTTTTGATAGAGAACGTATATATTGGAATCTGATAAACCTAATAAAAAAACACACTCTTTATCGTTTTGGTTGGGGTGTGTATCTAGGTGATTTACGTCAGCTTGATATAGATTTTCCTCACGCGCGTGAAGTCCATTATAAACAGCAAACAGGAACGTGGCTTAGTAAGATGTGTTTAAATTTAACTCTTGGTGGGCTCAAGAAAACGGGTTTCATTTTGCCATAGATTATATGTTTGATCGTGGTGATGTTTTTTGGGGAGAACTGTTTGAAGAGTATCGGCAAGAGCGCCGCAACGCCGCCGAGTTAGATCAACTAATTGTGGCGAGCCTAGGAGACGGCAATAAAGCTGAGTATTCTCCTTTACAAGCGGCTGACATTATTGCGTGGGAGTGTCGCAATTACTTTTTAGGTTTATCTAAGGATCACTTAGAAGGCCGTAAGCCAATGCCTAAACCAGACGGATATTTTAAAATATTATGCGTAAAAGGTGAATGCGAATTTTATTGCCGTGCCTATAAGCACTTACACAAAGATATCCAAGAATCTACGGAACAAATAATAAAAGAGGTCTTAGGCAAAGACGCAGATACAGAAGTCCTTGTTGGCGATGGAATGATATATCAGGATATTGACGAGCTGGCACGGGAGAGGTTTGTTACGCAGAAAGCGATCAAAGACAAAGAAAGACAAGCATTGCTCGCCCCGTATTTAGCCAAGAGACAAGCAAGAAGAGAAGAAAGAGAACGAAATGAAAAAGAAAAACGAGACGGAAAAATTCAATGATGTAATGGACAGGCTTTTAAGCGTTCCACATTCTGAATTGAAAAAGAAATTAGACGAAGAAAAACAGGCAAAGAAAAAGAAGCCCGTTAAGACTTCTTCTTCCGACCGCGCTTCTGGTAAAACTTGTTCTTAATGGTCGCCCGATAATTTACGTGATTCGGGGGTGTTGCCGGCCAGTTCGGCATAGGTAAGACGTTTGCCGCTATGTCCTGTAACCGTAAAGAACCGTTGACCGTCATTTCCTTTCGATTGTTATATCGAAACGCTTGTTCTTCGACATATTTTTGCAGTGTGCGCTTCAACGGAAACATAGGTTCCTTTGATAGTTCGTTTCAGCAGAGACCAAAAGTTTTCGATGCCGTTGGTGTGAATGTGACCGTTCACATATTCGATAGAGTGATTGATAACTTGATGGGTATAGACATCATGCAGGTTGTGATAGCCGCGCCATTGGTCGGTCATAACTTCCGAGCCAATTTCCGCGCCTTCGGTCACAAAATTGCGGATGGTCTTAGCATCACGGCTTTTGACAACTTTAGCGCGAACTTTGCCGCCGCGTTGATCATACCCAGCACGGCGGATTTATGTTCGGTCGAACCGTTTGATTTGACGCGAACCTTACGCTTTTTTTCGTGCATATTTTTCGCATCACCGCCGATATAAGTTTCGTCGGCTTCGACGGTGCCGGAAAACTTTTCAAAGCTGCCAATTCCATAGCAATGCGGATTCTGTGAAGCATAAACCAAGCGGATTTTTGAGTAACACCAATAGCGCGGTGAAGTTCCCAAGAACTGATACCGTTCTTTGCATTGTAATCAGCCACATTGCGATAAGCCACTTATCTAGGCCGATAGGCGAGTCCTCAAAGATCGTTCCGATTTTGACCGAAAACTGACGGCGTTTGTGAACACTTTTGCATTGCCACTTTTCTTGGTTCGCAAGAAACCTAACATCTTCACGTCCACAGGTCGGGCAAACAACTCCGTTAGGCCAGCGGCGAGCCGCCAGATAGTTAAGGCAGTTGTGCTGATCGCTGAAATAAATAATCGCTTGTTGAAGTGTTTTCAGTTCCATAAGAAGAATTATGACAGAAAACATTTGATTCGTCAAGTATATTATTGCCGCTAAAGCTAGTGGTAATTTAAAAGAGGAGATAAGCGCGGCGTGGGGCGGGCCCTTCCCGGACTGCAAATTTATCGGACTTTAATTTTTTTATCGCCTAACTCCGAATACTCACATGACTTAAAGACAAAGCCAAAAAAAGGACAGGTTATAAAACCTGCCCTTCTTACTCATACAAACAGCTTTTATATTACGGAGTGCCGGCGGAACGTTCCCGGGTTTCTCCGGCGGCGCTCGCCATCGAACTCCGTTCGATCCGGTAGATGCCTGACGAGTGCGTTCCGACAAAGATCCGGTCCGCATTTTTCGGATCAAAGGTCATCGTCCAGATGCGCGCGGTCGGAAGGGCCCAATCTTTGGAATCGATCCGCTTCCAGCTCATCCCGGCATTCTGCGATTGATAGATACCGCCATTGTTTTCGAGCGCGCTGGCGACAAAAACTTCGTCCGGTTTATGCGGATTGACCAGGATGCTGGCGAAATTGCCCAACGGCAGATTTCCCCCGCGCCTGCTCCACTTTTGCCCGCCATCGCGGCTCAAGTAAAGAGTCTGGGTAGTGCCGACATAGATATAGTCAGGCCGGCTGGCCGGTATATCGATCGCGCTGATCGGGGCCATCGAAGGAACGTCGGTGACGGTGGCCCAGGTAGCGCCGGCGTCATTCGACCTTAAAAGCCCGGAGCGCGAGGTCCCCATCCACAACTGGTTCGGATCGGCCGGCGACACGGTGATCACAAAGACCCTTTCCGTAACACTCACTTTCGGATTGGCCGGGTTGGGGATCGACTGCTGCCAGACCCTCTCCCATCCGGTATCGATATTATACGTGCGATAGAGGCCGCTTTCCGTCGCGGCATAGATGCCGTTCTTGCCGTCATCGGTATAGGCAAGAGCGTTTATCCTCTCTCCGAGCGCCGAGATCTTTTTCGGATCGGGCGGGGGAGGCTTTACCGCCACCATCTTTTTACCGACCTTTTTGTACGTTACTTTTCCTTTCGGTGCGGGTTTGGCCGCTATCTTCGTCCACGAAGCGCCGCGGTCGATCGAGCGGAAGATGCCGGAATTGGAGCCCAGATAGATCAAGTTAGGATTCACTTTATCCTGCAGCATCGTGATCGGCACATCGTTATTCGCCACGAGATTTCTCATCGACGGGATCCAACTCTGCCCGCCGTCATCGCTGACAAAAACAAATCCGCCGCCGCCCGCCGTGTTGTTGGTCGTCGCGTAAAAACGATTAGACCGCTCGATATCCGGCACGATGGAAAGCATCATGCGGCTGGTAAAATTGCCGTTTGCCTGGGCAAAATTTCTGCCGCCGTCATTTGAAACCATCAAGCCGTAATTGTTGGTCGCGATATATATTTTATTCGGCTCTTCCGGGTGCACGGCGATCGAATTTATTTCCAGGGCCTTGCTGGTCGTAAGTGACCAGCCGACGCCGGATGTCATCCAGAAACCTTCCGTGGTGCCGGCCAAAACGGTTCCGGCCAGCGTCGGGTGAAACTTGATAGCGCGGGTGCGGCGCGAAGCCGAAGGAATTCCCTGAGCCTTGCCCCATTTTTCTCCCTTATTAAAAGATTCGTAAATACCGCTGCAAGCCGAAGCATAGAGATGATTGGGATCGCGCGGATCGATATCGATGGCAAAAACATCGGAATCGTCGATCATGCCGTTTTTGATCAGGCGCCAGTTTGCGCCCCCGTCGGTGGTTTTGTACGCGCGCCACCAGGTGCCGACATAAATGGTATTAGGATCTTTGGGGTCGATAGCGATCGAATCATTATCGAGCGGTAGTGTGGCGGAGGCGATCTTTTGCCATGAATCGCCGGAATCGGTGGAGCGAAAAACTCCGTTCACGGTCCCTGCCAGCAAGATGTTCGGGCTGGAAGGCGATTGCGCCAGCGCCTGCACGGCTTCATTTCTGAGGTCTTTTGATTCTTTCCAGGTCAACCCGCTATCCGAAGATTTGAAAAAACCTCCGGGTTCTTTATGGCGATGGCCGGAAACATAGATCACCCGCGAGTCGCGGCTGTCGATAATGATATCGTCAAGAATGATCTGCGGCCGGCTAAAGGTGGCCAGCATCCGCCAGTTCCTTCCGCCGTCACGCGAACCGTAGACCTGGCTGTCCAGAGTGCTGACGTAAATATTGTTTTTATTTTTCGCATCGATAGCGACGGTGCGAATATCGCCGCCGCTCGGGCCCAGCGATTGCCAACTGGTAAATTTCGCCGTATCCGGCTCGATCATGGCATCGGGGATAATGAGAATAGGCTTGATGGCAACCGCCTCTGCCGCCACGGGAGCCGCGGGGGCCGTCGGGGTTTCGACCACCGGCTCCGCCTGCGAAGGAGTGTTAACCTCGGTTTGCGCGCTGAGGCTTAAAGGAGCCAGGAAGACCAGACAGCCGAATAGGAAACCCGGTGCCATTTTGCTCAAAAATGTATTTCTTAATTTCATAGGACGATTTTATCTCGGAAGATCCGTTTTTGAAGTTATAACTATAAGCTCAAGGCGAACAACTAATCTGATGACCGGAAAGTTACCATTGTTGTCCGAAAAAAGCCTTAAAACATTAGACATTGGGGCGATTCGCCGTTTGGGAGCAGGACATTAAGACCATTGCTATTCTAATAAGAAATTTCAAAAAAATAAAGTAAAAAACAAAATGAACCGCCCTTTTCCAAGAGCGGTTCATTTTTATCTATGCCTTACTGCCGCGGCAGCAGGCGTTAAGTCCTTTATGGAGTTGGGTTATCAGCACCGGCGGGCACTCTGTACAGGACTGTCCTGATAGTACCGTCTCCTGCGCCTCCATCCACTATGGTGATACGGCTGGCGTCGAATTTACGGAAGCCGATATGATTGTTGATCAATTTCACCAGGTCATTCTTCTTCTTACCGGCCGGGCCGTAGTAGATGATGTAACCGCGTGAATTCGGGTCATTCTGCAGTTCGACAAAGAAGTTGTCGAGACGCGCTCTGATCTGATCGTGCGGAAGATCTCCGAACTCATCAGTCTTGGTAAAGCCTATCTTGGAGACCGTACCGGTTTCAGATTGCGTTGTCGGGCAACCCGGGCAGCATCCGCCCACATCGACTGTGGCTGTAATGGAGCTGTTGTTTTCCAGGCCGCTCGTGCTCACGTGAATGACCGGAGTTCCCTGTCCGCTCGAAATGGTACCGGCGGAAACACTCCAGTTATAGGTCGGGTTGCAGTTAGTGCCGCCGCTGACATTAGCCGTAAAGACCATGTCCTGGCCGGACTCAACCGCTGAACTCGGTCCCGTGACTGAGATCGTCGGGCATTCGCACTTCGGCTCGATGCAGTTAGTGCATTCCTTGACCGTGATGGTCTTGGTCTGCGTTTTGCCGCAAACGCCGCAGCCGTCATCGACGCCCGCAGTGATCGTATAGGTACCGGCTTTGACACCGGCGAGGTCCCAATTTACATTGGCGCCCTGGCCCACGATACGTCCACCGGAAACGGTATAGTTGTAGATCAGAGTGTCATTTTCCGGATCGGCCGCCGAGGTTCTCACGCTGACTGAAGTAGATTCAGCACAGCCCGTTCCCGGAGTCGTTCCCGGAGGACACCCGAGCGTAACTTCAGTATCAGCGACTTCCAGATTCGTCACGTCAGCCGGTTTATTAAGAACGGCCGGGGTTCCGCGACGGTTGCGTCGTCCGATCGTCGCCTGGAAGATATATCCATGCGGGTCGGTCGAGAACGGGAAGATACCCTGCAAGTGCTGGAAATCGACCGTAGTAGTGATCGTCTGCGACTGCGGGATACCGGCAGTCGGATTCGCCGGGCGCACGATAACTACAGACGAAGTCTGCGTGTCATCAAAGGATTCGACGTCCTGCTCGTTGGCATTGTAGCGATACGCAAATCCAAGACTCATCCAGCGGGTCGGGAAAATGCGGAAGCCTACCAATGCATCCAGCGGATTGTTTTCCAGAGCGTTCGGCGTACGGCCGCCTATATACCAGGTCTGGCGAATTTCGCCGATCGGCTGGAAGAACTTGTTGACCGGGAAATCGAGGCCGATAGCGGTCTGCAGTTCATCGGGCCTGTCAAGCAAAGTGAAAGTTCCCGTCGGGTATTTAGCTTTCACGCTGCTGTTGTGAATAAGGCCAACGTTCGAAGAAAGGTTGAGCCATTTTCTCAGGCGCGCATCGGCGAAGAAATAAACGCCGACGTCACCGCGGTTTCCACCGGGGCTGGAACCTCTCTGCATCTGGTTAAATCCGCCCAGGCTGCTTGCCCTGTCGGCATACCAGCGGTAGAAAGGAATGATACCAATGCCGACCGGATTGTTCGGGCCGGTCCATCTCCACTTCGCACCGGCGGTGAACGTGCTGAAAGCAGTCTCACCGTAGTGGCGATTAAGGAACGGGGCATCCGGCAAATAAGCCGGCGAATTGGTGAACACCATCGGCGCTACACCACTAGGATTCAAAGCGACTGTTCCCCAATAAAGGCCAGGCAGGATACTGCCCGCGGGTGAACCTACACCCGGGAACTGGGCCGCGCCGTTGCCACTGTCGATGGGATTACCGGCAAAGGTGGCGAACGGGCCGTATTGTCCGGTGGAACCACCGATATACGGATACTGCAGGAAAGGCTGTCTGCCGTCCGGACGGAAAATACCCTGTCCCTGAAGGTTGGGTATTCCCAGCGGAGCGATAATGATAGCCCCCGGAACTGCCAGTTGATTAAAACCGTTGATAGGAACGATCAACTGGGAATTTGGCAGCCTGAAACCCGACAAATTCAGTGGTGAATTCACCTTCATCGCACGATAAGCATCCGTGTTAAAGAAAAGCTCAAGGTGATCACTCACGCCGATCTGGAAGCTGATCGGCACTTCGACGATATCAACATTGCCGGGATCACGGTCAAAATTGCTGTAAGCAGCACTGAAAGTGTATTCTCCCCGTCTGAAGAGTTTGTCCGTCATAAACGGTAAAAAGACCTGTCGGACCGCCACGGGACCTCCCGTACCGACAGTCGGTGCGATATTTCTGGGGTCATTCTCCGACCTCGGAGTCTGAGCCGATCCCACCCAAACCAGTGTAAACATAGTGAGCGCTAACAGCTAGCGCTTGTTTCGCGAGTTTCATCACATTCCTCCGCCGAATAATAATTCATAAATTACAATTTCAATTGGGTAGCGTAGGTAAGAATTAAACTGCAATAATAATCCGGCTACTACTTCAATTATAGCCGTACACCCGAATGAGATAAGCTAAACGGCTTAAATAAAAACACTTTCAGGCAACTTTTGTTATAAAACTACATATAAGAGAATACGCTTGAAATGTCAACAAGACATTTAAACCAAAGAAAATCAACAAATGCGTAACCTCAGTAACTAAGGTTACTTTATATTTATATGAAAATCAAGCGTTTTCATCATTATATGCAACATTTAAAGAGCTGTTTTTTAAGCATAAATGCCGCGCATTCGGGTATCGTAAGCGACGCGGTCGATCGCCAGCATATACGCGCGGTCCGCGTATCGACATTATGCATTTCAGCGTACATGACACAGTTCATTGAAACTGGCCACCATTTTTTCTTCAAGTCTTTGATTTACTTCGTCTTCGCGCCAGAAATAACCCATTCTGTCCTGGACCCATTCAAAATATGAAACCGTCACGCCGCCGGCATTTGCCAGAATATCGGGAATAACGAAAATCCCCTTTATCGTGCAAAATCTTGTCGGCTTTCGGCGTCGTCGGCCCGTTTGCGCCTTCGGCTAGAATCTTGCACTTGATCCGGTCGGCGTTTTCCTGAAGTGATCTGATTTTCGGTCGCGCACGGCGCGAGAACGTCGCATTCCATTTCGAGCAGCTCCGTATTGCCGACTGCTTCGGCACTCCTTCCATAACCTTCAAACGATTTGTTTTTCTGTAAATAGCTTTAGCGCTTCGGGAATATCGATGCCGTTCGGGTTATGGATCCCGCCGCTGACATCCGAGATCGCGATCACTTTATAACCCTGCTCATGCATCAGCTCCGCGCCGATGCCGCCGACGTTTCCCGAACCCTGCACGACGACCGTGGTTTGTCCGGCGTCAGATCAAATCGCTTGATCGCTTCGTTGACGCAGAACAGCACGCCGCGCCCGGTGGCTTCGCGCCGTCCCGAGCGAGCCGCCGAGCGCGACCGGTTTGCCGGTCACCACCGCATTGACCGTGTGGCGCGCGTGCATCGAATAGGTGTCCATGATCCACGCCATCGTCTGCTCGTTGGTATTCATATCCGGCGCGGGAACGTCTTTGTCCGGCCCGATAAAATCGATCAATTCCGCCGTATAGCGGCGGGTCAACCGTTCCAGCTCGCCGAGCGACATCTGCTGCGGATCGCAGATGATTCCGCCCTTTCCGCCGCCGAACGGAACGTTAACGACCGCGCATTTCCAGGTCATCCACGCCGAAAGCGCCTTTACTTCGTCAAGGCTAACATTCGGGTGCGTAGCGAATGCCGCCTTTTGCCGGGCCGCGCGCGAAATTATGCTGAACGCGGTATCCTTCAAAAACCTCGATATGTCCCGAATCCATTCTTACCGGAATATAAACCTTGATTTCGCGGCTCGGAACGCGCATGACCTTATAAAGATCTTCTTCCAGACCCAAGAGCTTAGCGGCGCGGTCAAACCGCTCGCTCATCGCTTCGAACGGATTTTTTTCATCGCTGCTTAAAACGTGTGCCGCTTCCAGGCCCGTTGCATTTGCCATTACATTTCTCCCAAAATTCTCAAAATATTCTTATCTAAAAGTTCTTTTCAAGTGAGCTTTTAAAATATTCCCTGCCGCACCGTAAATGGCGCAACTGAAATATTCCCCCAACCAACACCTATTATGATTATTGCATCAAAACACATCGAGTAAAGGCCTTGTGTGACAGGTGGGCATGAGAATTTTACTCGATTGAAGATTATTTCCGACATTGTTCGTAAATAATAGATTATTAAGTTATAAAGCCTAACGAGATGTTATCCCAAAGCCTGTCTTTGGCGCAACTTGCCTGGGAGCGCCGAATTTATTCGGGCCGTGAGCGACACCGGCCTTTTAGGCCGAATAAATTCGGCGCTCCATGCGGCGGCGCTACAAATTGGTTTTATCGTGTAAAATACGGATGAAATATCTTATGACCAGATCTGCCCGGCAACACCTTTCAAATATATTTCTTCTGCTTTCGGTAATGTTATTTATCACCGCGCCCTGCTTTGCCCAGGATGACGAAGATGAAAAAGACCCGGTCAAGCTTTTCCAGCAGGGCCAGGATGCGCACGAGAAAGGCGACCTGAAAAAGGCGCTGGAACTTTATAACGAAGCGCTCGAGCTTGCTCCCGAATTTCCCGAGGCGGAATTTCAAAAGGGCGTGGCGCTGGTTTCGCTTAACCGGCCCGACGAAGCGGAAACCTCTTTTCGCCGGGCGCTCGAATTACGCCCGCAATGGACACCGCCCATGAGCAGCCTGGGATCTCTTTTGATCAAATCGGGAAAATTTCCTGAAGCGGAAAAATTGCTGACGGCCGCCATTAAACTCGACGAGCAAAACTTCCCGGCTTTGGCCGCCTTGACCGAACTTTATTTAAAAACAAAGGCGTCGCCGGATGTTTTAAAGAACCTGCTGGCGCGGCTGCAGGCGCTGACCGGAAAAATGCGCCCGCCCGCGATGCTATGGGCCGCGCGCGCCGCGGTGGAAAGAGCGCTGGGCGATTTTGCGAATGCCGGAATAAGCGCCGGCAAAGCGCTTGCCATCGATCCGAAAAATATTTCCGCGCTGCAGGAGCACGCCGAGGCGTCGCTGGGTTTGGGAGATCCGGGCGCGGCTTTAAATGACGCGGATGCGATCTTAAAACTCACTGGTCCCCCAATCCCCGCAATTCGCAGCCCAATATGTGGGCGCAAAACTTATCCGCGCCCGCGCTTTGGCGGCAGCGGGAAATACCGACGAAGCCCTAAAGTTCCTTGACTCTCTGGATGACGGCAGTAAACAGTCAGCGAGTTATCAAGAGGTCCGGCAGGCGATCGTCGCAGCAGGCTCTAACGCGGAGGAAAACATTGCGGAGCTGGAAAAACTTATTGCCGCCGGCCCGAAAAATGTTTCCGCGCTGGCGCGGTTGTGCGTCGCTGCGCGCCAGCGCGATCCAGCCAGGTCTCTCGAGGCCTGCCGCCGGGCAGCGGAGTTGGAACCGAATAATCTCAACCACGTGATCGGTTACGCCGGCGCGCTGGTCCAATCCAGACAATTCGATAGCGCGGTCCAGTTATTGCGGAAAGTGATCACCGCCGCCCCGGAAAATTATACCGCGCACGCAAACCTGGCGACCGCCCTTTTCGAACTCAAACGCTACCCGGAAGCCATCCCCGAGTTTGAATGGCTGACGGAAAAAAAACCGACCTGCCGATCGGCTATTATTTCCTCGGTATCGCCTACGATTCGACAAAAAGATACCCCGAAGCGATGGTCAACTATAAAAAATTTCTTTCTTTAGCCGATCCGGTCTATAATAAGACCGAAATAGAAAACGTGAATTTGTTATTGCCGGCCCTGGCAAAGCAGATCGAAAAACTCAAAAAAAACAGGAATTAGCAGTATGGGAAATTTCAACCGGCTCCGCGGGCGCGTAATAACAACTTCTTCTTTTTCTGTCCCCGCTTATCTGATCCGCCCGGCACCTGTTTTACTGCTCATCCTTTTAGCATTTATTCCGGCCCTTGCGCAGGACGGTAACGGCGGCAATTCCATGCCGGACGACGCAGCCCCGCCGCCGCTAAAGATCATCTCTAAAGAAGAAAAAGATCAGCTGGCAAGCCAATCGGGTGTGAAAGACCGTTCGATCATCTATCTGGCTCTTTTGGAAACCAGGTTGAAAAAGGCGGAAGATCTTTCCGCGCAGGAGGATTTCACATCTACCCTGACGCAGCTGGGTTCGTACGAAGGCCTGCTTGAAAGCATGGTCAATTTCCTTACGGCGGAAAACAAGAGCGGCAAAGCATTATGGAGTTTCAAAAAACTTGAACTGACATTGCGCGCGCACAATGTCCGGATCGAATCCGTCAGGCGGCTAATGCCTTTTAAATACGCGTATCACCTCACCAGGCTGCAAAAATTTATCCGCAGGTCGCGGGCGACAGCAACCGAATCGCTTTTCAGCGACTCGGTCGTGCGTGTTCCTGAAAATAAAAATGATAAGAAGGAAGAGCAAAAGCCGTAAGCCTTAGTTCGGTAGTGAATCAGTTTGAAATTTATCCTGGCGTTGCACATAAAGTCATAACTCTAAATTTATAAAGTTCGCTGGATTAAAAGATCGACGTTAACCTGGGAGCGCAGGCATCTTGCCTGCAAGCGCGATTGCTCGCGCTAACTGGCGTAAATCAAAGATTAGTACCCAGGGCTAAAGCCCTGGGCTATTTCCAACAGTCCGCTACGCGGACATTATAGTTTTCAAACTGCCCCACTATTCTTACTTCTCTACCCGGTAGACCTTACCTTTCCAGACAACTACCACCTGTTCACCCAGCGAGAAATATTGCGCCAGATCTTTTTCCTGTTTGAGCAGGTTGAAGTATTCGTCCGACGCAAACTTCAGTTTCACTTCGGGAAGTTTTAGCTGTTCCTTGAATTCACTGTCGACCCAAACACCGCTCTCCTGGTAGAAGGTCTTGGCGCCGGTCTTTTTAACCGTGCCGGTCTTGAGCACCTCATCATCCGCGCCGTCGATCGTGATCAGGGCTTGCTGTTCACGAGCATCCTTGCTCGCCTTAACGGCCCCGGCGCCGCTCGCGTCGGGTTTAGCAGGAGGCGCGTTTTCCGCGCGGACGCTTCGCCTGCTCATCGTAAGGCCCGGTGAAGGTTGAGACTGGTCCACAGCCGCGTTCGCAAACGCCTTTTTCTCCGAACCATCCGTCGCCAGGTAGGAAGTGTACGGCGTGACGATGCCGTAACGCGTGCCAAGCTCCATGATCTCATCGCGCAATTCTTTTTGCTCGCCGTTGGTGCGGATCTGTTCGACCAGCCAGCCTACGCGGCGCGTAGCCCAGAGACGGGGCAGAAAAGTGTTGTCTTCATCGCGGCCGGGGAAATCCAGGTTCTCGTAGGTGAAGGTACGGGTTTCGCTTCCCTGTTTGCCTTTTAACCGCAGCGTTACGTTGCTCATCGAATTCTGATAGCGCCCGATCAGCGTGATCTGCGTACCTTTAAAGAGATCGGGCATCTTGCGGGGGTAAATAAGATCTGTGTTGACCCCGCCGAAATCGATCTCGATATCGGTCAGCACCGGCGAGCTGACTTTGGAAAAGAAATTCGAGACCCTTACTTCCAGGTCTTCCTTGGGCTCGACATAATCGGCCGCGCCGCCGTTTTCCGCCGCGATCTTATCGAGCAGGATAGTATTCACGTCGTAACCGACGCCGAACGTAAAGACGCGCACGCCTTCGACTTTTTTGTCCCGCAGATTTTGCACGATGCGATCGGCATTGGTTTCGCCCACCGTCGGCAAACCGTCGGTCATAAACACCAGCATCTTCGGCCGGCTCGAGGAATCAAACTGTTTCATCGCCGCGATCAGCGAATCGTTAATATTGGTGCCGCCGGTCGGGCGCAGCTTTTTGACAAATTCTTCGCCGCGCGATTTCCCGGTCGGGCCGGCCGCGATCAAAGTGCTTTCCATCAGGTGTTCTTCACCGGCAAAATTGATGACGTTAAAACGGTCGCCGTCGCGCAGGCTCTTGATCCCGAAAAGCAGAGCCGAACGCGCTTTTTCCATCTTGCCCGCATCAGCCATCGAACCGCTCGTATCGAGCACAAAGACGATATCTTTATTGACCAGTTCTTTGTCCGAGATCGCGTCTTTCGGCGAGAGTGTCAGAAGAAAATAACCGTCCTTGGCGGCTTCGTGATAAGTGACCAGCGAAAGACCAAAGTCCTTGTCCGAGATGCCGTAAAAAAGCTGGAAATCGTTTTGATCATTTTTGTCGTAAGATTCAAAACTCATCACGGCTTTTGTTTCGCCCTGCCGTTTTGTATCGATCGAATGGCTGGGTGAATAAATATTTCTCAGCGCCTGCTTGCTTTCGATCTCGATGCGGCCGGAAAACACGCCGATCTTCGGCCCCGGCCTTGCGCCGCTGGATTCTTCTCTCGTATCGACCCACGCGCGGCGGCCCGTTCCTAACGGGTAGCGGTAAGACACCGTTCCGCTTTCGGCTTTTAACACCTGCGAATAGGTCAGCTCCAGTTTTTTATCGGAGTTAGGCGGGATAGGAAAAATCGATGCCTGAAAAAGGTCTTTGCCCGCGTATTCGAGCAGGCCGGGGTCGCGCTGTTTGCGCACGATCTCGTCATAGATCCGGCGCGCTTCTTCGCGTGAACGCACTTCGCCCACCAGCTTCTTGCCGTTTTCCCAGATGGCAAATTCCACGATCGCCGCGTTGTCGGGGATCGGGAAAAAATACGTACCTTCCAGCGTGTACGGCGTATCGTTGCGAAATACCTGCTCGACGTGCGTGGTGGCGACCTGGCCGCTTATCTTGGTATCGAGCGAGATGGATTTGACAGGTAAGGCATTTGGCAGCGGGCGCTGAGGCACGGGGCGCGGCATGCACGGCCGCACGTCACATACTATCGGCACGATCACGCCCTGCGCGCTCGCACCCGTCACTGAAACAAAACTTACAAACAACAAGCATAGAAAAACCGAAAAGCTTTTTAATTGCATCACTTTCTCCTTAAGAAAACCGGTAGGTGCCGAAGGGATTAACACCTATGATTAATTTAAGAACGCCCCGGTTGCTTCGGTCTTGCAGGAAAATCTATGGGAGCGCCGAATTTATTCGGCATTTTTTGCAGACTAAAGTCTGCGCTCCAGTAATTCTTCAAAGCATTGTCGTATTTCCAACCGGTGCGCTGCGAGAGTCTCAAGCAAGCTCTCCGGTAAATCAAGTTTCAGCCTTTTTGTCACGAGTTCTAACAGCGGATGACCCAGGCCCGGCAGGCGCGTCGCACGGCGGCCGCGAGGCGGATCGCGTGGTCTAATTTACGCAGAAACAAATAACCCGCCGACAAGATCTCATAATGCTCATCGTTTAAAATTTTCTTTCCCTGCAATAGCTGCAGCATCGGCAGGGTCGAGCGAAATTCGTTTTCATCCTGAACACCGTGTTTTAGCTGCAGGTACCGGATCAAAAAATAAATATCCAGCAAACCGCCGGCGCTGTATTTGATGTCCGTCTCATTTTGCCGCAGCCGCGGGGCGCGTTCTTCTTCCAGCCTTAGCCTGACGCGGCTGGTCTCCTGTTTCAACTGCGCGTCGCCGGTGTTTTTTGCTTTCCGGTGGAGTATGTTCTTTGCGTCATGCTCGAGCCGGCGGCCGAATTCTTGCGTCCCGGCAACCGCGCGGAGTTTTACATAAGCCAGCCATTCCCAGATGGCCGCGCGATTTTCCACATATTCGAGAAAAGTTTTTCCGCCGCAGCAGAGCGCGCCGTTCTTACCGTCCGGGCGCAGGCGCAAATCGACGCGGTAGAGATTCCCGTGGCGGGTAAAACTCGAGATCGCCGTCACCAGAATTTCCGCCGCCGCCTGGTAAAATTCATGCTGCGCTGCTCCCTGTACCATTGGTGAATTTTCATCGTCATAAACAAGTATGACATCGAGGTCCGAGCCATGGTCCATTCCCCGTCCGCCCAATCTTCCCAGTCCCAGCACGGCGATCCGCAGATCGTCATTTTTATTATCGTAACGCCGCGCCAATTCCCGTTTCATGATCAATATCCCGGCGTCAAGGCTTGCTTCGGCCAGCGCGGTTTGCAAAACATTTGCTTCGCGCATCGGGATCGCTTCCATCAGATCGTGAATGCCTATTTGTAAATAGATCTTCGACCATTCGGTTCGCAAAACGTCGATCTCATCGCGAAAGGAGCTTTTTTCTTCGATGGCGTTTTGCATCCGCGCATAAAAATTTTCCGGATCAAGTTTCGGGTGGTCGTCATCGTAAACCGGCACACAGTCTATCAATGAAGGGTCGGCCGCCAGCATCTCGCTAAAGTAATCCGAAAGGCCGCATATCTTAAGAAGTATTTCTATTTTTTCCGGCGGCAGTTCCCGGTTAGGCAAATATTTTCCCCACGAATCTTTCAGGTGCGAAAAATTCCGGCCCGTTCGCTCGTCCTCAAAACCTGCGGGTGTGCTGCTCGCCGTTAAAGGCTGCGCGGGTTGAGTGTCCGTTTCGGCAAGCTCACCAAAAAGCTCGCCAAAAAGTTTTTGAAAGATCCCGCTGACTTCCCCGGTGTGGTTTTTTAGCTTCGCCTCAAAAAAAGTACGGGCATTTTCTTTTTTACTGCCCATGCGCAGTGCGACCATCTCTCGCTTCGCGTCGTCATCGGGCACCGCGTGGGTTTGCAGTCCGTTTTCCATCTGCAGCCGGTGTTCCAGCGTGCGCAGAAAAGCATAGGCCTCTGATAGCTGGGTGTGCTCGCGTTCATTTAGCAGGCCGCGATCTGCCAAGCGGCTCAGGCTGATCAGGGTATGCGGCGCGCGGAGCCAGGGGTCGGCATTTCCCAGGGCCAGCTGCGGCGCCTGCGCAATAAATTCGATCTCGCGGATACCGCCCTGCCCGAGCTTTACGTTAAAGCCGGATTCGTGATGCTGTTCCTGGTCGATGGCTTGTTTAGAAAGCCTGACGTTTTTAAGCGCGGTTTCCAGCGACACCTGCTTTTGATAGATCACGTCTTCCAGCGAGCTGTAAAAAGATCTGAAAAGGTCCGCGTCCCCGGCCGAGCCGCGCGCGCGCAGCAGGACCTGACGCTCCCAATCGCGCGCCGAAGAGCGGTAATATTCCACCGTCTCTTTTAGCGAAAGCGCCAGCGGCCCAATCCGCCCGTGCGGACGCAGCCGCAGATCGACACGATAGGCCGCGCCCTCGCCCGCCTGCTGCCCGACCAAACGCGTTACCACCTCCGAAAGCTTGATAAAATATTCTTTGTTCGTCACCGCGCCGCGGCTGCCCGTGCCCGAGGTCGTGCCGTCATAGGAGTAAAGAAAAAGCAGGTCGATATCGGAAGCGTAGTTGAGCTCTCTTGAGCCGAGCTTTCCCAGCGAAACGACAGAGAATTTTGCCGGCGTGTCCCTGCTCTTATCGTCTTTGAACTGCGCCGCGCCGTAGCGGTTATCCAGTTCCTGCCGGGCCAGCCGCAGGGCGTGTTCCAGGATCGCGTCGGCCAGGTTTGAAAGCTCTTCCGTCAGTTCCGAGATGGTGGCCAGGCCGCGGATATCGCGCAGGTAAATGCGGAGTAATTCGCGCCGCTGAAAACGGCTGAGCAGGATGTGGGTTTCGAGTCCCGAATTGGTCAGCGTGAACCGCGCCAGCGATTCGAGCAATTCTTCTTTCCCGCGAACTTTATTTTCCCGCCGCTTTCTGTCGAGCCAGGAAAAGTATTGCGGATTTTGCGACAAGGTCGCTGCCAGCAGGGGGCTGTACGCCGCCAGCGTCAAAACGTCGGACAACAAGGCTTCATTTTTGGCCAGCCTCTGCGCTTCGCGCGGCGCGGACTGTTCCAAACGCTCGAAGAATCTCCGCACCCCTTCGGCGTCCGGCAGATCTTTTATAAATGAAGTAATGTCCTGCATCTTTAGAACGCATTGTACCAATACCTGTGAATAAATAGCATTTTGGTCGCGTAGCGACCGTAGATAGTAGCCGTGGGTTTCAACCCACGGACGTTTAATAAGTAATACCCATGTCGCGTCAGCGACATGTGAAAACCATCTATCCGTCAGACGTCGCTGACGCGACGCGAAATGTTGACCCACATCGCCCGTGGATTAAAATCCACGGCTACATTCATATCACCGCTACGCGGTACACCAACTTGCCACAATCTGTCGGCTGTCTTTTATCTTATTTTCTCAGCCTAAGCTAAAATCCTCTTGTGCTGGAAAGATTCGAATTTCAGATCGCCCGTGAGGACCATAAAAAACGGCTCGAGGATTTTTTGCTCGACCGGTTTCGCTCGCTCAGCAAGATGTATCTGCGCGAAACTATCAAGACCGAAAAATGCGAAGTGAACGGGCGGCTGGAAAATCGCGGCTACCGGCTCAAGGCGAATGATTTTGTCGAGATCGAGCTCGACACCGCCCGCGAGCATTCGATGAAGCCGCAGAATATTCCTTTCGAAATAATTTTTGAAGACGAAGAACTTTTGGTGGTCAACAAAGCTTCGGGAATGCTCGTCCACCCGACGCATTGGGAAAAGAACGGCACCCTCTTAAACGCCATTACTTATCATTTAAATAGCGGTAAAACCTCTTTCATACGCCCGGGTTTGGTGCACCGGCTGGATAAAGATACTTCCGGGCTGATCGTGATCGCCAAAACTTCCCGCGCTCACCGGATACTGGCCGATCATTTTCATCGCAAGCTGGTCGAGAAACGCTACGCGGCTCTGGTTGGCGGGATCGTAAAAGAAAATGAAGGCACAATCAGTGCTCCGATCGGCCGTTTTGCCGAAGAAAAATTATGGAATATAAAGGCTGACGGTAAGCCGGCCGAAACCCGCTTTCGCGTCGTCAAACGAAACGAGGATTCAACGCTGCTCGAACTAGAACCCGTCACCGGCAGAACCAATCAACTCCGTATTCACTGCGCATATGTCGGGCACCCGATCCTGGGAGACCACCGGTACAACGGGCGCGAATTCTCTCGCCTTTGCCTTCACGCGCAAAAGTTAAGATTCTGGCACCCGAACGGAAATCAGCGGCTGGAGTTTGAAACAAATTTACCTGAGGAAATGAGCAGTGTCCTAAAGCTGTGGAGTTAATTTTTCAGATCACTATCGGAATAGATCATAACTGATAGATGATAGAGAATAGATCGGATCTCTCAGCTATCAGCTATAATCTTTCATCTATTCCGAAGAGTATTTGATACAGCACCGCAGTTTTAGAGCAGGAAATGAAATTATAGGCAGTTTAGTCTTGTTATACTTATCCAAAGAATTTGATTGTTATAAAAACCGGCGAACAAGGTGGGCCTTAGGCCTTCATTATCTCGACGCCTTCCTTAAGGTCATAAACCCCGGGAAGGTGGATGGTGACGGTTTTTGTTTCCATTACCGGCACACCCATAAAACTGCAGTGCCCGGTGCCTTCGATATCGCCGGTTTGTATCTTTCTGATCTTGCCGCCTTCTATTTCCAGCATCCCGGGTTTTATCAGGAAAGACGCTTCAAGTTTGACTGCCAGCGTGCCTAAAGCCTGCCCCAGAACGGTTACTTCCATTGACGGTTCGTGCGATGTTTTTAGCGTGTGCTCGGTCAATGAAACGAGCGATTTGACACCGGGTGGATATTTCTCGGGATCGCAATATTCCTGCAGCGATTTTTGTCTTTTCCAGGTTCCCGCCAGCACGTCTTTGGGAATGTCTATCGCCAGCAGTTCATTCAAATTTGCGATCAGGAGCTCGAACAATTTGTCATAGAATCCGTCCGGCAATTTCACACCCGGGAGCTTTTCGCTCATCTTTTTCCTGACATCTTGAAAGGAGCCGCTCTTTTTAAGCGCGTCCGCCTTACCGGAAGCTTCTTTTTCCAGATCAAAAGCGCTGGCCATTGTAATAGGTTCATTTTCCATAACTCACACTCCTGCCCGGAATTTCCGAAGTTCAAAACAAATTTCAGCTAGCCTTCCGAAATGTAATGACGGCCCGGATCGAATTTAAACTTTAAGCTGATGCCGGTATCGAGAGAAGGAACGTCACCGCCGGCGATCTCTAATTTTGGAGCCGCATCCGGCCGCAGCCCGATATTTATCTCCGGAGCCGCAATCGTTGCCGCCGCCGTCTCTGGCGGCGCGGAGCCGCGGGACAGCGCGTAGCGGATCCCCGCGAATGTAAAAATACCGACCGTTACCAGCGCCGCGATGATCAGGATGAGCATGTACGGCCAACGCCCCGGCGGGGATGTTTCGCTATCCGTGATCGTGCCTGATCCGATGTTTGAGTTGGTATTCGTGTTTATGTTGTTTGCCGGCGCGGCGATATTCGCATTGCTATTACCGTTGCTTCCATTATTGGCGGGAGTTCGAATGTTCGAGTTGGTATTAGGCAAAGCCTTATTTGTCGCGTTGTTTGCCGCCGGGCCTACGGAATTGACGGCGGAATTATTGCCCGCTGCGTTGTTTGACCCCGAAGGATTTCTATTTCCGTTTACCGTGTTCGCCGGTCTCGTATTCGTATTTTTATTCGTTTGGTCGGGGCGCGTGTTTGTCGAATCGTTGGGCGAATTGTTCTCACTGTTGCCGGGTTGCCTTGGCCTGTTGGCCCGGTTCGCCAGCGCTTCCAACAATTTTTTTAACGCCTCCTGCGCAGCGCTGTTGCCATTCCTATTGGTCTCAGGTGTTTTCTGTGTCTGCGTCTGCGCGGGAAGCTGAGAGGCAAAACTCAAAGCCATCAGCAAAATAAACGCTGCCTTGGCTAAAAACCAAAACCCGCTCTTTTTGCGCTTTGAGCGATCGGCCGCCAAAACGGTTTTTCGTTCCTTCCAGGCTTTATACAAATAATTAGCTCCCCTTCTACATTAATGAGAAAAGAGACGGAAATGTTACAGATCGCCGCGGTACATTGGTTTTGTCAGCCGCTTTATTTGATCTCTATCGTCAAAATAACCGGGGCCGGTTTCTCCGCGTTGTTTTGCACCTGGATGACATACTTGCCGTTTTCCTTCAACCGGGCGCTAAAGCCGTTCATGCCTTCGGTCACATTGGCGTCGCCTTCGGTCAAGGCAACAGTTACGTTGTCGGTATTGGTAGACACGGTAAGAGTCTGGCCGGCGCGAGCGCCCAGCGAATAGCGTTTGATGTCTTCGACCGTGACATTGATCGTCGTTTTCGAAGTCCCTTTGGCAAAGCTGACCTTTTCCTCAGGGTACAATTCTTTCCTGACCTCCGCGCCGGAAGTCTGCAATTCCTTGCCATTCCATTTGTATTTGGTCGTGATGGAAAATTCCGGGCAGCAAGCCCCGCCCGCTTCGCCAACGTCATTTCTTTCCACCACCAGCAGTCCGTTCTCTACTTTTGCGCCGCGCAATCCGCCGTAGGCACGGTCACCGCCTTCAAAACGGGCCAGCAGCGCCGGTTTGCCGGCCTTGAGCGTATAAACAAATCCTTCGCTAAATTGGCCGGTTCCGCCTGTGTTGCAGTTGGACAGGATGATCGCGTCTTCCTTGTTATCGGCATCGACGTCGCCGTAAGTAACGTCGAAGATATTAAAATAGAAACGATCCGTATAATCTTCTTCCTTGGTTTCCTTGGAATACTCGCCGTTCTTGACGGTTACCTTAGTTATCTCGTCGCCCGCGCAAAACGGTTCGTAGCTAAAATTTTTGAAGTCGATCTTTCTGATGGACTTATCGATGTCACCTTTACCCGTGCCGCCCTCGCCGGGTACCGGTGTCTCCGAATTTTCCACCGTCGCTGCGCCGGAGTTCGTATCGCTTTTTATTCCTGCCGAACAGGAACCGACATTCACCGCGCAGATCGCCGCTAATAAGATCGGAAGCCAATAATTTCTCATTTTTTCTCCAAACATATTCATTTACCCGTGCCGCCCGCTGTGCTGATCGCCGCAATTATTTCCTGTGACATTTCCGGCGGAAGTTTCATGACCTCCGAGATGGGAATATTATATTGCTTACTCCAGAGACGAGAATTGTTCTCGACTTCGACCAGTTCGGCTTTTATCGTTAAATTGTCACCCTCGCGCATCACCTTTCCGGTAACGACCATCCAGGCTTTCAGCGCTTTTCCCGCCCGGCTCGGGTCCTCGTTCTTTCCTTTATAGCGAGCGGCGTCGTTACGAGGAACGACCCGGAGGGCCGGGTTTTGCGCAATTTCATTTAGCAGGCTTTCGCTCAGTTTGTCGGCTATACTTCCCGCGTACCCGTCCTGGTTCGTATTTTCGAAGGGCAGAACGGCGATCGCATTCGGCGCGGCGTTTCCGGAAAAGATCGTGTTGCGCCACTCGGAAAAAATAATACCGCCCACGACAAAAACGCTCAGCACCAGAACCACCGTTATGGTCTGCCATTTCGATCTCTTCGGCGATGGCGTTTCTTCTGATCCGGTCTTGTTCATAAAAAATACTTTGAAATGGCGTCGCCCAAAAAAGAATAAGACTATCTTAATGAGCGATATTTCGTGTGTTTAGTGTGATTCGTGGTAAAACCGCCGGAGATTAACCACGAAACGCACGAAATACACGAAGGTCACCGCCACGCCGGGTTCGAATTGCAGATAAACGAATTTATGGGCAATGCCTTTTGAAATTATAGTTCAGCTTGCTTTCTCGATAAAGTCAATAGTATTTCGCGACCTTTCTAACCGGCGCATTTGTAAGTTTATTTTGCATTCGCTAAAGTACACTCGGCTCGCGCGAAGTTCATTTTTATGGCAAGTGCTCTGTCTCGAAAAAAAAGGATAATTTTCAAACTTGTACTGTTGCTGGCCGGTACGGTCTTTGGCTTGCTGATCGCTGAGGCTGCCTTAAGAGCGGCCGGTTATAGTTCGCCGGTATTTTACAGCGTCGATGAAAGCCGCGGATACGCTCTGTCGCCCAATATGCGAGGCTGGTACCGCAAGGAAGGCGAGACCTATATCACGATCAACAGCGACGGCCTGCGCGACGAAGAACATCAAATTCAAAAACCTGTCGGCACAGCCAGGATCGCGGTCATCGGCGATTCATATTCCGAGGCCCTGCAGGTCAACCTTAACGAAACGTTCTGGAAAGTAATGCAGGAGAAATTAAGTGGCTGCGGCGCTTTTGATGGCAAGAAGATCGAGATAATAAATTTCGGCATTTCCGGTTACGGCACCGCGCAGGAATTTCTGACGCTGAAAGAAAAAGTATGGAAGTATTCACCCGATATCGTGCTGCTCGCCATCACCACCAATAACGACATCACCGACAATTACCGCGCGTTCAAACGCACCGAGATACCCTACTATGTTTATCGCGATAACGAACTGGTTCTCGACGATTCGTTTCGCAGCTCCGCCAAGTTCAAATTCGATAATTCGTTTTTGGCCCGGACCGGGAGCTGGCTGCGGGATAATCTGCGCGTTGTCCAGGGAATTCAGGATGGGCAGACCGCGCTAAAATACTGGTTCGATCAATGGAAGAAAAAGCCCCCAACCCAAACTGCCCAGACCGCCGAATCACACGCGCCTGCCAACAACGAACCGGCAAAAATCGCGGCCGCAAAACCGCGCCGGAGACATCGGCATCGACAACCAGATCTATCGCCTGCCGAAAGACGAGCAGTGGAATGAAGCCTGGCGCGTTACCGAAGGATTGATCCTGAAAATGAATGAGGAAGTACGAGCACACGACGCGAAATTTGTCGTGGTGACGCTGAGCAACGGCGCCCAGGTTTTGCCCGATCCTAAGGCGCGCGCCGACCAGTTAACTTACCTCGGCGTCGAAGATATTTTCTACCCCGATAACCGGATCAAAAATTTTGCGGAAACGAATTCAATACCGGTGATCACTCTGGCGCCGGAGCTGCAAAAATATGCGGAGCAAAACCATGTCTTTCTGCACGGCTTTGAGAAAAATCTGGGTTTCGGGCATTGGAACCAGGCAGGGCATCGCGTGGGCGGAGAGTTACTTGGTAAGTATTTTTGCAGCGCGGCTATGAAATAAAGCAGGCTCACGGCTGCGGACCAGGCAGGACATCGCGTGGCGGGCGAAATTTTAGGCGACACTTTTTGTCGCGAGCGGGTAGAGGGGCAGTTTTAAAGCAATAATGTCCGCGTAGCGGACGGTAGAGAATAGCCCAGGGCTTTAGCCCTGGGTATCATCAATTTGAAGGAGCCAGCCCTGAAAGGGCGGCAGAAAGATTCTGCCGCCCTTTCAGGGCTGGCTCGGTTTGGATTTCAGATACCCAGGGTGGCGCTCGCTTCGCTCACTTACCCTGGGCTATTTTCTTTGGTCCCCGTTGGGGACTTTTAAGGATATATTTCAAACTGACCCGTGAGCGTGACAATTAGGTTAAGGCTTCAAACCGATACGGCTCAATAATTCACCGTAACGAAGGTCATCACGCAGTTTGTCGAGCGTCGGCTCGACCTTGAATTGCAGGATCGCGGGAGTATGTTCGTCAACCATTTTATTTAGCCAAAAGAATGCCTCGTCTTTTTCGCCCAGCTGAGTATGGAGATAGGCGCGGCTCGAAGGCGATGTAGTCCCCGTTGCGGCCTCGATCTCTTCCACTCTCTTAAGCCGCTTTCGCAAAACCCCTTCCCACCCGGCTTCCTTAAAGACCGACCTGAGCTCTTCGGCCCTTTCCGGTTTTATATTGTTCCACTTGATGAAAACTTCCAGGGCATCGGCGTACATTTGTTTTTGCTCATAGGCATCAAAAAGCACGTTGGAAAGACTCCTGTCGTCCGGTTCTAAAGCGCTGATGTTGAGAGTTTGCTCAATAGCTTTGTCGTATTGCCGTGAATAATAATAAAGCCGCCCCTTGCCCGCATTGATCGTGAGCGAACTGGGGTCGAGTTCCTGCGCCTTTTCCATTTCTGCCTCAGCCTCGTCAAAACGTCCGATCGACATCAGGAACCAGCCGTAAGCCTGGTGGATCCACGCAATGTTCGGGTCCAGCTCTACCGCGGCCTTAAATTCTTTTTCCGCGGCCTCCCAGTCATATTCATATTGATACTTCAATTCAGCGAGCGCATTGTGCGCCTGTGCCAGAGAGTTGTCGATCTCCAGCGCTTTGACGATATTAGGCCTTGCTTTTTCCGCGGCCTCCGCCATGGATATTCTCCGGTGGCCGCTCTGCATAATATAAGCGTCCGCCATGCCTATGTATGCCAGCGCAAAGTTCGGATCTTTTCCGGTCGCCTGCTGGTAGTAACTTAAACTCTCTTCTATCCAGTTTTCCCGCCTTCTATTCCAAATGAGCTGGCCGCGCAGATACAATTGATAGGCCTCGGCATCTTCCGTCAGATGTTTTGTCAACAGCTCTTTTTCCTGCCGGCTCAATTGAAGTGTCAGGGCCTTACTTATCCGTTCCGCGATAGAATCCTGCACTTTAAAGATGCCGGTAAAATTTTCGTCGAATTGCTCTGACCAGAGAGCGTTGCCGGTCGCGACGTCCATTAACCGCACAGTCACCCTGACCCGATCGCCGTCCTTTTGAATACTGCCGTCCAGTACGGTTTCCGCCTTCACTTCTTTACCGGCAGCGATCGGGTCCTGCTGCAGATCGGTGTATTTGCGGACGGCGGTCATGGGCCTAACCTCCAGCTCCTTTAGATTGCTAAGCCGGGTGATGAGAGTTTCCGCCATCCCCATTTCGAGCGATTCATTGCGGCTGCCGGCATTGAGCGGCTTGAACGGAAGGACCGCGATCGAACGGATCGGCGGTGAAGGAGTTTTGGCGGGCGTCCGGCGAAAAAGCAGGTAGCCGGCCACCAAAATGATCGATATCCCGGCGATCGCCAATAAGATCAGGCCAATTCTTGCAGACGGGGCTGGTTTTTGCCGGCCTTCGACAGGCGTTTCTTCTTTTATGTGCGTGGGTTTTGTATCCACGGTGGTCGAGCGGATCGGATTTTCGCCGGTATCGCCTTTTACTTCGGCGATAAAGCGATAGCCTCGTTTCGGAATGGTTTCAATGTAGCGGGGTTGATCGGCTGAATCGCCAAGCGCGTGGCGGATTTCCTTGATGATCTTAGTCAGCGCATTGTCGCCGACAAAAGTACCGCGCCAGATATTGGTGAACAACTCCTGTTTTTCGACTACGCGGCCGTAATTTTTGAGCAAAAAAACCAGCACGTCAAAGCCTTTGGGCGTTAAGGTGACATTTTGCCCGTTTTTCCGCACACGAAAATTTTCAACGTCAACCGAAACGTCATCAAAGCAATACATATTTTGGTTGCGCGGCGCGGTCAGGTTCATTTACAGGAAGTGCTTTCCTAAACTCAAATTTCTTTCTCACTAGAATAACACCGTCAATTTCGATTTTGTGGCAGTTAACCGATCCGATCTCCTTCAAATATGCAAAGTCATTACAACGTCACCCTAACATCATAAAGACGTCATTACATTAAGCTCGTTAGAAAGTAAATTTAGCTGTCAGGTAATAAAACTTAAGGAGTATTCCATGAAAAAGACAGCCATTTTAACTTGTTTAATAACTTTATTGACGTCGTATTGCATTTTGGCGCAAAGCAAAACACCGGAAGCCATAGACCTTAACGACCGGGGCGTGTCTCAGATCGATAATAAAAACTACGAGGCGGCGATCGGCGTTTTTGAACGGGCCATTGCCCTGCAGCCCGGTTATGCGACGGCGCATTACAATCTCGGCACGGCGTATTTCCATTTGGGCCGGTTTGAAAAAGCCGTCCCCGCTTTCGAGCAAGCTATCAAAATATACCCGGCCTATGCGGACGCCTATAACCAGATGGGAGCGTCCTATCTTGAATCCGGACAGACCGAAAAAGGGATCGCGGCATTTCTCGAAGCCTCACGTCTTAAAAAAGACGATCCCGTCATTTTCTATAACCTGGGCTGCGCATATATCCGCCTGCAGGACCTTGATAAAGCAAAAAACTTTCTGGAAATGGCTAAGGTGTTAGATGAAAACAATGCGGAAATAAGGATGAACCTGGGTTTTGTCCTCGGACGACAAAAAAAATATCGTGAAGCGATCAGCGAACTTCAAAAGGCAGTGAGCCTTGATCCGTCCATTGACGAGGCGCAATTTTTGCTGGGCGACCTTTATTTGCAGGTAAAAGAAAGGGAAAAAGCAATAACTCAGTACGCAAAGATAAAATTCTCGAACACGCTATTGGCCGACCGGCTATACCGGGCTATATATAACGGCCGTGTCCTGGCCGTTTCGGCGCGCTGACAAGAGGAGCGCGGTTTCTCATTAATATGCGATGCCGCTAAATACACTAATAGCACGAATAAAGAGCTTTTTAATTCGTGCTATTAGTGTATTTAGTGGCCGTATCCGGGACTTTAGACAAGCCCTGTTACTTAATAAACTTGATGGTCAACGGGTATTCCCAGAGCTCACCTTTATTAGCCTTGAGGGCGCCGATGATCGGGAACACTATGCCCATTATAGCGACAGCAAAAAATGTCAGAAATCCTATCAGGAAAAACATCAGGATAATACTCGCTAGGGCGTAGATCGTTGCCGAGATCGCCCAGTTAACAACCATTTTGCCGTGGGCGTCGATGCCCGGCATTTTATCCTTCTGCGTTTGCCAAAGAATTATCGGCAAAACGATCCCAAGCGGAAAAAAGATGACGTTAGCGAACTGCGAGAGATGAATAAAAAGCCCCATCTGCCTTTGTTCGGGCGTTTGCAGAGAGTTCTGCGGCGAAAACTGCATTTCGTAACTCATAATTATGTTCTCCTGAAGTCTAAGTAAAAACCGCGCTCAATAAATGTTATCGCGCATCCTTTTAATCACCTATACGATCTCAGCTCGACATTCGTTCCCTGCCTGCGATGGGCCTGCGATAGACAATCCTGCCGCCGACGATCGTCGCCACGGCCGCGCCGCGGAATTTACGGCTGCCAAAAGGCGTATTATGTGATTTAGAGCGCGACTCCGAAACATCAAAGACCCATTTCAAGTCCGGGTCGATGATCGTCACATCGGCGATAGAACCCGGTTTTAGCGTTCCCCGTTCACGCATACGGAATATTTTTGCGGGATTCGCGGAAAATAATTCCACCAGCCGTACCAGATCGATTATTCCCGGGTGGACCAGTTTTTCAAACGCCAGGCCGATCGCTGTCTCCAGCCCGGTGATGCCAAACGGCGCGCGGTCGTATTCCAGTGCCTTCTCGTCATCGTGATGCGGGGCATGGTCGGTCGCGATGGCATCGATCGTAGAATCCTTTAGCCCTTCAAGCAGCGCCTGCACATGTTCCTCGCTGCGCAGCGGCGGCGACATTTTTGTATTGGTATCGTAGCCTTCGACCGCAATGTCGGTCAGGGCGAAGTGATGCGGCGCCACCTCACAAGTAATATTAATGCCTTCGTTTTTTGCCCGGCGGACCGCTTCCAGAGCGTTCTTTGTCGAAATATGCGCGACATGAATATGCGCGCCCGTTTCTTTGGCCAGGATGATGTCACGCACGGCATCGATCTCCTCGGCCAGGGCCGGCATTCCCCGCAAGCCTAACAGCAGCGAAATTTTTCCTTCGTGCATTACGCCGCCCTGGGAAAGCGATTTGTCTTCGCAATGGTCGACCACCGGCAGATCGAAATCCTTCGCGTACTCCATCGCGCGGCGCATTATACCGGCGGTCGGAACCGGGCGCCCGTCGTCGGAAACGGCCACCGCGCCCGCGGCTTTCATCTCGCCCATCTCGGCGAGCTCGGAACCGTCGGAAGATTTTGTGACCGCGCCGATCGGAAAAACGTTTGCCAGGCCGGCGCGTTCTGCCTGTTCGATCATATAGCGCGTGATGGCGGCGTTGTCGTTGACGGGCGTCGTGTTGGGCATCGGGCAGACCGAGGTGAATCCGCCCGCCACCGCCGCGGCGCATCCGCTGGCGATCGTTTCCTTATGCTCCTGGCCGGGCTCACGCAGGTGAACGTGCATATCGATAAATCCCGGCGCCACTATCAAACCCGACGCGTCAAAAACTTCCGCATCTTCCGGCACGCTTTCGTTAGCCCCAAGCCAGGCGGCAACCTTGCCGTCTTCGATAAGCAAATTCTTTCCGCTGTTCTGGTTTTCTGCGGGGTCGATCAAATGACCGTTTTTGATTAAAAGTTTCACTGTTTGTTTTATGCGGCAATCTTATCTATTTCTATATACTCAACGTGGCTATTCGGTTCCGGGATCGGCAACCCGTCTTCGATCATTCCGTCGATGTGAAATTCGATGGCTTCGCGCAATTGTTTTTCGGTTTCTTCTATAGTCTTCCCGGTTGCTATACATCCCGGCAGGTCCGGAACGTAAGCCGAATAATTGTTTTCCGCTTTTTCAATAACGATAGCGTAACGCATAATATCTTCCTTTCACTTCCTTAGATCCGCCTGACGTAAAATACTGTAGTAAGTCTTAGGTGTCAGATCATCGTTGGGCTTTCCGGGAACTGTAACCCGACCTTTTTTGATAGGGTGTTTTAATTGGCGGTGGCTGCCGCGCGTTCCTACTAAAAACCAGCCATCTTCATTTAAAATTTTAAGCAAATCTCGAACTTTCATAAAGTGGAAGCATTCTAAAAGTGTCGATAATATAAAATCTTCTCTGCCAGAGTTAACCAAGTCAAACTTTCGTGTCAACCCGGGACAGCTTTTTATCTCTGCAGCGAGGCAACCTTAACGGTTTTTAACTACATCATTTGTAAAGGACAAGTTGCTTCTTTTTTTCCAAGGTGGGGGCTGGATAAACACCCGTCTGGCTAATATTATTTCTACTAATCTTTCCCTTTACAATTTATTAGATTTTTTATCCAAAATTTTTGATAAAGTTATTGTACCGCGCTTGTGAAAATTCCCTCTATCAAAACATTATCTATAAGAAATAACAGGGTTTAGCTTGATCTTATAACTATTGGTCTTCTATTTGCGTAAGAGATTAACAGAAAAACCTGACTGTTTTTCCCGGATCTCTTTAACGGAAGATTTCTGAAGCGGTTGTTATGACAACCAAAATCCTGGTTTTGCTATACGAAAAAAAGGAACCGTTACTTAAGGGCGTCTATCTTCGAAAATAATCCGCCCTTTAACCAACGGCTCCACGTTTGATGAGACTGTAACCAGACTCATGCGGCCTGCGCCTTCTAAGGCGCGGCGGCGTAAGTATAGCATTTTTTTCAAGAAAAACTTCGTGTTTTTTCAAGGAGTTGTAAATGAGAAATATACTTATTTTGTTCTTCTTATTTCTATGTTCCACGGTGCTTATTGCTGCACAGGAACCGTTTGGTTCCATCGAAGGAACCGTCCTGGATTCGCAGGGAGCGGTCGTTCAAAATTCCACAGTGACCGTCCGCAGCCTCGCGACCAATGTCACCAAAACCGCCGTTACCAACGAGAACGGCCAATATCGTATTTTACAGTTACAGCCCGGCTTTTATGAGGTCCGCGCTTCCGGAACGAATTTCAAACAATCGATCCGGGAAAGCGTGCAGATCCAGGTCGGGCAGACGTCCGCGGTCGATTTCAACCTGGAAGTCGGCGGGGTAAGCGAAACAGTAGTTGTAACCAGCACGTCCGAAGCTCAGATCGAGCGCTCGGACAATACTGTTTCCGGTGTGGTCAATACGATACAGATAGAAAACCTTCCTCTAAACGGCCGCAACTTTCTCGACCTGGCGCAGCTGCAGCCCGGCACCGAAAAAGTCGACGGCGCATCGTTTGACCCGACCAAGGCGAATTTCACCGGCGTTTCTATCGGCGGGCAGGCCGGCCGCTCGACCCAGATCACGGTCGACGGCGGTTCCGTGGTAGATAACGTCGTCGGAACTACCGTGCAGAATTTCTCGCAGGAGATCGTGCAGGAATTCCAGATCGGGCTTTCGAATTACAGCCTTTCCACCGGCGCATCCGCCAGCGGTTCGGTCAATATCGTTTCGCGTTCCGGTTCGAACAATTTTCACGGAAATGTCTTCGGATATTTTCGCGACGACAAGTTTTCCGCATTCCCGGCATTAGCCAGGCTCGATGCGGCGCATGTTCCGCTTGCCGCGCAGGCCGAAAGAGTTCCTTTCGACCGGCAGCAGATGGGCGGCACGTTCAGCGGGCCGATCATTAAAGATAAATTGTTCTTTTTTGGAAGCTACGAGCGAAACAATCAGGATGGTTCGTCTTTGCGGAATCCCACCTCGGCTTCGAGCTTTGCCGGTTTCACTCCGAATCCGTTTGACGAAACTTTGTTCACCGCCAAGATCGATTGGGCGGCGAATGACTGGACGAACATCTTTTTCCGCTATTCGTTTAACGATAACGCCGGCCAGAGCCCTTTCCCGGCCGGTTCAGGCATCGTACCGCGCGACAGCGTGAGCGGTATCTTTCAATCCAATGACCAGATAGTGACGAACCGCGCTCATAATTTTGTCGCCGGTTTAGCTTCAACTATCTCGTCCAATGTGAGCAACAACCTGGTTTTCAACCTCAGCGATTTCAATAATGCGATCGATGCGGCCGTACCGGGCGTGCCGGAGATCGCCTTTTCGGCAGATCCGCTTTTCCGCACGGGGACCAACGCGCTCACTCCGCAGAGAACGCCCCAGCGCAGGCACCAGCTGCGCGACGATCTGACGTGGTTAAGCGGCAAACACACATTCAGCTTTGGCGGCGATTATGAACGCACCTCCATCGGCGGCACGTTCGTCTTTGCCAACCCGGTCCGCATTCGTTTGTTTATCCCGCCGTCCACCGAAACCGAAGCGGATATTCTAAACGCCGACGTCCGTGATATTTCCATGGGTGTAGGCGATGCGAATCTGCCTTTTAACCATGACGGGCCAACCATCAATCATCGCTTTCAGGTTTACGCCGGTGATTCGTGGAAGATCACGCCCAACCTTACCTTGAACCTCGGATTGGCTTACCGGTGGGATTCCAATCTCTGGAATCACGACCTCAGCCGTCCGGCGGTCATCGCTCCCCTCTTTGATAACGGTACGGCGCCGGCGGCGCGCGATAACAATAACATCGCTCCCCGCATCGGTTTTGCCTGGGATGTGATGGGCAATTCCAAAACCGTTATTCGCGGCGGTTTCGGAGTGTATTACGACAACACGATCGACAATCTGCGGCTCTTTGAGCGAGCTGACCTCGGCCCGGTCGGGGCCGAACAGTTCCTCATCGGAACCGGGATCGTCAGTCCCGTGCTTAATCCTTTTGGCGGTGACGGGCGGTTTGATCCGGGCCAGATAACGCTGGCGCAAATGCTGGCGCTGTGGCCATCGGTTCGTGCCGACCTGGAATCCAGGCTGACATCCTGTGGTTTGCCGACCGCTCTCGAATGCACGAACTCGGTATCCGGCCCGATCTTTGCGAGCAACTTCCAGGTGCCGTATTCGCTGCAATACTCGATCGGCGTCCAGCGCGAATTGCCGTTCAACCTGCTGCTGCAGGCTGACTTCAATTATCGTAAAGGACTGCACGAAGTGATCGTGTACGACATCAACCAGGCGGATTCGGCAGGCGGCGCGGTTCTGGGAGCGTTCCCGTTCCCGGTACCTTATGCCGATTCATCTGCGTTCTCGATCTATAAAGGCCTGCTGACACGGGTTGACCGCCGTTTCCGTAACGGTTTTCAATTCACCGCCAGTTATGCCCTGTCGAGATTTGATGCCTTCAGCCCGGACTCTTTAGGCCTGGGCGGAGCACCGACCGATCTGAATAACCTGCGGGCGGATTTCGGCCCCGCGGGCCTGGACCGCAAACATCGTTTCGTGTTCAGTTCGGTTTATGAAATGCCGTTCTTTAAAAAAGACAGCTCTTTCATAAAACGAAACCTGCTGGGTAATTGGACCGTTTCCCTCATCTCGACGACTTTCAGCGGAGTGCCGCAAAGCATCTTCCTGCCGGACTTTGTCGACCTGAGCGGAACCGGCACGTCCGCCACTTACCTGCCGGGAACGAGAGGCGGTTCGATCGGGCGCGAGATCCGTACGGTCGATCAGATCAACGCGCTTATCCGGAGCTACAACGACACGCAGGCCGGCGGCGTCGATCCTTTCGGCACCCCGCTGAATTTTCTGGCGGAGCTTCCGGCGGACACGCCCATCGGCGGCGATTGGATCCATTCGCAGGACCTTCGTCTCACCAAGACGATCGCGTTCAACGAACGTATGCGGCTGCAATTGATCGGTGAAGTTTTCAATGTGTTTAACTTTGCCAATCTGACCAATGTGGGTGACTTTGTTTTGCCGGTCCAGGGAACGGCGCCGGGCGATATTACCACTCTTCGCCCGACGCAGCGTACGACCAGCGTCTTCGGTACCGGTGGGCCGAGGTCATTCCAACTGGGGTTAAGATTTGCCTTCTAGATCTTTTCTCCATGCAAAGAAAGAAACGGGCCAAAAGCCCGTTTCTTTTATGGAGCGCGGGCATTCTACCCGCAATGTGATTCACCCGGCGTGTTTATAAGTAATATTGCCAGCTAGCCGCGTGGAAACCTTTGCTGGCAGGATGCCCGCGCTTCATATTTATTTCTTCAGTGCTTTCGTCACCGCCTGAGCTTCGCTGCTAAGCGCCGACATCACGCTGTTTTCCTGGCCTTCGATCTTGGCCGTGGTTGACTGCATCTGCAGTGTCGTTCCGTCAGGGCCGAGCGGTTTCAAGTCATAACCGACGGTTACTTCTACCTTGCCTTCCCCGCTGCCCGCGCCGGTAACCTTGCCAAAAATCCCGCCGACCTTGCTCGCCGTGGATTGTTTTAACGATTTGATATCGGTACTTAAAATGTAATCGCAGTTCAAGCGCTTCGCATCGTCCGCGGAAGTGATCGCGACGGCCTCCAATTTATTGCCGTTGATCTGCGAAACAAGCATATTTTGATACATATCGGTCGCCAGCGGTTTGCCTGTGGAATTACTGACCGTCATCACGCCGACGCGCACCATCCCGGGTTTCTTTGCGCCCGCATTTCCAACCGCCGGCATTCCCTGCATCATCTGGTTCATTTCGGCTTTTGCTTCCGGGGTTTTCTGATACTCGCCCATCGCTTTCTGGGTATTCTTTCCATAAAGCTCTTTTTGCTCTTTGGCTTCGGCGTAACCCACCGGGATATCAAAAAGCTCCGCCGGCAGGGTCGCCCGGGAAAGCTCGGTAACCTCGGTGGTCATCGTCATCATTCCGCCGCCCATTCCCATCTTCGCCATCATCGCCGCGGTCTCGGCATCGTCTTCACCGCCTGTATCTCCCCCCACTCCCGACATGGAAATTTTGGTGGTGAGTTTCAGCGCATAGCCTAATTTGCCGGTCCCTTTTTGAACAAATTTCGTTTGGTCCAGGCAAGCGGGCGCATGCTTTTCGTAATTCATCGGATTTTCGGGCGGGCGATCGAATTTACAGCTCAGCCCGACGGAAAGATCGACGTACCAGCCGTCGGTTTCGACGCGCTGCTGGTTTTTGTCGCAGGCATCCGGAGAAGCTTCGGTCGTCATCACGGTCTTGATATGACGCGCGGTCATTCCGAACATCTGCTGGCGCTCGCCCGTGTCGATGATCTCCAGGGTGCGGGTGACGATCCCGCCTTTTTGAGTTTTAATTTTTGCCGTCGTGGTGCTTTTCACCGGCTGGGCCTGCGCAGCGGTATCGGGAGCATTCATCGGTTCGATCAGATATTTTCTTTCCGGCTCGCTGACCCTGATCGTGCGCTTCATGTCGCACTGCATGATGCTCACGCTCTTCATGCCCATATTGTCGCTTTCCGTGCGTTCGCGCGCGCCCTTGATCATCACCGCCGATTCCATCGTGCGCCCCGCCACGGTCATTCGCTGGCGCATCTTAAAATCGTTTTGCGCAGAAATATTTATTGCCGAAATAAGCAATATAAAAATGCCCAGGATAATTGGATGGATAATTAAATTCCTACTTCTCATTTCTCTCTCCCGCTTTTGATTCTTTTCTTTTCGATCGACTATAAGACGTTTTTTACGTCCGTTTTTTGCCGCAATGAACATTCGCGCATTTCGTGGTTAGATCCAGTATTTTTTAACACATTAAATTCATATGTTGCCCATATAAGGAAACCGATGGCCGTAGCGATGGAGTCAGTACCGGGAACGCAGTGACCGGCTTTCTTTAACATGAATGATCGAGTGCTTATGATTAACAAAAATTCTTCACAAATCATTATTTCACTATCCGCTAAAAACCAGCCGGTCACTGCGTTCCCGGTACTGACCCGTTACTTTGTTTATCTTCAAATCGACGGGCAGATCCCGATTACCTAGAATCTCTTAACGACTAAATTTCCCTCCCTGAGCTATGCTTTCAGGTGGCCTGAGATAGGAAAAAGAGCGGCAGGTACC
Source organism: uncultured Acidobacteriota bacterium (assembly GCA_963766895.1). GTDB lineage: Bacteria > Acidobacteriota > Blastocatellia > Pyrinomonadales > Pyrinomonadaceae > DASYKT01. The sequence goes on from CAVYCB010000009.1 coordinate 459,952, forward strand.
TGAATTTTCCGATCTCAATGTTCTTTTTTAATTTAATCAACGGATTTGTGAATTTTACGAGATTTCTGGAACATTTTTGGAACAGGGTGTTCACTTGCGCTCACTGGAACAGGTGAACACCTGCGAAATGGCCGCGGATCAGCGACTATTCTCCCACAGCTTTCCCGCCGGTCGCTAAATAGAGCACCGCCATTCTGACCGCCACGCCGTATTTTACCTGGTCGAGTATCAGCGAGCGCGAGCCGTCCGCCACTTCGGAAGCGATCTCGATACCGCGATTCATCGGGCCGGGGTGCAGCACGATGGCGTCTTTTCTTGCCAGGTCGACGCGCTGCGGCGTCAGGCCGTAATGAATGGAATATTCGCGCAGGGTGGGGAAAAATGCGGCGTCCATTCGTTCGCGCTGGATGCGCAGGATCATCACCACGTCAGCGCCGGTGATGGCTTCTTCGATGTTCGGCGCGACCTCCAAACCGCGTTTTACCAGAAAGCCGAAATCGCGCGGGACCAGAGGGCTGGGGCCCGCCACGCGCACTTTTGCGCCAAGCTTGGTCAGCAGGTGAATGTTCGAACGCGCCACGCGGCTATGCAGAATGTCGCCGATGATCGCAACCTTCAAGCCTTTGATCTTGCCTTTGTGTTCGCGGATGGTCATCGCATCGAGCAGCGCCTGGGTCGGGTGCTCGTTCGCGCCGTCGCCCGCATTAACCACCGCGGCCTTGCTTGCTTTGGCAAGCTGGTGCGGCACACCGGCGCTCGAATGGCGTACGACGATGCAATCGGGCGCCATCGCATCCAGATTCTGCGCCGTGTCCAGTAAAGTCTCACCCTTGCTCACGCTGGAACTAGACACGCTGATATTGACCGCATCGGCGGAGAGGCGTTTAGCGGCGAGTTCAAAAGAAGTGCGCGTTCGGGTGGAGGCTTCGAAAAAAAGATTGATGACGGTCTTGCCGCGCAGCGCCGGAACTTTTTTTACCTCGCGCTGGGAAATTTCGGTAAAAGTATCGGCGGTGTCGAGGATGCCTACGATCTCTTTCGCGGATAGATCGCGGATACCAAGCAGATCGCGTCGATGAAAAGGTTTGTCCATCTTGAGATAGCAGTACTAACTGTTAATTATTAACTGTAAACTATTCACTGTTTTTTTCTATGGATGTCAGTGAATAGTTTACAGTTGAAAGTTAATAGTCGAATTTACTTATAAAAAAAGGCGATCTGATATCGCCAATTTATCGTTAATTCACATCCGGAAGAGGCTTACCAAGATCGCCATAAAAAGCATAATCTGCTTTCTTCCCGCTGATCTCCAGCCTCCAGTGGGTAAAAGTCTCGGCTGTTGCGCACATGTTTCCCCGTCCCTGGAGGACCAGAAAAAAGTCGGTCGCCGGAGCCATACCTTTTTGAAAGATGCCGGTCCCCTGGCTAACCTTGGATTTGAAACGCCACTCCTTATAGAGAGCCGGGCCGCCCGCGCCGAATTCCCCCCCGTCATGGATGTCGACCATAAAGTCCACCATGGTGGTCGGAAGAGGTAGGGACAGAGTGCCGGTTTTGCCGCTCTCGTCCTTAAACGTGAACTTGAACGTTTTGTTTTGAAAAATTGACGTGAGCTGAAAATCGAACCCGATGGGATCCAGGCCTTTGATCAGATCGTCACCTGCGTCCGTCATGTACAGTCCCGGCTCCTGGAACTTAAGCCGTTTCAGCTCGCTGAGATAGTTTTCATCCACCCTCCTGGTATTGATCACATACGCTCCCGGATCGGCGCAGCAGGCACAGGCCAGCGCCGGTGACGGCAGGGACAAAATGACGAAAAAAGCAGCCGTCAGCACACCAAGCAGGATCAATTTATTTTTCATATTCTTTCTACTCTGCCGGAAGTTCGAAAATGCCGACTCCCTCGTCTTCGTCAAAATCTTTCAGCATCACGCGGATGATCTCGTTCTTTTTGGTCGGCACCAATTTACCGACGTAATCAGCCTGGATGGGAAGTTCCCGGTGCTCCTTGCCGCGGTCTATCAGCACGGCTAATTGCACGCGGCGCGGCCGGCCAAAATCCATTAATTGATCGAGCGCGGCGCGGATGGTTCGTCCGGTATAAAGCACGTCATCGACCAGTACGATATTTTTGTCCTCAATGTCTTCGGTCAGTTCCGTGCGGTTTACGATCGGGTTAGCTCCGACAGTCGAAAGGTCGTCGCGATAAAGTGTGATATCGAGAATGCCCTGGATCGGGGCGGTCCCTTCCAGTTCAGCGATGCGTTTGGAGATCCTTTCCGCCAGCGGAACGCCGCGGCGGCGGATGCCAACCAGGTACAGGTCTTTCGCGCCCTGATTTTCCTCGACGATCTCCGAAGCCAGCCGCGAAAGCGCGCGCTTCATCCTTGCCGGGTCCATTATCCTCGACTTCTCGCTTAAATTTGCTTCCATTCGGTGAAAATCGTAACAAAATAAGGCGACAGGTGACAAGTTGCAGTTGTTGAAGTTACAATTATCGCACTTATCAAATGTCTCTGTACAAAACACTGATCAGACCCCTGCTTTTCAGCCTGCCCAGCGAAACGGCGCACGAAATAGGATTAAAAGTTTTAAAGACCGGACTTACTTCCGGTTTTTTTGGCGGTGTTTTAGCGGGCAAAGCTTCGTTTGAAGAGTTTGGCCCGATCGAGCGTTTTGGCTTGAAATTCGAAAACCCTCTGGGAATTGCGGCCGGCTTTGATAAAAACGGGATCGCGGTGGAGCAGCTGGCGGCGCTCGGTTTTGGTTTTGTCGAGATAGGAACCGCGACCTATCACCCTCAGCCGGGAAATCCAAAGCCGCGCCTTTTTCGCCTGCCGCAGGATAAAGCGCTGATAAACCGGGCCGGTTTTAACAACGACGGCGCGGCAAAGATCGCTGAAAGATCAAAAAAGAAAATGCCGAACTGCGTACTGGGGATCAACATCGGCAAGAGTAAGATCGTACCGAATGAAGAAGCGGTGGAAGATTACTTAAAGAGCTTTGAGCTGGTCCATCCGGTGGCCGATTACATTGCCGTCAATGTCAGCTCACCGAACACGCCGCATCTGCGTGAATTGCAGCAGGCCGATGAACTGGAAAAACTTCTCCGCGCTTTGCAAAAACGAAATACTGAACTTTCGCGTAAACCTCTGCTGCTAAAGATCGCGCCTGATCTGAGTGAGGCGGAGATCGAAGCCATCGTCGATATTTCCCTGCGGTTGGATCTGTCGGGGATCATTGCAACAAACACGACGGTTAGCCGTGAAGGTTTGAAGACCCCGGGCAGTGAAGTTGAAAAAATGGGGCAAGGCGGTTTGAGCGGCAAACCTTTGCAAAAACGCTCGACCGAAGTGATCGCCGCGATCCACCGCCACGCAAAAGGAAAACTTCCGATAATCGGTGTCGGCGGCATTTTTACGCCCGAAGACGCTTTTGAAAAGATCAGTGCGGGCGCGTGCCTGCTGCAGGCTTACACGGGATTTATTTACCAGGGATTTTCTTTTGCTACCGATATAAATAGCGGGCCTGGCCGAGCTGCTTAAGAAGAACGGTTTTAATTCACTGGATGAGGCCGTGGGAGCATCGATAAAGGTTTTCACCGCGTAGCGGTGCTTTTGAATGTAGCCGTGGATTTTAATCCACGGTAACCGGGTATCACAATAACACGTCGCATAGCGACGGCTGATAATTTAATTGTTGCTACGCGACAGGTGAATTAAACCAAATTTCCGTGGGTTAAAACCCACGGCTACGATCAAATCGTCACTACGTGACCCAAAACATAGCCAAAACATAGAATGAAAGAAAAGATCATACTTGCTCTCGACTTATCTTCCCCTGAAGAAGCTCGAAAAACCATCGACACTTTCCGCGGTGAAGTTGGCGCTTTCAAAATTGGCCTGCAACTCTTTACCGCCGCGGGCGCATCATTCGTTCGGGAATTAACCGGCGAAGGGTTGAGGATATTTCTTGATCTGAAATTTCATGACATCCCTAATACCGTCGCTTCGGCTGCGGTTGAAGCCGCGCGAATGGGAGTTTGGATGTTCAATGTTCATGCTTCGGGCGGCGGCGAAATGATGCGTGAAACGGTTAAAAGAGTGAGCGAAGCGTGCAGCCGGGAATATCTTAACCGGCCGAAGATGATCGCGGTAACGGTTCTGACCAGTTCGAATGCTGAAACATTGCGCGAAACCGGCATCCAAACAGGGCCGGGGGAGCAAGTTTTGAATTTAGCGCGACTTGCGTCAGAATGTGAGATGGATGGAGTGGTGGCTTCGCCGCAGGAGATCGCGATGATACGCAAGGGCGCCGGACAGGATTTCCTGATCGTAACACCGGGTGTGCGGCAGGCAGTTGAGGCCGCTTTTGCAACGGCAGACGACCAAAAGCGTGTAATGACACCGGCAGAAGCGATCGCGGCGGGTTCCGACCACCTGGTCATCGGGCGCCCGATCCTAAAAGCTGCCGATCCTTTAGAAGCCGTACGTAAGATCGCCAGGGAGATGGAGAGCACGCGGGCACATTGATGAGAAAAACATTTTTTACTTTTATAGCTATCATTTTATTTTGCTGCCAGTCCGGACAGGCACAGGCGCCTGCTGCCGGGCGTTTCCCCATCGGCGAACGTCTTACCTACAACATATCTTTTGCCAGCTACCCCAGCGCCGCATTTGCCGAGACTTACGTGGTTTCTACCGGAAAATATGGTGACCGCGATGCCGTTTACTTACACGGCAAGGTAAAAACGACCGATTTTGTTAACGCGGCTTTTTTTTCCGTCAATGAAACCCGCCAGATATTGGTGACGCCTGACACGGGCCTGCCGCTGCTTAGCAGGGTCATCAATGACGAGAATGGAATGCCGCGCGAAAAAGTGACCGATCATAAAGGTCCCGCCGCGGCACACGATTGGTTATCGGCGCTTTTCCAACTTCGTTTTTCTACCGCGCCCAGCGGCGTGCTGAGTATTCAGGAAGATAACGGCAGCATCGTTCAGGCGTCGTATCAACTCGCCGGTAAGGCGCATGTTAAAACCACCGCCGGTGAATTCGACACGGTCGTTTTAGATGTTCAAATTACTTCCTTCCCAAAGCTTCAGATCTATCTTAGTGACGACGAGCGGCGCATTCCGGTGGTCGTCTCTTATAAACATCTAAAAGGAGTTTTGCGGGCCGAACTGGCCGGCATACAGGACCTTTCTCCGGAACCTGTCGCCGACGCCACGCCAAGACCGCAAAATACCCCGCCGCCCATAGCTGTCTCAACGCCGCGTCCCCGCGCTACGCCCCTCCCGTACAAAAACAATCAGCCTCTGTCGGAAAATTTGCCGTTCGATCTGGGCGAAACACTGACCTATCGTTTATCGCGTCCGGGCACATCGACGTCGTTTGGAACCCTGGTGGTGCAGGCCGCGGAACGAAAACAATTTTTTGGCAAGGACAGTTTGCTGCTTAGCGCTTCGGTCCAGCAGCTGACCGACAGCAGTTCGTTTTTTGCCGCGGGCGATTCGATCAAGTCATACGTCGAACCGGATTCCCTTTTGCCGGAGCGCACGGAGATAGATTTTCACGGCGCGCTCGGTCTTTTTAATCAGATGCTCCAGTTTGATCAGGCGACCGGCAAGGTAACGGACAGTAAAGGCGCGTTATATGACATTCCCGTCGGCACGCACGATATTTTGTCGCTGGCCTATGCCATTCGCTCGTTCAACCTAAAAGAAGTAAAGCCTAATAAAAGCCCCAGCGGCGATATCCGCGTCGCACTATTTACCAGCGACGGCCCGGTGATCCTGACCATTCTTTCGCAGGCCGAAGAGACGATCGATTTTCAAGGTAAAAAACTGACCGCGCAGGTGGTCTTCGCCAGTATCGGGCAAAGCACCGTCAAATTATGGATAAGTAAAGACCAGGATAAGCTGCCCCTGCGAATCAATATTACCAGCGCTACCTTTGCCTTTAATGCCGATCTGATATCGGTCGTGCAAAACCCGCCTCCGGTTGGGGAAAACGGTCCTTCCGCAAATGTGCCCGGAATTCCGGCCGATATGATGAAGAATGTAACCGTCATAAACCCGAATATGATCAATCCGACACTCAGCCCATCGATGCTCGATACGACTGTGGTCAACCCCGCGCCGACACCAGCCATCAAAAGACCATAACCTGCTGAACATTGCTCTTCAGCGGCTAAAAGGTTAAATTATATGTGCGCAGTTGGATTAAATTCGAACTGTATCAGGTATAGGTACGTAATTATTATATAAGGCTTTAAGAATGGATCATACAACCCGCGAACTATTAAAACGCTACGCAAAACTGGCGATCGGCCAGCCTTTTGCGCCTATTCTATTAAATATTCTGGTGACTTCGGTCTGCGATATGCGCTGTACGCATTGCTTTTTTACTGAGGAACTGGACGACCGCCCGCGTAAAAAACTGCAGATGAAGACCCACGAGATCGAGAAGATCGCGGAAACCCTCGGCGGCAACCTTGGCGTGCTGATCCTGGCCGGCGGCGAACCGTTCACCCGCAAGGACCTGCCGGAAGTAGTCAATTCTTTCTACCGGCATAACAAGCTGGAATCGGTCTACCTAATGTCTAACGGGCAGATCCATCCGCGCATCTTCCCCGACGTAACGAAAATTCTGCAGGAAAACCCGAAGCTGAACGTTACCGTTGCGCTGGGTATCGACGGCCTAAAGGATCAGCATGAGAAGATCCGCCAGAAAGAAGGTTCGTGGGATAAGGCGATCCATACAGCGCGCACGCTAAAGGAAATGAAAAAAGAATTTCCTAATCTGGATGTGCAGACATGTACCTGCGTGATGAATTCCAACCAGGACACCATCTTTGATTGGTACGATTTCCTGAAATACGACCTCAAGCCGGACAAGATCAACATCAACTATATTCGCCCGCCGTCAAAAGACCCGAACGAACTCAATTTCGATCATGAGCGTTACGCCAAGCTTTCGCAGATGATCCTGGACGACGTGAAAAATTCGGCGATCAAAAATAACTATGGCGGCTCGGCCGGTTTCTTTAAGGCTGCGATCGACATCTATATGCACGGCCTGATCACTAAGACCAAGGAAGAACAAGCCCCGCAGATGAAGTGCTATGCCGGAACCGCCGGCGCCGTCATCTACGACGAAGGCACGCTTTCGTCTTGCGAAAACAAAACCGAAGTCGCCAATTTGCGTGAATTCGACTGGAACTTTAAGGCCGCCTGGAATTCGCCGCAGATGAAACAGCGCCGCAAGGAAGTCGCCGACGGATGTTTCTGTACGCACGAATCGAACAGCTACTATCCGAGCCTGCCTTTTAACCCAGGCCATCTGATCCAGATCAAAAAACTGGAACGCCAAATGAAAAAGGCCGCCAAGCAGATCGGTCAGTCACAGCCGCAGGCGGATGGATTGGCAGTCAAGGCTTAGTTTTCTATGAGTAATTACGATTTTACAATTGTAATAGAGCCGGATGAGGAAAGCTTTCATGCTTTTGTTCCGCTATTACCAGGATGCCACTCTTTTGGGGAAAGCGTGGAAGAAGCTAAGAAGAATATTGCCGAAGCGATCGAACTTCATGTTGAGTCGATGATAGCTGATGGCGAGGAGATACCTATAGAAAAAGAGCCGGTTTTAATTACCCGGCTTTCCGTTCCGATCGCCGCATGAGCCCAAAAACTCCCAGAATAAACGGCTCTAAATTAATACGCGTTCTTGAAAAACTTGGCTTTGTGGTTAAACGGCAGAAAGGAAGCCATGTTCAGCTTTTTCGAGAAAACGATGGAAAGCGAATTACCGTTCCGCTCCATGGCAGTAAGGAGATTCCGATAGGAACTTTGAAAGCAATATTAAAGGATGCCGATATTGACCCCGGCGAACTCATACAACTCTTATAACGTGAACCCAAACACCCCTAAAATCCTGATCATCTCATCCGACACGGGCGGCGGGCATCGCTCTGCCGCGGCGGCGATCGTGGGAGGGCTGCAGAAATTTTGGGAGGGCAAGTCGTTTGCGGTCCGCACTGTCAAAGCCATCGAAGACTCGCACCATATCGCCGCGCGCATGGTGAAAATGTATAACTGGACCCTGCGCAACAAACAGCACTGGATGAAATATCTTTATTGGGCGATCAACAAATTCCGCCCGGAAACGCGCGAGTTTTTTTACCGGCGCAGTTTTGGTTTCGCCCAGCAACTGTTTGAAAAATGGTGCCCGCACGTGGTGGTAAGCGTTCACCCGCTGACACAGCATTTCTTTGCTAAGGTCTTAAAAGAATTGAAGCTGCAGGACCAGATCCCGCTCGTGACGGTGGTTACCGATCCGTATTACGGGTTTTGGAAAGGCTGGGCGTGTAATGACGTGGCGCTTTACCTGGTCGCCAGCGAAGAGGCCAAGACGCAGCTGATGGAATACGGCATTTCCCCGGAAAAGATAAAGATCTCGGGAATGCCCGTCGATCCCAAGTTTCACGAAGTAACGGAAAAAGATGCGCAGGCCGCGCGCGAAGCGCTCGAACTCGATCCGGAAAAATTCACTATTTTCGTCAATGCCGGGTGGATCGGCGGCGGCAATATTCCGCAGATCTTTCGCGAACTCGTCGCCGGCGAACTCGATGTACAGGCGATCTTTCTTGCCGGTAAGAACGACGAACTAAGACTTGAAGCGGAGAAGATCGCTCTGACCGCCAAATTCCCCGTCAAGGTCATCGGCTATTCAGACGAAGTGGAAAAACTGATGCAGTCCGCCAACGTGATGATCTCAAAACTGGGCGGCCTGACCACCTTCGAAGCGCTGGCCTGCCAGCTGCCGATAATCGCCGATGCCACCACGCCGCCGATGCCGCAGGAAGCCGGGACCGTTAAACTTATCGCGCAGCGCGGCGCCGGTATATTGCTCGAAAAAGCGTCGGATATAGTGCCTACTATTCAAAATCTTCTCAACGATTCCCGTCAATACGCGGAGATGAAGGCAGCCACCATCGGGTTATCCATTCCGAATTCTACCCAGCGCATAATTGAGGAAATCTCAGCCCTTCTTCCGGCAAATACACGGGTCGTAGAACCCGTCTACGAAAGCTAGGCGCTTTTTACACCTCACTAAAAAACTTTGACTATCATCCTCGCGATAAACTAACATTGGGTCAGCGTAAAACTAATACGGTTTCCCAGATGCACGAAATTTCCCAACAATATCGTCATTAAGGTTTTAAACCCCCTGGCCTTTAGGGATCTTTTTGTCTTGAAGCTGTAAATAACCATTAACCGTCCCGGCAAACCCTGCATATTTGCCGAACCAACCTTCCGATCTAACTAAAGGAGAGAGTTATGTTCAAAGGTGTATTTAAGCTGTCACGCAACCTTTTTATACTGGCGGCCCTTTCGGGCAGCCTCGTATTTGTTTTGAGTATGAACCCGGCTTCCGTTAAAGCACTGGAACCCAAATGCTGTTGGGAGTGCTTTCCCTCCGGTTGTCAGCAGGCGTGCATTTCGTTTCCCCACGGCTTGCTTTGTGCAGGGTGTTTGGCTAACGCTGAAGAATGTTACGAAACCTGCAATCCCGACCCGGGCTGCTAGCTTTTAACCGAAATCAGGTCTTAACTTTCTTCAAGTTAAGACCTGATCGTTTTACGGCAAATCCCATGATTTGCTAAAACCCCGTAACTTTCGAATTAAAAAAGGAGCAAACAAAATGTTAAAAGAACTTACCAAACTTTCCCGCAAGTTTCTTATTCTGGCTGTTCTTTCCGGCGGCCTGGTTTTTACCTTAGGCCTGCAAACTAAATCCGCCAGCGCGTTTCTTCTTCCGAACTGCTGCTGGGAGTGTGACGAGTTGTCCCTGGTCTGCGAAGAAGTGTGCGAAACACATCCGCAGCAATGTAATCCCTGCCGGCACAATGTGGCCCTTTGCTACGCGCAGCCCTGCGATCCCAGCCCGACTTGTACCTGAGGAAGTGTTGTCTAACACAGGAGCCTCGATCTATCCCGGATCGAGGCCTGTTTTATTTTTCACGCAAACTGATCCCTCCTTCTTCCGCCCGCTGAGCAAATCGAAGCGTAAGGATCGCTGCATTTCCGCTTTTTCGTTTTCGCGATTTAACCAATTATGCCTGTATAACTTATACTTTATTGAATCGTCAGGTTCATTTTATTAACAAATCATACTAAGGAACTATTTGTGACTCTTTTACTCGAAGGAAAACGTGCTTTTGTGTCGGGCGGCACCCGCGGCATCGGCGCCGCGATCTGTGAGGTCTTCGCCCGCGAAGGCGCAGACGTGGCTTTTAACTATCACTCCAGCGACAGCCTCGCGGAAGAGGTCAAAAAGAAGATCGAAGCTTTTGGCCGCCGCGCGCTCTCATTCAAAGTGTCCGTTACCGACCGCTATGGAATGAAACATATCGCCCGCGAAATAAAAGACGCCTGGGGCTCGATCAATGTGCTGGTCAACAATGCGGCCGTCAATAAAGGGGACAATTTCGCCACCACTACCGACAGGTCCTGGGATTGGGTGGTGGATACGAATGTGAATAGCCTTTTTGCCGTCACCAAGCCTTTTTACAAACAGATGATCCGCGAACGTGTCGGCAATATCCTCAACATCACTTCGGTCGGGGCGATCCGCAGCCTGCCGACCTCGGTCCATTACGCCACCTCAAAGGCCGCGATGATCGGTTTTACCAAGTGTCTCTCGCGTGAGGCGGCTAACTTCGGCATCACTGTAAACGCTATTGCTGCCGGTATCTTTGATACCGACCTCGGCAATACGCTTCCCGACCGCCTGCTGCAAATGCACGATTTCTGGGTAGCCAAAGGGCGTCCCGGACAACCCTCAGAACTCGCTGAATATGCTGCCTTTATGTGCAGCGACCGCAACAGCTTTATGAGCGGTGAGGTCGTGATCGTGGACGGCGGCGCTGTTACATAAGAAGGCCCGATAGCTACGGGTCAGAACCGGGAACGATAGTGACCGGGTTCTTTGAAGGCTAAAGGATAAAGTTGAAAAGGCAAAAGAGGTGCTCACTGGAGAATTCTTACTTATCCTTATAGCCTTTGCAATTTTCGCATGTAAAACCCGGTCACTAACCGTTCCCGGTTCTGACTTCATTATTGAATTTGAAAATGAATTTCAATTCTAAGTCTTTAATTGTCAATAGTTTAGCTTGACATCGGTTTTAATGTTTTGTATATTGTCATTGTAACCAAGAGTAAAATAACTCAGGGAGACGGTGAAAAATTATGGCAAGAGCGGAATTGATAGATAACCTTAACAAAGCGCTGGCGCTGGAGATCTCAGGCGTGATCCAATATACGCAGCACAGTTTTCTGGTGACCGGCACGGAACGCGAAGTTTTCTGCGATTTCTTTCGCGACCAGGCTGAAGAAGCCCAAAAACATGTGAATATGCTGGGCGACAAGGTAGTCGCGCTGGGAGGTATTCCGACCGTGGAGCCTGCGCTCATCCGCCAATCGACCGATCTGAAAGAAATGCTGAAACAAGACCTCGAACTCGAGCGCGCCGCGATGGATATATACAAGGCCGCCTGGGCCTCGTGCGGCGACGAAGACCTGCCGACAAAGTTTATGCTGGAAGAACAGATCGCCGGCGAACAGATCCATATTGAAGAATTGGAAAAACTTACCTCCGAGCGGCAAAGCAAGGCCGGGCAGGAAAGAATAGTTTTGCGGCAAGTAAGCTAACACGACGAAATTAAAACAAAAAAAGAAGCAGGCTAAATTTCAGCCTGCTTTTTATTCGCCTATTTTGAAGAAGAGAATTAAGCGACGTTCGGAAATTCTATTACTTTAGAGTTGGCCACTGTGCCTCCCTGCTCGGCTTTCTTGCGATTGACTTTGTACCGCATCGCCGCAATGGTGTGATGCAGATCGTCCAGCATTTCAGGCGCTACTTCGATCGTTTTCTGGCAGGTCCAGCCAAGATCGTCACGCCAAGTTGAAAACTTAAGCATTACGGTGCTGTCATCGCGCATGACCGCCTCTATTTTGCGCTCGTTGTCTGTTGAAACCGAAGGTTGAAGGATTGCTCTCTGCTGCACTTAATTAACTCCAATAATTACGTATAAATAATATTATTAATAGAAATTGAAATCCAATTTCAATAATATTTTACTTCATTACCATTTCGTGTCAAGACTAAGCAGCAGATTTTTTGGTTTTTTCCGAAAAAACCCGCAATCTCAGAACGTTCGATTAGCCGTTAATTTACACTAATAACCATCGAAAAGCTCTTTATTCGTGTTATTAGTGAAATTCGTGGCCCTATCTTATGCGGATAATAATTTAAAATTTGAACAGCGGCTTCCCGCGTCCGCTCAGCACCATATTTCAGAAGCTTTGATGTTAACTAGGACACTTTATTCCCGGTACGCTCACTGCTTTCGGGCCGGAAAATAATTCAATATGACCGAATTCGAAGAAAAATCGATATTTCTTTTCAAAACTGGCTTTTAATTGCGGAAATATCATAAAATTAGAACCTCATTACACTGTCAATTAATTTTTCGACCGGAAAGCTCTACATAAAAAATGGACGAATACACAGACCAGATGCCCCAGGACATAGCGCGTTTTCCCATGGTTCCTATCCGCGACGTGGTGATCTTCCCTTTCACCAAGGTTGCGTTCAAGATCGGCCGCCCGAATTCGGTGCGCGCGCTGGAACACGCCCTGACCGGCGACCGTTATATCTTTCTCGCGACCCAGCACGATGCCACCATCGACGAACCGACGCCCGATCAGGTTTACCAGATCGGCACCATCGGCCGCATCCTGCAGGCGCAGAAACAGGAGAACGGGCAAATAAAGGTCGTGGTCGAAGGCCGCGAACGCGCCACCACGATCAAGGTCGATCGCCAGGAAGACCTCTTGTACGCGACGGTCCGGCGGATCGTCTCTACCAATGAATCGGGTTACCGCACGGACGGGCTGCTGCAGAAACTGCACAACCTGGTCGAACAATTGATGCGGCTTTCGCCCGACGCTTATACGGATTCGCTGCACGCTTCGCTGCGCGGCACCATTCCCGCGCATATTGCCGATACCCTTTCGTCGCATCTGAAAGTGCCGGTCGAAGAAAAACAGCTGCTGCTGGAGATACCCTCGGTCCAGGACCGCCTGCAAAAACTTATCGAAGTTCTGGAAATAGAGATCGACAAAAAACAGCTCGACCGCCAGGTTCACACCCGCACCAAGCGGCAGATGGAAAAGGCGCAGCGCGAGTATTATTTGAACGAACAGATCAAGGCCATCCATAAAGAGCTCGGGCGCAAAGACGAAAAGGCCGAGCTGGAAGAATTAAAAACAAAGATCGAAGAGGTCGGCATGACCGACGAAGCGAAAGAAAAAGCCTTGCAGGAACTTTCGCGGCTCGAGACGATGGCGCCGATGTCGGCCGAAAGCACCGTTTCCCGCACCTATATCGATTGGCTGGTGAACATCCCCTGGCAGGCGCGCTCAGAAGAGATCAACGATCTGAGCAATGCCGAAGACATTTTGAACGAAGACCACCACGGGCTGGAAAAGATCAAGGAACGCATTTTGGAATACCTCGCCGTGCGTCAATTGGTAAAAAATCCCAAAGGCACGATCCTTTGTTTTGTCGGCCCTCCGGGCGTTGGTAAGACAAGCCTGGGTAAATCGATCGCCCGCGCTACGGGAAGAAAATTTGTCCGCTTCAGCCTTGGCGGCGTTCACGACGAAGCCGAGATCCGCGGCCATCGCCGCACTTATATCGGTTCGCTGCCGGGGCAAATTCTTCAGTTAATGAAGCGCGCCGGTACCGTTAATCCGGTAATGCTGCTCGACGAAGTCGATAAACTGGGGCATGATTTTCGCGGCGACCCGGCGGCGGCGCTTTTAGAAGTGCTCGATCCGGAACAGAACCACACTTTCCGCGATCATTATCTCGATGTCGATTACGACCTCTCGCAGGTATTTTTCATCGCCACGTCGAACGTGCTGCATACCATTCCGCCGGCGCTCCAAGACAGGCTGGAAATAATTTCACTCTCCGGTTATACCGAGAAAGAAAAGCTTCAGATCGCCAAGCGGCACCTGATCCCGAAACAATCCGAAGGCAACGGCCTCGACCCGGAAAAGATCACCTTTACCGACGACGGTATCCTGGAAGTTATTCGCCACTACACGCGCGAGGCCGGTGTCCGCAGCCTGGAACGCCAGCTCGGTTCATGCCTGCGCAAAGTAGCTCGTAAGTTTGTCAATGCAAAAGATAACAGCGATTTTCGCGAGGTCATCTCCGCCGAGAAAGTGCGCGACCTGCTGGGTACGATCAAGTTCCGCAAACAGGACATCGCCCTGACCAGCGAGATCGGTTTGGTGAACGGGCTGGCCTGGACCGAAGTGGGCGGTGACATTCTGCAGATCGAAGCCACGCTGGTCAAAGGTAAAGGCGAGGTGCGCCTGACCGGAAAGCTCGGCGAAGTAATGCAGGAATCGGCCCACACCGCGCTGACCTGCGTTCGTACCCGCGCGGAAAAACTCGGCATCGATACCGAGTTCATCCGCGAAAAAGACCTGCACATCCACGTGCCCGAAGGCGCTATTCCGAAAGACGGACCTTCAGCCGGTATCACGATGGCGGTGGCGATGGTGTCGGCGCTGACGAATGTCGCCGTGCGTCACGACGTGGCGATGACCGGTGAGATAACCCTGCGCGGCAAAGTTCTGCCCATCGGCGGTTTGAAGGAAAAACTTCTGGCGGCGCACCGCTTCGGAGTTAAGACCGTCATCATTCCGAAAGACAACGAAAAAGACCTGGCCGACATTCCCGAGGAAGTGCTCGACGAAATGCAGATAATCCCGGTCGAGTCTATCGACGAGGTCCTGCAATATGCGATGGACTACACCAAGGTAGATATTTCTGTCGATGCTCCGCAGGTGTGGACCGACGACCAGGCTTCAACGGATATTACGGCGACCATCGAATAACGTCCCGCCGCAAACAAAGTCGCGCGAGCGGCGCGCGTGAAACGATACAAGAACTCGCTTCGCCTGCCGGACATCTCTATCGGCGCGCAGCCTATAATGGTACTTATTGTTTATCCCATATGATGGCGCCTTCAATAAGAAAAGCGCCCAACTGGATACCGGTCAGTGTGAGCTCCGTTTCATAGATGCCTCCGGGCTTTACATCTGCGGGACGGATGTTAATCGTCTGTACATTGCCTCCTTCCATCGTCATGATGCTGGTCGATTGATTCTGAAGACGGAGCGGGATATCTTCCTGCAGGTTTTCAAGGCCTTTCACCACAACTTTCAATTTGGTTTGTTCGCCCTTTTGCAGATCGTGCTTTTGAACAACCAAGTTAAGGCTGATATTGCGAAACTTGCTTTTCTGCGACTGCCCTTGCTCTCTGACCTCGATATCGCTTTGCCCGACCGCTTTGCTCGTGTTGAAGAACACTGTCTTGCGCGGCGATTCAGCCATCAGCATCATTTCCTGGCCGCCGACCATGATCCCATCCGCCGGCGCGAACACTCCGTCAAAGCGGCCTTTGACCTCGATCGCCTGGCCGGCTTGCCCATAAGCGACCAGATTAGTTGAGGGCCTGCCGACAGGGGTAGAATCGGGCGGACACCAGAACAGGCCATTCCCGGCCGCTAAATATTATTACGCAGCATCGAATCGTTTTATCCTGACCCGCGGTTCTCCCAAGGGCCAGTTGAAATTTGCCGCCGGTGGCGGGAACTTTCTGGCCTGATATTTCAATGAATTGGTCTTTTAGCTCCAGAAGATTGGCCTCGCGATTCAGACGCGGTCTTTCCGGCCGCCTCGGTAAAAACCGTCCCTGAGACGGTGTCGCCACCGGCCATATCATCCGGCATATTAACGAATATCTTATTGCCTTTAAGGGTGGTCAAAATGACGCGATGAAGCCCGGCTGAGTCTTGCGTAACCATTTTCGTATTGCCGGCCGCCGTTCGCACGATCTTTCCATCTTTTAGAACATACCCCGCCGACAGCGCGTCCGGATTCACTGTCATTTTCGTGCCCTTGGTCTCGCAGTATTGACCGGAACCGTCATTACATGGCTCACAGCCCAAACACGGGTAACACTTAGGCGGATAGGTTCCTTTCGGGCAAGGCGTTGTTGTTTCCGCTGCCGTTGCGTTACTCACCGGAGTAATAATAGCGGGATCTGTAATGTCAAAGCTCCAGCTTTTCCGTTCCAGCGGGCTTTTGGTTTTACGGTCTATCTTTAGGACATTAATGTGCAGGAGCGCGCGCTTGTTTGCCGGCCCGCCGGCCGCCAAAGGTACATCATTTATTTTTGCGGAGATCCCGACATAACCTCCTTTCAGCATATCGCTCAGATCTACCAGGGTGACAGAGTTAAGCAGCTTGTTTGCGGCGCTATATTTCGTCGCGGTGATCCGTCCCTCGGTGCTGTAGCCGAAGGTCAATTTAACATCCTTATATTCCTGTGTAACGCGAAACTCGGGGCAATCGTAGCAACTGAAGCTGCCAGGCTCCAAATCCGCACAGGGCGGAACATCGTCAAATACGTAGCAATCACCGTCGGTATCGCAAATTTCGACGCTTCCGGCATTGGCGGACAGTGGGAATACGAAGAAGAGGATCATAAATAGCAGGAACCGGCGGATCCCGTATGAATCACGCGCCGTCGCCATTACGTGCCAGGCCGATCCGATCCGTGTGGTTCGCCGCCGTTTATCGATCAAAAGAGGTGATGTTGTTTTTGTGTCCCGGATAGCCGTTAAGACAGTATGGTTCCCAACGCCTGACAGAGGTGCCGCTACCGTATTTTGCATGTTATTTCTCCTGTAGTTTGTATGGGTCAAACTTAATCCAGTGGTTATTGAATGATGAAGCGGAGAACTTGGGAGTCCGAGAGCTTCGTGGAAAACTCGGTAGAACTATGCGGTTAAACTTAGTCTCAATCGGAAACATTGTCAACAAAAATTCACAGCGCACAGTTCTGCGGACGTTGATACGAGAACGGACTTGAGCCAAATAAATAAGCCGCTCTCTACCAACAAGCGCGAAGTCAGAACCCGAGCGCTGGCGAGGTTTGCGGCTCCGCCGCCGTGCTGTGCGGAAAGGCTTTGCCTTTCCGTCAGTCACTTCTTAATAGATACCCAGAAGGCTAAGCCTCCGCCAAGATAATGATCAGGCCGGCCGGCAAAGCGTGAATCTATCCAACTCCTGTTGACTCCGCCAACTTCCCAAAACGTCTCTCCCGGAAGGGCTCGCATTGAGTTATGCTATCCGGGCGCAAGAGAGCGCGCATTGATCTTTGAAACCCGAATCTTCCGAAAGTGCTTTCATTTTTGTTCCATTTTCACAAAAAAGTGGAACATCAAATCACGGTGATCTCACCAAGGGCAGGCCCAATCAGCCAAATTCCCTTACGGAGCAACAATCACCCTGTTCCAGCGCATTGTCCCGAAGTCTTTTACGATCAGACAGTTCGCTCTTTAAAAGTGTTCCAGTGTTCCATTTTCACACTCGGAAGGTGGAACGGAACACCGTAGGTTATTTCACCGTCGGTGTCGTTGGCGGATTATGATCGCGGTAATCCAGGAAGTCGTACCCGACGTTGGCGGCGAGAAGCATCCACATGATTATCGTCCCCAGCGGCGTGATAAATTCGATGTCGTGGATTCCCTTATCCCGCCCCATATAAAAGCTGATCGCGCCGAACACCAGGTAGAACATGATCACAAAACAGACGGATATAAGCGTCGGCAAAACGATCTCTTCTCCACCGACATTGTTATAGGTAAAGGAAAAAAAATCCGGCTGTAACTCCAGCCGCCAGGATAGATAAAATTGCGATGGCCGAAGAATATGCCGGGGCCGCTTTACCGGCACTTGCTACATATGGCGTATCCGATATCAACAGGAAGAAACCCAGCGCGGCCAGCACCGTCCCGAACATCGCCAGCGCTGCACACAGGTAGTACTTCCATTTGGATGATGCTTTTTCAAATTGTATTTTTCTGCCGTCTTTCCTAAATAAAAACGCCCGCGCAACAATAGCCGCAACTCCGAAAAAACATCCTACTAATACCAGAGCAAAACCACCCATCTTTCACCTCCAAAAAATTCATATCCTTATCCACGCATTAAAATCTCGTCTTTTAATGCGGCAAAAGTGACCTGTGATATGAAGCTTAAGAACCAGGGAGTTCGTGGCTTCGCGGGAACGTGGGTAAAACTGTATTTAATTTATTTCTTAACCCAAACGATTGTCAATAAATTTAGTGGCTTTGGGATAAGTAAGGATATCTTGAAAAATAATTCGGCTATCAGTTAACGGCTGTCAGCTAACAGCTTTTAATGATCACTAAAACGAAGTCTTCAGAATATAAAAAGCCCCCGTCAAAAACCGTGGTCACTCTAAATTGCAAACGCTTCCGCGTTAAGTGCGGGCAGGAGCGCAAAGCTCCATACTTAACTTATTTGCTGCATCAATCCGGCAAAATCGACCTGGCACCAGTGCTCCGCCAGTTGGCCGTTTTTGACGGTCAAAATATCGATCACGTCGATATGGATCGGGCGGCCGGTCGGCGCCGCTCCAAAAAATTCGCCGGTGTGCTCGCCAAAAAAGCTTTTGCGCGTGACCACTTTATTGCCTTCCGCCACCTGGTCGTACACTTCCGCCCGGAAGCCTGAGAAAGCGCCGCGCAGCATCTTGAACAAATTTTTCACGCCCTCTTTATCCGGCGTCAGGCCGGGCAGCGCGGAGTGGTCGACAAAATCATCGGCCAGCAATTCATCCGCTACTTCTTCGCGGGCATCGGTCTGGTATTCGCTGATAAAACGGCTGACTATATCTTTATTTTCAGTTGACATCAGATCTCTCCCCAAAATTGGACTCGCGCAGAAATTCGTTCGGCAAACTAAAATGGTTTCAAAAATCTTCATTTGACATAAGGCCGCATGAAAGTTAAGTTTTGAAAAACCCCCTTAAGGAGTACCTATGAGCAAAGCTAAATCTGCAGATCTGTTAATGAAACTTTACGACCTCCGCCGCGAAGCCACCATGCGCGAGGCCCGCAACTGGTTCATCACCTTTTTTCCCGAATCCGCCCAGGATGTGTTGGGTGCTATGGTGCATCCTGATACCAGCGCCTACTTCCGTATGGTGTTTAGCTATTGGGATATGGCCGCGTCCTTCGTCAATCATGGCGCGATCGACGACGAAATGTTCAATGAAGCCAGCGGTGAGGGCGTCGTCGTTTTCGCAAAGATCGAACCGTTTATCGAAGAGATCCGCACGATCACAAACAACCAAAACTTTGGCGGGCGTCTCGAAGCCTGGGTTTCGCGCATGCCGGACTATAAAGCGCTATGCGAACAGCGCCGCACCATGCTGAAGAATATGATGGCCGCCCGCGAAGAAATGATGAAAGCGGCGAACGCCTAGTTATTAATGAATAATGGTGAATGGTTAATGCCGAAGATGATCTATATTAATCACTGACCATTCACCGTTATTCATTTCTTATGAAAATTTCCTCAGCTAAATTCGTAAAAAGCGCTTTTGAAGAGAGTCGACTGGGTAGAAGACAACAAACCGGAGATTTCTTTTCTCGGTCGTTCGAACGTTGGAAGTCAGCTTGCTCAATTCCCTTTTGAAGGTAAAAGGCCTGGCGGGCACGTCAAATACTCCCGGCAAAGCAAGTATAAATTTTTTTCTGATCAACAAAGCGTTTTATTTCGCCGATCTGCCCGGTTACGGTTACGCCAGGGTTTCCAAGACAATGCGCAAGGATTGGGGCAAGATGGCCGAGGAATATCTTGCCTTGCGGCCCCAACTTGTGTTATCAATACAATTAGTAGACTCGCGGCATCCTCCTACGGAACTGACCTGCAATTGCAGGAATGGCTCGTTTTTCATCAAAGGCCGCGGCTCGTGATCGCCACGAAATCGGACAAACTATCCCGCAATGAGTTGCATAAGAATTTGCAAGTCATTCGGAAAGAGATGCCATTAAGCAAAGTGATCGCTTATTATTCTCCGAAAGGGCAAGGCCGAGACGAGATTTGGCACGAAATCGAGAAAAATTATTAAAAAGTAAAGATTTGGGGTTGATTTCTCGGACAACTTTGAGAGATAATTCACTATCTCATTAGAACTCAGGGGTAAAAAGCTCTAGGGTTTAGTTCGGAAACGCCTTGGCTGTATTTCCGACTTGTTTCTCCGTGACAACTTATGACTCACAAGGCACGGTAACTGAACGAAGAAAATATTACATAAAAAAAAAAA
>CAVYCB010000010.1:0-1071741 GCA_963766895.1 uncultured Acidobacteriota bacterium
CGCCTCGGTAAAACCGTCAGCCCGAATTTCGAAGCGTTGTACGCCGCCATTTTCGGGTGTGCGTTTTGCCCGGCGAGCGAGGAAATATTGATGATATATCCCCCACCGCGTTCCTTCATCAGCGGGATCGCGTAATGGCAGCAGCAAAATACTCCGTAAAGATTTGTGTTGATAACGCGGGAAAATTCTTCCGGTTCGGTCTCTTCAACGGTTTTTCCGAAAATTCTGACCCCGGCATTGTTTATCAAAATATCCACACCGCCGAACACCTGGCGGCATTCATTTAGCATCGCCTCGGCTTCGCTTCTGACGGAAACGTCGCACGTCGTTCCTTTGGCCTCGCCGAGCGGTGCCACTTTTCCAGCGCCTTTGCGAGATGGCCGGCGTCACGCCCGCAAATAAATACTTTTGCCCCTTCACTTAAAAGCGCGCGGGCGATAGCCGCTCCGATGCCCTTAGTTCCGCCGGTAACGACCGCGACCTTACCCTTCACGTGTCTTTTCCTTATCTTTATCTTTATCTTTCAACAGCGGCGCCACGCGCTGGAGCAAACGCTTCCATCCGATGGTAGCAGTTCGCTGGCCGTCAAAATCCACCGCCTTCAAGACAAAAAGCGAATCGGTGTTATACCAGTTAAAAGCGCTCCGAAACATCGCCGTGCCGTCCATGACGCGGTAAGTTGTGGTCCGCAGCAGATAGACATGGCCGATCTGAAATTTCGCCTTGCTGCTGACAGAAATATTTTCAAAGGTAAATCCTTTTTCCAGGTTCTCCCGCTGCTCTTTTTTTCCGGCCAGGGTTTCCGCACTCGGCAATTTCCACAGGTATCTTATCTCTTTTGAATTTTCATCGAGCCGGTTAAAATCCGTGTCCTTGCCGAGATCGATGATAAAACCGACGGTATTCCATTTGTTGCCCGCAGTAAATTCTCCTTCGATCAAAGAGAGGTCCGTCGGGGCCTTCGCCGTAACCTTTATATCGCAGAGAGTAATACGAGCCTTCGAAGAGGTATGCGTCTTCCGTGCAGCGCGGGTCGCTTAAATCAACTACCAGCGCGGTGCTGCAGGAAAAAGCGGATAAGAGGCGGACCAGGTTGGCTTTATCGTCGTTAAGATCTTTTTGTAATTCGCTTTTTCTTCGTCGGTCAGCTTGAGCTTCTCTTTGAGCACCTTGCGCATCTTAAACGCCGGCCGGCTGCTGTTTTCGAGATACCCGTCCAACCCTTCCGAAGGGTCAGCCACCACCATCGGCTTGACCTGGGCGCCGCCGCGATTCGTCCGGGGCGGCGGCAGCGTATTTGAATCTTGCGCGGAAAATGACGGCGAATGTATCAGCATCCAGCTGCAAATTATGAGAACCGATGAAATGATCTTCATCTTTTACCTCGTTTTCGTCCGCGGCGACGGTTTGTTTTCCCAGTGCTGCTCCTTTAGATCCAGATAAAATGCGCGTTTCTCAAAGGTCAGCTTGGGAGCTGTCCGGCGATCGAATTCTTTCCAAATGATCGTGATGCTTCCGTCTTCTTTATCTTCTTTCACGACCCGGAATGCCACCGTCACATCCAACCGGTTTGCCTTATCTTTTTGCACCGACAGAAACCTTCTTTTATCTTCAGGCCAAAATCCGCGCCGGAATTCCTCTTCTATTGCCAGCTGAACATCGTTGCCTATCCGGTATGCGATAATGCGAAATCCGTATGTCTGGCCGGCTTCCGGCGTGATCCGGTCTGAATATTTATAACCGTTATTCTCTACCCCGGCGACAAATCCGGCATATGTTTTTCTGGCATCATCCATAGTGGCCGGCGCGGCCAGATCGGCGAGAAACTTCAAGCCGTCGCTGCCAGTCCCAAGTTTTTCCAGGCCGACATCGCCGAGGGGCACCAGAATTCCCTGCGCAAAAAAGTTTTGCGAGATCATTTGTTCCTCGATAAATTCCACGTCCCGGTCAAACAGGCTATTCTCGCGAAAACTGTAAGATTTCGTGCCGAAAAAATTATTCTCACAATCGCCGTCGACCTTGAGAAAGTTTTTTGACTGGCAACCGATGTCGGGGAATATCCGGAAAATTCCGGTATGAGGCTGCGCGAGGAAATCTTTGTAAGCCGCCACGACTTCAGGCGAGGGCCTGCTTAAAGCCCTGGCCTTTTCCAATTCTTCTCTGGTATAGACCGGGTTTACCCGCCGGCTGGGTTGAGAAGGCAAACGGTTAGCGATCATTCCCCGTTCGTCCTTGCCGTTGAGTTTGTTCAGCTCCCTGAGATTGTCGTCTCTTCGGCGCACCCATTCCGGCGGCGGATTGTTGGGATCGTAAGGCAGCTGCTGGGCAAACGCGCTTTGCGCGGTCAAAAAGATGGCCAAAAGAATCACCAGACAAAACAACCGGCTCGCGGCCGTTCGCATAATAGCTTTCATTATCTTTCTCCTCACGATCTTTTCAGATCACGCCTGCCTGCGCTTAAAAAACTCACTCTTTCAGCGGGCGCGCCGGATCACTTTTCAATTGTTTCCAAAGCAGTATCAAACTCCCGTCACTTTCGCGGGCGATCACCTTAAAAACCACGATAATATCCAACCTGATATCCAACCCATCGAAGTTTCCAAGTGCATAAGCAACCGACCTTAATACATAGGCCGAGTTAAGCGTAGCCGGGGCCGATAATTTATATGTTAAACCATTTATTGTCAAACCTTTTACAAAAATTTCCCGCTCCTTGTTGATTTGAGACATTTTGGTTTTGGGTTGGTAGCCTTTCAAAAAGGCAAGCTCTTTGGATCTAAGGGTTAGGCTATCCAGCGCCACATCGCCGAGCTCGCTGATCAAACCGAATTCTGTCTGACTTCCGGCGATAAATTTATCGTCGGTAAAGTTAATATCCGCCCATGTCTTGCGGTTAAGGTTCGTGCGATTTCTGAAAGAGTAATGCGAGCCGGCCCCGAGCAGGGGATAAACGCCGCTGCAGCGCTCCAGTTCCGAAACATCCACGACCATCCCCCGGTCGCATTTTCGATCGGGAAAAACGCGCGCCAATCCTGTTTTTTCATTGCGCAAAAGATCGGCATGTTGCTGGAAATATTTTGCCGGCGGCAGCAACAATTCCCGGTGTCCGCCCAGAGCCAGGCCTTCCAATTGCGCCATCATCCTTGCCTTTGTCCCGGGCGATGTGTAACGGATACGCACCTTGCCCGGCGGGCGAAATCTTCTGTTATCGTCGTGAGCTTTTTCCGAGATGCTTCGCAAAGATACCAGCTGGTTGTCCACCTGAGAGTCGTCGATCACTTGGGCAGAAACGATTATGCCGTTAATGCATACCCACAGGAAAACAAAGGCCGACACCGCAAGTATTTTCTTCAAGCTCATAAGCTATTCTCTTTAACTTATCTGGCGTTGCTCATAAATTCGTTTTAATCTTTATTTTGAAACTAAGGCGCGGCGGTGATTTCGTGTGTTTAGTGTGATTCGTGGTAAAACTTCCGAAAATTAACCACGAATCACACTAAACACACGAAATGTATCGCTCATCAAACAACTTTTATTCTTTTATGGGCAACGCCAATTTATCTTTTAATATTTCATTGACCACTTTCGGGTTTGCCTTGCCCTGTGAAGCTTTCATTACCTGTCCCACAAAAAATCCGAACAAGCCTTCCTTACCGCCGCGATAGGCATCGACCTGCGCCTGGTTACCGGCTATCACATCATCAATGATCTTTTCGATCGCGCCGGAATCCGATACTTGCTCCAGGCCTTTTTCTTTAACTATTTCAGCGGCGGTCTTCCCGGCGGCGAACATGTCGATCAAAACTTCTTTCGCCTGCTTGCCGTTGATCTTGTCTTCGTCAACTAACCGGATCAGTTCGGCCAGGTTCTCAGCCGGCACCGGCGAATCGGACGGTGATCTTCCGGAGCTATTTAACTCCCTTAGCAATTCAGATAAAAGCCAGTTGGCCGAAGCTTTTGGATTATCCGAAGCCTTTGCGGTCGTTTCGTAAAACTCCGCCAGGTCTTTTTCCGACACGATCTGGTTCGCGTCCGCAAAAGAAAGCCCGTAATCGTTCATAAAACGCTCGCGCATCGTATCCGGCAATTCCGGCATCGCGTTTTTCACCTCGCCGATCCAGTCACGGGAAACTTTTAGCGGCGGCAGATCGGGCTCGGGAAAATAGCGGTAATCGTGCGCGTCTTCTTTCGAACGCATCACACGCGTCTGATTCGCTTTTTCGTCCCAGAGGCGCGTTTCCTGATTGACCGGCTCACCGGCTTCGTGAGCGGCGATCTGGCGCTCGATCTCATACTCGATAGCCTTTTGCATAAAGCGCACGGAGTTGAGATTTTTCAACTCGGCCTTGTTGTTGAATTTTGTTTCGCCGATCTTGCGCACGGAAACGTTCGCCTCGCAGCGCAGATTGCCTTTTTCCATATCCGCTTCCGAAGCGCCCACCCACTGCAGCGCGCGCCGCACGTGGTTGACGTAATCGTACGCCTGCCACGAAGTGCGAAAATCCGGCCCGTGACGACCTCGGCCAGCGGAGTTCCGGCGCGGTTCAGATCGATGTAGGAATATTTATCAACTTCCGGCAAACCTTCGTGCACATTTTTCCCGGCGTCTTCTTCCAGGTGCAGCCGCACGATGTTTATCTTCATCGGCTGCCATTCTTTGACGTGTCCCTGGTCGTCGCGCTCACCGGTCATTATCTCGAGCACGCCGTCGGATGAGAACGGCTTGTCGTATTGCGAGATCTGGTAGCCCTTCGGCAGATCGGGGTAAAAATAATTCTTCCGCGAAAAGATCGAGGTTTCGTTGATACTTAGTCCCAGGGCCAGCGCCGCCCGCGCGCCCAGTTCTACCGCCCGGCGGTTTAGCACCGGCAGCGCCCCCGGCAGCCCCAGGCACACCGGGCAGGTATTTGCATTTGGCTCATTGCCAAAGCTCGCTGCGCAGCCGCAGAAGATCTTTGTCTCCGTCGCGAGCTGCGCGTGAATTTCCATTCCGATAACTGCTTCCCAACCCTGTTTCATAATTGATCAATTAAATTATTTGAAATTATACCGCCAAACCGTCTTTTCTCCGCCCACTAAAATTGACTCGGTTCCGTTCTCTCCCGGCCCCGACCCTGGCCCTGATCCTGGCAACGCAGCGATGGACGACGTTTCACCCGCCAGCAGCTCTTCGTAAATCCAGACAGTTTTATTAGAAGAATTTTTTGCTTCCATTAAAGATCGGCCGTTTATCGGCCGTTACCAGGGAGCCTTATCTCCGGGGTGAAAATCCCGGGCGCGCTCCCCCGGCCCTGAACCCTCCGCGAAAACCGCCGCGCCGTGAATTGTTGTTGCGGAAATTTGGCAGTCCATGCATGCTTCTGTTTATATTCGCCTGGTCGCGGATCATTTCAACGTTAGAGACATTTCTGAAGCGCGTCTTGCCAAAAAATCCGCCGCCGCCCACGATATAAGGATAGTAGCCGCCATTCTCCTGCGCGACATATATAACTTGCTGATCGCTGTTCGCGGCATTAGCTGCAGCCGACATCTGCTCCGCGTATTCTCTTATCCGCCGTTCGCCCGCCAGCTGATCTGAAAGAGTGAACAGGCGCTGCTGCCTTTCTTCTTCCCTTTTTTCCAGTTCTTCCGGCGAAGGCAGCCCTTTTTCGGCATAGGTCCGCCGGTATTCATCATCGGCCTTTACCCGCTCCTGCCGGTATTTTTCCAAGTCGGCATTGGTTATCGTTTTGGCAGAATTATTTTGCGCAGACGCACATACCGCCGAGATAAAAACAGTTAAAATTGCTAAACCTTGTATTCTCAGTACTTTCATAAAACTCCTCCGCGTCTGATTTAATTAAAGTATACCACCGAAATAATTTCCGATAAAGATTTTATGGAGCATGGAGCGCGGGCATCCTGCCCGCAAAGGCTGCTTGCAGCCTAAACGTTTAGCCGCGGATTTACAGATGAATACGGATAAAAAATAATCCGTGAAAATCCGTGTTTATCCGCGGCTAAATTTATCATATTCGAACGCTGCTGCGTTCGTGCGGGCAGGGATGCCCGCGCTCCATAGAAAACTAAAACGAGACTTTCACTCCGCCGCGCCCGGTAATTCCCGCCGTGCGAAAACCATTCTCGAAATTATCATTATCGAAAAGATTTTCGATCGTGCCGAAAAGACGAAAACGCACCTTCTCGTTAGAAGTAGGGATCTCGTACCCGACAGACACGTCGGCTTTCTTCATGCCGCTAAAACGATAAATGCGGGTGGAAAATATCGAATTGCTGAAGATCGGCGCGCGGTAAGAGCTGTACGCCACCAGATCGAAATTCACGTTCAGCCTTTTAATTATTTGCTGGTTAAAAACAAAGGTGAAAGCGTTCTCCGGCACGCCCAGCGTCTTTAACAGTCCGCTTCCCGCGACCTGCGGCTCGTTCTGCAAACTCTTGGTATAAGTGTAGGAAGTGAAAATACTGGTGGTCTTATAAGGCGTAAACTCAGCGCTAAGCTCGGCCCCGCGCGCGATACCGCCATTTTGATTCAGGTATCCGCCGAAGGGCCGCGGGGTCGTTCCTATATCGGGCACGACGTTACCGAACCCGATGGTCTGCAGCAGCCGGGTGTAAAAATATGTTGCCGACAGCCGAACGCGGTTCTCCAAAAGCTCCTGATCGATACCGGCGTCAAACCCGGTCGAGCGTTCCGGTTTTAAATTGGGATCGCCCAACGCCACAAAATTATTCGGGATGCTGAACGTGTCGTAAAAAGTACCGTAGCGTTCATAAAGCGAAGCTACCCGGTAACCGTTGCCGATATGCGAGCGCAGCTTCGTTCCGGTCGAACGAAAAAACCACGCGATCGATCCGTCAACGGTAAAAGCGGATGGAACTCCGTCCAACGGCAGATTTTGATAGGGCGGATTGTTGGCGCTAAAGACCGGCTGGCCTAACTGGAAAAACTGCGCGCGAAAAGCGCCCGACAATTGCAGGCGATTGTCGAAAGCCGCCAACTGATCCTGAACGACGAAGGTATTGCTCGACTGCGTTACATCGATCGAGTTGTTGCCGACATTGTTCACGCCGAAATTATCGTTTCCAAATTTTTCTCGTTCAAAGCCGTAACCGATGGTCAGCACATTCGATTGTAAAACCAGGTTCGTTTTGGCCTGAAGTGTCTTAATATTGCCGGTGAAATCGCTGCGCTCCGTTCCGCCGAACGGCTGAAAGGCGACGCCCGCCGGGCCATCGTCCGTCCTTCTTTTCGTCCACAGATCCTGGTAGGACACGCGATAGATCGCTTTGGAGTTTATCGTCCCGTCTAAAGCGACGTTGAAATTATAAAAACGCGATTTCGCAAAAGCGTCCGGATCATTGGCGTCGGGAATAAAAGTCGCCCCGTTTGCATTTAAAGAGCCGATCGGTGTGCCATTCTCATAGCGCGCCAGCTCTTCCGGCGACAGCGCAAAAGCCGTTACCACTGTCGTGATGGCGGGCAATGCGCCGATCGTGTCAGGGTTGCTGTTAAGCTGAACAAAACCGTCCGAAAGATAGAACCGCGAGGTGATCTGCGCCTTGTCGTTGATCACAAAACGCGCGGCGGCTTTACCGCTGGTGTTTCGCGCGCTGTCGTCGCCGTCTATCCCATCTTTATAATTAGTATGCGACACCACCGCGTTAAAAAAAGCTTTGTTGTGATAACCGCCGGAAACTCCCGCGCGCCCGCGAAAGAGGCCAAGCCCTCCGCCTTCGGCAAGAAATTCTCCGCGCAGGCCGTTACTAAAGCTGTCCGTCTGAACATTCACCACTCCGCCGATCGCGTTCGTGCCGTAAAGCGATGAGCCCGAACCTCGCAGCACTTCGATCCTGCCGACACCCGTGGTCACCAGGTCGCCGAGAAACGAGGAAGCATCGCCGGTGATCGCGGTCGCGTCGCGGAATCGCTGGCCATCGATCAAAATTGCCGTGTCCTGATTTCTCAACCCGCGTGTTTTGATCGTGGTAAGCCGCCCAAAGCCGCCGGATTGCTGTACGCGAATGCCGGGTACGGTGCGCAATGCGTCAGCAAGGGTCTGCTCATCGCGATTTTCGATGTCCTGTGAAGTAAGCGTGGAAACGGATTTCGAAACCTGGTCAACCGATTGTGCCGTGCCGGAGGCGATGGTAACCTCGGCCGTTACCACCGGCAAAAGCGTCAGGTCTAAAGTGACTTTTTGCCCGGCGGCTACGGTAACATTTTCATTTGCCCTCACCTTGCCCGAAGACGTGCCGTCCGTTGCCGTGATGATATATTCCCCGGCGGAAGATTTTCAAATCGGTAGGCGCCATCGCCGTCTGCGGCAGCGGCCTTAAAGGTCACGCTCGCATTGCCCTTTAAGGTTAGCGTAACCTGCGACCCTTTGACCCCTTTCCCGTCAGTGTCCAGGACCTTTCCGCCGACCGATCCGCCCGATTGCGCAAACGCGGCAGTCGATAATAATAATGTCAATAAAACTAAACTGAATGTTTTCATATCTCTCCTCTACCCGTCGTAGACACGAGTTATTCTTAAGCGCGCGGCAAGGTTTCCTGACTCACAGCTAACCTCGGCCCCGAGATCTCCTTTCGCGCCTTCCCATCCTTAGCGGACAGTGGCTTTTAATGCGAAGGAACTAGCTGTATACAGTTGCGCGGGCAGTAACGGCCTTTCACCGTTTTCCCTTGTACCGGCACTTTTGTTATTTGACTTTGTAGCGCCAGCGTGACGCTGGCACTACACTCCATAGTTTGCCGTGACGCGCGTTTTCCCGCTCGCGGGATTTGCGTCAAGCATCACTTCGACTCCAAAAACTTCCTTCAAATTCTCGACCGTAAAAACATCTTCGGCCCTTCCCTGGGCGGTAACTTTGCCGTTCTTCAAAAGCAAAATTTCATCGGAAAACGCCGAGGCCAGATTGAGATCGTGTGTGATCACCACTGCCGACGCATTCGCGGAGCGGCAGCGCTCGTGTACCAGCTTGAGCATCATTATCTGGTGCGCCAGGTCTAGATTGGCGGTCGGCTCATCGAGTAAAAGAATTCTCGCCTGCGTCGCCAGCGCGCGCGCCAGCACCGCCCGCTGCCGCTCACCGCCCGAAAGCTCGTTCATCAGCCGCAGACCGTAGTCTTCCAGGTCGCAGGAACCGAGCGATTCTGCCGCAGCCGCAAAGTCCTCTTCCTTTTCCCATCCAAACGCCCCGCCGTGCGCGAACCTGCCGCTCAAAACAAATTCCATCACGGTCACCGGAAATTTCGTTTCCGCTTCTTGCGCCACGACCGCGATATTTCGCGCGGCCTCTCGGCGGGAATATTTCGACAGCGCTTTTTCATCGAGTAATATCTCTCCGGCAGTTATCGGAAGCGTACTGTTCAATGCTTTCAGCAAGGTGGTCTTGCCCGCGCCGTTCGCCCCGCAAAGCGCGACGACCTTTCCGCTCTCTAAACGAAACGAAACACCCTGCACCACTTCCCGCGCACCGTACCCAACCGAAATGTTTTTTGCCTCGAGCATCGTTCTTCTTAAACTCCCCTCCTTACGAAGGAGGGGTGGCGCTTTAGCGCCGGGGTGGTTCTCGTTATTCGTGTTTTTAGTGTGTTTCGTGCGTTAATATACTTAAACCCCCTAGCCACGAATTACACTAATCACACTGAATAAAATCAATTCCACTTACGCCGATTGCTTCTTCAACAAATAAATAAAAAGCGGCGCTCCGATCAGGGCCGTGATGGCGCCTACCGGCAATTCCCTCGGAGCGATCACGGTGCGCGCGACGGTGTCCGCCAGCGTCACAAAAATGGCGCCCGCAATTGCCGAAGCCGGCAGCACCAGGCGGTTATCGCTGCCCAGCGAAAGCCTGACCAAATGCGGCACCACCAACCCGACATAACCGACCGAGCCGCTGGCCGCCACCGAGGTCCCCACCAGTGCGCCCGCGATCAGGAAAACCAAAAACCTGGTCCGCTTTACTTCGACGCCGAAATCAAAAGCGTCTCTTTCACCCAGCTGCAGCAGGTTCAGCGCCCGCGCCAGCATCGCGAGTAATATCGTTCCCGCGATCACTGTCGGCAAAGCAACCAGCAGCGAATCTTTCGACGCGGCGGAAAGATCGCCCAGCAGCCAAAAAGTAAATGTGCGCAGCCTGGTCGCATCCAGCAGCGTGGTGATCAGCACGATCCCCGAAGACAAAAATGTGGTCACGATCACGCCGGCCAGCGCTAATCTTTCGACACTCATTCCCGCGCGGCTGCGGGCGATCGAATACACCGCCATCGTCGATAGCATCGCCCCGCCAAAAGCCATCAGCGGGCGCGAAAAGGCAAAGGCCGAGAAAAATACCAGCGCAAACATCGTCCCGATCGCAGCCCCGTTCGAAACGCCGAGCAGGTAAGGTTCAGCCAGCGGATTGCGCAGCAGCGATTGGTAGCTGGCGCCCGCCACCGCCAGCGCCGCGCCGACCGAAACACCCAGAAAAACCCGCGGCAGCCGGATGTCAAAAAGGATCGCGCTCTGTTGCGAGGTCAATCCGCAATTTGAACCCGAAAACATCGCGCAGAGCGTGTCGGCAAACGGCAATCTCTCGCTGCCCAGCAGCGCCGCCGTTAAAATGGCCGCTGCCAATAGCAAAAGCAGCAGCGCCAGCGACCATGCAAAACGCCTCGATGGTTTTCCGAAAGGCGGTGTGGTCTTTTCACCTGTTTTTTCTGTTTTTGCCGCCGTCATTTTACCGTTTCAAGTTTTTCCGTGATCTGTTCCAGCGCATCGACCAGCCGCGGTCCCGGACGCGCCAGCAGATCTCCGTCGATCTGAAAAACGTGTTTATTTTTTACTGCCGGTGAATTTGCAAAAGCGGAATTTGGCTTCTGCTCGCCCTGCATACCGGAAATTATTATTACGTCCGGCTGCAGCGCCAGGGCCGTTTCTTTGCTGATCATGGGAAAAGCGTCGTTGATATTAGAGGTAACGGAAAAACCTCCGGCGCGCGTCAGCAGGTCGGTAATAAAAGACGGTTTTCCCGCGGTATAAAGCGGCTCTTCGGAAAACTGCACAAAGATGCGATACGGCGCGGCGCGTTCCGTCTTTCTGTCCGTTTCAAGAACCCGTTGTTTCAAGCTCGCCACAACCTGCGCGGCTTTTTCCTTTTTCCCCAGGATGTCCCCCACCGTTTCTATGCTGTGATAAACGCCGTCCAGATCTTTCGGGTCGGTCACAAAAACCGCGATCTTTTGTTCTTCCATCCGCTTTGTAAAAGTTTCTATCTGCGACGCGGTGCTGACAAAAACCACGTCGGGTTTAAGCGCGATGATCGACTCCAGATTCGGACTGATGGTGTCGCCGACCTTTTGGATATTTTTAGCTGCTTCGGGATAGTTGCAGTAGGTAGTGTTGCCGATGAGTTTGTCGCCGCCGTCAACCGCAAAAACTATCTCCGTTAGATTTGGCGCAAGAGTTATCGCCCGGTTCACGGTACGGGGCAGCATGACCTTGCGGCCCAGGTCATCGGTAAGTTCGCGGCCCTCAGTTGGCGTTGCGGCTTGCCCGGCAGTTTGCTGCTGCGCCGTTTGCGAAAGCTGGCAGGAAGATGCCCCGTACAGCAGCGTTGCTAATAATAAAACCGCGAAAAATGTTTGCCTGTTAGAAAATTTAAAGATAAAAACCGCCTTTCTGTTCTGCGAAAAACAGCCAAAAAGACGGCGATCTTATAAAAACGATTTGTCTTCCGGGATGTCTTTACGCGAGACACTCTCAGGTGAAACGTCTGGGTGGTTCCTGACTCTTGGGCCCTATTTGGCCTCAATTCACAGTGGCGCGACCGTGCAGGATTTACACCTGCTTCCCTTTAGCACCGGACGTTTGCTTCTTAAAAGCTGCGGCCATACAGCCGCAATTCAAAAACCTGTCATTAAAGCAAAGAAAAGTATAACGCTTTGCTTTCCGATGTCAAAAAATAAAAGGTGAGCGTTATCGCCCACCTCCATAAAAAGCGTCTTCCAAACTAATGCTGTAAAACCAGGTAAACGTCCCAGGCCCAGCGGCCCAGTTGGGCGTCCTGCGCATCTCTTACTTTTGTTTTGTATCTGAATTGATTACCGAATTCGTCGGTCCTTCTCGATGTCCGGTAATCGAGGTCGATCTTTCGCAAGCCCACATCCGGCAGCGTCTTCAACTCGCACGATTCGGAAATGCCGTTGTGGTTTTCGTCCTGCCACAATTTTAACCGGCTGAAAATAGCGTCCTGCTGGTTGATCTTACCGTCATCGTTCCCGCCAAAGGCTGCCGTGTCATACTGTGCCAGCGCGAGAAAGCCGTTCATCTCTTCGCCCTCGGGCGGCGGAGGCTGTGAAGTGACGTTGCCGAAAAGTTCCCGTCCGCTGTCGATCGTTCCGTTATTGTTTCTATCGAGCGCCAGCCACGAATCGTCGGAATCAGCCGCGATCCAGGAAAACTGCTGTGCAGTACCGTTGCCCTGCAAGTCAAACAACACTCCGTTTTCCGCGCTGGTCATCTGAAAACCATTCCCAAGCACATCGACCACCACCGGCGAACAGCCGCCTATATTCGGGTCGCACATGCCAAAGCAGCCGCAGTTATCTCCATCATAACCACCGAACAGATCGCAATGATTTATAAAAGTCGGGCTGTTAGTACAAACACCGCCGGTAGCAACGAGCCCCGAAGCACAGCCTGTACCGGGAAATGTCCCATAATCAGGAGGGGCGTTACAAGTTCCACCGATCAAATCTCCGCATGAAGTCGGATCGAAATTGCTAATACGTACGGATGTACAAAATGTGCCGTCGTCACGTTCACATCGTACACTATTAAGTCTTTTTCTGGCATTCCGCTGAAATCCTATGTGTGGATCATCATCGAAAAGACTTTGAAGCCTTGAACACCCGCTTCCCGGCATTGAACATTCGGGAGTAATGTCACCCAAATACCGTGTGGTGCATCCCGAAGCCACGGTTTCAGGGTCTTTAAAAGTTGTCTGTTTCACCAAAAGCGATAGCTTGGGAACAAGATCATAAATAGTCTTTCGAAGAAAGGGATTTGACGTATTACAAGAAACCGCCGCAGACTGCGGCGGTTCCGGTGGCCTTTGTAAAAGTAGTTCAGGAATTACTTTTGTCTTTGGGTTGTCAGGGTGGGGCATTAGAAGTTGTCCTGCCGACCACATCGTCCCGTCACTAAACGTAACCGCCCTGACCATAATTTGTGCGTGAACGATCTTTTCAGGATATCCTAATTCCTTGAGATCCGTTTTAATAATCGGCAAGTTAGCGTCTAAGAGCCTGACTTCTATTTTCTCGCCGACCGGAATTTGTTTTTGCGTTAAGTTCGATTCAGATGGATCCTTACCGTACACCATACTTACCGTATAGGTCGGTATATCTTCCGAAGTTCCTTGAGGACGCGGAAAAGACAAGTTAAGCACAATTCGCGAAATCGGTTTATCCGAGATGTTTTCTACTGTCGCCGTTAGACCTTTCCACCATTCTTCACCCCCGGTGAGATACTTCCCTATTTCAATATCTCCACCTTCTGTTGTTAATTTAATTATCTTAATAGGTTCGTTTTTCCAGGACTCTTTGGTCAGAATCCGCTTCAGCTGTGAGTAACCAGTGACAGAAACAAATAAAATCGTTCCTATCAAGACGAGAAATATTCCGCGTTTTTTCATCAGAGTTTCCTTCTGCTCGTGGAAGAGCGGGAGTTTTTTAACAGAAAGATCGCAATTTTGTTCAGAATATAGCAATGAACTCGGCTAAGTCAAACTATAGCAAAGAGCATCGCCAATTAAGGCATTCTGTCTTCAATACCGATACCAGCAGGTAAATTAACCGACAACTTAATGAAAGTCGCTTCTAATTGGTTAAACTTCTCGGTAATTTTTGAAGAAGGATTGAAATTAGGATTTCTTTGTGAATTTTCTCTTACATTTTTCAGTTCATAACCGATGTAATTTCGGGCGAAAACGAATCCTGGTTTTGAGTTATCAGGGACATCTTTGTCACTTAGCTGTTTGATCTTTGTTTCTAACAATTCTACTTCGGGTACGGTTGAAAAAGGCTTGTCTGTTTGCAATGCTTCCTTAAAGACGGGAATAATTGCATCAAAAGCCGCCCATACCCCAGCCCGAATTTCCTGTAGGCGAACTAGTTCGACCGGGATGCCGTCGCCCGTGCCGTCCTCGAAAAGAACGCCAGCGACTGTTACGATTATTTTTCCGGTGGAGCTGGCGGAGAATTTTGTGCTATGCGCTTCGTTTGATTTCAAAGTCCAGCCATCTGCGAGGCCGTTTAATTCAACTCCCGAGATCGTACCTTTATCGGTAAGATCATCAGAAACACGAAATGAATAAATTGAAATGGGTTTGTCGTAATTATTTTTGAAGGTGATCTCAAAAGAACTTTGTCCCTCGGTATCTCTTAAATGTTTGATCGACTCGACAATGAGAGAGCGGGTTTTATTCTCGACCACTATACGGTCGATGCTTTTACCTTGAACGGAATTCCAAACGAAAAATGCGGCAATTCCAAGTCCAATCACTACGGATAAAGCAAGTGTTGATTTCTTGTGGAAGTACTTCATTACATTTGCCCTTTCTGCTCGTGGGAGAGCGTCTTTCAGAAAGATCTATTAAAAAAGCTAAAGAGTAGCCCGTAAGTAGCAAACTGCTCTCAAGCAGTATAGCAATAAACACGGCTAGTTAATAAGCATAGCAATGGACATCGCTAACCAAGAAATTGTCTTGCCGAATATAATATAAACACTTTATTTGTTTTTTAATACGATATTTATGATGTTCGAGAAAAATATGGCAATGGATTTTGCAGGTCAACCCTTAGTTTGTAATAGCGAAAGCAGGCAAGTCAGCCGACAGCTTTGCAAAAGTCTCTACATTGATCGAGTTTGTAAAATCGGCGTCCACCGGACAGAATTCTCGGGGTCGCGTTTGTAAAAGAGTCCGTAGCTCCAAAGTGTCCCGTCGCTAAAGCCGATTTCACGTATTATGACCTCTACCCCTTTGAACTTGGAAGGATAACCCAATCTCAGCAAACTCCCGTTTAAAGTATTGTAATAATTTTCTTTCAAGGGAATTTTTACGGTCTCACCGGGCTTGATTTCGACACCGGTTGCCTTATTTGCCATAAAATCATCCGTTTGACCATAAGGAATTACTATGCCGAAAGGATATTTATCATTATTTGAAGCTTCTTTAAGCTCTTTCGGCCTGTTGAATATAAGATCAAGAGATATGTAGGTTATAACTTTTCCCGAAGTGTTCTCTATCTCAAACTTAAGACCTTTAAACCAGCCGTCCGTTTTAGCAAATGCTTTTTCCAGAGCAACTTCCTTTTTTCCAGCACTGACAGAAACGAGTTTGACGGGCACTTCTCCAAACTTCTTATGCACTATGATCTCTTCATCCTGGGATGTAACCTTAACGCCGGATATTCCGACGATACAGAAACAAATCATTAAAAAAACCAATGCTTTTATTCTTAAATTCTTACTAAGAACATGGGATGTCTTTGCAGTTGCAATGAATGCAGCTATTTTGTTTTTCATTTCCGTACCTTTCTGCTCGTGGAAGAGCGGGGAGATTACTTCTGACAGAAAGACCGTAATTTATGCTTAAAAAATATAGCAATGAACTGGGCTAATCAAGATGTTTTGTTTTCTAAATAGCAATGAACACGGCTAGTAAATAACTTATAGCAGTAGACATTGCTAGCTGAGAAAATTGTTCTTGTCCGAAAATAATATAAACGCCTGCTTATCCGTCTTTTAGTAGGATATTTATGACCGCCGTTAAAAAAGCGGCAACGGATTTTGCGGACCAGGTATGGAGTCAGAAACCCGAAGCGGTAGCGAGGGGTTTGAGTTTTGAGTTTTGAGTTTTGAGGTTTGAGGTTTGAGGTTTGAAGAAACCCCTCGCTACCGCTTCGGGTTCTGACCTCGTTGCCTAAGCGCTGCCGCTACCAGTCTGACCTCATTCCTAAACTGCCTTAAGCTCAACAAATCATCTCATGACACAAAACTCTCGTTCAACCTTCGCATTATTTACTGTATCCTCATGGTTCCGGTGACCGCAGCCGGCGCTCTTTGAAGCTTCAAATTTCCCAAATCCGTGTTCCATTTTTGTCCCAGTGTCCCACTTGCGCACCCCCGGAACATGGGACACCTGATAAAACTTATCGCCGGCTGCGCAAAAAAGAATAGCGGGACCAGTTTATTCTTGAAATGAACCGCGGAATAAGGATATTCTGAAAGCGTTCATAAAATAGAACTTAAGTATTAACCAAACAATTCTATGCCGATTGAAAACAGAAATGTGATGACGGTAATTTTAGGGGGCGGCGCCGGGTCGCGGCTGTTTCCCCTGACCCAGCATCGTTCGAAACCGGCCGTGCCGCTGGGCGGTAAATACCGCCTGATAGACGTGCCCATCTCTAACTGCATCAATTCAAATTTGACGCAGATATTCATTCTCACGCAATTCAACTCGGCATCGCTTAACCGGCACATTGCCCGCACTTATCGTTTTTCAAATTTCTCCAGCGGCTTTGTCGAGATCCTGGCCGCCGAGCAGCGCCTCGACAGCCCGCAGTGGTTTCAGGGCACGGCCGATGCCGTCCGCCAGGTGCTGCCGCACATTCGCGACTGGCAGGTGGAAACGCTTTTGATCTTAAGCGGCGATCATCTTTACCGGATGAATTACCTGGATTTCCTAAACCGCCATTACGAGACAAATGCCGATGTTACTATTTCCGTCATTCCCTGTGCGGCCGATCAAGCCGAAGGCTTCGGCCTGTTAAAAGCGGAAAGCAGCGGCCGCATCGTCGAGTTCAAGGAAAAGCCCACTGGTGAAGCTTTGGAATCGATGCGCGTCGATACGACAAATTTCGGCCTGTCGGCGGAGCAGGCCGCCGCGCGTCCTTACCTTGCCTCGATGGGCATCTATGTTTTTAATTACAAGAAACTGGTCGAGCTGCTGGATCAGGACCCAAGCTGGATGGATTTCGGGCGTGAGATAATTCCCGAGGCGATCCAAAAATACAATGTTCAATCGCACCTTTTCAATGGCTACTGGGAAGACATCGGAACGATCCGCGCTTTTTACACGGCGAGCCTGGACCTGGCGTCCGCGCTGCCGAAATTTAATTTCTTCGACGTCGAAGCGCCCATCTATACCCGCAGCCGTTTCCTGCCGCCTTCGAAATTTCACGACAGCGAAGCCAGCGAAGCGATGATCAGCGAAGGCTGTATCATCCAGGGGGCCAAGATCCGCCGTTCGATAGTTGGTTTGCGCAGCCGCATCGACACCGGCACTATCATCGAAGATTCGATATTAATGGGCGCCGATTACCACCAGACAATTGAGGAGATCGCGGCGGAATACAAGATGGGAATTCCTCATCACGGCCTCGGCCGCAACACGGTCGTTCGCCAGGCGATCATCGATAAAAACGCGCGTGTCGGTGACGAGGTGAAATTGGTAAATCTGCGGGGTGTGCAGGAAGAAGACGGGCCCGATAAGAATTACTACATCCGTGACGGGATCATTATCATTCCCAAGAATGCGATCATCCCCAACGGAACGGTCATCTGATATGGAGCGCGGGCATCCCTGCCCGCAAAGGCCGCTTGCGGCCTAAAAGCCAGGCAGAAACCAGGGCATTTATGGAGCGTGCTCTTTTTTAATTCCAATATTCCACGCTTCGCTATTCCAAAACTTCAAGCTAAACCAACTGGAATCTTGAAATACTGAAACATTGGAATAGAATCAGCACGCTCCATAACTGTCGCGTTTTTGACTTAATCTACCGAAAACTTGTCAGGCTGAAACTTGCCGGTCTCCTGTTTTTCACCGACCACGTAACTGGTTTTTGCCTTCACGCTCAGATTGGGCCGGTTGACCCGGACGTTGATCTGTTTTCTCTGCCCGGCCTGGCCTTGATTCTGCGGGTAGTAACCGAGGCTGTACTGTTCTCTTAATTCATCGGCAATACCGGCGAAAGACGTTTCCAGATTTCCCGTGGTCGAGGCATTGAAATATTTACCGCCGGTTTTTCCGGCTAATTCCTTAAGATAACGTTCGCCTACCGCGTACTCATCTTCGGGGCCGCGCCAGATGCCTCCGCCGTTACCGCCGCCCCCGCCATTGGGCCAGGGGAAAGGAATATTGATCCCGCCGCCGCCTCGTCTATTACCACCGCCACCGCCGCCGCGCCTGTTGCCGCCTCCGCCACGACGATTAGGCCAGGGAAATCTGTTGTTCGTATTCTGGCCGCCGTTATATTCCGAAGTATCGTAGCGGACCGGGTAAATGATCACATTGCTTCGTTCAGCGTCGCTGACCGTGCGCATATAATTCGATCGTTCGGACGAAGAATCAACGCCGTCGGTGAACAAAACGATCGCCTTGCGCCCCTCGATATTTCGCAGACGAGAATTAAGCGCAAAATCCACCGCGTCATAGAGTTTTGTCCCGCCGCCAAAGCGCGTGCGCCGGATGGCATTTCGCAGCTGTCTTCGATCCGAAGTGGGTTCGCTCAAGATCTGTATCTCGTCGTCGAACGCGACCACCATCATCTGGTCTTGCGGGCGCAGCTGTTCGACAAAAGCTATCGCGGCATCCTGAATTTCTTCTATCTGGAATTGGGTAGAGCGGCTGACGTCTAAAAGCAGCACGACGGTAAAAGGCTGTTCGGTGGTGGCAAAAACTTCTATCTGCTGCGCCTGCCCGTCTTCGAATATCCGGAAATCGTCCTTGTTAAGTCCCGAGATAAAACGTCCGCCGTTATCGAAAACCGACACGGGTATCGTTACCAGGGTGGTGTCGACCTTAATGACCTCGTCACTATCTTCGACCGGAGCGGTCTGCTCGGAACCTACCGGGGCTTTTGTGCCGTCAGTGCGGCGCGGGCGCGTGCCGTTGGAAGACTGCGCTACCAACACGCTAGCGGAAAATAACAGGCATATGACGATAAGCAGGAACTTTTTCATTTAACCACCTCACAAAAAGCAAATGCGCTTTTATAACTGCGTTTCGATGGTTTGACGCTTTGCGGAGATGCCAGCAATTACTTCAATCTCGCGTTCTTATTTTGCCGGCTGGCCTATAGTATAGGTTTCACGAGACTTAACTACCAGATCGGGGCGGGTGACTTTAACTTTTACCTTCCTCTGCACACCCGTTTTTTCAATGTCCGGCGGGTAGTAACCGATGCTGTATTGCTGGCGCAGGCCTTGCGCGATCCGTCTGAAGGCATTTTCGATATCGTACAGCGTGGTCGCTTTTTCGACCTTTCCCCCGGTCCGGTCGGCCAGGTCCGCCAGGTATTTACTGGCCTTGTCATACTCCGCTCTGCTGGTGCCCGGGCTGCCTGAAACGGTCTGGTCATCGCCGATCGAAACCGGTTCGTTTTTGGGTTTCGGCGGCTTGTTCAAAATATCCCGGTTTATCTCAACATCTATCTTTGGCAGCGACAGCGGCCCGTCGGTCTTCGGCTCGGTTTGTCCCGCATCCACCGTGCCCTGGCGTTCCATTCTCTTAACGTCGGCATAGGTATTGAATTCGATGGGAAAAATTATCGCGTCGAGTTCGTCCGCCGCGCGGAGATTTTCACTCAGGTACGATTTTCTTGACGTGGTATCCACGCCGTCCGTGAACATAACGATCGCTTTTCTTCCCCCGATGCGTTCCAATCGCCACGTTACCAGGTTGAATGCGTCGTAAATACTCGTCCCGTCTTTAAATTTTGTACTGCGGATCGCCCGCTTTAATTGAGCGCGGTCGCTGGTAAAATCGCTGAGGGTATACACATTCTCGGCAAAGGCCACCACCATCACCTTGTCTTCCGGCCGAAGCTGATCGAGAAATGCGATCGCAGCCGATTGAATGTCGGTGATCTTAAAGCGCGTAGAGAGACTGATGTCGAGCAATAAAACAACGGTGAAAGGCTGCTCGGTAGTGGCGAAAAAAGCGACCTCCTGCTGTTTTCCGTCTTCGAATATCTGAAACTCTTCTTTTTGCAGATCAAAGATATTTCGCCCTCTGCGATCAAGCACCGAAACCGGAAAAGAAACCAGGTCCGTCGAAACCTTTACCACGTCATCGCCCGACGGCTCATCCGCTGCAGTGCCCTTGGTTTGAACTTCAGGAGTTGGAGCAGGTGCAGGTGTCTCTTGCTTCTGCGCCTTTTTGCCGCTGTTTTCCGCCGGGCGGCTTCTCGCCGATTGCCCGTGAGCATTAGCTAACGACAATAGCATCAACAATAAGCCGATAATTAAACTGCGTTTCATAGGTACTTTTTAAGCAGAACT
This sequence comes from uncultured Acidobacteriota bacterium, assembly GCA_963766895.1. GTDB lineage: Bacteria > Acidobacteriota > Blastocatellia > Pyrinomonadales > Pyrinomonadaceae > DASYKT01. Next base: position 20,336 of record CAVYCB010000010.1, read on the forward strand.
TTTGCTTTGATGCAGAAATTCACTATTTCGTCTCCAATAAAATCTATTACACAGTTCATGAAACTCCCCTACTTTTCACGAAGGGGTGGCATCCGCTTCGGATTTACGTGGAACCTGACCTTCGTGTGTTTCGTGTATTTCGTGGTTAATTTCCGGAATTTTTACCACGAATCACACTAAACACACGAAATGTATGCTCATCAACCCAACTTTTATTCTTTTGTGGGTAACGCCTAATAAAGTTTATTCAGCGCTTTAACCGCCAGCCGGTGAAATTCGCGGCGGGTGGAATTGATATTCACAAAAGGCGGCGGATGAGCATGCGTGCGATTTGTCAGAAGAATAAATATCCGTTCGCTGTCCGGTTCGATCCAGAGGCTGGTGCCGGTAAATCCCAGGTGCCCGAAACTATTTTTTGCCAGGGCCTCGCTCGCGGTAGAATCCGGCGTCGCTGCCAGCTGGAATCCGAGCGACCGCGCTTCGTTTAGCCCCGGCGTTTGATCGGTCTTGAATACTTCGCAGATCTCAGGGCTAAGCAACTGGGATCTTCCCGCCAAAAATTGACACGCTATCTTGAATACTTCTTCCGCCGTCGAAAAAAGCCCGGCGTGCCCGGCGACGCCATCTAGAAAATATGCGTTGCCGTCATGCACCTCGCCCCAGATCACATCCTCGCGCCAGCTATACTTGCTCGGATCATAGCCGTTTTCCATGCACGTTTGTTTTTCGTATCTGTTGCCGCGCTCACTGGCGGCAATCTCGCGTTTTAATTCCGCCGGTGGATTGAAAAAGGTCTTCGTCAAGCCGAGCGGTTCAAAGATCTCTTTTTTTGCGACCGCGTCTAACTTCCCTTCATAAAGTTTTTCCAGAAAAAATCCTAACAGCAGGTAGTTCAGATCGCTGTAGAGGACTTTCGAATGAGGTTCATATACAAGCGGTTCCGTCGCGATCAGCCGGGTCACGCGTGCGCTTTTTTCCTCGTAAGATAGCGGGCTATCGTTTTTCGCCAGCAAATAAAAAGGCTTCCAGGCTGGCAGCCCCGACGAATGAGTGTAAAAACTCTTCTCATCATTTCCGCGGAATTGTTCAAAAGGCGTCGATCCGAATTTATCGCTGAACGTCCTGGCGATCAGCAGCGCGGTCACGAGCGGCTTGGTCAGCGAAGCTACGTCATAGATCGTGTCAATAGTTGCCGCGATCGTTTCCGGCTCGGTCACTGCGTTTCCCAAAGCGCCGGTAAATTTGACCTCGCCCTTTTCCGCCACCAGAAAGACCGCCGAAGGAAAATCGCCCGCCGCGATCCTTTCGCTCAAAAATTCCGATATTTGCGCCGCTTCACCCACGTTCGATATTTTACAACACCCTGTAAAATTAGTAACTTATATAAGAGGAACAACTTGCTTCCTTGACACAAAAGGTCAAGACAGGTAGTTTAATAATTCGCGTTTTTGCACCCGTAGCTCAGCTGGATAGAGTATCTGACTACGAATCAGAGGGTCGCATGTTCGAATCATGCCGGGTGCACCACTTTTAGATCAATAAAATCAATATCTTAGAAACACAAAAGGCAAACCTGAGAGTTTGCCTTTTCCATCGAGTGCAACATAGGTGCAACAAAACCAAATAATTACATTCCAAACATCAATTTCGCCATCTTTGTCGTAGCCTGTTTTTGCATGTTTGGTAAGACATGGGAATAAGTGTCAAGAGTCAGGTTAGTCGAAGCATGGCCTAGACGTTCTGCGACAACCTTCGGGTGTTCCCCTTCGGATAGCAACATTGTCGCGGAAGTATGCCGCAAATCATAAAGCCTGATCTTTGGAAGCCCCGCTTGGCTCATAATCCGATCAAAATATCGCTTTGTCAGGTTTCCGATCAGTAGTGGGTTTCCGATTTCATTTGGGAACACTAGCCCATTGTCTTTGTAAATGTCTCGAATCTGCATTTTCGCTTTCAGTTGTTCAACCTTGTGCGCCTTTAAAGCTTCGATAAGTTCCCTTGACAGTGTTAGTGGCCTGTTGCTCTTTGCTGTTTTTGGTGTCGAGAAATAAAATCCCCCGCCTTTTCTAAACTTAACCGTCCTGCGCACCGCTAGAGACATATTTTCTGAATCAATGTCCTTCCATTGCAGCGCTAGATATTCGCCCGGCCTCATACCGGTTTCAATCGCAAGAGCGAAAAGAGCGTATAATTTCGAGTCCTTCGCAACCGCGAGAAATTGCCTCACCTGGTCGGGCGTGAAGTATTTCATTTCGGTTTGGTGTTTCTTTGGAAGTTGGCATTTTTTGCATGGGTTCTGGAAAATCATTCCTTGCATTTCAGCATGATTAAGCGCCGAAGATAGGACGCTGTGGGTATAGCGAACAGTCCGGGCCGACAGCCCTTTTCTTTGTAAATTTCCGTAGAGTCTCTGTATATGTTCCGGTCGAAGGTCGCAAAGTCGATCTGAGCCAATCGCAGGCAGCAAATAACATTCAATGATTCCCTTATAGCCGTCAAACGTGGCCTCTCTCATTCTCGGGACGTGCGATGTTTTCCAGCCAGTCGCTCAAAAAGTCGTGCATGGATAATGCTGCGGGTTCAACAAACCGTCCCAGATCCTTTTCACGAAGCTTAGCAGTCCTGAACATTTCCGCATCCTTTTTTGAGCCGTGGATAGTCTTATTGAAATGCTTGGTTTTCCCGTTCGCATCACGTCCCATATAGATTCGAACAATCCACGTGTTATCGCCTTTTTTTTGTATTGTGCCAGCCATAATAATTCCCTTTCGCATCAAGTTTCTTTCTGATAAAACTATATAAGATTTTATAGAGTTTAGCAAGATTAAACTCTCGATTTCTTTCTAGGGTTTTTTTATGTTTGTTGGTAGAATCTCCGCATGGACTTGATGACGGTCAAAGATGTTTCGGACAGACTTCAAATAACAGTCGGACGGGTGCATCAACTAATCAAGGCTGGAAGACTTCCAGCAGAAAAGCTCGGATCTCAATACGTGATCCGAAAGTCCGATTTATCCCTTGTCAAAGATCGAAAACCGGGACGGCCACCTCAAAAGCCCTGAGAGCCGACCTGATGATTACAAGTGGTTGCTACATTTTTCGCTACACTGTCTAAGAGACTTTTTGACAAATGTTTCATAGATAATATAGACTTTCATACTCGCAAATAGTGGTATTGAGGTTTATGCGTCATTTGAGCTTAGTCAAAAACCTATCGCGTCTCCAAGAAGAACTGAAATTCTCACAAACATTTCTTGAGATCGGTCAATTGAGTTTCTTACGAGGCAGTCTGACGGAGTTTGTAGGGGAAGCCAGCACCGGAAAGACCAGCCTCGCGCTCATGCTTTTGTCGGTCTTAACCCAAAACGGTGAGGTTTGCGCGATTGTAGATATTAACAATAGCTTTAATCCCTATGCTGCTGCTCAGAGTCATGTAACCCTCGACAATCTGCTTTGGGTAAGGTGCGAGGGCAATGTAGAACATGCCTTTTCCGCAACCCAAAATCTTATTCAAGCCAAAGGATTCGGTTTGATCTGGCTTAACCTCAATGCAGTTTCGGATAAAGCCTTAAATCATATTCCAACGGCTTTTTGGTATCGCTTCCGAACCAAGATAAAAGATAGCCCGACCCTTCTGATCGTCACCGCCAAACGATCGATTTTGGGAGCGGCTTCGCAGCAGTCTTTTTTTTTCGACAAATCTCAGACCGTTTGGTCGGGTTCCGGTCGTTTCAAGCTCTTACAGGAACTTAAAGTAAATCTCATTACCAGAAAGCCGTTTCTAACTGCGCCAACAGTAACCGCCATAGAAGCGAAATACTCAGATGTCTAGATTATTTGCTTGCGTAGCGAGCACGGAAGAAAAGCAGGCATTAGTGTCTCTGGCGGAGCAATTCGCTTTTAGTATTGAACTGCTCGACGGCGGTATTCTATTTGAAGTCAGCGGCCTGGAAAACCTAATTGGAGATCCTTCACAGATTGCTCGCAGTATTTCTAGCGAACTAAACAAGAGAGGTTTATTAGGTAACGTGGCAGTAGCAGAAAACGCGAGTCTGGCTATTCTACACGCCCAAAATAGTAACAATGTTACCGTTTCAACAAAAAAAGAACTGCATAACCTACCTTTATTGAGTCTTAATTTAGAACCGGAAACACTTGGTATATTTCACGCCTTGGGTCTTAGGGAAATTGGCGATCTGAAAGACATTCCCACCGATGATCTTATTGCTCGATACGGGCAGGAATTCAAACAGATAATAGATCTGATCCAGGGCAATGGAAAACATGTCCTGAAGACTAACCTTAAGGAAAACCAACTCAATTGGACTTACGATCTAGATTTTCTCGTGTCAGACTTTGAACGGCTTATTTTTATTGTCGGGCGTGGTTTAGATGATCTATTGAACACGACCGCAGAAAGTGGATTCAGCACGGAACAGATTGACGTTGATCTAGGACTGCACAAAAAACCCTCAAGACTATATGAAGTTAAGACCTCATTCCCTAACCTTGAGAAAAACTTTTGGGTAAAATTGATAAATCTGCGAATCTCGATTGACCCGCCCGAAGCCGAAATAACCTCGATTGGTCTTACTTCTCATTTTACCCGTTCGCGCACCGTGCAGCACGGCCTATATTCGGCGACCAAACCCGAACCGGAAAGCCTGCTTTTGACCGTCAGTAAGATAAAGAAACTTGTTGGTGAGAACAATGTCGGAATCCCGACAATATTAAATCAAAGACTTCAGCAAGCGTTTGCGCTAGATGCCGAACGATTTCCCGTAGGGCGGGAAAGCCCGGAACGAACTGAATCTTTAACTGTCTTGGCTTTCAATTATTATACGCCCCCGTTACCCGCAGAAGTGACCGTTACTAAAGGGCGATTGATCTATCTCAAGACACGCGAATTCAAAGGTAGAGTAATTGAATATGGCGGCATTTGGAGGGCAAGTTCGCAGTGGTGGAATAAACTTCGCTGGAAAACCGAAGAGTGGGATGTAGAGATAGAAAATAATGGCATCTATCGGCTATTACGAAACGGTAAAGAGTGGTTCGTAACAGGAGTATATGACTAATGCCTTTTTACGAATTACACGCCCGATCTGCCTTTAGTTTTTTGTCTTCCGGTTCATTACCCGAAGACTTAGTTATCCGTGCGGCTGAAATGAATATTCCAGGTGTGGCTTTATTGGATAGAGATACGGTCGCCGGGGCCGTCAGATTTCACCTCGAAGCTAAAGAAGCGGGAGTCTGGGCGATTATCGGTTCAGAGATTACGCTCGATGATGGCAGTCTCTTGCCCCTTGTTCCAATCTCTCTGAAAGGTTATCAGAACCTTTGCCGCCTTATCACGACCGTTAAACTTCGTTCTAAAAAAGACGAGCATTTTGCCACGCGGAATGACATTGAAGAACACTCGCAGGATCTGCTTTGCTTCACGGGCGGGAGAGACGGCTTTCTCGCTCACGGCATAAGAAATCGAAAAGGTCAGGAAAGCCTTGCCTGGCTCAAATATGTATTCGACCATCGCCTGTATGTCGAAATTCAAAGGCACTTTCTTAGAAACGAAGAATTCCTGATTCAGCAGCTTTTAGGTTTGGCTTACAGATTGAAAGTTCCGTTCTTTGCCAGCAATGGCGTTTGCTATGCTCAAAAACGCGACCGCGAACTATTCGATGTTTTCACCTGTATAAAAAACAAATGCACTATCGAACAAGCCGGAAAGTTACTCTCAGAAAACAATGAGAATTATCTGAAGACCGAAAAGGAAATGCTCTGGCTCTTTGAGGATATGCCCGAAGCCGTTCATAGAACCAGTGAAATTACCTCACGGATAAACTTCTCAATGGACGAGTTAGGTTATACGTTTCCCGATTATCCAGTGCCCAACGGCGAAACAATGGACTCTTACCTACGGGAACAGGCTGAAAAGGGCGCTGTGTGGCGTTATGGCGCTATTACACAACCTGTCAGGGCAAAGCTAGACCACGAACTCAATTTGGTTCAAAAACTAAAACTCGCCGGGTACTTTCTAGTAGTTTGGGACATCTCGGAATTTTGCCGAAAGAACCGCATTCTTTCTCAGGGACGAGGCTCGGCCGCAAATTCGGTTGTGTGTTATTCGCTCGGCATAACGGCAGTTGACCCTATCGAAGCCGATCTTCTTTTTGAACGCTTTCTCTCTGAAGAACGAGGCGAATTTCCCGACATTGATATTGATTTACCATCCGGTGACGACCGTGAAGCGGTCATTCAATACGTCTATCAGAAATACGGTCAGCGAGGCGCGGGAATGACAGCAAATGTTATTAGTTACCGTGCGCGTTCCGCCGTGCGCGAGGTGGGCAAGGTTTTCGGCTTTGATGAAGACACATTAGGAAAACTTTCAAAAACACTTTCTCAATTTACTGTAAACAACTATCAGGAACTATTTGCCCGGATGAAGGAAATCGGTGTGAATATATCCGACAAAATTAGACTTCTTAAATTCGCGGAGATGTTTGTTCGCATAACAGATTTTCCCCGGCATTTGGGACAACACTCCGGCGGGATGGTTATCTCTTTAGGTAGGCTCGATGGGGTTGTGCCGTTAGAACCCGCGAGAATGGAAAACAGGACAATCATACAGTGGGACAAAGACGATTGCGAACGACTTGGAATAGTAAAAGTTGATTTACTTGGGCTGGGTATGATGGCGGCTATTCGGGACACATTGACCCTTATCAGCGAACACAACAAAGAAGCGGTTGACCTTGCCAAAATTCCGAAAGACGATCCGCTGGTTTATAAAACCCTGCAAGCTGCCGATACAGTCGGGATGTTTCAAGTTGAAGCCGCGCTCAAATGAATTTCCTACCAAAAGCAAAACCAAAGGTCTTTTATGACATTGTTGTCCAGGTAGCGATCATTCGCCCCGGCCCAATTGTCGGAAAATTGCTTGCGGCATATCTAAAGCGAAGGCAGGGTTTGGAACCGATTGATTATATGCATCCGCTATTAGAACCGATTCTAAAGCGCACTCTGGGTGTTCCCTTGTTCCAGGAGCAGCTTTTGCGTATGGCAATGACCGTTGCCGGATTTTCCGGTGGTGAAGCCGAAGAACTCCGCCGCGCTCTAGGTTTCAAACGTGCAAATAAACGCTTGGAAAAGATCGAGGCTAGATTGCGATCGGGCATGACCGAAAAAGGTATTGACCAGGAGACCCAGGATCGAATTGCGCACAGTATCATAGTCTTTGCACATTACGGCTTTCCCGAATCACACGCGGCCAGCTTTGCTCTTTTGACTTATGCCTCCGCTTACCTCAAGGTTCACTATTTAGCGGAATTCACGACCGCAATGCTCAATAATTATCCTTTGGGCTTTTACGCCCCGGCCACGCTAGTTAAAGATGCTCAGAGACATGGATTGCATTTTAACGCTATTGATATAAACCGCTCACAATATCTATTTACCATTGAAAAAGAAGGTCTGAATCAAGATGCAAATTTGCGCCTTGATAACCATGAAAAATTTGTCCGTGTCGGTTTGCGTTACGTTAAGGGGCTAAGGGCTACCACAGCCGAAAAGATCGTTGTGGAGCGGGAGAAAGGCTTTTATACCGGCATAGAAGATCTGTTGAGACGAGTTCCAGAATTAAGAAAAAATGAAATCCGCGGACTTAGCTTGTCCGGCGCTTTGAACTTCAGCATGACCGTTCACCGCAGACAAGCACTCTGGGGCGTAGAACTAGCTCTCCAACCTAGAGGCGAACTATTTGAAGCATTGCCCGAATCAATTGCCCCGACGCCGGCAATAAAGCAAATGAACCCTTTACAGCTTGTCGAGACGGATTTAAAGACCAATAGCCTTACCATAGGCCGACATCCGATGTCATTCATTAGAGAAGAACTAAATTCACGAGGGATTTTAACGGCAGCTCAAACTTTGAAGTTAAACTCGAAAAGATGTTGTAACGGTTGCGGGGTCGGTCATCGTTCGCCAGCGTCCAGAAACGGCCAACGGAGTTCTATTCATCACCCTTGAAGATGAAACGGGATTAGCTAATATTATCGTGTTACCAGATATTTTTGAGCGTTTCCGAACCGTAATTATTCAAAGTAATTTTCTGCTGATAAAAGGCGTAGCCGAAAGCGAGACGATGATAAAGGGGTTGTATTTTGAACCCATAAACGACTTTGTGGCTAAAGTTACTTCGCACGACTATCATTAACGACCTAATTAGCACCCCAACTAGGACAAACTGGCATAGAAATCGCGTGTAGATCAGCGTCGGCGGGTTTGTCAGCCTAGCAAACTTAATTATCAAGAAGACGTATTAGCAATCATCTTTGCAGAAATTCACAAACACATGATTTCTTTCTGTTAATATCAAGAAGCCATGCTATTATTTTGGCGTAAAATTACTGGCCAATGATCCTTTATCGGACAAATAGGCACACTTAGAGGGCTGCGCCCGATGGAAATAGCGGCACCTGAATCTACCCTCTAAAGCAATTGAAAATTGCCGCTAAAACAGATCCGTATTCTGCGTAAGGAACTCCCAGAAACCTTTTAGCAACTGGTAACTGCCTCCTTCAGAAGGATTTGTCTTTACAATGACCGGGGTGGAACCGCGACCGCCTTCATCCGGCGGTGGCGGCGCTACTGGGCATTGGTCATTACCGGCAAAGCTGAAAGACGCCAGTAACAAAGTGAGTAAAAGGGTCCGCACATAAAGTTTTAACGAACTTTTTTGCATAGTTAAACTCCCTAGTTTTTTATTTTGGGAAGATCCCGCTAGCAATAGTATTTGCGAAACTCAAGGTAGGCAAACTATGAGCTTTTCGAAAACGTTAAAAGGGTCAAAAGTGGGCGTTATCGCGATGTGCGATCGCGCCAAAGAACTGGAAGATTCGGGTGAATATGCCAGGGCCGCGAAAGCTCTAGGTGAGTGGTGGCAGGGTATAGGAGTTAGGCCCGATGTGGACGATCAGGTTGCCCGCAAAAAGGCCGCCATTTTATCGCGGGTAGGAGCGCTTTCCGGATGGCTGGGAAGCATGCAGCAGGTTCCGGGCTCGCAGGAAAAAGCGAAAGACCTCATCAGCGAAGGTGCTGATCTGTTTGAGTCGATAGGTTTTCAGAAAGAGTGGGCCGAAGCTCGCTGTGACTTAGCGGTTTGTTATTGGCGGGAAGGTGCTTTTGATGAGGCAAGAGTAATTCTGGAGGATATTTTAGGCAGTGGTGAGGAACTTCCGCCGGAACTTCAGGGAAAGATTCTTCTCCGTACCGTAAATGTGGAAATTTCGACGTGTCATTACGCAATAGCAATGAGGTATATCGATGAAGCTGCTCCGTTAATTGAAAAATGTGGAAACGACTTATTACTTGGCAAGCTTTATTTTCATCGGGCTCTAGTTTTTCATAACCGTGGAGACGACGAAAGCAAGCCGGATTATATTACTTTAGCAATTGAGGGATATGAGAAGGCAAGTACTCATTATAAAAAAGCAAAGCATAACCAGTATGTAGCGGTATCTGAAAACAATATTGGCAATGCCTATCGCTTACTAAAGGATTTTCCGAACGCTCATCTGCATTTAGACGAAGCTTTAAGAATATATGACAGGTTAAAGGATAAGGGACGCGCTGCGCGTGTTTATGATAATAAAGCATGGGCTTTCATTGCGGAGGTAATTTAGCGGATGCGGAACTCGCCGCTCTTACTTCAGTAAATATGCTTCGCAAAGGCGATGAGAAATCGATATTGGCCGAATCTTTAACCACACTTGGCTGGTTTTGAGTCGCGAAGAAAATGTAAACCAAGCCATACGCACATTTACAAACGCTAAAGAAACAGCGCTCAAAGTTGGCGATACGGAAAGCGCGGGAAATGCGGTTTCACCCAGCTCGAAGAACTTCAAGCTGATCTGACGCAGATAGTCGTTCGCTCGCTTTATCTGGAGGCTGATGAACTGTTGAAGAACTCGCCGAAGATCAGCACGATTAGCCGTCTGCAAAGGATCGCCAGAAAGCAGTTCGAGACCGGGAATCCCGAATCCGTTCTCAAGCGTGAAAAATATTTCAATTGGAAAAATTTCTCTCTGCCCGAAGCGGTTCATTCCTATGAGAGAGAACTCATACTGAAAGCGCTGAATGAGACGGGCGGGCGGGTGACAAAGGCGGCTGGGCTGCTTGGGGTGTCGACAAAGCCTGAGCGTGATCCTGCATCAGCGGCACAAAGATCTGCAGCAATACCGTGTGCAGCGAAAACGTCGCAGCGGTTTGAAAGCTAAAAATCAATAACCAAAAAAGCGTGTTCAGACTTTGGCCTTTTGTGCTTCCCAAGCTTGCTCGGCGGTGCAGTAACAATTAACATCGCTCGATTCGCCGTTTAAAAGCTTCTTGAAATCTTCCTCCGTATACCAACCTATTTCAGAACCATAAACAGAGGTTCGGTCACGCATGGTAATGACATCGTTTAAGTCCCCGTCATCTGTGTGTAAAACGATCAGAGGCTTAAAGGCATCAGAGCAGGGCATAAGGGAAGAATCTGATATTCTTACGCTCATAGTTGGTTTTGACATTCAGCCAATACAAAATAGAGATTGATTGGTATAGCGTACTTTTGGGACATTTTAAATCCTTGCCGTCAGTTTCGGCACAGTAAGATTTAACCCCGTCTTTTGGTTTAGCTTGATAATGAAATGCTCTGCTAGTTGGGGTATCTTTTCCTCTTGGTTTTCATGGATAAAGAAGTAGAGTTCCCGAAGTCCCTGAGATTTCCAGTCTGTCAACCTATCGACCCAATCATCAAGCCGTTTGTAATCCACCGCATGATTGCAGCCGACCCAGCGAATAAAGGCCGTGGGCGTCGTCAGCCTCATGTGCATCAGGTCTCTGGCCCGCCGTATCAACAATAATATTACCGATGCCGTTTTCCTCAAGCACCTTGTAAAACTCCGGCGCTATCACAGGATCATTAAACCAGTCTGTATTCCGAAGCTCGATCGCTAGAGGTGGAAACCCGGAGCTTTTCCAAAATTCCACAAAGGCTTGTATCCGGTAAAAGATTCGGCGCGAATTGTCCGGCAATTGCCCGATATCAGCCCAGTTTTTTTCCAAGATGAGACACGCTATCGACAAATTTCGTCCTTCATTGCTCTATGCCATTAAGCCATTTGGTATGAGTTATCCATTTGTTGAGTTTTGGAAAAACTTGAAATCTTCCGGCACTAACTCCGCCCACCTCTCCCTATTGTTCACCTGAGTAACGTTTATAATGGGTGGCATTAAATTCGAATGAATTGAACTGCCCGGCGTAATAACCAAGCTCGTCTTTAGTACCCGGTGGAAAGAAATTATGAAGGTATTTCTTTTCCCACTTTCCCGCCCCGACCCACGCCTGAAAAGACTCACCCGTCTGACCATTTATACCAGGTTCGCCGGGGGCAGTCCTAAGTCCTGGCCTTCCGGGTTATCTATCGCTCCAAACTTCATTTTGGCATTATACCCGCTTGGTTTAATATCGGTCTATGTGCGGAAGATACATAAGAAGGCTGATTCGGGAGATGTTTTCAAACATTTTGATTTGATAGATACAAACAATTATTTTGAGAATTATAAGCCGAGTGAAGAAGTCTTTCCCGGCGAGCCTATCTTTGCAATAAACAATAAACATGAGGCGGAAGATGTCTTTTGGACTATTCCACACGAAGATCAATGGGGGAAGCCTGTCCAATCTATAAATGCCAGAGCCGAAAACGTGCTTGAATCCGGCCTTTAAGGAGCCGTTTTTGACCGACCGCATCTTGATACCGGCGACCGGACTCTATGAATGGTACACGCCGGACAAAGGCAAAAAACAGAGGTATGAAATTACGTTTCAGCAGCCTATCTTGCCTCAGGCCGATTCGGGGGATTTTGTTATCAAAGACAAGATGACCCGTTGCGGCCTGATTCTGACAACCCACCCCAATCAGACATTCAAGCGCATTCATAACATCAAGCAGAGACAAGCCGTGGTCATTTACCCCGACCGTTATCACGCGTGGCTCAATCCTAAAACGCCGCTTGTCGTGCTGAAATCATTAATGGAGCCAGTGCCGGACAGCGAGACTCACGCGAAAGAAGTTGGTGAACCGCCCAAACCACCTGCGCCGACACTTTTCGATGAAATCCAACTCATTCCAGAAAAATGTTAAGATTCTTCGTTGGAATCTCAGTCTCACTAAAACTGCATGGAGCCATAAATTTTCCAAATATGCCGCGCCTGAAAATATACCTACCACATGTTCCAGTCGAATTCGAATGCTTGAATTGCCTTAAACCATTCATCGTAACCAATCTCCCGAAACTATACTGTTTTAACGAGTAGCGAAGCCGCAAAGCTTGTACGTTATGCCCGTGCCACGAATAAAGATGGTCGGATGCACGACCCAAAGGTGTTACTGGCCATTAAGTTCGATTCGCAAATGCACTAGCCGCCTCAGGGTACGATGAAATGGCGCGAAAATTACCCTTGGAAAGAAGGGCTGAAGTAATGGCCAAATGGCCTGTCGCAAATGCAAAGGTGTTGGGACAGAAATCAACCATATTAACGGCAGCGCGGTCGTTTGCACAATTTACAATTGCTCTGCGCGCTTTGTCACTTTGAAAAGACTTTTATTAACATTATCCCACTTAGACCAGATCATGAAAAATACAATGAAAAAGTGGCAAAATTTGCCCAACTAATTATTCGCATAAAAGCAGAAAAACCACAGCGGCTATGTGATAACGATGTAGAGTGGGAAAATCAACAACAACAGATTAGTAACGGACGGTGGGCAATATTTGAAACCGCAAGGCGGTTTTTTCAACCATATGACTACTCTAACTAGTTTTATTTGAAAGATCACGTAGTTAAATTTTTACCTAAAGTGAGCATAATTCATTTTAGCTAAGAATATTAGCTTTCCAGAATTTAGCCTTATAACACTGCATAAATATGAATCACATACATTTTATTACATAAAAAATCGACTTTATGAGAGATGTTATCAAATTATAGACACTACTTTTAATCATGGTAATAAGCGAAAATTGGTCTAATGCGTTTTGCAGATCCTCCATAATCTCAAGCGCGACTATTTTAGGTTCTGGCAAATCGTTGCTGTCCTGCGAGCGAATCATCTTTTAACCACAAGATATTTGAAATCCATTTTGTCGCGCTTAAGCAATTCATCGTATGCATATGATTTAAACCGTTCAAATTATTTTCTTTTTCGAAAGTTGTTCTGCACTATAGGCGGAAATAAAATCTTCGAGATCTTCTCGTTTGAGACTCTTTTCTTTAAGAGTGAAATGCATATTGGTACTTAATCATTCTATCCACAATTACTCCGTCCAAGGCTTTTTTCTAGGGGTTTTTCACTCAAAAAATCAACACATTCGCTTTGACTCCTTGAGCATAAAAAATGCCGCTAGGAAGCCGAAGGAGGGTATAAACATTCGCTTGAGCTAATAAGGCACGGCGAATAGTTTCGCCAGCCCCACCTTCAAAAAGAACATTATCCGGGACCACTACCGCCGCACAACCATCAAGCTTTAACATCGTAAAATTTGTTGAACAAAATTAAGTTGTTTGTTGCTTGTAGTTGCCCAAAAATCGGAACAATTTATTACGAGGATTCTTTTTGCTTTATTATCGCCGGCGTCATTGACTACCGTTACAGTACTCTTTTACCAAAAGGCGGGTTGGCAAGAATAATATCAAAAAAGTCGGCTGGTTTTGTGTACCAAGCAGTCCCTGATTTCTATCGGGCTAGTTAGACCTCCTACCCCATGCAAAACCAGATTCATAAGACATAGTCTAGCAACACTATCTAGCTCAATTCCAAAAATAGTATTCTGATTGAGAACTACTTGTTAACAAATCAATTTGTTTGAGAGGATTTTTTTATGAGCCGCTAACAAGAAGCCGCCGGTTCCACATGCAGGATCACAAATCGTTTGTCCCTTACGGAGTTTCATTACCTCTACAATAGCCTCAACCAGAGGCCTTGGGGTGAAATACTGTCCGGCACCAGACTTACCCTCGGAAGTTGTTCGTTCGAGGAGACCTTCATATGCGTCGCCTTTAATATCAGAGTCATATTTTGACCATTCAATCGTGTCTAATTCAGAAACCAACAACTGAAATTTTGCCGGATCCCGAAATTTACTCAGCGCGTTTTTGTATATGGACCCAAAAAGATCAGTTCTCTTTCCGAGTCTTCTTAGAATTCTTTCATAGAGTTCTAATTGATTTTCATCGCTCTTGGTTATTAAGCTTGTCCAACTATAGCCCTTAGGAAGTGGGGCAAGGTGTAAAAACGGAGGTTTAGAATGCTCGTCTGCCATCTTCAGAAATAACAAGTAGGTTAATTGTTCTATATAATCACTATAAGAAAGACCGTCGTCCCTCAGAATATTGCAATAATTCCAGAGCTTGCTTATTAGATTAGTGGTCGCGCTAGTCGTTTTAGTCCTCATAATAAAAAATCGCTAATCCACGTATATTCAGCTGAATAATTACGAATCGTACATTGTTTCGCCCCAGCAAAGTTAGATCTGTCCGTAATTTTCGTCCTAATTTCGGCAATTTTGTTGTCAAAATTAGCCTTTGCCTGTAAATTGGGTGCTCCCGACTCAGGAGCCCAGATTTTAAAGTGAGTGTTTGCCTTACCCAAGTCTACGCGTATCTCTTCTACGTACTGAGATCGTTTAGCTTGAATTTCAACCTTATCTAAATGATACAACCATATTGTGGCGCGTATTCGATATTCGTTTTCTTTCAGATTGTGGCCCTCACGATGACGGGCGGCTAAACATGGTTTACCTTCAAGGTCGAACCATAACAATCTAATGTCGGAAGCGGAGCATGGATCGATAGCAAGCACGTCTTCTACTATTACATCCAGTTCCGTAAGCTCCGGTGCTCGCGCTCCGCGTACAGGGAAGAAATTCCACTTTCCTCCGGCCGTTGTTAAATCCACTCGCCGCTGATTAGCGTGCATCGCGGCGAGCCTAAAATTCTTGTAATTAAAAGCTAACCACCAGTATCCGTTCGATGTTAGTTCAGTATCTTGGAGATTCTCATCTACCTCTCTAATCTGACCTTTCGGTCTGAAATGATCGACATTCGGATCCGCCCCTTCCAAGGGCGCCTCGGAATACCAACACTTGTTTCCAACTACACGACGTAGAATATCTAATAAGTGAGCATTACCCCAAGTGGTATTACGATGTCCTTCGATAAAAGCTTTGCGTTCATTTGGACTGAGACCTTTTAAGGTTTCAGTGAAACCATTTGCCTGGACGATCCATGCAGCATTTGGGAGAATTTCGTCGGGGTTTATATAAATCATTGTTCTCCTTTCGAAGACTTTTGATAAAGATTTTTCGCTAACTGTTCAACCATCGCCGTTTTCGTGTCGGATGAAGTGTCGGAATCAAGAATATATTCTTGCGCAAGTTTATAAGCTGAATGGGCGATATTACGATATGGGTCCGGTGACGTTTCAATAGCTTCGATGGCGGGCACCAGCCGTCTGAGCCGCTGCAGATGGCGGCTACGTTTTTTACTAGCGGCCCAAAACGAGACTTCATAAATTCTCTTCAAGACTTTGAGACTAAATTTATCGAGTTGACTTTCAAGGCCATATAATTCACTCGTTAAAACGCCTGCGACGCCGCGACCTCTTGGGCTTTCTTCAGGACGGTTTGCTACAACAGGACCATTTTGGGTCCTGGTTAAAATCCGAATTTCTTCTTTACAAAGTCCAGCCGCAAGAAGAGGATCGTGGGTAGCAATAATCGTATGACTATTGCGATCGATGCCTCCGATTTCTCGAAGGCGATCTAAATACTCGATAGACCATGCAGGATTTAAATGAGTATCTGGCTCGTCAAGTACATAAAGAGATCCTTCATCTCTAGTAAATCGCATCAGCCCTATCACCGTTAGAAGTTGTTGCTCCCCTTCACTTAATTGTCTGGTATGTATTGCACCGTCTACTCCTTTAATACGCACACGAACACGAAAATCTTCGATAAGGTTGCTCAATCTCATTGTATCAAGAGCTTGAAACAAAGCTCCTGGATCACCGCCGTACTCATTAGCGAGCGATCGGAGGGCTTTTATATCTGGCAAATACAAATACATCACTTCATGTTTTTCGCGACGGGCAAAATCCACTTTTACAGAGACGGAACGAGTGAACGGCGCTAAAGAGTACCGTCTGATTTTTTCTAGAAGCTCCCGTACTGGTCCTAAAGCACCCCAGAATTCATCGGATTGGGCTCCTTTTTTCGCCCAACGTGGTTTTCGAACTATTAAAAGTGCAGAGTCAAATGATTCGATTTGTGGAAGTTCTTTAAGAAACTTTTCAACAAATTTATCTTCGGAAAAATAAAACGCGATTAGAGCAAAGAGACTGTGTATGGGCCGAGCACATATGAAGCGGCGAAAAGCCAATTTGTTAGGCACGCCTTTTTCCTTGGGCGCCACAAGGGTTTCATCCCTAGCCAGTAAATCGTGCCGGTAAAATAATTCTTCGAATCGATCGCTAGCCCCGGAATAGTAACCGACTATATGTTTAGGCGTCCAATTTTCACGAATTTCTAACAACGAAAGCGGCTTTTCATTTACTTCTCCCTTAGGCTGTTTCTCTGCTTCGGCCTGTAATAAGACGTCATGTTCATTAAACTTGTACCGGATTTTATATGCGAATGGGGCTAACTCACCAAGATCAAGATTTCGGAAGATTGTGATAATGCCTTCCAGCAAATTACTTTTGGCGGCACCATTTCTCCCTAGTAGCACTGTAGTATCACGACCTTCATCGAAATCGATCTTGAAACCTTCAAGATTTTTCCATGGGCTGTTAATTTCTATTGAATTAATACGCATCAGGAAACCTCTTGATCTGGTCTGTGGCTCCCACAGGAACACTTAGTAGGTTGTTATCTCGCCCCTCTCGAAGGAGGTCAAAAAACCTATCGATGTTCTCGCTTAAGCCGGTTTCGAGCAGGAGTAACTCGGGATATGCCTCCCCTCCGAGACCCTTTAATAGGTCCATCATCTCTTGCAATGTGTTAATGGGTTTACGCTGCATAAATTTTTGTTTAGGTTTTTCTGATTCGTTTTGTTTTGCCTCAAGAATTTTGTGGAGAATTTCACGTTGCTCCTCCTTGATCTTTTTTAATAAAATTGACGCTGTCTCGTCCTGCGGATCTTGGGCCACAAGTTGGCCCATGAATCCATGTTTTAAAACCGAACGACGAAGTCTATTAGATCTCTGAAGGTTCGAGGAAGCCAAATCCATTAAATCATCAATCATGCTAAATCGTCTTTCAACCTCTTCCACAATTCTTATTTGTTCGTTAAAAGGGGGGATGGGCACAATTAAATTTCTCACATCTCCTACACTGATTTGTTTTAATGCTATACCGCGTATCTTCTCTGAGATTTGATTTTGTACATAAGGCGCTGCCATAACAATATTTATGTATTTTGCAGAAATATAATCCGCAGGATTAATAACACAAAGTGAGTCTAAGAGAGCAAATCTATAGGCAGTGGGTAAGAGTCTTGTTATTCCAATCGTGCCCTTCCTCGATAGGGCAATTGATCGGTCGGAGAAATTACAACGTTTTTCTTGCTCTACTACTATTTCCTCGCTCACTTTTTTTGCTGTAGTTAAATCAAATCCATCCGGATATAAAAACTGGGACGTAGATAGAAATGGAAATCCTTGTTTTAAATAGTCGGGATTTCGATGTTTCGGATTTGGGTCAACTACGTTAGCAATTCTGTCGAGTTTAGTAAAAGTCCAGCCCTTGGGCAATTCTACGTTAGTCTTGGCTGACATTGACAGCTCTAAAAGTTCGTCGGAAAACAAGGAACCTTCTAACGTAGAGGCGAGAATACGCCTCAACAGATCTTCGCCAGATTCATAAGACTCCGGTTCACTTTTTACCAATTCAAATTCATTCTGGACAAGGTTCCCCTCTCCCGCGCTCTTATACACGCTTGATCGGTAGCGGATAAGGTTCTTTTGAACATTAAGTAAGGATGAAGTCCCAGCCTCCAGGCGCGAAAATTGTTTTTCAATTTCCGCCACAATTCTATTCTGTTCATTGAGTGGAGGTAGTTTAACCGGATATTCCGCTATTTGTTCATATTTAATTCTAGGACGATCGCCGATGCCTAATTGAATTGCGAACGATAAAAATTCTGGCGAATTTAACAAATACTGAAGATATTTAGAAGATAGGTTTTTCGAACGCCCTAAAACAATAAACTCGGCTGAACATAATCCGTCAAAATCAGGACAATAGACTTTATTTAAATATGATCTCATCCGTCCATAAAGCACATCGCCCGAAAAAAAATGGAACGCACTACTACTTTTAGTACCCGCGGCCTGCGTGCCTAAAAGTTTCATCGTTTGCGCTTCTATTTGCTCAAGCCCGATATATCGTAGATTTGGAAGATCCTGGGGGTCCACTCGGAATCGAGAATGATAAGTAATTTGTCCGAGTGTTGTCTGGGTCCACCCTTTCGGCAATTTTTTCCCGGTTTTTGCACTCATTAAGAATTTGTGATCCTGACGGCCTAGTTTTTCTTACCGAAAAGCCTCATCTACGTGAAATAAGGCCATATCTAATCTTTTTGCGAACGAATCGGTTTCACCTTTGCTGGCCTCCCACGCGGACGGGAGAGAATTTTACTCAACGAAGATTCTGGGATTGTCCAGTAATCTTTTCCAAAAACTGTATTTTCCAATTTAGCTCCAGGGATCTGGCCTTTACGGCAGCGCAATTTAAGTGTTGGAATTGGGATTCGCTTGATTTCAGATACCTGCTTAATAGTAAATTTCTTCTCGTTTATCACGAGCTAAAAATAACAATTTAAAGGGTATTCTGCAAGATATATTATCTATATAGATAATATATCTTGAATCATCGAGAAAATTGTGGAATTTTGAGAAAATCGAAGGGAAGTCAAAAGGAAACGACCTCGATTAATTCTCTTCGTACTCTTTCAAACGTCGATTGTTTTCGTGTTGGCAGTATTCTTGTGCTGCTTCCAGCATTCCAAAGAGCTCTATCGAGGACGAATTGATGGTTTGTGCTTGAGCATTATTCAATGTTTGAAAAACCAGTATTGAAATTCAAAATATCAAGGTTAAGTTCTTTATTCTGTATAAAGCGGCAATTTCTAAATAGTTGGATTTTCGTTATTTATCTCTTGTTGTCACGCTAAAACCTAATATCAGAGTTTTGACAGGTTTAGAGGTGTTTTCGTAAGCCTTTATGTTTATTAAAGATTTCCGTTTTCTAGGTTTTTTCTAAGGTAATTGTTGTGACACTTAACCGCGTCTCCTTCACTGTTCTGCCACTGTTTTTTGTGATATTGTGCCACATTTGCCACATTACATAGGCTTTTTCCAAGCTCTACGGCTCCAGGTAAATTCAACGGGTTTGGTGATAATAGATTTCGGACGTGGCTTTCTCATTTTGAATAAAAATATCTAACCAATTGGACGTTTTCCGCTAACGTTGATTCATACTCCCGCTGTTCCTTTTCCGACAAGATCGCTGCAAGGCAGAGATCAATATGCCGCTGAAGGCTACGATAACCGATGCCGTAACGTACGCGGTCAATCTCAAACTCCCTGAATAAGCCCAGTCCAATACAATTTCAGCTCGTTTGGGATTTCGACATACGCTACAAAACATTGGCCTACGGTTCCTCGCTTATATATTTGCCCATTAGTTGAAGGATAGTATCTCGAACCTCTGAATACTCCGCACCGGTTTCATTTTTGCCATCTTTCGGGCTTCTAATTCAACCTGGTACCTTCGTCGCCGTCTGTATAAGCGCCTGGGTTGGGTTCCGCCCTTAATTAACGACACCCACCGGCTGAAGTAAGCCATGCAATTATGCATACTTCGCATAACTGTACGGCCATTAACATTAGAGGAACATTCCATTCTGTTAATTGAACTCATATAGCCCAGATACTGCGAGGCCCGGTCAATTGCGTCGATAGTTTCCTCTTTTTCCGCTTCGCTCAATTGGTTCCGCGTTGTATGTTTGAAATAGTTGTCCTTGGGTAATAGTCTTTCCATTGATAATTCGATTTACGCTCCATTGCGGGAATTTTATCAAATGCGGAGGATACTCGATACCAAATTTATTCGTTCTCCGGGACGCTATTCGGTGCCATTTCGTAAAAACCCGACGAAGCAATATACTCCTGAGCGAGTTCTTCACTTTACTTCGCCGTCAATCGTCATAATTGCCAGCCGTTCTTCGATAAGAGTACTGAATGTCTCTCCCGACGTGGTCTTATTGCGCCGGGTTAATTCCAGAATCAAATAGTCTGCAATATCATACCCGTTCGCCTTTTCCGCCTCTGTGGCGCGTTTATCAATCAAATCGGATACATAAACTGTCATGCCATAGGTTCTAGCGTCTGTGGCGATTTCTTGCCATTTAGCAATACATTTGCTTCCTTGGTCTGCATCAGGGTAGAGAATCACCTTCCGATCACCTCCAAGCCCCCTCAAGCGTTTTACGTTCAGCCAACCAAGTGATCCCGTCGCGAGCCAAACCATTTCTGGAAATATTCCCTTGGAAAGCGAACCGATGATTGCTGATTTTTCGGCCTCGACAATTGCCACCGGGACATCAGGATACTTTCTGAGAAGGTGTTCGCCAAAGAACACGCTTTTGTCGGTCTCGAAATCTTCAGCCAATTTACCGGCCTTTTTCAGTTTGGCTTCGAGTGAGGAAATCGAATAGCCGTCTTTGATTCGTTTGCCTGTTTGAGTATCAAACTTTATTAACTTAGCCTTGCAAACTTTCCCCGTTTTGTTTATCGTCGGGAAAACTGTGTAACCATCTTTAGAACCAATAAAATAGTCTTTGACGACCCGAAGAACATTTCTGGGATCATTGGGAAATAAACCCTGAATAAAAAAAACCTAACAAATGCGTTCCGGTCGTAAATCTGTAAGAGTATCAAGTAAATGATTATGGTCGAGGTTTCCGGGACGCCTTTCAGAAGCATTATTGCGGGTCAATATCGGCGCAATCTTATCTTTTTTTCTGTATTTTCGATTAATAACCCAGCCGTTCGGTTCGTGCGTCTGTATTTTCGGCAAAGTATCGTTTCCAGGTAAATTCATAGCCACAATTCACTTCGCGGTCACATCTGCCAACGTCATCGGGCAAATACGATCCCGTTGCAAGTTCAACCGTTCGATTAAAAAGTCTTTTTTGCGCAATTGGGACAGAGAAACTTCTTTGAGCCCTTTTCTAATTCGTATGGATAAGTATTCATTCTGGCAAAAAAATGATTTGTCTTGAACGTCATTTGCGTCACTTGCGTCATAAGATAGAAAGCCGAATGACGTTAGTGACGATAATGACGAGTTTTAGAAACAGATTTTATTTTTCAATAAAGATCACTTTTCCGGCGCTCAGCTTCCCGGTTTTGAAATTCAATGCCTCTAATCGCTTTATTAGATTCTTCGAGCTGACTGCATGTGATCCGTTCTCCCTACAGTAATCTCTATAAAGCGGATAAAGTTCCGTCAACTTTACGGTGCGGTCGACGATACCGAATAGCCTTCATCTCCAATAAACATAGCGACAGAATCACTTTCCCGGCGAAACGTTTCGAGCATTTCCTTCACGGCCTCGCACTCCGAAAAGCCATTCTGAGTCAAAAGCCGCTGTAATCCATCCAGCACCCAATTGAATACGCCAGAAAGCTCGCTCGCGATAATTTCCTTTGCCAGGTTTGGGTTGCGTTGTTCTTCTGGGATTGTGACGTCAAAAGGAATGATCAAAAACCGTCGAAAAAAGGCTTCCGAGTGCTCAATATCCTTTGGCAAATCGTTACTATTAAATGCCAATCTGGCATAGTCCCGCAGCGTCATGGGTTGCCCGTACGGCAACTGCGCTTCGATTGGTTCTCCGCTGGTCAATTGTTTAAATTTTTCCGCTTGCAGCCTATTGGATATTTCCGACGAGTAGTTTAGAAGCTTGTTTGCTAACATCGCCCGATAATGCTGATCCCTGCTTATAGACTCAAGAGAAATATTGGAAATATTGTTGTGTCCGAGCAATGCGTTGACTACATCAAAAACTACCGACTTCCCGTTCGCACCTTTTCCAAAAAGTATTAGGGCTTTTTCAAGCTTAAGATGCCGGGCAAATATATAACCTAGAAATTCGGCTAAGACCGCCTGGCAGTTTTCGTCCGGTAAGACCTCGCGTAGGAATTTTTTCCACTTCGGGCAGTCCGCCGCTTCCAGGTAGTCGAAAGGGAGTTGGTAAGTTAAGAAATCATTTGGATCAAATCCGCGAAGTCTAAACCCGTCCGTTCCGACTTCAAATGTCCCATTGCGCAAATTTATCAATACCCGATTGCTACTAGCATCAGGTTTGGGTAAATGCGCAGCCCCAAGGAATTGGCTTACCAATTCCTTTTTTGTCTTATGGTACATTGCCGTGATCGTGTCCACGCCTACCTTCGCCGCTGCTTCGCCTAAAAAGCTCTCTAAGGCGTTTTTGTCGATCAACTGCCAGAATTCACCGTTGTATGAATAAACAAAATCTTGGTTCTTACAAAGACCGCAATTCAATTCTTTCGCCTTTGCCAGAACCGCCTGAACCGTCAAAACAATTTGGGCTTTTAGGGGTATGCGTTCATCTGGCTTTAAAATCCCCAATCTCCCGAAAATCGACCGGTTTGAGGTTGTCTAGGATCTCCTGTAAGACCTTAGCATGCTGCCGCCCGCCGCCGGGATTAAAAAAAGCCTCAGCATCGGCCCGGATCGCCGCCCCGTCAATAGGCGGGGGAGTCTCAAAGGTGATTGTCGCTCCAGCCTGCTCAGCTTCTGTGTTAGAATTAGGAACAGAAAACGTTTCCTGATTGTCCGTAAAATAATCAATTGTTTTCGAGCCGAAGTTTGTACCTTCGGCTTTACTATTTATCGTCATTGTTCTCGCCCTCCCCGACTTCGGGCTGGCCATCGTCAGCAATTCCAAGCCACTTCAAAATGCGAGATTCGGGATAGGCGTACTGTCTCTCACCGATCACGACCATGGGTATCTTGCCCTCACGGGAAAGCTGATAGATACGGCTGAGTTTTAGCCCTGTCTCGGCTGACAATTCCTTGGCATTCAGTAATCTTTTGCTCATGTGGTTTGCTCCTAAAAATGAAAAAATCGTTACTGGAAATAACTCCAATAACGACAACCTATCGCAATGAAACTCGCTGTTAAAGAGGGACGACCTATTTAATTTAGACCTTATCCCCGAATTAATTTTTGAACGGTGCGGCCTGCGCCCGTGATAACAGTTTTAGAATCTTTTGGCCGTCCTCGTTTGCGGTTAGGGGGCCGCAGGCACAAATCAATAAGTTGGCTGGCGGCCTCAACTCCGTCTCGAATTGTCTTTTGATCAATACCTTCATTCTTAGCAATATCGCCATACTCCACTTTTTTGATCTGAAATTCTATCAGCCAACGAAAGTGTTTGTCGCTTTCTATCGAAATGGTTTTCTCAACATTGGCGAGCGACTCCATTGTCTTTCGAGTTCTAGTCACAAAACCCTTGAGTTCCTTTTGAAACCTTCTAATTTCGCGGCCAATTTGGTCGGTGTTACCAGTACAAAATGTCCATTTGTCACCAAAGTAAGCAAAGAACTGCCCCCAAAATGCTTCTTCCATGGCGGTAATAAATTGAGAAAACGGCTTGGTGCCGAAAGGAAACAAAACCTCTCGAAGAACAATGGCCTCTTGGTCGTCCAGCCTTAAACTCCTCGGCCAAGAGTATTTGAACTCCAGTTTCTCAACGGTCTCGGCAGGCAGGTTATTATTGTATTCAAAATCCGTCCAAACCTTCACCAATTTAACTTTTTCAACGCGGGCCTCGGCCCAAGCCGATCCACCCCACCAACGTTGTTTGAACTCAAAAAAAAAGTCGTTGCTCTTCAAATAGTCGTCTGGGGGGTGGAACCTGTCTACATATCCGTTCTTTATGATTCCCAGGCACTCCAAGGCAAAGTCGAGGCACCAATCGGCTTGTAAATTCCAGTGGTTCGCCCAATCCAAAAGTTCATTGCACAACCAATTAGAATCAGAGCGCGATTGAAGTTCATTCCAATTCGGAATAAATTCGTGGATCGTTCGGTCGGCGACGAGACTATCAAACGTCCATGACATTCTGGCCACCACACTTTCCCAATACACTTCCGATTGCTTGGTAAATTCTTCAAGTCGAACTTTGTTTTTGTGAAGATAATCGAAATAAGCCAACAAGGGTGTCTGACGAACATCAGGCGCACAACCAAGCTTTTCTGTATCCTTGAGAAACCAACTATGTTCCTTGGTATGCAACAGGAAAAAGCGAATCCAGCAGTTTTGAATAGTCCAGTCGTTCCGAGAGTCCTCCGGCAACGAGTCCAACCTGCAAGGTTGCAGTAAGCTCCTGAACACCTGCGGTGTCAGGAGCGATACCAAGCCCAGAAACGTGTTTCTGGCCTCCCACACAGAAGCTTTAACATCAACATCGGTTCGCTGAAACTCTCCGCCTAGTTTTTCCATTCAGGTCTCGTCCTTCACCTAGTGCAACCAAACTGCCCTAAAACCTAAAAAACTCTACAAAACAATTATAAAGCGAAGTGAAGCGAAATGCCCATCAATACAGGATCAGAAGTGATCCGTCGCCGACATTGCGGAAATCGAATAAGAATAGTTCATAAAACAATTCTGACGTGTCCCATTTACTTTGGTTTTCGTTGCATGTTTTCTTTTGCAATCGGAATAATAAACGCCTATATTCGTCCTACCGGTAATGCCGTTATCGTGAATGATCCCGCATGCCACGCACATAGTGTTATGCCGAATGTTTCGGCATAATCGTAAGCGGGGCAGACCAGATAGGAGAGCGAAGACAATGATCGACAAGTACTATGGTCACGTGGGTACTACAGTTACGATACTGGCGTTCATTGTAACCGGCTTTGTGCCCGAGCAATACAGGTCGCTCAGCTACTCCATTGCAGCGACGATAGCGATAGCATGGCTTGCATTTTATTTGGGTCGAAAGACAGCGGCACCCAGTAAGTCCTTCGATGACAGTCTGATAGATTTCTTTCGGAGACTTTCGAAACAGCAACAACACCAAGAGATACTCAGACTTGGAGACGCCCTCAGTACCCCAGTATGGCTCAGCCTCAAATATAGCACACGGATTGCCGTGGGGCAGTGCATCGACAACTCGGCCATAATCATGAAGAATAGTCAGGCGCGAATAAGAGTCCTAATCGATGACATTGGCTGGACCAGCGTGGAGCTTGGCCTGTATGAAGATGGCGAGAACAGCATCATGCGCGGAATTGAGGTGGCAACAGAGTACATGCCTAATCACGCATTTATCTCTAAGGGGAACAGGCACCTCTGCGGTCTCTATGCAAGGCAAGGTAGAACTGATGACGCTCAGCGCTATCTCAACAAAGCTTCCGACGCTATCGCCAATTTACCCGACGGCCCAGAGAAGGACGGGTTGCTCTCGGAGATACACTTTAGCAGGAGTTCCCTGGCCCTCATCAAGAAAGACTACAATGCCGCCTTGAACGAGATAAGATCTGAGCTTGCCAGTTACGAGAATGCGGGCAACAAGGTATGGACCCTCAAGGCGCTAGCCAGAAAGGGAGAAATTCTATTCCATCAGGGCAATCGGCAGGCAGCCAAGGAATGCTTCATCGAAGGCTTAGCTCAAGCCGAAACCTATCACTACAACAAGCAAATTGTTAAGAACCTAATCGGTCTGTCGAATTGTTCTATGGATCAGAACGTTGCTGAGGCTCGCACTTTCCTTTCCCGCGCCGCGGCCATCGCTGAAGAAGTCGGAATGTACCATGAAAAGAAGACCTTACAAGC
Source organism: uncultured Acidobacteriota bacterium (assembly GCA_963766895.1). Classification (GTDB taxonomy): domain Bacteria; phylum Acidobacteriota; class Blastocatellia; order Pyrinomonadales; family Pyrinomonadaceae; genus DASYKT01. Next base: position 46,305 of record CAVYCB010000010.1, read on the forward strand.
GGCGTTCGAGCGATTGCAGAAATACATAGATAGCGTGAGGGGGGCCTGATTATGTTGTTGCGAGACTTATATGCGAACTCGGTCACAGCGACCTCATACCTCGAACGGTACGTCAATGACGGTTCGCCCAGTGGCTTCACAGCCGTCAATACGACATCTCCCCTGACAAGTCCGTTCGGGCTGAACCCGTGGTTCAACCTCTACATCTGTACTGCCCCGATGGAACGATTCAAGACCTTTGGGCAGATTCCAAACTATCCTGTGGATGGCATATGCGATCATGACAACTGGGTTTTCGTTCATCCGGATATGGTGAGCCGACTTTCTAAGGTCTCGGTCCCTACACTATCTCCAGATGCGATCAGCTCAAGGTAGTGCCTACAGCTAGCGGAAGAACCGTCCAAATCATAAATTATCCCGAACGGGACTACGTGAAATTGCATTATGATGGCCTCCTTGGGCGCATAAGAAGGGATTTGCCATACAGAAAGGCGATCGCAGGGCCTGAATTGTCAAGAATCATCGTTGCGGCCATTGACAATGGTTTGCTCAACAACAAACTAACGGTGCTTCCGGAGTCCGGAGCGCGAACGGTTGTCCTTTCGTCAGATTCGGAGATGACGGAGTGCGGCATGATTTGGCGTGACAACAAGCCTTACCGATTTGACATCGCTAAGGCCAGGTATATGATACCGATGTTTTCATTGTTCTCACGTGATCGTTTGTCCATACACCACCCACCCATATTGAAACAGATCCTCGATGAACGAACTGACCCGATCAACTACGTTCATGAGGTTCTTATTGCACCGTTGATTCGGTGCTACTTCGATCTCATTGGAAAGTTGGGCATACTCCCCGAATGGAATGCCCAAAACGTGCTTGTTGCATTCAATAGCGACTTCAGCGATGCGTCCTTCGTGATGAGGGATTTGGAGTCGTGCGATAGAGACTTGACATTAATGTCAATGCTACACCTGCCGTCCGACTTTGAATGTCACCCATATAAGTGCATTGACAAAACGCAGCCATATTACGTCATAAAACACAGTTTCATGTTCGATTTTAAGTTAGGCGAATACATATTGGAGCCACTACTGACTCTTTTGCACGAATACTATGATGTTGATATGGCAGAGGCGAGACGCAGAGTAAGCGAAGTGGTACGAAAAGCGTCTGGCAACTTGCCGGCCAACTATTTCCCAAAGGATAAATGGTATTCACTTGATAACGTTAAGTACGACATAGACGACAAAGCTCGGCCATATGTGGAACACACTAATCCGAAATTCAGAAGTTGAATGCGCTCAGATAGTGGCGACACTCGTGTAGAAAACGCAAGGCTGGATAAAAGCTTGGTAATGCTTCGAGGTTACATGGTTTCAGAAGTCTCAAAGGTACGTCAGTCTCGGACGCGAGCAATCAAAAAAATGTTTGTGTGCCTCAATTTGGAATATTCAACCTTAGCAGTTTTTAGTTGTGATGGGCCACCGTGCTTCATTCCCCCGTCTCTCCAATCGTTAAGTGCAACTCCAGTGCAACAAAACTGCCCAAACATCCGGTAATCGCTACAATACAATTATAAACGGAATCGCACTGAAAAGCCGCAGGACAGGCGACCAAAATAGATTGGAGTTGAATCCAAGTAAACGGAGAGAAACGGCGGAATAAGACTACGAATCAGAGGGTCGCATGTTCGAATCATGCCGGGTGCACCATAAAATTAAAAGTAAGGGCAGGCAATAAGGCTGCCCCTTTACTTTGTCAGCGGGCATTTCACCGGCGGGATGCTCGTCATTTTTTTGCCGGCGTGGTTTCGTTCAGTATCTGCCCAGTATTTGCCTGATGGCTTCTTCACGCGAAATTTTCCCATCCAAAAAGCCTGCTTCAAAATCAGAGAAGCAAAGTGAATTGATCGCCTTTTTATTTTTGCCGGATCGGCGCGTTTTAGAAAACGACGTCGGGCGGCGCTCCGGGGACCGGGCCCGGCGGCGGGATCGGATCGGGGTCCGGATCGGGAAACGGTTCCGGGTTAGGTTGGGGCACGGGATCGGTTACGGGATATGGATTCGGTTCGCCCGGTTGGGGGCTATTTGGTTCTTTCGGGTCTTCAAACGGTCCACCCGGAGTCTCAGCTAATTTTATATTGCTCATAAATACCCTCCCTGTTTCTATTTCCAAATGAAGTGAAACGATACACTTCGTCTTATCGCTTTTACTAAGGCAAACGACATTCCAATCACCGGTAATGATAAGCTTTTACCGCAAGAAACTTGAAAAAACTTTCGGCACGTGCGATTGATATGAAAGCAATTGAAACGGCTATGCAATTCTCAGTACAAAATCTGTTACGGCGCTTGTATAAAAAATCCTTTGAAGAGGATGTTTTCAGCCGTGCCGCCGCCGTTGCTTTTTACTTTTCGTTCGCTTTCTTTCCCCTTTTACTTTTTCTCATCAGCTTGATCGGGCTGGTGCTGGGCAATGCGTCCGAACTGCTCGCGGAACTGTTTCTTTATCTCGGAAAAATAATGCCGCCTTCCGCCTTTGAGCTGGCGCAAAAAACCATTTCCGAAGTTATTGTTGGCAGTTCGCGCACCACGCTGACCATCGGGCTGGTGATAACTCTCTGGTCGGCGTCGGCCGGGCTGGATAATCTGCGCGTCGCGCTTAACGGCGTCTACAACCTGAGAGAAAGCCGCGCCCGCTGGAAAACTTTGCTGCTCGCCCCGCTGATCACTGTCTGCGTGTGTCTTCTGATCTCGATCGCGCTGGGTTCGATCTTTTACAGTTCGCGCCTGGCAAGCTGGATATTGCCGTCTGCCGCCCCGTACATGGTCGTGCCTCTGAGCTGGCTGATAGTGGTCGTGGCGATGCTCCTGGCGTTCTTTCTTCTCTACAGCATTCTGCCCGACCATAAAAAAACGGTCTGGAGATGGATCACACCGGGTTCCGTTGTCGGGGTTTGCCTGTGGCTGTTTTTATCTATTATTTTCCAGATCTATTTGTCGTATTTTGATACTTATGCGGGGACTTACGGCTCGCTCGGCGCGATGATAATTCTGATGCTGTGGCTATACCTGACCGCGCTGGTGATCCTGATCGGAGCGATAGTGAATGTTATTTTTGATGATTTTGCCGGCTGAGAGATCAACTATTAACTTTACACTATGCACTATTAATTGTTTTTCGTTGGATTAACAGTTAATAGTCCACAGTGTAGTTAATAGCTTCAAGGACACCTCTCAGGTCGGGAAGGGTTACAAAACTCCCCTCCTTACGAAGGAGGGGTGGCGCGGCCTTGCGCGACGGGGTGGTTCTCTCCTTGTCTTTATTACCGCGTAGCGGTAATTCTGATTGTAGCCGTGGGTTTTAACCCACGGAACGTCGAACATCGTGATATCCGTCGCATCGCGACGATTGATTTCATCCGTCGCTCGCGCGACGTGTTTTTACCCTTCAACATTTTCCGTGGGTTAAAACCCACGGCTACATTCAACACATCGCTCCGCGATGATCGTGCTTACTCTTGTGTGCTTTGTGGTTAATTCTGAAAACCACGAATCACACCAAATATCTCGATACGCGCTGCGCTGGGGCCGGTGGTACTTCCAATCAAAACCAGGAGTGGTAATATCCTTACTTCTGCTTTCTTCTCAACATCGACCTTACCGAATCGAGCGCGTTATCAAACGCTTCTTTATCTTTTTGCGGGCTGCAATACACGGCGCGGTCGTCGATGAACGCGGCGACTCGCGGTTTGCCCTGGCCGATAAAAACATCCGTATAAGGAAATTTGTGGCGCTCAAGCCAGTCGATGATATGGATGCGCATTTGCGCGGGGGAAAGCGCGTATCCGTCGTCATTTCTGGAGCGGTCTTCCGAACAGCGCGAGGTAAAAATAACGATATCGGCCACCTTGGCCAGTTCGTGGGCAAACTCCAGCGCTCCCGGAACCGGCGCGCCGATCGTCTCCGCCCCGCGCCATTTGTCGTATTTCGCCAGCACGCCGTCCAGGTCTACGCAGACACGCGGTTTCTGTTTCGGCACCACGATCTTCGGTGCCGTTTTCGCTTTCTCAGCCGCTTCTTTTTTTGTGAGTTTTTTCACCTCCGGCAGCGGCGCCGGCCGCATTGCCAGCAGCGCCTCGACCGCTTCCGCGCCTTCCAGCCATTCGCTTTCGCCGATCGAATCAAAATTCCAGACGCGCGTGTAATGATGATTTGTATGATGACGGCCGGGCAGCCGCAGAGCGTAGGGCAAATGGCCTGGCTCAACGTGCGCTTTGGGCGGAAAAACTTCCGGCCGCCGCGGCAGACCGAAATCCTGCCAATCGTCGCGCAGTTCCGAAACAAATTGAAAAACGTCCGCCAGCGGGTACTCTTTATCGAGCAGCGCCCAGACGTGATAGCCGCCCGCGCCGCTGCTGTCCATCACCACGGGATCGAGAAATTTTTCGCGCAGCCGCCCGGCCCAGGTCAGGCACGCCGCCAGATTCGCCGCCGCCAGCTCGTCGGCATTGGCGACCGTCGGGTCGTGCAAGTCGACATCGACCGCAAACCATTTCGCGGTGTTATGGTCGCTGATGGCGTGCAGCCCGATCAGGTGCGAACGCGAGCGCCCGGAAAAATGCCGCCGCAATTTTTGCATCGTCACCATATCGGTGCCGTGCCGCGCGGCGTTCCGGTATCGGCAGCATCACCACGCCGATCTTGTCTCCGCGAAGCGTGTACTGGCTCCACACGTCGCGGCGGTTCACCAGCCGTTCCATCGCCCAGCGGGCAAGGTCATCGGCGCGCTCTTCCCATTCATGAGCGATCCAAAGCAGTCGTTTATTTCCGGCAAATTCGGCAAAAGGCGCGGCCATAAGTTATGAGACTTTATTATAATGAAGTCAATACCAAGAACGTAGTGAAAACTCCCCTCCTTACAAAAAAAAGGAGGGGTGCCGAAGCCATCGGGCTGAGGCGGGGTGGTTCTCTCTCGAGCTTTAATCACCGGGGCCAAAGAATTTAAACTGAGCAGAAAGAACCACCCCGTCACGACTTCGTCGTGCCACCCCTCCTTCGTAAGGAGGGGAGTTTCTAACCCATTGCTTACGAAACTTTTTCCCAGCCACTGACAAAATTTTCCTCGGCCAGACGCTCGAACCATTTTCGCGCGGCTTTTTCCGTCTTGGCAACGCGGATCTCGCGCTCGAGCGGGTTCTGGCGATTCGGGCTGAAATCGGTGAGGTACACCACGTAGCCCGGGTAGTTTTCCGTCTTTTCCTTATTCGTTTTCCACATCAGGAGTTTCCGGACCATCTGCTGGCCCTTCATTACTTTCGTGTAGACCACGCGCTCGATCAGCTTGCTCTCCGGCGCCTGCTCTTCCCGCGCGGATCTTTCCGACTCTTCAACGTTGATAAAAGCTTCGAGCTGGCGGATATTTACGTCTTCGACATTCGCTTCCTTGTCTTCGCGCATGCGAATGAACTGCGGCGAGATAACGCTGGCCAGCGGCATTCGCGCCAGCGACTGATATCGTTCCCCGGTCCATTCCAGCACCATCTTTTTGATCGGGTCGCCTTTCGCGCCTTCGGAGATCAGGTCGAGCGCCGATATTTCCACCACCGGGCCCGGCTCTATCATTTCATAGGCGACAAAATCGCTGTTCACCGCCACATAATCCGAGGGCGCTACGCGGCGTTTTAGCTGGCTGACGATGGTCTTGCGGTCTTCATCGGTATAACCGCCGCCGACGCGGGCAAATTCATGAAAAGTTCCGTCTTTGCGCATTACGGCGACCAGCAGGTCGTGCAGCATTCCCTTGCGGTCGTCCGTTCCTTCGGAAAAGCCGATGATCGCGGTGTCGATGCTGTGGCGCTCTTTTATCTTGTACCAGCCGGCCTGGTCGTGGCGCACCACCAAACCTTCGGAACCGCCGTCCGTCACCCATTCTTTAAAGAGTTCGCGGACGACTTTCAGATCTTTGGCGATCTTGTATTCCGCCGGGTGGATCAGCGTGCCCTTTTCAAACCACTTATCGATCAGCTTAACGGCGTCTCCGGCGGAGGTGATCGGGTCGTCGTTAAATTCGACCACGTCGTAGATCGCCACGCTGAGCTTTTCCAGTTCCGCCTCCGACGAAGGGTTGCGCAGAGTACTGCTCACCTGATAGACCTTGTTGGCCTTTTTATTCCCCGTCGGCATATAAATTTCCGCGCCCAGCAGGCAGGATTTCACCTTGGCTTTTTTTAGCAGCTTTTCCGCTTCTTCATAAGCGGGCAAACCGCCGCGCACCGTTCCGCGCGGGTTGATCGAGAGCACGTCGTTTCCGTCAAAAGCCAGCAGCACAAATTCGCCGTCGTATTTTCGCGAGGCGTAATAGCCGTTAGCGTGCAAAATGCGCGAGATGTCTTCCGAGGATATCGGGCGCATCATTCCGCTCAGCCGGCGCTTGTACTCCTGCGTACGGGCCTGCAGCGTGGGATCGGCCAGCGCGTCCGCGGTGCCGACAAAATAGCCGCCCTTCTTCCGGGTAAATCTTGACCGGTCGTATTTGAGGTTTACCGACATTTATTTCTTTACCGCTTTCTTGGGCTTTTTAGGCTTTTCCGATTTCTCCGGCTTTTTGGGCGCCTTCTTAGGCTTCTCTTCCGCCGCCTCTCCGGTTTCCGGCTCTTCATCCACTTCTATCGGTTTCGGTTTCTTGAGCTCCATATTTGAAAGATGCAGGATCAGGCAATATGCGTCGTCTTTCACCCGGCCTTCCAGAAAAGCGTTGTAAGGCTTTCCGCCGCGGTTTAGCACGATGGGCTGGTTTCCTTTTTCGCCGCCGCGCACCAGCATCAGCGAATCTTTATCGTGCAGTTCCTTGGCGATCTCAAAAAGAAAATCATAGGTCAGGCCGTTGACGTGGATCAGCTGCTTTTTAGAGCCGAACACGAATTTTTTCACCGCTTCTTTTTTCTTGATGAATTTTCCCGACCATTTGAGCGGCACGTCGCTGTTGATGTTCTGCAGTTCTTTTTTCCGCGGGCGGCGTTCGCGCACCGTGCCGTCCGGGTTTTGGATGACCTCAAATTCTTCGACCGAATGCACGATGCCTTTTTCGCTGACATAAACCCGCGACGTCTCTCCCAAAAACATTCCGAATTTTTCGAGGTCTATTTCCGGATCGTCCTTGGCCAGTTTTTTCGCCAGCTTGCCCAGATCGTCTTCCTTCTTCGTCAGTTCCGAAAGGTCGTGCTGCACGTCGGTCTTTAACAGCCGGCGGTTCATCACCATATTATGGTCTTCGTCGATGTAGTGAACATCACGGCTGGGCCGCACGGCTTCGAGCGCCACGGTCGCGTCACGATTTTTTGCGTTGCTGATATTTATTGCCATGTCTTTTTAACTAATTAACTAATAACGATTAATGAATAACGATAAGCGGCTACCTAACATTCATTATTCACTATTTAGAACAGATCAAATTCGATCTCCTCGCCCGATATCTCCTGCTCCTCGACCGGTTCCAGCACGCTGGGCTGGTTGAGCTTAACGAACTGCAGGCTCGAATTCACGCCGATGATCATAAAGACCGTATTGTCGTTGCCGACCAGGAAAGCCGTGTCGTAATCCAAACCGCCGCGGTAGCTGAAATCGAATTTATAGATCGAATCGCCGCTCAGCACGTCTTCGAGCAGATCGAAACTGGAACCTTCCGGCGGCGTCAGAATATAAACGGATTTTACGGTGTGCGAAAGATATTCATCGATGGTGGCTTCATAAAGCAGGTTGGGCGCGCTGAACGACGACGGGACCGGCTCGATCTCTTCGCCTTCGGAAGTGATCGGGATCAGCTTTTTGCGGTCGACCGAATTACCGTCTTCATCCAGCGTCGCCAGCGAAGTGCCGCCGGTAGCGATCAGCGTTTTGCCGTCGGAATCGAGTATCTGCAGGTATGCCTCGTTGCCGTCCTCGTCAAACGCCTCGATCTCGATATTGCCGTAAAGCCGTTCACGGTCGATCTTTTGCAATTGGACCGGAAACTCTTCGCCATCTAATGAAAGAACCAGCGCGCGCGCCATCGTTACTCCTTTATGTTCTTACGAAAAAACAATTTATACCGTGTCTATTAGAATAAATCTCATCTGCTTTATCTTCAAGTAAACCTGGGACCGCAGGCATCTTGCCTGCTTGGGTCGCGCAGCGATCTAAAAGTCTTTGATTTGTGTCCATTAGCGCGACCGGTCGCGTTTGCAGGCAGGATATCTGCGCTCCCGGGTTTACTGCATTATTTAATTTTATCGCTTCATATGAACAGTTAATAGTCTGCAAATCACAAAAGAGCGGAGACCCTAAGATCCCCGCCCTTTTCCGCGAACATGCGTTCGCCCCCCTTGTCGTCCATCACTCTTCCCTGATCATTTCTTAGACGAAGAACTCTTTTTCGGTGAGCCGCCCGCTGCCTGGGCCGGCGTGCTGCCCGATCCCGTCACTATGCTGCTCGCTTCCGCCGCGCCTTCTACCGCCCCCGCGGTCGCGCCCGCTACCGCGCCCCTGACCACTTCCGTCACGGTGTCGATAGTTTGAGCAAAAAATCCCTTCTTTGAGCCGCGCCTTTTGCCGCTGCTGCTGCCGCTGCTGGCGCTGCTGGTGCCGCTTTTCGATTTCGCCGGGGTCAAAGCCTTTTTCACGGTCTTCACGGCGCTGCTCACAGTGGTGGTTTTCTTTGCCGCCGGTTTTTTGGCTGCTGTTTTGGTTCCGGTAGACTTTTTAGCCCCTGTCGCGCCAGTTTTTTTACCTGCTGCTGAAGATTTTCCTGCGGCAGAAGATTTTTTACCGCCAGTTGCGGGTTTCTTGCTGCTCCCCTTGCTGCTCGCCGCTGATTTCTTACTTCCGGCAGCGGATTTCTTAGGAGCTGAGGCTTTGCCTTTTATTGCTCCGCTGGTTCCGCCCGAAGTCTTTTTCTCGCTGCTGGCAGTTGAAGCCTTCGCTTTCACTGCCGTCTTGCTTGCGGCCTTTTTCGGTGAAGTCTTTGTAGCGGATTTTTTCGCCTTTGATTTAGTTTTTGATGTTGCCATCTTTCCTCCTTGAAATTGTTGAAAATAAGATTCAGAGCTTAAAAACTTTACGCTTAGAGCATGCCTGCGCGCTGGTGTTTTACGCGGGCCGCGCCGCCTGATTCCGTTTTAGTGCTTGATACAGTAATTCATTTACCTGCTCTTTTTTCATAAATCCTTCTCGTATTCGTACGGCTTCCATACATTTATCAAATGATCATCTGTTCGTTGGCAATAGCCGTGCCATTGAGCGTTAATTGAAAACTTATTTAAACTCAGGCAAAATGCTTGCGTTCGAGATCGCTTTTTTCAAACACACATCTATCAGGAGTTTCACATCTTGCTAATCTCGCGGCTTTTTTTAATTCTCATTTTGTCATTCACATTTCTTTCCGCCTGCAAGCCGCAAAAAGAAGTGGTCAATCCCGAAGGCGCGAAACAAATGCTGCAGCTCCGCGGTTACGAGCCCAACGCCAAAGGCTATTTCAAAGCCATTGAAGCCGAAGACCTGGCCGCCATCCGCACATTCTTTCAAGCCGGCGTCGATCCGAACGTTACCAACGAAAGAGGCGAGACACCGCTGACCTTTGCCTTAAAGTGCTGCGAGCTAAAGGTATTAAAGGCGCTGGCGGAAAAAGTGGATCTGAACGGGCGCAATAAGGAAGGCAACACCGCGCTTTATCTGGCGTTAAAAGACAATAAACCCGATAGGTTCGAATTTTTGCTGGATAAGAACGCGGATGTAAAGGTGCCCAATGAAGATGGCCGTACGGTGCTGCATATGGCCGCCGCGCACGATGACCTTCCGCTGATAAAAAAACTTATCGAACGCGGCGCCGATGTGAACGCGGTCGGCGGCGCCAACGGCGACATCCCGCTTATCCAGGCCTGTATCGGCAACCGTCCGCAGACGGAGATCATCCGGCTCTTTCTGGATAAAGGCGCCAATATCAATCACCAGTCGAAAAACAACGCCACCTGCCTGATCTATGTTGCCGCCTCCGGCCATAAAGACCTGGTTCAGGAACTTCTGAGCCGCGGTGCCGATCCAAAACTCAAAGACCGCGAAGGCAAAACCGCGCGTGATTGGGCCCTGGACGGCGGGTATAAAGAAGTAGCGGCGCTTTTGGGAAAATAGGTGTAAAAGTCTCATCATAGGAAAAAGGCTCAACCCGATTACTCACAGGTCAGGAAGGGTTGCCTGCGCCCGCTGTTTGTAGATCTTATTTTTTATTGAATGAAACGGATGACCATCGCGATGAAGTCAGTACCGGGAACGTAGTGACCGGGTTCTTATTCGACGGGCTAGGGGCGGTTCATTTTTCGCTGCGCTCATTTACCCGGTCACTGCGTTCCCGGTTCTGACCTCATTCCCTACTTGCTATCTTCAAATAGACGGGCAAATCCTGATTACCTCGAATCTCTTAACGACTAAATTTCCCGGCTGAGCTATGCTTTCAGGTGGCTTGAGGTAGGAAAAGAGCGGCAGGTACCTGAATTTCCCGATCTCAATGTTCTTTTTTAATTTAATCAACGGATTTGTGATTTTTACGAGATTTCTGGAACATTTTTGGAACAGGGTGTTCACTTGGGCTCACTGGAACAGGTGAACACTCGCGAAATGGCTGCGGATCTTAGATCCTAAACCGTTACTGGCAAAAGCTAGTAGCAATTAATGCCTTTAGAGGCAAAGCCATTTCTATTCAACATGTTATCGATAAGAATAGCGGGCGCAAGCGGCCCTTTCCTTTGTGCCTTCAATGTCAAAAAAACTCTTCCAAATTTCCCTAAATTTTGAGATAGTTAATATTAGGGATTTTTCCCTTTCCTCGCCCGGTTTATCCCCTCGCCGCCAATTTCACTTATAATTCGTTTATGCCGAAAAAAGAATGGCATCGTTCAAAGCCTTTACCGATGATCGCCAGCGTGGCGGACACGCCCCTGCGCCCTTTTCTGGAGCGCCTGATCAGCGGCGAAGACCTTTCGCCTATCGAAGCCGCCGGTTTTTTCACCGCGCTGCTGGATGATAACGCGCAGCCCGCGCAGATCGCCGGCGCGCTGGTGGCCCTGGCCGCCAAAGGCGAAACTCCGGCCGAGCTTGCCGGGATGACCGACGTGATGCGCAAGCGCGCGGTGAAAATAAATTCCCGCCAGAAAGCCCTGGTCGACACCAGCGGGACGGGTTCGAGCGCGGCAAAAACTTTTAATGTTTCGACCGCCGCGGCCTTTGTCGCCGCCGGTGCCGGCGCCACGGTCGCCAAGCACACCAACCGCGGCGTCGCCACCAAATGCGGCAGCGCCGATGTGCTGGAAAAACTCGGAATAAAAGTAACCGGCGAAATTGAAACGACCCAGGCCGCCTTAAACGGTACCGGGCTGGCATTTCTTTTCGCGCCGAAATTTTATCCGATCCTGCGCCGCGTGGGCGATGTAAAACGCAGCCTCGGCATCCGCACTACTTTGAATCTTCTGGGAGTATTGGGAAATCCGGCGCGCACGCCGCGCCAGGTCGTCGGCGTCTGGCATCCTGATCTGATCCGTCCGATCGCGCAGGCTTTGGCTTTGCTGCGCACGCAGCACGCGTGGGTCGTGCACGGCAGCGACGGCCTCGACGAACTCACCATCAGCGGCGAAACCTATGTCGCCGAAGTGTCGGGAGGAAAGATAAAGACTTTCCGCATCACTCCGGAAGATTTCGGGCTTAAACCCGGCCGGACCGATCACCTGCATATCAAAACGCCCGGCGAAAGCGCCCAGATCATCAGCGACGTTCTACTCAGCAAACGCCGCGACGAAGCTCGCTCGCTGGTGGTGATAAATGCCGCCGCCGCCATCCTCGTCGCCGGCCTCGCCAAACAGCCGATGCAGGCCGCCCGCCTCGCCGAACAATCCATCGACAGCGACTCCGCCCGAATTAAATTAGAGAGATTAATAAAAGCAACGAATAAGTGATTGGTGATTGGTGATTGGTGATTGGTGATTGGTGATTGGTGATTAGTTGAACGGAAGGCAGCGGTGACGTGTTTCAGCAAACTCCCCTCCTTACGAAGGAGGGGTGGCGCGGCTTCCGCGCCGGGGTGGTTCTCCATACTGCGTCTCGCGTATCGCGTAATACTTATTACGCCTGCTATTTCCTCATCTTCTTCGGCAGCAAAATAGATTCCATCTGCCACTGCCGGTCGGCAAATTTATCTCGCGCTTTTGCCAGTATCCAATTCTTTTCCTCGCCGACAATTTTCGCCAGCGAAAACTCACCGTAAAGTTTCTCGCCGTAAAAAGTAAAGACTATCTTGCCCTGCTCAAGCTGGGTCATCGGATCACGCAGCGAATCAAAAAAGCCGCGGTCCCACACCCGCACGTCACCCGCGCCATAGCTGCCCTCCGGGATCACGCCTTCAAAATTTATGTAGCTGAGAATGTGGTCGGGCACCTGCACCGCCAGCCGGTAATCGCGCGGGTTCATCGAAGGGCCCTTCGGCACCGCCCACGATTTCAGCGCGCCCTCGATCTCCAGCCGCACATCCCAATGCAGCCGCGTCGCATGATGCTCATGTACCACAAATCGCCCGCGCATGTTTTTAGTTTAACGATTGCGGCTTAGCAAGAGCAAATTTTGACCCTGCCTGTTTTCATTCGTGTTTTATGTGTGCAATTCGTGGCTGATAAGTTCTAAAAACCTTTTCAATTAATACTCCAGCAATTCGATCTTTCTTAACTGCCCGTTTTTAAACTTCAGAATAAATATCTTGTCGTATTCGGTTTCCAGCCAGGTCTTTGAATTTTTGCTCGCCTATTAACAGGTTAGTAAGCTGAGGCGTGGTGGTGTTATGGCCCGCGACGACTATGCGGCGGGCTTTGTTTTCTTTAACGGGCGTGGCGATGTCATTTAATTTGCGTGGGTCATAGGTTTGCACTTCGATCTTGTATTTTTCCGCGAGCGGGGCAGCGGTGGCACGGGTGCGTTTGTAACCGGAAGAATAGATGGCATAAGGCCGGTATTTTTTTATCGCCTTCGGCAGACGCTGCGCGCGTTCACGACCGGCGGCGGAAAGCTCCGGGTCGGAAGCGTTCTGCTCCGGTGAAAGGTCTTTTTCCGCGTGGCGGATCAGGATGACGGTTTTCTTTTGCGCAATCGCTTCACCACCTAAAAAAACAAAGAGGCCCGCGCCCAGCATCAACGTTAAAATTATTTTCATAGTTTCATTTATACGTGCGATTCCAGCATTTCGTTTAAGACCGCCATATGATCAGCGCGCGGTACTCCGGCATCGACGAGTTCCTGCCAAACTTTTTTCGCTTCGGCGAACTTTTCCTGGTGGACGTACCACATCACTTTTGCCGCCGCAACGTTCGGCAATTTCTCCGCCGACACGAGTTTCATCGCGTACTCGAACGCTTCATCCACTTGCCCGCCGGAAAAACTTTCAAAGTTATAACCGGCCTGCAGTAATTCCAGCGGGATCGCTTAACCAGTTTGAAAACAATACTTTGCGAATGCGGCACTTCCTCGGCAAACTCAAAATACTCACGAAATTTCCATTGCAGCATGTGTATCCACGGCGCAAAATGATGCGCAAAATCCTGGTGCAATATCATTCCTTTTCCCGGTATCAGCGACGGGTAAAAATGCCGAATGATACCGTTTGCCAGGTCCCAGGTCTTCATCGCGTCGATCAGCAAAAATTCCACCGGCTTGCCGTTCCATCCGAGCTGTACCAGGTCGCCCGCGCAAATTTCTATCCACGAAGAATATTTTTCTGTTCGCCGCTCAAACTCTGCGACAAAATTATCGCCCTCTTTATATTTAGTCAGCAGGTTCGTCCCCGCCGTGCTTTCGTTCATCCAATCAAACCAGATAAAAAGATCATAGGCATAAACTTTTTTGCCCGAATTTAAAAACGCCGGATTTTTCAACAGCCCTTCGAGCAGCGAGAGCGTCGTCGAGCCAAGCCAGCAGCCAAGATCGACAACCTCACCCGCGCCCGTGTAAATTTCCCGTCCATAGCGCGTGCAATATTCCTGCTCGGTCTTTGAGGTCATCCCCAGCAGTTGGGAATTCAGCAGCCGTTTTGCGCGCATATAAACGCCGTGCAAAAAAGCATTTTTTCGTAAAGTTTTTCTTATTTTTTGTAAGGCCATCAGATGAACATTTTGCCGGGGTTTAAAATGCCGTTCGGATCAAAAACTTTCTTGATGCCTTTCATGATTTCCATGGCGGTTTTGTCGATAGCGTAATCCATGTACGGCGCTTTGACATAGCCGATGCCGTGCTCGCCGGAGATGGTGCCGCCTAAGAGCCACCGAAAGCTCGAAAGGTTTCCTTTACGCATTCACGCGCGCGCGCTATCGAATCTTTGTCTTCGCGGTCGCACAAAAAATTTACATGAATGTTGCCATCGCCGGCGTGGCCGAAATTAGCGACAAAGGTATCGTGCGCGCGGCCGATCTCTTCTATACGCGCAACCAGCTCCGGCACTTTCGAGCGCGGCACCACGACGTCCTCGTTTATCTTCAGCGTGCCGAATTTCATCAGGCTGGGTGAGATCGCGCGGCGCACATCCCAGAGTTTATCTTCGTCTTCTTTATTTTGCGCGCGGATCACGTCAAAGCCGCCGTTTTCAGAGATGATGCGTTCGATGAGAACCGCATTTTTTTCCACCTCCGCCTTCGACCCATCGACCGCGACCAGCAGCACCGCCTTTGCATCTTTCGACAGACCGAACGCATAATTTTGTTCGATGGCTTCGATGCAGTGTTCGTCGATCACTTCCATCGCCATCGGCAGCAAGCCTTCGGGCGTAAATTTCGTCAGCACTTCGCAGGCTGATCTCATCGAGCGAAACGAAGCGCGCACGGTCGCCGTGGCTTCCGGCGCCGGCAGCAGTTTCAGCGTGGCTTCGGTGATAATTCCCAGCATTCCTTCCGAGCCGCACATCAATCCGGTCAGATCAAACCCCACCACATTCTTGACCGTTTTTCCGCCTGTGCGCAGCACCTCGCCTGTCGCTGTAACTACTTCCAGCCCAAGCACATAGTGTTTTGTCACGCCATATTTCGGCGTCCGCATTCCACCGGCGTTTTCGGCAATATTGCCGCCGATAAAACTGTCCTTGTAGCTGGCCGGATCGGGCGGAAAGATCAGCCCGTGCTTTTCCACGGCCTGCTGCAATTCATAGGTCGTCAACCCCGGCTGGCAGATCACATACAGATCGTCGACGTTGATCTCCACGATCTTTTTCATCCGGTCAGTGCCGATGACAATGCCGCCGTCCACCGGTACTGCGCCGCCCGTATAACCCACGCCGCCGCCGCGCGCGGTCACCGGAAAATTCACTTCGTTGGCGAGTTTTAATATCGCTGACATCTGCGCGGTCGATTCCGGAAACACCACGGCTTCGGGCGGAAATTTTTCCTTCACCGCGTCGGCCCCGTAAGGCTCGACCTTTTCCGGATCGACGATGACATTTTCGATCCCGACGATCTGCGCCAGCTTTTCCAGCACCTCCGGCTTTGAGGCATTCGTCGTCTTGCGGCCGGTGGAATTGAAATGGATCGACTCGAACATAGATAAATTTTACAGGAAGAAACGGTTCAGAGTTCAAACTTTAGTTTGTCTTCAACTTGGAAATAAGACAAGCTGAAGCTTGAACTCTGAACCGTTTATCCAAACAGCGTCGGCTGTTCGTCGTCTTCCTCATAGCCTTCCGGTTTCCAGCGGTATTCTTCCAGGTTGCATTTCCCTTTTTCGTTAAAGACAATGCCTTCCTGTTCGAGCAGCATTTGCTGCTTGTTGTGCGGCAGCAGCAGGTGCTGGGTGGAACACATTCCCTGCGAATTTATCACTCGCTGCCAGGGCACGCCTTCGTCCGCCGCGTGCATCACATATCCGATGGTGCGCGCCGTATAGCCTTCGCCCAGCAGGATAGCGATCTGGCCATAGGTCATCAGCCGGCCCTGAGGGATTTGCCGCACGATATCAAAAACCCGCGCGCGGTAACTTTTATCATTTACGTCCATTGGTCATTAGTGTTATTTGTGGCAGCCCTGTGCCGTAAAAATCATCAGCCTTATTTTAACTTTTCCGTTAAAAACCGGAACGTTTTACGTAATATATCACGCGTCTGCTCGATATCGTCGCGCAGCTCGAACGCGTGCTGTCCATTGGGATAATTGTAAAAAACTATCTCCGCGTTCTTATTTATCGCTTCATGAACGAAGAGGTCGATCGCGTTGTTAATAAATTGCGAGTCGCGGCCCGCGCGCACCACCAGCATCGGCGGAAGTTTTTCGCCCAGCGCCGTCACCTGCCTGCGCGAAGTCATCCCGAGAACCCCGTAATAGCTGATCACCGCTTTTACATAAGGCTGATTTTCCTGCAGGCCCGCGACGGTCAGCGCGCCGCCGGCGGAAAACGTCCACACAACGATGCGGTCCTTATCGATGCCGTACTTCGCGGCGTTTTCGCGGGCAAAAGCAATGGCGGAAAGTGTATCTTCCAGCCCCGTGGCGTAACCGGCCTCGCCCTGCGGAAAACGCTTGTTGAAATTGACCGCGATCATGCCATTAGCCGCCGTCAATTCGCCGTAGTCCTTATAAACGTTCCAATCCTTTGTCTCGCTTGCGCCGCTGACAAAAAAGACTGCCGGAAGCAACGCTCCGGCCTTTGTTTCTGCTGGGGAATAAATATCCATTTTAAGTTCCGCGGCTTCCGTCTTTTTATAGACGATATCTTTTTGCACCCGGGCTTTTTCCTGTCCCGGTACATGATAAAAAATGTGCGGGACCGCCGGATCGTTCTGCGGATTTTGCGCTGAAGCGACAACTGAAAAACACAGCGCCATCAAAATAATTCCCAGTGTGATCTTCATAAAAATAGTCTTGATTATAGCTCGTTTTAGTTAAAAGATCGGCGTTAACCTGGGGGCGCAGGCATCTTGCCTGCTTGGGTCGCGCAGCGATCTAAAAGGTCTTCAATTAATAACTATTAGCGCGATGATCGCGCTTGCAGGCAAGATGCCTGCGCTCCCAGGTCTAGTGTCTTTTTACTTATTATATGCCAAAGACTTTACGCCGCCGCTAAGCTCCAGCACTTTCTCGACGTGCTCCATCGTCGCAAATAAAGTCCCATGAAAACCGTAGATCCGCGCCGGAGCAAGTTTGTTTTTCTTCAGCCAGTTGGCAAAGAAAGGCATCACCGTCATCCGGTCTTTCGGCGGAAAAGAAACATCGCCGTTAAAATAAAACAGGTCGCCCTGAAAGATATAATTTTCCTGCGGCAGATATACGATAATGTTTTCCTCAGTATGCGGATTTTTCCCGACGTTAATTAATTCCACCGTTCGCTGCCCGTCGGAAATGGTCCGCTTTCCGGCAAACGTTTCCACTTTCAAACCCGGTACAAAGTTCTCATAAAATGTTTTGTTGCCCGGCGAGGTCAGCACGGTTGGATTCTCAGGCGTGAAAGCCCGCAGGCCGCCCATGTGATCGCTGTGGCTATGCGTGATCACGACATATTTTATCGGCTTGTTCGGAATTGTCTGCCTGATCTTGGCGATAAATTCTTCCGTTACCGAATTAATATCGCCGATCGTTTCCAGCGGAGTATCTTCCACGCTCGGATGACTTGCCGGAGCCTCCACCGCCAGCACAAAATCCTTAAATTCTATGAACATCGGCTGAAAACCGCCGACCCCATAAACATAATAAACGCCTTTGGCGATCTCTTTTACCGTGCCCGCCGGTGTGACAAACCCTTCGAGCTCCGGCGGCAGTTTCATCATCGCCTCGGCTTCGTCCGAATCCGCCGATGCGCGGTCAAAGATCAGGTTGCGAAAAATTTTGCCGTTGATCTTTATCTCGTGCGAGACCGGAAACCAGCCCAGCTGCGGGTGCCGCCGGTATTGCGCAAAAACATATTCGACAATGGCGCCGCCGATCCCCGGCATATTGGTCGAATATTCGTATTTCGTCAAAAGCTTTGTTTGCTTATCGAAATAGAGCAAAAGCAGGATCTTCGTATTTGGCAGCATTACCGTGATCAATTCCTGCTGCTTGTTTTCGTAAGTCCGCGCTCCCGCGTAGTGCATGCCCCGCGCATTTGCCAAAACTTCGAGCAAGAGGAAATGCGGAATGCGGCGCGCATCCTGGTTGCGGTCTGTCGAAGGAAATTTTATCGCCGATGCGTAAGCCGCTTTGGTGCCGAAATCCGCTACTATGCGCCGTCCGTCCGCAAACATGAACCGCCGCCAGCGGGTAGTGCCGTCACCGCGCTCCGTTTTGTATTCGTAGGCGAGGCGGACGCCGTCGGCAAAGACCGCCAGTTTTTCTTCGTGTCTGGTGAAGGTATCTCTTCCGGGGTCGTAAGACTGCCCGGCGGCGGTGCCGTTCTCAGTGCCGGCGGCCGAAAAATAGATCGACTTGAAAGAACTGATCTTTTCTTTCCCGCCGAGAGCGCCTAACGCGGAATTTAATATCCGCAAAGCATTCTCGTCTTGTGCTATTGCACCGCCGGACGAGAGAAAGATCATTCCCAAAATCCCAAAGATCACCGCGAATTTTTTCATTAGATACCGATTTGTTTTAATAGCAAGGCTGCTATAGATCATTCAAAAGCTGTCAGCTAACAGCTAGCAGCTTATAGCCAAATTGTTCTTACCCGATGCTTACGTCAGGGTGGGGATTTTGTTTCGCCTTTAATCAGCCGTTCCTTTTGAAATAGGCAGCCGAGAACAACTATTCACTATTCACTATTCACTATTCACTATTCACTATTCACTATTCACCGCCCACCTTTCTCAATATCGTCCGGGCCGGGCTGCCATCTCCGCCGCCGCCGATATATTTCAGCGGCAGGCAGATTATTTCATAATCCCCGGCGGGCACCTGGCGCAGGTCCAGCCCCTCGACGATCACGATATTTTTTTCCAGCAGGGTGATATGCGTGGCAAAATCTTCCGAGCCGAATTTTTCCACCGAGAGGTAATCTATTCCCACCAGCTTTAGGCCGCTGCCGGCGAGCACCCGCGCGGCCGCGGGCGAGATATAGGTAAAATCCGTCCGGAACCCGTCTTCCGGCGTATTCCAAAAGTGAGAGTTTCGCGTTTTAAATAAAATTCGCTCGATATTAGCCAAATCTCCCAAATGTTCCGGTTCAATAGCCATTATTTCATCGGATAATTCGAGTACCCGGCAATTGCCGACGAGCGATTCGAGCGGGATCTCATGGACGCGCGCCCCGCCCTCGATAAAATGATTGGGCGCATCCACATGGCTGGCGGTGTGTACGCCGACGCAAATTTGCGAGACATTCGCCCCGTCACCCTTAGCGATTGATTTACAAAGGTCTATCTTTGCCGGTGGGTCGCCCTCGTAGATCGGGGTCTCAGAGCTGATAGGCACCGTTACGTCGTAAATTTTCATTAGCTAAGCATAATTCAGCCAATTAATTCCGGCAAGATTTGGCAAAGTTAAACGCATCTGTTAGAAATAAAGGTATGATGGAAATCCAAAGAGACGAGCACGGGAAAAAGGGTGCTTTTTATATTGAAGAAAATGGTGAATGGGTCGCCGAGATGACATACGTCAAAACCGGCGATAATGAAATAACTATCGATCACACCGAGGTCGATAAAAAACTGCGCGGCGAAGGCATCGGGCGCGACCTCCTCGCAGAAGCCGTAAAGTATGCCAGGGCCAATGGTTTAAAGGTCAAAGCGACCTGCAATTACGCCAAGATCGCGCTTTACGAAAATACTGAATTCAAGGACGTTCTGGCGGACTGATATCAATGCCGGTTCCGCGAATCTCAGCCTCCAGCTATTCCAATACAGCGCCGCTGGTTTGGTCATTTCTCTACGGGCTGAACCACGGCAAAGTCGAAATAATTTTAGACAATGCCCCTGCCCGCTCCGCCGAACTTATGGCGCAGGGCCGGGTAGACGCAGCGCTCGTCCCGGTCATCGCCTATCAGACGATCCCGGGCGTGCGGCTGGTGCCGGACGTCTGCGTGGGCGCAAAGGAAAAAGTTCGCAGCGTGGCCCTGGTCACCCGGGGCAAAGAGCTGTCTGAGGCAAAGTCGGTGGCCCTTGATATTTCTTCAAAGACGTCCGTTACCCTCACAAAGATCATTTTTCGTGAATTTTTAGGCTTTGAACCGGAATGGATCCCCGCCGCGCCTGATCTGGATAAAATGCTGAGCGATGCGGACTGCGCCCTCTTGATCGGCGATCCCGCCCTTAAATTGTCGGCGCCGTCAGTGCTGTCCGGCGCCGCAGAAGGTGCAGATGGGTCGGATCTGCGGGTTTTTGACCTGGCCGAACTCTGGAAGCAATACACGGGTTTTGGCTTTGTTTTTGCGATGTGGATGACGCGCGCTCAAGCGTTGGAGCTGGATTTTGCCGCCGCGCGCGACGAAGGCCTGGCCCATATCGACGAAATAGTTTCGAATTATGAAAAGGAAATAAAACTGCCGCGCGAGGATTTTAAGACTTATCTGACGGAGAATATCAGTTACTCTATGGACGATTCGATGCGCCGGGGAATGGAGCTTTATTTCGAGCTTGCTTCCAAAACTGGTCTTGTGAATTCGTCCAGGAAATTAATATTTACCGACGATCACGTTAGTGGCCTCTTCTGAGCATCCTTTAGTATATCGAGCGCGATCACTTGGTCAGGAACCCCTTCTTCGAGCAGTATCCGGAGCATTTCTTCTTTAAGAACATTGGGGTTCCTTGCCAAATAGCGTTTGACAAATTCCACAGCCTCGTCATAATCGCCTAATGGTCTTTTCGATCTGGCCCTCCTGGGACTGCTTACCAATTGCCGTTTAATAAGGCTCCATATCTTGTTTTAAAGAAATCAACTCTTTTTCCTCTTTAGATACACTGGTGTTACCCGCTGATTTCTTGATCTTAAGGAAGGTAGGTAAAACCGCTTCAAGAGGACTGGCCACAATCTCTTTGATGGACTTAACGATCTTTCGTTTCAGCACTTCTCCCCAGTCGGGATCATTTTTATCGTAAAGAATTACCCGGAGAGCGCGAAGGTCAAAGGGAACATCTTCTATCGACCCGGTAACCAAAATAACAGGTTTGGCTATAGCATGAGCAAGGCCAAGCTCATAAAATACATTCGGATTTTTATTTGAAAGGTCGGCTAAAATTACCCTGGCCTCTTGTGTCATCTCCCAAATATCGTGAACAATGGCACTAGGGCGATACAGGTCGTCTGCGCGCTTCGGATTCAAATCACTTGCTTTTATAGCCGGAACATAAATTGATTCATAATAATCGTCAAACCAATTTCCGAAAGGCATAATTGTAAAACAGGTTCCTTTAGCCGCCTGTTTTTTAGCTATCGCTTTCTTAGGAGCGGCTTTTTTGGCTGCGGGTTTCTTTGCGGCGGGTTTCTTTGCGGCGGGCTTTTTGGGAGCGGCTTTCTTGGCCGCGGGTTTCTTAGCAGCGGGTTTTTTAGCGGCAGGTTTTTTAGCGGCGGGTTTCTTGGCTACTGCCTTTTTCATTGTCGCCATAGTTTCCTCCCTAGTGGGTTTCGTGATTCAACTACATGGACCTGGAATGTTCAAATAATAAGGCTAAAAGCGGCTTGGAGACAAGTATTAATAATAATCCCCTATCAAAAAGCCCATTGGTACAACACTAACCAGGCGGCGATACCGACGAACAACACCAGCGCCATATCACTGCCTTGAAATTTGTTCTCTCTGCTTCTCATTTTCGTTCTGCCTTTCGTGAAATCTTCCTTCACTTAGATAACGCGTAAAATAAGAACGAAAAGTATCAACAATTTTGCAAAAAAAATTATGGGGAGCGCAGACTTTAGCCTGCCACGCCGAATGAATTCGGGCGCTCCATCACGCAAAAAAGCTCCGGCAAACCCTGCCGGAGCTTTTTAGTTCGGCTTGCGCCAAAAATTACCGCGCGTCGAATGTAGCTGGCGGGAAGTCGCCCCTGACGCCCCACTGGGTAGCAAACCCGTTATTGACCATACTGCTAAAGTACCAGAAGAAGCTGGCAGAACCGGCAGTCGCTCCGTTACGATAGACCGAAAAATCGGTCCGGGCATCGCCGTCGTAATCGCCCTGCGTCGGCAGATCGGAGCTGAAACCGAACGTCTGTGCCGTACCTGGCCGTTAGAGCTCTTCAGCACCCACCACACCATCGGCGAGGTGGCGGTGGCACCGGTTCGCCCCACGCAGTAGTCGTACTTGCCGTCGCCATCGTAATCGCCCGGAAGTATGTAATCGCTGGTAAAATTACCCCAGTTCTGGTAGGTGGTAACCCCATCCGAACTGCGCAGAACGATAAACGCATTATTGGACGGGTTGCCGGTAAATCCGAACCGGTAAAGCGACAGGTCGAATTTGCCGTCGCCGTCATAATCGCCCGGCGCCGGGGTGTCGCCGCTGGAATTGTCCTCGGTATTTCCGGTCGTTCCGAACTGCGTTATTCTTACCTGCCCGTTCGAGCTCTGCTGAATGTACCAGACAGCCGGATCCCCTTCGTTTAGGCCGCGGCGAAATACCGCCACGTCGGTTTTACCGTCACCGTCATAATCGCGATTGACCGCCTCGTCACCGGTTGTGCCGAAAAAAGCCCTGCCCACGGTACCGTTCGAAGAGAAAAGTATCCAATGCTCGCTTATGCTGTTAGGGGAACTTGCACCGTCACGATAGATGGCCAGATCGCCTTTACCGTCGCCGTCATAATCGCCCGGCGCCGGGAAATCCCTGTTGACATCGCCCCACGGTTCGATCTGCACGCCGCTGGTCGTATTGTTGTTGTAATAGGTTATCTGCGCGACGCCCGGAGGGGCGATATTAGGAAAGCGGATAATGCTCGGGTCCTGTTTGCCGTCGCCGTCATAATCGACCGGACGCGTTATGCCCAGTTGTCCCCGGATCTCGCCATTGGGAAAATTAACGCTGTGGACATTTACATATCCCTGGTGAGCGCGAAGTTGCGCGATCTGCGTCGGGGTGATCGAACGTGTGCCGGAGATCGTTCCGGATGTTCCGCCGACGGCGCCGAAATCGATCACTACCGAGGCATTGGCCCCGATGGCAGCGGGTGCGTGTATGTGAGAGAGAGTCTGCGCACTCGTCAGCCCGTTAAAAACCACCGTGAAAGTAATAGTACCCGCACCTTCATTTAGAAAAACCCGCGCATAACCCGTCGCGCTGGTGGCCGCGGCCGGCACCTGTTGGGCGCCGTTAAGGTATGCAATGAAATTCTCGGCCTTAGCTGTGGCTGCCGAGGCTGCAAACATAAACGTCAAGATCGCTATCGTGATAAAACTTGCTTTCCTATTGTTCATAACTCCCTCTCTCTTTGATTAAGTAAAACAATAACATTATAGAACTGAAGCACTTGATGAATTGTCGCATCAATTCAGGTACTGCAAATTTTTCAAGTATGGTTTGATAACTATACTACAAAACCCGTCCGTTTGTGTCCAAAACTTTTCGCGATGCGGCTTCCCGGTCAAAGGCTCGGGCAGCCCGGGTATGATCAAAAAGGCCGCGAAACTCTTTTTTGAAAGTTCTCGCGGCCCTCGCTATCATCATTTAACCTGGATTTCTACGGGCCGCAGCAAAGCGGGCAGCAGCCTCCTTCATCCTGCAGGTGATACGGAGTCGGAACGATTCCCCACTGGGTACTTCCGTTACAGCCGATGATTTTGGCTCCGACCAGGTTCGTGTAGGTCGCATCGTCGTAGTAATAATTTTCGATTATGTGACAAGGACCGGCACATGTTTTAGTCGCATTATTCAGGTTAGTGTCTCCAAATGAAAAGAAACCTAAAAGGGCGAATATCGCCACACACAAAACCAAACGGTTCGTGATAATTGACCTTAATTTCGCAATTATCCTTAACATCTTTTAACCTCCTATTTGTGAAAGAAACGGGGATAGTTGGCCCGGGAGCTGCCATAAAAAGGCCGTTAGCAGATGTTAACGAACATCAGAAAGCGAAACTGCGATATCCTTATCTTCGCTTCACCAAAAAACAGATCGGGAAACGGCCGAAGACGTTTTTCGAGTTTTTTGCAGCCTTAAAACACTGAATATCACAAAACGGAAGACAAAAGCAAGAAATTTGCCGTTGCTCTATAAATTGCCACTAGCTTTAGCCAGTGGAGAGAGGAACCTGACGCGACCTGAAGGGTTTTAGCCGAAACAATAAAATTTGGCTAAAGCCAACTGTTTATTCGATAACCGATCCGCTAGCTAAAGCTAGTGGCAATTTATCACTTGGACGCTTTTGCGTGACTTTTAGGTAAGGTGATTTTTATTTGATAAACTTTTCACATAAAATCTAAAGCTATGGTTACTGATATTCAACCAATTCTGGACAAAGCGGTCGCGGGCATTCGTATCAGCGCCGAAGAGTGCACCGCGCTGCTCGAATCGAAAGATTTTGTCCGCATCGGCCTGGCCGCGCACCAGATACGCGAGCAAAAAAATCCCGCGGATATCGTCACCTACATCATCGACCGCAACATCAATTACACGAATGTCTGTAACGTGGTCTGCACCTTCTGCGCGTTCTATCGGCGCCCGGGCAAACCCGACACCTACGTGCATTCGATCGAAGAGATCTGCAAACGCATCGACGAAACTATCGAACTGGGCGGTACCGGCGTTTTGATGCAGGGCGGCCTGCACCCTGATTTCAACATCGAGTGGTACGAAGACCTGCTCTCGACGCTCCACGCGAAATATCCGAAATTTCAGCTGCACTGTTTTTCGCCGCCGGAGATTCACAACATCCACCTGATCAGCAAGCTCGATTACGAAACCATCATGCGGCGGCTAAAAGCGGCGGGCCTTAATTCACTGCCCGGCGGCGGCGGCGAAATTCTCGACGACGAGGTGCGCAAACGCGTCTCGACCAAATGCAACACGCAGGAATGGCTGGACGTGATGCGCGCCGTGCACAAGGTCGGGTTGATCTCGACCGCGACAATGATGTTCGGCATCGGCGATAAGATCGAACACCGCGTCCGCCACCTGCAGCGGATTCGCGACGTGCAGGACGAGACCGGCGGCTTTACCGCTTTTATCCCGTGGACATTTCAGCGCGAAAACACCGCGCTCGGCCGCAAGATCACCGAGGAACCAACCGGCATCGACTACCTGCAGATGCTCGCCGTCTCGCGCATCTTTCTCGACAACGTCCAGCACATCCAGGCCTCGTGGCTGACCCAGGGCTTAAAGCTCGGCCAAACCGCGCTGCGCTTCGGCGCCGACGATATGGGCTCGATCATGATCGAAGAAAACGTTGTTTCCGCCGCCGGCGCCAGCACCTGCGCCAACGAACGCGACCTCCGCTACCAGATCCGCGAAGCCGGCTTTCGCCCCCAACAGCGCGACATCCTCTATAACTTTGTTGATCGGGAAGAGATCGAAGAAGTAGATAAATCAGACTCGATGAAATTGAAAGAATTAAGCGTGGCGTTCGCGGATTAGAGTTAATTAATAGCTTCGTATCATAATCCCGACCGTTTCTTTTAATGTTAGGAATTTTTTGAATCGAAAATACGAGGATGCGGATCGTCGGCAGAATACGCCGCCCAATAATTAATCACTATTCCCGAAATAACAATGATACTGCCTAAAGTCACAAGTACTATTCCGTAAGAATTTAGCCCAATAAAGGCCCCAATTGCACCTATTAAAGCACCCAATGCAAGAGAAGAGTTAATTACAAATATTGTAGTATGGGGGATTTCTTTAGGTCTAATCTCTTCGGAACTATTTCCGATCCTTTCAATAGCAACTTGGGGGTTATTTTCTTTTCTATAATTAGCACGTCTCTGAGAAAGCTCCCATGACTTCTCAACCATGTACTGCAATTGCTCATAACCAACGAGCCGTTTCTCGTCCAATTCTGAGAGAAGTCCCAAATCTCTCTTGTGTTTCATACCTCGAATTTTCTTCCGTGTCGCTCTCGGTAATCGCACTCGCTCATTAACGACCAGCCCCGTGATAATTTGTTGCTGATGAGATCTTAAAACCTTAATACCTTTTCGATACTGGATTTTATATCCATGCGTTTCGAATTGTTCAATGATCTTCTGTATTAGAGGTTTAATTCTTCTCTTCTCGCTCTGAATTTTCCTTGGTATAGAAAGAGTAATATCGTCGGCGTAACGTGTATAAGTCGCTTGATAATCATGAGCAATCTCAACAACTTGCGAGTCTAGACTCCGATTAATAACATTGCTTAATGCGGGACTTGTAGGCGCGCCTTGGGGAAGCGAATCATTAAAACAGCAGATATTAGTTAGAATCTCAGCGCATTCCTCATTCCAATGACAACTAATCCAGTAATTATAAATTTTCGAACTTTCAATGCTATGGAAGAAATTCTTCAAGTCAATCTTAATTACTACTTTCGCTTCAACGTGTGGGATAGCGTTATCGAAAATCGAGCGTTCTATCACAAAGCCCGTAACCCCAGTGGGTACACTCTCATGCTTCAACATCTTCTTGTAAATTGCCCGCTGAAGATTTTTTAACGGTTCATTTGGCGCATCGATACGACAACGAAACCCCGACCGCTTTGGTATTGTGAAGGTTATATATCCGTACGGTTCTGGAATACCTGTTTTCCATTCTCTCAACTCATCGACACTCACATCCAACAAAGTACATAGGAGCGAAAGTTTCTTGCCAGATTTTTTCTTGAATTTTGAAGGAGAAGGTAGCGTCATCAATATCTTAAGATGAGGCAGTACAGTTTTGCTCCAAGGATCCAGTAATCGATTTTCGCAAACCGTTTTCCTGCAATCGGTAACCGGCTACGGCGTCGCTATTGCCGCGTCTTGCGATGTGCGTATCGTGGATCCATTAAGAATCACTTCGTAAGGATGACGGTAACATCAGCCCTGCACTCCCGTGGGCGCACGTACCAAAACCATACTACCCCGCTAAAAGGTAGCATAATTTAGTCGTTAGCAAAACATTCTTGGTTAAATATTGAACCCACATTCCTATTCAGTTATTCTTTTCCATATCGTTACGAACAAGGGAGAATATATGGAACGTAAAACCGCAGACGAATACCCGCAGGAATTATTGGATCTATTTCACGAATACCAGCACGGCGATATGGACCGCCGGTCGTTTCTGGGTCAGCTCAGCAAAGTTTGCCGTCGGCGGGCTCACCGTCGCGGCGATCTTTGAGAGCCTGACGCCGAACTACGCCTGGGCGCAGACCGTGCCGAAGGACGACAAGGACCTCAAAGTCGGCTACGAGACCGTGCCCTCGCCTGCCGGCAACGGCTCGATCAAGGGCTACCTGGCGCGTCCCGCGAAAGGCAAGAAGTTTCCGGCCGTGCTCGTCATTCACGAAAATCGCGGCCTCAATCCATATATCGAGGACGTGGCGCGCCGCCTGGCAAAGGCGGGTTACATGGCGTTCGCTCCGGACGGGTTGACCTCGGTCGGCGGCTATCCCGGCGACTGACGAAAAAGGCGCGGCGGCCTTTCGCACGGTAGACGGCAAGAAGATGACCGAGGATTTTGTCGCCGCGGCAAAGTGGCTCAAGGCGCGGCCCGACAGCAAAGGTAAATTAGGCGCGGTCGGTTTCTGCTTCGGCGGCGGAATGGTCAATCAGCTGGCCGTCCGCCTCGGCAGCGACCTTAATGCCGGCGTCGCTTTCTACGGACGCCAGGCCGGTGCCGACGATGTGCCAAAGATCATGGCGCCGCTGATGCTGCATTACGCCGGCAACGATCAGGGCGTCAACGCAGGCATCGCCGCCTATGAAGCCGCCTTAAAAGCTAACAATAAAAAATACGAGCTCTTTATGTACGAAGGCAAGCAGCACGGCTTTCACAACGACACCACGCCGCGCTACGATGCCGAAGCCGCCAAACTGGCCTGGGAGCGGACACTCGAGTTCTTTAAGAAGAATCTCAAGTGATCAGGCAGTTGAAAGAGTTGCTATTTGCGGCGTACGGGGTCTATTTACAATAAATTCTTTATTTGATTCATCAAGGAGGTTAAAGCAATTATGGGTGGAACAGTAAAACTTCATCGTGTTTTTAAGTCTAAGCCGGAGAGAGTATACAAGGCGTTTATCGACGCGGATGCGATGGCGAAATGGCTGCCGCCGAACGGATTTACAGGCAAGGTCCACGAGATGGATGCCAAGGTAGGCGGCCGGTATAAAATGTCTTTCACTAATTTTTCGACCGGCCAGAGCCATTCGTTCGGGGGCGAATTTCTAGAACTCGTCGAAAATGAACGGATCCGCTATACGGACAAGTTCGACGATCCGAATTTACCGGGAGAAATGGAAACGACAGTTGTCATCACCAAGGTTTCCGTCGGCACGGAGCTGCACATTACGCAGACCGGTATCCCGGAAATGATCCCGGTCGACGGATGTTATCTCGGCTGGCAGGAGTCGCTGAAACTTCTAACCCTTTTGGTCGAAGCCGAAATACCGGATATGTAGATCTGTCGAGTGAAGGTCCTAATTACCGCGTAGCGGTATTCTGACTGTAGCCGTGGGTTTTAACCCACGGTATGAGGCCAAATGGAACCACGCCGTCGCATCGCGACGGTTGGTTTTTTATCCGTCGCTCGCGCGACGTGTCTTGTCCTCTCTACGTTCCCGTGGGTTAAAAACCCACGGCTACATTCAACCCATCGCTCCGCGATGAGCGTGCTATCCGCCACCTGTTTTTGGTGTGCTTCGTGGTTAATTATCAAACTTAGACCACGAAACACACCAAAAACACGAAACTCTGCTTAACTCGGCAAACTCTATTGATCTATGCAATTTAACCTTGAACAAGCCATTGAAATTCTCTCGCAAACTCCAAAAATACTGCGCGCAATGCTGGGCAATTTATCCGAAGACTGGACCGGCGGCGGAAGCGAAAAAAATTGGGGCCCTTACGATATCGTGGGACATCTGATCCACGGCGAGAAAACCGATTGGGTCCCGCGCGCAAAAATAATTCTCGCGCAGGGTGAGAACCGCACCTTTACTCCGTTTGACCGCCTGGCGCAATTTGAAAATTCGCGGGGCAAGCTGCTCGCCGAATTACTTGATGAATTCGAAGCCCTGCGCAGCGAAAATCTGATGCGGCTCGAAGCGATGAACATCACGCCCGACAAACTCGCGCTTAGAGGCATGCACCCCGAACTCGGTGAGGTCGATCTCGCGCAGCTGCTTTCCACCTGGGTCGTTCACGATCTTAATCATCTTCGCCAGATCGTAAAATTCATGGCGATGAAATATTCGGATAATGTCGGGCCGTGGACACAGTATCTGCTGATCCTGCAATAACGCCCTCGGCAGAAACCAGGGCAGTTATGAGGCGTGCATCCCAATTCCAAAATTCCACGCTTCGCTATTCCAAAAATTCCAGGACGGGATCGTTTTGGAATCCTGAAATCGCTGGAATACCGGAATAAAAGCGCGCCCATAAACTGCCGCGTTTCTGCCGTTTCCCACCTATTACAAAACTCTTACAATCGCTGTTCTTCCAACCTGTTACCATTAAAATGGTATTTATATTTCACTCATAAGAGGTTTAATGGATAACGTAATCTCGATAGATCGTAATAAAGGAATCAATTGGTTGACGGCGTCGCTGATCACTATTTTTCATATATTCGCCGTTTGGGCATTATTTAATTTTAGCTGGGTAAATTTATTGTCGCTGGTGGTGACCTGCTGGATCGCCAACAGCCTCGGCATCGGCGTAGGGTTTCACCGGCTGATGACGCACCGCGGATTTAAAACGCCGCGCTGGCTGGAAAGAACCCTGGCCATTTTCGGTATGCTCGCGCTGCAGGGCTCGCCCCTGGCCTGGGTCACCACGCACCGCATTCACCACAAATTCACCGAGACCGACAAAGACCCGCACAGCCCGCGCACCGGCGGTTTTTGGGCGCACATTGGCTGGGTGCTGATCGGCACTTCACAATGGCACAGCAAAGCGACGGTCAAAAAATACGTGCCCGACCTGATGAAAGACCCGTTCATTGTCAATGTCTCAAAAGTTTATTGGGTGACGTCTTTTGTCCTGGGCGGAATTTTGCTCCTGATCGGCGGCTGGCAGATGGTGCTCTGGGGAATTTTCCTGCGCACGGTTTTTGGCTGGCACACTACCTGGCTGGTAAATTCGGCCACGCATATGTGGGGCTCGCGCCGTTTTGAAACCCGCGACGATTCGACCAATAACGGTTTGATCGCCGTGCTTTCCTTCGGCGAAGGCTGGCACAACAACCACCATGCGCATCCGACCTCGGCCCGCCACGGCCTGGCCTGGTACGAGTTTGACCAAAACTGGATCACCATCAAAGCTTTCGAGAAACTGGGCTGGGCCACGGACATCAAAACCATCAGCCTGGAAAAAGAAGCCGAAGAGATGGGCCTGCAGGAAGCGGCTTGACTACTAAAATTCTTTGCGCCTGGCAGTGGATCAGTTTGAAAATCTATCCTTAAAGGTCCCCAACGGGGACAAAAGAAAATAGCCCAGGGTAAGTGAGCGAAGCGAACGCCGCCCTGGGTATATGAATTCTCAAAACGTGCCAGCCCTAAAGGGGCGGCAGAATCCGGTCTTCTGCCGCCCCTTCAGGGCTGGCGCTTCAGATCTATCAGCACCCAGGGCTAAAGCCCTGGGCTATTTTCTCTAGTCCGCTACGCGGACATTAGGCAAGTTAATAAATCATGCAAATTAAGGAAAACGCTCGCGCGGTTTTTCCTTTTTTGCTTTAGGCCTTAAATTCTTTATATGCGCGTTACCGGCCGCCGAAAATCCTGGATATTCTTTCTCGTGCTGGGTATTTGCCTGACGGTCCTGGCGGTCGCGCTTTACGTCGGCTGGATCCTGCTCAGCCTCGAACAGATCGTTTTCCTCGTGCTCGGCATTATCTTTTTTGCGCTGGTCATCACCGGGCTTATTCTCAACACCCTTTTTCTCATCCGCGAGATCCGCCGCAATGAACAGCACAATGCTTTTCTCAATGCCGTTACGCACGAATTAAAAACGCCCATCGCCTCGATCCGGCTGTACCTGGAAACTCTGCAAAAACGCGACGTCACACCGGAAAAGCAGCAGGAGTTTTACAGCATCATGCTGGTTGACAGCGACCGCCTGCTAAACACCGTCGACCAGGTGCTCGAAGCCAGCCGGACGCGCGAGCAAAAGCGGCCGAATCTTTCCTCCGCCATCAAACTCAATGCTCTTCTGCTGCAATCCGTCGAGCGCATCAAAAACCGCTATGGCTTAAAAGCGCCGGCGATCACCTTTGAAGCGCCCGAAAATGAAACCGAACTCTATGGCGACGCCGACGAACTCGAAACCGTTTTTACCAACCTGCTCGATAATGCGGTCAAGTACGCCGGCGAAGAAATAAACATTTCCATCTCAGTCACCGATCGTGACGGAAAATTTGTGGAAATTTGTTTTACAGACCGCGGCATCGGCATTCCCCGGGCGGAATTAAAACGCATTTTCCGGCGTTTTTACCGGGTCAATAGCCTGGAAGCTCAAAAAGCAAAAGGCACCGGTCTGGGGCTTTTTCTTGCCCGGTCGATAATAAAAAAACACGGCGGAAAGATACGGGCGGAAAGCGAAGGCGATGGTGAAGGCACCCGCTTTATCGTGCTGCTTCCGAAAGCGATAAATATAAAAGCATGAGAATTTTGATCGTCGAAGACGAACAGCATCTGGCCGAGGGGTTGTGCTTCAATCTTGAGGTGGAAAATTTCGATGTCGAGATCGCGGCCGACGGCGCCCGGGCCCTGCGCTTGCTGCTGGAAGAAAAAGAAAAATTTGACGCGATAATTTTAGACGTGATGCTGCCCGAAGTGGACGGGTTCACCGTCGCAAAAACCCTGCGCGAAGCAAAAGATTACACGCCCATCCTGATGCTCACCGCCCGCGGACGCCCCGAAGATGTCCTCGAAGGTTTTGCAGCGGCGCCGACGATTATCTGCCTAAACCTTTCGAGCTGTCGATTTTTCTGGCGCGCTTACGCGGGCCTGCTTCGCCGGCAGCGGATGGTCCAGCAGAGGAAAGCGATCGTCGGTCCGGAGACATTGTTACCGTCAACGGCAAAACGATCGATTTCGAGAATCTGCGAAATACAAAGCGATGATGAGATGATTCATCTCACCTTGATGGAGGCCAAGCTGCTGCGCTATCTGATCGAAAATGAGGGGACGCCGGTTTCGCGAAAAACCATCCTGGAAGATATTTGGGACCTGCACGAAGACACCGACACCCGAGCGATAGATAATTTTATCGTCCGTCTGCGCACGCTATCTCGAAGACGAGCCGAACAATCCCAAGATCGTCCAGACCGTCCGCGGCATCGGCTACCGATTTGTAAATAAATAAAGGGCAAAAGTCTAATTTATAAGTTCGCTGAGTTATAAAATCGGCGTAAACCCGGGAGCGCAGGCATCTTGCCTGCAAGCGCGACTTGCTCGCGCTAACAAGCGTAAATCAAAGACTTTTTAGATCGCTACGCGACCCAGGCAGGCAAGATGCCTGCGCTCCCAGGTTTAGCTCATTTTATTTTTATCTTACATATGCATTCGGGATCGGAATATCGGTCGATATGCCCCATTGGGTAAATATCGGTGCGCCATCCGAACTCTTCAGCACATACCAGATGTTGTCACTCGGACGCCAGACAGCGAAATCGAATTTGCCGTCGCCGTCATAATCACCGACGACAGGCAGGTCGGCGGGCAATCCCCAGTTGATCAGCGTAAATCCGCCATCCGAACTGCGATAGACATACCATATGCCGCTCGATGGACGATAGATAGCAATGTCCGCTTTGGC
Organism: uncultured Acidobacteriota bacterium; assembly: GCA_963766895.1. Classification (GTDB taxonomy): domain Bacteria; phylum Acidobacteriota; class Blastocatellia; order Pyrinomonadales; family Pyrinomonadaceae; genus DASYKT01. The sequence goes on from CAVYCB010000010.1 coordinate 79,179, forward strand.
ATCACCGTCATAGTCTCCCGGCACGACTTTATCGCCGCTCGTTCCGAAGGGAGCGATCACAAACTGGCTGTCCGAACTGCGGAAGATATACCAGACGCCGTTGGAAGGACGGAAAACTGCAATGTCGTCCTTACCGTCGCCGTCATAATCCGCCGGGACCGGCAGATCGCCGCTTAAGCCGAATGTATAAACAGCCGTCACATGATCGCTGCTTTGCCTGACAAACCAGTTTCCCGTGCTGGGACGAAAGACGGCAATATCCGCCTTACCGTCGCCGTCATAATCGGCCGGTACCGGGATATCCCCGGGAAAGCCGAATTGCAGGAAATATAAAGGTGTACCGTTATTCGCATTCACAAACCATAAGCCGGACGACGGACGGTAGATGGCGTAGTCCGCCACCCTGTCTCCGTCATAATCGGCCGGCACGATCGTATCGGTCGACCTGCCGAAAAGTTTTGGAGAAAGTGCAGGGTAGACCCACCAGGTCGGCTGCCCGGTCGGACGAAAGACGCTAAAATCAGTGCGGCGGTCGCCGTTATAGTCAAAAAGGTTTCCGATCGCCACCTGGCAAATATTGAGCAGCACCGAAATATTGTTCGAGCCGGAATTGACCGAGACCAGGTCCGGTTTGACGTCCGCGTTGAAATTGCCCTTTTTCACATCGTTCGGATTTGATCCGACCGGCACGCTATTGGGGCCGACGCGGACGTAATTCGAGCCGCTTGCCGCCACCGCCACTACGTTCGTCCCGGTCAGCCCGAAATCTCCCGAAGTAATGCCGATCGGGCTGGACAAGCCCAAAGCCACGTTTCCGAAATTGGCAAATGTTCCATTTGCCGCGCCGCCGTAGCCGGCCACAAAACCCTGGAAGTCCACGACTGCCAGGTCCTTTATTCCATCCGAGCCGAACAGATCTGCGATCTCGATCGCTACCGGCCCGGGGGAACCTCCGACATTCAGATTCTGACTGAGCACAAAACCACCGGCGCCGTCCCCGAAAAAAGTCGAAACGGTGCGCAAACTGTAATTGGCCACTGCCATATCCAGCTTTGTATCCCCGTTAAAATCCGCCGTGGCTACGAATGACGGCTGCGTTCCGGTGTTGACGCTATTACCGGCAGTGAACCCGCCGCTGCCGTTGCCTAACAAAAGCGAAACCGAACCGGTAAAAAATCCGCCGAAATTGGCCACCGCCAGGTCCTGTTTGGTATCGCTGTTGAAATCGCCCACCGAGATCGAGATCGGGTTCGGGCCGACAAAAAAGTTGACCGGGCCGGAAAAAGTACCGTTACCGTTTCCCAGAAAGATCGACACATTGTTTGAACTGGAATTTACCACCGCCAGATCGAAATTGCTGTCGGCATTGAATTTTCCCGCCGCCACGGTATAAGGGCCGGAGCCGGCGGTCAGCGGGGTTTGGGGAGCGAATCCGCCGTTCCCGTCACCAAGCAGGATCGAAACATCGTTCGATATCTGGTTAGTGACGGCGAAATCGTCCTCGGTGTCATTATTAAAATCGGCTACCGCCACATTCGTCGGCCCGACACCGACCGGAAAGTCGGTGCGCGTAAAACTCGGCGAACTACATCCTATAGGCGGTGGAGGCGTGACCGGCGTGGTCGTAATATCCAGGCTCCAGCCGCCGGAAATAGTGCCCGAATTTGTGACGGCATCATCCACGACAAAAAGCTGCCAATCTCCGTTAGGGCTAAATCCATTGAAATTGCTCAACTGGTTGCTTCCCGTTTGCGCATGCCAGGGACGATATGGCGCGGGAGCAGGAAAAGAATCAGGCACACTACTATCGGTGGGACGATAAGTGCCGCTGACAACCGTACTGTTCGGGATCGGTCCTGCCGCCGTATCGTCGAAGGTCAGGTTGGCACCGCTCGCCGCGTTCCCGACATCCGACATCAATATCAGGCCTCTGCCGTCAGGGCTGACCAGCAGCACATCCACATCGCTCACGAGCGTGTGCGTGAGGCCGGTGAGGGTAACTTTCAGATTAGAAATTTTCCCCGTCACTCCGTTCACGTTTATCGCCGTACCATATGGCGTGGCAGGAACGATAAAGTTATTAAGCGAGATCAGGCTTGAATTAGTGAAATCGGTTGCGGCGGTGCTGTCCGTGGTGATATTAAGCGACCAGCCGTCGTTTATACTGCCCACATGAACAGCCGTATCATCGACCGCGTAGAGCGACCAGGCGCCGTTCGGGCTCACGCCGTTAAAGGCCGAGGCAAAAGTGTTGGACGTCGGGGTCAAATACGGTCCGGCCGGCGCGGGGCTGGGAAACGCGTCTGAAAAACCGTCTCCGCTGGTCGGCTTAAAAGACGCGTCTTGCAGATAATTGAATACCGACATGGCCGCGGCCGCGTCGTCGGCAAAAGTATAGACGCGGTCCTCGACCGGAACGGTGCTCACCAGGTCCGAAGCAAAAATATACTTCGCGCCCGTCGGGCTCACCAGCAGAAAATCCAGGTCGCTTAGCCGCAGGTCCGTCAGGCCGGTAAATGTTATCGCCACCCGGGTAGTATTTCCGGCCATACCGGAAACCGTGATCTGCGACGGGTAGGTCTGGGCCGGACGCGGCAGCGAAGCGGTCGAAGCCGTGCCAATGGTAATACCGGTCGGGTTTGAAAAAACCGTTTCCGGAACTATCGCACGGCCTTTACCTTTTTTCTGTGCAAATGAATGGGGAGAAAGTAGCGTTAAAAGAATGATGATCTGAAAGATCGCCAGAGATCGACAAAAGATTTTTTTTCCGAACATACCCACTCCTTGTTTTTGGTCTGGTGAACTGCACGGGGGTAAAATTGTGGGTAGATGATAACATCGCGACAGGTGGAAACGAAGTTTTTATCTGACGATAGTGGATAATTTATGTCCGCGTAGCGGACTGAAGAGAATAGCCCAGGCTTCAGCCCTGGGTCACGGTGATTAATTTGATTAACCCTGAAGTGGCGGCAGAACCGGCTGGGTTCTGCCGCCACTTCAGGGTGGGAACGTTGTTGGAATCCTGTACCCAGGGTGACGCTCGCTTCGCTCACTTACCCTGGGCTATTTTCTTTTGTCCCCGTTGGGACTTTAAGGATGGATTTGCAAACTGCCCCCACTGCTTATCCAATCCTCGCTCGCTGCAAAACTTTAATATTTTCCCGCCAGTTTTCGTGCAGGTCGTAGCGATACATTTCTATCCTGGGAGAGATCGCCGCCGCCCACATTTCCAGGTCGCCGTGAAAACTTAGCGCGGGAGCGACCAGATAAACCAGCGCGGGAACGTCCGCTATTTCCAGGTCGCCAAAGGCGTGCGCCTTCGCCAGATTCCCCGAGCGCCGCTGGATCTCGATCTGCCGCCAGTAGCCGGCCGCCTGAAAAACAAGTTCGCGGCTCGGCGATACTTTAAGTTCTATTATCACCAGCCGGCCGTCTTTTCTCAGCGCGAGCAGATCGATCTGCCCGCCCATTTTCGCTGCCGCGCGAAATTGATGATAGATCGGCGAAAGTATCAGGTTCGCATCAAGCTGCGTAATATCCCGCCGCAGAATAGATTCGAGCCAATGCTCCGGTGACGCGCGAAAAAAATAATGGGCCTTATTTGTTGTTTCGTGGTTCCGGTTCGCTCTTAACTCTTCAAAAAATTTAGAGAGATCTTCACCGCTTTCCTCGTCTAAAATGCGCCGCTTTCTCTCGATGCCAAACCAGGCCTTTTCCTTACCGAGCAGCGTCCTGACACGGGCGAACGGCAGCCCGTGATAACGCAGATTCTCTCCGTGTGCCGAAAAAGTTATGTCGATCGCTTCGGGAGCGAGCGCTTTCAGCTGCCGCGCGATCCCGCTTGGTTCCTGCTCGCCGGGGATCTTTACTTTGCGCGGTTTCTCGCGCCAGAGCCGGCTGAATTCCGGAACTTTGATCTCGCTGATGGTTCTGTTTTCCTCATCAACCGTGAACAGACGGATCTGTTCGCGCCGGCGCGGCTTCATAAGCGCCACGAGCTTTTTTAATTTAACTAAAGTCCGCTTATCGGCCACCAGCCAAAGCTGCTCGATTCGCACCTTTTTCGCCCTATCAGAAATATTAATGAACCAGCTTATTGCCGAAACCAGAAACGCCTCGGGGTTGGTGATCTTGCTTACTACTTGCGCAAAAATGGCCGACTGTTTTACGGGCGAAGTTTACAGCAGTATTTGCGCGCTAATACCGTACTCTCCGGCGCGAGCACCCTGGCTTAATTTAAGACGGGCGATCTTCGAGTTCGGCACATTGGTGGCAACGATCGCCGCGATCTCGCCCGCTTTTTCCAGCCGGGCTTCCTTTATTGCCGCCAGCAGATCGGCGGCAGTGATGCGCGGTATCAATTCAAGCCTTTCGCTCCCGGAACCTGAGCCCGCCGAGGCTGCGGCGTCCGCCACAATAGTGAGTAACAGTCTCTTTTCTTCCCTTTTCGCTGAAATTATCCGCCGGATCTTTAACCCTTCAGCGGTCATACACTGCAAAAAAGCCTTGCCGTTTTCAAACACAGGCTCGATCTCACCGCGTTTTAGCGAGGCCTGGGCCCCGTTTTCGCGCAGCAGCAAAAACTCAAAGCCGGCTTCGAGCGTTTCCGACAGCTCGAAAAACATATCCTGCGGCCTGTTTTCACCGGCGGTTTGGTTTGTGTTAGAATCGTTCTTCACGTTGTACATCAAATGCTACGGGCGCACACGACTCACTACCTTTTCATTTTCCTTATCACGACTATTTCTCTAACTTCTGCGTGTAGTTATTGTGGAAAAAAGGAGCCTGCGCCGGGTGAAGCCTTAGCGCCGCCGGCAACAATTGTAAATGTTTTGCCGTTTTCGACCAAAGAGCCCGCCGCCTACCAGGCCGAGCTGGTGATCTCTTTTCCCTCCCAAAACGGTGAAGGCCCTGTCACCGAGCAAAAATATTTCATCGCCAGGGATGGTGAAATACGCCGGATCGATTATGAGCTTTCCGAGAAGGACACGCTGTCCGTCCTGGAAAAGCCCGAGGGCAAAACGCTTGTCCTGCTGCCGCAAAAGAAATGCTCGGTCGAAGAGACCGGCCAACCGGCAGGCTCGCAGCCGGGCGACTCTCTGCGGGAATCGCTGACCACCGGGTGGCTGGCGGAAAAGATACCGTCGAATTTCACCGCCCTGGGCAAAGAAGAAGTTAGCGGAAAACTGCTTGATAAGTACCGGGTTCGTTTTGAGAAAAGAGGGAGCGTGGAAAGCCAAAGCGAAGCCCTGGTCTGGGTGGACGCCGAGCTGGGAATGCCGGTCAGGACCGAACTCTACACTGTGAAAAACGGCCAGCAGTCGAACAAGGTAATAACCGAATTGCGTAATCTAAAACTTGGCGTCGATCCGGGCGTTTTCGATCCGCCGCCGGGGTGTCAAAATATACCGGCGAAAGAAATGCAAAAATTGCAGCGGCAGGTGGGGCAGGAAAGGTCTGACAGCGAATGAGCACGGAATTTACAGAGCCCATAGAGCTTAGCGAAGAGCATCGCCGGATCGCGCGGGAAGTTTTTGATTCCATCCCCTTTGCGCAGCTCCTGGGAATGAAGCTGGGCGGGATCGCGCCCGGCCGGGCGAGCGTTTCCATGGCGATGCGGCACGAATTAAAACAGCCCAGCCATTTGATGCACGGCGGAGCGACCGCTTCGCTGATCGATACAGCCACGGCCTTTGCAGTCGCCTCGACTTTAACAAAAGGAGAAAATACCGCCACCGTCGACCTGACTATCCACTACCTCCGCCCCGTGACCGAAGGCACCGTGCGCTGCGACGCGCGAGTTTTACGGGCGGGAAAAAGATTGATAACCGTTTCCGCCGAGGTTTTTAACGAACAGGGAAAATTGGTGGCGACGGCTTTATCCACTTATACGAAGATCCAGGTGGATTGATTTTAATAGCGCCAAATAATTAATGGAAGACATCAGGCAATTTATCAGGTACTTCAGTCCCTACCGCTGGCACATCGCCGCGGGGGTCTTGTTCATCTTCGGCTCGATGTCGTTCGGCCTGGCGATGCCGCTGCTGATCGGGTGGGCGATCGACGATCTGGGCGCCAATGTTACCTGGAACAAGGTCATTTTTTATCCGCTCGCCATTCTGGGCGCAAATATCATCAGCGGGATATTTCTCTTCTGGCAGCGGCGTTTGCTGATCAACGCCTCGAGGCATATGGAATACGATATCCGCCGCGATTATTACGCGCATCTCGTCCACCAGCCGCTCTCGTTCTTTTATGAACACCGCGTCGGCGATCTGATGGCGCGCGCCACCAACGATCTCGCCGCCGTGCGTCAGATCATCGGCCCGATGATCCTCTATTCATTCCAGGCGCTTTTTGCCGTGTGTATTGCGCTGCCCATTCTTTTGCAAATCAGCGTCAAGCTGACCCTGCTTTTGCTCATCACGATGCCGCTGGTTTCGCTGACCGTGAAATTCCTCGGCCAGCGGGTACACGTCCGGTTTGAAAAGATCCAGGAATATTTTTCGCACATCACTGCCCGGGCGCAGGAAAACCTCTCGGGCGTGCGGGTCGTCCGCGCCTATGCGCAGGAAGCCGCCGAGATCGAGGATTTCCAGAAACTCAACCGCGAATATGCGCTGCGAAATCTGAAATTGATCAAATTTGAAAAAGCGCTGCGCCCGCTGATGTTTTTCGAAATAGGTTTGGGTTTTGTCATCATTTTTCTGGTGGGCATTCCGATGGCCGTGCGCGGCGAAATAACCGCCGGCGAATTTGCCGCTTTTAATCTCTACCTGCAGCGAATGATCTGGAACCTGATCGCGCTCGGCTATGTAGTAAATCTTTACCAGCGCGGCACCGCCAGCTTAAAGCGCATCAACCAGATCATCGATATCAAACCGGCCATCGAAAACGCGCCTGACGCTAAAGATCAAAAACCAATTCGCGGCAAGATCGAATTTCGCAATCTCACTTTCCGTTATCGCGACGATACGCCGCCGGTTTTGGAAAACATCGATCTGACCATCGAGCAAGGCCAAACCGTCGCCTTTGTCGGCAAGACCGGCAGCGGAAAATCGACGCTGGTCAGCCTCGTCCCGCGTTTGATCGACTCGCGGCGGGGCAGCGTTTTGATCGACGGAATTCCCGTGCAGGATTACCCACTGCAGCAGCTGCGCTCTGCCATCGGCGCCGTGCCGCAGGAATCTTTTCTTTTTAGCGACACGCTGGCGGAAAATATCGCTTTCGGCATGAGCGGGCTGGAAGACGCCGAGGTCACCGATGCCGCCCTCACCGCCGGGCTGGCCGAGGACATCGAAAATTTTCCCCGGCGCTACGAACAGCTGGTGGGCGAGCGCGGCATCACGCTTTCCGGCGGGCAAAAACAGCGCACCGCCATCGCCCGCGCGGTCATCAGAAAGCCGAAGATCCTGATACTCGACGATTCACTCTCAGCCGTCGATACCTATACCGAAGAGCAGATACTTCATCGCCTGCGCGAAGTGCGAAAGGACCGCACGACCCTGGTCGTTTCGCATCGCACCTCGACCGTGCGCGACGCCGATCTGATCTGCGTCTTAAAAGACGGACACATCGTCGAGCGCGGCACGCACGAAGAACTTATTAAACTGGGCGGCGAATACGCCGATCTATACAAACGCCAGTTGCTCGAAGAAGAACTGGCGGCAGCGGGGTAAAAAATTATGCAGCCTGCGGACAAACAAAACAGCCCAAACATTGTGGCGGAGACCCAGCAAAAAATGGTGGTCATCTGGGGCGCTTTGATGAGCTCACAATTCATTTTTTTGATGGTCTTGTATTTCATCAAAAAGGAATTGTTTCACATCGATCTTTCCCAACCGCTTGCGGGAAATAATCCGATGCTGGTGGCGATGGGCGCAGTGCTGAGCCTGACAACCTTTGCCCTGTCTTTCGCGATGAAAGGCCGCCTGGTAAAACAGGCTGAGGCCGAGCAAAACGTTGCCCTGGTCCAAACCGGCCATATTGTCGCCTATGCGTTGTGTGAATCTATTTCCCTAGTGGGGTTTATGCTGGCGATGCTGATCGGTTATCAATATTTTTTCCTGTGGTTCGCGGCCGGGATATTCGGGATCCTGCTGCATTTTCCCCGGCGGAAATATATCGCGGCGGCGGGTTATAAAAAATAATGTCCGTGTCGGTAGCCCGACCGTTAGGGAGGGCGCCCTTGCTTACGCGCGGGCTACCGACACACCTTGGTCAATTGTGTAATGTCAGACGAAGCAAAACAATTTCACGAAGAAGAATCAATGAACAAGGCCTATGACTGGGGCGTTGCGCGGCGGCTTTTTCGTTATTTAAAACCCTACAAAGGGTTGGTTATAATTGCGCTTTTTCTGACGCTGATCACCAACATCCTCGGCCCGCTGCAGCCCAAGTTCACGCAATACGGCATCGATAATTTTATTGTCAAAGGCCAGTTAAGCGGCTTTGAGATCTTTGTGATCGCGTTTTTCTGCGTGATGTTCCTGCAATACTTTTTTGCCTACATCCAGGAAATACTTATCAACAACGTCGGCCAGCGGGTGATGTTCGACCTGCGCACCGAGATCTTTACCAAGCTGCAGTACCAGGAAATTTCCTATTACGATAAATATCCGGTCGGAAGAATAATTACGCGGCTGACATCTGACGTCGATGCGCTCAACGAACTTTTCACTTCCGGCGTGATCGACGTGTTGGGCGATCTGGTCAGGATCTTTGCCATCGTTACCTTCATGTTCTTTCTGGACTGGCACCTGGCGCTGGTTTCGCTCATCATCGTGCCGCTTCTTATCCTGGCGACGAACTGGTTTCGCAAACACGCCCGCACGGGCTTTGATATGGTGCGCACCCGCCTCGCGCGGCTCAACGCTTTTCTCCAGGAACATATTTCCGGCGCGCAGACCGTGCAGCTTTTTAACGCCGAGGAAAAGGTCCAGTCCCGCTTTCACGACATCAACGACGACTATCGCAACGCGAATATTCAAACCATCTACTACTATTCCATTTTTTATCCGCTGATCGATTTTATCGGCGCGGTGGGAATAGCGGTCATCATTTGGTTTGGCGGCTGGCAGATCCTCGCGCAAACATCCGCCGCCGGCACCGCGCTGACCATCGGGACGCTGGTCGCTTTTATCCAATACTCCGGGCAGCTTTTCCAACCCATCCGCGAACTCTCCGACAAGATCAATGTTCTGCAGGCGGCGGTGATCGCGGCCTATCGTATTTTCCAGCTGCTCGACCTGCCCATCGAGATTCAGTCGCCCGCCGAACCGAAAAAGAGCGGGCGTGTCGCGGGCCGGATCGAATTTCAAAATGTCTGGTTTTCCTACAAAGATGAAAACTGGGTACTGAAAGACGTTTCCTTCATCGTCGAGGCCGGCGAATCGGTCGCGCTGGTCGGCCACACCGGTTCCGGCAAAACGACCATTACAAATTTGCTGATGCGTTTTTACGACGTGCAAAAAGGAAAGATCCTGATCGACGGCGTTGATGTACGCGAGTGGGACCTGGTGAGCCTGCGTGAAAATTTCGCGGTCGTGCTGCAGGACGTGTTTCTTTTTAGCGGCTCGCTGGAAAAAAATATCCGCCTCGGTAAAGAGAGCATTTCCGACGAACGCATTCACTGGGCCGCCGGAGAAGTGCACGCCGCCGAATTTATCGAAAAACTTCCCGGCCGCTACCAGTTCGAAGTAAAGGAACGCGGCGCCGGCCTATCCGTCGGGCAAAAGCAGCTCATCTCATTTGCCCGCGCGCTGGCCTTTGATCCTTCGATCCTCGTGCTGGACGAAGCCACCAGTTCCATCGACACCGAAACCGAGCAGCTTATCCAGCAGGCGGTCGAAAGGGTCTTGCAGGAAAGAACGTCCATCGTCGTCGCGCACCGGCTTTCCACCATCCAGCGCTGCGACCGCATCATCGTCCTTCACCGCGGCGAGCTTCGTGAGATGGGCACGCACCAGGAATTACTGCTCCAGCGGGGCCTCTACTGGCGCCTTTATCAGCTCCAATATAATGAAGAACCGCCCCTCGGGACCGGTTTTAGTTCAAACGGCGATCTTAAACCTGAAACCAATTGAGCAAAAACTCATAAGTAAGTAGAAATTTGTTATAATGGAGTTTTGAAGCAAGATGCCTGCTGAAGTTTCACAAAATGAAAGTTTAATTGCTAATTGCGAAGGCTTAATGGCCGAGCTTTTTGCCAAGTGCGCCGGCGAAAACCCGAATTTCGGGGTGGGCGATAAATGCTTTACGGACGCCCTTAAAAAGACCGCGAACAAGTATCTATTCTCTGCCGGATCAGACACACCAATCACCAAAGAAGAACTGGAAACATTTTTTAGCGAGTTGCAGGTCCATGACCTGTTCCTTTCGCTGGCCTGCGCCGCCGGGAATGAATTCGCCTGGTGGGAGTTTGACCGGCAATACCGTTCTTATGTAGAAAGAGTTGCGCGCCATCTGGCCAGCTCGGAAACCGACGCTACCGAGGTGATCGACATCGTCTATGTCGAGCTTTACGGCACCAAGGTCGTGGACGGCATGCGAATGTCGAAATTTGCCACTTTTAGCGGCCGGGGCTCTTTAAAAGGCTGGCTGCGCACGGTCGTCTGGCACACGCTGGTCGATCTGCACCGGGTCAGCCATGACGAGGTTTCGCTCGATGAAATGATGGAAAACGTGGGCGAAGGCCATGTTCACTCCAGTTTTTCCGAGCCTGTTAAGGGCGGCGAGATCGAAACCGTTGAGCAAATTACGCGAAATCGCTACCGCCACGCCGCTTTGGGAGCCATTGAAAAGGCTTTTTCGACCCTGGAAAACCACGAAAAGCTGCTTTTGCTCTATTATCACGTGGAATCGATGAAATTACGCGAGATCGCGCGAATGGTCGAAGCCCCGGACTCTCCCCTGCGGAGCTGGTTTCAGCGTAAATCGGCCCAGCGGACCAAGGATGCCGAGAGCAAGATCCACGAATCGACCGTAATGCGCTGGCTAGATAAGACTTACGCGAAGATATTGAAGCTTTTCCGCGACGAATTGAGTAGTATAGCGGGGCTAAATGATGAGGAAATAGGTATTTGCATGAAAATAGCCAGCGATGACCTGGCCGCTCCGGGGCTCTATCGGAGCCTGAGCGTGAGTTGATCGGCTTTTTTTTAAGCGCAAAATGCCCACAAAAGGCGCAATTCAGCGCAAATAAGAGAAAATCTTATAGTGGTATCGCTTATATATGGCAAAAACGAAAAAACGTTACGTCCTAATTCTGGAGGCAGAGTTTAGAAGATAATGAATCAGGACAACATCACGAACGAAAACATGAAAATACAGGGATTGCTGGAAAGCTACCTGCGTCTTCGTTCTTCTGCCGCCAAAGACGTTAATGAGGCTGGAAGCCATCTGGATGAAGACGGGCTGGCCGCCTTTGTGGACGGGAATCTGACCCGCAGGGAAAATGAGTCGTTTATCACTCATTTGGTGGATTGTTCCTTCTGCCTGCATAAGACAGCCGAGCTTACTGAATTAAGAACGGCATTTGAAGAAGAAATATTTGATGCCGGCATGCAGACGGCCGAACCGGTGAAAGTTTCGGAAGTTTTGAGCAACCTGTTTTCCCGGCTCTTCGGTTCTTCGGACGGAGTGGTGTTTGCCCACGAAGAAAAGAAAGAGGACCAGCCTTCTACTAACGGCTCGGCGCCGCCCGAAGACGAACCAAAATCGTAGCGCTCAACATTTGCACCAACAGATCTCGCCGCCATCATTGTGATGAGCGGCGATTTTCGCTTTAATGAACAATTTTTGAATTTAAAGAAATCGGCCCGCTCTTCCTGGGAGCGCAGGCAAGGATGCCTGCGCTCCCAGGGTTACTGCCGCATTCCTGATTTCCGTTTAATTAAAAATACCAAGCTAACCCGCTGCTCTCATTTTCCCTTTCTTGCTCTGTGTCAGATCAAAGCCTATACTTTATTAGTGTCTGAAACTAACAACAAACAAAGCTGCGAACATAAGGCGGCTTCGGTAGAACGTGTCGCCACCGCCAATCTTCCCACCGAATTGGGAGATTTCAAGATCGCGGGTTACCGCTCCCTTACCAGCAACGAAGAATTTGTCGTCCTCTTTAAGGGTGAACTCAAACCCGAAGTTCCCACGCTCGTCCGTATCCACTCGCAGTGCCTGACCGGAGACGTGTTCGGCTCTACCAAATGCGACTGCGGCGGTCAGCTCGAACGCGCGATGGAAATGATCGAGGCCGAAGGCCGCGGCGCGATAGTCTATCAGCAGCAGGAAGGCCGGGGCATCGGCATCCTTAACAAGATCAGGGCCTATGCCCTTCAGGATGAAGGCGCCGACACGGTCGAAGCGAACGAGAAACTTGGCTTTATGGTCGATGCCCGCAATTACCAGCAGTGCGCGGAGATCCTTTTCGACCTGGGATTGTGCCGGGTCCGGGTAATGTCCAATAATCCGGATAAGATCAATGCCCTGGAAGAAGCCGGCTTGAAGATCATAGAGCGTGTCCCCCTCGAGGTTGAGACCCCCGAATCCGCAGCCCACTATTTACGGGTCAAAAAAGAAAAACTCGGCCATATCCTGAATTTCTGAATATTATTCAGGTTGTAGAACCATAAATTCATATTTTTGTACGTAAAATACCCTCATTTTCTCAATCTTTCGAATAAACCCCTTATTTTTCAACAGATGTGCTTATTTCCTCTCAGGGCATAGCATTTGCGTTAAAGTAACTGAAATTTAAAGGGAATATTCTATTGATTCCAATACAATTATTAAGAAAGGAAATATCTTTAGCATGAAAAACAGTCTAAAAGTTTTTGCTATTGCCATTTTTGCTTCATTGCTTCTTGCGATGTCCGCGATAGCTCAAACCTCTACGACGGGAACCGTGGAAGGCACAGTTACTGACAGTAACGGTGCAGTTGTTCCTGGTGCCACTGTTACTCTCAGCGGCGGCGGCTTGCTTCGTCCGCAGACCGCTACTTCCGATAACGATGGTGTTTATCGTTTTCTTCAAGTCCCCCCGGGCAAATATTCAGTGAAAGTTGAGGCTTCGGCCGGATTTGCTGCTTATACGCAGGAAAACGTCGAGGTTAACCTGGGCAAATCGAGCACAGTCTCCATCGGTTTGAAACCCGCCAGCGTAGGCGCGGTTGTGGACGTAGTAGCGTCTCCTGAGATTGACCCGACCAGCAATGTGACGGGTTCCAACATTTCGACCGACTTCTTCTCGAACATTCCGACCGCGAGAACGGTGCAAGGCCTTTACACTATCGCTCCGACCGTAGCCCGTTCAGGTCTGCGCGATGCTTCTGGCCGTGACCGCGATCCCTCGGTTGCCGGTTCGTCGGGTCCGGAAAACAACTACATCCTTGACGGCGTGAACACCACCGACCCCGCTTTCGGCGGCGGCGGTGCTAACCTTCCGTTCGAGTTCGTGCAGGAAGTGGAGATCAAGACCGGCGGCTACGGTGCTGACCAGGGTCTCTCGACCGGCGGTGTTTTTAACGTCATCACCAAATCCGGTGGCAACGAATTCCACGGCGACGTCTTTGCCTATTTCGGTGCCGAAAAGCTTCGTCCGCGACACCAAGAACTTTCCGCTGACCGGTCTGGCGCCGAACGGTTTCTCGGAAGTCGACGCCGGTGGCGACTATCGGCGGTCCGATCATCAAAAACCGTTTGACGTTCTTTGCGGCTTTCAACCCGCAGATGCCGTACGAACAACTATTTGACCCAGACCTTCCGCACGGAAGTCGAAAACAAGATCAAGACCCCGTTCTATGCGGGTAAACTTACCTGGTTGGTCAACAACAACAACACTTTTACCTTCTCGACCTTTGGTGATTTCACCAAAGAAGAAGGCCACCTGTTCGCCGGGTTCGGGTTTCGGCGCTAACCGAAGCCAGCTTCCAGGGCTGCAGTGAAACGGGCGGCACCAACTATGCTTTCCGCTTGAACTCGAACATCGCTCAGAACTGGATCGGTGAATTTTCGTTTGGTATTCACAAACAGCGCAATAACGTTATCCCTGATGCAGCGGTTGCTAACACGGCCCTGATCAACGATACCTTTGCGATCCTTCGAGCCAATGGAACGGTCGCTCCGGTCACGCACACCGACTTTCCTGGCAGGCGTCACCCCGACGACGGTCCCGACCCCGCGGCACTAACACCGGTTTCGTGGATTATGTCTATTCGCCGGGCGGCACACTGCAGAGAAACTTCGTCCAGGACGGATTCGGCCTGTTCCAGGATCAGACCCGTGATCGTTGGGAAGCTTGCGGCCAGATTCCAGAACATCTTGGAATCAGCCACACGTTCAAATACGGTTTTGAGTTCTATCGCAAACAACTACGACATCAACCAGACGTCGACCGGCCCGAGCGGAACGTTTTCGCTAACCCGCTGCTCGTCGGCACTGCACAACGGCAGCAATCCGGACAACATCACCGTCAGCGGCTACCGCGTTGACCAACAACTGGTCGGTTTGCACCACCCGCGGAACGCAGATCGTTTGCCCGGTAACTCAGGCCGCCAGCGGCGCGAGTAACGGTGCGGGAATCCTCAGCGGATTGGGCGCTAACCTGCCGGCAGGTATCACCAGCTGTTGTGGTCGGACCGATCACTGCTGCTGAAGCTCTGAACAATCCGTTCCTGGTTCGCGCTACGACGCGTGTTCGCGATTTCAAACTGATCGCTCAGACCGAGACGGACGTTGAAAGCTTCTACATCCAGGACGACTGGAAGAGTCACCAAAGACCTTCAGTTCAACATCGGCGTCCGTTGGGATTACCAGCAGGCCGCGGTAACGGTGGCGTTACTTATCTGAAGCTTGAACAACTGGTTCGATAACCTGCAGCCGCGTCTCGGCTTCATCTGGGATTTCACTGGTAAAGGGCAAAGGCAAGATCTTTGCTAACTACGCCCGCTTCGTCGAAACCCCGATTCCGCTCGATATCAACGTTCGCGCAGGCAGCAACGACACCCAGACGGATAAGAACTTCAACGTTAATCTTATGAACGCTCCGTTGACTGCGACGGTCGCTACCGGTTTCGGAACCCGCAATCTGGGTGCCGAATCCACGCCGATCGATCAGGGCCTCAAGCCGCAGACGGTCAACGAATTCACCGCGGGATTTGAGTATGAAGTCATGAAGGACATGGCCTTCGGCGTTCGCGGTATCTATCGCCCGCAGGGTTCGGTTATTGAAGACGGTTCGTTCGACGATGGCGACCACTACTTCCTGTTCAACCCGGGCGAAATTCGTCCCGGCGACAACACCACGGAAGAGCTGGCTTGTAACAATCCGGCGATCGGCTGTTTCGGCCGCGCTCGCCGTTTCTATCGCGCACTCGAGTTCACGCTCAACAAGCGATTCACCAACAACTATCGTTCACAGACTTCTTATGTTTACTCGAGCCTGATCGGTAACTACGAAGGTCTGTTCCGTAACGACAACGGCCAGTCTGACCCGAACATCACTTCGCTGTTCGATCTGGTCAGCCTGCTCGGCAACGCCTATGGACGCTTGCCGAACGATCGTCCGCATCAGTTCAAGTTTAACGGTAACTACCGACCCCGTTGAAACTTGTTGTTTCGGGCAACTTCTACATCCAGTCGGGTATCCCGTTCAACCAGTTGATTCCGCACCCGGTCTACGGCAACAACGAAGGGTTCTGGCGTTCCCCGCGGAACGGCGATCATTCCTGACCTGGGTGTCAATTCCGCCGGTGTCACGAGCGCGGTTGGCAAGAACCGCACGCCGACGACCTGGAACCTGGACCTGGGAGCTTACTATCCCGATCAAGTTCAGCGAAAACATGCAGCTTCGTTTCACGGCTGACTGGTTCAACGTCACCAATACGCAGCGTGCGGTTACCCTTGACCAGACGTTCCCGATCAACAGCGGTGTTGCTGGTGTGTCTGCGGTTGTCAAATCCGTTCTACGGAACCGGCACTGATCTTCCAGTATCCCGTCTGCTATTCGACTGGGAGCGAAATTCAGCTTCTAAGAAGTTGTAATTGGTTAGTGAACTGAAAAGTCAGGGAGATTGCTCTCCCTGACTTTTTTCTTTTTCGCCGATATTTTCTTCATATTTTGCCCATGACTTGTTAAAATCTTTGTAAAGGATATTTAAAATATATGCGTCGCCGCCGATTTTTAATTTACTGTTCAGGTGGGCTGCTGATAGTTTTGGCTTGTCTGCAAGGTTTCGGACAAAGCAGGTCTAATGCTTCCGGCAACGGGGGTATCCATACCATCCAGGGGCGCATATATCTGCCCAACGGGCGCAGCATCGACGAGCCCGTCAGGGTCAAACTGCAAAGCACCAACTTTACTCCCATGTCGGTCGATACCGACCGCAGCGGCACTTTTGTTTTTAGCTCGATAGCGCCGGGAAGCTACAGTATCGTGGTGGAAGCCGGCGAGGCCTTTGAAACCGCGTACGAGTATGTGGTCATCGACCCCCAGGTAAAGATCGAGGGGGTGCCCATGGTTGTCCTGCCGAAGATGGTCAACGTCCCCGTCTACCTGCAATTCAAAAAAGCGGTGCGCGAAGCCGTCGGAGTATTCAACGCCAGGATGGCCACCATCCCCAAGGATGCCATGAAGCGCTACGAAACCGGCATGAAACTTACCCAGGCCGGAAAAAACGAAGAAGCGCTGGCCGAATTTAAACAGGCGGTAACGCTTTACTCCAACTTCAGCTTTGCATATACCGAGATCGGCAAGTTGTGCCAGGCGCTCGGCAGAATACCAGAGGCGGAAAGCGCTTTTCGCTCCGCCTTGGGCATTGATTCGCGGGAATATGAAGCCAGGGTGCGCCTGGGTTACATACTGCTGAGCAAGAATGAGTTTCCCGATGCGCAAAAGGAGCTTGAGGAAGCCAAATCCCTCAACCAGTCGGCCGCCGCGCCGCCCTATTATCTGGGCCTCTTGTATTTTCGCCAGCGCAAATTCACCGACGCCAAGACCGAATTCGAATTGACCGAAAAATTAAAAGGCGAAAAAGATTATCCCCTGGCGCATTACTATCTCGGCGGTATCTATTGGAGCGAGAAGCAATATAAAAAAGCCGTGGACGAATTGGAAAAATATCTTCAGATCGATCCTAATGCAAAATATGCCGACCAAACGCGTAAAGCCATTCAGGAATTAAGAACTAAAAACTAGGGGTACTCACGTCGAAAAAATATACCGGGATCCGGTTCACAATATAATTCGCCTCGCCACGGATTCAGCCGAAGGGCAGCTCTTGATCGACCTGATCGATACGCCTGAATTTCAGCGGCTTCGCCGCATCAGGCAGCTGGGCATCGGATTTTTTACCTACCAGGGGGCAGAACATTCACGTTTTACTCACAGTCTTGGCGCGCTTCACCTCGCCAACCGCATTCTCGATAAACTTCAACCGAAATACGAGATACCGGGGTATCAGCGCACCGCGGTAATGGCGGCGGCCCTGCTGCACGACATCGGCCATGGCCCTTTCTCGCATTTGATCGAAAGCATCCTGGGATTTCACCACGAAGATTGGACGGTAAAAACCGTCTTGAGCGATGAAACCGAGGTGGGAAAACTGCTTCGCGCTTTTTCCCCGGAACTCCCGGAAAGTATTGCCGCTATCATCGGGGGCACTTTTCAACCGATCGCATTGGCCCAACTTATTTCTTCGCAGCTGGATGTCGACCGGATGGATTACCTTCTCCGCGACTCGCTGATGACGGGTGTAAAATACGGGATTTACGATCTGGAATGGATCATCCGCAGCCTCGAGATAGACACTGAAAACGACCGGCTTTATCTCTCCGCCCGCGGGCTTTATGCCGTCGAAGA
The DNA here is from genome assembly GCA_963766895.1 of uncultured Acidobacteriota bacterium. Taxonomy (GTDB): domain Bacteria; phylum Acidobacteriota; class Blastocatellia; order Pyrinomonadales; family Pyrinomonadaceae; genus DASYKT01. The sequence goes on from CAVYCB010000010.1 coordinate 97,033, forward strand.
TTACCTGCAGGCCAGGTATTATATGTTCCGCCAGGTTTATTTCCATCGCACGCTGCGCTCGGCTGAAGGCATTCTGCGTTCGCTATTTAGGCGCGCGCTGGAAATATGCTCTGAAGGCGGTAATATCTGGCATGCCGAAAATTCCGCCTTTAGCAAAGTGCTGCACCGCCGCGAACTCACCCTGGCCGACCATATCGAACTCGACGATCACGACGTCATCTTTCATATCAAGCGCTGGATGGACGCGGACGATCCCGTGCTGCGCGACCTGAGCCGGCGTTTTATCCACCGCCGTTTGTTCAAGGCTTTTGATCTGGATATGCCTGAAGGCGAAAGAACGCAGTTTATCAAAGCCGCATTTAATGTTGTAGCAGAGGCCGGGTTTGACCCGGAATATTACCTGATCGAAGACCGGGCCAGCGATATTCCCTATTATTTTTACACCTCCGAAAAAGCCGAGCCGAAGGCCCTGATCTATGTTCAGGACGGATTTTCGCGCCCGCAGATCCGCGAGATCTCTGAGATCAGCGCGGCGGTCCGCGGTTTGCAAAAAGGCTACCAGATACACCGGCTCTGTTTTCCGCCCGAGGTGGAAGAAAAGATCTCCGCGTTATACCAGCGAAAATGAAACCCTACCGGCCGATACGATTAGCACTCTTGTGCTGTTTTTTGCTGTCCGCGCTAAACGTCGCGCAAGATACTGTTGGGCAGCAAAAAATATTGGCCGTGATCAAAGCCGATCAGAGCGAGACGACCCGGCAGTTAAGCTCGATGCTGGAAAGTTCATTGGAAAATTCTTTCCGGCTTTCCGATCCGGAATTGGCGGAGCAGGTGGTAAATTCTTCCGACCCCGCTTCTGCTTCTGCTTCTGCCAGCGCAAAGGATCTTTTTAATTTCTCACTGGATTCGGCAAAAAACATCGGCTTGGGGATCGGATGCGATCTTTACATTGTTCTAAGGTCGGAAAACCTGCGCCGCTCGTCCTCGAAAAAAGACGCATATTACGAGGCTTATCTGGTGGCGTTTCTCGTCAACGGCCCGCACCGGCGAATTGCTCGCCTGGAAAGTTCTCGCCGCCGAAGCCGACGAACCCTCCGCGGCAAATAAAGAGCTGTTAGCTTTATTTAAAGATTTTGCCGTGCAGGTTCCCATCCTCATAAAAGAGGGCCTCGCGGCAGAGCAAAAAAACACCTTCGACACCTCTCTTTTTCAGATCCCCGGTGATGGCGAACGCGGGCTTCGCACTCCTCTGCCTTTTCAGCGATTTAGCCCCGTCTCGACCGCCGCCGCGCAGCATCTCCGCATTGAGGCCGTAGTGGATATCGAGGTGGCCATCGATGTAAAAGGCTATATTACTGGAACGCGCATACTGCGCTGGGCGGGGTTCGGCCTTGATGAAACGGTCACTGAAACCGTTCGTAAAATGAATTTTCGCCCCGCTATTTTGGAGGGAAAAGCGATCCCTGCCCGTTTTCTGCTCCGCTATAATTTTCGTGTCCCGGTCGAGCCGAAAAAAGAATAGTGGATCAGGCTGATATTTTAATAACCACATCAGAAATATGGCGGTAAACCTGGGAGCGCGGGCATCTTGCCTGCAAGCGCGGCCTTGCCGTGCTGAATGGGTTTGAAATAAAGGAATTGAGATCGCTGCGCGACCCAAGCAGGCAGGATGCCCGCGCTCCCAGGAGATCTAATTGATGTCTTTCGACCCGCTTTATGCTAAAGTTAAGACATATTTAACAGGATAAAGTGATGTCTTCAATTCACCGTTCGCAAGCTCCGGAGTTTCAGAAAGCCTTCGATTATCCTTTTTACTCGGAAAATATTCCGGACATAGAGGTGGAAGAAGGACGGTACGTAGTGCGTTTTGCCCGTACCGCTGAGGAAGTAGACGCGGCATTTCGCCTGCGCTTTGAAGTATTTAATCTCGAGCTTAACGAGGGCCTGGAATCTTCTTACCTGACCGAACGCGATGAGGACGATTTTGATCAAACTTCTCATCACCTCCTGGTCATCGAAAAAGACACTAACGAAGTTGTCGGCACCTACCGCGTCCGTACCTATGATATGGCGCAGCACCGTCATGGGTTTTATACCCAGCAGGAGTTCGATCTAAAAAATCTGCCTCTCGAAGTTCTCCAGCAATCGGTCGAGATCGGGCGCGCTTGTATCGATCGCCATTTTCGCAACACAAAAGTGCTGTTCCTGCTCTGGAAGGGCTTGGCGATGTATGTTCTCTATTCCAAAGCGCGTTATCTTTTCGGCTGCTGCTCTCTTTTTACGCAGGATTGCACCGAAGGTAAACGCGCCTTCCGGATGTTTGAACGCGACGGCTATATGCTGCAGGAAAAATTTCGCGTGGAACCCCGCGAAGCTTGCGCCTGCCACGAAAAAGATTTTCTCACGCCTGATTCCGCGGAGGATGTCGAGCTTCCCCGGCTTTTTAAAACCTACCTGCGCATAGGAGCGCGCGTTTGCGGCGAACCTGTCATCGACCGCCAATTTAAAACAATAGATTTCTTTGTCATCTTCGACGTTAAAACGATCGAAGAAAGATACTACAAAATGTTTTTCTCGCAATTCGAAGATATCTTTCCGCAATCATGAAAACGGTTCGCGCAACTCTGCGGTTTGCGGCCTTGATCGCGCTGACTCTCGGCATCTACGCCCTCTGGCTGATCGGCTTGCCGTTGGCGATACTGGTAGAAAACACTCGTTTCTGGCGCGAATGGATCTTCGAACACTGGTCGAAAACTTTTGTGCGTATCTTCGGAATGAAGATAACCGTCATCGGCACGCCGCCGCGCCCGCCGTTTTTTTTGGTCAGCAATCATCTGGGCTATGCGGACATACCGGCTTTGCGAAGTGTTTTGGAATGCGTTTATGTCGCCAAGGGCGATATTCGGACGTGGCCGGTGGCGGGAACGATCGTGAGCAGTTTCGGCACCATCTTTATCGACCGGCACAACCGCCGCGACATTCCCCGCGCGGGCGAAGAGATACTGGAAACACTCCGCCGCGGCGAAGGCGTAGCGGTTTTTCCCGAAGGCACCAGTTGGCACGGCCGTGAAATACTAAAGTTCAATTCTTCGTTCCTGGAATTTGCCGCGCAGGCCGAGCTGGCCGTTCATTACGCCAGCATTCGCTATGAGACGCCCGAAGGGGAACCCCCGGCATCGGAATCGGTTGCCTGGTGGCGTGAAGAAGATACCTTCGGCGGCCACATATTCCAGCTTTTCAAGGTGCCGCATTTCGAATGCACTATCGTCTTTGGCGAAAAACCGATACGCTCCGCCGACCGCAAGGAGCTGGCGCAAAAATTGAGAGAAGCTGTCCAGCGGCAATTTGTCCCGATGTCTTAAAATTTACGCCGCCCCGGTTGAAACCTTGACCACTGGGTAGCGTATAATCAGGTTACAAAACTACATTTTACCAAGGAGAAATTAGAATGCTCTTGAACCGCTTTGCCGCAATTCTGGTGATGCTTGCCGTTTGCACTTCGATGTTTGCGCAGACCAAACCTTTTGACACGGCCAGGATGGACACCGGAACCCTGGCCTGTGACAACTTTTTTCAGTATGTGAACGGAACCTGGCTGAAAAATACGGAGATCCCGGCCGACCGTTCCAGCACGGGCAGCTTCCAATTGTTGGGAGACCGCAATGTCGATGTGCTCCACGACATTCTGGAAAACGCCGCCAAAACAAAATCGCCTAAGGGCAGCGACCTGCAGATGATCGGCGACTTTTATGCTACCTGCATGGACGAAGCGCGCCTTGAGGCCTACGGTTTGAAAGGCCTCAAACCCTGGTTCAAGAAAATAGGCAAGATCAAAGACGGCAAAAGCGTAATGAAAACCGTCGCGCAATTTCATAAAGCGGGCATCCCGGCGATCTTCAACTTCGGCGCCAGCCCCGATCTGAACAAGAGCACGATGAATATCGCCAGCACGGGCCAGGGCGGCCTGAGTCTTCCGAACAAAGAGTACTACACCAAGGATGACGCCAAATCGAAAGAAACGCGCGACAAATTTATCGCCCACATGACCAAGATGTTCACGCTGGCGGGCGACGCTCCTGATAAAGCAGCGGCTAACGCACAGACCGTCATGAAGCTGCAGATGCGCCTGGCGAATGCCTCACGCACACCGGTGGAAAACCGCAATCCCAAGCTCAGCGACAACAAAATGACCTTGGCGGACGCGAGCAAATTAGCGCCCAACGTCCGTTGGGAAACTTACATCGTGGAGCGCGGCGCCCCGGCCATTACCGACATTAACGTGTCGAACCCCACCTTTCTTAAAGAAGTGAATGCGATGCTTAGCGATGTTTCGGTCGAGGAGTGGAAGGTCTATCTGCGCTGGAACGTGTTGAATTCCGCCGCGCCGGCACTGCCTAAAGCATTTGCCGACGAGAACTTTGATTTCTTTGGCAGGACGATGTCCGGCGCCAAGGAACAGCAGCCGCGCTGGCGCCGCTGTGTGAACGCGACGGACAATACGCTGGGCGAAGCCCTCGGTATGCAGTATGTGAAGACGAACTATACGCCGGAAGCGAAAAAGCGCATGGACGAGCTCATCGACAATCTGATGGCCGCGCTTCACGACCGGATAATGCACCTGGAATGGATGGGCGCTGACACCAAGAAACAGGCCACCGAAAAATTGGCGGCTTTCGGCCGCAAGATCGGATACCCCGATAAGCTTCGCGGTTATGCCGGCCTCAAGATCTCTCGCAAATCGCATCTGCAAAATCTGGTCGCGACATCGCAATTTCAGATCGCCCGCAACTTAAAAGACATCGGGCAGCCGGTCGACCGCACCCGCTGGGGCTTTACGCCGCCGACGGTAAATGCGTCTTACAGCCCGCAGTTTAATATGATCACCTTCCCCGCCGGCATTTTGCAGCCGCCGTTCTTTAACTTCGCGGCGGATGACGCGGTCAATTACGGCGCCATCGGCGGTGTGATCGGCCACGAGATCTCGCACGGCTTTGACGATCAGGGCAGCCAATTCGACGCGGTCGGTAATCTGCGTATGTGGTGGACGCTGGAAGACCGTAAGAACTTTGAGGAAAGGGCCAACTGCGTGGTCGAGCAGTTCAACGGCTTTGACGTCGGCCAGAACCTCAAGATCAACGGCAAACTCACGCTGGGTGAAAACATCGGCGACCTCGGCGGCTTAAACATTGCTTATGACGCCTATCAAAGATCGCTCAAAGGTAAACCGAAGCCGGCGGATATCGACGGCTTTACCGCTGATCAGAGATTTTTCCTCGGCTGGGCGCAGGTCTGGGGCTCAAAGATGCGCGATGAAGCTATCCGCCAGCAGGTGCTGGGAAATCCGCATGCCGACGCACGTTTCCGCGTGATCGGGCCGCTTATGAATATGCCGGAATTTGCCCAGGCCTTCGGATGTAAACTTCCGGATAAAATGGTCAGCCCGAAACCCTGCAAGATATGGTAATGAGCATAAAGTTCCAAGTTCAAGGTTCAGAGTTCAAAGTTACGCCTTTAGGCGTTTCTTGTCAGAACCGGGAGCGGTAGCGACCGGATTTAAAAAAGGTTCAGGGTTCAAACTAAAATTTGAACCCTGAACCTCGAACTTTGAACTAAAAGGGTGGAGATATCATCTCCACCCTTTTGTCTTTAGATCTCGTCACCCTCGTCGATCGAGATGCCGTCGGTCTCGCCTTCGAATACACCGGCGGTTTCGGAGTTGTAATCGCTGTCGAAATCCGGTTCCGGAATATCCAGCGCGTCGCCATCGCCCTCAACCAAAGGAACACTCGCCGGAGGCAATTCGATGCCGCCGGTCAGAGCGACGAAATCATCATACTCGTCCTCTTCCTTCTGGTTTACGGTCGGGTCGAAATCAACCTTGACATTGCGGTAATATTTCATACCGGTTCCGGCCGGGATGAGGCGTCCCATGATGACGTTTTCCTTCAGCCCGCGAAGGTAATCGATGCGTCCGGAAATAGCCGCTTCGGTAAGCACGCGGGTCGTCTCCTGGAAGCGACGCTGCCGAGATGAACGAGTCGGTCGAAAGCGACGCCTTGGTGATACCCAGCAGCAGCGGTTCGGCCTGCGCCGATTGCCCGTCGTCTCTTCGAGCACGCGGCGGTTTTCATCCTCATAGCGGAAGCGGTCAACCTGTTCCTCGAGCAGGAATTCGGTATCGCCGACTTCCTTGATCTTCACCCAGCGAAGCATCTGGCGAACGATCACCTCGATGTGCTTGTCGTTGATGTTCACACCCTGCAGGCGATAAACTTCCTGGATCTTCATTCACCAGGTAGTTCTGCAGGCGCTCGATACCGAGTACGCGCAGGATATCGTGCGGGTTGAGCGGGCCGTCCATCAGCGGTTCGCCCGAGCGGACGCGATCTTCTTCCTGCACGTTGATGTGGGTACCGCGCGGAATATCGTATTCGCGCTCTTCGCCGTCAGTCGCCGGTGACGATGATCTTGCGCTTACCCTTCGAGATCGGGCCGAACTTGACGTTCCGTCGATCTCGGACATGATGGCCGGTCTCGCCCGGGCGTGCGGGCTTCGAACAGCTCGACCACACGCGGCAGACCGCCGACGATGTCTTTCGTCTTGGTCGTTTCACGCGGGATCTTGGCGATAACGTCGCCGGCTTCGACTTTCTGGCCGTCTTCGACCAAAAGGTTGGCGCGGATCGGCATCTGAGTAGGTCTTCAGGACCTTGTTCCGACGCGGATCTCGAGACGCGGCTGGTTCTTCTCATCCGAATCCTTCACCACGAGGCGTTTCTGCCCCGTGACCTTATCGATCTCTTCCTCGACCGTCTTGCCTTCCTTCAGGTCCTGATACTTGATCATACCCGAAACTTCGGTCAGGATCGCGAAAGTGAACGGGTCCCACGTGACGAGCATGTCGTCTTCCTTGACCTTCTGGCCGTCCTTGACATGAACCTGAGCGCCGTAAACGATCTGGTAGGTCGCGACTTCGCGGCCGCGGTCGTCGACGAGGGCGAGCTCGACTGACGTTTGAGCGGCGATGATTTCGCCGTTACGGTTCTTGATGACCTTCAGGTCGCCGATGTACTTCGCTGTTCCGTCCATCGCCGCAACGTGCTTGGTCTCCTGTTCGAGCCGCGCCGTACCACCGACGTGGAACGTTCTCATCGTCAGCTGCGTTCCCGGTTCGCCGATCGACTGGGCGGCGATAACGCCGACCGCTTCACCGATCTCGACCGTGTTGCCGGTCGCCAGGTTGCGGCCGTAGCATTTGACGCAGATGCCGCGGCGCGATTCGCACGTCAGCGCCGAGCGGATGCGGATCTTCTGCAGACCCGGAGAGCTGCACCTGCGAGCCAGATCTTCGTCGATCTCCTGGCTTGGCTTCGACGATCGCTCGTGCCGTCGACCGGGTCGATGATGTCGTCGAGCGACGTGCAGCCGACGATGCGGTCGCGCAGCGATTCGACCTCTTCACCGTTGCGGATGATGGCCTCGGCCCAGACACCGCGGAGCGTTCCGCAATCCTGTTCGGAAACGATCACGTCCTGTGCCACGTCCACCAGACGGCGGGTCAGGTAACCCGAGTCGGCCGTTTTCAGCGCCGTATCGGCCAGACCTTTACGCGCGCCGTGCGTCGAGATAAAGTACTGCAGCACGTTCAGACCCTTCGCGGAAGTTGGCGACGATCGGCGTTTCGATGATCTCGCCCGAGGGCTTGGCCATCAGACCGCGCATACCGGCCAGCTGGCGGATCTGAGCTTCCGAACCACGCGCGCCGGAATCGGCCATCACGAGGATCGGGTTAAGCTCTTTACGTTCGTTTTCGCGCGTATGCATGGCCATGAACATTTCCTTCGCCACGCTGGTCGGTAACTTCCGACCAGATCGCCGTCACCTTGTTCTCGCGTTCCATGTTGGTCATGGTCGCATCTTCGTACTGCTTCTGAAGCTTGTCGACTTCTTTACGGGCGTCTTCGATAATGCCCTTCTTGCTCGCCGGCGTGACCATGTCGTCGATACCGATCGAAATACCCGACTTGGTCGCATAAAGGAAGCCCATCGTTTTCAGATCGTCGAGCAGCGCGACCGTCTGGTCGTGGCCGAGGTCGCAGGTGGCAGAAGCTGACCAGCGACTGCAGGCCTTTCTTCTTCAGCATGCCGTTTACGATACGGCAAGCCGTCACGCGTCAGGCGCTCGTTAAAGATCACGCGGCCCGCCGTCGTGTCGATCACGCTGGTCGAACACCTTTTCGCGAATGGTCGCGCGCATAACGTCCTGCGGGTTGTGCTCCATGCGTCAGATCGATCAGATCGCCTTCGCCAGCGGAGCTTGATCTTGGTCTGCGTTTCGAGACGCTCCGGCATCGAGAGCCAGCAGCACGCTCGTCGATCGAACATACGCAGGATCGGTTTGACGGCCTTATCTTTCTGCCGGCGTGATACTGCCCTTCAATTCGTCGCGGTCGCGAGCGTCAGGTAATAGCAGCCGAGAACGATGTCCTGCGAAGGAACCGTGATCGGCTGGCCGCTGGCCGGCGAAAGCAGGTTGTTCGACGCAAGCATCAGAACGCTAGCTTCGATCTGCGCTTCGGCCGAAAGCGGAATGTGGACCGCCATCTGGTCGCCGTCGAAGTCGGCGTTGAAAGCCGTACAGACGAGCGGGTGGATCTTGATCGCCTTTACCTTCGACCAGCACCGGCTCGAAAGCCTGGATGCCGAGACGGTGAAGCGTCGGAGCGCGGTTCAGAAGGACCGGATGCTCGCGAATGACTTCTTCGAGAATGTCCCAAACGATCGGCTCCTGGCGTTCGACCATTTCACGCGCCTGCTTGATGGTCGCGGCGTGCGCGTCTTTTTCAAGCTTGTTGTAGATGAACGGCTTGAAAAGCTCGAGCGCCATCTTCTTCGGCAAACCGCACTGGTGAAGCTTCAGCTCCGGCCCGACCACGATAACCGAACGTCCCGAGTAATCGACACGTTTTCCGAGCAGGTTCTGACGGAAACGTCCCTGCTTACCCTTGAGCGTTCCGGACAGCGATTTGAGCGGGCGGTTGTTCGCACCGCGCAGCACGCGGCCGCGGCGGCCGTTGTCGAACAGCGCATCGACCGCTTCCTGCAGCATGCGCTTTTCGTTGCGGACGATAACTTCCGGCGCACGCAGCTCGATCAGCTTTTTCAAGACGGTTGTTGCGGTTGATCACGCGGCGATAAAGATCGTTAAGATCCGACGTCGCAAACCGTCCGCCATCCAGAGGCACGAGCGGGCGAAGCTCAGGCGGGATGACCGGGATCACATCCAGGATCATCCATTCCGGGTTGTTGCCCGAGCGCAGGAACGAGTTCGAAACCTTCAGCCGCTTCGAATACTTGAGCTTTTTCTGCTGCGAAGTTTCGTCGCGCATCTGCTGCGAAGCTCGTCGACCAGTTCCTGGATGTCGATCTGCGGCAGCAGGTCCTTGATCGCCTCGGCGCCCATCTTCGCCACGAACTGGTTCGGATAATCGCGCGTCAGCTCGCGGAAGCGCTCGTCCGTCAGCAGATCTTTTTGCTTGAGGTCCGGCACGTCGCCTTCGTCGATGACGATGTACGGTCTCGAAGTAGAGGATCTTTTCGAGATCGCGCAGCGTGATATCGAGCAGATGGCCGATACGCGACGGCAGTCCTTTAAAGAACCACACGTGCGAGCACGGGCTGGCCAGCTCGATATGGCCGAGACGCTCGCGGCGGACCTTGGACTGCGTGACTTCGACACCGCACTTGTCGCAGATAACGCCGCGGTGCTTCATTCGCTTGTACTTTCCGCACAGACATTCCCAGTCCGAAACCGGGCCGAAAATGCGTGGCGCAGAACAGCCCGTCGCGTTCCGGCTTAAAGGTGCGGTAGTTGATCGTTTCCGGCTTGGTCACCTCGCCGTGCGACCACGAGCGGATCTTCTCCGGCGAAGCCAGGCTGATGCGGATCGCTTCGTAATTTGTGGTCAGTTGTGTTTCTGGTTTAGCTGTTTAAATCGAAACATCTATTTCTCCATAGTGGCCGGCGGGATTGCCGCTGGCCTAAAAAACCACTAACTTTATTCCATCTTTTGCGCAGCCTTACTCAACTGCCTTAATTCGACAGCCCCTACTCGACGGCAACTCCGACACTAAGACCTCACCGACACCCGCAATCAGCTTCTTCCGGGTCGATCTCTTCCTCCGTGATAAGCTCGACGTCGAGACAGAGCGACTGCAGCTCGCGGACCAGAACGTTGAACGACTCGGGAATGCCCGGCTCGAAGTTCGAAACGCCCTTGACGATCGTTTCGTAGATCTTCGAACGTGCCGGCCACGTCGTCGGATTTGCACGTCAGCAGTTCCTGCAGGATGTGCGCCGCGCCGTATGCTTCGAGTGCCCACACCTCCATTTCTCCGAAACGCTGTCCGCCGAACTGCGCCTTACCGCCCAGCGGCTGCTGCGTGATAAGCGCTGTACGGCCCGATCGAGCGAGCGTGGATCTTGTCGTCCACAAGGTGCGAAAGCTTGAGCATATAGATGTACCCGACGGTCACCTTCTGCTCGAACTGCTCGCCGGTCAAACCGTCATAAAGACGCGTCTTGCCCGACGGGCCGACCGACGGCGGCAGGCCCAGTTCGTCGTATCTTGGCGTTCGGCCTTGCCGATATAGTCCTTGATCTCGTCTTCGCTCGCACCGTCAAAAACCGGCGTCGCAAAGTGACAGCCCAGAACTCGTGCCGCCCAGCCGAGATGCGTTTCGAGGATCTGCCCCACGTTCATACGCGAAGGCACGCCGAGCGGATTGAGCACGATCTCGACCGGCGTTCCGTCCGGCAGGTACGGCATATCTTCCTCCGGCAGGATGCGGGCGATAACACCCTTGTTACCGTGACGTCCGGCCATCTTGTCGCCGACCGAAAGCTTGCGCTTCATCGCGACGAAAACCTTGACCATCTTGATGACGCCCGGGGGAAGTTCGTCGCCCTGCTTGAGCTTGGTGATCTTTTCGTCGTAGATGTCGCTCAGAATGTTGATCTGGCGTTCGGTACGCTGTTCGTCATATCCTTGACCTCGGACGTGATGTCGATCGGTGCCGGCCGCAACCTCGGCTTTGCGCAGCAGTCTTGAGTTCAATCTCCAGCAGCATCGCGGTTTCAGCGTAGTGCCCTTCTTGAGGATGACCTCCTTGCCATCCATCAGGTCCTTGGTCAGCTTGCGGCCTTCGAAGAGCTCGTAGATACGCTCGTCACGCTGTTCCTGCAGGATGCGGATCTCGTCCTCGAGGTCGCGGCGAAGATCGTCTTCCTCCATTCCCTCGATATCGAGCGAACGCTCGTCCTTGTCCTGTCCCTTGCGGGTAAAGATCTGCACGTCAACGACCGTTCCGTCGATTCCCGGCGGGCAGGTCAAGCGAGGCGTCTTTAACGTCGCCGGCCTTTTCGCCGAAGATCGCGCGGAGCAGTTTTTCTTCCGCCGTCAGCTGCGTTTCGCCCTTCGGCGTAACCTTACCGACCAGGATCGAGCCCGGCTTGACCTGGGCACCGATGCGGATGATGCCCGATTCGTCGAGATCGCGAAGCATGTTCTCGCCGATGTTCGGGATATCGCGCGTGATCTCTTCCGGCCCGAGTTTGGTATCGCGGGCTTCGATCTCGAGCTCCTCGATGTGGATCGACGTGTAGTAGTCGTCCTTGACGAGCCGCTCGGAAACCAGGATCGCGTCCTCGAAGTTGTAACCGCGCCACGGCATAAATGCCACCAGCACGTTGCGTCCGAGAGCGAGTTCGCCGCGGTCGGTACACGGCCCGTCAGCAATGACCTGGCCTTTCTTGACGCGCTCGCCGACGTCGACGATCGGACGCTGGTTGATACAGGTGTTCTGGTTCGAACGCTTGAATTTGACCAGCGAGTAAATGTCCGCCGTCACCTCACGCGAGATCGTTCCGTCAACCTGGTGGTCGGCTTTGACGATGATGCGTTCAGAATCGACATAATCGACCACGCCGTCGCGTTTTGCGATAACCACCGCACCCGAATCGCGGGCCGCGATCTTTTCCATACCGGTGCCGACATACGGCGATTCGGCACGAAGCAGCGGCACTGACTGACGCTGCATGTTCGAACCCATCAGAGCACGGTTGGCGTCGTCGTTCTCAAGGAACGGGATCAGCGACGCGGCCACCGAAACGAGCTGTTTCGGCGAAACGTCCATGATACTGGATGTCTTCATCGGTCGGCGGTGATAAATTCACCGGCTTTTGCTCGGGCGGCGTTGCGTTCGTTGACGAAGTTGCCTTTGGCGTCGAGCTCGATATTCGCCTGGCCGATGATGTATTTATCTTCTTCCCACGCGGTCAGGTAGAACGGCCACGGTTCATAAGTCGGCCTGCTTTTTACCTTTTTTGCTTTCCAGGTCCACATTTTCTTTGTCCACGTCCTCGAGCGGCACGTGCTCGCCCGGCTTGAACGTTGTGTCGCCGCCGTTGAGGATCTTTACATACTCGATCACGCGGCCGTCTTCCACCTTGCGATACGGCGATTCGATAAAGCCGAATTCGTTGATCCGCGCAAAGCACGACAGCGACGAGATGAGTCCGATGTTCGGGCCTTCAGGCGTCTCGATCGGGCAGATGCGGCCATAGTGGGTCGGGTGAACGTCGCGGACCTCAAATCCCGCACGTTCACGCGAAAGACCGCCCGGCCCGAGCGCCGACAAGCGGCGTTTGTGCGTGATTTCCGACAGCGGATTCGTCTGGTCCATGAACTGCGAAAGCTGCGACGAACCGAAGAATTCGCGGACCGCAGCCGTCACCGGCTTGGCGTTGACCAGATCGCGCGGCATCGTGGTGAACATGTCCTGCTGGATGGACATCTTCTCCTTGATCGCGCGCTCCATGCGTTCGAGGCCGATGCGGAACTGGTTTTCGAGCAGTTCGCCGACCGCGCGGACGCGGCGGTTGCCCAGGTGATCGATATCGTCCTGGCAATAATGCTCGCTGTCCCTCTTCATCCTGAAGAGATAATTGACGACCTCGACAAAATCTGTCGGTGCCAGCAGCGGATCGTTGATGCGGTCGCGTTCGGGGCGGCCCATCTTGATGTTGAATTTCAGGCGTCCGACGCGCGACAGATCGAACCGGCGCGTATCGAAGAACATTCCTTCGAGCAGGCGGTAAGCCGTCGGCACGGTCGGCGGATCGCCGGGGCGCATCTTGCGGTAGATCTCGAGCAGCGCATCGACCGGTTTGGTGATGCGGTCTTTCTTCAGCGTCTGCGATGATACTCGCCGATGACGTCGCGTTTCGGGAAGAAAACCGTAAAGCTTTCCACGCCTTCCTCGATGATCTGCTGCAGCTTGGCCGCCGGGATCTCGGTGTTCGGCTTCGACGATCACCTCGCCCGTTTCGGTGTTGACGACATCGTCCAGCGCATACGCGCCTTCGAAATCGGTCGGCGGAACCTCGACTTCGTGATCTTGGCCTTGCGCAGTTCGGCGATGCGCCGACTTGGTGACTTTTTTGCCCTTTTTGACGCAGCTCTTCTTTTTTGTCCTTGATGTCCTCTTCGGCACGCATGCCGACAGGTGCGTGTCGCCTTCTTTGTCGATAGTGATAAAGAGCTTGCCTTTCTCGACCGTGACTTCATCGCCGGTGTAGAAGAGCTTCAGGATATCGGCATTCGAATACTCGGCATTCTTAACGACCTCTTCGAGAATGTTGTCCGAAACGCGTCTTCATGTCGATCTGCGGGTTGAGCCACAAGGCCGAGAGCACGCAGGAAGATCGTCGCGAGTGATCTTACGTTTGCCGAGACGGGCATGAAGAATGCCTTTCTGGTCGTATTCAAACTCGACCCACGAACCGCGGTACGGGATGATCTTGGCCAGATATTCGTCGCGGTCGCCCTTGAAGAACACGCCGGGCGAGCGGTGAAGCTGCGAAACGATCACGCGCTCGGTTCCGTTGATGATAAACGTGCCGTTGTCGGTCATCAGCGGGATCTCGCCGAAGAAAACGTCCTCTTCCTTGATATCGCGGATGGTCGACACATTCGTTTCCGGGTCCTTGTCATAAACCGTCAGACGGATCTTCACCTTGAGCGGGACGCTGTACGACATTCCGCGTTCCTGGCATTCCTGCTGGTCGTGCTTGTGCTTGAGGCCGACCGGCTCGCCGCAGTTGTTGCAGAGGTTCGGGCGGACGGCGTTGAACGTTCCGCAATTGTTGCAGAGCACTTCGGCCGGGTTGAACGGGTCGACCTTGATCTTGGCAGCCGCAGTTCTTACAGTTTGCACGCAGGTGCTCGAGGCCCTCGAGGTTGCCGCATTTGCACTGCCAGTTGCCGATCTGGTACTCGACATACTCGAGCATCGCCGTCTCGCGAAAATCCGACACCGGGAAGATCGGAGCGAACACCGACTGCAGGCCGATGTAATCGCGCTTTCCTCGGGGATCAGATCCATCTGCAGAAAGCGGTTATACGATTCGCGCTGGACCTCGATCAGATTCGGGATCTGTGCGGAGGTGTAGATCTTTGAAAAATACATACGTTCGGGCGCGGTGCTGGTGCGGCGACCCAGGCCGTTGGCATTTGTTTGAAGAGGATTGTTGATCATATTATTACTGTTTTTCCGGAATAAAAAATGGTTGATTTACGGGTTTTTTATGTTATGATTCGACTTGCTTCTCTCCCCGCTAAAACAACTTTTATGTAAAAGACGGCAAATGCGGTCAAGGCGAAGTTTGCCCAGACCGCTTTTCGCAGTTAAATGCCTCTATTAAATTTTCCGAGAGTGCCAAACGAGACACCTGACTCCCAATTGTTCAATGCGAAGAGTCTTCTCGGTTAAACATCAGCTAGCCATTAAAGTTATATCTATATCAGCCTGGTTCTAATTAGAAACTTCTGCTCACCATATAGTATAACAGCTAAATTATTTAACTTCGACGGACGCGCCGGCTTCGGTAAGCTTGGTCTTGATCTCTCGGCTTCGTCCTTGGCAACGCCTTCTTTGATCGCTTTCGGAGCCCCATCGACCAGGTCCTTGGCTTCTTTAAGGCCCAGGACCGTGATTCACGAACGACCTTGATGACGTTGATCTTGTTGCCGCCGGCAGCGGTCAGAATCACGTCAAACGAATCTTTTTCTTCCAGCCGCGGCAGCTTCGCCGGCGCCGGAGCCGCCATCATCATCGGGGCCGCAGCAGCGGCAGCCGAAACACCGAAAACTTCTTCGATTTCTTTGACCAGTTCGCACGCTTCGAGAAGCGACATGCTTTTTAACTATTCAACTATTTCTTGTCTTGTCATATCAGTATTTTTCTCCTCTTAGGGTTCTGGTTTTTTTGTTTATAGCCGCGAGAACCCACGGGACATATACATCTGGTTGCATCACACTTGTTCATGTCCGAAGCTTGGTGACCTGACAAACCGCCTAGCTCGTTTTCCTTGGGTACGGCCAATCTCATTTGGGATTTTAGATTTGCGATTTTCGATTGCTAATCCAAAATCCAAAATCCCCGATCTAAAATCTCTTTTACGCTTCCGGCTTCTCTTCCGGCTCTGCCTCTGGAGCTGCCTCCTCCGGCGCGGTTTCTGCTGCTGCTTCCGGCGCAGCCTCGGGCGCTGCCGCTTCGGGTTCCGCTTCCGGGGCCACTTCCGGCGTCACTTCTGCCGCCGGTTCGGGTGTTGATTCCGGTGCAGCCTCTGGCGCCGCTTCTGTAGCTTCCGGCGTTGCCTCTGTCGATGCCTCCGGAGCTGCTTCTGCCGGTGCTTCCGGTGTAGCTTCCGCCGTCACTTCCGTAGTTGCCTCTGCCGCTACTTCCGGAGCAGCCTCTGCTGCCGGTGCTTCCGGCGCCGCTTCGGGCCCTGCTTCTAATTTCTCGCTGGCCTGTTTGATCACCACCGCCAGATTGCGCGGTACGGCATTGATGACAGTTACCAGGCGCTGTGCCTGGGCTTGCAGCACGAAGAGAAGTTTCGAAATAAGCTCTTCTTTCGAAGGCAGGCTGGCCATCGATCTGTCATGCCTGCAGAGTCGATCACTTTGCCGTCGACCACACCGGCCTTAAGCGTGATAGATTCCGCGTTGTCCTTAACGAACTTCGTTAATGGCCTTCGACAGCACACCGGTCGTCTTCGGTCCAGGCGATCGCCGTCACGCCTTTGAAATGTTCGCTCGGCCTGCTTCGAACTGGGTTCCTTTGACCGCAAGGCGGGCAAGCGTATTTTTTACTACCTGATACTTGGCCCCGCCTCGCGAAGCTGCTCACGGAAGTTCCTGGTCCTTGTTGACCGTCAGCTTGTTAAAGCTCACGACCATCGCTGACGTAGCATTCTGAAGCTGCTGCAGTGAGGGCGTTCAGATCTTGTTGTTTTATTTTTTTCGTTTTCATTATTCTTCTATTCGCTCCTCACTTACTAAAACGTATGCAATTCGTCGAGCAAAACGCCCGGGCTCATGGTCGCCGCCAAATTGATCTTTTTGAGATATCGTCCCTTTCGCGGTCGTAGGCTTTGCCTTCATAACGGCGTTGATCAAAACTGTCGTATTTCCGTGAGCTTGTTCGTCGTCAAAGGACACTTTGC
This sequence comes from uncultured Acidobacteriota bacterium, assembly GCA_963766895.1. Lineage (GTDB taxonomy): Bacteria > Acidobacteriota > Blastocatellia > Pyrinomonadales > Pyrinomonadaceae > DASYKT01. The sequence continues at coordinate 113,603 of CAVYCB010000010.1, forward strand.
CGAACCGGACGTGGATAACGCCCGTTTTATCTACGCGATATTCGACCTTACCGGCTTTGGTTTCTTCGATAGCGGTCTTGACGTCCATCGTCACCGTTCCTGTTTTCGGATTCGGCATCAGGCCGCGCGGGCCGAGGACCTTACCGAGCTGGCCGACCTTGCCCATCATATCGGGCGTTGAGATCAGCGCATCGAAATCCAGCCAGCCGCCTTTGATCTTTTCGACCAGATCGTCGCCGCCGGTTAAATCGGCGCCCGCTTCTTGGGCTTCCTTGATCTTGTCGCCCTGGGCGATCACAACGACCATTTTGGCTTTGCCGCCAAGCCCGTGCGGCAGAACGATCGTTCCGCGCACAAGCTGGTCGGCTTTCCGGGGGTCTACCCCGAGCCACATTGTCAATTCGACTGTTTCGTCGAACTTTGCAAAGGCGATCTCTTTCAATTTCGTGATCGCCTCTTCCAGCGTGTACGCTTCTTTCCGGCCTCGATCTTTCCGAAGGCCGAAGATATTTCTTGCCTCTTTTTTCATTTTACCTCCAGGTTCAAACGAAGATTTTCGCTTCTCCCTCTCTTTGAGTGCAGCAGTCGAGCTGTGTAACTAGTTACTTCTGCTGTGATCTAGCTTACTGCTCACAGCTTACTGCTTACTAACCTTCCACCGTCAGTCCCATGCTTTTCGCCGTTCCTTCGATCGTTTTCATCGCCGAAGCCAGATTGTCGTATTGAGATCCGTCATTTTCGTCTTGGCGATCTCTTCGATCTGGGCGCGGCAGATGGTGCCGACTTTCGCTTTGTTCGGCGTGCCCGGATCCTTTCGCGATACCCGACGCCTTCCGCAGCAGATCTGCCGCCGGGCGGCGTCTTTGTTTCAAAAGTGAACGAGCGGTCGGCATAGACCGTGATCACGACCGGGATCTTCATATCCGGGTCGTCGTTTTGCGTCTTGGCGTTGAACGCCTTGCAAAACTCCATGATATTCACGCCATGCTGTCCGAGTGCCGGGCCGATCGGCGGCGCCGGGTTTGCCTTACCGGCCGGAATCTGCAACTTAATATATCCTTCAATCTTCTTTGCCATATTTTTCGATTTACGATCCCGAGCCTACAACTCGGGAATGTCCTCATTTCCAAATTGTTCAAAGTTCAACTGCTTACGAAGGCCGGGTTGGCTCGATCATTGAGCCGGGTTGATACTCTCGACCACCTTGAACTAATTTTTATTCTTCTTCAGCAAAAGTAACTTTCTCAACATCCAGGAAATTCAATTCCACCGGCGTCGAGCGTCCAAAAATGGTCACCGTAACCTTAAGCGTCGCTTTGTCCTCGTTGACTTCTTCCACCTTGCCCGTAAAGCTGGCGAACGGGCCTGACTTGATCCGTACCACTTCGCCCATTTCATAAGAGAACTTCGGTTTCGGTTTTTCGGTCGCGACTCTCGATATTGTGGACGATCTGGTCTACCTCGTCCTGCGTCAGCGGCGTCGGATATTTCCCGCCTAAAAATCCCGTAACCTTCGGCGTCGATTTGATCGCGTGAAAAACGTTATCAGGGATCTTTCCCTTCTCGTCGCACTCGATCTCGACCAACACATAGCCCGGGATAGAACATTCGCGAAGATTCGATGCGCTTATTGCCGCGCATTTCGACGACCGTTTCTTTCGGCAGCAAAACCTCGGTGATCTGCTCTGCCAGCTCCATATCGCGGATACGGGCGTTAAGGCTCTCCACTACTTTATTTTCGTGCCCTGAATATGTGTGGATAAAATACCACTGCTTCATTTATCTTTAATCCTTATAAACCGGCGATCTTATTATCACCCAATTCGAGCCCTTACAAAATATAGACCCACGCCTGATCGACCAAAAACAAATAGACGGCGAAGAAGATGACGCTGATCGCAACAACGATCAGCGTCGTATTCTTCACATCGTCACGACGAAGGAAAAGATGTCTTTCTTAAGCTCCTCGCGGGTTTCTGGACGAATTCGCCGATGCCCTCTTTTTGTTACCTTTATCTCAAGGTGCCAACTGCTTCTGACACTGTTTTTCTCCTACTAATTAACCTTCTTATACTGGCAGGGGTACCAGGACTCGAACCCGGACCTAAGGTTTTGGAGACCTCCATGCTAACCATTGACACCATACCCCTAAACGAATTTTCGAATTTTGATTTGACTGATTGTGCGATTGAGCGCAGATTTTCAAGTCCGAAAATCGCCAACCGCAAGTCGATTAATCCGACTATTTATTTTCCCTGTGCAGCGTGTGGCATGCGGCAGCGACGGCAGAACTTTTTGAACTCCAGCCTGTTCGGCGTGTTCTTTTTGTTCTTTGTCGTCACGTAATTGCGCTCTTTGCACTCGGTGCACTGTAAAATAATGTTATCTCTCGGCATTTCTATTAACTCTTTACTCTAGTTCGTTGTTCGTATGTCCGTAGTTCAGTTGCAGGTTTTACTCACTCAACCACGAACCACTAACTAATCTAACTATTCAACAATATCCGAAACCGTTCCGGCCCCGACCGTTCTGCCGCCTTCACGGATAGCGAACCGCAGTCCCTTCTCCATCGCGATCGGAGCGATCAGCTCGATCTCCATCTGGATGTTGTCTCCCGGCATCACCATCTCCACTCCCGCCGGCAGGTGCGCGACTCCCGTCACGTCCGTTGTCCTGAAGTAGAACTGCGGACGGTATCCGGTAAAGAACGGGGTGTGGCGTCCGCCTTCTTCTTTGGTCAGAACATAGGCCTCGGCCTTGAACTTCGTGTGCGGCGTGATCGAGCCCGGTTTGGCTATCACCTGTCCGCGTTCGATCTCTTTTCGCTCAACACCTCTCAGCAGCAGTCCGACGTTGTCTCCCGCCATCCCCGGTCCAGAAGCTTCTTGAACATCTCGACCCCGGTCACAACCGAGTTCCTCGTGTCCTTGATACCCACGATCTCCACCGGTCTCGTTGACGTTGATGATCGCCTCTCTCGATTCTTCCCGTCGCCACTGTTCCGCGTCCCTGGATGGTGAAGATGTCTTCGACCGGCATCAGGAACGGCTTGTCCGTCTCGCGGGCAGGTGTCGGGATGTAGTCATCCACCGCCTGCATCAGCTCATCGACCTTCGGCTCCCATGCGGCATCGCCTTCGAGCGCTTTAAGGCTGATCCCTGGATGATCAGGTGTGTCGTCTCCCGGGAATTCGTAGCTCGAGAGCAGTTCGCTGATCTCCATGCTCCACCAGCTCAAGCAGTTCGGCATCGTCGACAGCGTCCACCTTGTTCATGAACACCACCATCGAAGGCACTCCCACCTGTCTTGCCAGCAGGATGTGCTCGCGGGTCTGCGGCATCGGGCCGTCGGTCGCCGCCACCACCAGGATAGCTCCGTCCATCTGCGCCGCTCCCGTGATCATGTTCTTGACATAGTCCGCGTGTCCCGGGCAGTCGACGTGCGCATAGTGACGGTTCGCCGTCTCATACTCGACGTGCGCCGTCGCGATTGTGATCCCGCGCGCCTTTTCTTCAGGCGCATTGTCGATCGAATCGAACGCCCGCACCGTGATCTTCGGATTGTGCTTCGACAATACCTTCGTGATCGCCGCCGTCAACGTCGTCTTCCCGTGATCCACGTGCCCGATCGTCCCGATATTCACGTGCGGCTTGCTTCGATCGAATTTTTCCTTTGTCATTCTTTTTACTAACCTCTTTAAATAATTTAATGCCAAAAAACTTTTTAACTGAGCCCGAGACGGGATTGAACCCGTGACCTCATCCTTACCAAGGATGCGCTCTACCCCTGAGCTACTTGGGCGCGAACTGCAAAGAACTTGCTAATTGGAGCGGGAGACGAGACTCGAACTCGCGACATTCAGCTTGGAAGGCTGACGCTCTACCAACTGAGCTACTCCCGCATACCAATTTCGGATTTGCCGATTTTAGATTTCGTGAGATGCCCAATAAACCCGACTTCTTCTAATCCAAAATCAAATCTAAAATCAAAAATCAAAATGGTGCAAGGGGTAGGATTCGAACCTACGTACGGCTTTCGCCGGCCGGGTTTACAGCCCGGTGCCATTAACCACTCGACCACCCTTGCCCAAGCTTATAAATTGCGTACTAAGACTATTTCCGGAGCCAGTAGCAAAACTCAAATGATACCTAATAAAAGGGCTGGGTGCAAGTTAAAACGGCTGTTTTGCTTACAAAATAGTAAAGATTCTCTTACGAGCGGGGGTGAAATTTGTCGTAGGCTTTTTTCAGATGATTGTCGGTCACGTGGGTGTATATCTGGGTGGTGGAAATGTCGCTATGGCCCAGCATTACCTGCACGGAACGCGAATCGGCGCCGTTTTGCAGCAAATGCGTGGCAAAGGTATGGCGCAGTTTATGCGGCGAAACACCCTCTAAACCGGCTTTTTCCGCGTAATTTCTCACCAATTGGTAAACGTTTTGGCGGTTTAAGGGCTTACCATTGGGGCTTACAAACAGGTTTTGGACGCCGGTTTTACGATTTCTGATCTCCAGATAGCTTTTTAGCCACTCGGCGGCGCTTTTTCCCAGCGGCACCTTTCTTTGTTTGCTGCCCTTGCCAAAGCAGGTCAAGATTCCGGCATCCAGCTCTATGTCATTGATCTTAATAGAGATAACTTCAGACACCCGCAGCCCCGAAGCGTACATCAATTCCAGCAAAGCCCGGTCTCGCAGGCCGGTTTCCGTCTCAACATCCGGCTGTTTCAGGAACTCTTCGATCTCGGTTTCAGTCAAAAACCGCGGCAGATAATGCCCGCCCTGCGGCGTATCCAGATCTTCGGCCGGATTTGCCTTAATATGGCCGTCCAGCATCAGGAATTTGTAGAAACCTCGCGCGGCGCTGACCATTCGCTGTACCGACGAAGGCGAAAGGCCTTCGCGTGAAAGCGCCATTATCCAGCTTCGCAGGTCGCCGCGGTTCAGATCTTTCGGATCTTTTCCGACGGCGGCGGAAAAATCGCGCAGCCGGGCGAAATCAAACCCGTAGCTGGCCAGCGAGTTTTTCGCTAAACCTTTTTCCACCTGCAAATAAGACAGGTACTCACGCAGATGATCGCGGCTTTTCTGATCAGTTACCATCCGACCCAATTATATTAGTTTATCCCCGGTGTACCTATTCTATATTCTGGTCAAAAACTTTAATTGCATTGCTTTCTTCAGAAACTTGCGGGCAGCCTGCCGCGTCAAAACTTCTCGCCGCTTCCGCCAGCCGCAGCCGCGCGTTCCACCTGGACCAATTCCATGAACGCAGATTAGCTTCTTTATCATACTCTTCGATCCTTTTTCCAAAATTCTTCTGGACCATGCACCTCTGCTCTGTACTAAAGTACGATATCCCGTCGAGCAGCGCGGGAACGGCATCGTCGCTCAGGTCCTTCATGTACGAGGCATCGAAATTCCGGCCCGCATGCATTAACCCGATATTGGTGCGGGCAATAAAATCATCGGGGTTAAAGACATGCACCGCAGCCAGAAAAACAAGCGCCGACCAAAGCGTTCCCCAGGCAAAACGATTCCGCATTCCGCGTAAAACGGTTGCGGCAAACCAGAGAAACACGACCGCCAGCCAGATCATAAAGGCCATGGGATAAAACCTGGCGACGGTCAATCCGTAACCGGAAGTTCCCGTATATAAAAGCATTCGCTGGGCGGCTGAAAGCATTATCACAAAAAGCAGCAGTATCTGAACGCAGGCCAGGACGCGGTAGGTCGCGGAGGCCATTTTGTCGTCTTTTTTTATCAGCCACTGCGCCGCCATTAAGATAGGCAGGACCAGGGCGGAAACAAAAACCAGTTCGCCAAAACCGCGCCGGGCATATTCCGCGAGCTTGAAATTCTCGGTATTTTGCACCAGGTCCATTCCGCCGAAGAGATACGGCACTTGAACTATCACAAACGCCAGGAAGAGCAGATTCATCAATCCTAAAACAACGCTCAGTTCCACGGTCCCGAAAGTAAAGTAGCTGGGGAAAAATGAATTATTGATATCCTGCAGGTCCCACGCCTTCCACGTCTTGGGTTTTTCAGCCTTGTCGGTTTTTTCCTTAAGATCGAGATCGTCCGGCAAAATGCTCAGATCATTCGAACTCTCTCTATCTTCCTGATCGAATACAAAAAAAGTAGCGCCGCGCAAATAACCCGCCACGATCCAGGTCAAGGCGCTTATCCAGAACAGGTGGCCGATAACGAATTCGAAATCGATCCGAAATGTCTTTTCGATCAGGTCCTGGAAAGCGGCATCCGCCGCGACAAACAGCGCGCCGAAGATCAGCAGGATCGGGATCGCCACCAGGATCCCGCGCAGCGCGGCGGCCAGATGTTTGGTTGTATTGTTACGCGGAACACCCTTGAACTTGATGTCGTAAGTGATCAGAAAAAGAGGTGAAATAAAGAGATTAAAACCGGAATAGATCCACCCTAATGCGTAGTGCGCCAGGCCGCTTTGCGGCATTTGTAATTTCATTGCCGGCAGAGTTAAGACCGCCAGGATCATCAGTATTGCCAGCACGTCGAACACCATCAGCTGGACGGCATCGCGCCAGACGAACATCACGGCAAAAAAGATCAGCGCCCCGTGCAAAAGAAGCGAGTTCAGCTTTGGCTTTTCATTTCGATAACGAACGGTGACGACCCACAACCCGGCCGCGAGCGCGGTCACCCAGAGAAAGAAATTCAATCCCCACGGCGTGGCCCGAAGAAGTGTGTCACCCAAAATACCTAATATAAAAGCGGTCTGAACTATTTCCAGCCCCTTTTTTGTTCTTTCGTTCATAAGCTGATCCTTATTAGAAATTGCTTCCCGGCTGTCCCCAGCGAAGTTTCAGGTCCTTGAAATTTTCAGTTCCGCCGCGCCTGCCGGGATGACGTCATCCGGGAATGAGCCGCCGCGCCCAAAGAAAACATGCGCCGCGAATTTGCTAAGCAGCGGCAGCCGCAAAACCGCGCATCCCGTTTCGAGTAAAAGCTGGCTGTTAAATGCCGCCAGCATCCGTCTCATCCAGATACGCGAGACAAAGCGAGTGCGGAATAGATCGCCGGAGTAGGTGTCGAGAATTTCCGGCTCGCCGGTTCGCAGCCTTTCCAAGATCACCCCGGCGGCGATGCGGGAAAGCCTGAGACAGGGATCGAGCCCGCCCGCGGTAAGCGGAGACACCGCGCCCGACGCGTCACCGATCAGCAAGCCGTTTTCGTTGGCGATATTTCGCAGCACCCCGCCGACCGGAATTTTTCCGCCGCGCGTTTCCGCCCGCTCTGCCCCGGTGAGATCGATGACCTTTCCGGCAATTTTTTGTTTGAATTCTTTTAGCGCCGCGCGGGGATCGAACTTTTCCGCATAACCGCCCACGCCGATATGCACCTCTTCGCCGTCGTTGGTAACCCATGCCAGGTAACCCGGCGCCAACTTGGCATCGAGAAAACAATGCAGGCGCGGCTCGCCTGTAAAGGGCACTCCGCGATAAACTTCCTCGTAACCGACGATGACTTCCTTGTTCTCATCGAGCCCGAGATCTTTCGCTACCCGTGAACTCGCCCCGTCGGCGCCGACCAGTACTTTTGCTTTCACAAAAAAAGTTTCGCCTTCGCGCGCCAGCGTTACTATATTTTCGGTTTGCTGTTTCGTTTGATCGCACTCGCTAACGGCCCTCACACGTACCGATGAGATATAGCGAGTGCCGTTTGAAAATTCGACGCCATTGTCTATCGCTTCGCGCAAATAGGCCTCGTAAAGCGCGCCCATTTTCCCCACCCGAAATTCATCGTATTTACTTTTAAGCGGCAAAGGGCGTAGGGCCGGCGAATAAAGAGTGACGTCGCGAACGGGCTTGCCTAAAGTGCCGGCGGGAAAATCGAAATCTTCAAAGGTCTTGCGCACAAAGATCCCGGTCGTGTGAATGCCTTTGGTGAGATCGCTTTTCCGGTCGGCCAGCAAAATCTTAGTGCCCCCGCGCGATAGCAGCCGGGCACATTCCAAACCGGCCAAACCGGCGCCGATGATAACCACGTCAAATTCTCTCATCTTATATCTCTATGGCTTTTACCAATCTAAGCAAATTGCTCTATTCATTCCTTCCTGGCTATGACCGGTCAATTCCAGATAGGCGCTTTCCAATGCTTTTTGTCTTTCGTTCTGAAAGGGCTTTGAAGGGTGGCCGGTTGCCCCTTCTCCGTATAACGTATCGCAATAATTCGCCGCCAATTTATCGGCGTTTACCAGAGGCGCGTAATAACCAAGCTGCCGGGCGTTGGTTTCGATCGTCGCAACGTCGCCCGTTCTCATTTCTTCCAACAGATGATCGATCCTTAAATTTATAAGCATCGGGATTGTAAAACCTAAACTCACGCTGAGAACAAAAGCGCCGGTAAGCGCCGGAGTATTCAGAAAGGGTTTGGCCAGATCAAACGACTTCATCGCGGCCCGCAGATAAACAAAAGAAGTTAAAAGCGGCACAAATCCCAGGACGCCAATGATAAAAAGCAAACCGATAACACTTAAGGGGGAAATTATGAGACCGATAGCGAGGGAAACAAGGCCTCCGAGTGCCAACAAACCGGAAAGGAATGCATTGAATATTTTGAAATTCCTGCCCCAAAGCAGCCAGGCGGACATTGCCATTACCAGAACAAAGCTAAGCAAATATGCCGATGGCTTAAAAGTGCCAAACAGCGCGCCCTTATAAATCCCGCCTCTAAAAATGCCCGGGTCCAGCACAAAGCAAACGACAGGCATGATAACGCCAAAGATCCAATCGAACCTTTTCTGTTTGTAAGTGGCTTCCGGCTGAAACTGCCTGCGCCAAAAACCGGGCTTTTGTTCCAGGGCTTCTTTTTCTACGGGCTTGCTTTCGTTCAATTTCAAATCGGCCATATCTTTACTCACTTAATAGATATTCTTACTCCAGTTAATAGACGCTCGCCGTCTGTTTTTGTTCCTCAAGTTTGAAGTAATTTCGCTGGTGGAGAATGCTGTCCTCATCGCCGATCAGAACCGCTTCAAGGCAAGTGTCCACGCCGTAGCCATCGCGGATATCCAGACGCGGCTCTTTCACGCCCGCCGGCAGATCGAAAACGATCGACTTGGTAAAAGTTTCCGCCGGCGCGATCCGGGTCTCAAACTCCGGCTGCGAACCGAGCGCTTGCTCTGCTTCGAGATCGCGCGGGTAAGAATTTTTCTGTTCGTCAAAAACTTTCGCCTCAGTCCCGATCAGCTGCAGCGGCTCGCGTTTGGCGTCGCTCGAAATTTTTACCGTGACGATATAAAATTCGCCACTGGCGGTTTTGGCTCCGATAGTTTTTGTCTTTTGCACCTGCGTGACCGCGGTATGCATATGGCAGTCCAGATAAAACCCGCAATACTCTTTCGCTTCATTTAAGCCCAGCATCTTTTCTTTACTACCAAGCGAAAACCCGAACAGCAAAATGGCATAAAAGACGAACCAGACCGTTACTCCGCCCAGCACGAAATTTCGCAGCCAGGCCTTTTTCATAACCAGAGAAATTGCCAGTAAAACCGCTGCCGCCAAAACTCCGCCAATTGTCATTAACATTAAGAGCACGCCCACATTTACTCCTTTTTGAAAACTATCAGCGTCCGCACGGATAACAGTACATAAGCCAATCCGATTCCCTGAAGCGCTTCGAAAAAGCGAAACTGCAAGGATCTGTCTATCGCAAAAAACACCTCATTAAAGAAAAAATATCCGAATATCGCTGACCAGATAAAACTCCAAAACATCCGTTCCCGGTTGAAAGCAAAGATCGAAGTTGGCGGCAGATAGCCTCTCCCGATCCGGTTCAACAAGGCCCTAAGCGCGACAAAACCCCAAACCCACGCCACTATGCTCCCGCTTACGATAAAAAATCCAAATTCATCCCTCGACGCCGGCGACAAATTGGCGATAAAAGCGGCGATGCGGTTCCATTCAAAAAAAGGAAGCGTTACATAAAGAAGAACCGCTAAAACGGTCAGGTCGCGCTTATTTTCCGGAGTTTTCAACATACTCTTGCAACTAAACTTTTTTCATTGCCTTGATCAGCGCTTCCATGTGGCCGATATATTTTTCCAGCGCTTTTTTCCCGGCCGCGGTGATCTTGTATTCGGTCAGCGGCATGCGGTCCTTAAAGGTCTTGGTGCACTGGATGTAACCGGCGTCTTCCAGCTTGCGCGCGTGGACGCTGATATTGCCGTCCGTAGTTTGCAGCAGTTTCTTTAACTCGTTAAAACTTAAAGATGCGTTGGCCGCCAGCGCGCTGATCATGCCTAAGCGCAGGCGCTCGTGAATAAGCTTATCGAGTTCGCCCGGTACGGTTGTCGCAACCGCTTCGCCGGCTTTTTCCACCCGCAGACCGCCCGGCTTCGAAGTATTCTGTTCTTTCTTTAATGCTGAATTTTTCATATTGTTCCTTTAACCCGCCCGCCGTTTATCCGCCGTATCTCCTTGCTATTACCAACCCGAAAACGATGTGCAGCAGCCCGAAGCCAAGCGCCATCATCAAATTTCCCGTGCTCGCCGGCAAAAAGAACGCGATCGTGCCCAGCGCGATAAAACACCACCCCATGATCGGCACCGCGCGCACCGAATAGCTGCCGCCCGTCACCACCGCCGCGCCGTAAAGCAAGAGCCAGGTCGGGATCATCTCGACGAAATCTCCGTAGCGCCAGAGCCCCAGCGTTATGATCACGCCGCAAAACATCGGCGGCACAAAACTCAGGATCATCTTTTTCGCCGGCACCGAGTTAAGCGTCGTGCCTGATAATTTTGTCTTTTGCCACATCGCCAAAAGCCCTATGCAAAACGCAAGACCTGCCTCCACCAGCCACACCAGCATCCAATCGTGGATCAGCGGTGACTGGGTATGCGCGATATATGCCGCCCCCAGCGCGGTCACGCCCATCAGCATCCCGCCGTAACCCGGTACGGCCGTGAAATGCGTCGAGCGCTCCATCGTGTCGCGAATGAATTCAAGGTTTTCCATCGCCCGGTTGTGCAGGCTGGGCGGCTCATCCGTTTCCATATTTTCTTTATGAATTATCTGGGTTTTTGCCATAGCAGAAATAAATATATGCCAAGTGATCCGGCTTGTCAAGTACTTTATGGTATAAAGTAAAAATAGAGAATAATGTATAGTGATGAGTGATTAGCGGGAAGAATTGCTGGCTTTGCCTCGCAGCGAGCGGGCGCAAGCGACCCTTCCAGACTGCGAATTTATTTAGGTTTTATATTTACCTTTCAAGCCGAATACCTCTCAGGTCGGGAAGGGTTGCTTGCACTCGCTCTTTAACAGCTATGGTTAGTGATAATTAAGGTAAGGTCATTCACCATTATTCACTATTCACTATCACCTATTCACTTCTTCTTAGCCGGTGTTTTTTCGTTGACCAGTTCGCCGAGGTTTTGCTGAGGGGGTGCGTCGGGATCGGCGACGGAAAAGGTGAGGCGTTTGCCCTGCATCAGGAAATTCTTTCCGTTCCATTTATAGAACGTGCGAGAGAAAAAGCCCGGGCAGCAGAGCTGTTCTTCGTCGCCGGTTATTTTTGAGGTTTCGACCTCGCCCAGGACAAAGCGGTCCTGCCCGTAGAGTTCCACCAGCAGCATTCCGTTGTCCAACCGCAGGTCCTTGAGGCCTCCATCGGCGCGGTCACCGGTGCGGAAATACCAGATCAGTTCGGGCTTGTCCTCTTTCCAGCTAAAGACATAGACGATCTGCGGGATGGCCGAACCGGCCGTGACGATCTTCAGAATAACGAGCGCCTCGTCGTGCCCGTCACCCGTCACGTCCAGGTATTTGGTCGTCACATACAAAAGCCCGATCTTGTCTTCGGATAGTTTTCGGCTGCCGTTTACGAGTTCGGCTTCATCGCTGTCCGGGTCCTGCCAGCCGCGCGGCAGAGGGTATTTGTAATTCTTAAAATCGAATTTTCCGACGATCGAAGCCGTGGTTTTATTCCGTTCGTCCAGCAGTTCTTTCTGCAGGTCAGGGACATCAGGCGTGGGCGAAGCGCTTACTTCCGGTTCGGGAGTGGGCGGCGGCACGGGGGTTTCCGGGATCGTGGAGATCGACGCATCTTCGGTTTTGGTGGCGCAGGCGGAAAACAGCAAAGCGCCCACCAAAAGCAGGCTGGTCAAAATCTTTAACCATACGCTTACTCGTAAAAGAATCGTTCTCTCCAGGGTCAGATATCAATACTAATTACGGTTTCATCGACTTAATTGTTTCCCCTCGCACGGCGGAAGCCCGACCGTTAGGAAGGGCTTATTTTTCTAAAAGACCGAGCCCTTGCTAACGCGCGGGCTTTCGCTTCGGCTTCCGCAGTTTTATTGCCCCAATACTTGATTCAACAATTTGGCGAGGCGATAGCCTGCCAGCGCGATCTCTTGCTGTGAAAGTTTATAAGCCTGTTTCTCGTATTTCGCGGAAGGCTTTTCGTACCTGGTCAATCCGGCATAGACATATTTCACGGCGTTGTCCAAACCTTCCTGCCGCCAGTCTTCAAACTTCAGGTTGTCCACCTGCGCCTGCATTTTACTTTCCGGATATTTCTTCATGAACTTCTGGCCGAGCCCGGGAATGTAATCGGTGTCGCAGGCGTCATTCACGCGCGGCGAAGCCAAAGTAACGATGCCGTCCCAATATGAGTGCAGGTTTTTCTGGTCGTCGCGCGCGGTGCCTTTCGGCGTCAGTTCGACAAGGTTGCCGCCCTGATCGCCCTTTGGTTCGAGGTCCGTCACGCGGGCGACGCTATGGAGCGGTTGGTGGACGTCGCCGACGAGGTGCAGGATCCAGGCTAGGGCGATCACGCGCTCGGCGTCGGTCTTGGTAGTATCGGCCAAAATTCCCTGCATGACGTGCAGCCGCTCAATGGCGTTTTGCGGATCGTCTTTGAGTTCGGTAGCCAATTCGATCTTTCCGTTTATTTCGCGGAAAAATATGTCCGAATAGTGCCAGGTGCCGTGGTGGTACTTGGCCTGGCGTACGGGAAATTTACGGTCGCGGATAATATCCGCCCAGGTTGCCACGATCATGAACTGCTCAAGCTGGCGCGTCGCCACCGACCGCGAGTCAAAAGCAAAATAGCCGGCGATGTCGGAATCCTCAGGCGCGGCCTGAAATAGCAGGTTCACTTTTTCTTTCGCCTTGGGGTTTAGTTTTTGCCAGGCGATATAGGCAACGAGCTTATGCCCGGTTTCGTTCCAGCCAAAGGCCGGCGCTGCAGAAAGGGCAAAAAGGCACAATAAGACCAGGGCAATTAAAGATCTGATTTTTGGCATTGAATTCTCCTTAGGAAACCGTTTGGACGATTTTAGCGAATTAAAGGGATTTAATGAAATAAAGATACTAAAAATAAATGTATTGCGCCTTACAAATAGGACAACCTTTTTACGTTTCGGATAGTCATATTTAACGCAAAACGTGCTTTCGGGAACGTCTAAATAATGGAGAAGCTTTTATAGCGAAGAAATTATGCAGGCAATATTAGAACAAAATCAGATAGCTGAATTCATCAATAACAAAGAAGTGCGCGGATTTGGCGACAAAATAGGTGTTGTCGCAAGCATTTTCGGCTGCTGGCACAGAAATCTGACCCGGCCGTTCTTAAGCGGAGGCGACTCTTATCGCGCTTGTTTGAACTGCGGCGCGCGCAAGCATTTTGATACCGAAAGTCTCCAGACTTACGGTAAATTCCATTTCCCCCCGGAAGTGTCTCTTGTTTCACCTTTACCGGTTAGATAAAAGATATTTCGCCCATCAAATAAACCTGTCAAATTAGGACCTACCAGAGCGGCGCAACGCCGCTCGTTTATTTTGTGCTGCGGAGCTTTATCCAAAAACGAAGCTAAATTAACAACCGGCCGGCTGATCTATCTCAAGGTCCGGAAGGGTTGCTTGCGCCCGCTCTTACCTTCAAAAGCTCCTCGGCAAAATAACTTTCAAAATCCCGTCCTACTTCTGACGTTATTACATCTTTACTCAGGCTCCCGACAGTTCCCGTATCCCTGCGAAATGTCTAGCGATTTTACCCGACATTAAAAGGAAGCCTCAGCGAAAGGATCTCTCAAATGGAATATTTTCGCAGACTACGTAACTTCTGGTTTCCCCATCGGGCTTCGATCGCGTGGTTTTTCCTTGCGCTTCCGGCGCTGTATTTTCTGCAGACGTCTGTGCACGAAGGGACTCACGGCATGGCGGCGCTGATAGTCAGCGGCCACGCGCCGACCGTGGCGCCGTTCCCGCATATGAATGAGGATGACAAGGGAAAGCTGCATTTTCTCAACGGCGTAACTTTCGGCGGCCCCGAGACACGGGCCGAGGTAAGTATGCGAAAGGACTGTGACACCGAGCAAAGGCTGATCAGGAAACCCATGGCCGGAAACCCGGCCGCGCCGCAATTTGTGGCCTTCTTTCTGATAGTGCTCGCCTCGCTGGTCTTCGTTTTCTTTACGATGCCTTACGAAATGGCGCGTTTTCCTTTGCGAATGCTGTTTCTCGGCTTTTGCATAGATTTTATGTACGGCACGATCCGGGGCTTGATCGCCGGTTGTAATGAAAGCGCGGACTGGAGCAAGTTTTATTTGCAGAGCGAGATGAGCCGGGGAGTTTTTGCCGGGGTGACCTGGATCTTTTGGATACTGATCCTCAGCCATTTCGTGTGGGTCTATTGGTCGGCGTGGGGACGAGAGCGAGTGCCAAAAGTCGGTTTCTTCGGTTACCGCTGGATGTCTTTCGGGTTAGGTATTTTGTCCCTGATCTGTGTGATCGTTTCGCTTGCGATCGGCGACGATGAGATCCACAAAGACACCGCCGCCTTTATCTTGCCCTTTATAGCCCAGGTTCTGGCAGTCGGTTGGTACTTTTCGTATTTCGGGATGACGTTCAAAAAAAGTTGGAAAGGTATCTGACTTCAATTGGCCCCGGCTCTAGCGGGTTAATAATGCCCCGTGGCGATCAATGAACAAGGAGAATTTTTCGATGGAATATTTCAGCAGACTGGGCAACTTCTGGTTCCCCAAACTTATCTTTTTGCTTTGGCTGGTTTTTGCCGCCATGGCGCTTTATTTCTTCCAGACCCTCATTCACGAAGGCTCGCACGCCGTGGCCGGGACGGCCGCTACCGGAAACGCCGCAACGCTGGCGCCCTTTCCGCACAAATCCGACGACGGCAGTTTTCTCAACGGCGTGACCTTCACGCCCGGCGATCCCAACAAAACCAAAATGATCAGGAGGGTCTGCGACAGCCCGGTTACATCCCGGGTTTTTGAAACCGGCTTTATCGGCATGCCGCAAGTGGTCGATCTGGTGATCATTACCGCGCTCTTTTTTGTTTTCTTTTTCGCCCCGGTTTCAAGTCCGACGCTCCGCTTTCTGCTGATGTTGTGGTTTTTGGGGGCCGCGTTCGACTTTTGTTACAACACTATCAGGGGGCTTGTCGGCGGCTGTAATCCCGGCGCGGACTGGAGCCGTGTCATGCTCGAAGGCGACATCAGCCCCGGCGTTTTTGCTTTTCTGACCTGGCTGCTCTGGATAGTTTTTATCCTCAGCCATTTTGTCTGGGTCTATTGGTCGAAGTGGGGACAAACCGCCGTGGACAATATCGAATTCTGGGATTACCGCTGGATCGGGCTGGTCGCCGGCACGCTGTCGCTGATCTGCATTATCTGGTCGCTCGCCGTCAGCCGTCCCGAAATAATAAAAGATTCCCCCGCCTTCATCGTGTTTTTTATTCTGCACATTATCTGGATGCTGGGAAATTTCCTGCTCTTCGGGCTGAGCTTTAAATTCAGGAATGACTAGTTGTGATTCCTGGTTGAATATGGCCACGAATGTCACAAATAGCACGAATAAAGAATTCTTCATTCGTGTTATTTGTGACATTTGCTAAGGATCGTATAGGCTTAAAATTTAATAAGAGAAACGGTTTTACCAGCTACGAATTACTCTCAACCCAGAAATCCTCTAAATTTCGACGTTCCTGTCGTATAACCCGGGAAGAGTTTATCGAGATTTTTGTTGCCCAGGTGTTTGGATGAAACTTCGGCAAAGACATCGCGGAAATCGGTCGTGACCGCGAGGTCGCGGCCCTCGTTAAGCTGATCGTCCTTAAGCCCTTTCCAATCGCCATAGACCTGTCCGCCCTTGACCGCATTGCCGATCACGAACATCGCATTGCCATGGCCGTGGTCAGTCCCGCGCGAACCGTTCTCGCGGGCCGTGCGGCCAAATTCGGACATCGTCAGGATAACCACATCATCCATCCGTTTTCCGAGATCGGTGGCCAGGGCGGCGATCGCCGAACCCCAATCGCGCAGCAGATTTCCCAACTGCCCGCCGTTCGGCTGGTTGAGCGCCACCTCGTTGGTGTGCGTGTCCCAGCCGCCGCTTTCGGCAAAGGCAACCTCGAGGCCGACATCCGCCTTGATCAGCTGCGCGATCTGCTGCAGCGAGCGTCCCAAGGCCGAATTCGGATAGGCCGCGCCGTTTTCCGGTTTGTACTGCGATGGATTGGCTTTCTTGAGAAAATTGACCGCCTCGAAAGTTTCTTTCCCGGTTTCCCCCAGGCTATCTTTCACGTTGTCTTCGTAGAGGCTTTCAAAACCGCCCTGTACACTTTTTGTATAAGCGCCCGCCTTGACCGCAAAATCCGAAAGGTTGCTCATCGCGATGGTCGGGGCCCTGCCCAGCAAACTGCGCGGGACCTGCTGCGTCATCGCGACCGCGCGAAAATGCGAATCGCTGTCGCTTTTTTGCGTCTGCAGAACGCGGTTTAGCCAACCGTCACGGGTGCCCTTATTTCCCGGCGTGCCCGATTCCATGTAATCCTGCGCGTCAAAATGCGAACGCGTATTGTCCGGCGAGCCGGCCGAATGTACGACCGCAAGCTGCTTATTTAACCAAAGTTTTTCAAATGGCTTGAGCGACGGGTGCAGCCCGAAATGGCCGTCGAGATTGACCACACCGCCATTGGCACTGGGTTTCGGCAGGGCGATCGTCCGGCGCAGATCGTAATACTGGCTGTCGCCGTATGGCACCACCATATTCAATCCATCAACTGCGCCGCGCTGGAAAATAGTTATCAGTATCTTTTTCTTGCCCTTGTCGTCCGTCAAAGCCGCGGCGTTAGCAAACTGGTGCAAAAATTTCGGCGCCATTCCCATCAGGCCAAAACTGGCCAGCGTGATCCCGCTTGTTCTCAAAAAATATCTTCTATCCATAATTGCTACCTCAAAAATCTGAGTTTTATAAAACGGCTGACAGCTTTTAGCTATCAGCGATCAGCTTATTATTTTCCTCGAATGGCTATTGACGCTGAAATTCAGGCGAGCCCAGCACCAGGCTCACGACTTTAAAGATCTCCGCGTTGCCGGACGGCGCCAGCAGCCGCGCTTGTCTTCCCTGCTGGCCTTCGTTTCCCTGGCGCATATTCGGCACTTCCATATCACTATCGGCCATTTCCGCCAATTTGGCTTCGGGCAGAGGTTGCTCCAGTTGTTTCAGCAATGCCGATCTCGTACTCGCGGAAATTTCACCGTCCAGCACGGTCGCGATCGCATTATCAAGGACCTTCTGTTTATCGGCCGCCTCAAATTTTTTCAGATCGACCCTGGTTCCCGGAATCCGGCTTGATGCCAAAGCGACGGCAAAATTTAATCTTTCCAGCAGCGCGCCGGTATTGACCCAATCTTCCGCCGTGTCCGGGTAACCGGTCGGCGCCTGGTAACCGTAGGGCACTTCGCCCATCTTGTTGATCAGCGCGATCAGGGCCGGCGAAGAGTTCGTGTCGGCGCCCAGCGCGCGGATCGAGCTCACCGCCACTTCCAGGGGCGTCTTGATCTTGGCGCGGTAGTTTTCCGGCGCGAAAAATTCCGGATCGCTAAACAGCGCCCTGAGCGTTGTTTTTATATCGCCCGAAGATTTTTGAAAGGCCGCGGCCACGCGGCCGACCAGTGCGTCGCTCGGGTTATCGCTGACAAATTTCACGGCCAGTTTTTTCGCGATGAATTTCGCGGTTGCCGGGCTCTTGACCAGAATGTCGATCACCTGCAAACCGTCTTTGAGACCGTCGCCCTTTATCTTTTGCCCGAGCACGGTCTTTTCGCCGTTGTCGTGCCAGCGCGAATTAAAGAAAAACTCACCGCTGTCCACGCCTCCGGGAATTCCCTGCCGGCGGGCCAGCTGATCATAGCGGCGGTCTTCCGTGCCCTGGATCATCGATCCGGCAGCGCGGCGATAACCGCGCGGGTCGGCGATCGTCCAGCCGGTAAAACAGCGCGCCACTTCCTGCACGTCTTTTTGCGTATAGCCGCCGTCAACGCCCAGCGTATGAAGCTCCATCAACTCGCGCGCGTAGTTTTCGTTAATGCCGCGTTTCTGCTGGCCTTGCTGCTGCTGTTGTTTTAAGCGCTGCATCAGCACTTCTTCGCTCACGCCGCGCTGCTGCGCGACGCGGGCGCGGGCCTGCGGGTTGCTCATCAATCTCTGCAGCTGCTGCCCGTTCGGCCTATCGTCAGGCGCGTTCGGATTGATACTTTCAAAATTGTCGAGATAAAAGAGCATCGCCGGATGCTGCGATGTTCCCACCAGCAGGTCCTTGAAATTTCCCAACGCGTTTTTGCGCAGCACGTCGCGTTCGTAACTGGGAATGTACCAGCGCACGGCGGCCTTGCCGGCATACACGTTAAAGTGGTTTTGCCAGAAATCGACCATCACTTCCTGCAATTGCTTTTCGCTATAGACATCGCGCAGCACGCGGTTGGCGATTATCTGCGGCACCAATTGGCCGGCCGGGCGCAGGTCGTATTTCTGATAAATAGCGGTCAGTTGTTCGCGGCGCTTGCGCTGCTCATCCTGAGTGGCATTAGGGTTTACTTCCTGTTCGGGCTGCTTTCCGTCTGCCGCTGGCGGTGAAGGAGGCTGATTTCGGGCATTATTCTGGTTACGGTTGCGGCCTTCGAGCATCTGCAGCAAAGCACCGGGGTTCGGGTATTTGGCGAAAACCTCTGCCGTGGACATACCAAAAACTTCAAGGTTTTTGACCTTGTTTTCGGCTACGGTGTCATTAATGCCCGCCGGGTCAAGCTGCTGGTCGATATATTTCTGCAAACCCATCGCCTTGACCTTTTCCACGTCGCCCGGCCGCGCGCCATAACCCAGGCGGTTTAGCACATGCCAGATCTTTTGGTCTTCGGTCAGCGCTTTTCCCTTATTGTCAGGCGCGCCCGGCACTGCCAAAACGGTAGAAAATGTGCCGGTAAACAGCACCAAAATAAAGAGTAATGATAAAAATTGCCGGGTTGCATCAGCAACTGCCGAATTTCTAAACGACTTCATCTCAAAAACCTCCCAAAACTTGCCCTTAAAATTATTATGGCAGAACCGTCCAAATGTTCTTAAGTACTTAGACGCCGGCAAACCGAAAAAAGCCTAATGAATTCGGCTTTATGATCACCTCTCAGGTCCGGAAGGGCTGCTCGTCTGATTTTTTCCTGAATTTCCTCTCTTTTAGGTTATTTCGGGCGTATCTTGTTACTGCAACTTAAGGTAATTTACCTACATCTAATAACCGGTCAAATATTGGATTAAAATGCTTCTTCGGTTAAAATTAATAAAGTGGAAAAATTATGCGTAAGTATCTATTAAATTTATTACTGCCCTTACTAGCCTTCAGTCTAAGCGGTACTTACGTCTCCGCCCAGACTAAGACCTTTACCGACGCGAATGCGGAATATACTTTTGAGATCCCGAGCGATGCCTGGAAGATCGTGGCCAAGCCGTCGGCCCTTAATCCCAATGTGGAAATGGTCTATATCGACCGGCAGGACGGCTATCTCGAAATCAAAAAGAGCGTGGGCAGTGAAGAGGAACAGCTCACCGACTTCATCACCCGCGAGCAGGACCAGAGACTGCAGTTTCAGCCGGGTTATGTAGCGGGAAAAGATGAAGCCTTTGCCGGGAATCTGAAGGGCAAGGTATTCAACTATGAATTTGTCCGCTCCGGCCGGAATATGAGCGGTCGCATCTATTTTCTCAAATACGGGCCGAAAACAATCTATCTTCTTCGCTTTACCGGCCTGCGCGACAAGCTGCGCGCGATCAGAAGCGAGACCGATCAGATCGCCCGCACTTTCCAGGTTAAATAAAAATCAAAGCAAGATCGTTAGTTAAAGGCAGGTAATTCCTGTCTTTCTATTTAAAAATGTACCCGTAAACCTGGGAGCGCAGGCATCTTGCCTGCAAGATCGCGCAGCGATCTAAATTGCTTTATTACTGAGTTAGCGCGGACAAACCGCGCTTGCAGGCAAGATGCCTGCGCTCCCAGGTTTTACCCACTTTATTTATCTAAACAGCATTTATAGACAAAGTGGGCAATTCCCGGCATGCCGCATAGGCCGCGCTGACAGTTGGCGAAAACCCTGATTTCATTTATCTTATCTCTGTCCTCAATGACGGAAGATCACCACGAAAATACGGAACGCTATATTTGGCTGCGATGGCTGGGAGTATTGGCCTGCGGCCTGGGGATCGCTTTTTTTCCCAAGCCCGAATCGGTCACACAGGAATCTTGGACCCTGCTGGCGATCTTTATCGCGACGATCGTCGGTTCGATCCTGCGGCCGGTGCCGCCGGTGCGATCGTGCTGCTGGGAGTTGCCGCGCTTCCCGTATTCGGCGCTCTAAAGATCGAAAAGGCGTTGCAGGGTTTTGCCGAACCGGTGGTCTGGCTGGTGCTGGCGGCGTTTTTTCTCTCGCGCGGGATGGTTAAAACCGGGCTAGGGCGCCGGATCGCATTGATCTTTATCAAGTTTCTGGGCAAGAAAACCCTTGGCCTGGGTTACGCCCTGGTGTTGACCGATTGGCTTTTGGCCAGCGTCGTTCCTTCAAACGGCGCGCGTAACGGCGGCGTTATTCTTCCCATCGCCCGCAGCATTTCGGAAACCTACGATTCAAAACCCGGCCCCTCCGCCCAAAAACTCGGCGCGTTTTTAATGCTGCTGCTTTACCAATGCGATGTCATCATCTGCGCCACTTTCCTGACCGGGCAGGCTTCAAACGCCATCATTCGCAGTTTTGCGATGGAAAACGCCGGCATCCAGCTGACCTATCTGGGCTGGTTCACCGCGGCGATCGTGCCCTCCACGATATCGCTTATCGTCATTCCGCAGATCGTTTATCGCCTCTATCCGCCAGGGATAAAACACACGCCTGCCGCCGCCCAAATGGCCACCGAGGAACTAAAAAAACTGGGCCGGGTGACCTGGCGTGAGATCGTTGTGCTGGCGGTTTTCATCACGGTTGTCCTGCTCTGGATGACGGCCGACATTACCAAACTGGACATCAATCTCATCGCGATCATCGGCGTCTGCCTCTTGCTTCTTACCAATATTTTGACGTGGAAAGATCTGGTAACGGAGACCGCCGCCTGGGAAGTGTTTATCTGGTACGGGGGATTGGTAATGATGGCCAAAGAATTGGGCAACACCGGGATCACCAAACTTTTTGCCGAAAATACCGCCGCCTATACCCATGGCTGGCAGTGGTGGCTGGCGCTAGGCGTACTGGCGCTGGTCTATTTTTATTCACACTACGCTTTTGCCAGCATTACGGCACACGTCACCGCGATGTACATCCCATTTCTTATAGTCTGTATCAGCGTCGGCGCGCCCGCCGGCCTGACAGTGCTGGTGCTGGCCTACATTTCCAACTTAAACGCTTCGCTCACCCACTTTGGCACCACCAGCGCCCCGATCTATTTCGGCGCCGGCTACGTCCGCCAACGCCCTTGGTGGTCGATCGGCCTGCTCGCCTCATTCGCCAACATCATCATCTGGACCGGGACCGGCCTCATCTGGTGGAAAATACTCGGCTGGTGGTAAAGCCGACCGAGTTCCTTTCCGGACTTACTACGTCTGCGAACCCCCTTCACCAGAAGATCCTGAAGCACCAGAGGACAACCCTTCCGACGTGGGAGCGCTTGGATTGCTGTAGCGGCCAAGTATGTAACCCGAAAGTCCGCCGAGCAAGGCAGCTAATTCCTTGTCCTGCAAAATGCCCGTAATTCCGAAGAGAATTATCGCTATCACGATCGAGAAAAGGGTCAGAAACTGGATCCCCGTTTGGCCGGAGAAGATCGCCCTCCTCATATTTTCATCCCGCCAAGCCAAGATGAAAAACCCCAAAATAACTAAACCGATCAGCGCCGAAAAAATGATGCTCATCGTTTTTTTGAAATCCTGTTCAGGTGTGTTGAAAGCGGAAATTTTCAGGTCCAGGCACCTAAGCTGAGCGTTCCGGTTGGTTAAGAGTTGTTGTTGCGTTCTAAGCTCTTCTTTCAGATCTTCTTCAGACTTCTCCTTAGTACTAAAGATCGAATCGAGCGGTATCCTGTCACCTGGCTTCCCGGGAGTTTTCGCTTCTTCGCTCCTTTTTTTCCTCTCATTTTCAATCTCTTCTTTAGGACGAGCGTAAGGAATTACATCGTTCAAACTTTCTATTTGTTTGCTTATGCTGCCGATCTCCTTATTAATCGCATCTCTTTCCTTAGTAATATCGGAGAAATTATAAGTTTTTATTCTTTGATCAATTTCTTCACACCCCGGAGCCTGCACAACCGACGGGGATTGGCGTTTGCTCCGGCTGATTATTCTGACTATGCGTCGAAATTACGAGGAAAATGCAAAACATGTAGCTTAATATCAAACGAAAAAAATGGTTTTTGTTCATCACAAATTTCTCCTTAGTCTGCTTCTCAATTTGATTTTTTGCCGCCGAGGCCGCAAAAATGCATATTAGTTACAGCTAATTGATTGATTCAGAATTTTATTACTTTGGCTTGAAAGAAGCGTGGATCTGAAAATACGTGGGATCCGCTTAGTTTTCAAGCCGAATGATTTAATTGCCTTGGTTTAGGAAGTGACGTGAAGTCATAAACCATTGTAAAACCTTCAGACCCACTTGAATAACCGCAACTATACTCCCTTTTTCACAAATTGCAATACTTTTTTCAAGTTACCGGAAGTTTTGAATTGTGCAGTTAATTCCTTCTGAAAACAAAGTCTTTTTAAAATAAAAAGCCGCCAAAAAGGCGGCCTTATTATTTCAGTTATTACTAAAACTACGCTTCTTCTTCCTCGGGCGCGGCTTCGATCTTCTGGATCACGTTTTCGTAGATCTTGATGCGGCCTTCGGTTTCGTAACGGCGGCGCGCTTCGGAGAGAAAATCGCTGAAGGCCTGGCTGCGTTTCATTCCCAGGCTCTGTTCGACCAGCTGGTCGCGCTGCTTGGCAAAGTCGTCCATGTTGGCGTCGAGCTTGCTGTTTAATCCGACGATGAACCAGGTATCGCCGATCTTGACCGGCGCCTTGGTGACCTCGCCCGCTTTCAGCGCAAACACCGCATCTTCCAATTCTTCCGACGTACCGGCTTCATTCCCCACGCCGAGAGCAGTGCCGGCCCGGTAATCTTTGCTGTCCTGGAGTTTTAATCCTTTACCCTCGGCCATCGTCTTCAAACCGGCCACAGAGGTTGCGCCTTCGGCCAGTTCCTTGGCGATCTGGTCCATTTTGGTTTTGGCCTGTTCGTTCTTATAGGCGTCGCTTACGTCGCTTTTTACTTCGTCGTACGAAGCTTCATGCGGGTCTTTTTTCGCGAGCAGCAGGGGAATGGCAAACCCGTCCCTGACCGGGATCTTGTCGCCCACGTCATTGGGATTTTCCAGGCCCGCGATGCCTTCTTCAAACTGCGGCGAGATTCCGATGTTCGGCACTTCGTCGTCTTTTTTAACAAAATCCGTTTCCCGGACCATATCCTTGGGGCTCATGTTCGCCTGTGCGGCGAATTCGGCAGCCACTTTATCGACGTCTTTTACTTCGCGCAGACGGTCGCTGATCTTTTGCGCCAGTTCAGCCGCC
The DNA here is from genome assembly GCA_963766895.1 of uncultured Acidobacteriota bacterium. Classification (GTDB taxonomy): domain Bacteria; phylum Acidobacteriota; class Blastocatellia; order Pyrinomonadales; family Pyrinomonadaceae; genus DASYKT01. Next base: position 137,522 of record CAVYCB010000010.1, read on the forward strand.
GCGGTATAAGAGCGGCGATTGCGCAAACTCACCTGGATGGTCGTCTTGGCGTCCTCATAGGTCTTCGGCACTTCTGCCCCGCGGCGAAAGATATAGTAGCTGCTTCCGAATTTCACCGGATCGCTGACCGTTCCTTCCTGCAGCGACATCACCTTTTGCGTCGGGTCATTCGGGTCCTTATTTTCGTTGACCAGCCCGCGCAGCCAGCCGCCGCTTGCGGCAGTAGCGGGATCCTGCGAGTTCCCTCTTGCTATCTGCGCAAAGTCTTCATCGGAGATATGGCCTTCGGGCCCTTTTGAGCGCGCCTGCTCGACCAATTGATTCGCCTTCGCTATTACTTCACCGTCAAGCTCCGGTTTGGACACCTTGAGAACGATCTGCTGCACCTTGATCCCGGCGCGTTTTTTATCCGCCGGCAGAGCGTTATATTCGGCCTTCATGTCCTCTTCGGTCAGCGCCATTTTCTCACCCACTTTTGCCTGGTTGAGAAAAACGTATTTGATCTTTTTCTGCGGCAGGTTAATGTAAAAATTCGCCTTGTTCTGTTCGAAATAGTTTTTCAACTCCTCTTCCGAGGGTTTGATGGTAGAGGCCACCTGCGCCGAGCTCACCGTTACATATGACAGATCGAATTTGGTATTTTGTTTTTTGAAATCGTTTAAGACCTCTTCTTCCGAAACATTGACCGCCGCGGTGATAAAAGCATAAAGCTTTGAAACCGCTATCTGATCACGCACCTGCTGTTCGTATTTCGTCACCGAACCAAAAGCTTCGTTGACCTGCTGTTCGTACTTCTTTATATCGAACGGCTTTCCATCCGCAGGTTTGTTCTGCTCAAGGATCTTTTCCTTGACTTCCTGGTCCGAACCGTAAAAACCCAACCGCTCGGCTTCCTGCGCGGTAAGTTTTGAGCTGATCAGGCTGTCCAGTATCTGTCTCGTCTGAACCGGGATCCTTCCCTGGTACATGCGAGAGCGGCTGGCCTGCTCCATCGCTACCTCGCCAGCGGTCACCGTGCCGCTGCCGACCGTTGCGGCAGTTTCTTCGCTGTGGGTGAGTTTCGTGGCGTTAGTGCCCTGGTGCGGCGCGTAAAAGAACACCATACCGAAGATCACCAGCACGGCGAAAAGCAAAATGATGAAGTTGCGGGTTTTTTCTAAACGACTAAAAAACTTAAGCATAATTACTACCTGATTTGATCAATATAACCTTAACGGACGGTCTTGCCGGTTGAAGCGAACGACCATATTAACACTATCGGAGCCCTTATTAAAAGCGGTCAAATCAACTATGGAGCGCGGCCATCCTGCCGCAAAGCTTGTCGCAGACAAGCTAACTTTCTTAATTTACCGGCATCTATATCGAAACTGCGGACGCCGGGCGTTCAGTGGCGGGCAGGGATGTCCGCGCTCCATACTTTTGAACTTTGCCCGTTTAACGGGTATGTTATTGAAGGAATGAACGATATACAGTTTCCGCTTATTGCCTGGGTCATATTTTTCGCCGTCGTCCTGACGGCTTTGGCGCTGGATCTCGGGATCGCCGGCCGCAAAGCGCACGCCCCGACAAAATTTGAAACTACCATCTGGAGCATCGTCTGGGTTTCTCTGGCGCTGGCTTTTAACGGCTATGTTTACTGGCAGTTCGGCTCACTGAAAGGCAAGGAATTTTTTACCGGCTATCTCATCGAACTCTCGCTTTCTATCGATAATCTTTTTGTTTTCCTGCTGATATTTTCTTTTTTCAAGGTTCCCGCCAAATACCAGCACCGTGTTTTGTTCTGGGGCATCTTTATGGCGCTGGTGATGAGAATGGCCATGATCTTTGCCGGCGCCGAGCTCGTCGAAAGATTTCACGCCATACTTTATCTCTTCGGCGCGTTCCTCATGTACACCGGCATCAAGATGTTTTTTAGCGACGATGATGAATTTAATCCGGAAGAAAGCTGGATAGTTTCACTAACGACGCGCTTTATCAGGATCTCAAAACACTACGACGGCGAGAAATTCTTTATCAGAAAAGACGGTAAATTGCAGGGAACGCTGCTTTTACTCGTGCTGATAGTGATCAATGTGGCGGATCTGATATTCGCAGTCGATTCGATCCCCGCGATTTTTGGCATCACTACCGACCGTTTTATCGTTTATACTTCTAATATCTTCGCTATCCTCGGGCTGAGAACGTTTTTCTTCTTATTGCTGAGGGTGGTGGAAAAGTTTCATTACCTGCAATATGGGTTGGCCTTCGTCCTGACATTTATCGGCGTCAAGATGCTCATCCCCCTGGCGGTAGAGATCTTGCTTTATTTTTCAGGCCATAATGACCGATCCGGCTTAATTCCGTTCCTGGAAAGCTTCCACCGCGGCGATTACAACCAGTTGATGACAAATATATCGCTGGGGGTAGTAGTGGCAGCTTTGACCGTCTCTGTTTTGATCTCATTGATATTTCCGGCTCCGCCGCCCGATGAAGCTGCTTCCGAAGCGGAAGAACTTTTGGCTGATACCGATCGTCCCGGCCGTTCTTAGTTTTTGCATCGATGTCCAAAAAATACGGCAAATTTTATGTTGAGTGGTGGTACATCAGAAAGAGTACGATCTACGGCTCTATTCTTCTGGTCATCGCGCTCGCACTGCTTGCCGCCGGCGGATGGTATGCCGCGCGCAATAATTTCTTCCTTTCCAATACCCCTACCATTGAATACCCGGCAGATTCAGCGAAGTTGAATTTTTACGAAGGCGATGTTCGCATCATCCGCGCCGCGACCCGCCAGGTGGAAAAAGTTACCGGTGAGACCTACCTGGTGGCCGGTGATATTTTGCAGACGCAGGCTGACGGCCGGGCGCAGGTTTTGATGGCGGACGGATCTACCTTGGTCGTGCGCCCCAACAGCACGGTCGTGATACGCGCTAATGCCGGCGGCGGCGGCGGGAGCACTAACGTTCGGGTCGCGCTGGGCGGCGGACAGATAAACGTTAAGACCCAGGATATGGCCGCCGATACGCAGAATGTGGTCGAGGTTCGCCAGGTGGAAAATCGCCTGACCGCGCGTACCGACGCCAGTTTTAACATCAACCCGACCACCAATAACGGGGAGATCCGGGTCAGCCGCGGCATCGTCGAAGCGCTGACCTCGCTGGGAGAAAAGCTGACGATAAAAGACAGTGAGTATACTTCGGTAAATGAGAGCGGCAGGCTTTCCCCAAAGGAGAAACTGCTGGAAGCTCCCAAACTCATCTCTCCGTCCGCGCTGGAGAAAGTTATGATGGGAGACTCCGGCGCCGTCGATATCCCGCTTCGCTGGCAGCGGGTCACCACCATGCCGGTAGCGCACTACCGCTTGGAAGTGGCGTCTTCGCCTTTCTTTGTCGCCGAAGGAGTCTTGTTCCAGCAGGAACCTGTCCTGCCGCCTAATCTTACTCTCGCAGATGTAAAAGCCGGCACTTTTTTCTGGCGCGTGCGCGCGATAGCGGGCAGCGGCCAGGTCGGTGAATGGAGCGAGCCGTGGAAGTTCACGGTTGTCTCGCACGAAGAAGGCGAAACGATCGAGGTAAGCAACTGGCAGGTGGATAAGGTCGGCAGCGGTGTCTATCTGATCAGTGGGCGCGCCAACCCGGGCGCGAGTGTAAGAATAATGGGACGCGAAACTTTTGCGCTGGGCGACGGGAGTTTTCGCCTGCAGGTTTCAACCCCCGCCGCGTCAGTCGAAGTATCCATCGGAGATGAGCACGGCAAACGCAGCCGTTACCGGCTGTCGCTCGAGACCTCAAAAGCTGTAAAATTGCAGTAGTGCAAAAAGACGTTATTCCCGCCTAAAAAGATCTTGATTAGAAATAAAGTCGGTTTAGCTATAAGCTAACAGCTGTCAGCTAATAGCTTTTTTAATGATGTTTTCATTAATTTTTTTACCGGGCTGTAAATTGCAATAAAATAAAACCAGTGAGCGGGCATACACACGAACATGATCACGACGGCCGAAATATGGGCAGGCTAAAACTCGCCCTCGGGTTGACGTCTGTTTATATGCTGGCCGAGGTAGTAGGCGGGTACTTCACCGGCTCGCTGGCGCTGCTGGCGGACGCCGGGCATATGCTGACCGATGCCGGGGCGATGATCCTGACGCTGGTCGCATTCTGGTTTGCGGTGCGGCGGCCAGTTCGAAAAAGACCTACGGCTATTACCGGCTGGAAATCCTGACCGCGCTGATCAACGGCGTGGTGTTGATCCTTATATCGATCTGGATCTTTTACGAAGCTTATACGCGTTTGGCTGCCCCGCCGACGGTAAAAAGCGGTGAGATGACACTGATCGCGGCGGGCGGGCTGATAATAAATATTGCCTGTGCCTGGCTGCTGCACGGCGGCCATCAGGAAAATCTGAATATGCGCGGCGCCTGGCTGCACGTGATCGGTGACGCGCTCGGCTCGGCCGCGGCGATCATCGCCGGCGTATTGATGTACACCTTTGGCTGGTACCAGGCCGACCCGGTCTGCAGCGCGCTGATCGGCATTATAATCGTATATGGCTCATGGAAGCTGATCCGTGAATCGGTGAACATCCTGCTCGAAGGAACACCGGCGCATATCGACCTGGCCGCCGTCGAAGAAGCGATCATAAAAACCGAGGGCGTCGATAATGTGCACGACCTCCATATCTGGACGATAACTTCCGGCCTCGAAGCGCTTTCCGCGCACGTTATCCACCGCCACGAAATAAAGCAGATCGAATTGCTCAAGGAACTTCGCGCCAAACTTCATGACCGTTTCGGCATCGATCATCTGACCATCCAAATGGAAACCGTCGATTTCGAAGACGAGACAGTTCACTTTTGCCAGGCCGGGGCCACCTGTTTTCGCTCCGATATTCAAACCTCGATACCAAAAGTTCTTTGAACCGTTGGATATCGGAGGTCGATGGTAATTCGAGCGTAAACCTGGGAGCGCAGGCATCTTGCCTGCAAAGATCGCGCAGCGATCTAAATTGTTTCTATTAATATCGTTAGTTAGCGCGGCAAGCCGCACTTGCAGGCAGGATGCCCGCGCTCCCAGGAAAACCGGCATAATACCGTATGACAGACATCTCATTAGGCTACGGAAATACTCACGTATCGATGTCTTTTGACGAAAGCCGTTTTGAAATATTAGCGGGTGGCGCATCTCACTTTACGCCGCTTTCCGACCGGGAAATTTCCGCCTTGTTTGATTCGCCGGTAGATTCACCGCCGCTTGATGACGTCGTGGCCGATGCTGAAACGGTTTTGATCGTCGTTCCCGACGCCACTCGTTCGACCGCCAGCGGGCAGATCGTAAATCTTCTTGTACGCCGCCTGATCGCCGCCGGGGTCGAGCCTTTTAACATCCGCATCATTTTTGCCACCGGGATCCATCGCGCGGCCACCGCCTCAGAAAAAAAGAAAATTCTCGGCGACTTTACCGCGCAGCGAATAAAAACGCTCGATCATCATTCGCGCGATCTGATGCAGATCGTCAGGCTCGGCGAGACCCGGCGCGGGACACCCATCGAACTAAACCGCGCCCTGCTCGAACACGACCGCGTGATCATCGTCGGCGGCGTGACGTTTCATTATTTCGCGGGGTTTACCGGCGGGCGCAAACTTATCTGTCCCGGCCTCGCCTCGTCAAAAACGGTCAACGAAACGCACAAGCTTGCCTTTGATTTTGAGAAAAAAGCGCGGCGTGAAGGGGTCGGCACGGGTCTGCTCGCGGGCAACGCGGTGCACGAAGAATTTATTGAGATAGTGGAAAAGATCGCCCCGGCGTTTTCCGTTCAATCGATCGTCGATGCCCGGGGCCGGGCGGTAAAGGTTTTCGGCGGCCACTGGAAAACATCGCATTTGTCGGCGTGTGAATTTTATGCCGACAACTACTCTCTAAATGTGCCGGAAAAACGCAGCACCGTTATCGTGAGCAGCGGCGGATCGCCTTATGACACCAACATAATCCAGGCGCACAAGGCGCTGCAGATGGCCGCTAATGTCTGTCAAGAAGACGGTACTATCATCTGGCTGGCGGAGTGCGGCGATGGCCTCGGCAGAGATGATTTCCTGAATTGGTTCGCCGCGGAAAATTCCCAGCAGCTGGCCGAAAAATTGTCTGAAAAATATCAGGTCAACGGGCAAACTGCCTGGTCGCTGATGTCGCTGACGGAAAAGTACCGGGTGATAATGGTGACCGGCCTGCCGGAAGAAATAACGCGCCGCCTGCGGGTGCAAACGGCGCGCGATCTTGCTGGCGCCCTGTCGCAACTTAACCCCGATCACTCAGGATATATAGTTCCTTACGGCGCCAAATTCCGGCTGAAATAGTCTTACTTCAGTTTTTCCCAATTCATGAGTACCCAAAAAGCGATTCCCGACCAGATCAACAGGTTAACAATGGACAGGATCAGCCCGATACTTTTTACCTTCGCGCTTCTGCCGACGGTGCGGTCGCCTTTGCCATACATCAGCACTCCCACCAACACTCCGGTCACGATCCAGGCAAACAAGCGAATGGCCATATTGATCCAGATCTTTTCCGGTTTCAGGTCCATTAAGAACAGCACCTGGTAGATCGTCAATCCGATCGCCAGGATGATGGCGAGGATGGCCGCGAACGGCGGCTTATAGGTGCTCGGAACTTCTGTGTTCTCCGCGGCATCGGCCAAATTACTATGCGAATAGCTATAGGCAAAGTAAATGACCAATCCTATCGCCATCCACAAGATCAGCCGGACCCACGTGTCGAGCGGCAAACTATTCATCAGATAAGCCGCCGAGATAACCGTAGCGATCGGAATGTACGGCGAAAGCGGAACTTTGAACGGGCGGTTCAGGTTGGGATTAGACCGGCGCAAAATAATGATGCCGGTTCCGACGATAACGAAGGCGAACAATGTTCCGATACTTACCAACTCACCCAAATAACTGATCGGCACCAATCCCGCCAGGATCGCCACGATCGCGCCGGTAATGGCGGTCGTGATGTGCGGTGTCTGGAATTTGGGATGGATCTTCGCTGCCCATTGCGGCAGCAGGCCGTCTTTCGACATCGAGTAGAAAACGCGCGGCTGTCCCATCGTCATTACGACCATGGTCGAACTCAATCCAAGCACCGCGCCTACTTTAATGATCGTAGGAAAGACGAACAGGATCGTTCCCATGGTCGTTCCCTGGGCTTGTTTCAAAGCGGCATCGATGGCCACCGCGATCGGCGCGGCGGCATTGGTCAGCTCCCGGTAATCAACCAGGCCGACCATGATGCCGGCGACCAAAATATAAAGCACCGTACAGATCGCCAGCGACCCCATAATGCCGATAGGCATATCGCGCTGCGGATTTTTTGCTTCCTGCGCCGCGGTTGAAACGGCGTCAAATCCGATGTAGGCGAAAAAGATGACTGCCGCGCCGGTGACCACGCCGCTGAAACCGAAAGGCATAAACTCAGCGCAGCCGGGGCTTCCCGCAACACAGCCGATGCCGATATTGTTGGTATTCACATAGCCGATACCGGCCACGATAAAGAGCACCACCACCAGCACTTTGACCAACACTATTACCGTGTTAAAACTGGCCGATTCTTTGATCCCGCGGATCAGCAGCAATGTTACCGCGATCGAGATCAAAAACGCCGGCAAGTTAAACACGCCGTGTGTTATCGACCCGTCCGTAAGTTTTATCTCCATTCCCGGTGGAGCACTCAGCGCCAGCGGGTAATTTATATGCAGCGTATCCCGCAAGAGGCTCACGACATAACCCGACCATCCGACGGCCACCGTGGCGGCGCCAAAAGCGTATTCAAGAATAAGGTCCCAGCCGATGATCCAGGCGACAAATTCGCCAAGCGTTCCATATCCGTAAGCATAGGCTGAACCGGAAATGGGCACGCTGGCCGCAAATTCTGAATAACAAAGTGCCGCGAAAGCGCTTACCACGCCTGCCAGTATCATCGAGATGATGACGGCCGGCCCGGCGTGTTTTCCGGCGGCTTGCCCGGTCAAAACAAAGATACCGGTACCGATAATGGCGCCGATACCAAGCATCGTCAGATCAAGCGCGCTCAGCGCTTTCTTAAAAGTATGCTCGCCGGATTCCTCGGCTTCGGCAATGATCTGATCAATTGGTTTTGTCGCAAATAATGACATGAACCCTCCTAGGTATTGAGTTATCTAAATTATTGCTTTTACGTTGATTCTGTTTCCCCGGTTTCGCTCGTCTCACCGGTTTCCCCTGTTTTTCCATCCGATTTTCCCGATAAACTTCGCCAGATGAAATAAACGGGCACCCCGGTCAGCACTATCACCAGCCCGGGCCACGAGGTCTGCGTTTTGTAAAACAAGAGCACCAGCATGATCGTGCTCGCCCCGATTATGTAGATCAAGGGTACGATCGGGTAGCCAAAAGCTTTATATGGCCGGTCGGCATCCGGGCGTTTTTTCCGCAAAATAAATATGCCGATGATGGTCAAAATATAAAATATCAAGACCGCAAAGACCACGTAATCCAGCAGCATTCCATAAAGATTGCCATAGCTGACGGCGTGAGTTTTTGCGTCGGTCGAGATCGTGCGCGGCAGCACCAGTAAGCTTGCCCAAATGCACTGCAAGATCAGGGCAAATTCCGGAACGTGGTTTTTATTCAGCCTGGCCGTAGATTTGAAAAACAGGTTGTCTTTTGCCATCGCGTAATAAACGCGCGCGCCGGCCAGTACCAGTCCGTTGTTGCAGCCGAAGGTTGAAATAATTATCGCGACCGCCATTATCGCCGCGCCCGGCGCGCCAAAAATGGTTTGCAGCGCGAGCGTGCCGACCCGGTCTTCCGGCGCCGTTTGTATCTGGGTCAGCGAAAGCGTGCACAGATACGCGACGTTCGCCAGGAAATAAAGCCCGATGACGAGGCCCGTACCATAGGCCAGTGACAGCGGAATGTTTTTCTTCGGGTCTTTAACTTCGCCGGCGGTAAAAGTAATGTTGTTCCACGCGTCGGACGAAAAAAGCGATCCGACCTGCGCCACACCGAACGCCACGATCAATCCCAATATACCGTCATTGACCGTCACCGTCGGAAGCCAGGAAAAGTCAGGTTTAATGGCCGCTACATTTTGCGGCTCAAAAAGATGCCCCATATTGCCGGAAAAAGTCCCCGCCGCGCCGCCGATCAAAATTCCCAGCACGACCAGCGCCAGCAGCGAAAGCGTCTTGGCCGACGTGAAAATATTCTGGATCCATTTACCCAGCGCCAAACCCTGGGTGTTAAGAATGGTCAGGAAGAGGATCATCAGGATCGCCAGCAGCTGCTGGGTGGTCAGGCTGATCGCATAGCCGGACGAAATATGTATTGGATCGACAATATAACTGTTGTTGGAAATGCCAGGAATAAAGATGCCGACAAATCTTGAAAAGGCCACCGCCACTGCCGCGATAGTTCCCGTTTGGATCACCAGAAAAAGCGTCCAGCCGTAGAGAAAACCCCACAGCGGCGAATACGACTCGCGCAGGTAAATATATTGCCCGCCCGCTTTTGGCATCATCGCCGCGAGTTCCCCGTAGGAAAGCGCCGCGAAAACGGTCAGGATGCCGGTGATCAGCCAAGTCAAAAGCAGCCCGCCCGGCGAGCCCGTCTGCCTGGCAATGTCCGCCGACACGATAAAGATCCCCGACCCGATCATCGAACCGGCGACGATCATGGTCGAATCCCACAACCCTAAGCCGCGGACAAAACCTTTAGTTGTATCTTCGGCCGTGGATCCAATTTCCGCCATATTTCCCTCTTTAAGAAATGAAAATTGCTTTATATATCAGAAACAGCCTCCAACAATTGCTTATAATACAAACAATCTGGTCTATATCGAGGCTGACTGCGTTTGACCAATTTTTCGAATGGTGTGATAAATCTCTGAGCATATTATACTTTTCTGGGGTCACCTGTCGAGATTTTTTTGGCGTTTTCGATCCAAAATCCCGGAAAAAGCCCCGAATACGCCATGAAAACTTATGAATGAATCAAAAAATGTTATGAAACCGGGCGATTTACCTTTGGGCGATATGAGCAGCGATGACCTGCGCCGCTACGGGACCGAGGTCATAAATCGCATCGCCGATTATCTGGAAAACATCGAAGATCTTCCCGTCGTTTCACAGGTCGAGCCGAATTGGTTAAAGCAAAGCCTTCCTTCCTCAGCGCCGCAAACCGGTGAAGATTTCGCGGATATTTTGGCTGATGTCGACAAATTCATCATCCCGGCGCTGACCCACTGGAACCACCCGCATTTTCATGGATTGTTTTCTACCTCGACCTCGGCGCCGGGGATTCTGGCTGAAGCTTTCAGCGCCGCTTTCGATGTCAAAGGAATGCTCTGGCGCACATCGCCCGCCGCGACGGAATTGGAACAGGTCACGATGAGCTGGCTGCGGCAGATGCTCGGGCTGCCTGAGGAATATTTCGGCATCATCTATGACACCGCCTCCGTTTCGACCATGCACGCCATCGCCGTGGCGCGCGAAAAACTCGACCTGAGAATTCGCGAAGAAGGTATGAGCGGGCGGCCCGACCTGCCCCTGCTGCGCGTCTATTGCTCGGAACAAACACATTCATCGATCGACAAATCCCTGCTCACTTTCGGGCTCGGTCTAAAAGCGCTGCGCAAGATTCCGGTCAACGGCAGGTTCGAAATGCTCCCCGATAAATTGGCGGAAGCAATTGAAGAAGATAAAGCCAACGGCGTTTTGCCTTTCTGCGTGATACCGACCATCGGGACGACCTCGACGACAAGCGTCGATCCGGTCGAAGCCATCGCGGATATCTGTGAGAAGCACGGTTTATGGATGCACGTCGATGCGGCATACGCCGGGCCCACCGCGATGCTCGAAGAAATGCGCCCGCATTTTAAAGGCTGGGAACGCGCCGATTCGATCGTGCTCAATCCGCACAAATGGCTTTTTACTCCGATGGACTGTTCGGTGCTTTATGTGCGCGACCTGCCGCTGCTGAAAAAAACCTTCACTCTCGTTGCGGAGTATCTGAAGACCGATGAAGAAGTGGAAAATATGATGGATTACGGATTGCAGCTCGGGCGTCGTTTCCGCGCGCTTAAGCTCTGGTTCGTGATGCGTTATTTCGGGCGGGAAGGTTTGGCGGCGAGGATTCGCGAGCACTGCCGGCTGGCAAAAAAATTAGAGCAGTGGATCACGGGATCAGGGGAATGGGAATTGATGGCGCCCGTCCATTTTGCGCTGGTCTGTTTTCGCGCCGCGCCGGATGGGCTTTCGGAAGAAGAGTTAAATGCGCTGAACGAAAAATTGATGAATGATATCAACGCTTCCGGAAAAGCTTATCTTTCGCATACCAAGCTCAATGGAAAATTCACGCTGCGCCTGTCGATCGGCAGCATCAGATTTGAAGAGCGGCATCTGGACGAGATTTGGAAAATATTGAATAGCCATCGCGGTCAGCGAAGCTGACATCTGAAATGTAGCCCCGGGTTTCAACCCGGGGTCAGCGGCACAAAAAATATAGGCGCGCGGCGAAAATATTAATATTTTCGCCGCGCGCCCGTATTTAATATCGTACTTTAACCCCGGGTTAAAACCCGGGGCTATTTGCTTATGTCCGCTACGCGGACCCAATTATTGATTGAAGCTTTTAAACCGGTTGGTGGCCGTTACCGTTCTGTACCCCGTCCAGCGCTTCGCGTATCGATTTTCCGAGGCCGTCAAAGCTGTACGGTTTTTGAAGGACGCTGATAACGGCGTGGTCGAACTGTGAATTTTGCTGTTCGATCCGGTTATAGGTCATTTCCGAACTATAGCCCGTCATAAATACTATCGGGATCTCAGTGCCGAGCGCCTTGATTCGCTCGTAAGCTTCAACTCCGCCCATTGACGGCATTATCACGTCAAAAAGCAGCAGGTCAATCTTGGCGCTGTTTTCGTTATAGGCCTCGATCGCTTTCGCGCCGTCCTCGACCATAATTACCCGGTATCCGAGAGTTTCCAATATATCCCGCGACAGATTTCTTAACGCTTCCTCGTCCTCCGCTACGAGGATCGTTTCCGGCCCGCCCGGTAAAGCGAGCGGCGCGTCATCATTTTCATTTTCCGCGGGAATATCGATCGCCGGCAAAAAGAGTTTGAAGGTCGTTCCGTGGCCCGGCTCGCTGTACACGTTGATGTGCCCGTCGTGTTGGGTAACTATCCCATAGACCATCGCAAGCCCCAGCCCGGTACCTTTATCAACGCCCTTGGTAGTAAAGAAAGGTTCGAAGATCCGCGTCTGTAATTCTTCATCCATACCACAGCCCGTGTCGCTGAGCTTTATTTGAACATAGCGGCCCGGTTTGAAATCCGGATACTGGCGGCAATAGTATTCGTCGAGTTCGATATTGCTCGTCTCTATCCCCAGTTCGCCGCCGCGCGGCATCGCGTCCCGGGCGTTCACGCTCAGGTTCATTATTACCTGTTCCATCTGGGCACGGTCGGCATAGACGGCGGAAATGTCCGAACCGAATTTCGTTGTCACGTGAATGTCTTCACCGATAATTCGTTCAAGCAGCTTTAATATCTCTTTTATGGTGTCGTTGACGTTGATATTTTTCCGGTCAAGATGCTGGCGGCGGCTGAATGCCAGCAGTTGGCGGGTCAGGATCGCGGCGCGGTTGCCGGCTTTCTCCACTTCGACAAGCGGGACTTCTAACGGATCGCCGCTTTTTATTTTACGCAGCGCTAACTGTGTATTTCCCAGGATCGCGGTCAGCAGATTGTTGAAATCGTGGGCCACGCCGCCGGTCAACGTTCCGATGGCTTCCATTTTCTGCGATTGCCTGAGCCGCTCTTCGCTTTTAAACAGTGCATGCTCCGCTTTCCTTCTTTCAGACACATCGTGAAAAACTATCACCGAACCGATGATCTTTCCGTCACGGTCCTTGATCGGCGCGCCGCTGTCGTCGATCGGTATTTCTTTCCCTTTTTTGTCGATCAGGAGAGTGTTATCGGCAAGCCCGGCCATCGGGCCTTCTCGTTTTACCCTTAAGAACGGGTTTTCCAGCGGTTCGCGGGTTTTTTCATCTATCAGGTTGAATACTTTTTCCAGCGGCTTGCCGTATGCCTTTTTCTGATTCCAGCCGGTGAGCTTTTCCGCCACTGGATTAAGAAAATTAACGGTTCCATCCAGATCGGTCGCTATCACAGCGTCGCCGATGCTGTTTAGCATCACCTGTAACAACTCGCCCTGCTCGCGTATGCGCCCTTCCGCCGATCTGCGGCTGCTGACCAGCAGGACTATTATTACCATGAAGGCAAAAACGCTAAAGTGCCCGAAGATGACCTTTGCCAGGGGAACATCCGGATTGACGGGGTTGAAAACGACCGTGGTTATTTCGATCAACGCGGCCACCACCAAACCCGGGCCCCGGCCGGCAAACCAAGTGGCAGCCACCAAAGCGGCTATCACCAAAATGGTCATATTATTGTTTTTGGGAGAAAAGTAAGAGACGATTGACGCAATGGCAATAGTTAGAGCAAATAACCCTAATGCAAATGCGTAACGTCGTCCTGTTGACCGTATTTCCCTTTTCATTACCAGTTCCTCAACCGAAACTTCAGCGTCAACCAATTACCGTTCCGGGGAATATTCGAAGTCGGTTTTAAAACTGGCTAACGTGTGTGTTATCCCGATTTTTTAGGAATTAATTTCCCCTGATTTGTTATATATACCATTTCTCGATTGTAATTAGCAATACATTTTGCTAATTACAGAGATTTAAATTGATGTGGCAATATTCGTCATCTCGGTTAATATAGACCGTACGATCATGGGATTTACGGAGTTTGTTGTATGAAATTATTTTTAACATCTTTTATCGTGTTCATTTTATTGGCTTCTTCCGCCATTGCCCAGAGTTCCAAGGCCTCGGCTACTAAGGCAGATGTGGCGACCGAAAAAACGGGGGCGCCTATCGAACGTGAAAAATTCGATCCGGCCAAAGATCCGGCGGCCGACCTGGCTAAAGCCGTCGAACAGGCAACCGCCGAAAATAAGCGCATCATTCTGGATATTGGCGGCGAATGGTGTGTCTGGTGCCGGTATATGGACCGGTTTATTATTTTGAACCCGTCGCTCAGCGCACTTAAAAAGAAAAACTTCATCTGGGTAAAGGTGAACATGAGCGAGGAAAACGAGAATAAAACGTTTCTCTCTGCGTACCCGGCGATTTCCGGCTACCCGCACTTTTTCGTTCTGGATGAAAAAGGCAAACTGCTGCAATCGCAAAGCACGGACGTCCTGGAAAGCGATAAGACCTACAGCCTGGAAAAATTTACCGCGTTCTTTAAATTGTGGGCCCCGCCGGAAAAGAAGCCGGAAAAAAAGACAGCCAAATAACACCGCTAAAATAGCTTTGAATTTCATTAAAGAAAGCATTATTCACGCGCCGCCGGAAAGGGTTTTCGCTTTTCACAAATTGCCCGACGCGATCGAGCGGCTGACACCGCCGGGCGAAAATATCCGCATCGTGCAAAAAGCCGATATTACCCGGATTCGTTCGCGCGCTGTCATCGAGCAAAAGCTGTTCGGAATATTTCCCTCTCGCTGGGTCGCCGAACATACCCAATACGACCCGCCGCACATGTTTGAAGACGTGCAGATCTCCGGCCCGTTTGCGAGCTGGCGACACCGGCATATTTTTAAATCGCATGTAGACAACGGGACCTTGGCAACGGTCTTAAGGGACGAGATCGAGTTCGAACCGCCGTTTTTCTTCCTCGGCCGGATCGCCGCGCCGTTTGCCATTCTGCCAAAACTTGAGAAAATGTTTGCGTACCGTCATGAAGTTACAAGAAAGTGGTGTGAAGAAGAAGATAACGATGCTTACCCATATTGTATGCTGGAAATATAAACCCGAGATCACCGAGGAAGCGCGCGAAGCCCATCGCGAGAAATTACGCGCTCTCGTTGGCGTGATCCCGGAAATAATTACTTTTGAATGCGGAGCGGACATGCTGCACTTGCCGCGCTCGTATGACACCGGCCTGGCCTCGACCTTTGCGGATAATGCCGCACTCGACACTTATACGGCGCATCCCGAACACCAGGCTGTCGCCGCTCTCGGCCGCGAGATAAGCGAACATATCATCTCTGTGGATTTCGTTACCGGAGATTGAACAGGCTTGGTGAAAGATAAGACTTTTTCGTGTGTTTAGTGTGATTCGTGGTTATCTTTTACGTAAGTTTAAAGCGCGTAGGAATTAACCACGAATCACACTAAACACACGAAGCAAATGCGCGTTCTCTAACGGATCAATGATAAAAATCCTCAGGAACATTTTTCTTTTTCTTTTTGTTGTCATCCTGCTGGCGCAACTGCCCTTTATCTATCGCCGCTATCAATTTGGTTCGCTTAAACAAAAAATAGCTTCTTTACAAAACGAGCGAACGGTTCCCGCGGAAAGCGATTATCGAAATTACCGCGGGGTGATCCATGCCCATTCTTCCCTCGGCGGGCACAGCACCGGGCAATTCGACGAGCTGGTCGCCGCGGCAAAAACCAATGGCCTGGATTTTGTCGTGATGACGGAGCATCCTTCGGAATATTTCGACACCGCCGGTTCAACCTTAAAAGGAACTCAGCAGGAAATATTGTTTGTTAACGGGAATGAGATCAGCACCGCGGATGACGATCGTTTTCTGTTGATACCGGGAAGCGAAAAGGCTTTTGCCGAAGGCGGTATTAAGACCCCCGATTTTCTCAGCCGGGAAAAGGCGCAGGGCAAGCTGGCGTTTATCACTTACCCGTACCGGTTTCATAGCTGGGATGCGGATTACGACGGCATCGAAGTTTTTAATCTTCACACCAACGCCAAGAGGATGAATCCGGTCTGGTTCGGGCTGGATGCTTTTTGGTCTTTTAGCGCCGCGCCGGAAATAACCGTGGCAAATTATTTCCAGCGGCCCGAAGCCGAACTAAAAAAATTCGATGAGCTTACGCAGCAGAAAAAGCTTTCGCTTTTTGCCGGGAGCGACGCGCATTCAAACATCGGCGCCGGCTTGGACACCAACACCGGCGACCGTCTCTTTGGGATCAAACTCGATCCTTACGCCTTTATTTTTTCGCTGGTGCGCGATCATATCCTGCTGAAGAAAACTGATCCCTTGAACCAGGATACTTTGCTGGCAGCATTAAAGAACGGCAGCTGTTACATTGGCTTTGACGTGCTTTCCGATACCACCGGATTTTCTTTCACCGCGGAAAATAGCGCCGGCAAAAAAATGATGGGCGAAGAAATAGCGTGGACCGAAGACACAAAACTTAATGTTACGGTTCCTTTAAAAAGCCGGATCGCCGTTTTTCGCGACGGCGCCGCTGATAATACCGGGCCCGAGTATTTTTCCGACGAAACGGCGCTCTCCTATCCCGTTAAAATAAAAGGCGTTTACCGCATAGAAGTTTATCTCGACTCACTCGGCTCTCCTTTTGACAAAACTCCCTGGATCATCTCAAATCCCATATACGTCCGCTGATGGGGCGCTGACCGGGCGCTGATTTAACACAAAGTTAATATCAGTGTCACATTCCCTTAACCTGGGCTCTTTAAGATTTTTTCTTGCAACCCGAATATTTAGATCTTTAAGGAGAATTCCAATGAACCCGTTAAATCTACAACGGTCTATTCGCGTTTTATCTATTTTTGTTTTTTTAATATTTTTAAGCTCCATCGTATTTGGACAAGCCGATCAGGGACGCATCACCGGGACCGTAACGGACGCCACCGGCGCACTCGTTCCGAATGCGACCATCACCGTTACCAATGAAAAGACCGGCGAGGCCCGGACCGTTCAGTCCGGCGATTCGGGTGTGTACATTATTCCGGCCTTAAAGGCTTCTACTTATACCATCAGGGTCAGCGCTCCAAATTTTTCGACGAATGAAAGCAAGAGCGTGCAGTTGTCCGTCGGCCAGGAGCTGACCTACGACGCCGCTCTTCAGGTTGGCTCTACTTCGACGATAGTCAATATCACCTCATCAGAATCCGCGATCGATACGGCCTCGGCCAGCATCAGCGCCACGGTCAACCATCGCGAAGTGATGGACCTGCCGCTTAACGGCCGCCAGCTTTCCCAGCTTTACCTGCAGGCGCCGGGCACGGTCAACACCGGCACCGGGACTTTCGGCGACATTCGTTTTTCGGGGCGCTCGAACGAGCAAAACATCGTGCGCTATGACGGCGTGGAAGGTTCGGCGATCATCGATGCTTCACCGGGAAATTTGAACGGCGAGGTTGCTTCACCCTTCCGTCTTCAATCCAGCCTGGAAAACGTGCAGGAATTCAAAGCCGATTCCAACAACTACGCCGCCGATCAGGGCACCGGGACCGGCGGGCAGATAAACGTCGTCACCAAATCCGGCGGCAACCAATTTCACGGCTCGCTGTTCGAGTATTTCCGCAATGAGGCGCTCGACGCGCGCAACTTTTTTGACAACACTTCCGCCGGGATACCAAAAAGCATTTTGCGGCTTAATCAATTCGGCGGCTCATTCGGCGGCCCGATCATAAAGAACAAACTTTTCTTCTTTGGGTCTTATGAAGGTTATCGTGTGCGCGCCGGTGTGAATACGGTCGAACTCGCGCCGTATCTTTCTCTCGGCGCTTCCGATTCAGTAATGCCTACCGCCGCCAACCCGCAGGGTTTATTCGCGCTTAATCCGGGCGGCACACCCGTGAACACGAATGCCCGCCGTTTTATTCCCGGCTTCCGCGCTTCGGGCGCGATCCCGGTGGGTTATTCAGGCGTGCCGGGACTCGAAATTCTCCAGCTGCAGAGCACCGAACGCACCAACGAAGACGCGTTCTTCGCCCGTGTCGATTATCACTTTGACGATAAGAACACTTTCTACGTGCGTTTCTTCCAGGACACGGGCAATGACATCGCTCCCGAAGGAGTCTCCGGCCGCAATACCACGTTGAAAGCGAAGCCGCGAAATGCCGTGGCCGGCTACACCGCCGTTATCGGGCAAAACTTCGTCAACGAATTCAAGGTGGGTTACAACGCCGCGCAAACCGAGATCAACGGCAGCGCGCCGACGGTAAACGGCATTGATTTTTCCAACCTGATCGTCAACGTCTCCGGGACCGTCGCCAATTTGCCGAGCAATACCATCGCCGGGCAGGGCGCGTCCGCCGGTATTTCCGTGCCGGGCGGATTGGTTCGCGCCAACAGCGCCACCAACGGCCGCGGTCAGCCCTACAATCCGTTCTCGATGGCATTCATCGATAACTTCAACTGGACCACCGGCAATCACAATGCAAAGTTTGGCGGCGAGATCCGTTTTGTCCGGATGAAAACGGATCGCCTGGGCGGTTTGACCTACACGTTCTCGAATTTTACCGGCTTTCTAAACGGCGCCCTGCAATCGACCCAGTTCGTCGGCGACCTGAGTTCCCCGAGCCCTTTTACCGGTGTCGGCGGCCAGCGCCAGGCCCGGCAGGAATATTACATCGCTTATGCCCAGGACGAGTGGAAGATCCGCCAGGGGATGACGCTCAGCTACGGCCTGCGTTACGAGTATTATTCGCCGCTCGATGAAAAGAACGACGGGCAGGTCTTTTTCGATATGACAAACGGCACGCTGCGCGACCCGAGCGGAACGCCCTTCGCTACCGCAAAAAACAATTTCGGCCCGCGCGTTGCTTTTACCTGGTCGCCGAATGTCGGCGGCGGCGGCTTTTTTGGCGGAGGCAAAGCGGTGATCCGCACCGGTTTCGGTATCTATTTCGGGCCGGGACAGGTCGAAGACCAGATCCAGAATATCGAATCCGACCGCATCTCTTCTACCGTAAGCGGCGGAACATTTACCGGGAATGCGGCCGCGGACATCACGGCGATAACCAATACTTTTCTGAACAATCCTAACAACCGGAGATTTCAGCCGCGCGCTTATTCACCGAATTACAAGGTTCCCGAACGTGTCTACCAGTACACCGTTTCTTATCAGCAGCAGCTGCCCTACGACATCGTTTCCACCGTTGCCTACGTGGGAAGCAAAGGACGAAATCTCTTTATGCGCTCGGTCACCAATCAAATACTTCCGGGTTCGGCGATCGTTTCGGACAGCGCCACCGCGTTTCCCACGGGAGTCGGCGTGATCAATCGCGTAAATGGCGCGGGACTGGTCACCGGGGTAACCACGGTGCGCCAATTCGACATTCTCAACAACGCGGCGGCCTGTGGAGCGTCATTGACCAACCCGCTCTGCGGCCCTTTTGCCGAGATCGATTATAAAACCAGCGGCGGCCGCGATTCGTACAATGCGCTGCAAACCTCGCTCTCGCGCCGGTTCGACAACGGGTTGACGATGAACGCCCAGTACACCTGGGCCAGCAGCCGCGGCACCTCGTCCGGCTCGAACGATGCCCGCACCAGCGGCCAACTTGATAATTTCGAAGCCGACTTCGGACGCAACAACTTCGATGTGCGGCACACCTTTAATATCAGCGCGCTTTATGAACTGCCGGTCGGTAAAGGAAAACAGTATGACCTGGGCGGCATCGGCAATGCGCTGTTGGGGGACTGGGACATCGGCGGCATCGTTAATGCCCGCAGCGGCCTGCCTATCGAAGTTTTGATCACGCGGCCCGATCTGGTCATGCAGTGCACCAACCCCGCGGCCGGATGCGTGGCGGGCCAGGTTCTTGCGCTTCCCGGGACCATCAACGGCGCGAACCCTTTGCCGGCGGGATTTACCGCGGTGATCAATACACCCGGCGGCGGCGCTTCGCGTAATATTCGCCGCCCCGACGTGGTCGCGGGCGTTCCCTTTTACCTCGACAACGATCGGAATATTCTCAACCCCGCGGCTTTCACCACACCGGCCCCGGGAACCTACGGAAACTTGCCGCGCAACGCGCTGCGTGGCCCGCTCTTTCGCCAGTTCGATATGACGTTTAGCAAAAAGATCCGGTTGACTGAAAATACCAATATTCAGTTTCGCACTGAAATTTTTAACATCTTTAACACCACGAATTTTGCCAACCCGGCAGCCACGCTGAATAACTCTATCAGCGCGACATTTCAACCGGGCCAGCCGTTCACCCAATCGCTGGCGGGCGGCACCTTCGGACAGATAAGATCGACCGTCGGACGCACTGTCGGACTGGGAACTAACAGGCAGATTCAGTTTGCCCTGCGGCTGAATTTTTAATTTCATCCCGAGCCCGTGGTTCCCCTTCTACCGCGGGCCTTCTTTCTTTTATGGAGCGCGGGCATCCCTGCCCGCAACGAACGCGCAGCGTTCGAGACGCATCTGCTAACACAGACGCTACTGACATTAGGCTGCCACGCAGCCTTTGCGGGCAGGGATGCCCGCGTTCCATACCAACTGGTATGGTTTTTGCTATTTCATCCTTAAACACGATTTTAGTGTTCTGTAATCATACGTTTTGGGGATAAATTACTATGAAAATGCCTAATAACTGGGTGATCGGTGCGGTTATAACCGGAAGCGCTTTGACCGCGCTTCTTACCTGGAGACAAAACCGGCGCAAATACGATCTTAACGGCAAAGTGGTCTTAATAACCGGCGGTTCGCGCGGATTGGGCCTGGTGCTCGCCCGCGAATTTGGAAAACACGGCGCGCGTTTGGCGATCTGCGCGCGTGATCTGAGCGAACTCGACCGCGCCCGGAAAGAACTCGAAACGCACGGGATCGAAGTATTCGACGCGGTTTGCGACGTCCGCAACGAAAAAGACGTCACGCGGTTGATCCAGGACGTTCACACACGCTACGGGCGGATAGATGTGTTGGTAAATAACGCCGGTGTCATTCAGGTAGGCCCTTTCGGCGCGCAGACCACAAATGATTTTGAAGAGGCGATGGCAGTTCATTTCTGGGGGCCCTATCACATGATGAAGGCGGTCGAGCCTGAGATGAAAAAGCGCGGCGAAGGCCGCATCGTTAATATCGCGTCAATAGGCGGAAAAGTGGCGGTGCCGCATCTCGCTCCGTATTGCGCCAGCAAATTTGCGCTGGTCGGTTTGTCGAGCGCGATGCAGGCCGAATTTGCCAAGGATAATATCCGCGTAACGACGGTCTGCCCGGGCCTGATGCGCACCGGCAGCCATGTCAACGCTCTTTTTAAAGGTCACAACGAGTGGGAATACGCGCTGTTTAGCTTGATGAATGCCTTACCGCTTTCGTCCGTCAGCGCGGAAAGCGCGGCCCGGCAGATCGTAAAGGCAACGCGGCGCGGTGACGCCGGCGCGATCATTTCGATCCAGGCCCAACTCCTGGCCAGGATGAACGCGATGTTCCCGGAGCTCACTGCCGAAATTCTTTCGCTCATCGACCGCATTCTGCCGGGCAACGGCGGTATCGGAAGGTCTTTGGCGAAAGGGTCGGAAAGTAATTCGCTGGTGCCGTCGTTTTTGACCGGCGGAATTGATCGCGCGGGCCGCGCGTAATAATGAATTTAAGCCGAGTGAGCAGGCGGCATGAGCTGTCAAAACCGGGAGCGCCGGCAAATGAGGTCAGAACCGGGAACGGTAGTGACCGGGTTTCTTCTCAGAACGGGAACAGTGCCAAAATGTAGGAGGATTTTTATGTGTTACAACTGCGGATGCCAGATGCCCAACAACGATATGGGCCACCCGGAAAACATTACCAACAAGACCTTTGATGAGGCTGCCAAAGCGATGGGATTGACCGCAAAACAATCAAAGGAAAACGCTTTGGAGTTGTTGGAAAAAGTCCTCGCGGCCAAAGAAGAGAGCACGGAAAAGAATTGGAAACCGGGCGAACAAGCGGCCTGATCGCGATTATTAGCTACTAATTACACAAATAACACGAATTAAAGATTCTTATTCGTGTTATTTGTGTAATTAGTGGCTGGATTTTATTAAAGCTATTCGTAGCGCAGGCATTCTATCGGATCGAGCCGCGAGGCCTTCCGCGCCGGCAATACTCCGAAAACCAACCCTACCAGGATCGAAACCCCAAGTCCGGAGATCACCGCCCAAAGAGGTATTTGCGCCGGGATCGAAGGTATCAGGAAAAGTATCAGATTGCTGATGCCCGCCGCTGCTATCAAACCGATTATTCCGCCGATAAAGGTCAGCGTCATCGCTTCCAGCAAAAACTGCAGCACTATATCTCTTCTGGTCGCGCCGATAGCTTTGCGAATGCCGATCTCTTTAGTGCGTTCGGTCACGGAAACCAGCATGATATTCATCACGCCGATCCCGCCGACCAGCAGGCCGAGCGAGGAAATAGCGATCGCGATCAACCCGACCATTCCCGTGATACCGTCAAACTGCTTGATGAACTGGTCCGCCGTCTTAATATCAAAATCGTTCGGTTTATCAAAGGCCAGGTTGCGGCGCTTGCGCAGGATCGCTTCCGATTCTTCCAGCGCTTCCATTACGCGCCCGGATTTTGCTTTGATAATGTGCAGCAGGTAACTCCGCTGCGGGGCGACCTTTCGCGCGGTGCGATACGGCAGCAAAACTTTGGAATCTTCTTCGTTCTCGCCAAAAAATCCGGATTTTCTTTTTTCCAGCACGCCGATCACTTCCCAGGATTGGCCGTTCATTCTCACGACCTTGCCGATCGCTTTTTCTTCTTCGGCCGGAAATAGCGCATCGGCGGCATTCACGCCGAGCACGATCACCTGCCGTCGCTGCTGGTCGTCGCCTTCGGTAATAAAGCGCCCGTATTTTATCGTTATATTGACGATCTGATCATAGTTGGCCGAAACGCCGTCGGTTTGAGCGCGGCGGTAATTACGGCCTTCGTAAATTATGTTGTCGTCAAAGCTCGGGCCGAAATTTCCGATCCCCGGCGCTACCAGCGCGATGTCTTCGACCGCGGTTGCCTGCGTTAAGATCGCATCGGCATCGTCTTCGGTCAGAACTTTGCGCGTACGCTCGGAGCGGTCGTCCGGGCCAAATCCGGTGGTCAGATGAAAGGCGTAGATATTATTGGTGCCGTAATCTTCGATTATGGAGACAATGCTCTGGCGCATGCCGGTCAGAATTGAGGCGATCACGATCGCGGTGAACACTCCCACCACGATCCCCAGCACGGTAAGAAAGCTGCGGAACTTGTTGGCGCGAATGCTCTCCAGCGCCATCTTGATTATTTCATATGGGACAAAACTTGGAAGCCTCATATTCCTTACCTTATTTAGCTGTCGTCAGCGCCACTATCGGGTCAAGCTTGGCCGCTTTATAAGCCGGGTAAATTCCCGCCACGACCCCGATCGTACTGGAAACTCCCAGGGCAATGAAAATATAAAAAGGCGTTATGTTCATCGTGATCTCGGCCATGAACGTGATCAGCTGCGTGACACCGAACGCCAGCATAATTCCCAGCATTCCGCCAACCGCGCAAAGCAGTATCGACTCGATCAAAAACTGTAAGATGATCTGTTTCTGCGTCGCTCCGAGAGCTTTTCTTAAACCTACTTCAAAGGTCCTTTCGGTAACCGACACCAGCATGATATTCATCACCACGATCCCGCCCACGATAAGCGTGATCATCGTTATCGGCAGCACGACGGCTTGAATACTGTTGGTGAACTGATCGATCTGATTTCCCAGGTCGGCCGTATTTACCAGGCCAAAGGTATCTTCTTCGCTGCCGATCAATTTACGTTTATTGCGCATGTCTAAACGCGCTTCTTCGATAGCGCCGGGAAGCTGTTCCCGCTCGGCGGATTTTCCGTGCAGCTGCAGGCCCTGCCCCCAGCCGAACATTTGCAGGTGAAGCGTCACCGGGATATACATATGGCGGTCGAGCGCGTCGCCAAAAAACGATCCGCGCTTGTCTTCTACGCCGACCACTTCCAGCGGAATTCCGTTTACCTTGATCTTGTGTCCCAGCGCGCTTCTATCTCCAAAATATTTTTCTTTCACGTCCCAGCCGATGACGCAGACCTTGGCGGAACGCTGCACCTCATCGTCGGTGATAAACCTGCCTTCGATGATGGTTTTTTCCTCGATCGTCTCCATGCTGGCAGTCACGCCGATCATGCGCACCGATGGCATTTCGACGCCGTCCTGGCTGAGATTAGCCCCGCTCTGGGTTTGCGCGCCGACATCCGAGCAATTTCCGCAGGTCGCCTTTATATATTCATACTCATCCCAAATCACTTTTTTATTGCGCCGGTTGGCTTTCTCGTAGGCGTCGTCGTCCATCTGCCCGGAAAACGCCATCCGCGCGATCATAAAGTGGTTCGAGCCCAGTATCTTGCCGATCTTCTGCGTAACGTATGAATTCAGCCCGTTGACCGAGGCGCTGACCACCACCACCGCCGCCACTCCGATCACCACACCGATCAAAGTCAGCAAAGCGCGCAGTTTATGGGCCAGGATCGAATCGAGCGCGATCTTAAAGGCATCAGTGTAAAATGAGATCAAATACCGCATAAAACTAATAGAAACCGAGTTTTCCGCTTGTTTGGAGTCTTTCGACTAAATTCTACTACGCGAAAAAGTAATCACTTGTTCTGTAAAATTCGCTTTTGAGAGAATTTTATTAAATTGAAGGAATAACCCGACTCTTATTCGTGTTATTTGTGACATTCACGGCAAATATCCGCGACTTTATAGGCAAAGATTTCGGTGAAATGTGCCGTCAATACCTTGAAAAGGAGTTTTCAATCACAGTTTTGGGAGATTTGTTTAATGGCCTCTCATTTTTAAGATTTCTGAAGCATTTTTGGAGCAGGTGGGGCACTGGCGCACACCGGAGCACCTGCCCCACCTCATCCTGAGAAACTTTGCCGGCAAATTAAGCCACTACCCGGCGCTGTAAAAATTAGTTAAATAGCTAAATGTTTGCTAAACTTATTAGTTTGCTTCTATATGAATAAAAAGATCGTCGAAAGCTACAGGAAAAAACTCGCCGTTGAAGAAGGCTGGAGCGTAAAACACGGGGCTAGCTTAAGGATCGCGCTGTGCTACCCAAACACGCACGGCATCGGCATGGCAAATCTTGGTCTTCACACGATGTACGAGCTTTTTAACCGGATCCCGGAAGTATCGTGCGAACGCGTTTTTCTGCCCGATGACGCCGAGATGCGCGAATATGAAAAGGGCAACACGCCGCTGCTTTCGCTCGAAACCCAAACTCCGGTCCGCGATTTTGACGTCGTGGCGTTTTCGATTTCATTCGAGACCGATTATCTCAATATGGCCAAGATGCTGCAGATGAGCAGCATTCCCGTCTGGGCAAAAGACCGCAATCATTTTCACCCGCTGGTGGTAATGGGCGGCGCGGCTTCGTTTCTCAACCCGGAACCGATCGCGGAATTTACCGATGTCATCGCCGTCGGCGAAGGCGAAATTCTGGCGTACCAATTGGTCGACACCATCTTTGAACACGGAATGAAGGAAGATATCCTGCTCGCCCTGGCACAGATCGGACGTGGATTTTATGTCCCTTCGCTTTACGAAGTGATCTATAACGATGACGGGACGGTTTTCGATTACCTGCCAACGGTCGAAGGCGTGCCAAGTAAGGTCGGCCGGGCCTTGGCGCACGAAAATCCAAAAGAAGGTACCTTGCGCCGGGCAATGCGTCGCGGTGAAACAGAGATCGTCGATAGATTGGTGAACCAGGATGTTTTTGCGCCTTCGACTTCGATCTGGTCGCCGGGCGCGGAAATGGGCGATCGCCTGCTGGTGGAAATTTCGCGCGGCTGTTCGCAGGGCTGCCGCTTTTGCTGGGCAGGTTATAACTATTATCCGCCGCGCGTCGTCCCGGCAAAAGATATCCTGGCAAAAGCTGCGGAGTGGCGCGGTAAAACAAATAAGATCGGCCTGGTTTCCACCGCCGTCTGCGACCACCCGGAAATTTCCACGATCTTAAGCGAGCTGCGCACAATGGATTTTCGCATCTCGGTTTCTTCGCTGCGGTTAGATCAGATTTCTGAGGAACTGCTCGATGCGCTGGTCGAATCAAACGATCAGCAGATCGCCGTCGCGCCCGGAATGCGGTTCCGACCGCCTGCGCCGTGTGATCAATAAAAATCTCACCAATGACGAGATCGTCGATATTTGCGGCGCGGTTTTCGACCGTGGAATGCTGACCGTAAAGCTCTACCTGATGGTCGGGCTGCCGACTGAAACTCAGGAAGACCTGGAAGAGATGATCGTCCTGGTCGAACGCATCAAGGACCGCATGCTCGAGGCCGGTAAAAAGTTCGGCCGCGCGGGCAAGATCATTCCTTCGCTTAACGGATTTGTGCCCAAACCCAACACGCCGCTGCAGTGGGACGCCATTTGCGATGAAAAAGAATTAAAGCAGAGATTGAAGTGGGTCTGTAAAAATCTTTCGCGGATACCGAATGTCGAAGTGCGTTATATGTCGGCGCGTATCGCGCACGAACAGGCGCTTTATTCTTCGGGCGACCGGCGGGTGGCAAAGGTTATCGAAGCGGCCGCGCGGCTAAAAGGAAATCTCGATCAGGCGCTGCGCGAGACCGGTGTTGACGCGGCATTTCACACTTCGCGCGATCGCAGTTACGAGGAATTCCTGCCCTGGTCGATCGTGGATTCCGGATTGTCGTTTGAATTCCTGCGCGAGGAACATGAAAAGGCGCAAGCTGCTAAATCAACTGCGCCTTGTCCATCAACTGATACTTGTACTAAATGCGGCGTGTGCCCTTCGACCTGGCTCGGCAGCGCCGAACCTGCCTTTGTCCAGCTGCAGGGCTTGCGCCCGCGCGTTCAGGCCTTACTACCCTAATCTACGCCACCGAAGTGTTATCAAATTCATAACGGTACCGGTACAACCCGAAAGGAAGGAGATTTATTTCCCTGGTGAATTTCACATGGGCTTTCAGAGAATTGTTCAGCTCCGTCACCTCTATCACCGCGTTTCCCGGAACCCCGTTCTCATTTCCCGCCAGCCTGATCTGTTTCTTTAATTTGTCTGATAAAGATTCGGCTCCGTGCGGCATTGTTAATACCCGCATCGTGGCGCCTTTCATTTCCGATTTAAAATTTTCGTACTGGTACACGACGGGCAGATAGTTGTAGCCCGCATGGATCAGTAAGAACAATACAGTTAATGCGACCAGGGCGTACATTTTCGTTCCGCCTATCTCGTCTTGATGGAATCCGTTTTTTTTCACTCGGTTTTCTTGCTTATTCATTGTTTGGATCTCCTGTCGAATCACATCAGAAGAATGCGGGATCTTGTTTATCTAAGAATGGTTTTAATGGACTGTCTGACTATTGAGGCCGGGATCTTGTCATCGCCGATCAGAACCGGTTTTCCTATGTCTTTTAGCAGTATCCAGGTCGTAACGGTGCCGGCCTTTTTCTTATCGAAAGCAGCCGCCCTGATCACGTCCTCGGGTTTGATGTTTTCTATTAAAGGCAGCGGACCAGCGTGCCCTATAACATCAACCAAAGATTTTAAACTATTTTTATCCAAAAAGCCAAGATTTTTTGATATCTCACCGGCCGCAAGCATCCCGTACCCGACCGCCTCACCATGCTTAAACCGCTGATAATTAAAGACTTTTTCAAGCGCGTGGCCCACCGTGTGGCCAAAATTAAGGATTTTCCTTGACCGCGCATCCTGGCGTTTTAAGCCTTCTTTTTGATCGCCGGCGACGATTTTGGCCTTAAATGCCACTTGGGCCATTATCAACTCCGCCAGCTGGTCTCTAAATTTCTCACCGCCGGGCCCGGCAAAAAACCCGGCGAATTTCCCGGTCTCATATGTTTCTAGGACCCGGGCCGTCTGGTTAAAAAGCGGCCGGCCCGCCAGCGCAGCTTGCTTAATGGCCTCGCAAAAACCGGCGGTCAATTCCCTTCGCGGAAGGGTTTGCAGGGTTTCGATATCGATCAATACTCCGCGCGGTTGATAAAAAGCGCCCACAAGGTTTTTTCCGTATTCCGTATTGATGGCCGTCTTGCCGCCCACCGACGAATCTATCTGGGAAAGCAGTGTAGTGGGAATTTGCAAAATCGGAATGCCCCGTAAATAGACCGCGGCCGCAAACCCGGCCAGGTCGCCAACCACCCCGCCGCCCAGGGCCACGACCGCGTCCGCGCGGGTAAAACCTTGCGAGCCCAAAAATGCCAGCAATTTCTGCAGCGACTTGAGGTTCTTGTGCTTTTCGCCATCAGGCATCAGCCAGACGGAAACCCGGTATCCGCTGCGGACAAGGCTTTTTTGCACCGGCTCGCCGTATAACCCAAAAACTTTTTTATTGGAAACGATAAGGGCCTTGTGGGTATCACCGGTATCGCCATTATTGCCGGCCAGACATTTTTTCGCCCACTCGCCGCAGGTTCCTAAGTGTCCGGCGCCGATCTGTATCCCGTATGCCTGGTTCTCGCCGGGAATGTTTATTTTGACAGTTTGACCCATCTAATTATCTGACCGTGCTGATTTTAGGCAAAATTAAAGTGAGTGTAACAGCGTGGAAGTGCGTCACACTCACCAATTCGTGATCACTGTCCTCACCCCAGCAACCACCGGAAATACAAGGGTTCAGCCTTGTGTTTCGATTACATAAAATATACTCCTCTGAAATAGGCAAAGCAAGAAAAATTATTTATTTTGTTGAACATTTTTAGCCGAGATTTTTGCGAATGATCTCAGCTAATTCCCCGGCCTGCCGGTCGATGGTTTCCTGGTCTTTTCCTTCGATCATAACTCGCGCCAGATTTTCCGTGCCGGAGTAGCGCAAAAGCAGCCGGCCGGTGTCGCCCAGTTCGGCCTCGGTCTTTTGCGCGGCGGAACGGATCGCCGGGACCTCTTCAAACGGCAATTTCTCGCGCACTTTCACATTGAGCAAAATTTGCGGAAACCGCGTGAAACCGGCGGACATTTCTTCCAAAGTCTTTCCGCTTTCTCGCAGCGCTTTTAAAGGAAAAGCGCCGTCAGCATTCCATCGCCCACCAGGCTGTAATAGGGAAAGATTATGTGCCCCGATTGCTCGCCGCCCAGCGCCGCTCCTGACTTTAACAATTCTTCCAAAACATATTTGTCACCGACCGCCGTCCGGCGGAGTTCGATACCGCGCGCCTTGAGCGCGAGCTCCAAACCGAGGTTGCTCATCACGGTGGCGATCACCAGATCATTTTTCAACTCGCCTTTATCCTGCAGATATTGCGCCATTATCCACATCACGGCATCGCCATCCACCAGCTCGCCGCTGGAATTAACGAACAGCGCGCGGTCGGCGTCGCCGTCAAAAGCCACCCCGATATCGGCTTTTTCCTCAATGACTTTTTTTTGCAAACCTTCGATATGGGTCGAGCCGCAATTGAGATTGATGTTGCGCCCGTCAGGATGGTAATTGATCGCGGTGATCTGCGCTCCGAGATCGTCAAATATTTCCGGCGCATAGGCAGACGAAGCCCCGTTGGCGCAATCGATGACAAACTTGAGGCCCGAAAGCGAAAGACCGGAAAATTCATTTTCCAGATGTGAAGAATAAAGCCGGTGCAGTTCGGAGGCGGAACTCTCGTCAAAATTTTCCGGTATGAGATCTTCCTGTCCGGCCGCAAAAATATCCGCCTCGATCTGCCGTTCGGCGGCTTCATCCATCTTTTTTCCGCTCGGGGAAAATATCTTTATCCCATTGTCCTGAAAAGGGTTATGCGATGCACTGATAACGATCCCGGCGTCAAAGTTCCGCGAGGATGTAATAAAAGCCACGCCCGGCGTCGGGATCACACCGGCGGAATAACACTTCGCGCCGCCCGAAACCGCACCCGCATGAAAGGCGCGTTCGATCCATTCACCGGATTCGCGCGTGTCACGGCCGGTGACGAACTTCGGGGCGCTCCCGTTCTTTTCCTTCAACTGTCGCGCCAGCGAAAGCCCCAGGGTTTTCACCGTCTTTTCATCCAGCGGAAACTGTCCCGCCTCGCCGCGCATACCGTCTGTTCCAAAAAGTTTTTTCATTAATTACGTAAAAAATTAAAACGTCAGATAAATTCGTTTTCGATTTAACATCAGTGTCAGTACAAAAGCGAGCCCTGTACTTACTATCACACCGTAAAAGGCGCGCGTGTAATCTCCCCCGTCGGCATCGGCCAGGTAACCGGTGATCTTACCGCCGATCGCCGCGCCGATCGTTTCGATCATCACGATCACACCCAGTATCTTACCGTATTCGCGCCGTCCGAAAAATTCCGCCACCAAAAGCTGCAGCAGCACAAACGTCCCTCCATAGCTGACACCGAATATCAGGATAAAAAATATTGCGTTGCCGGCGTTTAGGCCGAAAAAGATAAGGGTCGAAGCAAACATCACCGCGCAGCAAAGGAGCATCACCCGCGGCGGCGGCAGGCGGTCGCTTAGCCAGCCGAACAGAAATTTACCGCCCATGCTGACCGCGGAAAGTATCGAGAGAAAATAACTCGCCGCTGAAGGCGAGAAACCTATTTTCGGCGTCTGCAGGTAGAGAATGAACTGCTGTGTTACGACAAAGATCGTGTAAAAAAGCGCCGCCGCGCAGAGAGCAAATATCCAGAAGACCGGCGTCCCTAATGCCCGACGCAAGGTAAAACCCGCTCCCTTTTGACCGTCCGTTTCGATGTCGTCATCCGGCAGCATATCTCCATCGGTATACTGGCCCTTTTCTTCCGGGCGGTCTTTGACCAGGAAAAATATCGCCGGAAGCAGAATGAGCCAAACCAGCAGGCTGGTTGCGATCATTGCCGTCCGCCAACCATAAGTCACCAGCAGCGGCGTGGAGATCAGCGGCACCGCAAAGCCGCCCAGGCTTGTTCCCGTCAAAACGATCCCGAGCGATGTTCCCCGCCGCCGCCTGAACCAGTTAGAAACCAGCACGACCTGTGGCATTACGCCGACAAATCCCAGCGAGGCGCCCATCAAAATACGCGCTATATAAACCACCAAGGGCGTTTGGGCCTGTGAATGCAGCAAAAGGGCGATACCCAAAATAAAACAGCCCGTTATCATCAGCCGGCGCAAACTGAATCTTTTTATCAGGTAGCCCGTCAAGGGCGAGAAAAAACCGGCCAGTAAAAAGGTCAGGAAACTTGCCGTAGCGATCATGCTTTCAGCGCCGTTAAGCGGCACGGTACCGTTAGCGACAAACTCTTCCCGCACCGATCTTGAGAAAACGGCGATCCCCAGAGTGGTCAATCCGTTGCTCACCGCCAGGGCCAAAGTGGCCACGAGCACGATCGTCCAGCCGTAAAAATATCCCTTTTTCTCGCTATCTTGAGTCTCCATCTATAATATTTTGAATGATTTCAATTTTTCTTTATCAAATCTATAAAAAACTATGATATTTTGCTAACTGCCGGCGACAAAGTTGACAACCTTTTGTCCTTTGAGCGAATCTTTATTTCACTGCCCTCTTGGCAAGAGTAATTTTTAGGCACACCGCTTTCCTTAAAATGAAGTATCGATGAATTACAAACCCGTCTTAATTTTAGCTTTAATTTTTCTGGCCGGCATTTTGGCCGAGGCACAATCGCCTGATAACTCGCCTGGTAATTCAGTTGACGAGCGCCCGCGCATCGTCGCGGATGAGAATGGACCCGAGTTGTCGCCGACACCATCGCCGACTCCTTTTCCGCCGGTGGTGATCACTAAAACCGACCCGCCCGTTTATCCCCCGCCTTCGACGCCAACGCCGACACCCGTTTATCGCCCGACACCGGTTCCCCAAACTCAGGTGCCGCCGGTCTACGTGCCGCGCGTAACGCCAACTCCGGCCATCGTCACGGCGAACGATTATCTTTCGGAGCGGGTTCTTCCCCCGCCCACCTATAACGGGAAGCTGTTGAACATTGCCGCCTTGAAGGCAAAGCTGAATGAAGCCAGGTCTTATATGCAATCGCGCCCGCTGCAAATATCGTCGGTCGAAAATATCGCGACCATGTCAACCGATACGGTTCGTATAGCGGCCCTTGATACCGCCACTTCGCGGATGCATTACATACTGACCAGCAAAACATCCTTTCTTTCGCGCGATATGCAGTTTTTCGGCGTCACCTCCGAAGGCAAAAATGTCACGATCCGCGTGGTCCGCGTCAACGGAGTAAATACCGCCGTCACCGTGACCGACGAAAGAAACCAGTCTCTGCTGCCGATCATCGTCCAATACCCGGTGGAAAGAAACGGTGTGTTCTATGAAATGGCATATTATTCCTCGGCCCACCCGGGCACGATCAGCGCCGAGGTCGCCTATTACGGCAAGATGTACCTGCGCAACATAATCGATGCCGCGCGGCAGAGCCTGAAACAGAAAGGCGTCTTTATCTCGCCGCAAGTGGCCGATATCGCCGAACGTCTCTGCACTGTGGAACACGTCGATCACTACCGGTTCAATAACGAATTCCAGCTCGGACTTTTTAACGAGATCTTTACGCTGTTTGCTCTAAATGAAGGCAATACTTATCGTTACGCGGTCAGCACTGCGGGCGCGGGCGGCCTGGTACAGATGATTCCTTCGACTTATTCGATGGTGCGCAACAGGCATTTTAACGTCGGACTGATGCCGAATTTTGTCGATGGAATGCGAAACCATCCGAACGCGGCGCAGGCGATGCTGCTTTATATGCAGGATACATGGAACGATCTTTCTTCGAGTTCGGATGTTTTAGACGCGATGTCGCAGGGTTACGCCACCCAGGCGGAATTGATGTCGGCCGGCTACAACTCAAACCCCGCGCGCCTTCCGGGTTATATCCGCCGCGGCGGCGCGAACTGGAAATTCCTGATACCGCGCGAAACCCAGATCTATCACAGGATCTATGCTTCGCTGGATAAATTTGTCCCGATGACGCCAAGAGCAAAGTAATTTGATTTGTCCATAAATGAACGGATGACCATCGCGATGAGGTCAGAACCCGAAGCGGTAGCGAGCGAGGGGTTTCTTTTTAGTGATTTATTCATTCGTCATTCACAATTAAACATTACGGAAACCCCTCGCTGCCGCTTCGGGTTCTGACCTCTTTCTCTACTTGCTATATTCAAATCCCATTTAAATCCCATTCAAATCAACGCGCAAATCCTGATTACCGCAAATCTCTTAACGACTAAATTTCCCTCCCTGAGCTATGCTTTCAGGTGGCCTGAGATCCGGGAAATAGCGACACGCACCTGAATTTCCCGATCTCAATGTTCTTTTTTAATTTAGCCTGCGGATTTGGGAATTTCACGAGATTTCTGGAACATTTTTGGAACAGGGTGTTCACTTGTGCTCACTGGAACAGGTGAACACCCTAATGCCAGGCCGCAATGGCCGCGGATTTAGATCCTAAACAGCTTTGCACATAAAGTCAGAAAAAAGCTTAATTTTATTGGCAGCGTTAGGTCTTTAACAAGTAAAAAAATAAAATGGGCTAAACCTGGGAGCGCAGGCATCTTGCCTGCAAGCGCGACTTGCTCGCGCTAACTGGCGTAAATCAAAGACTTTTTAGATCGCTTCGCGACCTAAGCAGGCAAGATGCCTGCGCTCCCAGGTTAACGTCGATCTTTTAATCCAGCGAACTTTATAAATTTAGAGTTATGACTTTATGTGCAACGCCATCCTAAACCGTTACTGGCTAAAGCTTGCGGCAATTAATGATCTTAGAGGCAAGGCCGCTCGTGATTAGTAATTGGTAATTGGTTTAGCTGTTTTCGTGTTGTTTCGTGGTTCCAGCTCTTTATCTTTAATACCTGTAACCACGAAATCACACCAACGAACATGAAAAAAGCAGTAACTAATTTACTAACTACCTTTTATTCCCATCGGCCAGCTTCTCGAACTCGGCCTTCACTTCGTCGAAGTTTGCTTCTACTAAACATTCGCCGCGAAAAAATTTATTATCCGAAACTTCGATCAGCGCAAATTCCGGCGGGGAAAGGACCGCCGCCGCCTTCTCATCTTTAAAACTTATCTGCAGCCAGGATCAACCCCCAGAGTTTTCCCAGGAACACGTCGATCACCAGGTTTGAGCCTTCATAGAAATATCGGTTTTTCCGTATCTCCTTTTCGGAATGCATATTGTCCGCACTGTCGCCGTCCGGCAAAAATGTCCGGGATATCTCTTCCCTCGTTTCCGCGACATGTATTTCCTCTTTCATTCGAAACCACTCCCTGGTACGGGGCACGCGAATCTGCCGCAGGCGAAATTCCGGCCAGGCCGTGTAATCGTCAAAAACCTGCCAGTGTTCGTCCATCCGCGTTAAGGGCGCGGGCAATTCTTCGAGCAGGAAAATTCTCTTATAAGCTGTCTCGTGAGCCGCAAACTCAGGTTTTTTGATCATCTCGCGTCTTGTTAAAATATAGTTTTATTTTATACTTTCACTTTATCAAATAAAGCAGGAGTCAATAATGTCTATCTCAAAAGTAATATTTTTTATCATAATTTCAGTTTTGACACTTAGCGCTTTCGGTTGCGGAGACGCGCCGACGGCCCCTAATAAAAATGCCAACGGCAATATCGGGGTAAAAACCAACCCCGGCAACAGCTCCGGCGCCGATAACAGTTTTGGCGGGGTTAAGCAGGAAACCGCGGAAACCACTAACCAGGCACCGTCGATCACGCCGCTGATGCAAACGTATTACGATGCCCTTAAGAAGAAAGACGAGGCCGGTCTGCGTAAGTTTTATTCGTCGGCGGCCCTAAAAGAGCTCGAAACCGGGATGAAAGGCGAGGGTAAAAAGTCCCTGGTAGCGTACATAGAATCGGCCGAATCGGCGGGCGATAAGCCTTTTGAGGTCCGTAATGAAAAGATCGAGGGCGACACCGCGATAGCCGAAATAAGGGGCGGCAGCTATCTTGGCTGGACCAAATGGAAGTTCGTTAAGGAAAACGGCGAGTGGAAAAAAGCCCCTCTAAGTGAGGATCTAAAGCTGCTTGGCAAGTAAATCGACCTCAAAAAAAATTGCAAAATAGTTGATTTTTATGCATTTTTTACTTTACAAGTGACTAATAAATCGCTATTATCTCCCACTTATGCGGGGTATTTTGTTAATTTTTACGGAATACCGGACTGCATAAAACTTGAAATATTAACCGATACATTTTTTGGAGGATTAGAATAGAAATGAAAATCAGAAACTTTGTTTTCGCAACCGTCGGAGCCGCTTCTTTAGCTCTTGTACTTTCAGCTTGCGGTGAAGCACCTGCGACTAATAACGCTAATAACAAACCGATGAACACATCGACCCCGATGAATACCGCTACGCCGGCGAATTTGACCCCGGTGACCAATGCTAATCACGGCAATACCAACGCGCCGATGATGAACACCAAACCCATCGAGAATAAGCCGATGATGAATACCAATGCCAAACCGGCGCCGACCAAGTAAGCTTTTAGCTTCTTGTTCAGAAAAATTCAGCCGCCCTGAGCGATCAGGACGGCTTTTTTGTATTTGAATTTCAGTTGCTATTTAGCCGCTTTAACCTGCCGCCTTGGCGGTCGGCTGATACGGCGGCAGAATGACCCGCGCCGCTTTTTCCTTTTTCAGCCCCAGCGCCCAGTCGGCCTGCATCAGCGTGTGGATGTCGCGGGTTCCCTCATAGATCACCGCCGCTTTGCAGTTTCGCAGATAACGCTCGACCGGGTAATCGTTCGTGTAACCGTTGGCGCCGTGGATCTCGATCGCCATCGACGCGGCCGTTTCCGAACGCACCGTCGCCTGCCATTTCGCCAGGCTCGCCGCTCGCGCCGACGGTTTGCCCTCGTTTTTCAGATAACCGCGACTTCAGCCAGAGCAGGTGCGACATCTGGTAATCGGCTTCCATATTGGCGATCTTTTGCTTTACGAGCTGGAAATTGCCGATCGTCTGCCCCTGCACCTCGCGGGTGTTTGCATAGGCGACCGACGCGTCACGCGATGCGCGGATCACGCCCGTCGCTCCCGACGCTACCGTGTAACGGCCGTTCTCGAGCGAGAACATCGCGATCTTAAATCCTTCGCCTTCGTTGCCCAGCATATTGGCCTGCGGCACGCGCACGTCCTGCAGCGAAAAGTAGCCGGTGTTGCCGGCCCGGATGCCCAGCTTGCCGTGGAGCGTTCCGCTGGAAAATCCCGGCATCGTGCGCTCGATGATAAAGCAGCAGATCCCGCGAATGATCGCGGACTTTTTGCTTTTCCTGCGTCGGTCCAGCAGAAGAACAGGAAATGGTCGGCGACATCGCCAAGCGAGATCCACATCTTCTCGCCGTTCAGTATCCAATCGTCGCCGTCGCGGCGGGCGTAGGAGCGCATCCCGACCACGTCCGAACCGGCGTTCGGCTCGGTCAAGCCAAACGTCGCGAGCTTTTCGCCCTTCGCCTGCGGGACGAGATATTTTTGCTTTTGCTCTTCGGTGCCCCAGCTATAAACGCTCAAGCTGTTAAGCCCGACGTGCACCGACATCGCCACGCGCAGGAAAGTGTCGCACGCCTCGAGTTCCTCGCAGACGAGCCCGAGCGAGATGTAGTCAAACCCCGCTCCGCCATACTGCTCCGGGATGCAAACACCCATCAGAGCCGAGCTCGGCCATCTTGTCGAAACCGCTCGGCTCGAAATACTGACTTTTCGTCCCACTCCTTGATATACGGCGCTACCTCGCCCTGGCACAAATTCGCGCACGTCTGCTGCAGGGCAATATGTTCTTCCGATAATGCTAGATCGATCACTGTAATAAGTTTCCTCTCTTAAAATTGCGGTATGATAAAATCGCTGTGAATAACAAATAGGCAGTTTATCATTTTGCGAAAATTTGTGCGAAATGCGAGATTCGTTGTTAATTATCAACTATTAATTGTTCATTGTTTTTAACACTTATGCTGACAGCTAAAAAACCTCTTGCTCTTCTTTTTGCCTGTTTTTTCCTTTGCGCAGGCTTAACTTTTGCTCAAAACAAATCGTGGGAAAAGATCCCGGCGATGCCCAAGCTGCTCTCGCAGCGCGCAGCAGATGGACGTGCGTGAAAGCTGGCTTAAAAAGCGCTTCGACACGATCCTTCTGCCGATGATGAAAAAGCACAAGATGGATATGTGGATCGTCGTCAACGAGGAATTTCACAGCGACCCGGTCACCGAGCATATCGTTCCGCCGATCCCGATCGTCGGCCGCCGCGACTTCTTTATCTTCATCGATAAGGGCGACAAACTGGAGCGCTATGCGGTCGTCCGCTATAACGAGGAGAGGCTGAAAAGCCATTACACCTTGATGGTTCCTCCCGCGCAACGGTATGCCGAGGCGATCAAGAAGATTGATCGAAGATCGCGACCCGAAAACCATCGCCCTGAATTTCAAGGGCACACCGCGGCGCCGACCGGCGGCCTGACCTACGACGCTTACAAATTCTTGAGCGACGCGCTCGGCGACAAGTACGAAAAACGTTTGTTCGCCGCGCAGACAGCTGATCACCGATTTTCTCGACACGCGGCTCCCCGAGGAGCTCGAGCATTACCGCACCGCCGTTCTGGCCACCGACGTCATTACCCGACGCGCTTTCTCTAACGAGGTTATTACGCCGGGCAAGACGACCGTTGGCGACGTCCGCTGGTGGATGATGCAGCAGCTTAACAACCTCGGCGTGACAACCTGGTTCCAGCCCGATCTGCGCGTCCAGCGAAAGACAAAAGAACCTGCCAGCATTCTGCAAATTTCTCGATGTTGCGAAAGAGAACGTCGTGATTCAGCGCGGCGATGTCATTCACGTCGATTTTGGGTTGATCTATATGGGCTTGAGCACCGACTGGCAAAAGATGGGTTACATTTTGCAGAAAGGTGAAAAGGACGCGCCCGCCGGCTTAAAGGCGGCGCTAAAAAACACCAACCGCCTGCAGGATATCCTGTTTTCATTTGCGCGGCCGGGGATGACCGGCGCCGAGGTCTATGACAAAACGATGGCCGAGTGCAAAAAAGCAGGGCGTCCAGGCGATGATCTATTCGCACCCGCTCGGCGCACAGGGACACGGCCTTGGCGCTTCGATAGATTTTCGGCGCGGCGCCATCGGCGGAGATCGAAGAGCGATTCCGGCTGGGCTCGTATATGTCGATCGAACTGAACACTTCGACACGCCGTACCGGAATGGGACGGCCAGTCGGTAACGATAATGGCGAGAAGATGACGCTCACATGACCGAGAACGGCTATCAGTGGTTTCGCCCGCGCCAGACCGAGTTTTATCTGATCCGGTAAACCTGGGAGCGCGGACATCTTGTCCGCAAAGCGCGGTCTGCCGCGCTAACTCGCGCATAACAAAAATGCATTTAGATTACTATGCGATCTTGCAGGCAAGATGCCTGCGCTCCCAGGAAAGCACGCGAAGTTCACTTTATGATCCCCATTTCCGAGGCCATCAAAATAATCGAGCGCGAGATAGCGCCGCTAAAAGCTGAGAAGATCAGCCTTTCAGAAGCGTCGGGACGCGTGCTGGCTGAGGATATCGTTTCCGACACCGATCTGCCTCCGTTCGACCGTTCCCAGATGGACGGATTTGCGGTACTGGCCCCCGACACAAAAGCCGCCACAAAAAAGGCTCCGGTGAAATTAACGCTCGTGGGCGAATCTGCCGCCGGGGCCGGCTGGCATCGCACGTTGAAGCCCGGGCAGGCGGTGCGCATCATGACCGGCGCACCGGTTCCCCGTGGCGCCGACACCGTGCAGAAACTCGAGCTGGCAAAAGACCTGGGCAGATCGGTTGAGATCCTCGAACCTGTCGAAACGGGAAATTTTATCGTTCATAAAGCTGCCGAGATCAAAAAAGGCGAGACTCTCTTTAAGCGCGGAGAGGTATTAAATTCAGGGATGTTGGCGGCGCTGGCCTCTTTCGGATATGCGCGGGTAAGCGTGGCGCAGCCGCCGCGGATCGGCATCCTGGTTACCGGCAGTGAGATCGTGCCTGTTGATACCAAACCGAAGCGCGATCAGATCCGCGATTCAAATTCCACGCTTCTCCGCGCCTATGCTGAAAAGTGCGGGGCGGAAGTAACGGTGCTCTCACCGGTCGGTGACGATCCGGGCAGACTGAAAAAAGCTATTGCGAGGGCCGCGAAAAGCTTTGACCTGCTGGTAATTTCCGGCGGTGTTTCGGTGGGAAAATACGATTTTACCAAAAGGGTTTTGCAAGATATTGGCGCGGAGATCTTTTTTGAAAAGCTGAGCCTTAAACCCGGCAAACCTATGGTTTTTGCCCGGATAGGAAACACGGTGGTCTTCGGGCTGCCGGGCAATCCGGTTTCCGTGGCGGTCACTTTTCACTTATTTGTGCGTACGGCGTTAATGCTGATGCAGTCGGCGGCTGAACCCGAATTAACGCTGGGCAATGCCGTAGTTACTTCAAAGATAAAAGCGGCAAGAGAACGCGACAGTATGCTTCCGGTACGTGTCGAAACAGATGCCAAAGGCCGCATGGTAATCGAATCGCTTCGCTTTACCGGCTCTTCGAATTTTGTCGCTTTCGCCCGGGCCAATGCCTTGGTTTTCGTGCCCCAGGGCAAAGATCTGAAAAATGGCGACATTGCAGAAATCCGGTTTTTGTAATTTCATATATTCAAATGGAACTTCCTGACGTAATGGCGCATGAGGCCATTCACGACACCGTCGAACAAATTTTAAGAGATGCCGAGCGCGGAAAGCTTCTGGATGTTCCGGCGGGCGGCGGCGCATTGGCCGCGCGGTTAAAGGCGTTGGGATTTGAACCGTATTGCTGCGATCTGTACCCAACGATCTTCAAGCAGCCCGATGTTGAGATCAAACAGGGCGATCTAGACCGCACGCTTCCTTACGAAGACGGCTCGTTCGATCATATTGTCTGCGTCGAAGGCCTGGAGCATATCGAAAACCCGGCCAATGCCATCCGCGAGTTTGCCCGGCTATTAAAACCGCAAGGCCAGCTGCTGGTCAGCGTTCCTAATATTATGAATATCGAGGAGCGGTTGAAATGGCTCTTTAACGGCTATACTTCGCATTTTAAGCCGATATCACAAGCGGCCGCGGCCGACATCAGAAAACAGCTTGACGGCATGGAAGAAATGGCGCTGCATATAAATCCGATCGGATATTCCGAGGTGCGCTACCTGCTGGAAAAAAGCGGCTTTCAACTGCAGCAAACTTATTTTGATAAACAAAAAAATAATACCTGGCTCTTTTATCCGATCGCCGGCGTGATAAAACTAGCGTCGATGCTTTCTTCGGCAAGCAAAAGGAGAGAGCGCTGGACGGATGAATTGAATTCGAAGGAAGTATTGCTGGGTGGGAATACCCTTATTTTCAAAGCAGTGAAGAAGTAAACCTGGGAGCGCAGGCATCTTGCCTGCAAGCGCGGCTTGTCCGCGCTATTGAACCATAACAAGAAGAGCTTGTAGATCGCTGCGCGATCTATGCAGGCAAGATGCCTGCGCTCCCAGGAAAATGAGCTACTAAATTATGGCTAAACTTTCGCACTTAGACAAAAACGGCAAGGTTAAGATGGTCGATGTCAGTAAAAAAGCGTCGACCGCAAGGATCGCCCGTGCGTCGGCAAAAGTGCTGCTAAACAAGGAAACGTTAAAAGCGCTGAAAGTCGGGACCAATCCGAAAGGCGACCCGCTGGAAATTGCCCGCATAGCGGGAATTATGGCGGCAAAAAAGACGTCTGAATTGATCCCGCTTTGTCACCAGATCGCGCTCAGCAAAGTCGAGGTGAAAGCGGAACTCGCAGATTTCGGCGTCTATCTTGAAGCCGAGGCCAGAACAACCGCGCAGACCGGTGTTGAAATGGAGGCCTTGACGGCCGTTTCCGTCGCCGCGCTGACCATTTACGATATGTGTAAAGCGCTTGATAAGTCTATTGTCATCAGCGAGATACAACTTGAGAGCAAAACCGGCGGAAAATCCGGCAGCTTTCGCCGTTAATTTTTGAACTTTAGCAGCAGAAAATCGTAAAATGCTAAGGAATAGTTGAAAAGGAGTTAATTATGAAATTTCAAGTAGCACACGACGCTCGCCCGCAGGTAAATCTTCTGCTTATGGCGGCGGTTGTCAGCCTGGTCCTGTGGTTCATTCCCTTTGCCGGCTGGCTGGTCTATCCTTTTCAGCTTTTCGTCACTTTTATTCACGAAGGCAGCCACGTCATCGCGGCGCTGCTAACCGGCGAAGCCGTGCACAGCTTAAGCGTCGCGCCCGACACCAGCGGAATGGTGATGTCGTC
The DNA here is from genome assembly GCA_963766895.1 of uncultured Acidobacteriota bacterium. Taxonomy (GTDB): domain Bacteria; phylum Acidobacteriota; class Blastocatellia; order Pyrinomonadales; family Pyrinomonadaceae; genus DASYKT01. The sequence continues at coordinate 178,640 of CAVYCB010000010.1, forward strand.
TTCGACCGGCACCATCTCGCAGATGATAATTTCAAGCGCGGGATACGTTGGCGCGGTCGGTTTCGGCGCGCTGCTTTTATATCTTATCCGCCTCGGCGTCAGGCCGAATATCGTGCTCTTTTTCTGCTCGATACTGATCGGTATCCTGACGGTCGTTTTCGGATTTCTGGCGCCGGCGCTGCATATCTTTTCCGGCACCACCGGTATCTTAAGCATTGGCTTTACGGTTTTGGCCGGGGCCTTCCTTACCGCGATGCTGTTTTTAGCGGCAAGTTTTCTTAAAGGCTGGTGGGCAAACTTTATTCTCAGTTTTCTCGCCGTGCAGTGCCTGCTCAACGCATTCTTTAATATCCGCGATCTGTTTCTGATCTCTTCGATGACGCCTTACGCGCACAGCGATGCGGTCAATATGGCGCAGGCCACCGGCCTTCCCTCTATCTTGTGGGTGCTTATCTGGCTGGGCATATCGGTCCTGATCACCGGGCTGGCGCTGCGGGTATATTCATACAGCCGCCAGGCTCCGGTTTCGCCAAGTGCAGGTGAACCGGCCTTCGACGCTTCAAGTATTTAACTCGAGAAATAGCCCGGACATTTTTGACGAACTATAAAAAGTGTAAGAAAATTCTTACACTTTTTTATTTATCCGCCAAAATTTCACACGTTTAGGTTTCCGGGAGCGTTCAATGAAAAAAATACTCTGCGCCTTGTTCGTTTTGATCACCGCTTTTTCTCCTGTTTTATCAGCCCCATTATCTGTGACGCTAGATGAACAGATCGACGCGGCGGCGATGAAGATATTGCCGCAGGTGATCCAGTGGCGCCGCCAGATACACCAGCACCCCGAGCTTTCCAACCGCGAATTTAAAACCTCGGCAATGATCGCTGAGTATTTGAAAACCCTCGGCCTGGAGGTTCGCACCGGGATCGCCAAAACAGGCGTTGTGGGCATTCTCAAAGGCGCTCAGCCGGGCCCGGTGATCGGCCTGCGTGCCGACATGGACGCGCTGCCGGTAACGGAGCGGGTCAAGATCCCATTTGCCTCGGTGGAAAGATCGGAATATAACGGCGCGCAGGTCGGCGTAATGCACGCCTGCGGGCACGACAGCCACATCGCGATGCTGATGGGCACTGCCCAGGTGCTCTCTTCGATGAAGGGCCAATTAAAGGGCACGGTCGTTTTTATCTTTCAGCCCGCCGAAGAAGGCCCGCCCGCCGGTGAAGAAGGCGGCGCCCCGCTGATGGTAAAAGAAGGCGTGATGGACAACCCGAAGATCGACGCCATTTTCGGCATTCATATCAACGCGCAGACCGAGATCGGCAAGATCGAGTACAAAAGCGGTGCTTTCATGGCCTCGAGCGATTGGTTCACCATCAAGGTCAAAGGCAAGCAAACGCATGGCGCCTACCCGTGGCAAGGCATTGACCCGATCGTCGTCGCGTCACAGATCATCCAGGGCCTGCAGACCATCGTCAGCCGCCAGTCCGAGCTCGTCAAGGCGCCCGTCATTATTACCGTCGGCAAGATAAACGCCGGTGTGCGGGAGAACATTGTGCCGGAAGAATTAATAATGGCCGGTACCATCCGCACGCTCGATTCCGCGATGCAGAAAGAAGTGCACGAGAAGATCAAGCTCACGGCGCAAAAGATCGCCGAAAGCGCGGGCGCCACCGCCGAGGTCACCATCGACACCAAAACGCTCGTGACTTACAACACGCCGGGACTCGTCAAGCAGATGCTGCCCGCGCTGGAAAAAGCCGCCGGGGAAGCCAGCGTGGTTGAAACCGCGTGGGTGACCGGCGCTGAAGATTTTTCCGCCTTCGGCACCAAAGCGCCGGCATTTTACTTCTATGTCGGCGGCATGCCGAAAGGAATGAATCCCAGGGATTCGGCCCCGCATCACACGCCGGATTTTTTTATCGACGACAGCCGTCTGGATGTCGGCATCAAGGCATTTTGCCATCTCGTGTTTGATTACAAGTAGTTTATGGAAACAGTACCCGCCCGAATGCCGCTTAGAGATCTGCCCGTCGGTACACGGCTGATCATCAGAACCAAAACCGACTGGCGCAGCGCGGTCATTTCGCGGATCGGTGAAAGCGGCGTCAGCTTACGGGTATGCTGTTCCAGCGGCAGGGTGTATTGGACAAAACGCGCATCTGAAATGGAAGTTCTTTTAAGAAGAAAACATTTTCCGGCTGGAAACCATCGTCGAAGAAGACTGGCGAACAAATTTTGCCAGGTTTGAAGTTAGGTGGTAGATCAGAAAAAGATACCAATTCCGAATTGTCTAATTGTTCTAATATATTTATTTTGCTCCGTAGACCATTCAAAATAAACTTGATCTTTTGAAGAGATTGGATATCCAAAAGCCTTTTTGGGTAAATCCAAAGCAAATGTAGAAATAGTAAGCAGCTTTTTTCGCCCAAAAATCTTAGCAACTAACTCAACTTGATAGTGTCCTTCTTTAAAAACGTATAATTCCCTCGCATCAGTCGGCATGAAACGATGCGATGCTAAAAATCCGTTTTCTCCTACAAAAAGTCCTCCACCACGAACAATTTCTTTGTCACCATAAGCCCAATAAGAGAACTCATCTTCTCGCTCCCCTTCTCTGACTCTTAGAAATAAATTCTCAATCACTAGTCCGCGTTTACCGGTACTAAAAAGCAGGGTTCTTAGGAAAAACTTGGCTTGTACCGTAGATCTTTCATCAAATTCATACGTCAAAGCAATAAAAGAAGGATGAGTACAATGAATTGTACCCCGGCGAAAAATCGTGAACCAAGCTGTAAAAAGTGACACGCAAAATGCAATTATAGAAATTATTGGGGATAAAATTTCCATATCAAAATTTATTTCTGCCCAGTCAAACTTAATTGCTGTACACCCAATATCTGTCCGGTTTCATTATCCTGAATAAACACCACGACCTTGAGGTCGTTTTTCTTCCATGACCCGTCAAATTGGGGATTGACGTCGATCTCCAATCCCTTGTTATCCGGCTTTAAGGTACTAACCGCGCCTAGTTGCCTGACTACGCCGGTATGGGCCAATTTTCGCCCCGAATTTTCGCCGCCCTTAACATCGGTTTCCAGATTGCTCTCAGCGATCGCGAGGAAAACCGTAGCGTCTTTGGTCACAGCCAGGGGGGCGATCTTGATCTTCAATTTCCCTTCACCGTTAGAGAGCACGATCTTCGCTTTGGGCTCTTTCGCCAATTCAACGATCGATATATTGGCCGTCTGCAGATCGCTGCCGACGAACCGGCGCGAGCCGTCAACCACCATCTGCGGCGTGTAGACCCCGTTTTCCTTGAATTTCTTTGCGTACCAATATTGCCGCTCGGTCATGTTCGCAGACCCAAAAGGGTCTTTCCAGCCGGGCCCGTCGAAATAATCTACATGCAGCTCGAGCGCAATGATCTGCGCGCCGCTAACTGGCTGTTGTTGCTCTAAAAAGGCCAGCGCCTTATCGGCCGGCGGGCAGCTGCTGCAGCCTTCCGAGGTAAAAAGCTCGACCAGCACGGGCTTTGCCGCGGCCGAATTTCCCGCGCTTTCCATTTTCGCTGCCTCATCATTTGCCGCCGATGAATTCATTTGGCAGGAAAGGCTGAATAGACTCAATAAAACTACGGTCGCTGCTGAAGATAAGTGCATAAACATATAATACTTTGACAATAGCGACGGCGGAAGCCCGCGCGTCAGCAAGGGCCCTATCTAATGCTGAAATGAGCCCTTGCTGACGCGCGGGCTTCCGCCCCCCGTGATTCCTTCGGCCTGCCTTTTTATTGCCGCAAAAAATTGGTATCATATACGTTTGCACTTATAGCGATTTTTTAGATAAGAGCGGCTGAAAGTAGTTTTACGATGTCCAAAGACCAGATCGAAGTAAAGGGAGCCCGGGTCCACAACCTCAAGAACATTTCCTTTACCATCCCGCATAATCAGATAACCGTGGTCACCGGTGTGTCCGGTTCGGGAAAATCTTCGCTCGCCTTTGACACCGTCTATGCCGAGGGGCAGCGGCGTTACGTGGAATCGCTTTCGGCTTACGCCCGTCAATTCCTGGAAAGAATGGAAAAGCCCGATGTGGACGAAGTGCTGGGCATTGCCCCGGCGATCGCTATCCGGCAAAAAAACCAGACCCGCAACCCGCGCTCGACCGTCGCCACCCAAACCGAAATTTACGACTATTTACGGCTGCTTTTTGCCCGCATCGGACGCACTTTTTGCCACCATTGCGGTAATGAAGTACTGCGCTGGTCGCCGGAATCGGCCGCCGACGATATTTTGAATCAATTGGCGGAGGGCACTCGTTTTTACCTGCTCTTCCCGGTCGAAGCGCCCGGGCAAACGGACAAGCTGAGTGTTTCGGCGACGCTGATGAGCCTGATGCAAAAAGGCTTTACCAGATTGTTCAATGAGGGAAAAACCATCGACCTCCGCACCCCGGATGATTTCACGGGAGACAGCCTGGAAAATGTTTATGTGCTGGTCGACCGTCTCGCGATAAAGGAAGACATTCGCCAGCGGCTGGTAGATTCGCTTGAGATCTGCTTCCGCCAGAGCGGCACGGCCATTATACAAACCAATGAAGAGACACCGCAGGTTCTGAAATTTTCCGATAAGTTTATCTGCCAGCACGACGGCACTTTCTTTTACGAGCCCGAACCGCGCCTGTTCAGTTTCAATTCCCCGTTCGGCGCTTGTCCGGTCTGCCAGGGATTCGGAAATACCATCGGCATCGACTTTAACCTGGTCGTCCCCGACCCGCTGCTGACCCTGGCCGAAGGCGCGATCGAGCCCTGGACCAAGCCGCAGCACAAATGGGCCTTTGACGAGCTGAAAGAATTTGCCAAACAAGACGGCATTCCGATGAACGTACCCTTCGTCGATCTGAGCGAGGAACAAAAAAACGCCGTCTTTGCCGGTAAGAAGAAGTGGCGCGGCGTGCGCGGATTTTTCAAATGGCTGGATACCAAAAAATATAAGCTTCACGTCCGGGTGTTTCTGGCGAAATATCGCGGTTACACTATCTGCCCGGAATGCCACGGCGGCCGCCTGCGCCAAGAAGCGCGCAATGTAAAGATCGCATCCTTAAGCCTGCCCGAAGTGGTGGCGATGTCGATCAAAGACGCGGCCGTGTTCTTCGATTCGTTAAAATTGACGGACGAGCAGCAAAAGATCGCCGACAAGCTTCTTTTCGAAATAAAGCAGCGCCTCAAATTCCTGATGCAGGTCGGGTTGGATTATTTGACGCTGGCTCGCCTGGCGTCGACGCTGAGCGGCGGTGAAGCGCAGCGTATCCAACTGGCTACCAATCTCGGTTCATCGCTGGTAGGGGCCCTGTACGTCCTGGACGAGCCTTCTATCGGCCTGCACCCGCGTGACGGCAAGCGCCTGATCCAGATCCTGGAAAATCTGCGCGACATCGGAAACACCGTGCTCGTCGTCGAACACGATTCCGATATGATGGAATCAGCCAATCATATTCTTGACATAGGCATTGCGGCCGGAGAGCTGGGCGGAAACGTCATTTTCGAGGGCAATTACACCAAGCTTCTAAAAGATAAAGAATCGCTGACCGCAAAATACCTGCGCGGTGAGTATGAGATCAAGATCCCCAAGACCCGCCGCAAACCGACCAGCCGCAAGATCAAGGTCAGGGGCGCGCGGGAAAACAACCTGAAAAATATCGACGTGAATATTCCGCTCGATATGCTCGTCTGTGTGACGGGTGTTTCCGGTTCCGGCAAATCCACGCTGATCCACGACATTATCTATGCCGGCCTGATGAAAGAGCGCGGGGAGTGGCAGGGGCACGTCGGTTTATTCAAATCGCTCGAGGGCAATAACCTCTTCGACTCTATCGTGCTGGTCGACCAGTCGCCGATCGGCCGAACGCCGCGTTCGAATCCCGTCACTTATATCAAGGCTTACGATGCCGTGCGCGAGTTGTTTGCCTCGACCCATGCCTCTCAGACCCACGGGTTCGATCCCTCGCATTTTTCCTTTAACGTTCCGGGAGGGCGCTGTGAGATATGCCAGGGCAGCGGCACGGTCACGGTTGAAATGCAGTTTCTCTCCGATGTCGAGCTGATCTGCGAGGAATGCCGCGGGACGAGATTCAAATCGACCATCCTGGATGTGAAGTACAAGGGCAAGAATATCCACGACGTATTAAACATGACCGTCCGCGAAGCCCTGCTCTTTTTTAAGGAAGTGCCCAAGATCGCCAACCGCCTGAAAGTGCTGGACGCGGTCGGGTTGGGTTATCTGCGGCTGGGGCAATCAGCTACCACCTTGAGCGGCGGCGAGGCCCAGCGGGTAAAGCTGGCGGCGCACCTGGCGACCAAAAATAAAGCGCAGACCTTATATATATTTGACGAACCTACCACCGGCCTGCATTTTGACGATATTAACAAGCTTCTGACGGCCTTTCGCGCCCTGATCGAAAATAGCGGCAGCCTGATCGTCATCGAACACAACCTGGACGTCATCAAAACCGCCGATTACATTATAGATCTCGGCCCCGAAGGCGGAGCAAAAGGCGGTGAAATAGTAGCCACCGGTACGCCCGAAGCCCTGGCCAAAGCCGAAAATTCCCACACCGGCAAATATCTGCGCCGCGTACTGCATACGAACGGCAACGGTAAAGGCGCCTGATCTTGGTATTTAGACCTGTTTGGAAATGAGGCCGGAACGCCGGTTCTGACCTGTTTCCCCCTAGGCTGTCAAATCCCAAAACCGTGTTTCGTTTCACCGGCGACTGAAACGAATGAAACAAATGAAACAAAATGAAACAGAAATCTTAAAAATCACACGTGATGTCCCAAAAATATCTTAAAGCGGCTTGAAAAGATCGGCGGAACGTGCGGGTTACCGAAAGTGGAAAATACCGCGAGGTTATTATTACCGATAGCTGTTTGTTTTTGTAGGAAGGATTTGGAGAAGTTTGTTCTTTTGGCGATCTTTAATATAAAAACGAGCGGTGGTTTATGAGAGAACCACCCCGCCCTTCGGGCACCCCTCCTTCGTAAGGAGGGGAGTTTTTTGTAGCACCTCTTTAGACTCCCCTCCTTACGAAGGAGGGGTGGCGCGGTTTCCGCGACGGGGTGGTTCTTGTTTATTTCTTTGATTTACCGGGAAGTTTTTGCGGCGTCTGGAATGTGCGGATGGAGCTAAAGCCGGGCAAAATAACTTACGGCTGGACGGCAGGAACATGACCGGAAGACGAATTTTATGATCTTTTAGGGAGCGCTGGGACCGTACCTGCAACAGGTGGAGTTGGGCACGCTATATTCTGACCAGTTCAGAAAGCGTGTTTCGCAGGCAACGGCCGGCGCTCCTCCCCTCGGGGTTAGCGGCTGTGCCGCCGTGCTGTGCGGTAAGCCTGTGGCTTACCGGCGGCTGGATATGTATTTTTTGGCGGAGGCTCAGCCTCCAAAGATTTTAAGAGATAATTTACCGGAAAGGCAGAGCCTTTCCGCACAGCACGGCGGCACAGCCGCAAAACCAAGTCGCTATATCGCTGATTTAGAAGCTTTTACCCTTTATTTCCCGGTTTTTCTAAAAAAATTCGAAAATTTCCCATGAATTTCTGGAAATCAATTCTTATTAGCACTTTTCAAGTCTTGAATTGTTGCCCCTTTAATAGCTGTAAATTGCGGATGTCGCAGGCTTAATAGGCCTAAACTCCGGGTTTTGGAGTGCTTTTGACCCGGTTTTGCCGTCACAAAAGACAAAACTTTCCGCAGCGGGCTAAAAATATCGCCAAACTTTTGAAAATAGGCGGCGATTAGGTATTTCACAAGAACGTAATTCGATTCTTCAGTAAATTTAAGGTATCGGTAAAAAGAATCATGAAAAGCTTTAAACTCAAAAACTTACTATCATTGATCGGCTTAATGGCCGTACTGACGAGCGCTATCCCGGTAAGGGCCGGCAGCATTCCGATGTCTGAGGTAGTACAAGAGATCAGTGCTAAATCCGTCCAGTCCGGCGGCAGCGCTACCAGATTGCATCTGGCCGGCGACGAGCAGCCCGGCGGCGACGAAACGGCCACCAAAGAAGGCCAGCCCGCTCCGCCGCTACACCGCCGCAAACGCGCGTCTATACCGTCGAAGAAGTCGACGTGGTAAAAGACGAAGATTGCGATTGTGTACAGCCGACGGTAAAGAAAAAGAAATTTCCTTACTGGGCATTTTTAGGCCTGGCGGTAGTTCCTTTTGCCTTCTGCTGCCGCGGTGGTGACAAAGAAACGCCGACGCCGATGACGCCGACGCCGCCGATGACACCCCCGGAGACTCCGAATACGCCGACGCCGCCCAATACACCGGTACCGGAGCCCATGACGCTCTTGTTATTCGGTACGGGCCTGGCAGGTGTAGGATTGGCCGCGCGGCGCCGTTTCCGGAAAAACGAGACCGGCGACGACAAGACCGAGATCCAATAAAATATTTGTGTCGAAATTGCGCCGGATGAGGGTATAATAACGCTCATCCGATGCAATTTAACGACTTTGCTTTTTTTCGAGGTAAAGAATAATGCGAAAACTTAGTTACAATCTGACGCTGGCGCTAAGCCTGGTCTTCCTGCTGGGAACGATGACCGCTATGGCCGCCGATAAGGACAAAGATTCCAGACGGAACCGGATACCCAAACACATGGGTATGCTTTCGGTCTATACCTTGCCCGAACCGGCGCCGGTCAAAATTGACGGCACTGTCGCCGGCATGTCCACTTCGGACCGCGGCAACCCGGCGGAATTCGTTCTATCGCCCGGTATCCACACGGTTGAGATCAATTTCGGTGACAAGACCTATACCACCGAGATCGAGATCGTCGAAGGACAAAGAAATTGCGTTTGCATCAAGAAGATCGTCAAACGGATCGACCGTCCCTGCCCATACGATATGCGCGTTGACGCGCCTGCCGAATACGATGAAGGTGATTCGATTACCTTTACCGCGGTCAATATGGCGGGCGGCAATCCCCCGCTCAATTATCTCTGGAAGGTTTCACCTGCCGGTGCGAAATTTACCGGACAGGGCACCAGCAGCATCACGGTAGATACCGCGGGACTAAATGGAGACACCATTTCCGCGTCGGTCGATGTCAATCAGGGTTATGCGGAAGATTCTTCCTGCGCCCAGATGAACTCCGCCGACACTATCGGCAGAAAGAAAATTCCGCCGCCGCCGATCAATCCGATCCCGGTCGATGAATTCGACTCGGTTTCGTTTGACGACGAAAAAGCGCGCTTTGACAATTTCGCGGTCCAACTGCTGAACAGCCCGGACGCGCAGGGTTATATCATTGTCTATCAGGGAACAGCCAAAAATGCGATGTCGGCCGAAAGAGCCAGCCGCAGAGCGCTGAATTACCTGACCAAGAACAAAGGTATCGATCCGCGCCGAATCTCGATCACCAGTGGAGGCTATCGCGCCAAGACCGGTTTTGAGATCTGGCTCATTCCAGCCGGTGCCGGCTACCCGACACCGCGGCCAACCGCATCAAGATAAGCGAGAAGCAAACTTGTTTCTGAGCCTCAAAAAGGACGGTTTCGGCCGTCCTTTTCTTTTTGACCATTTTGAATTAAAGATTTAACATTAGTCCTTTGTCATTGGTCATTTGTCTTTAGTCAGTGGCCAGAGGTAATTGCTGCTCATAAATTGCTAAGGACGAATGACAAAGGACGAATCGCTATTATCATGTCAGCACCAAACATCGAAACTATCGTCTCTTTATCAAAACGGCGCGGCTTTGTCTTTCCCGCTTCGGAAATTTACGGCGGGCTGGGCAGCAGTTGGGACTACGGTCAGCTCGGCGTCGAACTGGCCAATAACATCAAGCGCAGCTGGTGGAGCTGGCTAGTCCATGAGCGCGATGACGTCGAGGGACTCGATTCCTCGATCCTTCAAAACCGCCTGGTCTGGAAATATTCCGGCCACGAGCAGACATTCCACGATCCGCTGATCGATTGCCGTACCTGCAAAGGAAGATTTCGCCAGGACAAACTCCATGACGTGCAGTGCCCGAAACACCCGTCGGTAAATCCGGGCGGAGACAGCGAGTGCGACTTAACCGAAGCGCGCGAATTTAACCTGATGTTCAAGACGACGATGGGCCCGGTGTCTTCTGATGAAGACCCGAGCGCCGTTGCTTATCTGCGCCCGGAAACCGCGCAGGGAATTTTTATAAATTTTGCCAACGTGCTCAACACCTCGCGCCGCAAACTTCCCTTTGGAATCGCGCAGATCGGAAAATCGTTTCGCAATGAAGTGACCCCCGGGAATTTTATTTTTCGCACGCGCGAATTTGAGCAGATGGAGATGGAATATTTCTGCCGGCCCGAAGATGCGCCCCGTCTTCACCAGGAGTGGATAGACGAATTTCAAAAATGGTTTGCCGGCCTGGGAATTTCCGCCGCCAATTTAAAACTCTACGAGCAGCCGAAAGAAGAACTTGCCCATTATGCCGAGCGCACCGTTGATATTTTGTATCGCTATTTTCCCGAGCGCGAGGATGAAGAAAAACAATTTGACGAATTGATAGGTATCGCCAACCGCACGGATTACGATCTGCGCGTGCATTCTAAAAAGCCTGAAGACGCCGAAGGCAAGCGCATCAATCCCGATTCGACTGAAGACCTTTCCTACTTTGACGAGGCAACCAAGCAGCGTTTTTATCCTTATGTGATAGAACCCGCCGTCGGCGTAAACCGAACGCTGCTAGCAGTTATGATGGACGCTTATACCGAGAAGACCAACGACAAGGGCGAGACCCGCGTCATCCTGAAACTGGAGAAACATCTCGCGCCGATCAAGGTTGCCGTGCTGCCGCTGGCGAAAAACAAACCGGAGATAGTAGAGATGGCGCGCAAGCTTAAAAAAGATTTGCAGCCTTCGATGCGCGCGGTTTATGACGACACGGGCGGCATCGGGAAACTATACGCGCGGCAGGATGAGATCGGAACGCCTTTCTGTGTGACGGTCGATCATGACTCGCTCGAAGACCACGCGGTCACCGTCCGCGACCGCGACACCTGGGAGCAGGAAAGAGTGAGCGTCTCAGAACTAAAAGAATATTTGCAGAAACGCCTGGATAAAGCTGCCGGTGCGTAAATAAAACGGATGGCCATCGCGATGAGGTCAGAACCGGGAACGGTAGATACTGTCTTGAAAGTCAACGTGAAAAAGCCGCGTTTGGGTTGAATGGGGTTTTGTGTTTTAGGACGCCGAAAGCGATGTGGAGCAGTTTTCTGATCGCTGCACAGACGATCTGCATCTTTGACTTTCCATTCTCTGCCAAACGGTCGGCAAAATCCTTGACGATCGGGTTCCAGCCGGTCGCGGTGATGGCCGGAAAATAGAGCGCTTTACGGAGGCGGGCATTTCCCATCTTTGAAAGCCTGGTGCTGTTTAGGCTGCTGCCTGACTGCCGTTTCTTCGGAGTTACCCCGGCATGGGCAGCCACCGCCCGGGCCGAGTCGAAACGCGCGAACTCGATCTCTGAGAGAAGCAGCTGCGCGGTTTTCTCGCCGATCCCCGGGATGCTGCGGAGCAGTTCGCTCTGCTCTTTGAGCCCCGGGTGACGGTCGATATGGTTTTTCGCTTCCTGCTTAAGCTCCTCGATCTCTTTTTCGATATTGCGGATCATCCGCCTGATACTGGTCCGGGTTTGTTTCGGGGCCGACTCCAGCCGGTTCCGCTCCATTTGCAGCATCTCTTCCAGCACCTCGATCCGTCTCGTCAAAGCCTGTAACTCCTGGACTTCCGCCGATGGCGGCTGCCACAAAGACAGCTCCTGCGTCAGGCAAAAGTCCGCGATCAGACGCGCATCCGCCCGATCCGTCTTGTTCCGCTGCAGCCTGGACGCACCATAGCTTTTCACCCGCGCCGGGTTCATCACTGAAACCGCGTACCCGGCCTCGTGCAGATACATCGCGATCCCTTCAGAATACGGGCCGGTCGCCTCCAGACACGCATGCACCTCTGCCGCCCCCCCTGCACCGTGAAACTTGAGCCAGCTCCTCATCCGCTTAAACCCCTTCGCACTATTCTCAAACTGGCCCACCACTTCTTTTCCATTCACCAGCAAAACCACCTCCAGCTTGCTTTTCGCTACATCGATCCCTAAAACATTCTTGGTCATCTCATTACTCCTCAAAAATCATGTCCCCTCGACCAACCTTGTCTATTCAGGCTCTCTTGGCCTTAGATACTGTCCGGACTGACGGGAACAATAAAAACGGAAAAGAGGTCTCTATCTACCGCTCAGAATCTTTGCTCTCAGCGACCGGGCAGACTCTTCTTTTCCCCACCAATTATCCTGTGCCCAGAATAATCGCTATTACGATAACTCTCAAGATACAAGTGACCGGGTTTGTTTTTAGTGATCAATTATTAATGATTAGTGATCAACGGTCCCTTTTGCCGTCTCTTAATTATTCATTGATCATTCACGATTAAATATTACAGAGACCCGGTCACTTCGTTCCCGGTTCCGACCTCGTTACCTCTTCAGATCCTGCATGAGGATTTTTTTTGCCTTTTCTCAAAAAAAGGCGCATCGTATTCCTACTGTTTTTTATATAGTGCGGCCTGATTGTTCTCTCAAAAAAACATCGGCAAATACATCAAAAGGAGATTTTATCATGAGAAAATTGCTTTCACGTTTCTTTGTTTTGGCCGTTTTACTTAGCTGTCTGGGAGTATTTTCGGCGATAGGTTCGCCCGATCCGCCTTGTCCGGAAAATTGCCATACGAACTGTAAATCGGTATTCGATGCTTGTGTTGCCGGCTGCCCCAATGACCCGTGCATTACCAACTGCAAGAGCGCTTTTGACGCGTGCTGGGCTTACTGCAACTGGGTCTGCGGGCCGGCATAAATTTAAGACAATTCACTTTCAAAAGTCTCGCCGGAGAATTAATCTCTCGCGAGACTTTTTTGTTAAGATTAGTAGCGAATGGATGAGAAGGTCAGACAACTTGCGGAAATGGTCAGAGCCGCCGGCGGCCGCGCGCTGCTGGTCGGCGGATGCGTGCGCGATGAATTAATGGACATCAACACTGCCGGGCCCAAAGACTGGGACGTGGAAGTCTACGGCGTCGAGCCGCAAAAGCTGAAAGAGATTTTGGAAAATTTCGGCACGGTCCACACCGTCGGCGAAGCTTTCACGGTCTATAAACTAGGGCTAGATCTGGACGTTTCTATTCCCCGGCGCGAGAAAAAAGTTGCACGCGGGCACAAAGGATTTACCGTCGAGGGCGACCCTTCGATGTCTTTTGACGAGGCCTGCAAACGACGCGACTTTACCCTTAACGCCATCTTAAAAGACCCGCTAACTGGTGAAATAATTGACCCTTGCAACGGCCGCGCGGATATCGAAAACAACATTTTACGGATGGTTTCCCCGGAAACTTTTGCCGAAGATTCGCTGCGTGTTTTGCGCGCCGCGCAATTTGCCGCGCGGTTCCGGTTCGATATTGAAAAAGAAACCGTTGAGGCCTGCAAACAAATAGACCTGACCGATCTGCCGGCGGAGCGGATCTGGGGTGAGATGGAAAAACTTTTTCTGCGCGCGAAAAAACCTTCCATCGGATTGAAATGGCTTTACGACCTGGGCGTCGTCGAGCAGCTTTTTCCCGAATTAAAAGCGTTGGTCGGCGTGCCGCAGGAACCCATGTGGCACCCGGAGGGCGACGTCGATGTTCACACGCTGCTCACGGTCGACGAAGCACGCAAACGCATCGACGATCTGCCCTATGCCAAGAAAGTAACGGTGATGCTCGCCGCCCTTTGTCACGATTTCGGAAAACCCGCAACCACCGAACGGGCCGACGGCCGCTGGCGTTCGCATTCGCACGATACCGCCGGTATCGAACCAACCATCTCTTTTCTCGACAAACTGAATATTCACACGCTGGATGGTTATGATGTGCGCGAGCAGATAATTCAGCTGGTGAAATATCATTTACGCCCCGGCGAATTTTATAACCGGCGCGAAGATATCGGTGACGGGGCCTTTCGCCGGCTGGCGCGCAAAGTCGAACCCGATCTTCTCTACCGCGTAGCGCAGGCCGATAACTTAAGCCGCAACGGCGATTGGATACCCCGCGAAGAATGGTTCACCTCCGAAGGCCACGACTGGTTTCTGCGCCAAGGTCCGGGAACTGGAGGTCGAGCATAAAGCGCCCGGGCCCATTCTGATGGGCAGGCACCTGCTGGAACTGGGTATGGAACCCTCACCGCAATTTAAAATCATTCTCGACGCTGTTTATGAGCTTCAGCTGGACGGAAAAGTAACCACCCTGGAAGACGCTATCTCAGAAGCGAAAAATATGAAGGAGGCTTAGCGGTTTGTAAATCTGGGAGCTGAGGCTCTTGTCAGTAGCGTCTGCGTTAGCAGATGCGTAAAGCCACATGCGACGCACTTGCTGACGCAAGCGCTACTGACATGAGCACGGGCTGACTGTTAAAATTACTACCTGATGAAACCTAAGGCGGAAAAAGGCTCTTATTTTGGATCAGTCCTGCGAAGATCGGGCTGGACCGATATTTGTCTGGTAGTGGGAACTTTTGTCGTTTATTTCCTCAGTAATCCGTACCCGCAGCTCTATTACAACTACACTTTTCTTATCGCCGAAAATTTTCTACGCGGGCGGATCGGGCTGGCCGAAAGGCCGCCGTCCTGGCTTAATGAAATGATCCCTTTTGAGGGGCTGTATTATTCCGCTTTCCCGCTGGGCGGCGTGCTGACGATGCTGCCGTTTTCATTCTTTAAATTCATCGGTTTGATCAAGGACATGCCTTCGTCGCTGATCGTCGCGCTGACCGCCGGTATCATAAGTATTTTTCTCATTCTTATCGGGAAAAAATACCAACATACTTTGCCAAAAAAGATCCTGATGGCGGCCGGCATTTTATTCGGCACTTTTTTGTGGACAAACCTGTCCATGGGAAGCGCGTGGCAGATGGCGCTCGGCTTTGCTATGATCGGCGAACTCGGCGCGATCTATTTTACTATCTATGACCGGCGCCCCTTGCTGGCCGGATTATTTTTTGCCCTTGCTTTCGGCAACCGCACGGAAATTATTCTGACCGCGCCGATCTTTCTTTATCTTCTGACCCGCGGCAAGGCAAAATTGAAACAGCCATCGAGTTATGCGGCTCAGTGGAAACCTATTGTTTTCTTTTGTTTAGTGCCGTTCATTCTGGGCATCGCCACGCTTACTTATAATTACCTGCGTTTTCATTCATTCACCGATTTCGGTTATGCGCGCATCCCCGGCGTGCTAAAAGAGCCCTGGTATCGCTACGGAATATTTTCGCTCGATTATATTTCTTTCAACGTAAAGGAAATGCTTGTCACACTTTGGAGCCGCGTTCCGCGCTTTCCTTATCTCAAGCCGACCGGTTTTGGCGGGGCGGTCTGGCTGTCCAGCCCCTTTCTCTTTTTGCTTTTCCGGTTTGGCGCCAAAGACAAGCTGATAAAATACACCGCCTGGGTGGCGATCGCCTTGATGGTCTTTTTGCTGTGGTGCCACGGCAATCCCGGCGGTTACCAGTTCTCATACCGCTACGCGATCATTCTGCTGCCGTGGATATATGTGATCCTGCTCGAAAGCAGCCCGAAAAAGATCACGCCGCTGGAATGGGTGCTGTACATTTTTTCCTTTGCCGCCAATCTCTTTGCCACCTACCTGTTTCATTGGACCGAATACATGAAAATGTGAATTCCGGTTAGTGTATTTCGTGTGATTCGTGGTTAAATTTCCGGCTGTTAACCGCAAATTACACTAAACACGCGAAACATCTCACAATTTTAAGATATGAAACTTGCTTCTTATCGTATATCCGACGAGAATTACTTTGAATGTTCGTAGATATTACGCCGTTAAAAATATCGCGCGATTACCGTCTGCTTTTTTTTGGGCAGATGGTTTCTTTTTTTGGCGTGATGATGACCGTGGTAGTGGTGCCATGGCAGATGTACCAGCTCACGCAATCGAACTTTCAGGTCGGGCTGATCTATCTTTTCGAATTCGTCCCGATGATCGTGATGGCATTTGTCGGCGGGGCGCTGGCGGACGCCGTCGATCGCCGGAAGATGCTGCGCATAACCGAAGTTATGCAGACGCTGGTGACCGCCGCCTTGCTGGCCAATTCTCTCTTGCCGCAGCCCCAGGTCTGGGTGCTTTACGTCTGCGTCGTGCTGCACGCGGCTTTTATGGCACTCCAGCGCCCGGCCTTCGATTCGCTGATCCCGGTGATAGTGCCGCCGGAATTTATGACCGCCGTCGGCGCGCTCAATTCCCTGCGCTATACGCTCGGCGCCATTCTCAGCTTTTCCATATCCGGTATCATCGTTAACCAGCTGGGCGCTCCGGTAGCTTATACCATTGATCTGGTTACGTTTGCCGCTACGCTCATTGCCGTCTGGAAGATCAATGCCGTACCGCCGCCGCCCGGCGCTGACCGCCCCAGCCTGAAAACCATTATCGAAGGATTTCGCTACGCTGTCAGCCGCCAGGACCTGATCGGAACATACCTGATCGACATTAACGCGATGCTTTTTGGAATGCCCATGGCCTTGTTTCCGGCGCTGGGGGCCATCTACGGCGGAAATACGGTGGGGCTGTTCTATGCCGCTTTCCCGCTGGGCGCGCTCGTGGCGAGCCTGACCTCGGGATGGACGAGTAAAAAGGCGAGGCACGGCCTGCTGATTACCATTGCCGCCGGTTTGTGGGGCGTGGCCATTATCTTTTTCGGCTTGATGGACAGCCTTTGGCTAAGCCTGCTCTTTCTCACCGCCGCCGGATTTTTTGATATGATCAGCGGCATCTTTCGCGGGGCAATCTGGAACCAGACCATTCCCAATCACCTGCGCGGGCGGCTGGCCGGTATCGAGATGATCAGCTACCTGACCGGCCCCATGCTCGGCAATGCCGCCTCCGGAATTCTCGCGTCTTACACCAGCGTAAAATTTTCCATCATCAGCGGCGGGGTCTTGACCGTTATCGGAACGATAGTACTGGCGCTGCTGCTGCCGAAATTTATCCATTATCATTCCAGCGAAGGGTTAAAAAGAAAAGAGCTCGAAGAAAAAGAACGGAATTCGCGAATAACAAATCAGGCTTTGGTCGATGAAGACAGAAAATTTTCGGAAGACAGCTATTGATCAGCTGATAGTGAACAGTTGATAACGGATAATTTTCAAAGAAGAAAGCCGGATGAATTTCTTCGTCCGGCTTTTTATTTAATATACGCCCGCTCTATAACCTGCGGACAGATGCGGGCAGGATGCCCGCGCTCCATATCGACTAGGCTTCCGCGGCTTCAGAGTGTTCTTCGCTTCCGCCTGTCCGGCTTTTTTCTTCTTTCAGAATAGCCTTACGGGAAAGCTTGATCTTGTTGCCTTCCTTGCCGATGCATTTGACGATGATCTGCTGGCCTTCCTTCAGCTCGTCGCGGACGTCGCGGACGCGGCGGTCGGAGATCTCGGAGATATGCAGCAGGCCGTCCGGGCCCGGGAAGATCTCGACAAAAGCACCGAAATCGACGATACGCGAAACCGTACCCATGATAGGTTTCGCCGATCTCGGCCTCGGCGGTCAGCGCCTTGATCTGGCCGATGCGCGCCTGAGCGGCTTCGCCGTCGGCAGTCGCGATGAGGACCGTTCCGTCGTCTTCGATATCGATCTTGGCACCGGTCTCTTCGGTGATCGAGCGGATCATCTTGCCGCCCTTCCCGATGACGTCGCGGATCTTGTCCGGATGAATCTGGATCGTGATGATCCGCGGCGCATATGGCGAAATATCCTCGCGCGGTTCCGCGATCGCCTTTTCCATGATGCCGAGGATATGCAGGCGGCCTTTACGGGCCTGCTCCAGCGCTTCCTGCAGGATCATCGCGTTGATGCCGGCGACCTTGATATCCATCTGCAGGGCGGTGATGCCTTCGCTCGGTCCCGGTGACCTTAAAATCCATGTCGCCGTAGTGGTCTTCGGCACCGGCAATGTCGGAAAGGATCGCGTAGCGGTTTCCTTCCATCACCAGGCCCATCGCCACACCCGCGACCGGCCGTTTGATCGGCACACCCGCATCCATCAGCTAAGGATTCCGCCGCAGACCGATCGCCATCGAAGACGAACCGTTCGATTCGGTGATGTCGGAGACGATACGGATCGTGTACGGAAAATCCGATATCGTCCGGCAGTACGGCTTCGATCGCGCGGCGCGCCAGGTTGCCGTGGCCGGTCTCGCGGCGCGACGTGCTGCCGAAGCGTCCCGTTTCGCCGACCGAGTACGGCGGGAAATTGTAGTGCAGCATAAAGCGGCGCTTTACTTCACCCTTTTCGATGTCGTCCATGTACTGCTCGTCCATCTTTGGTGCCGAGCGTGGTCGTGACGATCGCCTGCGTCTCACCGCGGGTGAACAGCGCCGATCCGTGTACACGCGGCAGCCAGCCGACTTCGCAGGTGATCGGGCGGATCTCGGAGAATTTGCGGCCGTCGGGGCGGCGGCGGTTGCCGAGCATGTCTTCGCGGAAGATCTTCTCTTTCAGCTGCGCCAAAGACCTTGCCGGCCATCGAGCGTTTTTCCGGCTGATCGTCCTCGGGATAGCTTTCGACGACTTCTTTTTTCAGGGCATCGACCGCGGCATAGCTGCTCGATCTTGTCCTGGCCGGTCGTGTCGAGCGCGTCGCGCAGTTTGTCCCGTAATTTCTTTCGACCTCGCCGCATAATTCCTCATCGAGCTGCGGCGATACAAATTCACGCTTGGTGATCTCGAGCGCCTTGCAAAGTTCTTTCTGCCACAGGCAAAGCCGCTTGATCTCTTTGTGCGCGAGCATCAGCGCTTCGACCATGATCGGTTTCGGCAACTTCCTAGCGCCGCGCTTCGACCATCACGATGGCTTCTTCGGTTCCGGCGACGATCAGGTTAAGCTCTGATTCGCGACGTTCGTCATAGGTCGGGTTGACGATGTATTTGCCGTCGATCAGGCCGATGCGAACGCCGGCGATCGGAGTAGTAAACGGAATGTCCGAGAGATACATTGCCGCACGAAGCTCCAGTGATCGCGATCACATCCGGATCGTTTTCCGCGTCGGACGAGATCACCGATGCGACGATCTGTGTTTCGAATCGGTATCCGTCGGCGAAAAGCGGGCGGACGGGACGGTCGATCAGGCGGCAGGTGAGCACTTCTTTTTCATTCGGGCGCCCTTCGCGGCGGAAATAGTTTCCCGGAATTCGCCCGGCCGAATAAGTCGGCTTCGCGGTATTCGACCGTCAGGGGGAAAAAGTCCAGTCCTTCTTTCGTCGTTCTGCGCGCTGACGGCTGCTACCAGCAGCATCGTGTCGCCATAACTAATCACGACCGAACCATCGGCTTGTTTTGCGACCTTGCCGGTTTCGACGATCAATTCGCGCTCCCCGAACTTAATCGATTCTTTCAAATATTTTTTCGTCATTTTTTTCTCCATTCCCAGGGAATCATTCCGGCCAAGTTTGCGCGGTGAAAAATACCGGTACTTCCCTTTTCAACAAATCTTAATTTCCTTACAAACAAAAAAGGGCAAAAGTCCTCAACGTGAAGCTTTCGCCCTGATATTTATTCTGTAAATTGGCAACCTGTTTTCGCCCGCGCCCTGTTTTTGCTGTCACGTTCAGCAAGGACCCGGACTTCTTCGAATGAAAACAAGGTCGTTAAGAAACTCGAAGATGTCACTATATACTCGTGGCTCGCAACTTGGGAGCCCGTCATTCAAATGCGCTGATACAATTATCTGCGCAAGCCGAGCGGCTTACCAATTCGTGGTATTGCTCGATATTTTTTCTCTTCAGATAATCGAGCAGCTTGCGGCGTTGTGAGACCATTTTAAGCAGCCCGCGGCGCGAGTGATTGTCTTTCTTGTGAATTTTGAAGTGCTCGGTCAATTCATTGATACGCTGCTGAGCAGTGCGATCTGCACCTGCGATGAGCCCGTATCGGAATCGTGTAGACTTATAATCACCTACTATTTTTTCTTTTATTTCTTTTACCGTTGCCATATACTTGCTTAAACAGTCTCTCCTTAATCGCAGTAACTCCGTCGGGTAAGACAGTAACCGCGAAACTTTGATATATATCAGTCAAAAATTAACTAGATGTTGACACAAGTGTCTAGTCTGCGCCTTTTGCCAGCCGCTTGGTACGTGCAAATTCTTCCATGAACTTGGTAGAGAAATCTCCCTTTTGAAACTTCTCGTCATCCATAATCTGCAGGTGAAGCGGGATGGTGGTTTTGATACCTTCCACGACCATCATTCCAAAGCTCTCTTCATTCGCGCGATCGCCAGTTCGCGTGTCCGCGCGTGGACGATCAGCTTGGCGATCATCGAATCGTAATACGGCGGCACCACATAATCCTGGTAAGCCGCGGTATCGACTCTGACACCCGGCCCGCCCGGAATGTTGAACGCCGTGATCTTGCCCGGCGATAGGAACGAAAGTTACCGGATCTTCGGCATTGATGCGGCACTCGATCGAGTGGCCGACGATCAATACGTCTTCCTGTTTGTAATGCAGGTTTTCGCCTTCGGCGATTCGTATCTGGTTGCGGACGATGTCCGCGAGCGTGACCATCTCGGTCACCGGATGCTCGACCTGGATACGCGTGTTCATCTCCATAAAGTAGAACTTGCCATCCTCATCAAGCAAAAATTCAAAGGTTCCGGCGCTGGAATAACCTATTTTCTTACAGGCATTTACCGCCACGGCACCCATCTGCTCCCGCAGCTCCTGCGTCAGCACCGGTGACGGCGCTTCTTCCAAAAGTTTCTGGTGGCGGCGCTGGATCGTGCACTCGCGCTCGCCGAGATGAATGCAGTTGCCGTGCTCGTCGGCCAGCACCTGGATCTCGATATGGCGCGGGCGCTCGATGTAGCGCTCGATATAAACGCTGCCGTTCTTAAACGCCGCTAAAGCTTCCGTCTGCGCCATCTCCAGGTTCGCAGCAAGTTCGTCTTCGTGGCGAACGATGCGCATTCCGCGTCCGCCGCCGCCGGCCGCGGCTTTGATGATCACGGGAAAGCCGATCTCTTTTGCCAGCTTGATCGCTTCCTCAGCGATTCGATCGGGTCCGGGCTGCCGGGCAGGATCGGGACGCCGGCTTCGGTCATCGTGCGTCGCGCTTCCACCTTGTCGCCCATCATCGCGATCACTTCCGGACGCGGGCCGATAAATTTGATGTTGCAGTCTTCGCAGATCTTGGCAAAGCTGGCGGACTCCGCGAGAAAACCGTAACCCGGATGAATGGCATCGACATTGGTGATCTCGGCCGCGCTGATGATCGCCGGAATATTCAAATAGCTTTGCGCGGATTGGGCCGGGCCGATACAGATGGCCTCGTCGGCAAATCTAACGTGGAGCGCCTCGCGGTCGGCCTCGGAGTGAACGGCCACCGTCTTGATGCCCATCTCCTTGCACGTCCAGATAATGCGGCAAGCGATCTCGCCCCGGTTGGCGATCAATATCTTGCGAAACTTGCGTTGCTCTACCATAAAAACTTCAAGCCGCTTCGTTCACACAGTTTTACTTTGCTATTAAGGAGCGTAGAACTGTGGACAAGCGGCCCTAACACGTTAGCTGATGTCGAAAAGGGGCTGGCCGAATTCTACTGCCTGGCCGTTGTCGACATATACTTTTACCACTTCACCGTCAAAATCGGATTCGATCTCGTTCATCAGCTTCATCGCTTCGATGATGCAAACGACCTGGCCCCTCTTAACCTTATCGCCGACCTTTATAAAAGGCGGCGCCTCCGGCGAAGGCGATGCATAAAATGTGCCGACGATCGGCGAAGTGATGATATGGCCGGCAAATTCCGCCTCTGCTGCGGCCGCTTCGGCCGGTTTAGCTCCGGCGGCAGTGTCCGCTGCAGGTGCGGCAGCTGAAGCCGCGGGGGCGGCCTGAGGCGCATAGTGAACCGGCATGGATCCTTGCGGCATTTGCTTGCGCATATGCACACGGATGTTGGCATTTTCGAATTCGAAATCGACCAGGCCGTATTCGTCGATCAGTTCGGCCAGCTCACGCAATTCGTCCATATTTAATGAAGGCGAATCGCTTTTTTCTTCCTTATGCTTGTCAGCCACTTTATTACTCTCGTCGTTTTCCTGTTGCATTTTAGCAGAAGTTGCTTTGCTCATAGCTTAGCCTCCTTGCGGCCTCTTTTGGCCGCTACTGCTATTTTTTGGCTTCTAATTCCCGTGCGTTGTCGACCAGTTCGATCAGCGCCATTTCCGCATTGTCACCCGAACGCCGGCCGATCTTGATGATCCGCGTGTAACCCCCCTGACGGTCTTTATAACGCACGCCCAGTTCGTCAAACAAGCGTTTGACCGCTGCCACACCCGCGGTTCTTTCCGCGCGCTCTTTTCCGTATTTACCCGTCGAAGCAGCCTGCTGGCTGTTTCCCGCATGGAAAAATGTCGCGGCGCGGCGGCGCAGGTGCACCTGTTTGGCCACGGCCCCTTCACCTTCTAAGCCCTGTGCGTGGCGCGAGATGGTGATGACCTTTTCCACAAAGGAACGCAGTTCCTTTGCCTTTGGCAGGGTGGTAACGATCGATTCATTTTCCGCATTGATCAAAGAAGTCGCCAGGTTGCGAAGCATCGACATGCGGTGCGAAGTGGTTCTTCCCAGTTTTCTGTGTGCTTTTAAGTGTCGCATGACTCTAATTCCTAAAACGAAAGCGTGAAGCCGCGGGCGTCTCACGCTTTCTATGATTCAAAAGTTTATTCGTAGCCGCGGCCGCCCGAACCCGGGATCGGATTTCCGTTCTCGTCAAAATCCATTCCGAAATCGAGGCCCATTCCGTGCAGCATATCTTTAATTTCAGTTAAGGAAATCTTACCGAAATTCTTGGTGCCGAGCATATCGCGTTCCGAGCGCTTGATCAGATCGCGAATGGTACGGATGTCCGCATTTTTCAGGCAGTTGTAAGAACGCACTGAAAGATCCAGTTCATCGACCGAGCGATCGAGCAGGTCGTTGCGCAGAAGCGGCGGACGAGCGATGTCTTCGTATTTATACTCTTCTTCTTCTTCTTCAAAATTGATGAAGATGGACATGTGGTCCTTGACCAAACGCGCTGCCAGTCCGATAGCATCGTCCGGTTTGACCGAACCGTCCGTCCAGACTTCGATCGTCAGCTTATCGTATTCGGTATTGGAACCCTGGCGGGTCGGTTCGACGCTGTAATTGACCTTTTTGACCGGCGTATGTACCGAATCGATCGGAATGTAGCCGATCGAAAGATCTTCGTCGTTGTTATGTTCGGCCGAGACATAGCCTCGGCCACGTTTCAAGCGGACTTCCAGGTTGAGATCGCCGCCTTTACCTACCGTGGCGATGTGAACATTCGGGTCGAGCACCTCTACGTCGCCATCGGTTTCGATGTCGGCGCTGGTGACTTCACCGCCGCCCTTTTTGCTGATGGTCAGCGTCTTCGGCATCGTGCCGTGAAGCTTGAACGGGACCTGCTTCAGATTCAAAATAACGTCGGTCGCATCTTCGACGACGCCTTTAATTGAGGAAAATTCGTGCTCAATGCCTTCAATTTTGACAGCCGTGATCGCCGCTCCTTCTATTGAGGAAAGTAAGGCACGCCTGAGTGAGTTGCCTATCGTAGTGCCGAATCCGCGTTCGAACGGCTGAGCGAAAAACTTACCGAAGCGTTCGGTAATGGTTTCCGAATCAACCTGCAAACGGCTCGGCATTTGAAAATCTGTCCAAAGGCTGTTTGTTGTCATATTCGTAATTTAATATCCAAATAAATAATTCTTAAAAATACCTATGAGCAAGGAAACCTAAAATGGATTCCCTGCCCACCGGAAATACCGCGCTTTACTTGCTGTAAAGTTCGACGATCAACTGTTCGTTGATGTTCGCATCAATATCTTCGCGCCGCGGCAAGGACGAAATGGACGCGCTCATATCCGTATCTTCGAGCTGCGAGATCCAGATCGGACGGCCGCGTCCGGCGGCAGTCTGCCAGGCTCCCTCGATGTGAGGGTTCTTATGGCTGGTGCCCTTAACGGCGACGACATCGCCCTGCTTCACCTGGAAGGAAGGGATATCGACCTTTTTGCCGTTGACCTGTATGTGTCCGTGATTTACCAGTTGCCTGGCTTGCCGGCGTGAAGTCGAAAAACCCGCGCGATAAACTACGTTATCCAAACGGCGTTCGAGCAGGAACAACAAGTTCTCACCCGTGATGCCTTTCTGTCGCGAAGCCTTTTCGAAATAATTGCGGAATTGTTTTTCCAAAATGAAATAGATCCGCTTGACCTTTTGCTTTTCTCTTAACTGCTGGCCGTAACCAACCAGAACTTTACGTCTGGCGGTGGCGCCATGCTGCCCCGGCGGCTGCGTGCCGCGCTTTTCAATGGCGCACGACGGCTTGTAACACCGGTCACCCTTAAGAAATAACTTTCCACCTTCTCTGCGGCACAAACGACAAACCGCATCTCTATATCTAGCCACTAATTAGCCTCCAGTCTAATATTGTTATTTGACGGAAAAGTTTACGAACTATAAAGTCCTTCATCCTTTTGATATCAAAACCATAACCGGTTCAGGGTTCGAAGTTTAGAGTTCAAAGTCAGTTTTAACTTTGAACATTGAACCTCAGAACTCTGAACTATACTCTGCGCCGCTTCGGCGGACGGCACCCGTTGTGCGGGATCGGCGTCACGTCTCGGATCGCGGTCACGCGAATACCGGCGTTGTGGATCGCGCGGATGGCCGATTCGCGGCCGCCACCCGGACCTTTAACGCGTACTTCGCACTCGCGCATCCCGGCTTCCTGCGCCTTGCGGGCGCACTCTGAAGCGGCCTGCTGCGCGGCGAACGGCGTTCCTTTGCGCGAGCCTTTAAAGCCGCGCGCGCCTGATGATGATTGCGCGATAAGATTACCATCCTGATCGGTGATCGAGATCAGCGTGTTGTTAAACGATGCCGATACGACCGCTATCCCGACCGGGATGTTCTTCTTTTCCTTTTTGCGAAAAACTTTCTTTTTTCCTGCTGCTTTAGCCATAATTCAGTAATTGGTAGTAAGTAATTGGTAATTAGCAATTGGCATTTGAATTGGATTTAACCAATTACCTGTTACCAACTACCAATCACCCAAATGCTATTTCTTGCCCGGCGCTTTCTTCTTGGCGACGGTCATACGGCGCGGACCTTTACGGGTACGGGCGTTGGTATGCGTACGCTGGCCGCGCACCGGCAAACTGCGGCGGTGACGAAGGCCGCGATAACAGCCGATGTCCATCAGCCGCTTGATATCCATCTGCACGCGCTTGCGAAGATCGCCTTCGATATCGCCCTGTTCATCGATGATGTGGCGGATACGGTTTAATTCGTCTTCGCTCAAGTCGCGAATTTTAACGTCCGTGCCGACCTGCGCTTCACCCAAGATCGCCGTGGCACGCGATCTGCCGATACCGTAAATATAGGTAAGGCCGATCTGCGCTCTTTTATGCGGCGGTATATCTACTCCTGCTACACGAGCCATAATTCTCCTAAGAATCTAATTCCAAATTCATATTCCAAGAAACTTCGTATTTCAGAATTCCAGCATTTCAATATTCCAAAAATGGAATTTTGGCCATGGAATTTTGGAATATCCCGGAATCTTGAAATCCAACATTATCCCTGCCGCTGTTTGTGTTTCGGGTTATCACAGATCACCCGCACCACGCCTTTGCGGTGGATAACTTTGCATTTGTCGCAAATTTTCTTTACTGAAGGACGTACTTTCATGATTTCCCTCTTACTTATAACGATACGTGATGCGTCCGCGGCTTAGATCGTAAGGCGAAAGCTCCACTAAAACCTTATCCCCGGGCAGGATGCGAATAAAATTCTTTCTCATTTTCCCGGAAATATGGGCTAAAACCTTATGCTGCGACTCGTCCAACGCCACTTTGAACATCGCATTCGGCAATGTTTCCAGTACCGTGGCGGTAACTTCTATCGCTTCTTCTTTTGACATACTCTATTGAGCCAACTGTAACTTATCGGCAAACTATTGATATTACCTTTTTTTGCCTGTTTTTTCAAGTTTCGGCACGGTTTTTGTTATGTCAGTAGCCCGACCGTTAGGAAGGGCGCGCCCGCGCTCACGCTTGGGCTACTGATTCGCCACTGATTTTAAGCCGAAACCGCCGCTTTTTTGAGCTGAGCTTTCTGATCCGGTGACAAGGTCAGGATCTCCGGGCCTTCCTCGGTAATAGCCACAGTGTGCTCAAAATGGGCACTCGGGTTCCCATCCAGCGTTACCACGGTCCATTTATCCTCTAAAACCCGCGTCTCATGGGTCCCCATATTTATCATCGGCTCCAGCGCGAAAACATATCCCGCGCGTATCTTTTCCTTGGTTCCGGGACGGCCGTAATTTACGATCTGCGGCGATTCGTGCATATTGCGCCCGATGCCGTGCCCGCAGTAATCACGGACGATGCCGTAACCGAACCGTTCCGCGTGCTTCTGTACCGCATGGCCGATATCGCCCACGTGGTTGCCGGCCACACATTGCTCGATACCTTTATCGAGACATTCGTTGGTGACCTTCAAAAGCTGTTCCAGCTCTTCGCTGATCTCGCCGACCGGAACGGTCACTGCCGAATCGCCGACAAAACCATTCAGCGTCGCGCCCAGGTCGAGCGAAAGAATATCGCCTACGCGCAAAATATATTCCGACGGAAAACCGTGAACCACCTGTTCGTTTACCGAAGCGCAGATCGCATACGGGTAGCCGTGGTAATTCAAAAACGTCGGGTAAGCGCCGGCGTCGCGGATCATTTTCTCCGCCGCGTCGTTAAGCTCCATGGTCGTAACGCCGGGCTTGACCTGTTTGACCAGAGCTTCGCGCACACTGCCAACGAGCTCGCCAACTACGCGCATCTTATCGATCTCTTTTTTTGACTTCCCGATTATCATAGCTTTGGACAGAAGCTTTTCTCTCACACTGCGAAAAATTTCTCCGGCTGACGTTTTACTCATCTGCCTGGACCAACTTTTCCAGTTCCGTATAAATTTCCTCAACACCGCGGGTACCATCGATCCGGCTCAGCCGCCCCGACTTTTCGTAATGGTCGATCAGCGGCGCGGTGTCTTTCGCGTAATTCGCCAAACGGACCTTAACTTTTTCTTCCCTGTCGTCGGAGCGATGTTCGAGCGCCGTGTCAGGATGCTGATCGCAAAAACCTTCGGCCCTGGGCGGTTTGAAATAAGTGTTGTATATCTCTCCGCCAACCGGGCAATTGCGCCGTCCGGTCATTCGCTTTTCCAACTGGTCAAGCGGAACATCAACCAGGATCGCCTGAATTTCCTTGCCCTGTTTTTCCGCCAGCGCTTCCAGCTTTTCGGCCTGCGGCGCGGTGCGCGGAAAACCGTCCAGCAGGTAGGTTCCCCGGGCATCGTCCTGCGAAGTTCTTTCTTCGACCATTTTGACGGTCAGCTCATCGGGAACCAGATTGCCTGAGGCCTGAATGGCTTTTATTTCTTGTGCGAGAGGAGTATCGGCTTTGGCCAGCGCGCGAAACATATCGCCGGTAGAGATCTGGGGAATGCTCTTTCGCTCTTGCAGCAGTTTAGCTTGAGTCCCTTTACCTGCCCCCGGTGCGCCGATCAATACGATTATCTTATCCATCGTCTTTACGAGCGCCTGCCTCGCAAACGCGAACCGGAACCCAGGAAGCCTTCGTAATTACGCATCACGAGCTGGGCTTCGATCTGAGAGACCGTGTCCATCGCCACACCGACCAGGATAAGCAGTGACGTGCCGCCGAAATAGAATTGATAACCCAACCCCGTCGGTATCCAGCTTAGGCCCGGCGTCGAAGTTAAGAACAAGTCCAGCCGCTCGCCGATCCACGGTAATCGTCCGACCCGAAATCCGCTCAGTAAAAGCTGCGGCACAAAGGCCACGAACGCCAGGTAGAGCGCGCCCACCGTGGTCAGGCGGGTCAGGATGTTGTTCAAATATTCCGCGGTCGGGGCGCCCGGACGCACGCCGGGAATAAAACCGCCGCTCTTGCGAAGGTTGTCCGCCACATCATCCACGTTAAAAATAACGGTGATGTAAAAGAACGTGAACAGCACGATCAGGCCGAGGAAAAAGAGTTCGTAATACGGGTCGCCGCCGTGAAACTGCTGGAAGAAAACAAATACCTGCGACCACCAGGAATCAGGCTGGTTCCTGTCCGGCGGAAGGGCCGAAAAGATCGTCTGCGGCAAAGCCAGCACCGACGAAGCAAAGATCACCGGGATCACGCCGCCCATGTTTATCTTGAGCGGAAGCGTGGTCTCGCGTCCCTGCATTACCTGGCCGCCCATCCGGCGGCTGGCGTAATTTATCCCTATTTGCCGCCGCGCCGATTCGACATAAACGATCAGCGCGATCAAAGCTACGATCACCGCAAAGAGGAAAATAACTCCCAGCGTTTGGAAAGTATCGCCCGTTTTAATGCGGTCTGAAATCTGGGTCAGGGCGCGCGGCATGCCGATAACGATACCGGCAAAAATCAAAAGCGAGATACCGTTTCCGATACCGCGTTCGGTGATCTGTTCGCCGAGCCACATCACGAAGATGGTTCCGGTGGTCAGCGTGACCACGATCATCAGGATCGACCACCAGTTGTCGGCAATGATCTGGTTATTCTTAAGCCATTGCGAAACGAAAAATGTCTGGATCGCGCAGAGCCCGACGGTCAAATATCTGGTCCACTGGTTGATCTTCTGCCGTCCGACCTCGCCTTCTTCCTGGATCTTTTTAACCTGCGGAGAAAGCACGGTCATCAACTGTAAAATGATAGAAGCTGTAATGTAAGGCGTAACGCCTAAGGCAAAAACCGAAATGGTGCGGAAGTTTCCGCCGGAAAAAAGGTCCAATACGCCGAGCAAGGTTCCGCTGACATCCTGCCAGACTCTTTCAAGCTGCGCTTTATTAATGCCGGGCGCCTGAATATGCGCGCCCAGACGGTAGACAGCCAGCAGCCCGAGAGTGAAGAGAATACGGCTCCTCAACTCCGGGATCTTGAACATGTTTTGAATGGCGTTAAAAAACTTTTCCATTATTTTTCCTCAGTCGGCCCTCACTTGGCGCAGTAACCCACTCCGCTTTGAACTATTATTCCTCTGCTTTCGGCGCTTCCTCAGCTGTCGCGGGTTTTACTTCCTTAGCCTCTTCAGCTTTTTCAACCTTTTCAACTTTTTCAGCCTTCTCGGCTTTCGGCTTCGCCTCGGCTTTTTCTTTCGGGGCTTTCACCTTGGCTTCCTTGGCGGGTTTTTCTTCCACCGGACGGGCTACGTTTCCGACGCGGCCGGCCAGCGTTTATTCGCCTGTGAATTGAATTTCGGTTTCTGCGCGATCTCGTCCATCGTACCGCCGGCTTTTTCGATCTTCTTTTTGGCTCCCGCGGTAAAACGGTGCGCAGAGATCTTGAGCGCCTTGGTCAGTTCGCCGTTCCCGAGGACTACCAGGTCGTGCTTGGCCTTTTTGATCAGGCCGCGTTCGTGCAGGATCTCCGGGGTCACTTCGTCGCCGGCGTTAAAGCTCGCGTCGATCTTCGCCAGGCTGATCTCCAGCCATTGCTTTTTAAAGATATTGGTAAAGCCGCGCTTTGGCAGACGGCGCTGCAAAGGCATCTGTCCGCCTTCAAAACCGATCTTGGCGCTGTAACCGGAGCGTGATTTTTGCCCCTTATGGCCTTTACCGGAAGTTTTGCCCAGTCCCGAACCGGGGCCGCGCCCCAGGCGTTTCTTTTTGTGCGTCGAACCCGCGGGCTTGCGCAGGTTGTTAAGTGCTAATGCCATTTTCTTTTTCCTGTAAAAGTTTTTCACCACAAGGGCACTAAGCACACCAAGGAAAAATAAATCAGCTCCTCTGTGTTCTTTGTGTCTCTGTGTGGTTAAAAATCCCTAGTCAATAATTCTTAAAAGATGCGGAACTTTATTCACTGCGCCGCGCATCGCAGCGTTATCGGCTTTTTCCACTATCTGGTTCAATTTGGTCAGCCCGAGGCTCCTGACGATCGTTTTCTGTTTCGTCGAATAACCGATAGAACTCCGGTAATACTGGACCTTGATCTTGTTTCCCGCGGTTTCAGTTGTTTCTTTCTTCGCTGCCATAACTTTATCTCTTATTAAATGCCTTACGGCATCTTTTATTAAAATGCCTTACGGCAAGGGTCCTATAAAAGTTCGTTGATCTGCTTTCCGCGCAAACGGGCCACTTCGACCGGATCTTTCATCCGCATCAATCCGTTAAAGGTCGCGCGCACCACGTTATGCGGGTTGGCCGAACCGAGAATTTTGGTTCTCACATTATGAATGCCCACCGCCTGCATCACCGCGCGCACGGCGCCCCCGGCGATCACTCCCGTTCCGTCTTCGGCTGGTTTCATCAGCACCCGGCCCGCGCCGTATATCGCCGATCAGCTGGATGCGGCAAAGTCCCGTTGATCAGCGGCACGCTTGATAAGATTTTTCTTGGCCGATTCGACCGCTTTTTTGATCGCGGTAGGAACTTCCCGCGCCTTGCCGGTACCAAAGCCGACGTGGCCGGATTCATCGCCCACCACGACCAGCGCCGCGAACGACATATTCTTACCGCCCTTTGACCACTTTGGTCACGCGATTGATCGAGATCAACTGGTCTTTTAATACCAACCCCGACGGGGAAATTCTTTGTGTATTTTCTTTCATTGCTATTCTGCGTTCTCTTCAGTCTGCTGCTCGTTTTTGTTTAATCCGGCGCTGCGGGCGGCATCGGTCAGGGCTTTAACCCGGCCGTGATAAACGTAACCGCCGCGGTCAAACACCACGCTGGAAATACCGGCCTTGATGGCCCGCTCCGCTACTGCCTTGCCCACTATGGACGCGGCTTCGAGGTTTCCGCCGGACTTTACGCTTAAGTCTTTTTCCCGCGATGAAGCGGAAGCCAGGGTCTTGCCGGAAACATCGTCGATCACCTGCGCATAGATATGATTTAGGCTGCGGAAGATCGCCAGGCGCGGGCGTTCGCGCCGTTCCTGAAACTTTCTTGCGGATGCGGCTGTGAACGGCCCTGCGAATATCTGCTCTGCTATTGGTTGCCATAACTTTTTTCCGTATTCCAGCTTATTTCAACATTCCAGAATTTCGGGATTCCAATAATTCCATGCTGGAATCTTGAAATTTTGGAATATGGAATCCTGAAATTATCAATCTATTTACCTGTCTTGCCGGGTTTCAGTTTGTAATATTTATCCGCGTAACGAATGCCTTTACCTTTATAAGCGTCGGGCTTGCGCAGGCGGTTAAGCTCTGCCGCAACCTGCCCCAGCAGCTGTTTATCGATACCCGTCAGGGTAATGGTCAGCTGGTACTGGTTGATGCTGGCCTTGGTATTGACCCTTTCGGCCTTGGCTTCGATACCGGCCGGCAGGTCGTATTCCACCGGGTGCGAATATCCGAGCGCGAAGACAAGCTTGTTGCCCTTGACCTCGGCCTTGTAACCGACGCCGACCAGATCCATTTCCCTCGTAAAGCCTTCAGTCACACCGACACGGCATTGTTAGCCAGAGCGCGCGCCAGACCGTGAAACGCGGCCAGATCGTCACCGGAGCGTTCGGCCACCAACTGCCTTCTTCCTGACTTAAAGGTGACGCCTTCCGGGATCGGCGACTGAGGGTGCCTTTCGGCCCCTTTACTTCGATATCATTTTGATTCACCGTCACGGTCACGCCTGCGGGCATCGTGATGGGTTTTTTTCCGACACGAGACATAATTCCTCTTTTGATTTTAGATTCAGGATTTGCGATTTTGGATTCATTCTGCCGCCAGGGCAATCTAAAATCCGAAATCTAAATTCCAAAATCTTAATAAACTTCTGCCAATAATTCGCCGCCGATATTTTCCCGGCGCGCATTCTTTCCGCTCATCAATCCGCTGGAGGTGGAAACGATATTGATACCGTATCCGCCCAGCACGCGCGGCATACCCTGCGCGCCCACATAAACTCGTCTGCCGGGGCGCGAAACTCTCGCCAGGTGGGTGATCGACGAAGCTCCCTTTGCGTCGTAGCGCAAAAAGATGCGGATCACTTTCTTCGAGCCTTCGCCTTTATTCACAAAATTATTGATATAGCCTTCTTCCTTCAGGATCCGCGCAATCTCTGATTTCAACCGCGAAACAGGAACATCCACGCGTGGATGGTTTGCCGCGATGGCATTGCGGATTCGCGTTAGCATATCGGCAATAGGATCTGTCATTTACTTTACTCCAAATAATTTGTTATCAGGTTTCAGCCGTTATCGAACGCCTGACTGCTGCTAACTCCAAGAAACTTTAACCGGCTTTTTACCAACTGGATTTGACCACGCCCGGGATCTGTCCGTCGAGGGCGAGTTCACGCATCGCGACGCGCGAAACGCCGAACTTGCGCAGGTATCCGCGCGAGCGGCCCGTCTGCGAGCAGCGGTTGCGCACCCTGATGGGGCTCGCGTCGCGCGGCATCTTTTGCAGTTTGCCTTGCGCTGCATCCACTTGCTCCGGGGTCGAATTCGGGTTCTTAATGATCTTTTTAAGCTCGGCGCGTTTGGCCGCGTAAACGCCTACCATTTTCTTGCGCATATTGTTTTTGACTACTTTACTTATCTTTGCCATATCTTTATCTTCTTATTTCTCCACTAATCTGTCTGAACGGCATTCCGAAAGCCTTTACAAGCAACGGGCCTGGTCGTCCGATTCCGGCAGTCGTAACGATCGAGATATTCATTCCGCGGGTCTTATCGACCTTGTTAAAGTCGATCTCCGGAAAGATCAGCTGCTCACGAATACCCAGCGTGTAATTTCCGCGCCCGTCGAACGCCTTGCCCGAGATACCGCGAAAGTCGCGAACACGCGGCAGAGCGACCGAGATAAGACGGTCGAGAAATTCATACATCCTTTCGCCGCGAAGCGTGACCATCGTGCCGATGGCCATTCCCTGGCGCAGCTTGAAAGCCGCGATCGATTTCTTCGCTTTGGTGATAACCGGCTTCTGCCCGGTGACCGCACTCAGTTCTTCGGTCGCGACATCGAGTATCTTGGCGTTGGCGATCGCTTCGCCGAGACCCATGTTGACGACGATCTTCTCGACCTTGCGGGATCGCCATCGGGTTCTTGATATCGAACTCCTTGGCGAGCGCCGGGGCGATCTCGTTCTTGATATTTTTCTCTTAATCTTGCCATTGTTATCCTTCTCCTCATCTCGTTTGGGTATCGCTATCCGGCAACGTTACCGGATGCTAGAACCTATTCTGCGTTCCAGACTTACTTCGTCTTCGCCTCTTTTCTTGGTCAGAACCCGTGATCCTGTTATCGGGTGTCGGGATCACCTTGCCGCTCTTCGCGACGCGGACCTTCTTTCCGTCCTGTATCTCGTATCTGCACCTTGGTCGGTTTGCCGGTTTCAGGGTCGATCAGGGCGACGTTCGAAACATTGACCCATGCTTCCTGCTCCTTGATACCGCCTTCGATGATTCATCTGCGGACGGCTTGCGATGCTTCTTGACGATCATCGCGCCTTCGACCTTGACCTTGCCGTTGCGGGCATCGACCTCGATCACCTTGCCGCGGTACGGCTGGCGCTTGCCTGCGCTGTCATAGCGGTTATATTCCTTACCCGCGATAAACACGACCTGGTCGCCGCGTCTTGATCCTGCTCTTGATTGTTCCTTTTTTCACTGCTTTCTCATTTACTTATATAACCTCCGGTGCAAGCGAAACGATCTTCATAAAATTCTTTTCACGAAGCTCGCGGGCCACCGGTCCGAAAACACGCGTTCCGATCGGCGTTCCGTCATCTTTGATAAGCACGGCGGCGTTCTCGTCAAAGCGGATATAGGTGCCGTCCTTGCGGCGAACTTCTTTGCGCGTCCTAACGATAACCGCGTTGTAGACCTTACCTTTCTTGGCCGTGCCGTCGGGCGAGCTTCCTTGACGGTGACCTTGATCTTGTCGCCGAGCCGTGCGATCTTTGCCGTCGAACCGCCGATCGGCATGATCATCTCCACCCGCTTGGCTCCCGAATTATCTGCGACCGCTAAAGAGGTCTGCATCTGAATCATAATATTTACTCCGTTGCGAGTTCCAGTTCGAATTCAATTTGATTCTGTACCAACTCTAAACTTGAACTCGACACTTGAACTAATTCTATTTCGCCGCTTTCTGAATGATCTCCACAACACGCCAGCGCTTTCGCGCCGACAGCGGCCGGGTCTCCACGATCCTCACCTTATCGCCGGTCTTGGCGCCCATCTCGTCATGGGCCATGAATTTCTTGCGCTTCTTGACGTACTTGCGATAGATCGGGTGCTTGACAAGGCGATCGACGCGAACGAGACCGTTTTCGTCATCTTGTCCGAACGACAACCGATACCGACCTTCTCCGCACGGCTTTACCGCGCTTCGCCTTCTGCGTCGGAGCCGGTGCTTTTCAGCCTGCCGGCAGTTTCTTCTTGTCCGGAGCCGCGGTTTCCGACTGTTCACGGTTCCACTGCCTCTGCGCAGGAGCGGTTTCTACGGCTCTCGACGCCGTCGTCGCTTGCGCGTCAACTTCTTCAGGTGTCGCCGCCGGCTTCGAGCGCGTTTCTCACCGGTCGTTTCCTGACGTTTCTACGTCTCTTCTTTCTTGTCTTTTTCATTTCGCCATTTCTTTTACCATATCGCTCTAGGCCTGCTTCGCCTCGCTTCCTTCTGCGTTGATCAGGGTATAAACACGGGCAGCGTCTTTTTCTCGCGGCGAATATCGTTGACGGTTTCGCCGACGCCCAGCGTCTTTCTGAATTTCAGCCGAAAGAGCGATTCCTTCAGCGCGTCGGCCTGTTCTTTTAAGTTCGTCGACGATTCATATCCTTGAGCTGGTCGAGCTGTTCTTTGCGTTTCATTGTCTAAACAATGCCTCCTTCGAGGTCGGCACGCGAGACGAATTTCGTCTTGATCGGCAGCTTCTGGGCGGCAAGACGCATAGCTTCGCGGGCCAAAGCTTCGTCGACGCCCTGGATCTCATAAAGCACGCGGCCCGGTTTTACGACCGCTACCCAGTGATCGGGAGCTCCCTTACCGGAACCCATACGCGTTTCAGCCGGTTTCTTGGTGATCGGCTTGTCCGGGAACATGCGGATCCAGATCTTTCCGCCGCGTTTTACGTGACGGGTCATCGCGATACGAGCCGCTTCGATCTGGCGGTCGGTGATCCAGCCGCTTCCAGTGTTTTCAGTCCGAAGTCACCAAAGCTGAGCTTCTCGCCGCGCGATAGCTTTCCCGCGCATGCGGCCCTTCATCACTCTTCGGTGCTTGACCTTTTTCGGCATTAACATAACGATTACCTAAATACACTCTACGTCTTGCAGCTAAAACTCGTATAATCTGTCTAATTACGCGGTCGCCATCGTCACGTCGCGGGCGACGGTCGCTGCGTCGCGTCCGCGGTCTCGACCTTGACTTCGTTCATCGGGTCGGTCGTCGTTCCGCGTGCCATCGAGGCATTCGGGTCGAGGATCTCACCGCGATAGATCCAAACTTTGACGCCGATGATGCCGAATGTCGTCAGCGCTTCGGCAAATCCAAAATCGATATCCGCACGCAGCGTGTGCAGCGGCAGGCGGCCCTGCAGCGACCATTCGGTACGGGCGATCTCAGCTCCGTTCAGACGGCCGGCGATCATGACCTTGATGCCCTGTGCTCCGAAACGCTGCGATTCTTCCATCGTCTTTTTCATCGCACGGCGAAAAGCGATACGCTTTTCCAGCTGCTGGGCGATCTTCTCGGCCTGCAGCTGAGCGTTCAGTTCCGGATGACGGATCTCCTGGATCGAGATCAGCACTTCACGGCCGGTCTTTCTCGAAAGATCCTCGCGAAGCTTTTCGATCTCGGCGCCCTTGCGGCCGATGATGATGCCCGGACGCGAGGTGTAGATGATGATCTTCAGACGGGTCGCCGCACGCTCGATATCGATGTGCGAAACGCCGCCGCCGGCGAAATGCTTTTTCAGATCGCGCTTGAGCTTAAGGTCTTCGGCGAGGAACTTGGCAAAGTCTTGTTTGGCAAACCAGTGCGAGTGCCAATCTTTGTTGTATCCGACCCTAAATCCGTATGGATGAACTTTCTGTCCCATATTTACTCCGTTATTCTTTCTTATCGCCTTCGCGTTTCTGTTCTGATCGAAGCTCTTTCACGACTTCACTCTGCCGGTGTCGCGATTCCGTCTTACGCTCGATAGCTTCTTCTGCAACGTTCCTTCGCATCATCTCAGCTTTAGCTTCGACCGCTTCGGTTTCGGCAGCTTTCACTTC
Source organism: uncultured Acidobacteriota bacterium (assembly GCA_963766895.1). Taxonomy (GTDB): domain Bacteria; phylum Acidobacteriota; class Blastocatellia; order Pyrinomonadales; family Pyrinomonadaceae; genus DASYKT01. The sequence goes on from CAVYCB010000010.1 coordinate 215,024, forward strand.
TGTTTCAACTTTTGCCTCTTCGGCCTGAACGTTCTCTCCAGACGTAATTTCCGGCGCAGCCGTTTCCATTCCTTCCGTGGTTTCCACCGTCTCTGCCGTTGTCTGCCGCCGGTATCTCTAATACGTCTTCCGCCGGTGCCCCTTCAGCCTTCTTCGGCTTGGCCGCAGTCTTGGTTTCTTTCTTCTTTCGGTGCGGCTTTCTTATCAGCTACTCTCTGCGGCCGTTTTGCCTTGCCGCTTCAGCCTTAATTCTTTTTCCGGTCTTCGGCTGCTTCTTCGCTCGTCACCTCGATCGTGATGTGGCAATAGTGACGCTGTTCGCGATAAGCACGTCCCTGCGGAGCCGGCCGCATACGGCGGCGGTTCTTGGTCGGGCCCATATCGACGAAGCAAGTCTTGACCCACAGATCGTCCGGATCGATCGCGATGTTCTGCTGCTCGGCCTTGTAAGTCGCATTCGCGATCGCCGAATTCAGACATTTGCGATCGGGTCTGCCGCCCGCTTGTCCGTGAACTTCAGGATCGACAAGGCCTGCGACACATTCTCTCCGCGGATCAGATCGATCACCAGCCGCGCTTTACGCGCCGAACCCTGCATATTTTGTTTTGCTATCGCTTCCATAATTCCTCTTCAAATCGCGTCAAACAGAATTCGCAATTGCAAACCTTACTTCCTTTTCGCCATTTCTCGGCTTTCGTTCCCGGGTGTCCCTTGAACATCCGCGTCGGCGAAAATTCACCAAGCTTGTGGCCGACCATATTCTCGGTAACAAAAACCGGGATATGGCGTTTGCCGTTGTGCACGCCGAAGGTCAAACCGACCATATCCGGCGTAGATCGTCGAACGGCGCGACCAGGTCTTGATCGCCGGCGGCTTCGGCCCGCCGTCAGCGATCTCGGCCAAGCGTCTTCTGCAACGCTAAGATCGATAAACGGTCCTTTCTTTAATGAACGTGGCATATCTTAATTTCCGATTGCGGATTTCGGATTGCGGATTGTTATCCGTATCGACCGCTTCTATTTTTCAATCCCGGATTCATCGTCGCCTAAATCCGCAGTCCGCATTCCAAATCCCAATTCTACTTCCTTCTCCTGTCCTCACGATCATATTCTTCGTGCGTTTGTTGCGACGCGTCTTGTAACCGCGTGTCGGCTGGCCCCACGGGGTTACCGGATTACGTCCGCCTGAAGTTTTACCTTCACCGCCGCCGTGCGGGTGATCGACCGGGTTCATCGCGACGCCGCGGACCTTCGGGCGCTTGCCCATCCAGCGGCTGCGGCCCGCTTTACCAAGCGAAACGTTTTCGTGCTCGGTGTTGCCGACCTGGCCGACCGTCGCCATAGCAAACGACCGGAACGCTTTCGAACTTCGCCCGACGGCATTCGCAGCTGGGCGATAATCGCCTTCTTTCGCAACGATCTGTGCAAAACCGCCCGCCGAGCGAACCATCTGGCCGCCTTTGCCGGGACGAAGCTCGATGTTGTGAACCTCCGTTCCGAGCGGAATGTTCTTGATCGGCAGAGCATTTCCCGGCAGGATATCCGCTTCCTCGCCGCTCAGGATCATCGTGCCGACCTTCAGCCCGACCGGCGCGATGATGTAACGCTTCTCGCCGTCGAGATAAGTGATCAGGGCGATGTGCGCCGAGCGGTTCGGATCGTATTCGATCTGCGAAACCTTCCCGGAATGCCGGCCTTGTCGCGCTTGAAATCGATGATGCGGTAATGACGCTTGTGGCCTCCGCCGCGGCGGCGGATCGTGATACGGCCGTCGCTGTTGCGTCCTGAAATTCTCTTTTTCGGCTCGAGCAGTGATTTCTCGGGTACTGCGTCCGGCGTCAGTTCATCGCGCGTCAGATACGTCTGATAACGTCTTGCCGGTGATGTCGGTTTTAATCTCTTGATTCCCATAATTCGATTTTGGATTTTGGATTGTCGATTTTGGATTCATATCGCTATCCTTCAAGAGCTTGCCGATCAATGATTCGCTTAATCCAAAATCGGCAATCCCAAATCTCAAATTCCACTAGATCGCTTCTCGCGTAATCAACATCGGCTCGCCCTTTCTTCAAGGTGACATAAGCCTTTTTCTTGAAGCTCGCTCTCGTCCTTCGCTGGCGGCCGCGTCTTTTCATTTGCCTCTCGTAATGCACGGTGCGGACCTGCGCAACCTTGACGTTAAAGATCTCTTCGACGGCCTTCTTGATATCGCTCTTTGTCGGCTTCTCGGCGACCTTGAAGGTCAGAACCTGTCCGCTTTCGTCGCCGTCTTCGCTCGGTCGAATCTTCCTTGAGAACACGGCTTTTTCCGTGACGACCGGCGACTTCAAAATGTCCCAAACGTTCATCATTACTCATTGTCGCCGCCTCCTCTTCACAGCCTGCAGCTTCCTTCTTAGCAGCTTTTTTGGGCGCTCTTTTTCGGCGGCCTTTTCGACTTCTTTTTTCGCCCGCCCGTTTCGACGCCTTTTTCGCGGCTCGGATCGAGCAGTTCACTCAGCTCTTCGACGGCGCTCTGCGATCAGACGAGTTTTTCGTGATAAATAATGTCGTAGATATTCAGCGCCAAAGCTGTTGGTCACTTTCGTCTTCTCGACATTTCGCGACGAAAGGATCAGGTTCGCGTTATCGAGCGAATCGACGATCAGCGTCTTCTTACTGCGTTTTCTTGTCCGCCAAGTCCGAGCGTCGCCGATCGCTCCGAGAAAATCTTTCGTCTTCGGCTTCTTGAAGCTCGAACTCATCGATGATGATCAGGTTGCCTTCGCGCAGCCTTTCCGAAAGGCCGAGCGCAAGAGCACCGCGGCGCATTTTCTTCGGCATCTGGTACGACCAGTCGCGCGGCTGCGGGCCGTGAACGTTACCGCCGCCTTTCCAAAGAGGCGAGCGAAGCGAAGCGATACGGGCGCGGCCCGTTCCTTTCTGCTTCCAAAGCTTGCGGCCCGAACCCGAAACATTTCCGCGGGTTTTCGTCGCCGAAGTTCCCTGCCGGCCGTTGGCCTGGTAATTCATCACCGCCGCGTGGATCAGCGATTCGTTCAACTCGACGCCGAACACGGCATCCGGCAAGCTCGACCTCACCGACTTCTTTATTCTTCAAATTGCGAACCTTTACGGTAGGCATAATATTCACTCCGTTTAGCTAGCAATCTTAATTGTCAATCGAAATCTCTTACAGACTGCCTCGACCTTCAGACTTCCAACTGTCTAACTTAGCTTTCTTAACAACAACCAAACTGCCGTTCGGCCCCGGCACTGCACCGCGAACCATCAACAGATTGTTTTCCACATCGACCTTGGCCACGGTCAAACCTCTGACCGTCACCCGAGCATCGCCCATGTGGCCCGACGAACGCGTTCCCTTGATAACACGCGACGGATACGCCGACTGTCCGATCGAACCCGGTGCACGAACGTTCATCGAACCGTGCGATTCCGGGCCGCGCGAAAATTATGCCGCTTGATCGTTCCGGCAAAACCGCGTCCTTTCGATTTGCCGACGACATCGATCTTGTCGCCGTCGGCAAAGACATCGACCTTGATCTGATCGCCGACCGCCGCTTCCGGCTCGTCGTCCAGGCGAATTTCTTTCAAAACGCGCGTCGGCGGAAGCCGCCGCCGGTCTTTTCAAAATGTCCGCGAAGCGGCTTCGTAACATTTTTCAGACTGGATCGGCTTGTCTTCGACCAAGCCGAGCTGAACAGCGTTATAGCCGTCACGGCCCGCTGCACGTTTTCGTTTGCACGACAACGCAGGGCCCCGCTTTGATGACGGTCACCGGTGTAACCGTGCCGTCTTCAGCAAAGAGCTGCGTCATTCCAACTTTTCTACCAATGATTCCGCTAATCATCATTAATCTTTAGATTCTTGGTCTTGAGTTCATTGAGTTTGCAGACGCTTCGGCTCAATCGAACTCTACAAACTCTAAGACTCTACAAATCTAACTCTTGCCAAAAGCCTTGATCTCAACATCAACACCGGCCGGCAGATCCAATTTCATCAACGCATCAACCGTTTCAGCCGTCGGGTCGAGAATGTCCATCAGACGCTTGTGCGTTCTGATCTCGAACTGCTCACGCGATTTTTTATCAACGTGCGGCGAGCGCAAAACCGTCCATTTATTCTTGATGGTCGGAAGGGGGATCGGCCCTGCGATCCTGGCTCCCGTGCGTTTCGCCGTTTCGACGATCTCCTGCGTGGACTGGTCCAAAACGCGGTGATCGTAGGCTTTTAACTTGATGCGAATTTTTTCGTTTAACATAAATTTGTTCGTCGTTCGTTGTCAGTTGTCAGCTTCACAATGACCAATGACAACTGACCACTGAACTAATCTATTCCACGATTTCCGAAACCGTTCCGGCACCGACCGTTCTGCCGCCTTCGCGGATAGCGAAGCGGAGGCCTTTCTCCATCGCGATCGGGGCGATCAGCTCGATCTCCATCTGGATGTTGTCGCCCGGCATCACCATCTCGACTCCCGCCGGCAGGTGTGCGACTCCCGTCACGTCCGTTGTTCTGAAGTAGAACTGCGGGCGGTAGCCGGTAAAGAACGGGGTGTGGCGTCCGCCTTCTTCTTTGGTCAGGACATACGCCTCGGCCTTGAACTTCGTGTGCGGCGTGATCGAGCCCGGTTTGGCGATCACCTGTCCGCGTTCGATCTCTTTTCGCTCGACGCCTCTCAGCAGCAGTCCGACGTTGTCGCCCGCCATTCCTTCAGTCAAGAAGCTTCTTGAACATCTCAACGCCCGTCACGACCGAGTTCCTCGTGTCCTTGATGCCGACGATCTCCACCGGTTCGTTGACGTTGATCATGTCCGCGCTCGATTCTGCCCGTCGCGACCGTTCCGCGTCCCTGGATGGTGAAGATGTCTTCGACCGGCATCAGGAACGGCTTGTCCGTCTCGCGGGCAGGTGTCGGGATGTAGTCATCCACCGCCTGCATCAGCTCGTCGATCTTCGGCTCCCATGCGGCATCGCCTTCGAGAGCTTTCAAGGCTGAGCCCTGGATGATCGGAGTGTCGTCGCCCGGGAATTCGTATGAGCTCGAGAGCAGTTCGCTGATCTCCATCTCGACCAGCTCGAGCAGTTCTGCGTCATCGACCAGCATCCACCTTGTTCATAAACACGACCATCGACGGCACGCCCACCTGACGTGCCAGCAGGATGTGCTCGCGCGTCTGCGGCATCGGTCCGTCCGTCGCCGCCACCACCAGGATCGCTCCGTCCATCTGCGCCGCTCCCGTGATCATGTTCTTGACATAATCGGCGTGTCCCGGGCAATCGACGTGCGCATAGTGACGGTTCGCCGTCTCATACTCGACGTGCGCGGTCGCGATCGTGATCCCGCGCGCTTTTTCTTCCGGCGCGTTGTCGATCGAATCAAACGCCCGCACCGTCATCTTCGGATTATGCTTCGACATCACTTTCGTGATCGCCGCCGTCAACGTCGTCTTCCCGTGATCCACGTGCCCGATCGTCCCGATGTTCACGTGCGGCTTGCTTCGGTCGAATTTTTCCTTGCTCATACTGTTTCTCCTAAATTTTTGATCTAAATCTAAAATCTCAAATCTAAAATCTTAAATCCTAGTTGCTCGCTCCTTTGACTTTCGCGATAACTTCTTCGGCGACGTTGCGCGGTGCCTGGTCATAACGCTCAAAGTGCATCGTCGAAGTCGCGCGTCCCTGCGTCGACGAACGAAGATCGGTCGTGTAACCGAACATTTCCGAAAGCGGCACGAACGCCGTAACCACCTGAAACGTTGCCCGGACGCGGCTCCATTTTTTCGATCTGTCCGCGGCGGCGATTAAAGTCGCCGTTGACCGCGCCCATATATTCTTCCGGCGTGACGACTTCGATCCGTCATGATCGGTTCAAGCAGAACCGGTTTCGCTTTTTTCACCGCATCCTGAAACGCAAGCGAACCGGCGATGTGGAACGAACTTTCGTCCGAATCGACTTCGTGATACGAACCGAAAACAAGCTCGACTTTAATATCGACCAGCTCGTAGCCGGCCAGAAATCCGCGCCGCATCGCATCTCTGATGCCTTCCATCGTCGGCTTGATAAACTGACGCGGAATCGAACCGCCGGTGATCTTGTCTTCGAAGACAAATCCTTCGCCCGGTGCCGGTTCGATCTCGAGCTCGACGTGGCCGAACTGACCGCGGCCGCCCGACTGTTTCTTATAGATTTCTTTGCCCGGTGCCGGCGTCGTAATCGTTTCGCGGTAAGCAACCTGCGGTTTACCGACGTTCGCTTCGACGCCGAATTCGCGCTTCATGCGGTCGACGATAATTTCAAGATGAAGCTCGCCCATTCCGGCGATGATCGTCTGGCCGGTTTCGTGGTCGGTCGAAACCTGGAAACTGCGGATCTTCCTGAGCAAGGCGGTTGAGCGCGATGCCCATTTTGTCCTGGTCGGCGACGCGTTTTCGGTTCGACCGCGACGCGCACGACCGGATCCGGGAAATTCCATCGATTCGAGAATGATCGGCTTGATTCTCGTCCGAAATCGTATCGCCGGTCGTGACATTTTTCATGCCGCCGATAGCGACGATCTCGCCCGCCGATGCCGTATTCGACGTCTTCACGCTTGTTGGCGTGCATCAGCATCAGGCGTCCGACGCGTTCTTTCTGATTCTTTAATCGTGTTGTAAACGTAAGAACCTGACTTGACCGTTCCCGAATAAATGCGCACGAACGCGAGCTGTCCGAGATGCTTGTCAGCCATCAGCTTGAAAACCAAGCCCGAAAACGGAGCTTTAGCATCCGGCTGCGCGTGTTTCGATTTCATCGGTTTTCGGATTGATGCCTTCGATCGCCGGAATATCCAGCGGGCTCGGCAGAAAATCGACAACCGCGTCAAGCAGCGTCTGAACGCCTTTATTCTTAAAAGCCGAACCGGTAACGACCGGAACGATCTTCATCGCGAGCGTTCCCTTACGAAGAGCGTTGCGGATTTCCGCTTCCGAAATTTCCTCGCCTTCGAGGTATTTCATCATCAGATCGTCGTCGATCGCCGAAACGGCTTCGACCAATTTTTCGCGTGCTTCTTTCGCCTCATCAACGAGATCGGCCGGAATGTCCGTAACTGTCGTATTCCGCGCCTTTGGCTTCGTCGTTCCAGACGAAGGCCTTTCATCGTGATCAGATCGACAACGCCTTTAAATTGCTCTTCCAGACCGATCGGAATCTGCAATAGCGACGGCATTTGCGCCGAGACGCTTCAAGATCGAATCGAAACGAGCGCTCGAACGAAGCACCCGCGCGGTCCAGCTTATTGATAAAGCAAATACGCGGAACGCCGTATTTATCGGCCTGACGCCAAACGGTTTCCGACTGCGGCTCGACACCGGCAACGCCGTCAAAAACGCAGACCGCGCCGTCCAGAACGCGAAGCGACCGCTCGACTTCCATCGTGAAGTCAACGTGTCCCGGCGTGTCGATAATATTGATGCGGTGTTCGACGTCGTTGCGCGTCCAGAAACAGGTCGTCGCAGCGGAGGTAATCGTAATTCCGCGCTCCTGCTCCTGCTCCATCCAGTCCATCGTCGCCGTTCCTTCGTGAACTTCGCCGATCTTGTGCGAAACACCGGTGTAGAACAGCACGCGCTCGGTCGTCGTGGTCTTACCCGCGTCGATGTGCGCCATGATGCCGATGTTTCTAAATTTGTCTAAACTAATGTTTGCCATAACTGCTTAATGTTAATTGTCTGCAATTGTAATGCTTATAACTAACTGACGTCAGAACCGATGAGACCTGACGCACTGATATTAAAATCTATAATGTGCAAACGCCTTGTTCGCTTCGGCCATGCGGTGAACATCGTCTTTCTTTTTCATCGCTCCGCCGCGATTGTTGGTCGAATCGAGCAATTCGCCGACCAGGCGGTCTTCCATCGTTTTTTCGCTGCGGTTGCGGGCATTGGTGACGATCCAGCGAATCGCCAGCGTATTGCGGCGGTCACTGGTAACTTCGAGCGGAACCTGATAAGTCGCGCCGCCGATACGGCGTGATTTGACTTCCAGAGTCGGCGCGACGTTGTCGAGCGCTTTCTTAAAACCTTCAGCGGCTTCTTCGCCGGTCTTTTCGCCGAGCTTTTCCATCGCGCCGTAAAAGATCTTTTCGGCGACGGCTTTCTTGCCTTCCCACATCACGCCGTTGATGAACTTGGTCACCATGATGCTGTTGTAGATCGGATCCGGCAAAACTTCTCTTTTTCCTGCAACTCTTCTTCTTGGCATAATCTTTTTCATTAATCTGTTGTCATTAATCTGCAACTTAAATCTGCTAACGGCTCACCGCTCACTATTATTTCGCTCCTTTCGGTCGTTTCGCGCCGTATTTCGAACGCGCCTGATTTCGGTTCGCGACACCCGAGGCATCCAGCGTTCCGCGGATAACGTGATAACGAACACCCGGAAGATCTTTAACACGGCCGCCGCGGATCAGCACGATCGAGTGCTCCTGCAAATTGTGGCCGATACCCGGAATATAGGTCGTAACTTCGATCTGGTTGGTCAGGCGAACACGCGCCACTTTACGAAGAGCCGAGTTCGGCTTCTTCGGGGTCTGCGTATAAACACGTGTGCAAACGCCGCGTTTCTGCGGGTTTGCCTGCAGAGCCGGGCTCGCCGTTTTATATTTAACGCGCTTGGCGTCCTTTGCGAACTAAGTTGATTAATTGTCGGCATATTTTGTATCGCCACCGTTCCGGCGGCCGTCGCGAGTGCGTCTTGCTCTCGCTATGTCAAAATCAAACGAAAATAACCCCTAAACCTGCCTCTTACCGGAAAAAAATCTTTTCCGGCAGTAAGCGCAAGCGGTTACCTTGCACTAAATGTAATTGTTCTGAACTAACGGGTTATGCCTTAGCTTTTCTGTAGCGTGCGCCAATTCGTTATAAAAGGCGGGTAATTTTAGGAAGTATCTCAACTTCGCACCGGGTATTGAACGCCCCCTAAATGGCGGAACGCATATCCGGCTTTACGCTACAATAATTTTCAAACGGCTAACCTTATAAATAGAAGGCAAAACTGTCGCCTGCTACTCGTACCTATCCGGCCATTAAAGTCCGAAACCGTAGATTCTATGTGTTTAGGGCACCTTTGTCAACCACTGCGGGTTAATTTGTGATGTTTTTCTCAAACCAGCCCAAACAATAAAAAGGCCGCTTGACCATTTCAACGCCCGAAATGCTCTAAAGCCTGTGATGCTCTTTCAATTGCCACTAGCTTTAGCTAGTGGATAAAGAGTTCAATATTTTTTTAGGCTTCAGCCCAACTAGAAAATTCGGCTAAAGCCTAATATAAATACACCTCCAAACCACTAGCTGAAGTTAGTGGCAATTTATAAGAAATTCATTCTTACTTTAACTTTTAGAAACAAGCCTCATTCTTCAAAAACTATCTTTGGCGGGGTTTAGGCGAAAAACTTTCACCGGCCCCCGGCGGAAGGGGGTAAATCCTTTGGGTTTCCAGCGCGATCTGCGCCGCTAAGCGCAATTCTTTAAGCTGAATTCCCTGGCTGATAGGATCGGCCAGGGCCATATTTTCCTTGCCTAACAGGCGAAAGATCAGATCGAGATTGTAGGAAATTCCCGTCAAGGTATCGGCGTATTTTAGCCGCGTTTTGGTGCCGGGCTTATCTTCGGGTGAGGGCGTGGGAAAGCGGTTGACGGTTTTGACGATCTCGCCGGCCATATCGAAGGCACGCATTTTATCTATTTTTAGCGCGATCGGAATAGCAAGCTGCATGGTCCAAATCTTTGACGTTTTATTCTCCGCCTTTTCCAGCGCTTTCCAACCTTCATCCAAAGTATCAAAAGCCGTTTCCCGTCTTTTCAATTCGACCAGCCTGGCCGCGATCTTGAATAGTCCCTGGACCTGAGATTCCGTGTCCTTTACCAGCTTTACGATATACCCGGCCGTTTCGATGTCGTTCTCCTCTAAACAGGGATCAAGAATATCTTCGACGTAAAAAAAGTCACGCGCGCGGGCATAGAGGCTCGAAAGCTCTCTCATTTTCATCCGGGAGTCTGCCGCGATACGAAATTTCTTCTCCTCAAGGGCAAGCACCGATGCCTGCAGCCAGAGAATGTCTTTCAGTTTCGGATTTTCGGCAGATTCCGCCTCGGAGATGGTTTGCGCCAGCTTGTCTTTGGCGGCGTTAATGCGCTCCATCGCGCCATCTTTTTCTCTCTCGTATTCGGACCTCTTGCTGCTCAGCGCGTTAAAAATAGAAAATGCGCGCGGGTACAATTCCGGGCTTGTTTGCTTGATATCGGGGAGCGCATTTCTGAGTATTTCAATACATATGCGGGTCAGGTTTTCATTTTCCGGGTGAGTAAGAGCGGCCATGCCGAACCTGACCGTAAAATTATGGAATCTCTTTCGCAGCCCTACGGGCGTCTCCGGATCGAGATAGTGTGTGCTTAAAAATATCAGGTCGTTTTCTTCATAAATCGTTTCGATATTTGCTTCGTAGTAGTCTAAAGCGGCGCTCAGAACGCGAAATTTCGCTCTTTTATTGACCGCGCTCAGCTTGTCGACCAGCGAAACTATCGAGGCAGGCTTTTCGCCGCCGGCGATCTTTGAAATAGCCCGGTCGGCAACTTTGTCGGAGTCTCCGCCTATGTCTAACTCCCAATCCGCAAAAACAAGAGAACCCGGCTGATCGGTAAAATATTTCTTTTCGGCCTTCACGGCGAGTTCAGGCGAATATTTTTGCAGCAGGGACAAGATATGATTTTTCTGTGTATGGAACAGTATCTGCGAGAATTGCTCCCGATTGGCAACGGTTTCGTCCAGGCATTCCAGCGCCAGCGCGTTTGCCGCCTCATAATGATCGGTGATCTTCTTTTCAAAAATAAATTGGAGTATCAAAACGCGAAGAAGGCATCGCTGCGGCGCATCATCAACGAGCTTAATGTTCGGCCTGAGGATACTGAGATTCGCGGCCCGCTGCTGGTTCTGATAGGCTTCCTGTTTTTTTGCGAGCTCCATCTGCGCGCTGACACCGGGCGCGGCCAGACAGAGCAGCGACAGCGCGCCGGCCAACCGGAGTTTTAACTTTATTCCAACCATATTAAATCGGCCTTTCGGAAGCCTGGCACGCCTATTTTTGCCCGCATTGTACTGCAAAAGATCGCGCTTCCCATGAAATTCCGGTAGTGACGGAAGCCTGACCGTTAGGGAGGGCTATTTTCCACGATAACACCCGAGCCCTTGCTGACGCGCGGGCTACTGACACGCGCGTCACGCTTCTCCAGTAGTAAAGCAACACCTGTCAGCACCACTAAATTTTTTTGCCCGCTTGGATTTTCCTTCTTTAAAGCGCTATATTTTCATTTGAAATTAATGTCAATCCTGATCGCGTTACGTAAAGACTCAAAATATATGAATACTATCCGTCTTTCAAAGGTTGCCTTTGCGCTCGTTTTTGTCCTTTCCGCTCTTGCCCAATTTGTCCCGGCCCAGGCGCTGACCCCGTTAACAGCCGCCGATTACGCCCGCGCGGAAAAATTCCTTTCCTATAATACCGGCCCGCTGGTCGATCGCGGCCCGGTTCGCCCGAATTGGCTCGAAGGCGACAAGTTCTGGTACCGCGTGCTGACGCCTGCCGGAAGCGAGTTCATCATGGCCGACCCGGCCGCCAAACAAGGGGCAACGCGCGCACCGGCTTTTGACCACGCCAAACTGGCGGCGGCCTTATCGACGGCGGCGGGCGGAAAGTATGAGGGCACAAAGCTGCCTTTTATCGCTTTGGAATTTACGCCGGACAGGAGCGCGATAATGTTCCTGGCGGCCAAGAAGGCGTGGAAGTGCGACATCACCGCCTACACCTGCGCGGAAAACACGGTATCGAAAGCGGCCCCGGCCCGCGGCAGCGGCGCTCCGGAAGTAATGTCGCCTGACGGTAAGAAGGCGGCCTTTATCCGCAGCTTCAACCTGTGGGTGCGCGACACTGCCACGAATAAGGAAACGCAGCTGACGACCGACGGCGTAAAAGATTTCGGTTACGCGACGGACAACGCCGGCTGGCGCAAAAGCGACCGCCCGGTGCTGCTCTGGTCGCCGGATTCCAAAAAGATCTCAACCTTTCAACAGGACGAGCGCAATTTAAGCGATATGTACCTGGTCTCGGTCAATGTCGGCAAACCGAAACTGCAGGCCTGGAAATACCCGCTGCCCGGCGACAAGGATATCGCCATGATCTCGCGCGTGATCATCGAGGTCGATACGCCGAAGGTCATTCGTTTGCAGCTGGCGCCGGATGCTCACCGCAGCACTATCTGCGACGATATCGTTTGCAGCGGCAGCTTTGACGATAACGAGTGGAGCGAGGACGGTTCGACGCTGGCTTTTGTTTCCAGCTCGCGCGATCACAAGCAGGCAAAGTTTCGCATTGCCAACGCCGCGACCGGCGCGGTGCGTGACGTGTTTGAAGAAGTCGTGCCGACGCAGTACGAATCAGGCCAGGGCAGCATAAGCTGGCGCTACCTGCCGGCGACGAACGAGGCCATTTGGTATTCGGAGCGTGACGGCTGGGCGCATCTTTACCTATATGATGTAACGACCGGCAAGGTAAAGAACCAGGTCACATCGGGCGAATGGGCGATCTCTGAAGTTCTTCGCGTGGACGAAAAGGCGCGCAAAATATGGTTCAATGCCGGCGGGCGCGAGACCGGGCGCAATCCGTATCACAGCCATTTCTACAGTGTCGGCTTTGACGGAAAAGATCTGAAGCTGCTGACCCCGGACGACGGCCATCACGACATTACGCTCTCGCCGTCGGGAAAATATTTTATCGATAATTATTCGAAGATGGACACTCCGTTTGCGAGCGCGCTCAGAGACAGCGACGGCAAGACCGTGGCCACTCTGGAAAAGATGGATGTATCGCGCCTGACAGCGGCGGGCTGGAAAGCGCCGATACCCATCACGGTTAAAGCGCGCGACGGACAAAGCGATATCTACGGCGTGATGTACGTGCCGACCGATCTCGATCCGAAAAAGAAATATCCGATCATCAACAATATCTATCCCGGCCCGCAGGGCGGAAGCGTCGGCAACTGGGGATTTGCCAGCGCCAGCGGCGATTCACAGGCGTTGGCCGAACTCGGCTTTGTGGTGGTAAAGATCGAGGGAACCTGTAACCCTTTGCGCTCGAAAAAATTTCACGATGCCTGCTACGGCAACATGATGGACAACACGCTGCCCGACCAGATCACCGGTATGCAGCAGCTTGCCGCAAAGTATCCGTATATCGACTTAAACCGCGTCGGTGTCTGGGGCCATTCGGGCGGCGGCTATGCCACGGCGGCGGCGATGTTCCGCTATCCGGATTTCTTTAAGGTCGGCATCTCCGAATCAGGCAATCATGACAACCGCAATTACGAGGATGATTGGGGCGAGCGCTATATCGGGCTGCTGGCGGAGAAAGACGGCAAGAACAACTATGAGCCGCAAGCCACCCAGATCGACGCCAAAAATCTCAAAGGCAAATTGATGCTCGCGCACGGCACCTCGGATGACAACGTTCCGCCCTACAACACGCTGCTCGTGGTAGATGCGCTGATCAAAGCAAACAAGGATTTTGATCTGCTGATGATACCTAACGCGCGCCACGGCTATGGCGAGGCCAGCTTTTACATGATGCGCCGCCGCTGGGATTATTTCGTGCGCAATCTGCTCGGCACTGAACCGCCCAAGGAATATGTGCTGAAATCAAAACCCGATCCGCGAAACGTGGTGCAGTAATCGCAAATTTACATTGCCCTTGGCTTTAGCAGATTAGTTGATTCATCGTCGGCTTTAGTCTAATTAAAAAATTAGGCTAAAGCCGGAATAATTTTCGCATCTTCTATCCACTAGCTAAAGCTAGTGGCAATTTATATCGGACATGTCTGAGCCAGCTAAAAACCTTACCTCCCGCATCGACTCCGTCGACCTTCTGCGCGGGCTGGTAATGGTCATCATGCTGCTGGACCACGTGCGCGAGTACGTCCATTCCGAGACATTTCTTTACAGCCCCACCGACCTTTCAAAAACCAGCACCGCGATCTTTTTCACCCGCTGGTTGACGCATTTCTGCGCTCCGACTTTTGTCTTTCTCGCCGGGACCAGTATTTATCTACAGCTTTTGCGAGGGAAAAGCCGCGCGGACCTGGCGCGATTTCTTGTTACCCGCGGGTTGTGGCTGATCCTGCTGGAATTTACCGTGATCAGGTTTTCGATATTTTTTAATCTCGATTACACCTTTTTTGGAATAGCCGAAGTGATCTGGATCTTTGGCGTTTCGATGATCGTGATGGCCGGGCTTATTTACCTGCCGGTTCGCGTGGTCGCGATATGCGCCGTGGCGATGATCGCGTTTCATAATCTACTGGACAGATTTTCCGTGCCGGCGGCGACCGCGTTTGCCGGAACACCTCCGCCCGATACGCTGCAGAAATTGTGGTTCATTCTGCACCAGCCCGGCGCCATACCGCTTTTCGGCGACACCAAAATGTTTATCGCTTATCCGTTAATTCCCTGGATCGGGGTAATGGCGGCGGGTTATGCGCTGGGCGTCGTCTACGGTTGGGAAGCACAGCGGCGGCGGAAATTTTTGTTCCGGCTGGGGCTTGTTCTCACCGGCCTTTTCGTGTTTGTCCGCGCGATAAATATTTATGGCGACCCGTCGCCCTGGACGGCGCAACCGACAGGGCTGTTTACTTTCCTGTCATTCTTTAATACGACGAAGTATCCGGTGTCGCTGCTCTTTCTGCTGATGACGCTCGGGCCGGCGCTGCTGTTATTAGCGGCGGCAGATGGAATAAAAAAGGGCGATAATTTACTAAATAAAATCCTGATAACTTTCGGCAGGGTTCCCTTCTTTTATTTTATTTTGCAGATGTTCATCTCGCACGGCGCGGGCATTTTGCTCGGCTACCTGGCCGGTAAAGACACCGCTTATCTTTTCTATAATTTTCCCGCTTCGGCGACCGGCGCTCCGCCCGGCGCGGGGTTTCCTTTATGGGTGGTTTATGTGGTGTGGATCGCCGGGCTAATAATTCTCTACCCGCTCTGCCTCTGGTATGGAAACCTCAAAAAAGGCAGGCACGGATTTCCTTACAGCTATCTCTAGTGGCCTGAATACCAGTCATATCCGCTTTCGGCCCAGAAATCTTTCGGGCGTTCGTCGGTGAATTCTATCCGGCCGATCCGTTTGATGTTTTTGATGCCGTATTTCATCGGCGTCACCAGGCGCAGCGGCGCGCCGTGTTCGAGCGTCAGCGGCGCAAAATTCATCTCATAACAAAGCAGCGTCTGCGGGTGCAGCATGCTTTGCAGATCCATCCCAACATAGTAGCCGCCATCCGGCGTGACCAGTGAAACGTAATGCGGGAAACTCGTATCCCCCTTGCTTCCTGTGCCTCTTCCAAGGCTCAAAAACTCGCGCGAATAGAACCTTTTAGGGATGAACTTCTCGACAAAATCCGAAAAGCGCACGCCGGCCCAGTGAGTGATCGTGCTCCAGCCCTCGATGCATTTCAGTTCGGTGATCATCTCCGTCCGCGGCAGCGCTTTGACGTCGTCCATCGTCAAAAGCACTCCGGGCGTTTTCTCCTGCGGCATCGGCATAGGGGTCGGCTCCGTTTTTGCGGCGCCCTTTTTATCATCTTCAGCTTTATGCTGTTCGGCTGGAGCGGCCGTCTCTGTCGCCGGCGTCGTATACGAAATGTCGTCAGCGTACTGCGGGTAATCTTTGGGCCTGTCTAGCCCAACCACCTGCAGCCGCCACTTATCCGGATCGAAACCCTCGCTCATTCCCTGCTCGCCGTTGACGCGCAGCTGGCCTATGCGTTCGCGGGGAAATTCCGGCGCCAAATTGGCGGGATCGTAATAAAGCCCTGAAAGTTCTTCGTTGAACCGGAAATTGCTTTTGAAAATGCGGTCCCACAAACCCGCCTGTTCCGGTTGATGCAGCCAGTACAAACCGGCCGCGCCAAGCAGCGCCGCCCCGCCGCCGGTGATAAAGCTGCGGCGGGAATATTTGCCCATCACTTTCTTAGCTTCTTCATCACTCATCGGCGGCGAGAGATGAATTTTTTCGCCGAGAATTTTAGCCGTATTGCGCCGCTGTTCAAGCCGCGCGGCTTCTTCCTCTCGTTTTGCGGCTTCCAGTTCGCGAACTTTTTCGACCAGCACCTCGGAGTCATTCGCTAAATTTTTTTCATCCTGCTCGCTCACGAATTTTCTCCTTCTGCAATTTCTTTTACCGGCACTACGTCATAGCCGGTCACCATAGCGCGGAAATTTGCCCAGCCTGCTTTTATTACCTGCAAGACGTGAATTAAGAAGAACGCCACGTACCCTATCGTCAGCCAGAAATGTTCCCACCGCGCCCATTCGTAACCGCCCACGAGCATGGTCAGCCAGGCAAGCTGCGTCGGTTTGTAGATGGCAAATCCGGTCAGGACAGAACCGATACCCATCAAAATTACCGCCGTGTAGGCGATGCGCTGGGCGTCGTTATATTTACCTTGCGGCGGGAGTTCTCGCGCGATGTAAAGATCGTGCAGCATCACCCGGAACGCGCGTTTAAAAGATCCCGGCACCGGCAAGAGCACACGCCACTCACCTGAAATTATCGTGTAGAGAATATAGGCCGCTCCGTTCACGATAAAGAACCACATAAAAAAGAAGTGCAGGCTGATGCCTTCGGCCAGGCGCTGCGGGATTCCTAAAAATTCGTAAAACCATTGCGGGAAAAAATGAAACAGCTCGTAGCCAAAGACCTTGATACCGTAGACGGGATTTGCCCAGTAGATCAGCATCCCGCTCCAGATCATCAGCGCCAGAAGCGGAAAGTTTAACCAGTGCAGCCACCGCACTGCCAGCGGGTGTTTCTTTTCCAGCTGTTTAGCCATAAAAATAGCTCATGCAAGAGAGTCGGTTTTCCCCAAGATACCACAGTACATTATTTATATTCGTCAAAAACGTGGAAAACGTTTCAATGGCAGTCTGATCGCCTTTACATTGCCACTAGCTAAAGCTAGTGGTTCAGCGGTGTTGGAATTCAACCGGCTTTAGCCGAATTTATGTTTGGGCTAAAGCCCTATTAACCTTGCTTACCCCATGACCACTAGCTAAAGCTAGTGGCAATTTAAGATCATACTAAAAACGCGAACACTACACCTGAATTTGAGAAGAACTTCAAATATTGTTAGACTAACTGTTTTCTTAACTCATTATTATTTGAATAGGTATATATATGACAGTATTTGAAACACATTTAGAGAAGCAGACGGAAAGCCAGTGGTGGGGCGCGCTCGAAGGCCTGCTGCCGGATATTCATGAGGTCGACCGCAATGCGGTGCAGATCTGGTTTCGCTTTTACCCGCTGGCGCTGTTCGAATTTCTGCAGGCGTCTGAAGATCAGGAGACGGCGCGCAAGAAATTTGTGATGCAGGGCACCTACGACCTGAAAGACCAGATCGACAGCTCGCACAAATTCTTTTACGGCCACACCTATTGGAAACAGGTGAAAGACGCCATCAGCGCCCGGGCAGATTCATTTACCGCCGATGGAAACGCCGGTTTTGACCTTGCCTCGGAAATACGCAGTGCCGCGGGCGCCGCCGCCGTTACCAGCGGCGCGGACGTTTCCGTTTTACTAGCGATCACCGCGGCGGGCTTAATGACCCTGCGCCAGGTTGGCGCCGAAGCCTTCAAAGCCGCGCCCGGGCAGATCAATACCAGCCGCGCGCACATCAAGAAGACTCCGGAACAAATTCTCGCCGCCCGCGCCAAAGACGATTCGCAGGGGCTTTTTGGTTTTCTGCGCACGGTGGATAAACAGTGGTCGGTCAATTACGACGAGACCGATCCTTCGGCGCGTTTTAAATTAATGAACGCCGAAGAGATCGCCTCGGCCGCCGCTAAAGACCAGTCGAAAAATTGGATCGAGATCGACCCCGCCGTCCCGAAGGGCCGATCCCCGTGGAATGCCGTTCCGCCAGCTGCGGGACCTGCTGGGTAGGCGTGCTGGGCGGCAGCGAAAAACTTTCCGATGTCTCAGAGCGCGAGAAAAAACAACTCAAAGTTTTTGGTTATTCTTCCAGTGACGACAAGAAACCGCTGATCCGCCTGGCCTGCCAGGCAAAAGCGACCGGCGCGGTCTCAGTCGTTATTCCGCCCTGGAACGGAGTTTTCGGTAAGAAAGTTTACGGCAACGTCGAAGACGTCGAGCTCGAACCAAACACCACGACCGCAAAAAATAATCGCGGTATTGTCAGAGACGCCGTCAAGAATAAATTGATGTAAAAATGCAGCGCCGACAAGTCCGCTTTCAGCGGACGAGAGAATGGAACCCCAGGCTAAAGCCTGGGGCTTCGCTATTTAAATAACCCATTAGCCTCGCATTAGCGGGCGACATGGCTCGCCCGCTAATGCGAGGCCAAATCTTATGGGCAACGGCTCCCCTGGGCTTACATTCTTCCGTCAGTTCCGCTGACTGATTGCTCATTACTTTACAGGCATTAGAAATTATGTTGTAAACGGTATACTTACTCTATATCAATGGGGTAATTATGCCTGAACAAAATAAAATATCACCTGCCAAATCGCTGAGACAATTGGTTTTCTCCGTCGTCTTCCTGCTCATCATTTCTTCTTTACTTTTCTTTATCGCCGGTGATTGGCATTGGATGGAAGGCTGGATCTTTACCGCGATCTATCTCGCCGGCAGCCTCTGGATCGTCGTTTATCTCTATTTTGCCGATCCCGCCTTATTAAATGAAAGATTCAAAGCCGGCGCGCAAAAAGGCCAGAGTACTTTTGACCGCATTATCTTAATGATGATCGTGGCGGCGTACACAACCTGGTATGTGCTGATGCCGCTCGATGCCAAGCGTTTCCACTTAAGCCCCGAATTTCCTTTTTGGATAAAAGCCGCCGGGGCCGTTTTCACGGCGCTGATGTTCGTGATCTTTTTCTTTACTTTCAAGGAAAATTCTTTTGCCGCGCCGGTGGTAAAGATCCAGCAGGAACGCGGGCAAAAAGTCATCTCGACCGGCGTTTACGGTATCGTCCGGCACCCGCTTTACGCCGGCGGAATTTTTCTTTTTCTCGGCGCGCCGATGCTGCTCGGATCCCTCTGGGGATTAATACCCGGCTTTGCTCTGATCGTTATCCTTGCGGTCAGAAGCATCAGCGAAGAAGAAACTTTGAGACAGGGGCTCAAAGGTTACGATGACTATCTGAAAAAAGTGCGCTGGCGGTTTATACCTTATATTTTTTGAGAAGGAAGAGCTGCGAAAACTTTCGTGTATTTCGTGCGTTTCGTGGTTAAATTTCCGGAATTTTTACCACGAATCACACTAAACACACGAAATGCCTCGCTCATCTAAGTTACGCCAAAAAGCCCGCCGAAACTTTCGACGGGCCTTTTTGCGGGCAGGATGCCCGTGCTCCAGGTTAATTACATTTCCAGGTGCTGTTGACACGTTTAGCGAGAGCGCCGCTTCCGCTGGCCTGGCAGTTTCCGGTGGAAACATTCGCCGCGCAATCGCTGCAGTAGAGCAGCGACCCGTTATCCGCTGAGGAATAGGTGCTGCTCAAAACACTGTAGGTGACCGAGCCGAGCCGGACCACCTCTTTGAACTCCGCCTTCACGCCGAACTGCGCGGGAATTTGCGGAATATTAGCCGCCTCTGCCGGCGCCCCGGACATAAAGACGACCGTTCCGCCGCTGATGGTCGGCGTACATGAGCTGGCGATATACCCGTCACCGCAAAACTTGTCGCCGGTCGACCAGATTCGCACCAGGTCGGTATCCGCGACAATGGTGTCCGGCCCGTAGTGATTACCCTCGGAAATATAATTGACGCGGTACCGGAGCTTGACCGGAGCGCCAAATTCACTGCCGATGACCATGATCCGGGACAGCGTCGTGCCCAGGTCATACTCTTCACCTTTCAGCGGATCGCGCCCCCAAACCAGTGAATTTTTCACATTTTCGCATTGCGAATTGGTTACCATCAGCGTGCCCAGGCTGCCCGCCCAGATGAAGTTCCCTCCCGGTTCACTGGTGTCGGATCCGCCAAAAGTGTTATTCACCTGGATAAACCCTCCGCGCTTGATATGTATTCCGCTGGTCTGCGGCGTGCCTTCTTCGGTCGTGTCCACCGGCATGTGAAACCAGCAGCTGGAAAAATTCCAGTCGGTATTTTCGCTGTCCATGCGGACGCCGGCCGTAGCGCCGAAAAAGGTCACGTGGTCGGCTTTTACCTGGTCGAATTGCCACGGCACCATATACACGATCGGGTCCGCTTCCGGATCGACGGCGCAGCCTAGACCGGAGACATGTTCCGCCGTGCAGGCCCGCACGTCGATATCGTATCCGAAACCCCAGATGGTCATGTTGGAAAACAAAATGTCCGTCGTGGTGTTGGGATAATTGCCCTCGCCCAGCACGCCGATAGAGCCGGAAACGCCCAGGCTCGGGTCCGGATAGTGATAGGCCAGCAGCGTTATATCCTTAAAGGAAATATGCCTTTTATTTTCGCCTATCTTAAACAGCGTCTTATTGTAAATAGTGGACGGGGTCGTCGAATTGATCAGCGTGATCCGGCTGTTGCCCCAATCCGTTCCGGTGATGCCGCCGTTGATCCCCTGGATAGTGATACCCGACGGGAGCACGATCGGAAGGTAACCGGCAGTGGTGCTGTTCGTCCCGACGTTAAAAAATCCTTTCGGGAAAGCCAGCACGCCGCCCCCGGCCGACGCGATCGCCGCGACCCCGTCGATGATCGCCTGGGTGTCATCGACAGCGCCCGAACCTACCGCTCCGCACGAGGTTACGTCCAGGTAGCCTGTAGTAGTCGAGCAGGTGGGCAGCATGGCGTTTAAATTCAAGGTGTAGGTGTCGCTTTTACTTCCCGACTTACCCGTAACGGTCACGATATAACGTCCCCGTTTGACATCGGCCTGCCACTTGCCGCCGTCAAGCCCGGAGGTGGCGTAAAAAGCATCTTTTCTGCCTTTTATCTCCACGCCTATTTTCATTTTAACCGATATTGGTTTGCCGGTTTGCGCATCCTTGAATTCGATCAGCGCGCCCGGCATTTTCGCGTTGATATTTGACCCTTGATGGCTTACGGCATAGCCCGATAATGTATTGGCATTTGCGAAAGCCGAACTTCCAAACAATAGAATTAAACAGCAAATTCCTTGCATAATAGACTTACACATATTTTTCTCTCCTTTACTGGTAGAACCGCTTGGGAAATGTATCGATTTCGCAGGGTTATCGACAAGGATAAGAAACGCAGCAAGCGGGAAAAACTACGTTTCAAGCTAGTGTAATCAGACATCCATCATCGATCTTTCCTTTTGGCAAAGTCAAGATTTTTGGGGAGATCTATTCGCCACAAATTTCACAAATAACACGAATTGAAAAACTCTATATTCGTGTTATTTGTGACATTCGTCGCCGTATCCGGCGACTTACAAAGCAAAGCCTTTAGTTACATTTCCAGGCCCCGCCGATACGCTTGGCCAAAGCCCCGCCGCCGCTTGCCTGGCAGGCGCCGGTGCCGCTATTCGCCGCGCAATCGCTGCAATAGAGCAGCGTCCCGTTATCCGCCGCGGAGTAAGTGCTCGACAAAACGCTGTAGGTAACCGTGCCGAGCTGTACTTCTTTCGAAAACACCGACTTCACTCCGAATTTATTCGGCAGTTCGCGGATCGCGCCGCCGATCGGGTTGCCGCTGCCGTCGAACGATCCTTCTTCCGGCGCTCCGGTTGAAAAGACTATCGTTCCCGGCCCGCTGACTCCCGGAGTCGTACACGCAGGGCCGGCCGCCTGATAGCCGTCATAACAGAATTTATCGCCCATCGAATAGACACGCACCATTGCATTGTCGGTTTGGATCGTGTCGGCGGCGTAATTGTTCCCGGTGGAAACAAACGCCACTCTTCCGCGCAATTTTATCGGAGCGCCGAACTGGCTTCCGGTAATAACAATTGCGGACGCCGTGTTACCCATGTCGGCGTATTGTTCACCCGGAAGAATGCGATCGCGCCCGTAGATGATCGAGTTATTGATATTTTCCGTCTGTGAATTCACGATCTGGAGCCGCGCCTCGGAATTTATGTAGATAAACGCGCCCCCCGGTGCGCCTCCGGTGCCGCCGCCGAATGTATTGTTAATCTGGATAAATCCGCCGCGGAGTAATTGAAGCCCGATCGTGGTCGGATGGTCCGCATCCTCGCCCGTATCGGTCGGAGTATTGAACCAGCAGCTCGAAAAATTCCAGTCGGAATTATTAGTGTTGATGCGCACGCCGATCGTGTTGGTAAATGAGACGTGATCGACCTTTACCTGGTCGAATTGCCACGGCTGCAGGTAGGTGGGCGGGTCTTCTTCCGGATCCTCCGCACAATTAAGTCCGAGGACGTTGGCTGCTTTACATTGCCGCACATCGATACCGACCGCGAAACCGGCGATATCCATTTCCGAAAAGGTTATCTTAAATGTCGAATTCGGAAAATTACCTTCTCCGAGAACACCGATCGAGCCGGGGACGATGCCGCCGCTGTTGGCGGTGTCATAGCCCAGCAAACCGACATCACGAATCGTAATTCCGTATTTCCATTCCCCGATCTTAAACACCGCTTTGTTGTGGATCCCGGTAGGATTGCCCGGCGAGATCAACGTAATGCGGCTGCTGCCGTAGCTGCCCCCGGTGAGGCTGCCCGCGATCCCCTGTAATATTGTGTTTGATGGAAGCTCGATGGGAAGGTATCCCGCCGTAGTGCTTGTCGTTCCCACGTTAAAGTATCCATTGGGAAAAAATAAAGTTCCCCCGCCGATCGCGTCTAACGCGTTTAAGCCGTCAATGATCTCTTGGGTATCGTCGCTGCTGCCGCCGGTGCCGGCCGCGCCGCACGACATGATATTGAGATACCCGTTTCCAGCCGTGCAAGCCGGAAGCATGGCGTTCAAATTCAAGGTATAACTTTCCGGTTTTTCTTTTTTAACGGAACTGATAATAACCTGGTAACGGCCCGACTTCACATCGGCCTGCCATTTCCCCACGTCTCCTGCAGAGAGCGCGTAAAATGCGTCTTTACGGCCCGGGATCGCTATCCCGATCTTCATTTTCACCGCCACGGGTTTACCGGTCCGCGCATCTCTGAATTCCACCAGGGCCCCCGGTATTTTTGTTTTGGTATTTGACCTGTGCTCGAGCGCATAGCCCGAAAGGGTATTTGCCTGAACAGTAAATAAACATCCACAGAGCAGGGCCAACAAAGAGGCCCCTCTCAATACTTGCTTGAACATAAAATCCCTCCATTTTTTATTTAAGTCCGCTTGGGAAAAACTGACGACTTCGAAACGTTATCGAAGGATATGAGACTGTAGTAAGCGGGAAAAACTACTGCTCAAATGCTAAGGCAATAGATTTCCATCATCAATCTTTCATTTTGGCAAAGTCAAGATTTTTGGGAGATTGGTAGTGAGTCAATTTGAATCATAAAAGAAATAAGCCCGCTCTTCCTGGGAGCGCAGGCATCTTGCCTGCAAGATCGCGCAGCGATCTGAAATCCGCTTAAATCATGTTCAGTCGGCGCGCCACGCCACGCCTGCAGGCAGGATGCCTGCGCTCCCAGGTTTACCGTCACGTTTCCTTTGTTGATTTCAGATTGATTAAGATCTAAAGGCATTCTAAACTTCGTTGGATGGGGAACTCTTAAACTTAAGTGAATAACTCTAACCAGTCATCGACCTTTCCGCCCGTGCTTTACGTAGTTTTCGGAGTCACACTCTGGAGCTTGGGCGGGGTCATGTTCAAACTCACACAGGTCACGGGTTTCGAGGCGAATATGGGCCGCTGTTTTTTTGCGGCGATCACGATATTTTTTCTCACGCGGCATTTGGGGTTAAAGCTCGACCGCTGGGTGCTGCTCAATTCCCTTTTCTACACCGGCGCGCTTTCGTTTTTTGCGCTCGCCAATAAAAAGACCACCGCCGCCAATGCCATCTTTCTGCAATACACCGCGCCGATCTATGTGCTGGTGCTCGCGCCGTTCGTCTTAAAGGAAAAATTCAAATGGACCGACCTGATCACCGTCGCTGTCTGTTTGATAGGGATGTCATTTTTCTTTTTCGACCAGGTGCCGGTCGGAGATCTCTCGCCCGAGTCGCAGTTTGAAGGCAATCTTCTGGGCCTCGCGTCAGGAGTTTGTTTCGGTGTTTATATGCTGCTGCTGCGCACGCCCCGTGCGCTCAAACACAATCCGGCTGTTTCCGTTTTTTACGGCAATTTAATGGCGATACTTTGTATGCTGCCATTCGTGATCAGCGCGCCTTCGGCGTGGAAACCGATGGACTTTCTGGCCGTCGCTATTTTAGGAATTTTCCAGATCGGGTTCGCTTACTACTTTTTCACGCTTGGCGTGGCGCGCGGCGTGCGCTCGCTCGATGCCAGCATCATCGGCTTTATCGAGCCTATTTTTAATCCGCTCTGGGTCTTTCTCATCGTCGGCGAACAGCCCGCCCAATGGGCGCTGATCGGCGGCGCGGTCATCGTCACCGCGGTGGTCATTCATACCTTAAGGCATACTAAGAGTGTGCCGTTAGAGCCTGTGACTTAATTGAAGTCCTGTCTCGATATGGAAGTATGGAAAAAAGAATTTGCATCGGCAAGACCCCCGGGGGACCATAGCCCTATCCAAGCCTTTTCAACGTGGTCGTTTTCATCCAAAACCAATGTGGTAGGCGTGCTTTTCAGTTTATATTTATCCAGGGTTTCCCTTTCGGAAAATAAGAGCTTGACAGGAGTTTCCAGTTTTTTATATCCGAAGCTGTCAAAATATTCATTCACCGCCGCTAATTCTTCCCGGTGGTTAAAAACCGCAAATACCTGATACTTTGAAGCATCAACCGTCTTTAGCAAATCTGTCCAATAGGCATTTTGTTTTTTACAGTAAGGGCACGAGGTACTAAATAAAAAAATAATTTTTTTGGTCTTTGAAGTTTGATCCAGCGTCGCCGGTTTATTATCCATATCTACAGCGGTGAACCCGCTGAAATCTTCGCCGACCTGAACTTTGGTTTCCGCCGACAATTCCCGCACTTCATTTTTGAGGCTCCAATTCTGCCAGATCAAAAGCCCGTTACATAAGACGAGTATAGGAAGCAATATCCAGACAAAACCGGTGGTGAGAGAAAATCCGGGAGTTTTCCGCATAGTCAATTTTATTTTACAGTCGATGAGGACTGTAAGGACCTGAGATTGTCGGTCAGCAAAACATAAGACGTCGCAATCTTAAATTCTTTTTTGTTGACCCGGTCGGCGAAATTGGCCGCTTCAAGCTTGTTGGTTTTCAACAATTCGGTCAAAGCGGACGATAGATTCATGTCAATTTCCAGAACAGATGCCAGGTATTTTTTATAGACCTCGCTATCCGGCTTTTCTTCTGTGTCCGGGGAAGGAAAAAGAGTCAAGCAGCCGGGCGGTTTTTTGCAAAACTTCCGGCACCCCGTCCTTGTCTATCTTCTGAAATGAAGGGGCCAGTTGAAGAGAAATCATTATCTTTCTCACGCCGTTATCGGCCTCATTTACCGCTTTAAAGGATTCCTTGATCCTGTTTGCGGCGGGAATAAATTGCTTATTGTCAAATAAGTAAATTGCCGTTCTTCTTAAAACATCAGCGCGCGTTAAGCTGTCGGTTATTTTCTCCGAGGCGATCTTGTTTATTTTCAGATCATTTTGTTTTAGCGCTCCTAAAGCAATATCGCGAAAATTCTGATTCATCCATCGCTCAAACCGCTCATTGCTATTCTTATCATTTTTCTTATCCGCATCTTTTATTTCGAACAGTTTGTCAGTGATATCGAGCGCGATCTGGAATTTTTTTGTATTTATAGCAAGATTTAAAAGCGTCCGTGTAGAGATCGTGCTTCAGATCCTTATTTTCAGCAGCCTCTGCTTCGTCAATGGTCGCGGCAAGCTTATCGGAGCTTTTTTCTATTCTTTCAAAAACGTCCTCAGATTCCTTATCCCGCTCACCTTTTTGAGCTTTCAAAGCCGTCTGTAGAAGACTTACTTGTGAGAATAAAGTTTCGTTGCTCCGAGGTATGTCGCCCGCGATAGCATAGATCAAATTGTAGGCAGAATTTAGCTCATCTTCGTCAGAGGTCAACGCGGCAAATCCTTTTCTAACGGCCAATAGATAAAGGCGGTTGCGCAAAGCGTCGGAAACCGTGCGGTTTCTAAAAGCCTCGACCACTTGAAAAAGCGAATTGGTGTCGCACCAACCTCTTTCTTCGGCGTTCAGCAAGCCTTCCAATACTCTGGGCAATTCGGGTGAATTACGGGCCACCAGATCGTCGATCAAAAACTCGGCTTGCAGTATGTCGCCGCCGTTTTCAAACGATCTTATCAATTTATCGGCGATCGATCTTTCGGAATTTTGTCCCGATAAAAAATAAGCGGATTCAAGATCGGCCGCACTGTCGATCTTGTATTTCTCAACCAGGCGTTTTTTTGTGGCCGGGGAATGGCTCTCCAATAACACAAGAATTTTTAGACAGGTATCCGAACACCTGCGGTCGTTTTCCTGTAATTCCTCAAATGCTTTGACCGCCGATCTGACTGCATAGCCGGTATCGTCTTTACCGTCTTTCC
Organism: uncultured Acidobacteriota bacterium; assembly: GCA_963766895.1. Classification (GTDB taxonomy): domain Bacteria; phylum Acidobacteriota; class Blastocatellia; order Pyrinomonadales; family Pyrinomonadaceae; genus DASYKT01. Next base: position 241,709 of record CAVYCB010000010.1, read on the forward strand.
AGAGCCAGGAAGCCATTTGATAACGGATAAGGCTCCGTACCGCCGGATAAGGGACGCTTTGAATTTCAACCTCAAAGTTATCTATGGCCGATTGCTTGGCAAGCTTTATCCGCAGTAGTTCATCTTCGGCCTTAACGTCTATCTTTTGCCCTGAACAAAACATAATCGAGCAAAAAATAATAAGTAGAAGAAATAATACTTTAACTTTCATGACACTTCATTATTTCAAGCTTTTTACCGGCGCTTGACGGGGTGCGGCTTCGCTGCATGAATGATAACTGACCACATGGCCGTTAGAAGAAAAACACTTACAGTAACGATCATCAATGGCGATGCAGCGAACGCCTCCCGCACAGTCTACGTATGAATCTGCTCCGCATTGAGCTGTCGCGGTCGGGAAAAAAGCGGAAGTGGAAGTGGTTAAAAGTAAAAAGCTAAGGCACGCCCCGGTTACCCCGGCAGTTAATAAGATCTTTTTAAAAAGGCACTTTTTTTCATGCGCTTCCTCCTTTACTAATCTTCATCATAACTATGGATTTTCGGGCATTTGTGTCGGTCGACTATAACGCCCCTTTCATCTTTACAGGTGCATCCGACATTTGTTTGCGCGCTGCAGCTGAAACCGTCACATTGGACGGTCGAACCATCAGCGCAAGATGCGGTAACTTGACTGGCCGACACAACAAGAGTGAAAACGGTCATCGAAATACACATTAAACCTATTAGAACTAATAAGTTTTGTATACCACTTTTTTTCATTGACGAGTTCTCCGTTCTGAAGTTTGGGAATGAGAACTACCGTTTTGTAGTAGCTGGTAAGCAAAATACCATGGTTTTTGCCATTGTCCATAATTTTTATACACCTTTGATATTTAAGTAGCAAGAAATTTAGCTAATTGCGGCTACTCAAAGACTAACACAACAAAAGCAAGTTGGTCAGCAATCACCGACCCTTCAGCATTACTCCATTAGTTCTAACCTTTTATTTCTCTTATCTTGTGATAAACTTAGCTGATAAACGTGAAAACGCGGGCTTATTGCTCGTCTTAATTTTTAAAGCTATTACATGATCTTACTGCAATAATTTTTGGAGAAAACTCTTATGACAGATATCAATGCGCCGGCGAGCGTCAAGAACGAAGAATTGCTGCACTGGGTGACGGAGATGGCGGCCTCTGCAAGCCGGACAGCGTTTATTGGTGCGACGGCTCGCAGGAAGAATACGACCGCCTGTGCGAGGAAATGGTCGACGGCGGAACGTTCATCAGGCTGAACGCAGGAAAAGCGCCCGAATTCGTTTCTGGCGCGCTCGCACCCGTCGGACGTCGCGCGCGTCGAAGACCGCACCTACATCTGCTCGCGCAGCAAAGGCGACGCCGGCCCGACCAACAACTGGATGAACCCGCAGGAGATGAAGGCGATCTCTGACGCCGAAATTCGACGGCTCGATGAAGGGGCGCACGATGTACGTCATCCCGTTCTGCATGGGCCCGATCGGCTCGCCGATCTCGCAGTTCGGCGTGCAGATTTCCGATTCGCCGTACGTCGTCGTCAATATGAAGATCATGACGCGCATGGGCAACAAGGCGCTCGAAGCGCTGGGCGACGGCGAATTCGTGCACTGCCTGCACTCGGTCGGAATGCCGCTCGCGGAAGGCCAGGAAGATGTCGCGTGGCCGTGCTCGCCCGACCCGAAAGATAAATACATCGTCCATTTCCCCGAAGAAAGAATCGATCTGGCAGCTACGGCTCGGGCTACGGCGGCAACGCGCTGCTCGGCAAAAAATGCCTCGCTCTGCGCATCGCTTCGACGCTCGGACGCGAGCAGGGCTGGCTCGCCGAACACATGCTGATCGTCGGCGTGAAATCGCCCGACGGCCGCAAAGATTACGTCTGCGCCGCTTTCCCGTCGGCCTGCGGCAAAACGAATTTCGCGATGCTCATTCCGCCGAAACCTTTTCAGGAAGAAGGCTGGGAAGTGACGACCGTCGGCGACGACATCGCCTGGATCAAGCCCGACGAGAACGGCAAGCTTCACGCCATCAACCCGGAAGCCGGATTTTTCGGCGTCGCGCCCGGCACGAATTACAAGACGAATCCGAACGCGATGGAGTCGATCAAGGAAAACACGATCTTCACCAACGTCGCGCTGACCGACGACGGCGACGTCTGGTGGGAAGGCATGGACGGCGAGCCGCCGGCGCACGCCATCGACTGGCAGGGCAACGACTGGACGCCCGGACAGCGACAAAAAAGCCGCGCACCCGAACGCGCGCTTTACCGCGCCGATCACGCAATGCCCGGTCGATCGACGAAAACTTCGACGACCCGAAAGGCGTGCCCGTTTCGGCATTCATCTTCGGCGGCCGCCGCAACACGCGTCGTGCCGCTCGATTCAGCAGTCGTTCAACTGGGCGTTCGGCGTTTACATGGCCGCGACGATGGGCTCGGAAATGACCGCCGCCGCCTTCGGCAACATCGGCGAAGTCCGCCGCGACCCGTTCGCGATGCTTCCGTTCTGCGGCTATCACATGGGCGATTATTTCGCGCACTGGCTCGATTTCGGCCGCCAGATTCCCGAACCGCCGCGCATTTTCTCGGTCAACTGGTTCCGCAAGGACGAGGACGGCAAATTCCTCTGGCCCGGCTTCGGCGAAAACATGCGCGTCCTGAAATGGATCGTCGAACGCTCGCGCGGCAAAGTCGATCGGCATCGAAACGCCGCTCGGCTGGATGCCGCGTTACGAAGATATGGACTGGCGCGGAATGGAAGATTTCACGCGCGAAGATTTTGAAAAGGTGATGAATCTCGACCGCGATATGTGGATCAAGGAAATCGCCATCGCACGACGATCTGTTCTTCAAGCTCTACGACCGTCTGCCGAAGGAAATGACGTTTATCCGCGAACTGCTCGTTTCAAACCTCTGGCGCTCACCCGAACTCGGCCTGGCAACCCCCCGCATCGAACCCGAAGAAGCCGGCGCCGTAAAAGCCGCGGGAGAGAAATAAGGTAGATATACGACGGTTTTATATTGTGAAAGGCGATTCAATGAATCGCCTTTTTCATATTAGCCTCAGCAAAACTAATGTTATAATCTGGCAGTTTTTTCAGCTATCCCAAACTATGCCATTCTTATATTCAAAAACTTCAATAAAAGAAGGATTAGTAGAATTTTCTGGGCGTGAGTTAATTATTTTTTTGTCTTTTTAAATTACTTCATTTAGTTTTCTTTCTGATTTTATTGGGATTAATATTTTCTATATTTATTGAAAGCGTAAACCCTCTTCAAAAAATCTCGTCAGAGTACGCCAGTCTCATTACTGCTAGCTCAACGATTGTATTAGGTTTGATAACAACGCTAAATTTAGTAGTAACTAGACAGATACTTTCCCAGATGAAGGAAGAAAAACTATCGGTAATTCGACCTATGATTTGGGTACGTGTTGAGGAGGCTGTTTTTGAGGTAAGACCAAATGATCTTCTAATTTTCTCGAGCGATCTTTACATAACTAATCAAGGCAGAGGAACGGCGTTTAATGTTAAACCTGATTTTCATATCCCTTATCAGCGTGAAGAAGAAGGCTATTTTTCTCAAGTCTCTTTTCAGCCATCCCAAAAGGTGCCGGTTTTATTGAAGACCTTTGATGAATTCACGACTCTTTTGTCCTGTCGTACACATGTCACGCCAAGTCATATGCACTCAAAATATTTAACAATAGGAATTAAATACGAAGATGCAGAAAGAAATCTTTATAAATTTACTCAATGGTACTACGTATTTATTATAGGCAAGCCTCCAAAGTATTTTTTCGTTTACAAAAAGAAACTCTAACTGTTATTCACTTTAACCAACGCACTAGTGTCAGAGATGACGGATATGACGAGGAAAAAAGCACCACGTTATTCAATAGAACCCTCGACTTCAAACTGTAAATAATTCTGTCGTCCCTTTTAAAATTTGGATTCTTTCTTATTCCTGCCCCCGAGGTTGTCACCCCGGCTATATATATATATATACGACGCGCCTGCGGCGCTAAAGAGCCGCGACATTCTCGTCCACCATTACCCGCCGACCAACGAGTGTTAGCGAGGTTGGTTGGCGAAGAGTTTTGTTGCCGCCCTGCTGTACGGAAAGGCAAAGCCTTTCCGTACAGCAGGGCGGCAGAGCCGCAAAGACTGAGCAGACGAAAATTATCCACTAATTACTTTTTTGATCTGTTGCGTGCGGCGAAGTGAACTTCCAGCGGCGATCCTTCCGGGATCGGGTGAGTTTACATGCTTTGACGGTTCGCTTTCGGAGTTTTTCTCCGGTCACAAACTGCAGGTGAAGGTTACCGTCAAGGCCCCGCAGCGGCTTTGCCCGATTTCTAACTCACCGCGCGTACGAGCAAAGAAGATTCGCGCAGCTAGCTTTCATTGTGTCCGTCCGTGATGTCCGCTGAAAGCTGGCGCCCACGACTGGTTCCTTCCTCTATGTGTACGGGCAAGAAGGTTCTCCCGGCATGCTCTGGCCAAACCGCAAAAGTTCGACCCGTCGCACGCAACAGAATGATGAGCATAGCGCTGTTTTGATGACGATGACGATAACGGATTTGGCAGTTCTTTTGGTTTCGTGCGATTTAGTGTAATTTGGGCGTGGAGTCAGCAGCGTCGGCGTTAGCCGATGCGTTTCTTATCAGGGCTTACGCATCGGCTAACGCCGACGCTACTGACAAGAGAGAACCACCCCGTCGCGCTGGAGCGCGCCACCCTCCTTCGTAAGGAGGGGAGTTTGGGATCACCCACCCGCTACCGCAGGTACTAACAAGAGCCGCCAAAACCGTGCATTTCTTTCAAATCTTAAAAATTTCTTATTCTGACAACATTCCGTTCACACGGTTTTAATAAAGGGTTGGTATTCTCTGCTCTGATCTTAAAAAAGAACAAGGAGCATAAATACTTATAAGCACTGATGTAAAAGATATCGAAGAAGTTGATGAGACTCGCGAAGAAGTGGCCGAAGAATTGGCGGAAGATGAAGGGGGCGACGAGCCGGCCGAAGACTCGAATGAAGACCCGGAAGATGAAAGCGGCTCGGACGAATAATTCCCTACTGTAATTTAGATATTCCTTCAGTTTTCGGGCGGACCTGACATCCGCCCTTTTTTTATTCTGAAAACTCGCCGGGAGGTATGCTGCCCAAAGATCGGCCGCAAATCTGCTTGCAAAATTTTGCCCTCCGCCCTATCATTAACCACTTTAAATTAATTGTGCGGACGTTCGACCGTTTTGATTCCCGGGGCATCCCAGGCAAGTCAGTTTTTCAGATACCTCAAGAACGTTCGCAATTGCGTGAAACCACCTGAAACCCGGAGATCACTGTCTTTTCTGATCTTCGTTTTCACTGAAAAGATGTAATCACATCACCTCTATAAAATTTTTATGTCAACAAAACATACGGCGAATATTTTCATAAAAAACAACACGGACGGAAACGCCCAGATCCAGATGACGCACCAGTATTCCGACACCACGCCGGACACCGGATCGTGGAGCGCGGGCCCCGGCCAAACCGTCGGTCCGCTGGTCGTCCATTTTGAAACCGGTTTCGGCACCGGGCTTGACTGGTGGTGGATAGTTCTGACGGTAAAGGACGGCGCTGCGCCGGGCATCTATACCAGCGGCGGTTCGATCATCGCCCCGAACAGAAAAGAATGCATGCTGCGCGGTTCTGACTCCGGCCAGAACATTACCAACATCGTCGATACCCGCAACTTTAATATCAACCTGAAATCCGGCGCCTGCAGCACAGGGATGAGCAAGGTCGCGCCCTATTCGCCGATCACCAATGTCTTTGTGCTGATGCTGGAAAACCACTCGTTCGACCACCTGCTGGGATATTCCGCCATCACGGGCACGGACGCTGTCAGCCACCAGCCGACGCAGATCAACGGCCCTTCCGGCAGCGAAACGAACGTTTTCACAAATTCGCAAAAGCAGCAGCAGACCTGCCGGATCTCGGAAAACGGGCAGGAATCCATGACGACCGACCCGGGCCACGAATTTCTCGACACGCTGGAACAATTGTGCGGCGCGGGCACGCCCAATCCCTACGTCCCGGGCCAGCCTAACACGAACGTAAAATACCCGGCGATCGACAATTCAGGCTTTGCGGCCAACTATTCCACCACCACGACCGAGGGCAGCACGCTGCCGACCGACGATCACGTCGGCGACATCATGGCCTGCGTCGATCCGGCCAAATACGTCAACGCGCTTTATACCTTGGCCAAGGAATTTGCCGTCTGCGACAACTGGTACTGCTCGATGCCGGGCCCGACCTGGCCGAACCGCTTTTTCGCGATGGGCGCTTCTTCCTCAGGTTTGGACAATAGCCCCACTAAAACCCAGATGGCAAAGTGGTTCGGGCCGAGCGGCTTTCGGTATAAGAACGGTTCTATCTTTGATCTGATAAAAAAGCACAGCATGAAGTATCGTTTGTATAACGATTACAGCAACCAGTTTTCCGGCGGATTCTCGCTCGGCGGACAGATCCCGATCGTGGCCTCGCTCAAAGGGATCACGGTCTTTGACGTGGACGACCTTAAAGATCTTCCCGGCGACCTTAATGCCGGCTATCCCTATACGTATACTTTTATCGAGCCGAATTACGGCGACATTGTGTTCAATAATTACAAGGGCGGCTCGTCGCAGCATCCGATGGACGGCCTGGCCGCCGGCGACGCGCTGGTAGCTTACGTTTATAACGCCATTCGAAACTCTCCGGTCTGGAATACCAGCCTGCTGATCATTACTTATGACGAGCACGGCGGATTTTACGATCACACCGTTCCGCCCGCAGCCGTGAACCCCGGCGATAACCCTGACTACGGGCTTAACGTGAACGGGTTTAATTTCGAGCAATTGGGCGTCCGGGTGCCGGCGGTGATAGTGTCGCCGCTGATCCCTCAAAATACGATCGACCATACGGTGTATGACCACACATCCATCCTGAAAACTTTGGAACAACTTTACTCGATGCCTTACCTAACGGATCGTGACGAGGGAGCGAACGATCTGCGGCATCTGCTGAGCGCGGGCGCTCCGCGAACGGATTGTCCCTACGTCAATAGCTTGGACGATCGACGCGTCAGCCACGCTAACGCCAACTGAAGCGGCGTCGGCATTGGCGATGGAAAACGCCGCGCCAACTGCAGAGGACATGGAACCGCTACCTGAGGAAGGAAACGTGATCGGCTTCTTACAGGCTGCCGTCAAAGCCGACGTCGATCTTTCAACCGGCGAGGCGGAAAAACAAGCCGCCATCGCCCGGTTTGAACAGATAAAAACTAAAGGCGACGCCAGGGAATATCTCAGCGAAGTAACAGCCAAGATAGATGCTGCCAAAGCGGCGCAGAAAGGATCGCAATAACTATTTACGGTGAGCGGTGAGTAGTTAATGAATAATAATAGTAATAGTGAATAATGATTAATAAGGATAAAGGTTGCCTCTAATCACTATTCACTATTCACTATTCACTATTCCCTGTCTGCTCGGTGTCCTCTATGGCTGGTGATTTCCGCTTCTGGCACGGTGGTTGCGAAAATACATAGTGGAGGTAATTATTATGTATTACGACAATACACTGGAGCATTTCAAGAGGTTCGGCTTAATACTCTCCTTAATCATTGGTTTAATTGCACTTACAAATACATTGGCAGAGGCCCAATACCCGACTTACCGGCAGTATGACCGGAACGATCGCTACGATAATAACTATCGTTACGATGCGTTAGAGTCGGCGCGGCAGAACGGTTATCGCGACGGTCTTAACGATGGCGCCGATGCCGCCAGGGAAGGCGACCGTTTTCATCCGCAGAATTCTGGTGACTGGCAAAAAGGTACCAACGGTTATGAAGACCGTTTTGGAAACAAAAATGCTTATCGAAGCGCCTATCGCGACGCTTATATGCAGGGCTACCGCGCGGGCTTTGATCGCGTAAGAGATCGCCGCGGCAATTATAACCGGGGCAACAATAGCCGCGGTTACCGGAGAAATTACTAACCAATTACTTGTCCTCACGCTACAACGACGAAAGGCGCGGCTTCATTTTAGAGGCCGCGTTTTTTGTTAGGATAAAGGGTTTAGAATTCAAGCTTCAGCTTGTCTTGTTTCTAAGATCAAAGACAAACTAAAGTTTGAACTCTGAACCGTTTGCTTTCGTCACTATCGCTACTGCTCCGGCTCTGACAATTCACTATTCCACTATTAATTTTCTCCCTGCCTGTCTTTCTCATTCATTTCTCCGCACTGTTAGTTAAACCGATCACACACTTGCGGTTTGGAAATATGTTTTGTTTAGGAGAGATGTAATGAAAAAAAGTTTGATGTTCTTATTAATGTTAATGGTTGTGGGATCGGTGCCGGTACTGACGCGCGCTGATGTCCGCGACCGGATCTTTGATTTTACCGACCAGTATTACGCCCAGAACGGCGTGGATATCACTAAAATATTTAACCGCCGCCAGGTGACCGGCAACGGTAACTCGGTGTTCGATAATCCGAATTTTTCCTTTCAGCGAAACGTCCGCGCTTCGCGTTTGAACCCGGCCTATAGCGACAACGGCACGCCCACTTTTTGGGCGGTAATGGGCGACCTCGATAACGGCGGCTTTCTCAATAACCGCGCCGGACAGCGCGCGCGTGACATTGCCAACAGCTATATTCTGTACGTTTTCCCGACTCGCACCGGAAACCAGATCGGCCTGGGCAACAATCGCCAGGCGGACATCGTCGATCTGCGCGGCGGATACTTCAGCAACGACCCGCTCGGGTTGTGGCTGCACGTTTGGGTCAGCTATACCGACGCGGCTTTTAACACTCGCGAAGGTCAAAAACAGCTTACCCAATTGCAGAGAAAGAACGGCCTCGCCTCAGACGGCACGCCGATCATCAAAACCCTTAGCGAGCTGAATAATTTGCTGGATAAGGGTTTGGCGCGGAAACGCTTTCGCAACCCGGACGGTTCCGAAGGCCCGATGTACGGCATCTGCCCGGTGATCAAAGACCCGACCGACGGCGGCATTTCAGTGATCGACACCCTGGCCCAGGTACGCGTCAACGGCGAACCGCTCGAACCCGAACTCCTGCGCCAGTTCGACAGCCTTCGCTTGATCGGCGATTGGGCAAACAACTAAATTCCTTTGACTGAAAAAATGCTAACTTGGTGATTTTGGGGCGGAACGGAAGCCGCCCCTTTTTTATGCAGTAAACCTGGGAGCGCAGGCATCTTGCCTGCATGAACGCGCAGCGTTCGAAGAAATTCATCGGAGACCGGTGACAAGAAATTAGCGCGACAAAATCGCGCTTGCGGGCAGGATGCCCGCGCTCCCAGGTTTACCGGTTTTCACAAACCAAATTCTTTAAACGCTCTAAGAAGAATTTCATTATCTTCCGGAAGGAGCGAGGTCACGCGAATATAGCCGGGCATATCGGGACGCGTTCTTACACGGATATCCCGGGCGGATAAAAATTCCGGCAGGCCCGCGATCTTTTCACCGGCCACTTTGATAAGAAAAAAATTCGCGTCGGACGGGTACACTTTAAGAGAGCTAAAAGAGCTCAACTCTTCATAAAATTTTTCGCGATCGGCTTTGATATTACCGCGCACCGTTTGTAAATATTCCTGGTCTTCCAGCGCAGCCTGCGCGCCGGTAAGCGACATTGAATTTACATTCCACGGCAGGCGAAGTTTTGCGAGCTGTCCGGCCAGAACGGGATTCGTGGCCACATAACCGATCCGCAACCCGGCCATTCCATAGGCTTTGGAAAACGTCTTTAAGACCGCGAGGTTCGGAAAACCATTCACCATCCGCGCAAAAGTAATGCCCGGATATTCCGCGTAGGCTTCGTCAATTATCCAAAGACAATCGGGCGTTTCTTCGAGCAGTTTTGCCAGGCCCGTTTCATCGAGCAGAATATTTCCGGTCGGATTATTCGGGCTGCTGATCATGCCGAGCGTGGCTTTTTTATTTTGGGTTTCTGCGATCAATTGCGGCAGAGGAAGCCGCCAGGTTTCCTTTTCCAGTTTTACCTCGACAAAGTCTGCCGCAAAGCGCCTGCCGCCGTCGACAAATCGTTCGTACGAAGGATAGGGCGCGATAAGCGTGCCTTTTTTCATCACCAGCTGCAGCAAATAGATCGCCGCCAGCGCGTCGCCGGAGCCGTTGTAAACCACTAAATTTTCAGGTGAAAGGGCGAAGTGCCCGGCGAGTTTTTCCCGGAGCGAATCGGCCGCCGGCTCGCCGTAAAAACGATACCCCCTCGCCGCGGCTAACTTTTGCATTGCTTCGGCCGCGCGCGGAGAGCAGCCGTAAGGATTGATCGCAGATTCAAAATGCAGCGTCATAAATTAGAAGTCATTAATATAACCTCAACAGAACCAAGGGTAAAGGGAAATTTTTGTTTGTTCAGGCAGCGCCGCCGTCGCATAGAATCTGATGGGGCTGTCCTAACGGCGCCCCGCCGTCAGTTTGAAAGCTTCGGCGAGACGCCCCACAACAGCCGGCGGGACGCCGGCGCTACATTTACGCTTATTTGTTTTCTTACAACCAATCGCCGATAATACCAATCAAATATCCGAGAAAAAATATGAACACTGGCTATTCCGATCATTTTAGTGGCTATTCAGCAGCCGACGCCGAGCCGGATGTGCGGGCCGCATTTATTCGTAAAACTTACCTGCACCTGGCCGGCGCGATACTGGCTTTTGTTGCAATAGAATTTTTGTTGATGAATTCGCCCATCGCCGCGCCGTTGACGAGCGTGTTGTTTGGCGGCAGGCTGGCCTGGCTGGTTGTGTTGGCGGCGTTCATGGGCGTTTCTTACCTGGCAAATTGGTGGGCAAATTCGCAGACTTCGCCGGCCATGCAGTATCTCGGCCTTGCGCTTTATGTAGCGGCCGAAGCAGTGATCTTTTTGCCGCTGCTGTTTTTGGCGAATCTCTATTTCCCGGGCGCCATCCTTTCGGCGGGCTTTTTGACCTTGCTGCTTTTTGTCACGCTGACCGCCACGGTTTTTATTACCCGCAAGGATTTTTCTTTTCTTGGGCCGATACTGATGATAGGTGGTTTCGTCGCGCTGGGAGCGATCGGGCTCAGCCTGGTCATCGGTTTTAATATGGGAATAATTTTCTCGGCGGTGATGGTGCTTTTTGCCGGTGGAACGATACTTTACAACACTTCGAACGTACTGCACCGGTTCAACCCGAACCAGCATGTGGCGGCTTCCCTGGCCCTTTTTGCCAGCGTCGCACTGCTGTTCTGGTATATCCTGCAGCTCTTTATGTCGCGCAGATAAATTAATTCACAGGGATAAAGGGATAGAAGGATAAAACCGAAGCCGTCGGCCGCGGCAGTAGGCAGTTATTTACATTCTTACCTTCTTTTATCCCTTTCATCCCCTTTATCCCTGTAAATCATTTTCCGGCCTTTTTATTATGTCTCCGATAGAAAGGCCGCGCTGCAGTAAGAACAGCATTCCGACGATCGACCAGAAAATCAGCCTTCCTTTGCGGATAATGGCCAGCGTAAAGCCGATGCCTATGCCAAGGCCGAGAGTTTCGGTCACGAAATGCGCGCCAGCCTCGTCAAAGCCGATGACAAAAGGCACCAGTTTGAAAAAGACGGTGATGGTGCGGTTCAGCGTTTCGAGCAAAAACGAAGTGTAAAAATCAGGCGCGATGTCGCTTAACTTGTGCAGCACATACCAGGCTTCCAGCACGCCCAGCAAATGGAAAACGACCTCGAGTAAAAATATCGGAATAAAACGGCCGGGATACCGGCGGTAAAACCCGTAGATCAGGTCTTCGAATTCACGCACTTTGTGGCGAAAATCTCTGAGTTTTTCCTGGGCAAACCCGCGGAGGAAAAGCGCATTCAGCGCGCCGCTGGCCCAGTGCCATTGCCGGACCACCATCGTTATTCCCAAAACCAGCACGACCACGATCCCGGCAATCAGCACGTAGAGCGTCCAGACCCACGCGCCCGGAAGATCGAATCCCAAAAGAAACGCAACCGCGCCGAGCAGGATAACTATACAGGTGGAAAGGCTGTAAAAAAGATTTTCGGTGGCGACGGACGAGAAGCCGACCACCAGCGGCACCCGGTTGCTGACTGAGATCGCCTTGGCCGTGCCGCTGACCGCGATCCCCAGCGGCAGCATGCTGCTCAGGGCCTCGCCGATCAAAACTCCCCGTAAAACATCAAAATAGCTCAGCTTATGCGGCTCGACCACCGACATCTTCCACGCCCACGCCCGCACCATTATCCTCGCCAGGTAGATCAGCAGCACTAGCCCGAAACTTAACAAACTGAATTTGGCGATGTTTTCGAGAATTTCACTAAAACCGATCTGCGTCAGAAAAAACAGGAAAAGCGCCAGGCCGAAAAGAGTAAAAACGGCAAATAAAAGCCGCAATTTGCGGTATCGGGGAAGTTTTTTGACGGACGGGTCTTGTTGAGGTTTTGCCATTTGCTCAGTGCGTTGTTTATGATGCTAGCGTAGCTATTATTATTCAGCAAATTTATAACAAGGTGAACTTTAAATGACTGATATTTCACACGGCGCTCTGACCGTTCTTTCCGAAGAAGAAGAATTATTTCGCAGTTCCGTCCGCGAATTTGCCGAAGGCGAAGTCCGCCCGCGGGTCGAGGCGATGGAGCACGCGTGCGAAACTCGACCCGGACTTATCAAACAATGTTTCGAGCTCGGGCTGATGGCGATCGAATCGCCCGAGGAATACGGCGGCGCCGGCTCGACGATTTTCAACGCGATCCTCGCGATCGAAGAACTGGCCCGCGTCGACGCTTCGATCTCGGTTTTCGTCGATGTTCACAACACGCTCGTCACCAACGCCTTTATGCGCTGGGCGAGCGACGAGCAGAAAGAAAAAATACCTGCCGCAGATGGCGAGAGCAAAGTCGGCGCTTATGCGCTGTCGCGAAGCCGGTCGTCGGGCTCGGACGCTTTCGCGCTGAAAACCCGCGCCGTCGATAAAGGCGATCATTATGAGCTACCGGGCAGAAACTCTGGATCACGAACGGCAACGAAGCCGAAATCTTCGTGCTCTTTGCGACCGTCGACCCGGCGGCCGGCTACAAAGGCATCACGGCTTTCATCGTCGAGAAAAGCTTCGAAGGATTTTCGGTCGGCAAAAAAGAAGACAAGCTCGGCATCCGCGCTTCATCGACGACCGAACTGATTCTCGACAACTGCAAGGTGCCGAAAGAAAACGTTCTCGGCGAAGTCGGCAAAGGCTACAAGGTTTCGATCGAAACCCTGAACGAAGGCCGCATCGGCATCGGCGCGCAGATGCTCGGCATCGCGCAGGGCGCGTATGAAGCCGCGCTGAAATACACCGCCGAACGCGAGCAGTTCGGCCAAACGATCAACAGTTTCCAGGCCGTGCAATTCCAACTCGCCGAAATGGCCGTCGAGATCGAAGCCGCGCGGCTGCTGGTCTACAACGCCGCGCGCTTGAAAGACGCCGGCAAACCGTTTCTTAAAGAAGCCGCGATGGCCAAACTTTATTCGTCGCGCGTGCGCCGAGAAAGTCTCGTCGAAAGCCATCGAGCTCTATCGGCGGTTACGGCTACGTCAAAGATTACCCGGTCGAAAAATTCTGGCGCGACTCGAAGATCGGCGCGATCTACGAAGGCACGTCGAACATGCAGCTGCAGACGATCGCGAAGTTGATTACGAGCGGAAAATAGTTCGCTATAAAAAATGCCCATTTAGAGGCGATCTATGATCGCCTCTTCTATTGCAAAAATATTAGGCACCGATCTTTGGCTCATAGAATCGATGCTAATTTCTTTATGGACAACTGATTATTGAGTTAAAATGTTTTTATGGAAACCTATACTGTCGAAATATTGAAACCCGAGGCGAAAAAATTACTGGTTGATCTCGCCGATCTTGAATTGATTAGGCTTCAAAAGAATGGCGAGCAGAAAAACTCTCTCGAGTTCGGCGGCATGAAAGGATTGGTCGTGCATATTGCCGATGATTTTGATGAGCCACTTGAGGATTTTAAGGACTATATGTAATGCGATTGTTAATTGATACTCATATTCTCCTCTGGCATCTTGAGGGTGACGAAAAATTGTCAGTTAGTCGCCGGCAGCTCATCACCGACTTAAAGAATGACAAATTTATCAGCATTGGAAGTTTGTGGGAAATAGCTATCAAGCTCGGTTTGAACAAACTGTCGTTATCTTATTCCCTTAAGGAAATTATCAGCTATATTGAATCGCGAGACATAATCCTTTTGCCGATTTCTTCCGAACATTTGATAGAAATATCGACAATGTCTTTGCACCATCGTGATCCATTCGATCGTTTATTCGTAGCTCAAGCAAAAGTTGAAGATTTGGCGATCATGACCAATGATGAGAGCTTCGACTCCTATGGAGTGAAAGTTCTGTAACACATGTCTGAGATACAAATACGCACAGCTACAACCGAAGACATCGACATGGTCGTTGAACTCGCCCGCGTGACTTTTTGGGACGCCTTTGCCGGGCATCCAAAAAATGCGCCGCACGACACGGATGAGTATATGACGAATGCGTTTAGCGTAGAACGGATGACCGGGCAGCTTTCCGATCCGGATAATATTTTCCTGATCGCGGAGATCGATAATGAACCGGCGGGTTATGCCCGGCTGGTGCGCCACAGCACCGAGGACGGCATCGTTGCCGAAAAGCCCGTCGAACTCAACCGCCTTTACGTTCACCAAAAATTCTTAGGCCTTGGCATTGGCCCGGCACTGATGGAAAAGTGTTTTGAAACAGGAAAAGAAAACGGCCACGATGTGATCTGGCTGGGCGTTTGGGAATACAATCCGCGCGCGCAGGCTTTTTACAAAAAATACGGTTTTCAATTTGCCGGTAACCATATCTTCCAATTCGGCTCAGACCCGCAAACCGATCTGCTGATGCAGAAAGAGCTATGAGCGAAAAAGTAGAGATTCACGCTTACTATACTCCGGAAGATTATGCTAATGCCTTGGTGGTCATTCAGCAAAAACAAAATGCCTTAAGAATTTATGGAATTATCTTTCTTTTTATCTCTATCTTCTTCCTGGCTTTTCTTTATTGGCTAACCGGGCCCGAGTTTTTTTACATTTCTTTTCAATAACCCATCCCTTTTCATCGTATTTGCGTTACCTCTCCTTTGGTTCATCGTATTCAAAGGCCGGTCTCCAAAACTTTTTATTGTTTGGAATATAAGACAACAGTTCAAGAATTCTCCGACATTAAGAGAGTCCAAGAATATCATTCTTGATGAAGAAGGCTTGTCCGGGAATTCTGACCTGAGCTCGGGAACGGTTAAATGGGAAGCCTTCATCGAAGCCGTGGAAACCAGGCATAGCTTTTTATTTTTCACCGCAAAATCATTTGCTCAATTCATTCCTAAAAGAGTTCTCTCACCGCAGCAAGAAGCCACGATCAGGGCCCTGGCCAAACGAAAGATGGGCGATAAAGCAAAAACCTTGCTTTAAAATCATAGATGCATTATTGTTGCATTTATGCGACAAGTAATAAACCCGCCTAATCCCTACCTCAAATATTCCACGGACTTCCTGGGAGAACCGCCGAAGCAAGCCAAGCTTCAGGTATTCGAAGAGTACGCCACCAAAAGCGTTATCAGTAAAAGCCAGCTGCCGGGCATGGGCGACCGCTTTATCGTCAATTGCTATCGCGGCTGTATGCACGGCTGCACGTATTGTTTTGCGCGCCGCTATCACGAGCTGCTCGATTTCGGCTGCGGAACGGATTTTGAGACAAAGATCGTGGTAAAGCCCAATGCGCCGAAAGTCCTGCGCGAAGAATTAAAGCGGTCGGGCAAGAACGTTCCGCACCTGGAATTTTCCTTTGCCACCGATCCTTATCTTCCGCTCGAAGCGCATTATGAATTGACTCGGCAATGCCTCGCCGTCTGCGCTGAATTTCAGATGCCGGTCGGCGTGATCACCAAGTCTCCGCTGGTCACGCGCGACCTGGATATCCTGACGAGGTTAAAAGGCGTTTCAGTATGTTTTTCCATTCCCTTCTACACCAAGGAAAAGTCCAATCCATTTGAGCCTTATGTGCCGGTGCCGGAGGTGCGCTTTCGCGCGATGGAAACGCTTGCCGCGGCCGGCATCCCGGTTTGCATCGGGATCGCGCCGGTCATTCCCGGATATAACGAATCGGACATTCCAAAACTTTTGGAGCGTGCTTACAATTGCGGAGCGCGGTCGGCGTTTATGAATATGATCCATTTCGATACCGATTCGATCCTCGATTATTTTCTGCAGAAATTGCATGAACGAGTTTCCCCCGACCCGCGCGCAAAAAATAATCAACACCATCAAACGCGAGCGGGGCGGCAACCTGCGCCACCGCAGCTGGGACGAACGCGGCTCCGGAAAAACCGAACAGTGGGACGTGACCCGAAAGCTGTTTGATTTTCACTACAAGCGGCTGGGTTTCGGAAGCAGGCGTGAGGAAGTATCTGAAGTCTCGGAAATTGTTGAAGAAAAAGCCGAGATCGTGCAGCAGAAATTGTTCTAAAATCTTATTCGTGTGTTTCGTGGTTACTTCCTAAGAAGCCTCGTTTAATACGCATTAAGACTGAAACCACGAAACACACTAAACACACGAAAAAAGAAAATACAATCTATTCAAAATTTTGGTGGTGTCTTAATTGAAGAGGCGTCGCAGCCGTGTCAGTAGCCCGACCGTCAGGAAGGGCGCCCTTGCTTACGCGCGGGCTACCGACACGCCTTGATCGATCGTGTAAAACTCAAACTAAGACACGACCAAATCTTAGCCACAGAGTACACAGAGAGCACAGAGAAAATCGGTTTTAATTTCATCTCTGTGGCCTCTGTGTTCTCTGTGGCCGGTTTTTTGTGCTAATTTATTCTCATGCAGAACCGTATCGATGTTTTCAAACAAATGCTGGAGGCCGACCCGTCGAATACGATGGTGATGTTCGGGCTGGCAAAAGAGTACGAAAAACTCGGGCAAAATGACGAAGTTATCGCCTTGCTGGAAGGCTATCTCGCCCAGGCCGACAACGAAGGCAATGCTTACGGGATGCTGGCCAAGGCCTATGACGCGTCCGGCGACCGGGAAAAGGCCAAAAGTGCTTTAGAACGAGGTATTTCCGTGGCCCAGGCGCACGGGCACCCGTCAATGGCCTCGGAATATAAAATGACTTTAGACATCGATTACGCCGACTAACCCTTAAAAAATTTCCATTTTTAGTTTCCCCAAAATTAAGTTATTCTTTAACGAATAAACTAAATCTATCTCCCCGCGCTGGATACTGTATCGTTTAGCGTTTAATATTGAATATTTGCCAACTAATATCGCGATCATAGGTGTTTAAATAATGGAAACTGCAACCGAAAAAACCGCCACCCGGGTGTTAAAGTTAAGCAAGGCTGCCGCCGGTGAACCTGTTTTAAAAGACATGGAGCACGCTCCGGACAATGGTGCTAGCCACGGGCTGGACAAAGAAGCGCTGATCGGCATTTACCGCACGATGTATATCTCGCGCCGCATCGACGACAAGGAGATCCAGCTCAAAGGGCAGAACAAGATCTTTTTCCAGATCTCCGGCGCCGGACACGAAGGCATTCTGGTCGGCGCGGGCCTGGCGATGAAGCCGGCTACGATTGGTTTTTCCCGTATTATCGCGACCGCGCTCTGATGCTCGCAGCTCGGAATGACGCCGCAGGAAATGCTTTATTCGGCGGTCGGCGCGGAGGCCGACCCGAATTCGCACGGCCGGCAGATGCCTTCGCACTGGGGACACGTCAAGACTTAAATGTTCCGTCGCAATCTTCGCTGCACGGGAACGCAGGCGCTGCACGCGGTCGGCGCGGCGGAGGCGACGCTATCGCGCGTCGCTGGTCAAGGAACTGCAGGACAAAATCACCGGTTTCAAAGGCGACGAGGTCGTCTATATGTCGGTCGGCGACGGCACGACGAGCGAGGGCGAATGGTGGGAAGCGCTCAACACGGCCTGCAATCTGAAGCTGCCGGTGATTTTCGTCGTCGAAGACAACGGCTACGCGATCTCGACGTTCCGGTCGAAGTCGGCACGGCGGGCGGCGATATTTCGAAGCTGGTTGCCGGTTTTCCGAATCTTTACATCCAGAAATGCGACGGCACCGAATCCGCTCGAATCTTACGAGACGTTCAAACGCGCCGTCGAATATTGCCGCGAGCGCAAAGGCCCGGCGTTCGTCCACGCCAAAGTCATTCGCCCTTATTCGCACTCGCTTTCGGACGACGAAAAACTCTATCGCCCGGCGGAAGAACGCGAAGCGGACGCCGCGATCGACCCGATCAAAACTTTCGCCGAATTTTTGATGACCGAAGGCATCGCTTCGTCGGAAGAGTTGGAAAAACTTGCGCAAAGAGGTCGATGCCGAGGTCAACGAGGCGGCCGACATCGCGATCGCAACGCCGCAGCCCGCGCCCGAAACCGCCTTCGCAACGTTTTTTCGCCCGACGTCGACCCGACTTCGACAGGCGTTTCGACACCGAGGAAGGCGCGGAGCTTTCCGGCAATGCGGGCACGATGGTCGATCTGATCAACCGCTGCATGCACGAGGAAATGGAGCGCGATCCGCGCATCGTCGTTTTCGGCGAAGACGTGGCCGACTGCTCGCGCGAAGAATATCTCGAACGGTCAAAGGCAAAGGCGGCGTGTTCAAGGTGACGGCGAATCTGCAGCGAAAATTCGGCTCGGCGCGCGTTTTCAATTCGCCGCTGGCCGAAGCGAATATCGTCGGCCGCGCCGTCGGAATGGCGATTCGCGGTCTGAAACCGGTCGTCGAGATTCAGTTTTTCGATTACATTTTCCCGGCGTTTCACCAGATCCGCAACGAGGTCGCCGTGACGCGCTGGCGTTCGCGACGGCGACACGAAATGCCCGATGGTGATGCGCGTTCCGGTCGGCGGCTATCTGAAAGGCGGCGCGGTTTATCACTCGCAATCGGGCACGACGCTTTTTTCGCACACGCCCGGGCTTGATGATCGTTTATCCGTCGAACGCGCTCGACGCCAACGGCTTGCTGCGCACGTCGATCCGCTGCGACGATCCGGTGTTGTTTCTCGAGCACAAGCATCTTTATCGGCAGGTCTACAACAAATCGCAGTATCCTTCGAGCGAATTTATGATCCCGTTCGGCAAGGCGAAAAACGTCCGCGAAGGCACGGACGTGACGATCGTCACTTACGGCGCGCTCGTCGAGCGCTCGAACCAGGCGGCGAAACGTCTGGAACAGCAGGGCATTTCGGTCGAGATTGATCGATCTGCGCACGCTCGTTCCCTACGATTGGGAAGCGATCGCCGAATCGGTGAAGAAAACCTCGCGCGTCATCGTCGCGCACGAAGATCCGCTTTCGTACGGCTACGGCGCGGAAATCGCCGCGCGAATTTCCGACGAACTTTTCGAATATCTCGACGCGCCGGTCCGCCGCGTCGGCGCGACCGATACCTTTGTCGCCTACGCCCCGCAGGTCGAAGATTTCATCCTGCCGCAGATCTGAAGACGTCGAAAAGGCGGTGCAGGAATTGATGAAGTATTAAGCGATATAGCCACAGAAATCACAGAGACCACCGAGAAAAATGCTTTACCTCTGTGAACTCGGTGGTCTCTGTGGCTAAGTTTTTTCATTACTGCCTATTCCGTCCGTTCAACCCCCGAAAACTTCCATTCATTCGGAAAAATTTGTCTTTAGCCGCACGTTGCCGCTAGTTTATACTTTACGTAAATGGATCCATTTAACACGGCATCGCTGATAAATCTGCTCGGCTTTACGGTCGGTATGGCGTTGTACGCGCTGTTGCTGGCGATGGTCATTCGGCACCGGCAGGCGCCCGGCCAGGTCAGTGAAAAATTCCCGCTCGATTTTCTCTTCTGACGACCGCCGTGCTGGGCATTTTTGGAACGTCGGAGAGCTTTTCATTTTTATCTGGCAGGATTTTGGTCACACCGCGGTGTCGCCGCTGCTGACCGCGATTTCGTTTTCCGCGCTGGGTTTTTTGCCGTCGGTGGTGGTGCATCGGCGTGGAAAAACGGAGACGGAAATCGCAAGGCGCGGCTGGCTGACAATTCTGGCCTACGCTTTGAGCGCCTTTGCCGCGGTACTATACCTTTCAGTCGGCGATGATTTACGGCGTCGCGCCGTCGAACCTGGCGCTGCAAATTTTAACTTTCGGCTCGCTGGCACTGCTGGTCGGGTTGCTGTTCTTTAATTTCAAACAAACCTTGAGCGAAAACTCGTATCTGGCATCGGCGCTGGTTGTTTTTGCGGTGTCCGCGCTGCACCTAAGCGGCATCGGCGGTGGCGCCGAAGAAAATCCTGGCTCGTAGAACTGGTCGCGCATCAATGCTCGCTGCCGCTGGCGCTTGTGATTTTGCAGCAGGATTTTCGTTTTGCTTTTGCCGATCTTTTTCTCAAACGCGCATTGTCGCTGATGTTGGTATCGCTGGCGGCTTTCGGGTTGTATGTTTTTATCGGCGTCCCGCTTCTCTCGCTCCACGAAGACGCACGACCGAAACGACGTGCAGGCCATCGGCAATAATGCTCGCCCTCTGGGTCGCGACCGCGCTGGTTTATCCGAAGCTGCACAAATTCGCCGTCTGGCTGGTAGATAAAGTAGTGTTGCGCCGCGCCAATTACGCCGTGCTGCGCAGCGAGATCGCCGGGTATATCGAGCAGACACGAATCGATCGAGGAAATCCTGCGACCATGTTTGCCGTTCGCTCTCCGTGGCGCTGACCGCTCACAGCGCGATCTGGGAAGAGGTCATGAAGCCGCCGAAACGGCCCGCCTGTTAATACTACCGCCGTGAATGCCACCGCCTTTTACGCCGAAGTTTTTATCCCGGCGGTCGAAGCGCCGTATTACCGGATCATCCTGCAAAATTTTCTCGGCGGGCGAAATCTTTTGTCGGATGAAATGGAGATGCTGGAAAGCCATCGCGCTGATATCCGCCCGGCGGATCGACGTGCTGCGCGTAACCCGCCAGCGCCACGAACAGGAAATGCGCGAGCAGGAATTTTCCAAGCTCGCCACCGAAGCCCAGCTCACTTCCCTGCGCTCGCAGATCAATCCGCATTTTCTCTTTAACGCGCTGACCACGATCGGCTATCTTATTCAGACCGCGCCGGACAAAGCTTTTCGGGACGCTGATGCGCTTGACCAAACTGCTGCGCTCGCTGTTGAGTTCGACCGAAGAATTTTGCGCGCTGGGCGAGGAGATAAAATTGATCCGGGCCTATCTGGAAATTGAACAGGCGCGGTTTGAAGAACGGCTCGAAGTCGAGATAGCCGTTGCCAAAGATCTAGAAAATATCCGCGTGCCTTCATTGATACTGCAGCCGCTGGTGGAAAATGCCATTAAGCACGGCATCTCACAAAATGGCCCGCGGCGGCCGCGTGGAAATATCAGCGCGACTCGAAAATAGCGGCGAGAATGTAAATTTGATGCTTTCGGTAAAAGATACCGGCGCGGGAGTAAATGAAAATGAATTGAACCGGAGACGCGGCGAGCGAATCGGACTCAATAATATTGAACAGCGTTTGAAGTCGTATTATGGTTCGAAAGCATCGCTTGAGCTTCAAAGTGAGCCTGGTACCGGTACGACGGCAAAAATCATTCTTCCGGTTACGGCTTCTCTTGGCGTCTGATCAGTTTTGTCGTGATTGTCGGGAATGAGGTCAGAACCGGGAACGATAGTGACCGGGTTCCGGTGGTGTTTTAACTGTGAGATGATTAATGAATAATTTAAGAGATGGCAAAAGAGTTCGTTAATAATTAGTAACTGATCACGAAAAAGAACCCGGTCACTACCGTTCCCGGTTCTGACCCGTTGCCATGGTTTCGATAGTTTTTTGTAAAGATGTGCATTTTATAACGTATGAATAAATTACGAGTGATCATTGCCGACGACGAACGCCCCGCGCGTTCTTTCCTGAAAGCGATCCTGCAGGAATTTGAACAGGTGGAACTGGTCGGCGAAGCGGAAAACGGCGCTGAGGCGGTCGAGCTGATCAAAGAGAAAAAGCCCGACCTGGCGCTGCTCGACCTGCAAATGCCCGAAGCCACGGGCCTCGAAGTCGTAAAGCTGCTGCGCAAAAATCAGCTTCCGCTGGTGGCTTTCGTCACCGCCTATGATGAATACGCCGTGCAGGCTTTTGAAGTAAACGCCGTCGATTACCTGCTCAAGCCGATCGAGAAAGCGCGGCTTTGGGAAACGCTGCAGCGCGCTTCGGAGAGATTGGAACAGGCGGACGTCCTGGAGCACGAGGCCGAGAAACTAAAAACGGTCGCGGAGATTTACGACGATGCTTTTGAGCCGCGGTATCTGGAAAGAATTCCCGTCAAGCGCCGCGATGACATTTACCTGCTGCCGGTGCGAGAGATCGCTTCGGTGGTGGCCGACGGCGAACTGCTAAATATCACCACCGCGCAAAACCAGCGCTTTATCATCAACCACCGGCTAAAAGATCTTGAAGCCCGGCTCGATCCCGGCAAATTCGTGCGGCTTTCCCGCGGGTCGCTGGCCAATATAGATATGATCGCCCGCATCAGCCCCATGCCCGGCGGCACATACGCCGTGACCCTTAAAAACCAACAGGGACTTTCCGTCAGCCGGATGCAGTCGAAATTGCTGCGGGAAAGATTGCTGAAAATATAAATGAAGTCAGAATCGGGAGCACCATAAAGTAGCCGAAACCGGGTTTGCGGCTCTGCCGTCGTGCTGTGCGGAAAGGCTTTGCCTTTCCGTTAAGGACCCTTGATAAGTCTTCGGAGGCTGAGCCTCCGCCAAATTAAATCAGCCTGCCGGTAAGCCACAGGCTTACCGCACATCACTGCGGCAAAGCCGCGGATATTCCAGCACTTTATTCCGGACGCCGGTATGATGCAGCTACAGCAAACGAATAACGATAAAAATATATTGACAAACGATAAATCCAGATGTAGGATCGCAATATAAATCATTAACAGAGATCAATTATGAAACGAGGCTCAACAATCTTCCTTCAGATAGTAATTTTACTTCTCGGCGCAGGCGTTCTTGCCTTCCTGCTTTGGGTAACCCCAGGTCGAGGGCAGGAACGTGAACGCCACGCAATTTGAGATATATTTCAAGGATCCATTTTTGGCGTATATATACCTCGCCTTCGTCCCATTTTTTGTCGGTCTTTACCAGGGATTCAAGATCTTAGGGTATGCCGGACGAAATGAGATCTTTTTCCCGCGTTCAGTGCGAGCTTTGCGGATCATCAAGTACTGCGCATTAACTACGGCGATCTTTATTCTCGGGGCGGAAGGCTATTTATTCATTTTCATAAGTGGGACGGATGATATTGCCGGTGGAGTAATGATGGGTGTCTTCATTATTTTGGTCGTGTGCCGTCATCGGCACAGCCGCCGCAGTGTTTGAGCGGATATTACAAAATGCCGTGGATATAAAATCTGAGAACGATCTGACTGTCTAAAGACACATGGCAATCATCATTAACATCGACGTCATGTTGGCGAAAAGGAAAATGAGCGTTACGGAGCTCGCCGACAAAGTCGGTATTACGATGGCTAATATCTCCGTGTTGAAGAATGGCAAAGCAAAAGCAATTCGGCTATCAACATTAGAGGCGATCTGTAGAGCTTTAGAATGCCAGCCTGGAGATATTTTGGAATATGAAGAGTAGCAAAGGGCTCCGTCTTAAGCCTGATCCGCTCAGTCTTTTTGCCCGCTCTTCCTGGGAGCTAGAGGCTCTTGCCTGCAAGCACGGCTTGCCGTGCTAACCGGGGCATGAATGAAGGAATTTAGATCGCTATGCGATCTTGCAGGCAAGCTGCCTGCGCTCCCGGGTTTACCGCCGCATTTTCTGATCTTCGGTTATAAAATACCAAACTGACCCGTTACCCCAAGAATCGCAAATCTGACCAGTTACTTTCGGCCTTTGCTATACTAGGGACATGACGATCAAGAGATTAGACCACGTCAGCGTCGTCGTTGAAGACCTTGCAGCCGCCGTCGCTTTTTTCACCGCACTCGGCATGACGAAAGAAGGCGAGGGGCCGATCGAGGGCCCGTGGGTGGACCGCGTCAACGGGATCGAAGGTATTAAAGTCGACATCGTTATGATGCGGACCCCGGATGGGCACGGGAAGCTTGAGCTGACGAAGTTTCACAATCCAAAACTGGTCGAGATCGAGCCGGCGATCGCACCGCCAAATGCGCCGGGCCTCCGGAGCGTCATGTTTACAGTTGAAAGCGTCGACGACACTGTCGCTCGCCTGCGCGCCGACGGCGCCGAACTCATCGGCGAGGTGGTCCAGTACGAGGACAAGTACAGGCTCTGCTATATGCGAGGCCCCGCGGGCATCATCGTCGCGCTGGCCGAGGAACTTTTCTGAATTGTTTGCCGCCTTCGGAAAAAACCGGTAGCGCGCTCTTTCGACCAAGGTCCCACGGTCGTTCATTACCGTTCATTGCCCGAATTCCGCCGTTTGTGAAATTCTTTATAAGATAATAAACATTTCCCGCTAAGCTTCATACTTTGTAACCATCTCGGTTCAGGTCAGCCAAATTATGAAGCACGCAATCAAACACACATTACTCTTTTTGTTTTTACTTACGGCGATATTGCTGACGGCGGCCGCGCAGACCGCCCCGGTCAGCGGCAATATAGGCGGCAAGGTAACTTTCGGCAATGACGGTTCCGCCCTGCCCGGCGCGACCATTCGCATCGCCGAACTAAAGCGCTCGGTACAGGCGGACGCCGAGGGAAAATATTCATTCGATAATGTTCCGCCGGGCCGCTATTCCGTCGTCTCGCATTTGGAAGGCTTTGCCGACCAGGCAAAGCCGGTAACGGTTACCGCCGGCACACCCGCCACCGCCGATTTTGAGCTTTTGATCTCCGGAGTTACTACGCAGGTCACGGTCAGCGCGACCGGCACTGAGCAATCTGCTTTCGAAGCCATTGAATCGGTTGCTTCGGTCGATACCAATAAGATCATCGAACGTTCATCGACCGGCCTCGGCGAAGTTTTGGATACCCAGCCCGGTGTCGCCAAACGCTCTTCGGGACCGGGAAATTCACGCCCGGTAATTCGCGGCTTTGACGGCGATAGGGTAAAAGTTACCACTGACGGTGTCAGCGTCGGGTCGCTGGCCTCGCAATCGGGCGACCACGCCGAACCGATCGATGTGATGTCTGTGGAAAGGATCGAAGTAGTAAAGGGCCCCGCGACCCTGCTCTACGGCAGCAGCGCCATCGGCGGCGTGGTCAATGCCATCAGCGGCCACGATGAAGGCGCTCATCCCGGCCTGCGCGGATATTTTTCCACCACCGGCGGAACAAATAATGATCAGGGCTCCGGCGCGGGCGGCGTCGAGTACGGCACGCAGAAATGGATGCTCTGGGCCAACGGCAGCGGCCAGCGCACGGACGATTACACGGCCGGCAGCAATTTCGGCAAAGTCGAAAACACCTTTACGCGCAGCGCGAGCGGAACTTTGGGGGGCGGTTACTACGGCAAGAAAGAGTTTGTCAGCGGCGATTATAATTTTTATCAGAGCCGCTACGGCGTGCCGCTCGATTTTAACGACCCCGATGCCGAACCGCACACCCTGCGTGTCTGGCGAAACGATTTTCGCATCAACACGGGTTTTACCGGCATCGAAAATTCTTTTATCACCGACGCAAAATTTACCTTTGACCACACCAATTATCGCCACCAGGAAATGGAAGACGCCGTGGTCGGCACCACTTTTCGCAACCGCGTCTACAGCTACCGCGGAATGTTTGACCAGCGTAAGACCGGGAAACTTACCGGAAGGTTCGGCTTCGAAGGCTTTTACCGTAATTTTTCCACGGTCGGCGATGAAGTGCTGATCGACGGGCCGGTCAAGGAAAATTCTTTTGCCGCATTCGGCCTGCAGGAAATAAATTTCGAACGCGTGACGTTTCAGTTCGGCGGCCGCATCGAAAATAACCGCTATAACCCCGTCAACCCGAATCTTATCGATCGAAGTTTTACGGGAATTTCGGCTGCCGCCGGAATGCGCATCGGGGTTTGGAAAGACGGCGCTTTTGTCGCTAACTATTCTCACGCCGAACGCACCCCGGCGCTCGACGAGCTTTATAATAACGGCCCGCACGACGGCACGCTGGCTTTTGAAGTGGGCGATCCGGCGCTAAAGATGGAAAAAAATGACGGGCTCGATCTCTCGCTGCGCCAGCAAAATAAATGGCTGCACGCCGAGGCAAATCTTTATTACTACAGCATCAAGAATTTTGTTTTCCTGGCGCCGACCGGCGTTACCGATCCCGGCAGCGGTTTTGAGATCGCAAATTACTTTCAGGGCGACAGCCGCTTTATGGGGACCGAATTAAGCGCGGACATAAAGCTGCATAAATATCTCAATGTCCTGGGCGGCTTTGATTATGTGAATGCCAAGTTGAAGGGCGGAACGTTTCTTCCCCGCATTGCGCCGGCGCGCGGGCGCGTAGGCGTTGACTTTCATTACAAGGGAGCAAGCATTCGTCCGGAATATATTATAACGGCGACCCAGGATAATGTTTTTGTTAATGAGACGCCGACCGATGGATATAAGCTTTTTAATATTGCGGGCTCATATATCTTTCTTAAAAAGCATTACGCTCATATTTTCTCGGTCAATGCTTACAATTTAGGCGATGAATTTTATCTGAACCACATTTCCTTTATTAAGGACATTTCCCCGGAGATCGGGCGCGGCGTGCGCTTTGGCTATACCGTCCGGTTCTTTTAACCGGTGTGGGGCCGTGTAAGGCAGAAACTGAGGCAGTTATGGAGCGTGCCTCTTTATTCCACAATTCCACGCTTTGCGATTTCAAAAATTCCAACACTGAACCAACTTGGAATCCTGGAATGCTGAAATATTGGAATAGGATCGGCACGCTCCATAAATGCCCTGGTTTCCGCCTTTTCCGCCGACACTTCGTTTTGCTTTCACTATCCAAATAATTTAGTCTAACCTTATACTCCGTTTCGCCTTTTTGGTGCATCCAAGTGCGGCGGAGTTATGCTTATTATGCGTGGTACCAGCCAAAAAAAGGTCAAGCTTTCGCAGCGTCTGAATGCCGCGGCTAAATCCCCCACGCCGTTTCGCGATCTGGCAGGGAGCCTTTCCAGCGTGGCGCGTGAAGCCCTGGCAGAGGCAAATTCCATAATTGTCGAAAATATTTCCGTGCGCCTGGCGCGGCTGCCCAAAAAATTTGACGGCTTTCGCATCGTGCAGCTTTCCGATATACATCACAGCCCGTACACGGACATCAAGCACATCATGCGCGCTTTTAACCAGGCCAATGAGCTTGCGCCGGATATCATCGCCCTGACGGGAGATTACATATCGCACGACGATCGTTATATTCCGCCGGTAGTAGAAGCGATGGGCAAACTTCGCGCCAGGCACGGCGTGTACGCGGTGATGGGCAATCACGATCACTGGACGAATGGCATTCTGATCTCGGACATGATGAAAAATGAGGGGATCCGGGTGCTGAATAACGAAGGCTTTCGTTTGGAATATAACGGCGCTTCGATCTGGCTGGCCGGGGTCGACGATCTGCTGGTGGGATTGACCGATGTTCCGGCGGCATTAAAGGGCTCGCATAAAAAGGAAATGAAATTGCTGTTGGCGCATAATCCTTCTATCATCCGGATGGCGGAACCGGCCGGCGTCGACCTGATGTTAAGCGGGCATACGCACGGCGGGCAGATCCGCCTGCGCGAAACTAAGGAGAGCATTCTTTTTCCGCGCCGCAAACGGCGTTTG
Organism: uncultured Acidobacteriota bacterium; assembly: GCA_963766895.1. Lineage (GTDB taxonomy): Bacteria > Acidobacteriota > Blastocatellia > Pyrinomonadales > Pyrinomonadaceae > DASYKT01. The sequence continues at coordinate 269,602 of CAVYCB010000010.1, forward strand.
TCGAGCGGGCTGCATCGCCGCGGCGACACCCAAATTTATATTACGCGCGGAATAGGGACCGTGGTGCTTCCCGTTCGCTACGGCTGCCCGCCGGAAGTATCGGTGATCGAACTCAGGGACGAAAATGCCTAGCAGAGTACTGACCATTCCCAATATCCTGACCTTTATGCGCATGGCGCTGATCCCGATCTTTGCCATTTTGCTCTACTACCAGGAATTTGGCTGGGCGCTGGGGGTGTTTTTGCTCGCGGGGCTTTCCGACGGCCTCGACGGTTTTATTGCGCGCCGGTTTGACCAGCAATCATCTTTAGGCCTGATCATCGACCCGGCCGCGGACAAACTGCTGATGACCACTGCCTTTATTGCCCTGACCATTCCGGGCATGGTCCCATCGGTCAGGCACCTGCCGATCCCGTTTTGGGTGACGGCGCTGGTGATCGGCCGCGATGTCGTTATCGTGGTGGTTGCCGGCGCGATCCATATAGTTACCGGATTTCGCGGATTCCGGCCGTCTTTACTGGGAAAGATCAGTACCGGCGTACAGGTCGCCGCCATCGGGCTGGTGCTGATCGCGGCTGCTTTTCCCTCGATAAACGGTTTCTATCTGCCGGTGGTCTATGCTTTTGTGGGCGCTTTTGCCTTCTTTTCGGGCATGCACTATATCTTCCATATCGCCAGACTTCTCAACGAAGACGGCAAAAAGCAGTGAATAGAAAATAGTGAATCGTGAGTGGTCGGAACAACAGTTCACTATTGATCGCTCACCATTTACGACCTAATGCGGTCGTTACCGCTCCGTTCTGATGCCCTGCATGTCGGGCGACTTTCTATTCACTATTCACGATTTACTATTCACTATTAAAAATAAGTGTTGTAATTTGTTTAACATTTTTATTAAAATGTTTGTATTGCCGATCGTCCTGCGGCAACGCCTTTCCGGGAGATCCTTCCCGGTGCTCTTCCATTAAAAAGGCGAATGATCCTGAAGTTAAAGGAGATCTCAATATGAACGGCGAAACTTTCGCGGTCGTGACGACCGATGGTCGAGAGCATCCTGCTGTCGATATGGAAACCATAAAAAGATGGTACGTAGAAAAACATCTCAATGACGACTCGCTGATCTTTTCTTCCGAAGCGGGAGATTGGCGGCTGCTGGGCTGGATGTTTGATATGTCAAAGGCCGCCGGATCAGCGGATCAATCCGGAGAAAACCAGCCGGCCTATTTCGAGGAAATAACGTCGCTCGCCGTGCCCCCGGACGCCGATTTCCAAACCATTCAGCACGCCGCTCCCGAACATTATCATTCGGTCACAAAACCGCAGCGAAGGTCCATTCCCGGAATGACGGCGCTGGCCACCCTGGCCGTTTTTTCGGTTTTTGGAGCGATCGTATATTTGGCGCTGGTAAATTTTGTCTTCTACCAGGACACAATTTCCTTTTCGAATAACAGTGAGATCACGGCGCTAAAAACGCAGGTGATCGGAAAACCGTTCAACGACCCATCCGGCGTTAAGATAAATTTGCCCGCCGGATGGAGCCTGGTTTCGCCGAACACGCCGGAAGCAAAAGTTCAGGCGCCGGATGCTAAAATGTTCGCGGTGAATTTTGATAAGAAAATGTTTGCCGCTCTGCAGGTGCTGCCGGCAGACGCGGCCAAATCGCACATGAAAGAAAAGATGTCCGAGATACTGCAAAAGTACCGCGCCACCGCGGTCGGGCCTTTTAGCGTGATCGCCGATTACGATGTCCCGGCGGGGGCGTACCCTGCGCGTAAAAGCATTTTTAGCCGGCGCGACAGATCGGTGGATGAGAGCACCACCACTCATTTAATTGCCGCTCAGGACAAAAATAATTTATATATTTTTCAGATCTGGGCGCCGTCGGATAAATACTCGGCGCTCTTGGCCGATTTTGACCAGACCGAAAAGACATTGAGTTTACCGTGATAAGTTAATGATCAATAAATGAAGCCGCTTTTTAACGGCTTATTTATCAGGCGGAAACGTGACAGTTAGGGAGCGTGCCGATCTTATTCCAATATTTCGCGATTCCAGGATTCCAAGATTCCAAGTTGGTTCAGTGTTGGAATTTTTGAAATCGCAAAGCGTGGAATTTAATGCAGAGGCACGTTCCATAACTGCCGCGTTTCCGCCAATTTGCTTTCTAATCACAGGAAATTCCCATACCGCAGCGGACCGTTTCCAACACCAATCCGCCCCAGGTCACTGTCATAAGAGCAAAGATCAGCACGCCGACGATCAGATTGGCCGGGTGCGCGGCCAACTTGCCGCCGGTTCTGAAAGATTTGATCATCGGGACAAGATCGAGCACGAACGCCACCGGTAAAGCCAGCATTCCTCCCAACAGCACCACCCGTCCGAACATATTGACCTGCTGGCCATCGACGCTGAGAGCGTATTTAACCGGCGCTTGAAGCAGCTCGATATCAAAGAAAAATATTGCGGCTAAAAGCCCGATAGGCAAAGCAAGAATAAAACTAATACTTGCGGCTGGTATTGGATCGGTAATGTTTTTCATAATATCTCCCGGCCTGATCTGCAGCACATGTTCCCGGACGATCCCGGCGAGTGTTTCCACAAATGTAAATAGCACAAAAACGTGTACCGGTTTCCGTTGGTTTTTCCGTTCAGCGCAAAGATCGTCAAAAGTCTGCCTCATCGACTCGCCGAGGCGCTCTCGAAACGCCCGGGGATAAAGCATAAGAAGTCTTCTGTATATCGAGCGATACATCTTTAATCGCAATTAGGAACACCCATCCAACAGGGATATTGATCCACCACAATATGCCCGACAAAACTCGCGAAAATCAGAAAGATGCCGGCAGCCAGAATAAGATTTAAGGGGCTGGCTGTAAGACCGCTCCCGGCGCGGATACTTTGCCGGATCGGCCGGAGGATAATTATGAACGCGACCGGCAGCAGCAGGGCCAGCACAAGTACGATCAGAGAACCGATCACATCCGGTTTGTCCGGATCCGGATCGTCAAGCCAGGAAGCAAACGGCGGTTCTATACCGAACTTGAACAGAAAAAACATGATCGTCATTGGCAGGGCAAGGATAAAACTGAGGATCGCCGCTCGTCGAGAATTTGAGATCTTTTCGTTCATGGAATTCCTCTGCGTGAAATAGAATAAATGCTCCCTGATAACCCCGGCGCAAGTGTTAAAACAGAGCCGGAGGGCGAATCCAAATGTCCCTGCTGTTCTTGCTGCTCCTGCCGGCCCCTTTACCCGCTCCCTCCAAAGATCGTCGAAGGTCTGCATCATCGATTCGCCGAACCGTTCGCGGAACGGCTTTGGGTAAAGAGCGACCAGTTTCTTATACAGCTTTCGGAAAACCAAGTGTCGTTCATCCGCCATAAGCAAATGTTTTTGGTAAAAGCTCGCGCTCGTTCGTTATTGTCACCAGATGCCGCAAACGGTCGAGTTCTTCGGCCAGGGCCCTTTCACCGGCGCCCGTGATCCGGTAATAAATACGCCGGGTGTCACCGGATTCCGGCATATCGGGATCCACGCGCTGGTCGCTTTCAACGACCAATCCCGCATCGAGCATTCGTTTGAGCGACCCGTAAAGCGTTCCGGCGCCCATCCTCACCTTTCCCTGCGAATCGGTTTCGACCTCTTTCATTATCCCGTAGCCATGCCGCTCGCCCGCGGAAAGCGCCAGCAGGATATGAAATACGGCCGGAGTTAGAGGTGTTTGCCTATTCACGACATTAGATTATATCCGTCACGGATATATGTCAAGAAAAAAGTCGAGAGAGTCTGGTGAGTCCATCGAGTCTATTGAGTCTAAAGGATCTGGAGTAAGTGATTCTGAGTCTGACTCGCTGGAACTCAACAGACTCGCTGGACTCGATAGACTCAACAGACTTGCTTGACTCGACTGACTTGCACATAATCCACTAAATAAAACTTGACAATGAGACACTCAACTATTATCCTAATATTACTTTCAGATGGGTTGTATTGTCTTTATTAACGCCAGCATTCTGAAGGGCGAATTCATTATTGGAGAATTAAAAATGAGCAAAATTATAGGTATTGATTTGGGAACGACCAACTCGGTCGTCGCGGTGATGGAAGGCGGCGAGCCGGTCGTGATCACGAATGCCGAAGGCGGACGCACAACTCCTTCGGTCGTCGCTTTTACCAAGGACGGCAACCGTCTGGTCGGACAGGTGGCAAAGCGCCAGGCCGTGACCAATCCCGAAAACACGCTTTATTCGATCAAGCGTTTTATGGGACGAAAGTATGAGGAAGTCGAAGGAGAAATCAAACAGGTTCCGTACAAGGTCGAAAAAGCCGGAAACGGCGACGTGCGCATCAACGCGGACGGCAAGCAATACAGCCCGCCGGAGATTGCGGCGATGGTTTTGCAGAAATTAAAACAGTCGGCGGAAGATTATCTCGGCGCAAAAGGTCGATAAAGCGGTCATCACCGTTCCGGCGTATTTTAACGACGCGCAGCGTCAGGCGACGAAAGACGCCGGCAAAATCGCCGGTCTCGAAGTGATGCGTATCGTCAACGAGCCGACCGCCGCCGCGCTGGCTTACGGTTTGGATAAGAAGAAAGACGAAACGATCGCGGTTTTCGACTTCGGCGGCGGTACGTTCGATATTTCCGTTCTGGAAGTCGGCGAAGGCGTCGTCGAAGTAAAATCGACCAACGGCGACACGCATCTGGGCGGCGACGACGTTGACGAAGTCTTGATCAAATGGATTATCGACGAATTCAAAAAAGACCAGGGCATCGATCTGACGACCGACAAGATGGCTTTGCAGCGTCTGAAAGAAGCGGCGGAAAAAGCCAAAGTCGAGTTGTCGATCGGCGATGGAAACCGAAATCAACCTGCCGTTTATCACGGCTGATGCAATCGGGACCGAAGCATCTGGTGATGAAACTGACGCGCGCGAAATTCGAAGCAGCTGGTCGAGCCGCTTTTGAAGCGCCTGATGCCGCCGGTCGAACAGGCGATCAAAGACGCCGGACTCGACGCAAAGGACATTGACGAAATCGTTCTCGTCGGCGGTTCGACGCGCATTCCGAAAGTCCAGGAAATGGTCAAGGAATTTTTCGGCAAAGAGCCGAACAAATCGGTTAACCCGGACGAAGTCGTCGCGCTCGGCGCGGCGGTTCAGGCGGCGGTTCTCGGCGGCGAAAAAACCGACATTCTGCTGCTCGACGTGACGCCTTTGACGCTCGGTATCGAAACTCTCGGCGGCGTGATGACGCAGATGATCACGCGCAACACGACGATCCCGACGCGCAAATCGGAAATCTTTTCGACCGCTTCGGACAATCAGACGTCGGTCGAAGTTCACGTGATGCAGGGCGAACGCCCGATGGCGGCCGACAATAAAACGCTCGGTAAATTCCATCTGGTCGGCATTCCGCCCGCACCGCGCGGCGTTCCGCAGGTCGAAGTAACTTTCGACATCGACGCGAACGGCATCGTCAACGTTTCGGCGAAAGATGTCGGCACGGGACGCGAGCAGAAGATCACGATCACGGCTTCGTCAGCGGCTTGTCGAAAGAAGAGATCGACAAGATGATGAAGGATGCCGAATCGCACGCGGGCGAAGACGACGAAACGAAGGAAGCCGATCGAAGCGCGAAACCGTCTGGACGGCTTGTTTACTCGGTTGAAAAAACTTTCAGCGAGAACAAGGACAAACTCGACGCGGCGGCGGCGGGCGAACTCGAAACGGCCATCGCCGAATCGAAAACCGCTCTCGGCGGCGAACGATGCGGACGCGATGAACAACGCGTTCGAACGTCTGCAAACCGCTTCGCACAAACTGGCGGAAGTTCTTTACAGCCTAACCCGGGCGGCCCCTCAGCAGGTGGCGCGGATGCAGCCGGCGGCGGCGCGGAAGAACAAGCTTCGGCTTCTTCCGCCTCGGCAGGCGCCGATAGCTCGGCACCCACCGGCGGACGACAATGTCATCGACGCCGAATATGTTGATGTTGAAGACGAGAAGAAGCAATAAGGGTAATTCGTGAATCGAAAATAGTGAATCGTGAATCGGAAAGCCCTTCATGATTCACTATTTTTTTGTGAATATGGTTTAATCAGAATACTAATTACACTCCAGCTTTTTGGTCGATTGTTATGACGATTCAGTTAGATATCGATACATAGGTTTTGAAGCGATCTTGACGAAGCACTTGGTTTGCTGAATGAAGATCGCGACAATGTTGTTCGCGAAGCTTTTGCCGAATTTGTGAAAAAGAAAAAACGTGAAGCGGAAGTAGATCGTCAATACGCCGAATCTTACGCGAAACAACCTCTCCAGCCGGACGAATTGGAGGTCGATGAAGAACAGCAGATCGAGGCTTGGAAAGATCTATGAATCGTGGCGACGTGGTCTGGCACAAATTTAAGCAACCGGATAAGACGCGGCCGGTTTTGGTTTTGACGAGAAACGGAGCGATCCCGACCTTGAATGCGCTCACAGTCGTACCGATAACCACTTCAATCAGGGACTTGCAGTCACATGTAGTACTGACGGAAGAAGATGGAATGAATGAACCGTGCGCGATCAATTTAGATCTGATTCAGACCGTCGCAAAGGAAAAGCTGGGTTACTTATATTACGCATCTATCCGACGAAAGAATGAGCGAAGTTTTTGAAGCAATTAGATTCGCTTTCGGTTTTGACCGGAATAATTTATTTTCGACAGATAGTTATTGTTCTATTTAACTTATCGAAAAATGGCAAAAAACACGACAGATTATTACGAAGTCCTGGGTGTTAAAAAAGGCGCGACGGCGGATGAGATCAAAAAATCTTATCGCCGCCTGGCGCGCAAGCATCACCCTGACGTAAATCCGGGCGACAAATCCGCGGAAGATAAATTCAAGCAGATCACCGAGGCTCACGAAGTTTTATCCGACGAGAAGAAACGCAAGATCTATGACCGCTTCGGCTATTATTCCGACCAGCTGACCGAAGATTCCATGCCCTTTGGCGCGGGAACGGCGGGCTCACCCGGCGGCTTTGATTTTTCGGGTTTCAATTGGGAATCTCAGGGTGGCCAGGGCGCTTCGGGTTCTAGTTTCCGCGATATTTTTTCCGACCTTTTCGGCGGCGGCGCAAACGCGCGTCGTGAACCGGAGCCTCCGCGAGTTCAGCCAAAACGCGGCGCCGATATCGAGATCCCGCTGGCGCTTTCGTTCGAAGAATCGGTCAAAGGATTGACCACCAATATCACCGTCAATCGCTCCGAGCAATGTTCACGCTGTAACGGCGCGGGCGATACGGGCGGCGCGGTCGTTACCTGCCCGACCTGTAAAGGCGCGGGACAGGTGCAAAAAGTTGGCGGCAGATTACAGTTTGCGCAGACCTGCCCGGACTGCAGCGGCACCGGACGCCGGCGTGAGCCTTGCACGGTTTGCCACGGCAAGGGCACGACGCCAAAGACCGAACAGGTAAAAGTGCGCATCCCCGCCGGGGTGGATACCGGTTCGCGCGTGCGCATTTCGAAAAAAGGCCATGGCGGACGGCTGGGCGCGCCACCGGGCGATCTCTTTATCATTACCAACGTCGGCAAGCATAAATATTTCACTCGCAAGGGCGACAATATTTACGTGACCGTTCCGATCACCGTTCCGGAAGCCGCGCTCGGTGCGCGGATCGAAGTTCCGACGGTGGAAGGAAAAGCGCAGCTGAAAATTCCTGCCGGAACACAGTCCGGCCAAAAGTTTCGCTTAAAAGACAGAGGAGTGCCATCCCTGCGCAATCCGGACATGCACGGCGACCAGTTCATCGAGGTCCAGATCACGCTGCCGAAAGTTATCTCGGAAGAGACCAAAGAAGTTTTGCGGCAGCTTGAAAAACTGAATCCGGAAAATCCGCGGAAGGTGATGGGGCTGGAATAAGGACGTGTCAGTAGCCTGACCGTTAGGGAGGGCTTTTTCTCAGATCTTTAAGCCTGCGCTAACGCCTGGGCTTCTGACACTGAATAGATCATGAAACGCAAGATCAAAACTTATACCATCAGCGCGGTGGCGGAGCTTTATGAGATCCACCCGCAGACCTTGCGCCTCTATGAACGCGAGGGGCTGCTGAAGCCTTCGCGCTCCGAAGGCAACACGCGCCTCTATACCGATCCTGATCTTGAACGCCTGGAAGTCATTTTGTCACTTACGCGCGACCTCGGCGTTAATCTCGCCGGCGTGGAAATCATTTTGAACATGCGCGAAAAGATGGATGAAATGCAGCGCGAATTTGAACGCTTCTTTGAATATCTTCGTTCCCACGCCAAAGAATTTTCCACCTCCGGCGAACCGCCTTCCGATTCCGAAGCACTGGTTCCGATTTCCCGGATATCAATCGTTCACCGTCGGAAGGGGTTAAGATACCCGGAGACACTTTGTCTTTATGTTTTGCGTGTCTCAGAATATCGGTGGTCCTCCGCTATGATTCCAGCTTATCCTTTCTCCTTCATGTTCAAGATTACTCTCTACCTGACAAAATGTGGTTTCATAAGGTATCTCTGAAATAATACCCATCTTGAGTAGGAAATAATCTATTTCGGCAAAACACCCGTTTTGGTCTCTCATAACCTTTTTGCCATGATCCGTAAAATCCGATTCGTAATCGTCATTAAAATAACGCTTATCTTGCACGTCGCCTCCTTCTAATCCTACGTATGACCTTTTGATTCATGAGCAATAAAGTCATAGGATATTTTAACGAAAATACCGGTCAAAAAACATGCGACTTTTGGAAGATTTGTTATAAAAGTCCCGTAGGGACGCTATATTTATAGTGGATAGTTTAAAAACATAAAGCGAGTTCCGTAGGAACGACATATATCGTTCCGCTGGAACTCGAACTTAATTTTAATATCAAAGATTCTATAAATATGGTGTTCCTACGGAACTGATTTAATGAACCCTTCCAGCCATTCTTTTATTTCGTCCCTTACACGGCGAAAGATCGCTAAACTAGATGCTTCGTCGCCAATAACTTCAGGCGGCGGGTCTTCGAAAGTGTGGTGTATTCGTATTGCTTTACCGGGAAAAATTGGGCAGGTTTCCCTTGCGCTGTCGCAAACCGTAATTACGTAATCAAACTCCTGTCCGGAAATTTCATCAACGGATTTTGAACGCTGGCCGGAAATATCGACCCCTATCTCCTGCATAACTTTTATTGCCTCGGGACGCACGCGGCTCGGCTTAAAGCCCGCGCTTTCAACTTCGAACCTATCGCCTGCCGAATACCGCAGAAGTTCCTTCGCCCATCTGGCTGCGAGCGGAATTTCCCGTGCACATTATCAAGACGCGTTTTTTATTCATCATTTTTTGCACCTTTCAACAACCAGCGAAATATCAAGGTTGCGGCAATAGCGGCAAGAAATTCCGTCCCAATAAAAGGCAGCACGTCCACCGGGCGGATCCCGGCGAAGGTATCGCTCAGGCTGCGGGCCAGCGTCACTGCCGGGTTGGCAAACGACGTCGAAGCCGTAAACCAAAATGCCGCTACAATATAAGCTCCCACTGCTACTGGGATTGCTTTTGGATGCAGGCGAGAGCAGCACCAGATAACCGCCAAAAGGCCGAAGGTGGCGATGAATTCGCTCAGTAGCTGAGAAATGCCGGAACGCACTTTTGTCGAAGCAAAAAACACCGGCAGATCGAACATTAAGTTTGCCGTACCGACACCGACAAGCGCTCCCGCGATTTGCGCAAACAAATAAGCGGGAACCTCGCTCCACTTAAGTTCTTTTATCAAAGCTGCCGAAATGGTGATCGCCGGATTAAAGTGCGCGCCGGAAATTTTCTCGAAAGCCGATATGAGCGCGATCAAAACTGCGCCCACGACCAAACTATTCGCCAGCAAAGTGATCGCGGACTCGCCGGCGGCCAATCGTTCGCCCATTATTCCGGAGCCGATGATAGCCGCCAGCAAAAACGCGGTGCCGGTAAATTCAGCTGCAGCACGCCTCAGATGGGACAGCAGATTTGGTTTCATTGATGGCTCCGGCTTCAATTACGATCTTTCCCGTTGTCGCGCAGACTTCATTTCCCTTCTCATCGCTCACGCAGCAGGCGGTCGATTCCTCTAGGTTGTCTTCTTTTACTACAAAAACTTCCCACTCGTTATTATCAGGATCGTGCACCCAGGTTTTGTCCTGTATGGCGTAGCAGCAATTGGTGTCCATCTCGTCACGGGTGATCAAACCCTGCTCGAGCCAGCGTTCGCGCATCGCCAGGACATCTTCGGTTGAAGCAACCTGAATGCCGAGATGCGATAAGGCTCCCCCACCTGGGAGGCCGTTAAATGAACCTTCATTAAGCGTAAAATTCAGCGGCGGATTTTGCACATCAAATTTTGCATAGCCGGTGCGGACCTTGCCCGGTTCAATTCCAAACATCTTTTTGTAAAACGATATGCTCTCTTGAGCATTGCGCACATTGATAGCCAGGTGCGCTTTTAAGGTTTCGATATTTTTGGTTTCGGTTGACATATTTTTGCTCCTTGTATAAATCTCAAATACGGTTTTACGTATCTGATTACTCAAAACTACTCTTGTGCCTCATATATGTCAAGCCATATTCTATATGTTATAATAATTTTGGCATGACGAAAGAAAAAGCATTTGATATCGAAATATTTTTTGCGGCGCTGGCAGACCGCACCCGGCTGCGGCTGATCAACCTGATCGGCGATGACGAGGTGTGCGTTTGTTTCCTGGTGGAAGTGATCGGGCGGAACCAGCCGAAGATCTCGCGCCACCTGGCCTATCTCAAGCGGGCCGGCCTGGTCAGCGTTCGGCGCGACTGGAAATGGGCGCATTACCGCCTGGTCGAGCCCCAGGACCGCCAAGCGGTCCGCGTTTTTAATGACGTCAAAAAGTGGCTAAAAGACGACCCGGAGATGCAGCAGGACAGAAAACACCTGGTAAAAATGTGCTGTTTGTCGCCGGCAAAACAGCCGGTACGGATCCAGGGCGCGCCAAAGCCTTCACAAATAAGCGTTTAGCCGCCTATCGTCGGTCACCGGTCAATCTGACCATGCGGCTGAAAGTAATTCTTTTATTTTGACAAAAGCGTGTCTGATTTTATAAACTGTTTATGGTAGTTTATAAATGTTAAACACCCAGTTTGACATTTGGAATAAGAACTAATGAAAACAGTTGTAGAAGCACCCTTCACCGGACAATCAGTCGAAGCCGTTTTGCTCGATGCCGATCTGTTCGTGAAATACAAACATCCGGAACGGGCGGTAGCGCTGCTGAATCAGGCGATCCAGCGCAGCCCGCGTTCGATCTCTCTGCGCGAGAAATTGCGCGATGTTTTTATTTCGCTCAAAGAACCGACCGAGGCTTCGAAGCAATGCCTGGCGCTGGCAAATCTTTATATCAACCGCGAGGATTTTGAGAAAGCTTACGACCGGCTGCAGGAAGCCAAGCTGCTCGACCCGCGTGTCTCGGTCGCGCCGGGTTTGGAGGCTATCCGCCGCGCGCGCCGCCCGGATTTTGAAGCCACGCGTAGCCACACGCCTGTCGAAGTGCGCAAGGATTGCGCGATGGCCGGCAACCTGTCGCTGGTCAGTATTTTCGACGCTATCCAGATGATCGAAAATTCGCAGCTGACCGGGCTCCTGATCCTCAGGTCCGACAAGTACAACGGCAGTATTGCTTTTAACGAGGGCAAGATCGTCGATGCCGAAGCGCAGGGCCACAACGGCAAAGCCGCTTTCCGCCAGATACTGGAAATAAACAGCGGCTCGTTTGAATTCAGCACGTCGGCGGATGAATTTCCGATCGTCATCAGCGTCAGCGCCAACACCAATTTCCTGCTCGACCTGCTGGCCGAAATGGACACCGAACGCATGATGCGCGAGATCACCGAAGAAGACGAAGAAGAATTTGAACCACACTAAGTTTAAAAAGAATCTCTCTGATAAAGAGTGATGCAAAGCGGAGTAGTCCTACCCGTTTAATAAAGCCCGGAAGCGAAATCTTCCGGGTTTTTTTGTTTTAACGTCGTCTTCTTGTCAGTAGCGCCTGCGTCAGCGGGTGTGCCCCGCCGTCGAGTATGGAGTCAGCACCGGGGATCTCCCCTCCTGCCCGAGGAGGGCTGGCAGCCGCTTCGGCAGATGGGGCGGTGGGAGAGCGACCGGGTTAACGGCTCAGAGTTCAAGCTTCAGCTTGTCCCTTTACCAAAAAAAACAAACTAAAGTTTGAACTCTGAACCGTTTTATCTTTAAGATAACCTGTAATTTAAAGTCGGTCGGTCGGAATTCTTCGATGAATGATAAAGGTCTGATATTAAAAAATGTTTGCGATCTGCTTTTGGATAATCGACGGGACGAGGCCTCATCAATAGCTCGTTCGGAATACCCTTTTACCATCAATCCTGTCGCAGGAAGAAAATATACGCCATATCAATCCACTCTGATCTTCTTTCGTGATGGCTTTATCGATCGTTATGATGGAAAGAGATTGGTTTTCCCCGGTGCCTTACGGCTTCTCTCGATATTGTTACCTGAAGAATTCCCGGCGCATCCTAATTGGAAAATGAGTGAAAGTCATATTATGTATTGGGAACTATTTCCAACGGTCGATCACATTATGCCGGTTGCACGTGGCGGCGCAGATGATAAATCGAATTGGGTGACGACCTCAATGATAAACAATGGAGTAAAAACGCACTGGACATTGGAAGAATTGAAATGGGAATTACGCCAGCCTGGAGATATTGAGGATTGGGATGGTTTAACGGATTGGTTTCTGACGTATATAGAAAAAGAACCGGCTTTTCTCTTTAGATTCCTACATTAAAAAATGGCATAAGGCAGCCTTGAAAGCCTCTGAAACATTTATTTCTAATCAAGAAATGGAAGAAGCTACGCGACGAATGGCCGAACTCGAAGCGAATCCGGAAATAGGGATAACGTTAGAACAGTTGGAGTCCTCACTCCATAAATAACCTGAGAAACCCGGTCGCTACCGCTCCCGGTTCTGACGCGCATCGGCTAACGCCGACGCTACTGACAATGCCTTACTCTTCATCTTCCCTCAATTTCTCCAGCACCGAAAAATCTTCGAGCGTGGTCACATCGCCCGCGACTTTGCCGCTGGACGCGAGCTCCCTCAGCAGCCGCCGCATGATCTTGCCGGAGCGCGTTTTCGGCAGCGCGTCGGTAAAGCGGATATCGTCGGGCTTGGCCAGCGCGCCGATCTCTTTCGCGACGTGCGCGCGCAGCTCTTCTTTCAGCTCGTCGCTGCCGTTCGTGCGCGCCTTCGAGCGTAACAAAGGCGGCGATCGCCTGGCCTTTCAGTTCGTCCGGCCGGCCGACGACGGCGGCTTCGGCGACGGCTTCGTGCGAGACCAGCGCCGATTCGACCTCGGCGGTGCCGAGCCGGTGGCCGCTGACGTTTATCACATCGTCGACGCGGCCCATGATCCAGTAATAGCCGCGCTCGTCGCGCCGCGCGCCGTCGCCCGCGAAATACATGCCCGGGATCTCGGACCAGTAAGCCTGCTTGTACCGTTCGTCGTCGCCCCAGAGCGTCCGCAGCATCGACGGCCACGGGTGTTTTATCACCAGATAGCCGCCCTCGTTCGCGCCGACCGGTTCGCCGGCTTTCGTCACGATATCGACAATGATGCCGGGCAGCGGCCGGGTCGCGGTTCCGGGCACGGTCGGCGTGGCGCCGGGCAGCGGCGAGATCATGATCGCGCCCGTTTCCGTCTGCCACCAGGTATCGACGATCGGGCATTTTTCCTTGCCGATCACCTCGTGATACCACATCCACGCTTCGGGGTTGATCGGCTCGCCGACGGTGCCCGAGCAGCCGCAGGGACGAAAGATCGTGTTTCAGCGGATATTGCTCGCCCCATTTGATGAACGCGCGGATCGCGGTCGGGGCGGTGTAAAAGATGGTGATCTTGTGCCGCTCGATGATGTCCCAAAAGCGGTCGAAGTCGGGATGATTCGGCGCGCCTTCGTACATCAACACGGTCGCGCCGTTGGCACAGCGGCCCGTAGACGACATAGCTGTGCCCGGTGACCCAGCCGATGTCCGCCGTGCACCAGTAAATGTCTTCGTCCTTGAGATCGAAGACCATTTTGTCGTGTATGCGCGCCTGCGTCAGATAGCCGCCGGTCGTGTGCAGAATGCCCTTGGGTTTGCCGGTCGTGCCCGAGGTGTAAAGGATGTAGAGCGGATGCTCGGAGTCGAGCTCGTCGGCCGGGCAATCTGCGTCGACGGTCTCCATCAACTCGTGCCACCAGTGATCGCGGCCCTCGGTCATGCGAATTTCCGAACCGGTGCGTTTGAAAACGACAACATTCTCCACGCGTCGGGCACTGCGCGGCGGCTTCATCGACGATCTGTTTTCAATTTGATTTCTCTGCCGCGCCGGTAGCCGCCGTCAGCCGTGACGATCAGCTTGCACTGCCCGTCGTTTACACGGTCGCGGATCGCATCGGCCGAAAATCCGCCAAAGATCACCGTGTGCGTCGCGCCGATCCGCGCGCAGGCGAGCATCGCGATCGCCAGTTCCGGAACGAGCGGCATATACAGCGCGACGCGGTCGCCGGTCTCGCACGCCAAGTTTTTTCATAACATTGGCAAATTTGCAGACCTCGGTATGGAGCTGCGCGTAGGTCAGCGTGCGCGATCTCGCCCGGCTCGCCTTCCCAGATGAACGCCGTTTTGTCGCCGCGCGGTGTTCCAGGTGCCGGTCGAGGCAGTTGTAGGAGATGTTGATCTTCCCGCCGACGAACCATTTCGCGAGCGGCTCGTTCCATTCCAGCACCGTGTCCCATTTTTTGAACCAGTGGAGTTTTCCCCGGCCATCTTTGCCCAAAAGGCTTGCGGATCGGCCTCGGCTTCGGCGTAAAGCTTTTCATATTCGTCAAAGCTCTTGATATGAGCAGCCGCGGAAAAGTCCGCCGGCGGCGGAAAAACACGGTTTTCGTGCGAAAAGGATTCGATGGCGGATTTATTGTCGGACATATCGATATATTTAAGCCGATGCACGGTTTATCTGCAAATTAACCCGGCAGCATAGACTTTTTAATGGGATTTGGCCACGAATAACACGAATCCCACGAATTAAGATCATTCGTGTAAATTGAGCAATTCGTGGCCTATTTATATTAAATCCGCGTTACAAAATATTGCCCTCCAAGACTATCCAAACTACCAAATATAGTGCTAAAATTACGGATTAGTGCCATATCTATGTTCAGACTTCAACGTTTAGAAATTACCGGATTCAAATCTTTTGCCGATTACACCGAGGTGTTATTTACCGGAAACGGTATCACCGCGGTCGTCGGCCCGAACGGCTGCGGCAAATCAAATATCTCTGACGCCATTTCCTGGGTGCTGGGCGAACAGCGCGCCAAAGCCCTGCGCGGCGACGAAATGAAGGACCTGATCTTTCAGGGAACCGCCAAACGCCAACCCAGCGGCATGGCCGAAGTCATTTTGCATCTCGTCCGGACTGAAGATGCTTACGAGGACACGGATCTGGTCGAGATCGACGAAACTCTTAGCGAATACGATGAAAACGCGGTTCGTTTGGAAGATTTCGACCCGCCAGCAGCAGGTGCAGCAGAAATAGCGGCCGCACCCCACGGAAACTGCCCAAACTATCGAACCCGTAACGAATGGCTCCGGCTTTCAGGGCCCGCAAAACGGAACAGCTTTGGCGTCCGGCACGGGCGGCGTGGGCGGCGCTGGCGCTGCCCCGGCGATAGCGCCCGAGATGGAAACCGCCCCGGAAACCCCGGAAGTGGCCGAGGCGAGTGTCGGCACGGCTACGACGATAAAAAGATATGGCAAACGCCACTGGCGCCCGCGGCACGTGGGACTGGATTTTGCGCCGGGTGAATCTGTCAGCGTTACGCGCCGCCTTTATATGTCAGGCGAGAGCGAATATTTGCTCAATAATAAAGCCTGCCGCCTGCGCGATATCAATGACCTGTTTTCCGGAACGGGGCTTTCCGGCGCACACTATGCCATCGTCGAGCAGGGCCGTATCGGACAGATCCTTTCCGCCAAACCGGCTGACCGCCGGGCGCTGATCGAGGAAGCCGCCGGTATCGCCAAATTCCGCACGCGCCAACGCGCCGCCGAAGTCCGCCTGGAAACAGCGCGCACCAATCTGCGGCGAATTTCAGACATCGTTGACGAGATCGAGCGCCAGGCCAACAGCCTGCGCCGCCAGGCAGCCAAGACCCGCCGCTATAAAATAATGCAGGAAGAATTCCGCGGGTTGCTGGGCCAGGTCTTTGCCGCGGAAAGCGAGCGATTCGGCAAGCAGCTGGAAGATCTGCAGGGTAAATTATCCGCCGCCCGTGAAAATGAAACGACCTTAGCCGGTGAAGTGACCGCGCTGGAAGAAAGTTTTCGCAGCGCTACCCAGGCCGCCCGCGGCGTGGAGGAAGAACTTTCCGAGCTTCGCGCCCGGCACGCCGATTCCGCATTGCAGCGTGACCGCGATGCGCGCGAACTCGCTTTCCAGGAAAAACAGATCGAAGGTTTGAAAGAACGCCTGGCCGCGCTCCAGGGTGATATCGAAGTTTCCGAGAACCGCATTAATGAGATCACGGCGGAAGTAAAACGCCTGCGCGACGAAGAAGGAACGCACCGCACGGAAAGCGACCGCGAAGCGGAAGAATTGCTGGCCGCCGAAGACCGTTACCATACGAAAATGACGCGCCTGCGCGAAACTGAGGACCAGCAGGAAACCAAACGGGTCGAGCTTTTCCAGCACACTACCGCCATCGAGCGTTTTGCGGAGATCGCCCGCCAGCTCGAAGATAACCGGGAGAAACTGCACGAGCGCGGCAATGGGCTGACGGTTGAAAGCGAACGCGCCGCCGCTACCCATCAGGAAGTGCTGGCCCGCGCCAAAGGCCTTAACGAAAAGATCGACGAAGCTCGCGGAGCGCTTACCCGTATTCAGGAAAGAGAAAGACTGGAAGCCGCCCAGACCGAAGAAATACGCGCGGAACTTCAGGGACTGGAAAAAGATCTCCATGCGGTGCAGCAAAAACATTCGCGTTCGCAGCACCGGCTGGAAAGCCTGCAGGAACTCGAATCGCGCTATGCGATCTATGAACCGCCGGTGCAAAAGCTTCTCGGCGCGGCTGAACAGATCGGCGTAAGGTTTGCCGGAACACTGGCCGATAAATTTAATGTCGATGCCAAGGCCGAGCGCGCAGTGGAAAATCTTTTCGGGCCGCTGCTGCAAACCGTGCTGGTCGAAACGGAAGGCGACGCTATTCGCGTAACCAAATGGCTTAACGCAAATAATATCGGGCGCGTGTCAATTTTGGCGCTGGCTCCGAGTAATGGCGCGAATTATAGCCCGGCGCAGCCAACCGGTAACATCGCCGAATACCTGGGCGTTTCACCCGAGCTTGTCCGTACGTTGGCGCGTGTTTTTCCGCGCGAAATGTCGGCCTGGGTCACGGGAAATATCGACGCGGTCGATCTGAATCAATCCGGCGTCTGGGTGACGCTGGATGGCGACCTGATCGCGGGTGGAAAATTTTTCACCGCCGGTAAAGCGCCGAATGACAGCGAAGATTCCAGCCTCCTGGCTTTCAAACGCGAGATCCGCGAACTGACCGCCGCTTTAACGGAAATGGCGCTGCAGGTAACATCGACCGAAGCTTCGGTTGACGAAACACGCGCGGCGCTGCAGGAAAAAGAAGAAAAAGCAGCCGCGCTGAAAACCGAGATAACCGGTTTTGAACGCGACCTTTTCGCACAGGAGATCGAGGCCAAAAATCTGGCGCAGGAAATGGAACGCACGGAACGCCACAACAAAGTTGTCGCCGACGAGATCGAGCAAACCGCACAGGAAATTCAATCGGTTAAAGAGAGATCGCAAAAGACGGAGTTCGACGCCCGCGAAGCGGAAAGCGCGCGAGTGCTGGCGGCAGATGCCCTGTCGCAGATCACGGCAAACTTAAATGACATCCGCAATGAGGTAGAACGTGAAAGCGCCGACCTCAGCGAAAAACGCGCCACCGCCGCGGCGGCTGCCGAACGCGGACGGGCGCTGGTTTCTTCGCTGCGCCGGATCGAGGTCGAACAGATCGAACTCGAATCGCGTATCGCCCGCCAGACATTTGAAAGGCGCGAAACCGAAAGCAAGATCGAAGAGACTTTCGGCTCGATCACCGCGCTGAGCGAGAAGATCGCGCTGGTAGAAGAAGACCAGGCGCGCGAGCATGAAGAACTTATTGCCGCCTCGGAAAAATTAAAAACGGCGCGCTCGTCCGCCGACCAGATGTCGGAACATCTTACGAAACTCAATCACAACGCCGCTGCCGCCCGCAACGCTCGCGGCGATCTGGAGATCACACAAGCTGAGGTCACGACCCGGCTGGAAAATCTGCGCGAGACCTGCCAGCAGGAACTTTCGCAGACGCTCGAAGAGCTTGCCGCCACCGTCGAGTTTGCCGAAGATTTTGAATATGAGACAGGCCGCGCGCGGCTCGATGAATTGCGCCAGCGGCTGGAAAATTACGGCGCGGTCAACCTGCTCGCGCTGGAAGAATTGGGCGAGGTCGAAGAAAGGTTCCTGTTCCTGACCAGCCAGCGGCAGGACATCATCGACAGTATCAAATCCGCCGATGAAGCTCTGCGTGAGATCAAAACACGCTCGCGCGAACGATTCCGCGACGCCTTTGAAAAGATCAATGCCAACTTTAGCGAATTCTTTGTCGAACTTTTTGGAGGCGGAAAAGGCGAGATGACCTTGCTCGAGGCCGAGGATATTCTCGATGCCGGTATCGAGGTCGTGGCCCAGCCGCCGGGCAAACGCCTGCAAAGCGTGATGCTGCTCTCAGGCGGTGAAAAAGCGCTGTCGGCGATCGCGCTGGTAATGGGAATATTCAAATATCGCCCGTCGCCCTTCTGCCTGCTGGACGAAGTCGATGCGCCGCTGGATGAAGCCAACATCGGCCGATTTGTTAATAAGATCGACGAAATGTCTGAAAAAACACAGTTTATCGTGGTCACCCACAGCAAACGCACGATGGAATCTGCCAAGGCCCTTTACGGCGTTACGATGGAAGAGGCTGGCGTATCCAAGCTGGTTTCGGTAAGATTTGAGTGATGAACCGAAAATTTCTCTGCCTGTTATTGCTGGTGATTTTAGCGCCGGCAATAATTGCCCAGACCAAGAAAAAACCTGTTAAAAAACCGGCGGCGGTAAAGGCTGCAAAGACCGGGCCGGTCTCCGGATCTACTGCCACGACTGCGCCCGCTGCTGCGCAACCGACACCGGCGAAAAAGAATGAACGCCCGGGCGAAACCGATCAAACTGATCCTAAAAAAAATAACCGCCCAGGGGACAAAACCGCGCCCAAGCCCGTCTATCCATATTTTTACGAATTCCGCCAGCCTGCTTTTGATGTCGATCACGTTGTGATCGAGCACGATGACGCGGGAAAAGGTACGGTCACTTTCAGCAACCGTGATTATGATGAGTCTTATACCGACCCGATCCAGCTTTCCGCTGTCACGATGCAAAAATTAAAAGGCTGGTGGGACGCGCTGAATTTTCTCGACTCGCAGGAGAATTATCAATCCGAACGGCAATATGCGCATCTGGGAACGATCAAACTGCGCTTGAAACGTGATAAACGCGAGCGCACTGTAGAAATTAACTGGACGGAAAATAAAGACGTCAAAGCATTGATGGACGAATACCGTAATCTCGGATTTCAATTCGTCTGGATGTTCAAAGTAGTGCTTTCGCGTGAGAACCAACCTTTGGAAGCGCCAACCTTAGTTGATGCGCTGGACGGAATGCTCAGACGCAGTGAGATCTCCGACCCGCAGCAGCTGACGCCGATCCTGAAAGAACTCAGCGAAGATGAGCGGATCCCTATGATCGCGCGGAATCATGCGGGAAGGCTTTTGAAACAGATCGAAGGGAAAAAATAGCACCTATCCTTAAAGTCCCCAACGGGGACAAAGAAAATAGCCCAGGGTAAGTGAGCGAAGCGAACGCCACCCTGGGTATCTGAAATTCCCAAACGTTCCAGCCCTGAAAGGGCGGCAGAACCCAGTCAGTCTGCCGCCCTTTCAGGGCTAACAATTCATTGATCGTTCGGTACCCAGGGCAGGGCTATTTTCTACAATCCGCTACGCGGACCTTAAGGATCCGCCGTAAAGTCGAAGTTGGTAATGTTTCCGCCGGGCGTTACCGTGCGCGTAGGCTGCGCAAAGGAATGGCTTTTCGTCTGGACCGTGATAGTAAACATAGCTCCGGCTTGCAGCCCCGAGAAGTTGTACCAACCAAACGGGTTTGTCAGCGTCGTTACCGGCGAAGACAAATTTCCGCCTGAGATAGTAACCCGCGCATTGCTGATCCCCGCGCCGCCGGCGGTCATGATCCTTCCGCCGACCGACGTAGTGGCTACGGGCACCATCGCAAAAGCATGGACCGCGCCGTTAAACACGCCGGTCCCGACAATAATATTGTTGTCGCTGATGCCGAGCGCCCCCGAAGAAGTATTGGTCGACAGGTCCCAACCCGTACCGACTGGGATCAGGTCCGCCAGCCGGTGGGTATTAGCGCCGTCATAAAGGAACGGAATGGCAAATGCCGAGGAAGCGGTGCCGACCACCCAGCCGTTTGAATTAACCGCGCGCGCGGAACCCTGGCTGGTACCGACCGGGAGCGGAATACCTGATATGCCGCCGGCCTGCGTCCAGATAAACGGCAGGCCCGAGCCCTGGTTCATCATGGAAGAGCCGACCACATGGCCCGCGTTGCTCACGCCGAATGCGAGGGCGCCGTTAGCGCCGCTCAGCGCGCCAACCTCAGAGGCAGAACTGCCGCCGTTTTGGTACACCATGCCGACGTTACGGGCAGCGTTGCCAGGGTCGATACCCGTCCCGACGATCAGGCCGGAATCATTGATACCAAAAGCCGTAGTAAAAAAGCACCCGCTCGGGGTCGTCTGCGTTATTACGGACGCGAGGTTGCCGGCGTAAATTGCTGCCTGCTGAGTACTGCCGGCGTCAACGGATCCGACCGCGATAGCCGAAGCATTCACATCATTAGCGTCGCCCAGCGTTTCGCCGGAAGCGGGAGCGGTGAGATAACGCCGTTTTGCCAGATCACGGGCAGCCGGGCGGTACCGAAAAGCGTCGAGGCGCAGGTGCCGGCAACTTGTCCCGTATTGTTCGCGCCGTTAGATACGCAAAAGGCGCGGCCCGCCAGATTGGGCAGACCGACAATGCCGCCGCCCGATGTCCAGATGAACGCCTGCGCACCGCCCGTGCGAACGGAGCGGCCAACTCCTGTGCCGCCGGTGGATACGCCAAATCCCTGCGAAGCTGTGTCACCGGCCTGAACGATGCCTATATCGACGATCTGATATTGCGGCGGCAGCGGTATCCCGAGGTCTTTAGCGGGCCGCTCACCGGTCCCGGCTTTTTGGGCGCGGGACGCCATCGGTTTCGCAAAAAATACCAAACCGGACAATATTGCAAAACTAAGTAAAATAGCCGGGAATGCGCGCCTTAAAGGGTGTAAAGAATGTATGCTCTGGCCCATACGCCTATATTACCTCCTTGGGATCTGGTGTGATCAATGGAAATTCGAGTTTATCACAGAAATAGACAGGCGCGAATGCAAGCATTATAAGGCCACGAATATCACAAATAACTCGAATAAAGAACTTTTAATTCGCGTTATTTGTGGCATTCGCGGCTAATAAAAAATTGCGTCTATTCTTCTAAGGAATGAACGAAGCCGGAAGCGGCTTGTCTTCCGCACTGCCGAATTGCGGTATGATCTGCACTCCCGAGGTCGAACCCAGAATGAACCAGGCGCCGGTCGAAGGCCTGAATACCGCGGCATCGGTTCGCCCGTCACCGTCATAATCACCTGCTGCCGGTAAGTCGCCGTCCGCGCCGAATGGAAATGCATAGACCCCGAAGGTTTCGCTGGTCAGCACGAACCATTCTCCCGTCGACAGGCCGGTAAATGGCAACGTCCGTTTTTCCATCGCCGGTATAATCGCCCTGCACAGGTTTATCGGTCGAAAGCCCGAACTGGAATGCGAGCAATCCATCCCGGCTGCGATCTACCCACCATTGCCCCAGCGAGGGGCGGTAGATGGCGATATCCGCTTTGCCGTCACCATCATAATCTCCGATCGCAGGCACATCGCCGTCGGAACCGAATTGGCGGATGTCTATCCCGCCGCTCGATTTGGAGATGAACCAGGCGGCGATCGAGGGACGAAAGACGGCGGCGTCCGCTTTACCGTCACCATCATAATCGCCCGGCGCCGCAATGTCTCCCGGCGCACCAAAGGTGAACGCATAGAACTGGTCGTCTTCGCTTCTTTCGATAAACCACTCCCCCGTAGTGGGCCGGAAGAAAGCGACGTCCGTTCTGCCGTCGCCGGTGTAATCAGCCGGCACTTGTTTGTCGCTGCCCAGCCCGAACTGGTAGAGCCTGTCAGCGCCATCGATACTTCTTAAATACCACCACACTCCGACCGACGGACGAAAGATACCGACATCCGTCTTGCCATCCCCATCGAAGTCATAGAGAGTGCTATCCAGCGCCAGGTCGCGCTCAAACGCGCCGATGTCTGGCAGCGCCGACCCATTCCGGTCACCGTCTTTCGGGCGGGCAAATCCACGCTGATCGACCGGCAAAATATTGGCCGGATCAGCCTTATCTATTGCCGGGCTTCCGGGAAGAAGAGCGTGTGTCCGGGTCGGGCCGCCATTGCTTGCCAATAAGCCGAGCTTCGGGTCCTGGCCGAGAATGTTTCCGGTGGTTGTACCTGTGATGGTGGCACCCGAAATATTTTCGATCAAATTGTAGCCCTGAGAGGCAAGATTTCCCTGGAAATCCGGCGCAGAATTATTGGCGGTGTTATCAGCCACGATAGTATTACGCGCATTTACCGTGCCGAAATTTTTCACTCCGCCACCGGCAAAACCGGCGAAATTAGACGCGATCGTGACATTGACCAAATTAGCGGTGGTATTACTAAGTATTCCCCCGCCAAAACCTTCGGTGGAACCGGCGGTGCTGGTGACCCGGTTTTTGGTGATGGTCGAATTTGTCAGGTTGATCAGGCTGCCGTGAATTCCGCCCCCGTTCTTTGCCGCGATGTTTCCGCTGATAGTGGAGCCGCTGGCGGTCACATCACCAAAGATCCCGCCACCCATGTTTCCCGAAGTATTGTCAGCGACGGTTGAATTGATCAGGGTCAGGTTTTCCTCATTGAAGATACCGCCGCCGCCGGAAAAATTCGAAAGCGACGCATTATTACGGATCACGGAATTGGTGATCGTGGCATTTGAATCGGAGCTTATTCCGCCACCCCGCCTGCCGGCAGTGTTTCCTGTAATGAGAACATCGTCAGCGATAAAAGTTCTGCTGCCGCTGGTGCTGGTATAGATCCCGCCTCCATCTAAACCCGCACTGTTATTGCTGACGGTTGAATGGCTTAAGTTCAACTCTCCGACATTGTTGGTGATCGCGCCTCCGCCAAAACCTGCCGTGTTGTTTGAGAGAGTGGTAAAACTGATCTTGCCCCAGCCGCTCGAACGAATATAAACGCCGCCGGCGAAATTTGCCGCGTTATTGTGATCAACGATAGCGTTGGTTAGATTCAGAAAGCCTTCGCTGCGAATTGCCCCGCCGCCGTTGTCGCTGCTCGGGGCCGGGTCGTTTCCATTTGTCAGCCTGACACCCCGAATGAGCGCATAGGCACCGGTATTGATGAAAAATATCCGGCTCGAATTATTGCCATTTATCGTAAGCTGATCCGCGCCCCTGCCGACGATCGACACTGTCCCGTGGTTAGTTACATTAAGCGGCCCGTTCGTGAGCGTGATCGTCTGCGGAGTGGAAAATAGAAGACCGGGAAACTCGATAACGGTATCCGGCGTGACGGCAGAATTCGACCCGGCCAGCGCCTGGCGGAGCGAACAGTTAGGGTAACATTCGCCGGGCTCGTTCGAATCAGACGTATTACTTACGTAGAAAACGAGTACCTGTCTTTCGTATGCGCCGATATCGGCCCTGGCGCTGCCATTCGAATCTCCATCCTGCGGACGCGCGATCCCACGCTGATCGGTCGCTAGCACATTAGCCGGATCGCCCGCGTCAATGGCCGGGCTGGTCGGCTGCAGATCCACCGTCTGCGTCGATCCGCCATAGTTGCTCAGCGGCAGAAGCTGCGGATCTTGACCGAGAATGTTACCGGTAGTGATGCCCGTGATCGTCGTAGTATTGGTATTTTCGATCAGGTTGTATCCCTGGGACATCAGCTCGCCCCAAAGATCCGGACCGGGATTAGTTCCCGTACTGACCGCTTTGTTATCGCCAATGATGGTATTGCGCGCATTGGTGACAGAACTGCCCGCAACAAAAACACCTCCACCCAGCAACGCGGTGTTATTGCTTATAGTGCTATTGACCAGCGTAACCGAGGTACCGAAGTTATAGATTCCCCCTCCGTTCGAGCTGGCGGTGTTACCGCTGATAGTCGAATTGGTCAGAGTGATGACACCGCCGCTGGAATTTCTGATACCGCCGCCAAGATTGGTCGCCGAATTGTTGCTGATGGTCGTCCTGGTAATGGTGGCGGTAATATTCTGCAGACGCAGCCCACCGCCGGTACTGGCCGTATTACCGTTGATGACCGAATTATCGATACTAAGCGTTCCGCCCAAAAGGTCGATCGCGCCGCCATTGTTGGCGGTATTACCGTTGAAAGTGGAATTGGAGATGACCATCGGGCCGCCGCCCTCGATCACGCCGCCGTCGGACGAGACAGCGGAATTATTATTGAACGCGGAGCCGGTTATCGTGACGAAACTTTTCCCGACAGAATAGAGAACTCCGCCAAAGTGAGCAGAGTTAACATTAAAAGAGGAGTTCGTGATGGTCCGATTGCTGCTATCGATACTTATCGCGCCGCCCTGGTTCGTTGTGTGATTGGCGGTGAAAGATACCGTGTTGATGTTGATCGTACCCCCGCCCCTGATAGCGCCGCCGGTAGAGGCCGAGTTATTGGTAAAATGAGAATTACTCACGTCCAGCAGCGTTCCGAAAGTGGTAATTCCACCTCCGCCGGAAAGCGAGGTTGCCGAATTATTCGATATATCGGAATTAGTGATTTTCAGCACGGAAGTGCTAAAGATGCCTCCGCCTTCATTGGCGGAGCAATTCGTAAGAACCGAATTATCCAGGGTCAGATCGCCGGCATTGTATATGCCGCCGCCGTTCGGGCCGGAGCTGACGACACCATTAGTGAGGGTCATCCCGGAAAAATTTACGACCGCGCTGCTGCTGATATTAAAGATGCGCGCCGCATTGTTTCCCGAAATCGTCAGCCGATCCGGGCCGGGTTCCGCGATCCCCAGCTTGCCATTATTGGCGATGCTTAGCTCTCCTAAACTCAGAGTGATGGTTTGCGGTGAATTAAAAAGCGGCGAGAAAAGTATCGAATCATTTACCGGCGCGGCATTGGCCGCAGCGATAGCCTCGCGCAGGCTGCAATCCGCGTCGCAAACACCGTCATTGGTGTCGGCCGTTTTGGTAACAACCTTTGCGCCCGCTTCAAAAGCGCCTATATCCGGCAGAGATGAGCCGTTTAGGTCCCCATCCAGCGGACGTAAAACTCCGCGCTGATCGAAGGTGGAAAAGTTAGCCGGGTCTCCGGTGTCGAGCGCCGGGCTGCCGGTCAGCAAGGCGCGGGTGAAGGTCGCGCCGCCGTTGTTTTGCAGCGGGCCGAGCAGCGGATCCTGGCCCGTTATGTTTCCGGTAGTAGTTCCGCTTAAAGTCATGCCGGAAACGTCTTTGATCAGGTTGTACCCTTGAGAAATAATCAATCCGCCGCGGATATCGGGACCGGCCACGCCGGTATTATTGGCTACGATCGTGTTTCGGATATTAAAGACATTAACACTGGCGTTGATACCCCCTCCTTCGCCTGAGCCATTATTGTCCGAGTCGGCAATATTATTGACGATCGTGGAATTGGTGAGCGTTATTGGGCCATTAGTACTCGCGTATATACCGCCGCCGCCAAAAAAAGTAGCTGAATTCCCGCTGATAGTACAATTAGATATGGTGCCCGAGCCGTTGATTATTCCAATGCCCCCGCCTCTGTCGCCTGCAAAGTTATCGCTGATGGTCGAAGACGTGATAGTAAATTGAGATGTGCTTAAGCTCACCCCACCGCCGGACGTTGTGAAATTTCCGCTAATCGTGGAGTTTGAGATCGAGAGCGTTCCCGAAACAAGGGAAACCCCGCCTCCATTGCCGCTGATCGTATTGTTTTTAAGCACAGAACGGGTAATATTTATAGTCGAATCAGAACCTCCTATGCTGCCGCCACTTCCCGCGCTGTTTCCGGAAATTTCTGCATCCGTTACGTTCAAAACTCCGTTCGCCGTATATACGCCCCCGCCCGTCTGGCCGGAATTGTTACCCGTGATAACCACGCTGTTCAAATTTACAGTAGAAGAATTACGGATCAATATTGCGCCGCCCTCGAGGTCCGGTGAGCTTGCGCTATTTCCCCCGCTAAACTTGATGCCGCTGATGCTGACAACTTTAGAGTTATCACTGATGAGAAATATCCGGCTGTGATTGTTGCCGGAAAGCGTCAACAGATTCGCGCCGGGACCGGTTATCGTTAAATTTTTGGCACTGCCGGACGAATTATCGGCCTGGATAATAAGTTCGCTCGCCAGCGTAATGGTCTGAGGGCTGCTAAATGTAAAAATATCAAAATCTATTGTGTCATCCTGATTATTGAAACCTGCGCTTAGCAGAGCTTGCCGGAGACTGCCGGAGCCGCTGTCGTTCGTATTCGTAACGGTAAAAACAGCGGCGCGGATGCTATTAGCGGAAATCAAACAAAAAGCAGCGACCGCAATGAACAAGATAGCGCGGGGACATTTCATACTAATACCTCTTAAAACTTCTTTTGTAATAATTTTTTATTCTGATGACGGGGGAACAAAACGGAGATTTTAACTTAGAAAGGCAGAATAACCAACCTATTTATTCAAATTTAATATATCCCGTGTTCCAGTGTTTTAGATAACTATAAGCGTCTCACTGGTTGCCTTACCATGGCCATAACGCTATCATTTTTGTTTGAACTACTTTAAGGAGAATTGCCAGTGAGTAAAGGCGTGGAGATCGCGCCCGCAAGCGGGAAACTTGGGTATTTTATTGGTCGGACTGGGCGCGGTGAGCACGACTCTCGTCGCCGGCGTCGAGGCGATTAAACGAGGGCTGTCAAAGCCGGTCGGCACTTTGACGCAGATGGGCACGATCCGTCTGGGCAAACGAACCGAAAACAACTTTCCCAAGATCAAGGATTTCGTGCCGCTCGCGGACCTCGACGACATCGTTTTCGGCGCGTGGGACATTTTCTCCGACAATGCTTTTGAAGCCGCGATGAATGCCGGCGTGCTGGAAAAAGATCTGCTCAATCAAGTCTCCGAACAGCTCGATCTCGCTCAAGCCGATGGCGGCGGTGTTTCGAACAGAACTACGTCAAACGCCTCACCGGCGAGAACGTCAAGACCGGCAAGAACAAAATGGAGCTTGCCGAGCAGCTGATCGCCGACATCGCGCGAATTCAAAGCGGAAAACAACTGCGACCGGCTGGTGATGGTGTGGGCGGCTTCGACCGAAATATATCTTGAAGCAATCGGCGGTTCATGAATCGCTGGAAGCGTTTGAAAAAGGGTTGTACGACAACGACCCGCTGATCGCGCCTTCGATGATCTACGCTTACGCGGCGCTCAAATCGGGCGTTCCGTTTGCCAACGGCGCGCCGAATCTGACGGTCGATATTCCGGCGCTGACGAAACTTGCCGAACAACAACAATGTCCCGATCTGCGGCAAGGATTTCAAGACCGGGCAGACGCTTGATGAAAACGATTCTCGCGCCCGGCTTGAAATCGCGAATGCTCGGGCTTGGACGGCTGGTACTCGACCAACATCCTCGGCAACCGCGACGGCGAAGTGCTCGACGATCCGGAAAATTTCAAAACCAAGGAAGAATCAAAACTTTCCGTGCTCGAACACATTCTGCAGCCCGAAGTTTATCCCGGACCTTTACGAAGGTTTTTCGCACGTCGTCCGCATCAATTATTATCCGCCGCGCGGCGACAACAAAGAAGGCTGGGACAACATCGACATTTTCGGCTGGCTCGGCTACAAGATGCAGATCAAGATCGATTTCCTCTGCCGCGATTCGATTCTCGCCGCGCCGCTCGTGCTCGACCTCGCGCTGTTTATGGATCTGGCGCAGCGCAGCCGGAATGAAGCGGCATCCAGGAATGGCTTTCGTTCTATTTCAAAGCGCCGCAGACTGCCCCGGACTTTACCCCGAACACGATATTTTTATCCAGTTGATGAAACTGAAAAATACCCTGCGGCATATGAAAGGCGAAGAACTGATCACGCATCTCGGATTGGAATATTACGATTAAACCAAGGAAACTCACCTGTTAAACGCGGAAAGCCGTGCAGCCGTTATGATTTCAATCCTTGAACCATTCCAGAAATATCTTGATTTCGTGGCAAGCAATTGCTACGAATGATGTTGCCAATGGTTTGGTCAGCTTCTTGCCGAACTCAAAATCGTAAAACTTGAACAACTCAAATCTGGCGAGTCCAGCCAACTAAAAAGTCCTCTGACAATCATCATTTAGAGTCAGTTACATCTGCAACAATTTCGCGGCATGTAAGTTCTTTGAAAGTCGGCAACTTCTACGCGCTAGAAAGCGTATAGAATATTGGCCTTCAGAACTTAAGGTTTAAGTAACCGAGGAGGAATGTCATCATGACAAACGAAATGGCTAAAACGAAAGAAACGACGGACAGAAAAAGTCTTGCTTGACCCGGATCAGAAAGAGCCCGCGCGCCAAGAATTTGAAGACAAGCTTTAAGCGCATGCATCGTCGGACAGGAACGCGCCGTTCGCCGCATGAGCGGACTTTTCCAGATCTATCTGGCGGGAATGAACAATCCGTCGCGTCCGATCGGCACGATGCTGTTTCTCGGGCCGACCGGTTCGGGCAAGACCCGCGTCGTCGAAGCCGCGGCGGAAGTTCTGTTCGGCGAACCGCATGCGGTCGTCAAGATCGACTGCGCCGAGTTTCAGCATTCGCACGAGATCGCCAAACTGATCGGCTCGCCTCCGGGATATCTCGGACACCGCGAAACTTCGCCGATGCTGACGCAGGAAAATCTCGATCAAAGCGCACACCGACGACACGAAATTGACCTTTGTGCTTTTTGACGAGATCGAAAAAGCTTCGGATTCGCTCTGGCAGCTGCTGCTGGGAATTCTGGACAAAGCGACGCTGACTCTGGGCGACAATCGCCGCGTTGATTTTTCGAAGACCGATCGTCATTATGACTTCGAATCTCGGCGCGCGCGAAATGTCGGACATGATTTCCGGCGGCATCGGTTTTGCGCCGACCAAAGGCGGCAAAGATCCAGGAAGACAACGAGATCGATCACGAAGATCTATCGCACCGCTCTCGAAGCCGCGAAACGTAAATTCTCGCCGGAATTTATGAACCGCATCGATAAGGTCGTCGTGTTCCGCAGCCTGAAAGAACATCACCTGCGCCAGATCCTCGACATCGAACTGCAGTCGGTGCAGGACCGCATCACCGAATCCGCCGGAACGAAATTCGTCTTTGAATGCACGCACCGAAGCCAAGGAATTCTTGCTGCAGCGAAGGCATCGATCTCAAATACGGCGCCCGCCACTTAAAGCGCGCGATCGAACGTTTTCTCGTTTACCCGCTGTCGAATCTGGTCGCGACCGAGCAGGTAGAGACCGGCGACTTCGTCTCGGTCGATATGGACACCGATAATAATAAACTTCTCTTCTCGAAACAGTCGGGCGGAATGATCGTGGCCGAACCGGGCGAGAAACAAGAGAAAGAAGATAACACCCTGGCGAAATCAGACGCCGTGGGACTGCCGCTGCCGCAAGCCGCCGCCGCCGGCAGAAGCAAAGGCAATATCGAAAATAGCTCGGAGAATTAAACTCAAAGTTAAATTCAAAATTAGAAAAGGGCAGCTAATAAGCTGCTCTTTTTTATTTTTTGGTGTGGTTTCGTGTGATGTCAGGACAACGGAGTCGGTACCGGGAACGCAGTGACCGGGTTTGCGGCTCTGCCGCCGTGCTGTGCGGAAAGGCTCTGCCTTTCCGTCAGAGTAGCTCTTAATAGATCTTTGGAGGCTGAGCCTCCGCCAAAATAAGATCAGCCTGCCGGTAAGCCGTAGGCTTACCGGCACATCACTGCGGCAAAGCCGCATTCTATCTTAACCACAAATCACTCGCTCGTGAGCCGGTCACTGCGTTCCCGGTACTGACCTCTTTCTCTACTTGCTATCTTCAAACCCCATTCAAATGGGTGCGCAAATTCTGATTACTCCAAATCTATTAACGACTAAATTTTCCGGCTGAGCTATGCTTTCAGGTGGCTTGAGACCGGGAAAAGACGGCAGGCACCTGAATTTTCCAATCTCAATGTTCTTTTTTAATTTAGTCCGCGGATTTGGGAATTTTACGAGATTTCTGGAACATTTTTGGAACAGGGTGTTCACTTGTGCTCACTGGAACAGGTGAACACTCCCACCCGCGAAATGGCCGCGGATCTTAGGTCCTAAACCGTTACCCAGCTGAAGCCCCGCGGTAAATAATGACCTTAGAGGCAAAACCGAATAATTCCAAAATCCGCAATCCAAAATCCCGGATCGCGTCATCTTCCCGGCGTTCCCAGCGTTTCGTCCAACCAGCCGTTGACGGTGGTAGAGAAAAACTCGACGGTAGGAATATGCCCGCCATCGTAGGTGACCGGTTTTTTCGGTTCACGCAAGAGTTTGTAAAGAGGCTTAAAGTCTGTGTTGTAAGGGAACGTTTCGTCAAAGCGCCCGTTCACCAGCAACTTTGTCTGGCGTGATTGCGAAGCAAAATTTATATAATTCGTTTCCGCTATCCAACCCTTTACTTGCGGCTCCAGGCCGGCGCTGACAAAGACGGAATACTTGTAACGGGTTTCCACCGCCGTGAGCAGCAGCCCGAGGTTGGCGCCGTTGCTGATGCCCAGGAAAGTACGACGCTGGGTATCGAGATCGTCGCGGGTTTCCAGATAATCCACCCCGCGCCGGATATCGGTTATCCAATTGACCATTTGCTTGCGAAATTCGACGGTGGAATTATCCGGCAGGGAATAATTCGGCGGGTAAGGGCGCCCGACATATCCTTTCAGCACGACTGTAAAAACCGCCCGCCCGGATTTTATCAGCGGCGTCAAAAACATCTCGACCGAATCGGGCAGCGGACGCAATCCGCGCACTACGTCGCCCGCCGGCACATATTGGATGATCTGCAGCGGCTTCGCGTAGTTGTTCGGCAGGTAGAGATAAGCGGTCGCAAGGCTCTCCGTCTTCCCCGGCAAAAGTTATCGTCTCGCGCCGCCAGTCGTTGGTTTCGACGGTCTCGGTAACCTTGGCGTTCAGCGCGGTTTTATCGTAACTGTAATGGGTCAGCCAGACCTTGAAATCGGCGTCGCTCGAAGGTTTGTAATCGGGCGTCTCCGCCGGCGGAAGCATTTCCCCGCCTTGGTCGCCCTGATCGCCCGGCATATTAAGCACGCATCGAAAACCGATGCGGTTTGAAGAATAGATTCCCGGAAATTCGCCGTAATCTCCAAACGAATAAGCAAGATCGTTCCAGGCGCCGCCGCTGGTGACAAATCCTTCCGGCGGGCTTTGGTTGGCGCACCATTCGTTGACGTTTCCCGCCATGTTATAACAGCCGAAAGGGCTCATGCCGAATTCCATATCGGTCACCGGCGTGGTTCCCTGCCGCGGAAATTGGCGCGCTTGTCGGTGGTCTCACCCTGCTTGATAAACCCCCAGGGCAGCGCGTTGTAGCGCGGATCAAAGGCGCCGTCACGCGCGGCCTTTTCCCATTGGAAAACGGTGGGCAGTTTTTTACCGCGAAATTCCGCGTATGCCGCGGCCTCGTACCAGGTGATATCGGTGACGGGAAGGCCGCCTGCCCGACAGGAAAATTTTGATCGGTCCAGGTCCGCGGGCCGGGCAGGCCGGTCTTGTCCTTGAACAATTTCATCCCTTCGTCCCAGCTCAAGGTCTTTTTATCTTTTTTGACGGGATATCTCCAATATTCTTTTTTTCCATAACCGCCGGCGGAAATAAAATCCTTGAAGTCCTGGTTGCTGACCTCGTATTTATCGATAAAGTATTTGCTCAGGTTTACCTTTGTCTCGGTCGATCGCGACCAATTGACCAAACTGTATTCACTGCCGGGAACAAAAACCATACCCGGCGGCATTTTTTCCGCTTCCAGCAAATTAACCGACACATTAAGAGGAGGCGACGAGATAAAACTGCCGCCGACACGCGGAATAATGCCGGAGATGCTGCGCTCAAAGGGCGCATAACCGTCTTTTTCGATCTGCAAAACATATTGCCCGCGGGCGATGCGCTGATCTTTGATAGGTGTTTCGCCGATCAATTCACGCGCCGGAAGTTCCCCTTTCGCGTCGGGAGAAAACCGCCGCAGGTAGACACGCGCGCCCACAGGTTCAGAAGCTACGGAAAGCGAATCGGAGATGGTGGGCAGCAGCTCGGCTAATTTTTTATCGTCGGGCAAAATGGTTTCCACCTGGCGGGCAAGATCATAAGCCTCGAAATTCTTTTCCTGTTTTGCCAGCTCTTCGACCTTGCGTATATTTTCCCGCGCCTGCATTACCACCCAAAAATTCCAGAGATACCAGCCGCCGATAATCACCGCCAGTACGGCAACTCCCGCCAGTATCGCCTGCGTCCATCTGAATTTCTTTACCGGCTGCTGCAGGGCGATCTCGCGCTGCGAGCGTTCGCCCAGCATCCGGCTGACCTTCTCGCTCAGCACGGCGTCGGATGGAGCAATGGAGACATGCATTTTCAGCTGCTCTTCAAAATCAAGCTCTTGTTTCTGGCGCTTAAGTTCGGCCATCATTTCCGCCGCGCTTTGAAAACGTTCGTCAGGCTGTTTTTGCAAAGCTTTTTTGAGAATGGCTGAAATCTCGTCCGGAATATCCTGCAATTCGGGTTCGTGATACAAAACGGCGGCCAGTTTTTCGACCGATGTCGCGCCGGGAAAAGGAGTTTTACCGGTCACCGTTTCATAGAGCACGACGCCCAGGCTCCAGAGATCGCTGCGCGCATCGGCATCCTGGCCCCGCACCTGTTCGGGTGACATATAGCTGACCGTTCCCATTATCAAACCGGGCTGGCTCAGAAATGTTTTTAAGCTTGATTCACTGTCGGCCGGGTCGAATAAAACCTTTTTCGCCAGTCCAAAATCCAGTACTTGCACCTGGTTCTGCGCGGTAATAATAATGTTGGCGGGTTTGATATCGCGATGAATGATGCCGTGAGTGTGGGCTTCGCACAAAGCGTCCGCGATCTGAACTCCGATATCGAGCGCATTTTGCGGGCCGGGCGGTTCGCGTTTTATCCGGTCGGCGAGTGTTTCGCCTTCGATAAACTGCATCACGATAAAACTCAAGCCCGCGCTCTTCGCCGATCTCGTGCGTGCTGCAAATATGCGGGTGTTCGAGCGCGGCTGCGGCCTGGGCTTCGCGCAAAAATCTTTTGTTGGCGTTTGGATCGATAGCAGACGCGGGCGGCAAAACTTTTAAGGCGACCTGGCGGTTTAACCGCAGATCTTTGGCCAGATAAACTTCGCCCATTCCACCGACGCCGAGCAGGCGAATCACCTGAAATGAACCCACCATATCTTCGGGCTGCAAGCGCGGTGAATCAGCCCCACCTGCTGCAGCGGCCAAACTTGCCTTGGGAGAATCAATAAAACTGTCGGGCTGTTCGCTGGCGGCCAGGAGTTCTTCGATCTCGGCGCGCACGCCTGCGTCTTCGCCGCACACTTCGTCAAGATAGGAGCTTCGCGCCGACGGTTCTTTAGCCAATGCCGTATTAAAAATGCGGCTTATTTCTTTCCAATTATTAAAACTCATCAATTCTTACTTGGGAGCGCGGCATCCTGCCTGCATGCGCGGTTACGCGCAAAAAATCTATGAAAAGGAATCTAGATCGCTGCGCGATCTTTGCAGGCAGGATGCCTGCGCTCCCAGGTTAAAGCTGTGTTTTCAGCCACGCCCTGGCCAGATTCCAATCACGCAAAACAGTGTTTGAATGAACGCCGAGCACCTCGGCTATTTCGTCATTGGTCAGGCCGCCGAAAAACTTTAGTTCGACGATCTGGCTGCGGCGCGGATCTTTCTCGGCCAGTTTTTTCAGCGCGTCATCGAGCGCGATCATCTGCGCCGGTTTTTCCCGGGCAAAAACAAAGGCTTCTTCGAGCGGGATCTTTTCCGCCGCTCCGCCGCGTTTTTCAGCCTTATGTCCGCGGGCATAATCTACCAAGATGCGGCGCATCAGGCTGGCGGCCATCGCGAAAAAATGTGCCCGGTTTTGCCACGGCGTTTCCTGTTCGACAAGTTTAAGGAATGCTTCGTGTACCAGCGCGGTCGGCTGCAGCGTATGCCCGCCTCTTTCGCCG
This sequence comes from uncultured Acidobacteriota bacterium, assembly GCA_963766895.1. Taxonomy (GTDB): domain Bacteria; phylum Acidobacteriota; class Blastocatellia; order Pyrinomonadales; family Pyrinomonadaceae; genus DASYKT01. The sequence continues at coordinate 304,245 of CAVYCB010000010.1, forward strand.
CGCAGATAGTGCCCCGCCAAACGGCGCAGCTCAGCATATACAAGTGGTATCAATGCGTCCACAGCGTCACGATTTCCTTCATTAAGCGCGGACAGAAGCCGGGTTATCTCAGGGGCACTAAGCTCATTTTTATTCGCTTTTTCGGTCATTTCGGATGCAAAAAACTGCCCGGTGTGAATTTTTCAAAAAATTTAGAACTTTTGTTGTGGTTTTTACCGGCGAATTGCGCGTTATGGGCTGAAACGCAATTTTTTCACAGTTTTCTGCTTGAAATATAAACATTTTGAAGGTGAAAGACAATGAATTTCCTTGTATCCGAAAAAACCGTCCCTGTTTCAGTTCCTGTCCTTACCCGCATCGCCCGCGGCGAAGACTTTGCCGTCGAAGAATTTATGAGTTCGTATGGCAATTTGGTTTGGGCGCTCGCCAAAAGATTCACTAACAGTTCGGAAGACGCCGAAGATGCCGTCCAGGAAATATTTCTTGAGATATGGCAGAGCGCCGCGCGCTATGATTCCGCGAAAGCCGCCGAGAGCACATTTATCACGATGATCGCCCGCCGCCGGCTGATCGACCGCCTGCGCAAAACCTATCGCCAGCCGCAAACTCAATCGATGGAAAATTCCTTTGAGATCCAAATGTTTGGCGGCGGTGATAAACAGATGCAAACCAAGGTCGAAGCAAAACAGGCCGTCAAGGCAATGAAACAATTGCGTCCGGAACAGCGCAGCCTGATATTGATGACCGTTTTTGACGGCCTTTCGCACGGCGAGATCGCGAAGCTCACCGGTATGCCGCTGGGCACGGTGAAAACGAATATCCGCCGCGGTTTTAACCGGATGAGAGAGATAATGAGCCTGGGAGCCTTTGGAAAAGCCGCAGCGGTTTGATCCGAACCCGCGCATCAAATAAAAGGCCGCACTTTAATGAGCGGCCTTTTGTTACAGCAGGTTTTTGAAGTTTATCGTTTAGGGAAGATCACCCGGTTTGCTGATGCGATATTTATTACACGGCAAACCCTCTTCGCCTCCGAACAGCGCCGGATTTCGCATAACGGGTGTTTCAGGATTAGTAGCGGATGCGGAAAGTTCCGCCGACATGCCGCCCGCGACGGTTGAAACAGAGGCGCTGACGCCATTGGAACCAGCGACGGCCTTTTTCGGTTCGGCTTCTAACGTAAATTTGATCGAATTCTGCCCGGCATCAGACAAAATGTCATACAGCATCTCAAGATCGCCTTTTTTACTCAATGTCTGTTCATAGCAATCATTATCGAAAACTATCGTGGCATCTTCAGAAAACACCACTGAAAAAGAACCGCCGGCGAGGCCGGTAACGCGAATGGTCAACTCGCCGCCGACGATCTCCGCCTTACCGCTATTGCCTATCTTTTGATATGAGGAACTAAGGGCTTCGCCATCCTGATCAACGAAACGGTAACCGCGGTCGAGATAATCCAGCACCGAAAATTCAGCGTACGGGATCGTCATTAAAACAGCATTCATGTCGGCCAGCTGAGACTTGGTGGTCAAAGCTTCGTGTGCACCCTTACAGGTGAGGTCCATGAAATCCTGGTAGTTAGCGCCCTCGGCCGTCTTGCTTTGAGGATCGCTAACCGTGATCTCGATATTAACGCCTTTTTGCCCGAGAGGTATGCCGCCGTCATTGCCGGTGTCGGTATTGTTGGCAGCCTCAGTACTGCCGAGCTGGAGCCTTACTTGATGGCATTCATTGAACGGGAACAAGAGTTTCCAAACGTCGTCTTTTATATAACTGGCTGCGATGCCCTTGGTAATAATTGTGAACTTACTCATAGTTGTCTCCTTATTTACATTAAGCCGGGGATTAATTAAAATTCAGCATATCCGCCAAAAGCGGCAAATGATGCCCAATAGTAAGGCGATCTAAATCGTTCATCGGCCGCGTTTACCATTTCCAATTGAGCCTTACGCAGAGCTTTTACAGTAGAAAGTGATTCTTGTTTGCGATAGCGATGAAATTTTTTCATCAATTCCGCCGTCGCGCCCGATTCCACCGACCATTGACTGGCAACCACCAGCGGCACACTTAACGATAGAAAAGTGCGCGACAAGCCAACCAGGCCTTCTCCGTTATAATCGCTTTCCACACCTGTCTGGCAAGCTGACAATATGACCAGCCGGGTACGAGGCAGTTTTTCCGCCCTCAGCTCCGCATTGGTAAAAAAGTTATCCTCCGCGTTCGGGCTTTTGGCCATCACGAGTTCAGACAACAACGGCGCCTCGGGATGAACCAGGTAATGACCCGCGAAATGAATAACGTCCGAACCGCCCATCGCCTGGCGAAAGGCTTTTTTGGTAGCTTCTCCGCTGACCAATATATTCGGCCCCGAATAATTTACGGCAATGCTTCTGACCTCTTTTATCGATTCGGGAAGATTCTGCAATCCGGGTAATTGCTGGCGGTCAAAGGCGGGATCGCCGATCGCTAAAAGGCTTTCGGCCGGGCCCGATCTTTCCTGCGCCTTTTGGGTGGAAAGAACAAAGACATTCGCGCTGGGCGAATAAAACATATCGAATTCCTGAATAAGATATCTGCCGTTGGGAGAAACAAGCGCGGCAAAAGGCAGATTGAACAATATTTTGTTCGGTATCAGGCAAATTTCTTTATCTCTATCCAGCTGGGGTAAGACCGGCGTGACCAGCAGGTTATAAAATTCCTGCGCGAGGCCGCGCGCCTGGTCCTGCTGGGAACGGTCACGAGAAGTGATCTGATCGATATAAAGCTCGATCTTGTTCTTTAAGTCCGCGAGATTCACGCTCGAGGACACCATTTCAAACTTGTCATTCGAAATCACCCAGATCAGGATCCGGTCTTTTAGTACGGTATATTGCAGAAGCTGGACATTAGCCGGTATCTGGCCTCTGATCTGGCTCACGTTTAAGGGCTGGGCCGATTCACCGGGGCGAAGGCTCGAAGCATCGCTGGCGAGGTACTTGTTGCTTTGTAATTGATCTAACAAAGAACGGGAGTTTGACGCTTCCGCGTAATTAAATGCCGCCTCAGTATTGTTTGCGCGGAGTTCATGCTCGATCGCGACATCGTATATCTCCTGCTCGTATTTAAAGAAACTGGCCCGTTCGTCTTCTTTGGTGAGCTGGCTTCGTTTTTCTTCGGCAAGATTGATTATTTGCGGCAGATCTTTTTCGATCTCGGCGTCATCTTCCAGCTCTTCATAGGCCAACAACCGCAATTTCATGGTTTCATACAACAGCCGCGAATCGTTCAGCTCTTTTTGGATTTGTAACGATTGATTGTAGCGCTGGACCGCGGCCGGGAAATTCTTCTTTTCAACTTCCAGGCTGCCTAAGCCAAGCATTATTTCCGCCATCTCCTGCTGCTTCTCAGCATCTTCCAGATCCGCGGCGCTCGCTATCGCATCATTGAACCATCTTTCGGCTTCGGGCAGATGGCTGTTCTTGGTGTAGACCTGGCCGGCGCTCTTCTGGGCGTCAATGATAAACTGCTTGCTGCTTTTTTCCTGCGATTCCAGCCTCTCCCGCACAATTGCCTCTGATAGTGACGTAAAGCCCATCGAAGCGAAAGCTTTAAAGGCTTCGTCTAAGCCGCGTTCTTTTTGCCGGGAGCTGGCATTAGGCTCGCCCGAATATTCGAAGATGCGTTGTAAAAAGGTGTAGGCATTTTTGTCCTGCCGGACCGAACGGTCCCGCGAATTAAGCGAACGCAGAAACTTTTGCGTCATATATATGTCGCCCATCGCTTCGGCATCTTTAAGCGCCAGCTGATAACGATTGTCTACGTCCGTCGGCAAAAGCAATCCGAGTCTCGATTGTCCGCCGATCAGCCAGTCAAGGTTCATTAAGGCGAACCAGCGGTATTTCTTTTCCCGGGAAAAAGCATCTATCTGCTTAAACGATTCCAGCGCGCCCTGACGATCCGAAGAATACCTGTGGTAAGCGATGAAATAGTCGGCGACGGTTTTTGCTTCGATCACATTTCCGGCTTGCAAAAACAGATCCCGGGCAGCTATGAAATTATTTAGCGCCGGGCCGAATTTGTCAGCTAAGCTCAATTCATATCCTTTACGCATCTGCGCCTGCGCATTCTTTAGGATCTCTTTTTTCTTTAGCGGCAGGTTTTCATAAAAAGTTGCCAGATCGGCGGCAAAGTTGTCCTGGTTACGCTCTTTTTCCAGGCGGCCGAGATATTTTAGCGCGCGTTGAAGCTCAGCCTGTTTTCCCTCATCGTTAGTCTCGACCAGAGACATAGCCAGTTTTTGCGGCAGGTATCTTTCCTTGATCATTTCCCGGTTCACGCTGGCCAATTCGAATGCTTTGTCGTCACGCCCGGCGGCGGCGGCCTCGAGAAAGGCCTGCTGAAAATAATTCGCATCCATTTTTTCCTGCGAAGCCTGCTCTTTCAGGTCCTGCAGATGGGTTCGCGCTTCATCCGCCCATTTCGAGGTGCCATCGTGTTTCAGATACTCTTCCCATGCCTCTTTTGCCTGATTGACCAGGGGCAATGCTTCCAGACAGCGGGCCTTATTAAATAATGCCGGCTGCAGGTCGGGCTTTATCCCCAAAGCTTTTTCAATATTGTCGTATGCCTGCACGGTCATCTTGAAGCGGACGCCTTTATCCTCTTCCAGCTGTCCCTTTTCCAGGTAAGCCACACCCAGATCGCTATATATCTGAGCATTTTTCGGGTCTTTTAGCAGGGCTTTTTTTAACTGCTGGATGGCCGCGTCAAAATCCTTTTGCGTCAAATAGAGACTCGCCAGCAAAAAAGGATCACCGCTGTCCTCGATCTGACGTTTAGCGCGGTCGACCTCGTTCTTATCAACCTGGGAATTCTCACCGCTGCGCAAACGATAGTGAGGGGCGTAATTTAATCCTGAGATGCGGGATTCCAGCGGACGCTCGTCTTCATAAGCCTTGTTTAGCAAGGCGAGTCCCTGTCTGGTGCTGTAAGTCGCATACCAATTCCATGCAAAGAATGATGAAAAAACGACCAGGATGGCGGTCACGCCCACTGCACCGGCCAGGCGCAATGAGGGGGCGGAACCAAACCCGGTGGTCAATAGCGACGAAGGGAATGAGAATAAACGGGCGAATATCGATCGCTTTTCAGGCGGGACGATGCGGGGAACAGGCTGATCATCCAGATAGTTCCTGAAAACACGGGCAAATCTGATCTTTTCACGGTGGTCTTTCGAGCTCAAAAAGCGGGCCTCAAAAGCCTCTTTTTCGGCTCCGGCCAGCTTTCCATCGGCATGATACTGGAACAGTTCATCTTCGATCGACTGCATGTTCTCATAATATTCACTGTCGGTCAGCAAACGTTTTTCGACATGCTCCAGCTGTTCCTCGGAACCAAACATTCCAAGCAAATATGCCTTTAATTCCTTATATTGCCGTATTTCTTCTTGCATTCTGATTTCCCCCCGGTAAACGCTCCTATTTCTTATGTTTTTTTGCCAAAAACGTTACTCCGGCCGGTATTTTTTTATACAGTCGGTAATACACTTCCGGAGGCTTCCCGAATGCGAAAAGCCCGTATCCGGAGTGCCTTATTGGAGATCCCGAGGTCGGTGGCGATTTTTTTGCGCCGCTCCACCTTGGCGCCCTTGTTATCGGTGTAATAACCAAGGATAAACTCACGCTGCTCCGGGGTGAGTTCTGCCAGGCATTCATCCAGACACCCGTAATTCTGATCCTCGAGTTCAGCATCGTCATCTATTTCGGGAGATTCGACAACGGCTATATTTTCGGTAAGTTCGGTTGTTTTTGGGACGCGGACAGATTCTAAAAATACATTTTTGGCAACAGCGTAAAAATACAGGGCCGGATCGCCCTGATATGAGTCGAAGATCGTATCTATTTTTTTTACTACCCGATCGATCGTTTCATCTGCCAACTCGTCAGCCTGATGACAGCCGCGGGCATGAAATATTTTGACCAACCGCTCACGGATCGCCGCATATTTTTCTCCCGCTGCTTCCCTGTCATCGTTCAGCCAGGTTAGTAGTTTCTCAAATTGCTCAGGTTCAAATGTAGTTGGGACCATTCAAATACTCAGCTTTGCCTAAAGCCAAACGAAGACGCGGCTGCCCTCATAATTCTTTACACCATTAAGTGGGGCAGCTTCGTCAAGACCTAAAAAAGCCGGCTTTAGAGATTCTATTCGTTTTTACGGGCGCCAAAGACAGAAAAAGTACCCGTTCTTAACGATTTACTTATTCTATAATGCCAGGCCCTACGCGTGTTAAAAAAAATTGCGAATTATTATTTGGGTGGGATCTCTATTTTTCCGCTACCGCTATTATATTTTGCGTAAAAATTCCCTGGGGGCTTCCGGTTTCGACCATTTTCCAAAATTTCAATCTCAGCACCAGCAGGCTCCACAAGACATACCTGATACCGGACTTGACGCCGTACGGGACAGGGCCCGTCGGAAAACACTGTACGCTGCTAAAACCCGTATTGAGCATGACCTGGCTGATCGAGGATTCCGTATAAGCCATTTCGTGAGTATAGTCCCCGTAAAAAATGCTGCTGTAAAAAAAGCCCTGGCCATTGGGCACCTGCATCAGGAATCGCCCGCCTTTTTTTAGATTGCGATTGATCAGCCGGAGCAGGTCGAACGCCTCTTGTTTCGTGAAATGTTCGATCACGTCTTTGGCCACGATCATATCGAACGGTTCGCTGTTATTGCTGAGAAATTCCACAAAATCCCCGCACTCCAGATTGTTTATCTCCATCGCGCGGCCTTTGTTTATTTGCTCGGGAGATACATCGATACCCCAGGTATTTTCGTAACCCTTCTTTTGTAAGTGATAGACAAAGTAACCGTCTCCGCAGCCGATCTCCAGGATCCGCGCGCTTTTATCCGCCGGCATATGCCGGCCGTAATAATGCTCGATCGCGGCGGGTTTTACATATGCCAAAGAGTTTTCACCATGCAAGTTCCGGTTATGGGTACTTATATAGGTGTCATAAATGGTCTTTTTATAATCGTCCATCGGTGAAACAATTTGAGATTCTTTGGCTTTTGGTACGGACATTTGACAGACGCAATATTTTGGATGTGTTCAAATAGTAGAGAGACACTTTGGGAAAGTCAAGATGTTCTTGAATTTACACTTGTGTCGCTTTTCGTCATTACTCAAGAAAATCGAGGCCCATTTCACGCGGCCCGAGCTTATTCCGCATAATGATACGGGCACAGCCATTCCAACGCAAAATGGCGTCATCATTGCCGGGCGGGCGTATATTCTCGGCTTTTTCAAACCACTCCATCGCCTGGAGAAAGAGTTCGTAAGCGTTCAATCCGCCCTTGTGAAGCGTGGCTTTGGCCCGGCGCTCATAGGTAATACCGGTGTAATAAGAGCGCTCATATTCGTCGGTAATAGCGGACAGATAGTCCTGCACACGGCTATCGCCGATGGCGTAATCTTTACCGAAACGGTCGGTCATTGCCAGTACGATGTTTATCAACGCCTCCTGATTTTCCGGCTCGACCGCCAAAATATCCATGCAAATACTTTCGGCCGCCCCGGGTTCATTGAGCAGCCGGTAATGTTTGGCTTTTTCCAGCGCGGCTGAAACCGCCTCTTTAGATAAAGGTTTTAGCTCGAACATACTTTTTCGGGCGGAAACCAAGGCAGTTATGGAGCGTGTTTTTATTCCAATATTCCAGCGATTTCAGGATTCCAAGCGATCCCGTCCTGGAATTTTTGGAATAGCGAAGCGTGGAATCTTGGAATTGTAATCACGCTCCATAACTGCCCCGGTTTCTGCCTACTTCTTCCTAAACAATTTCACCAGCTTCGCGATCGGATCGTAAAACTCGTCGACCACCCGTTCCTTTAGCGGAATGATCGCGTTATCGGTGATCGTGATATGTTCCGGGCAGACCTTGGTGCAGCATTTCGTGATATTGCAGTAGCCGATGCCGAACTCGTCCTTCAATTCCTCGAGCGCGGTTCTCGGTATCGAGCGGGTGCATCTCCAGCGCGGCGGTATAAACCAGAAAGCGCGGGCCGATAAACTCGTCGTGCTTTTCGTGATCGCGCAGCACGTGGCAAACATCCTGGCAGAGAAAGCATTCGATGCATTTGCGAAATTCCTGCACGCGGTCGATGTCCTCCTGCTGCATGCGCCAGGTGCCGTCTTCGGCGTCGGGCGGGCGCGGCTTGAATTTCTTGATGCGTTTTTTGACCTCGTAATTCCAGGAAACATCGGTCATCAGATCGCTCATCGGCGGAAAGGCTCGCATCGGCTCGACCGTGACCGGCTCGTCCATCGGCAGAGTGTTGAGCCGGGTCATGCACATCAATTTCGGCATGCCGTTGATCTCCGCCGAGCACGAGCCGCATTTGCCCGCTTTGCAGTTCCAGCGGCAGGCGAGATCGCTGGCCTGTTCGGCCTGGATCTGATGCACGGCATCGAGCACGACCATGCCCTCGGACACCTCGGTCGTGGTAATCGACAAATCTCCCTTCGCCGCGCTCGCCGCGCCAAATTCTGAATGTGGCTTTCATACAATTTTTAATTTTGAATTATGAATTTTGAATTACGGATTTACATTAAAAATCCAAAACTCATAACTCAACATTCAAGGTTATCCCATTTCCTCGATAACCTGTTTCAACTCTTCCGGCATTTCAGGAAGCGGTTCGCGAGCTATCCGCATTTGGCCGTTTCCTTCTTTGACCGAGAAATTGAATTTTGCGAATTCCGGATCTTTGTTCGGATAATCGTCGCGGAAATGTCCGCCGCGGCTTTCTTTGCGTTCGAGGGCGGCAAGCGTGATCGCTTCGGAAACGGTCAGCAGGTTGTGCAGATCGAGCGCCGTATGCCAGCCGGGATTGAAGTCGATGTTGCCCGGTGACGAAAACGTTCGCCGCACGCTCTTGCAGATTTCTCAATGCCGTTCGAGCGCCTCGCTGCATTTCGTCCTCGTGCGGACAATGCCGACGAGCGTCCTGCATCATTTCCTGCAGATCGTGCTGGATCGTGAACGGATTCTCGCCGCCTTCGCGTTCGAACGGCGTCGAGCGCCGATTCTTGCTCGCGGCTTCGATCTGCGCATTGTCGATCGTGCCCTGCGCCGTTTTCCTTCGCAAACTGCGCGGCGTATTCACCGGCGCGTTTACCGAAGACGATCAGATCGGACAGCGAATTTCCGCCCAAGCGATTCGCGCCGTTGATACCGGCGGCACATTCGCCCGCGGCAAACAGTCCCGGCACGGTCGACACCTGCGTGTCGGCATCGACCCGAATGCCGCCCATGATGTAATGCGTCGTCGGCCCGACCTCCATCGGCGTCGTCGTGATATCGAGGTTCGCGAGCTGCATGAACTGGTGATACATCGACGGCAGTTTTTTCTTGATGTGCTCGGCCGCGTTCGGAAGTTTTTCCTTGATCCACGCGATATCGAGATAAACGCCGCCGTGTGGCGAGCCGCGTCCGGCTTTTACTTCGCGATTGATGCAGCGAGCGACATGATCGCGGGTCAGAAGCTCCGGCGGGCGGCGGGCGTCTCTTGTCGCCCTGCGTGTAGCGCCAGCCTTCTTCCGGCGTATCGGCGGTCTGATCTTTGTAGTTGTCCGGAATGTCGTCGAACATGAACCGCTTGCCTTCGCTGTTCTTCAGGATCCCGCCCTCGCCGCGCACGCCTTCGGTAACGAGAATGCCGCGGACGCTCGGCGGCCAGACCATGCCGGTCGGGTGAAACTGGATGAACTCCATGTCGATCAGCTCGGCCCCGGCGTCGTATGCCAGCGCGTGGCCGTCGCCCGTGCCTTCCCAACTATTGCTGGTGATCTTGTAAGCGCGGCCGACACCGCCGGTCGCGAGCACAACGGCCTTTGCTTTGAAGATGCGAAAGCGCCCGTGCTCGCGTTCGTACGCGAGACACGCCGACCACCCGATCGCCGTCTTTTAGCAGCGAGATGACGGTCACTTCCATATAGACCTCGATGCCCTGATGGATGCCGTGGTCCTGCAAGCGTGCGGATCAGTTCGAGCCCCGTGCGGTCGCCGACGTGTGCGAGCCGCGGATAGCGGTGTCCGCCGAAATTTCGCTGGTTGATGCGGCCGTCTTTCGTGCGGTCGAAAACCGCGCCCCAGGCTTCGAGCTCGCGAACGCGATCCGGGCGCTTCTTTCGCGTGAAGCTCGGCCATTCGCCAGTTATTAACGTACTGGCCGCCGCGCATCGTGTCGGAGAAATGGACCTTCCAGTTGTCGCGATCGTCGGCGTTGCCCATCGCCGCCGCCATGCCGCCCTCGGCCATCACGGTGTGGGCTTTGCCGAGCAGCGATTTGCAGATCAAGCCCGACGATAACGCCGGCGGCCGAAGCTTCGATCGCCGCACGCAAGCCCGGCGCCGCCGGCGCCGATGACGAGAACGTCGTGTTCAAATGTTGTGTAATCAGTCATAAAAGTCGTGTACCGCAGCGTCTCGCTGCTGACTTGAAGTGAGGGCGAGGCGCTCTCACATTCAGCCCCGTCACTATATTGCGACGGTGGCTTTACGTAAAATATATTCTAAAATCGGTAAAAAGTCGCATCGCGCACAGCCGCACGTAAATATCGGAAAATCCGACGACAAAAAGGCTGATCCAGGCAAACAGCATGTGCCGCTTGTTAAGCCCGCTGACACAGTCGTAACAGGACTTCTGCATTTTATTTTTCGACAGTTCTTTCTTTCGGCCGCCGATCAGATGCCGCAGCGAATGGCAGCTAAAAGTATAGAGGCTGAGGCAGATCACGTTTGCCGTAAGGATCACCGTGCCCACGCCGATACCAAAATGCACCTTCCCGGCGGGTCCGTAAGCCACATCGCCTCATACGCGTCATAGGCCAGCACGATCAAAAACATCAACGCAAGATAGAGAAAATAACGGTGAATGTTTTGCAGGATAAGCGGAAATTTTTTCTCGCCGCGGTATCCGCTGCGCGGTTCGCCGACGGCGCAGGAGGCAGGATCGGCCCACATCGCCTTGTAATAGGCCCCGCGATAGTAGTAGCAGGTAAAGCGAAATCCGCCCGGCGCCCAGAGGATCAGCAGCGCGGGTGAAAAAGGCAGCCATGACGGTATCCATGAAGGTATAGGGCCGAATAATGCTTTTGCCGAGCCGAAAAGCTCCGGCGAATACATCGGAGAAAGATAATGATCAAAGCGATAATTATTTCCCTGGAAGGCCGCCCAGGTGGAGTAAGCGACGAAAGCCGCCAACCCGATAAAAGTCAGCAGCGACGGCAGCCACCACGCGCCCTTGCGCGTCGTCTGGCCAAAGGAACGCCGCTTAAGTTGAACCAGCACCGTTGACATACTAAGTTTGTTCACCTCCTGCGCGCGGGACGTCCTCACAGCAGTATCGACTGCCCCCGGAAGCCAAGCAGAATTTTTATACCCGCAGACCCGGTATGAATGTCATTTTCCCGCGCTCAAATGATCCGGAATTAACTTGGATTACTAATTTAATTTTTACGCGAATTTGCGCGATAAATCAAGCAGAGTCAGTGATTTCACTTTGACGGGTCAATCGGGTATTTTTTGGAAATACACGGCCTTTTTGCCATTTGCATCCTTAACATAGGCCAAGTAGATAAAGCCGCCGCCCCCGGCAGCCGAAGCAGCCGCGGAAGGCAGTTCGCCATAAGCAATTTCCTGCGGCGCGTTGCCGGCCTGCTTGGCGGAAAGCTTTTTGGCCATTATTTTTCCATCCGCCGTCCATATCACCCGGTCGGAAACCAGCACCGGCGTTCCGAAAACGACGCCCTCACTTACCAGCATACGCGGCGAAAAAGTCCTTCCCTGATCGGTCGAACTCGCCCAGTAAAGCCCTTCGGCACCGGCGTCCCCGGCCGTGTACCAGGCGACTCTCAGCGTGCCATCGTTTCCCATGGCCAGAGGCGCGCCGCTGACCGGACAGGCGTTGAGCTGCCATTTATCGTCACTGACGATGGCCGGTTCGGCGAAAGTTTGGCCGTTATCGTTTGTCGAGGTAACCGCAATATGCCGCAGCTCGCCGCTGAGAACCTGGCGCCAGCTGATATAGGTGCGGCCGTCACCTGCCTTGATCACGGAAACTTTGCAGCAGGGACAGATCTCGCCGGCGATCCTTTTATTTTGCCCCGCCGCTTTCCCGTCAGCGCTCAATGCACTGAAATAAATTTCGGCGTTCGGTTCAAGATGTTCATGCTTCGCTGCCGGGTGGGTCGTTTTTATTTTCGCTTTCGGGTCATTTTTTACACCCCGCTCATCCAGCCAGGCAAAATAACCCGCCGTATCTGCACTGCTGCTCATGCTCATTCCATGCATCCCGTGTGAAGCGGCGGCGGAGTCATCGTTGACCTTTACCGGCGGGGCAAAATTTTTTCCGCCATCCGTCGAGACAGAGAGCATCAGATCGTTGCCGTCTTCTTTGGGATCGCGTGAGCGCAAATTCCAGCCGATATAAACGTTTTCTTTCCCGGAAATTTGCAGTGTGGGCTGATCGCCGCGCCAGGCTTTTACGCTGCCGGCGTCTGGATTGATACGCATGCGGTTTCCGGTCCGCACCCGTGTTGTTGTATTTTTGCAGATAAAGATCGGCGGTTTTATCGGCACCGTGCTCGACATACGCCACGTAAATATTTCCACTCTCATCCGCCGCGATCGCCGGCTCGCCCGCTTCGACATTGATAGGAGAGACCGGGACTTCGACAGCGGGCTTGATGGCAGATTCCGTTGACAGGGACCGAATCTCATTATAAGAGCATCCGCTCAAACTCAAAGCGCAGCAGAAATATAGGATCACCGCGAAATTTCCGGCGTGAATGCGAGCAAAATTCATAAAGTCCTCTTAAAAATTAAATCTAAAACCAACCTGTATCTGCCGCGGATCAAAAGCCGCCGTCGGCCGCCCAAACGCGGAGAGCGGAACCGTTCCGGTGCCAAAAGTATTATTAGGCACCGAGAAATTTGCGCGGTTTAAGACATTAAAAGCTTCAACCAATAATTCCAGGTTCATTGCTTCAGAAAACACGAACCGACGGCTTAACCGCAGGTCGAGCGATGAATAATCAAAGCCGCGTCCGGTGTTGCGGCCGACACCGTTGGCCGGTCATTATTATTTGTATCACCATTGCGGTCATTGCCCGTCACGATATTAAACGGCAGCCGCGAAGCATAAGTGAAAATATAGCTCAGTTCCAGATCGCTGTAGAGTTTTCGCGCAAAAGATCTGCCCGAAGCCTTAGGCGAATAAAAACTGCCGTTGAGAGTTAGCCGGTGACGTTGGTCGTTGTCGGACAATCCCCATTCATCATTAAGATCGAAGTTATTTTGCGGCGTCGAGAAGAAAAAATTTCCCGAGTTATCAAGCGCCTTGGAAAAAGTATAGGAAATTCTGACATCGGCCCAGCGCCCCTGCCTTTTATTAAATGACACTATCATCCCGTTATAGTTTGACTCGCCGGAACCTTCGAAGCGGCTGATATTTCCAAAATTCGGATTGGGCCGGCAAAGATTCGGATCAGCCGCCGCGGCGCAAACGGGAACGTTCACGTTGCGCGAAAGTATCAGATTTAACGCTCGCACAAATATATAGCCGACAGATAAGGAAGAGTTAAACGGCAATTCGCGCTCAACTGCAAGCTGGCTTGTTCGGTATAACTGTTTTCGATATCGGGATCGATACGAGTGATATTGGGCTTGACCAGCAGCACGGAAGGCGCGCTGCTAAGAACATTGGGAAAAACCGGGAGCGCCCGGCGAACCCGGGTAAGCTGGACGACGATATATTTGCTGCCGTCGCGCTGCAGCGCATTGGAAGTGGCGCGCGTCGGGATACGGTCAAAATAAAGCCCGAAAGCTTCCTCTAATAACCGTCTTTTCATCGGGTGCATAAGCAAATCCAAAGCGCGGCGAAATATTGTCGCGGTCGGTATTTATCGGCCCCGGCAAAAATTGCAGGTCGTAGCGCAAACCGAAATTCAAGGTCAATTTTGGGTGAGGTTTGAATTCATCCTGGGCGAATAAACCGAAGTTGGGATTGTTTTGCGCCTGGCCTACCGCTCCAAAGGCCTGTTGAAACTGGCTGTATACCGGTGGCCGGCATGGGTCCGTAAAACTCTGCAGCGCGGAAAGAGAGATCGTGGCACCGCCCGGCGGGTCACAGCCGACGATCCTCGGCACGGTCACGGGCGAAAAAGTATAAACACCCTGCAGCTGGCCGGGAAAAACAATATTCAGTTTGTTGTAGATAAATTCCGCGCCGCCCTTTACCGAATGCTTGCCCAGGATCGTGCTTAGGCTATTCGTTAATTGGTAAAGATCGATATCGCGCCCGGCCGGTGAATTGGTAGCCGTCCCAAAATTCGCGACACCGGAAATGTTTACCGCCGGGCCGGTTTGGTCGATGGCCGGCGCGCCCAGCCGGCTGCGGCGAAACTGGAAACGAAACTCATTGACCGCGCTCAGACCGAGCGTGGTAACGTCGGCCAGATTTACCGTATGATCGGTATTTTCCAGATCGGTTCCGCGGCTCACGGCATTTAAGCCGCCGACCGTGCGGGCGTTTTGCGCGGAGATGTCGTAAAAATTGTAGGTCGCCGCAAACGAATTTTTTTCGTTTATCCGGTGATCAAAACGGGCAAAGAAATTTGTCGAATCAAAACCGCCGGGAACAAGACCGGTCTGAATTTGGGAACCGGGATAACCGACGGCGGCCAGACGGTTATTGATGGCCGTTACGTTAGCGGGCGCAATGGTGATGATATTGCTGTCATTGCGTCGCGTCTGCTCAAAATTGGTGAAGAAAAAAGTTTTGTTTTTAACGACCGGCCCGCCCAGTGACGCGCCGTATTGCGTTTGCGTCAAAGGGTCTTTGCCCGCTACCAACGGGTTTCGCGCATCCAGCCTGTCGCTGCGTAAGAAACCGTATGCTTTTCCGTGAAACTGATTTGTGCCGGAGCGCGTCACGATATTCACAAAACCACTGGAAGCCCGACCGAATTGGGCGACCGCCCCATTTGAAACAACCTGGAATTCCCGGATCACTTCCTGGCTGTAATATGTGCCTGCAAGCTCAACAGAATCATCATTTGCGGATGAGCCGTCAACTATAAAGCTGACATTTAGATTGCGCTGGCCGGCGATGGAAATGCCTGTTCCAGGCACTGCCGAGGTTTCCGCAAAACGCTGAACGCTGCCGGTATTGGTACGCGAAACCGCCGGAAGCAGCAGCGCGAGATCAAGAAAATTACGCCCGTTGAGCGGCAGGCTTTCGACATCTTTCGGAAGGATCGTTTCCGAAACCTGCGTGCGGGTAGTTTCGATCGTCGGCAGATCGGACGTGATCATTTGTGTGTCAACTTCCGGGCTTTGAACTTCAAGCTCGAAACGCGCATTCACAGTTTGCCCCACTGTCAGAACCACTTTCTTTGTCAGCGCCAAAAATCCGGTGGCTTCAATCCTTACCGTGTAAGTTCCCACGGGCAAATAGCTGAACCGAAAATTTCCCTCGTTGTCGCTGATGACGCTCCGGGCCTGATTCGTTTCCAGGCTGGTGACGGAAATTTTCGCGCCCGGTATTACGGCCCCTTGCGGGTCGACAACCTCACCCGCTAGTACGGCCGCGGAAACACTCTGCTGCGCGTGCGCGGCGGCAGCGCCTATCAGCAGCAAACAGGAAAACAAAAAAGCTGCCACAACGGTCTTGAAAAATACATGAGGCGAGTTCATATTCCTCCACTAAAAAAGCTGATCCATCCCGGACAATTTGCCGGGACAATTTAACCGCCTGATGAAATTCACCGGCAGTATTGATCGCTGGAAACGCTTAAGCGGAGAAAGGCGGAGCGCGGGGACTGAGGTTGCGGGAAATGTTCTTTAATTCGGTAAAGCTGCGGGAAACGAAATTATTTGCCGGCGTGCATATAAGCCGCGAAGGCAATTTTGGCGCGGGGGCCTGGGCGGCCTGCGCGGCAAATTCAAGCCGGGTGTTGTTAGCGTTTTTTTCTATCCGTGCCGAACTGATGTATTGCGGTTCCGGCGCATTCTGTGAATAAAAATACCGGGTGAGCGAGGGTTTGCCTTTGGCCAGATAGGTGAAAAATAATTTTTCTGTTTCTCTATAATTCGGCGTCGCCCGGGTAAAGCGAAGGCTTTCGGTAAGCTCGGAAAGAAAAACGTCCTTTCGCTCGACACGGGCGCAGATATCTTTAAGCGGTTGTTTTTGATTTCCCCGCAAGGGTATCCCGGAGTTTTTCTTTACCCAGGTTTTTTGCAGGGGGCAAAAAACCTCGTCTGAAGAGCGCCGGGCCGCCGCGTGCGACAATGGCAGTGAGCCCAGATAAACTGAACATAGCACCAGCATCGTCAGCGCGCGCAAGGCGCCTTTTACGGTAAAAACCGGCTTTATTAGCTGCTTTTTAACTTGGGCAAACTGGGACATTTCTTTACCAAATACTCTAGCACAACCGCGCCAGGCGAGATAGAATTTTACTGCACGATGATCTTGCCGTACATCATATCCATTCCGCACATAAACCCGAACGCTCCCTTTTTATTCGGAGTGAATCTGACGGTCACAGCGCGGTTAAGAGGCAGACGGCGGCGAATGCCGTAGGCCGGAAAAACTATTTCTTCACCGCATTCGTCCGCGCTTTTGCGAATAATGGTCAGCTGCGCGGGAACTCCGCGTTTTAAGCGAAAACTCGCCGGGCGGTATTCTCCATCTTTTAATATTATGGTTTGTTTTTGAACGACGGATTTTGAGGATTTCGGCTTACGAGGGATCTTTTGAGCATTTGCGGGAATTGCCGCCGCCAGGATCAGGGAAGAAAATAAGCACGCCGTGACCAGGATCAAAAAGGTTTTCGTCATTATCGTTCTCAATAAATAAAGCTATATCTTCTGAAAACAAAGAGTATACCTTGTCTGAGAATAATTTTCGAGCCTTCGTTAATACTTTTAATCGCAATAAATAGCGGTAACTTTGCGAAAATGATAACCCATCGCGGCCAGCGTCATGGCGTGCGCAAAGTTGCGGCGATGAAAGGCAAGCGAGCGGAACAGATACCGCCAGAATTGAAAACGCTCCGAGTCCTTAATGCCGAGGATCATTACCAGCTTGGTAAAGGTTTTGAGGTCGCCGAGAGCACCGCCCTGCCGCGCCACGGCCTTTTCCTGTTTGAGGCGGGCCAGGCATCCCAAAGCGCGCTGGTAGTATTCGCGCGAGCCGTAAATTTTGCGCAGGATGGTTTTATAACCTTCGATCAGCACGGTGCGGTCCATTTTCGGAACAAAATTCAGCGAGCAATCGGTATTGTTTCCGCTGCTGTCTTCCAATAGGCGGCCTTCTTTTTCCAGGCGTTTCCAAAGCTGGGTATCGGGCAGCGCGGTCAGCAGCCCGACCATCGCAAGCGGAATGGCACTCTCCTGGATGAACTTGATCTGTCTTTCAAAGATATTTTCCGGATCGTTATCAAATCCGACAATAAATCCGGCCATGACTTCCATCCCGAAACTCTGGATCCGCCCGACGGAATCAAGCAGGGCGCGGCGCGTGTTCTGCCCTTTCTGAGCTTCCTTGAGGCTTTCTTCGACCGGTGTCTCGATGCCTAAGAATACGCGGCTAAAGCCGGCGTCCTGCATCATCTTGAGTAATATTTCGTCCTCGGCCAAATTGAGGCTGGCTTCGGTGATAAAAGAGAAAGGATGAGAGTGCTGCTCCGCCCAATCTATCAGATGGGGCATAAAGAGCTTTACGTTCTTTTTATTGCCGATAAAATTGTCGTCGACGATGAACACCAGACCGCGCCAACCAGTTTCGCGCAGGGCGTCTAATTCCGCCAGCATCTGATCGTTTGATTTGGTGCGCGGAACGCGCCCGTAAATTTCGATGATGTCGCAAAATTCACAGTTAAAGGGGCAGCCGCGCGAATACTGCACATTCATCGCGCTGTAATTTTTGTGTTGGATCAGGCTAAAATCCGGCACCGGCGTGTTCAGGAGCGAAGGTTTTTCGGCGGCTTCATAGGTGCGCTTGGCGGCGCCGATCTCAAGATCATGGATAAACTCGGGCAGCGTCGTCTCCGCTTCGCCGATGAAAATAAAATCGGCTTCAGACAATTTATCGGCGCTGGTCGAAACATATGGCCCGCCCACTGCAACGCGCTTGCCCATCGCCTTGCTTAGCCTGACCACCTCCATCAGCGATTCCTGCTGGACGATCATCGCGCTGACAAAAACCATATCGGCCCATTCGATGTCAGCAGGGTCGAGGTCTTCGACATTCATGTCCACCAGGCGTTTCTCCCACGAATCGGGCAGCATGGAGGAAACCGTCAGTAATCCGAGCGGCGGAAAAGATGCCTTTTTGTTTTCAAACGATAAGGCATACTTAAAACTCCAGTAAGTGTCGGGAAAGATAGGATAGACAAGTAATATTTTCATACCGCACGCTTTACTTCCTTTCTTCTAGGTTACTCCTCGCGGGTGCAACCCGACAAGAATAATAAGTGTTTTAATTGTAATAGTTTTGTATGCGCGCAGAAAGGTCAACAAAAAAGGGTGACCCCGAAGATCACCCTTGATCGCTGCTGCCTCAAGTTTGCTTGAGCTAGCGGGCAAAAGCAGCGGGAATAGGTATATCACCCGTCATCCCGAAATGCTGGACGACGAAGTTATTGACAGAGCTCTTATAGATGTACCAATTGCCTTCCGATTCGCGGAACACGGCAAAGTCGGTCTTGCCGTCGCGGTCGTAGTCTCCCGGCACCGGTTTGTCCGTAGCCAGCCCCCAATTCATGATCCGGTAATTCCCGTTGCTGCTTTCGATCACGTACCAGGCGCCGTTGGACGGGCGATAGATCGTGATGTCGGCTTTCTTGTCGCCGTCGAAATCGCCGACGGTCGGGATGTCTCCGTTGAGGCCGAATTGGGTAATGAGATAGCTTCCGCCGCTGAGCCAGATGTACCACGCTCCATTCGAAGGCCGCCAGATCGTGACATCGGACATTCCGTCACCGTCGTAATCACCGGTCAGGGCCTTGTCGCCGCTTAAACCGAACTGGCGAATGTCGAACTGGCCGTCGCTGCTGCGCCAGATGTACCAGACACCCGTCGAGGCACGGAACACCGCCACATCCGTTTTGCCGTCGCCGTCGTAATCGCCGGGAACGGGTTGGTCGCCGGCAATGCCAAACTGGACGGTGCGGATCTGGCTATTTGAACTGTTCAGGATGTGCCAGGTGCCGCTGCGATAAAAAGCGTAGTCGATCTTCTTGTCGCCATCGAAATTACCGGGCGTGACCGCGTCCCCTTGGGCTGATTCGCCGAATTGCAGCGCGTTATACGAGCCGTCGTTGGAACGCGAAACATGCCACATTCCGCTTGAGGGGCGCCAGACCGCCAGGTCGGATTCGCCGTCGCCGTCAAAATCCGAAGGCTGCACCTGCAGCGTCCCGGTGAAATCGACACCGGTAAGGGTCTGGCTCAGGTTAGTGTAAGCGCGCCGCTGCGGCGAGAAGCTGTGATCCTCTTTCACCGCTTTCAGAATGTAATTTCTAAACGTCGTGATATTCGGAATAGTGTAGCTGCCGTCCGCCGCGGTAGTTGCCGTGGCGACGATCGGCTCGTCGTTTCCGAATTCATGGAGCTCGATCGTTGCGCCTTCGATACCCACGCTGTCGCGATTCACCGCGCGGCCCGAAATACTGACCGGCCCCGGCGGATTGACGGTGATGTGAATATTCACGGAAGTCTGAAGGCCGCCATTATCGACCGCGGTGGCCCAGATCGTGTAACTGCCCGGTTCGTTGGGCTGCCAGAGAAGGCTGAACGTGCCTCCCAGCGCCTGCCCGATCGTGGTAGACCTCGTATTGCTCACCGCCGAAAGCGTCAGGCGCACAATATTGCCGTCGGCGTCTGTCGCCGTGGCGTTGACCGGGATCGACGCGGGCATCGTATAAACCGCACCGTCAACGGGACTGTTTATTTGTACTGCCGGCGATTGATTCGAAGCGGAAGCAACAAAGTCGATGTCGAGCATGTCGGCCGTCGCGTTCGCCACGCTAAACGAAGGCGGAGTGAAACTTATGTTCGGCGCCTGGGGCGTGATGGTGTAATCGCCTCCGGCGGGCACGCTAAAGAACCCGTACGCGCCGAAGAAATTAGTGAACGCAGTTTGATTCACCGGCTGTCCGTTTGCGGTGCCGGTCAGGTTAACGGTGATGCCCTGCATCGCCCCGCCGCCGGGGTTCGTGATGTCCCCCTGCAGGCGGACAGTAGCGGTGGGCGCGTTCACGGAAATAAAAGTTATCCCGGAAGTTTTCACCCCTCCGGTCGAATCGGTCGCCCGGGCATAAAGCTCGTAGTTTCCGGCCGGCACATTCGTCCATTGAAATTCGTACGGCGCAGTCGTGTCCGTCGCTATCAGGGTCGCGAGGTTGTTTTGCCCGCGATAAAATTCGACTTTGGTGATCGGCCCGTCGCCGGAAGTGGCAGTGGCTGCGAGCCCTATTGTCGCGGGGGCGGTAAACGCCTGCCCGGCCGTCGGGCTGGTCAAACTGACGTTGATCGTCGTATTGCGAACGGCGCTAAAAGTTTGAAACTCCCAGTTGATATAACCGAGATACCCGATGCTGCGGCTGGGCGGTTGGAAAGTGTACCCGGACAGTTCGGGCGTAATGGTAACGCCGTCGTTTACGGTTGCGCCTAAATTGGTGAAAAGGTAATCGCCGTTCTCATCCGTCGTGGTGGTGGCGTTTATGTTCGTATTTGTCGTACACGCCAATCTTATCGTGACATTCGGTATCGGCTGGCTGGTGAAATTATCGATCACCTTTCCGCCTATCCGGTGATTGAGGTTGCCGACCGTGATATGGACCGGCGCGGAAACTCCCGTTTCTCCGCGCGAGTTTTGCGCGGTCGCGGTCAGAGTGTAGCTGCCGGTATTCATCACGCGCCAGGTGGTAGACCACGTGCCGCCGGTGAGCCAGCCGACCAGAGTATTATTTTGATCGCGCACCTGTACCAGCGTCACCGATGGGGAAACCTGGACCTGGATCGGCACATAATCTCCCTCGACAAAAGCCTGATTCTCGGCCGGGCTGGTGATCGAAACACTAACCGGCGAAGGATCCACGACCTGAACGTGGACTACCGGCTGTGAATCGCCGCGCAAGCCAAGGCTATCTGTCGGGATGGCATACAAAGCCCAGGTACCGACCGGCACATTGCTCCAGGTGAATTCATAAGGCGCGGTAGTATCGGTGCCGAGCGGTATCGAGCCCGTGGAGCTGGAGTACGCCACAAAATCCACCTTCTGGATCGCATCGCCGTCTTCATCCGCGGCGGTCGCCTTAATGTTTATCGTCCCCGGCGCGTTAAAGACCGCACCGTGCGCCGGCGTGGTGATCGTGCCCATCGGCTGATGATTCGTCAGGATCGTAAAATCGGCCGATTGATTGGCGCCGAGATTGTTGAAAGTTGCGCTTTCAGGCGACGTTACATAGCCCACTTTCTTAACCGTGACGGTGTAATTTCCGCCCGCCGGAAGATCGCTAAAATTAAATGGCCCGCCGCTGTAAGGAATTATGACCTGGCGGCTTGCAGACCCGGTCAGCGTTACAACGATCTGGGTATAGTCATTGGTAAACCCGGTATTTTGATCGGTGACCATCCCGCCGATGCTAAAGGTAAGCGCGCTTTCATCCGCCGGCGCGATTTTCAGAACAAAGCCGTCCTTAGCTGAAATATTTGCCGGGTCGTTGTTCAGTACCGTCTGAAACGCGTTGGGCGTCACCAGGATCGAAGTAGTATGCCCGGTCATATAGGCATTATTTGAAGTGTCGACCACCATATCAAAGGGGCTGCCGACGCCCAGGAAAGTCGAAAAGACCAGGTTTGCCGCGCTGGAATCAAGACGCGTCAGGAAAATATTTCCTGCCGTACCGTTCAACGAATGCCGCAGCGGAAAGTTTGCCCCGCTGGTGGTTTCGCCGGCCACAAAGATCTCGTTGTTTTGGCTTAAGGATATGGCCGCCGGCTGATCTTTCCCGGTGCCGCCTAAGAAAGTCGAGAGAAGCAGCGTCGAACCCGCCGCGTTAAGTTTTGTTACAAAACCATCGGTGCCGCCGTTAAAAGTCATATCAAAGGCGCCGGGTGTAACGGGAAATCCCCCGTTTTCCGTCTGGCCGGTCACATAAATATTATCGGCGCTATCGAGCGCAATGCCTTTTACTGTGTCGGATTGCAAACCGCCGCCGAGATAAGTTGCAAATGTAAGCGCGCTGCCGGCAGGGTTCATCTTGGCGATATAGCCGTCGATGCCGCCGCTGTTTGCCGGCTGAAAAGCACCCGGCGTGGTTGGCAGTCCGCTGCCCGCGCCGCCGACAAATGTGGCATTGTTTGCCGCATCCAAAGTGACGTCCAAAATATTGGCTTCAAACAGCGTGGAGTAAATAAGCCCCCCCGCCGAGGAAAGCTTGACCAGGTAACCGCCGCTAAAAAAGATGCCGTTGCAGCTCTGGCCGCCGGTGCAAAGCTGCGGTTTGTAAGCGCCGGGCGTGGTCGGAAAATTTCCCGAGTAAGCGGTGCCGGTAAAAACGGCTTCGCCGGTGGTTTGATTCAAGGCGATCTTTCCGCCAAGGTCCGTATTGTTGCCGCCGATATAGGTTGAATAAATAAGAGCCGTGCCCGTAGAGTTGAGTTTTGCCGCGAAAGCGTCGTCCGTCCCGCCGAAAGTCGTTTGAAAAGCATTTACGACCGGCAGGTCGTTAGACATCGTCGTGCCGCTGATTAGCGCGTTTCCGGCAGTGTCGACCGCTACGCCGCCGCCGGATTCACTGCCGTTGCGCCCGCCAAAATAAGTTGAATAGACCAGCGCCGTCCCCGCCGGGTTGATCTTCGCGACAAAAGCGTCTGTCCATTGAACGTTGTTCGTTGACGGAGGATTCGCGGTTTTTAGCGCGCCTGCTGTCGTGGGAAAATTTAGCGAAGAAGCGCTTCCCACTACGTAGGCATTCCCCTGCGCATCGACCGCAATGCTGCGCCCCTCGTCAAAAGCGCTGCCGCCGATATAACTGCCGTAGGCCAGCACCGGGTCGATGACCAGCTCTTTCGAACGGTCGTATTCGCCAAGCGCGATGCTCACCTTGCCTCCGTCGAGTTTATAAAGACTCGCAACTTCGCGGCGTTCGCCCCCTTCGCCGTTGATATTTTGATAGACGAGAGGTTTGTGCTGGCGGATAGTGCCCCCCGCCGTTTCGAGCAGCAGGTCGCCGCTTCGTTTTTCAATACTCGCCTTTTTTATGCCGTCGAATTTTAGTTTAATAAGATTCGGATCGGCATTAGGCGCGACGATAAAGTCGTACTCGAGTTGGCTGCCGTTGCCGTAATAAACAAGATCAACGCCGTCATAAACGCCGTTAAATTTTACTTTTTCATAATTGGGAACGTCGGTGCGCCATTTGTCAGGGTCATTGCCGATGAAATAGTTTGTACGGCCTTCGAGTTCGCTTGATCCGGCAGATGATACGGACGGGTTCGCGCCCTCGATCTGCATCCGGACGGTCGCCGTTTTGCCGGGCATTTTATTCTTTCCCGCCTGCCGCAGGGAAAGCACGGCTTCGGTATTGGTCAAAAACAACCCGTAGCTGTTTCCCCGCGCGACGAATTTCACCTGCTCGTCGGTTTGGCCGAGATTAGGTTCAAAGTGAATGGGCAGGCTGCCGTAAGCTTCGGCAAGTTTAGCCTTGTCCGCCGCACTGTCCGAGGGTGATCCGGACGGGTCCTGCGCGGGCGTTAATACTTCCGTTTTTGCGGTCGATTCTGCATTTTGATCTGTTGGTTTAGTAAAAAAGCTGAAATAAAATCCTGCTGATAAAAAGAGTAAAAAGACAGCGACGCCCGCCCTAAAGGCGAGACTCTGATAGTTTTTCATAGATCCCCCGAACTTCATCCTTGTTGGTGCAAACCTTTGGCACTAAACCACAGTGTCGTTTTTTTAAATAAAAAGACGGCGCGGCGGCATAAATCGGGTGAAAATGTTTTTAACCGCGCAAAGGCACAGGGCAACTTTCGTGCTAAAACCCCCGCCCTTTTATACCAGATCCGCTTTTATTTAACTGTGCATTATCAGGCACTTACCAGCAACGCTCGATATCCGTGGAGACAATTCACAAATTGAAAAGAACAGCTTAAATTAAATTCGGATTTTATTTAGTCTGGGAATATACAGAATAGATCTTTTTTGCATGTTTTTTGATGCCTCTAATCGCTTTTGCCCAACCAAAGAATTTGGGCTAAAGCCCGGTCATAATAGTACTTTTTAGTCCACTAGCTAAAGCTAGTGGCAATTGATAGATCCAGCTTTAGACCACTAGCTGAGGCTAGTAGCAATTGATAACCCCAGTGTTTTTTGCTAACGCTAGGGACCATTGATAGTGGCACACGGCAAAACTCCCGGCTAAATATAAATAAAAATCTTTGTTTCTTTTAAATTGCCACTAGCTTTAGCTAGTGGATGGGCAATAAAATAAAGGAGCCGGGCTTTAGCCCAACCTAAAAGAAATGGGTTAAAGCCGGTCATAAATAGTACTTTTTAGTCCGCTAGCTAAGCTAGTGGCAAATTGATTACAACTTCTTCACTCCTATGCCATTTATAAAGGTATGGATACATTTTGTCTGGTCAACTAAGAACCGCGAACCGATGTTGACAAAAGATATCAGGCAAAAAGTTTTCGAACACATAAAGGAAAACGCCAAAGAAAAAGATATTTTTCTCGATTTTATTGGCGGCTATATTGACCATGTCCATTGCCTGATCTCCCTTGGGACGGGACAAGAGATCGAAAATATAGTTCAGCTTATCAAAGGCGAATCATCGCATTGGATAAACAAAAACAAACTATGTCGAGGGAAGTTTGGATGGCAGGACGAATATTTTGCTGTATCGGTAAGTGAAAACGTTCTCAAGAATGTTAGGAAATATATTGCGGATCAGGAAGAACATCATCAAACAAAAACTTTCGATGAAGAGTTTGAGTTTTTTATGAGAAGGGCCGGATTTTCACATGATTTGAGAATTGGGCTAAAGCCCGGTCATAAAAGTACTTTTTAGTCCACTTGTCTTAGCTGGTCGCAATTGATAGCTCACAAAACCTCCAAATAACACGAATAAAACTAAACCTCTGGCGACTAAATTTCCCGGCTGGGCTATGCTTTCAGGTAGCCTGAGATCGAGAAAAGAGCGGCAGGCACCTGAATTTTCCGATCTCAATGTTCTTTTTTAATTTAATCGACGGATTTGTGATTTTTACGAGATTTCTGGAACATTTTTGGAACAGGGTGTTCACTTGTGCTCACTGGAACAGGTGAACACTCGCGAAATGGCTGCGGATCTTAGATCCTAAACCGTTACTGGCAAAAGCTAGTGGCAATTAATGATCTTAGAGGCAAAGCCGTTTCTGATACAGGAAAGAAAAGGCGACGCTTTTAACGCCGCCTTCGGTGCAATCCGCCTTATCGTCTGGATCGGGTTAAAGCTTCACGCCGATTTTTTCCAGCGCTTCTTTAAATCTCGTGTCATAGGGCATTTTTTCGTAAGCCTTGCGAAATTCAGTGATCGCTTTCTCTTGCTCGCCTTGCGCGGCATAGACCAGGCCGCGATTGTAAGGAACCTGAGCACTATCCTGCCAAATCTTTTCCAGCTCATCAATGTCTTTCATCGCCAGGTCGTATTTTTTCAACGCGGTATAAACCCGGCTGCGTTCTTCGATCCACCCGGCTTTTACTTCCCCGTCGCCCCCGATCATCGATGTAACGAGCGCAACGGCTTCGTCGCCTTTATTTTGTTCGAGATAAACATTGATCAGGCCTTGCGCCGCCTCAGCCTTGGTGATCCCAAGGCTTAAGGCTTTTTGATAGTCCGCGATCGCCGGATCGTACTTTTTTATCGCCATGTAGGCGCGGGCGCGGGTGCAGTAATCGCCGGCACCCGCGGTTTTGGAAAACCGGATATTCTCTGAAAAATCCGCGATCGCAAGTTCGTATTGCCCGAGTTCAAAATAGAGTATTCCCCGGCGATAATAAGCAAAATCATTCTTTGGATTTGCCCTTAACAATCCGGTCAAGGCCACGAGCAGATATTTTTGCGCGTCTTTATTTGCGGCGCTGCCATAAAAACCGCGTTCCTTCGTATGGCCGTCATATGCCTCGATAAATTTCAAACTGCAGGTCAGGTCTCCCGGGAAAAGCTCGACACATTTTTGCAGCAGCATCATCACATCGGGGTTCCGTTTCAGCTCGCCTTTTGCGGCCGCTTTATTCTTTACCCATTCCAGCCTCAACCGCTCCGCCGTCCGGGAGAACATCTGCGGCGTAGAAAGTTTCACACCCTGGTATTTGAACGGTTCCTGAGAAAATACATTCCCGCCGGACAGGCCGGTAAATATAATGATGATCAAAAATACGTATTTCATGAAGTTCGGAACCTGTTGGGAGGTTTTTAGCGATGACCACCCAGCCGCGCAAACTACTTGCCCTGAAGCTGCTCGGCTTTTAATTTATCCGCCTGGGCCTGCGCCGCCATTCCCTGCATCTCATAAACGACCGCGCGAATGGTATAGGTAACGGGGTCTTTCGCATTGAGTTGGATAGACCTGGTCAGATCGGCTTCGGCTT
Source organism: uncultured Acidobacteriota bacterium (assembly GCA_963766895.1). Taxonomy (GTDB): domain Bacteria; phylum Acidobacteriota; class Blastocatellia; order Pyrinomonadales; family Pyrinomonadaceae; genus DASYKT01. The sequence continues at coordinate 330,930 of CAVYCB010000010.1, forward strand.
CTTTCCATTTTTCCTGCCCGGCGTAAGCAGTGCCCCGCGCCTGGTAGCCGCCGGCGTGGTTGGCATCGAGTTTTAGCAGAGCCTCGGCGTCCTTAAAACCCTTTTTATAATCGCCTTTGGCATTCAGGTAGGTTGCGCGCGCATACAGCACGTCGATATTTTCCGGCTGCGCCTTCAATATGACATTCAGGTCTTTGACTGCCTCATCGTATTTTTGGAGGACCGCATACGCTCCGGCGCGCGCATAAAGAAGGCGGTAATCGTCCGCCTGAACGGCGAGCGCTTTTGAATACCACTGGACCGCGCCGGTGAAATCTCCCTTAATGGCAGCCTGTCTTCCGGCTTCGACAAACTCATCGTGTGTTTGTGGGGTTGTTTGAGCTGCAGCGGAGAGCGCACCGGCCAGCATTAAAAACATTGAAAACAAAATCGTTCTTGATGTATTTCTCATTTTTTCTCCTGAGGTTTTACATTCCTACCCGCAGCGAATTTAAGATTCGCGCGCGGTTGTAACGGGCGGAAAGCCCGCCTTCGTAATTTGTGATGACGATCGCCGTCCAGAGTTTTTTATCCTGCCCGAGCATTATGAAATCGGCCTGAATGACCGCGCCGGGTTTCATAACACTGGCCGTAATGTCGTAGATAATGTGACGCCCTTCGACCCCGTCGATATTTATCGGAAAACTGTCGCGCTGTTTGGCGGTCAGGGCGATCCCGGCGCCTTTGCCTAACCCATTTAGGAACGCATCCATAAAATATTTCCCGCGCGCGTCATTGATCTCCGGCGACTGGTTTTTGAAATTCATTTCATAGACCGTCAGTATCGAATTGCCGTATTGGGCGGTCGCCGATTCTTCGCGGGCAAAATCGGGATCTGCCGGGTCTTGTTTGATCTGCGGTTCCAAGCGTTGGTCTCCCACCAGAAATGAAACTCCCATGGTGCCGAAAGATTGCCGCACGGCGGCGGGCGGGAAATTTACTTTGACGCGGACGCTCTGCATCACGCGCTCCATATATTCGGCGGTCTCTTTGCTGGCGAGCATGTCGATGATCCACTGGGTCTGGTAGCCGTAGATCGTCAATATCTGCCGGAAATTTGTTTCCTTGCCGTTTTGCCAGGTGGCCTTGACCAGGCGCGCTTCCATTCCGTCGATCAAAAGTTTGTCGATACTTTGCAGTTGAAAATTCGCCTTGCTGTTTAGCGCCTGCTGCATTTCAAAATACTGTTTGGCGGCAAAGTCGGGGTTGTGAGCGGAAGGAAACCCGACCTCAAGCTCGCGCATTTCAACCATCGCCAGCGGCGTGTTCGACTCATAGATGGTGACGGAATTCATCTGCCGCGGCGCGGCCCGGCGCAACCGGAAGATCGACATAGAGCCCCTGATTGCCTACGGCGTAGGTCTTCCAGCCGTAAATTGTATTTTGGGTCGTTTTTAACGTGCGAAGTATCCGCTCGGTGGTCGCCTGGTGATCGGCGCGCACCGGATCGATCTGAATGCTGACGGTAAGAGCGCTGCGTTTTTCGATAAAAACAATTTCATAAACACGGTAGCTGCGATAGCCGCGCTTGAAATTTTTGGTAATGATATCGCCTTCGCGTGCGCCCAGTTTGTATTTGTCAGCGGGCCGAGGTGAAATTTGTCACGCCGGGCATTGCGCGTTCGCTTTCGGCAATGTCTTTTAGCGTCGCTTCCCTTTCAAACACCATGCCTTCACCGGGCGATTGGCTGGTGACCTTGATATCCATCCCGTCAAAGCTGGATTCATAACGCGCCATACTTCCATCTTCCGAGCTTCTTTTCTGCTGCAAAAGTTCAAACGGAAGCTCCGCGGCGAGAAACGTAGGCCCGAGGCTGCGCAGCGCCCAGTGGCGATTGCCTTCGCGCTCAACCTTGATGGAATCAAAGATCGCACCGGCCAATGCCTGGCCCGCCTGATCTTTGTAAGTAGCCATCAAGACCCAGCTGGCGCCGCCGAAAACTCCCTCATCTTTGCCGATGACCGCGGCCATCCGCGTGGCGCTCATAAAATTGACGAACTCGCGGCCCGATAGATCTCCGCGACCGCGCGGCGTCATCGGCGTGTTTATTTTTTGCCCGACCTCAGCCAAAAGCTCCGCCGGGCTTTTTGTCGTATAGATCCTGGCAACTTCGATCCGCACACCGCTGCCTTCCGCCGACCAGGAATTGGGAAAGATGGAATAGATAGGGCGTTCGGCCCAGGCGACGCCGCCGCCGTCGGGATCGGCGGGCATGTCTATCAACAGGGCAGGACGTCCCAACGCCCAGCGCGAGAGCCCGGCGTCTGGGCTTTTCCATAATATGTAAAAAGCAAGATCGCCAGGGGCGCAAAATTACCAGCACTACGTCGCGTACGGTGAAGCTGCTTGAAGTTTCCTGCTGAGCCATATTTTAAGTTTTCTAATTTCAGTTTCGTGTTTTTAGAGTGATTCGTGGAAACGTCTTTACCGCGTCGATAACAGATCGAAATTTAGCCACGAATCACACTAATTACAGCGAATGTTCTTAATTACTTATCCTTGTCGCCTTTTTTGTCTCATCGTCATCGTTGTTAGCGCTTTGCTCGGTCTGCTCGTTACATGTTGTAAGCCGAAAGTTCGCCTTTGTTCATATTAAACAGGCGTCCGGCGGTTTCGTCCACTTCGTAATCCGGCGATTTGTCTTTAAAGATGATCTGGTTCAGCCTTGCCCGAAAGCATATTCACGCCGACCAGCCCCGAGCCTTTATCGTCTTTCGCCTTTAAATTCGTCAGCACGTAATAGACATTTCCGCTCTGCTTTGATGGCTGAATATTTTTTCGACATAAATCTCTGATAACTTGGTCATCAGATTAAGAAAGCGATTGTTCTCGCGAAAGGCGGAATTGTAATTCGCCGCTGCTGCGAATGCTGCGCTTCGATCGCTTGCGAAAGCGCCGCCGCCGTGACCGTAAGCGCCGTCATAACGATAGATTGCCAGCCGTCGATACCTGGCGCGTCGTATTTGGTCGACCAGGCGATTTCCGCGATCGTCGGGTCGAAAGCAGCAGATGCTGCGTCCCGCGCGCCACAACGGTGCCGTTTTCCTGGCGGACGAGGGAAATGGGTTCGTCGGTCGTGTCCGCGCCTTTTTTGAAAAATCCGCCGACGCCGCCAAAAGCGACCGCCGCGACTTTTCCGGCGGTCGCCGCCGCGCCGACCTTGAATTTGAATTTGAGCGGGACTTTATAAGCTTCCTTAACTTTGCCCTGGCTCGATAAGATCGAGCCCGATGAGATTTTTTTCATCGCCGATCAGCAAAACATTGTTCTCCGGCAAAACGATCATATTCGTGATCGAATTTTTCGCGCCTTCGTAGATCCAGTTCGTGCTGCCGTTGGTTTTGTTCAGCGCGACCACGCCGATCGGCGATTTTCTTTTGCCATTCGCCTTTTTTGGCGCTGAAAAATTGTCCGCCCATCCGGCCGTAAATCGACATCGCCGTAAAGCTGCATTTCGGCGATGCCGCCTTTGCCGAAATCTTTGGTCGTCCATTTAACCGCGCCGCGTGTTTTTATCGATCGCGCGGATAATTCCCTGCGCCGAGGTGTAAATCATGTCGCCATCAACGATCGCCTGCCCGTTGGTGTTTTTAAGCGAGCCGTCGGTCACATCGTAGAGGGTTTTCCAGACGAGCTTGCCGTCCGCGAGGTTGTAGCGATGAAGTCCGGCGTAGGTCATATACATCGAATCGCCGTCGAAGATCGGCGGGTTTTCGCCGCTCAGATCGAACCGGTCGCTGGCGCCGCCGCCGCTGCCGAGAAACATCGCGCTCGCGCCGCCGCGTTTTTTCTTTTCCACGCCGTAAAGATCGACTTTTTCCGTGTATTCGTTTTGCCAGAGCAATTCGCCCGTCGACATCTTGAGGGCGAAAATATCCGGCTTGTCTTTGTTGATGCGGTTGTCGCTGATGGTCAGAAAAACGATCATATCGCGTTCGTAAATGGGCGAAACCTCCGCCGTAAAGCCGAGCATTTTTTCCGTCTGCCAAACGGTTTCGCCGGTCAGGGTATCAAGCGCGGTGAGTTTTGTTTTTCGCTGCGCCCAACCGGAATTATCGGAAATGAAAATGAGCGGCGTGCCGGGAAGCTCGGTGTATTCGTTTCTTTGATTTCGCCGAGATCGTTGCGCTGCCAAAGCGTTTTGCCGTTTGCGCCGTCGAGCATCGCGACGCCGTTTGGCAGCCCGACCATCACATTGCCCGTTTCCATCATCGAGTACCATTTCGCGCCTTTAAAGGTCCAAAGCGGCGTGTCGGCCCGAGCGGTGATGACCGCGGCAACGAAAGCCAGCACCGCCATTATCAACGCCAGATAGATCTTTCTTTTTAGCGAAAGCTCGCTTTTCAGATATTCAATTTTGTTTTGCATTACAGATTCTCCGATTTGTTTTTTCTCGCGAAATTTCGCCTTTTATATGAATCGCAGATTTTTTGTGCAAAAAGTGTCAGGAAAAAAACATTCTTTCTTTTGTTTGAAGTAAAATTGTGGGAAAATCTGCTAGCCCCGGCAACCCTTAGCTAGTTGATCTGTTTTTACTAAATGACTGATACTCTGGAAGTTACGCAGCTTTTACATAAGGCGCAGCACGGTGATAAAGAAGCGCTGGACCAGCTTTTTCCGGTCGTTTATAAAGAACTGCGCCGGGTGGCTTCGCACCAGTTGGCCGACGAGCGCGCCAACCATACGCTGCAGCCGACGGCGCTGGTGCACGAAGCGTACCTGCGGCTGATCGGGCAGCACTCTGTCGATTGGACATAACCGCGCGCATTTTTTTTCCATCGCGGCGGAAATGATGCGGCGCATTCTGGTAAATCACGCGATCGAGAAAAAGGCGCAAAAGCGCGGCGCCGGGGAAACCCTTATCTCGATTGAAGAGATCAGCGGCGGCCCGGCCGGTGAGTCCGGCCTGGATGTAGTCTTGCTGGATGAAACACTGCACCGGCTGGCGGAGATGGATGAAAGACAATCCAAAATAGTTGAGCTGAGATTTTTCGGCGGCCTGTCTGTCGCGGAAACCGCTGATGTCCTGAAAATTTCCGAGGCTACCGTAAACCGCGAATGGCGCAGCGCCAAAGCCTGGATAATGGCGCAGATGAAATAAGCGGAGCGCCGAATTTGGAGCGCAGACTTTAGTCTGCAAAAAGAGGCCGAATAAATTCGGCGCTCCTTGCCTTTTATGAATTCCGAGAAGTGGCAAAAGATAAAATCGATCTTCGATGAAGCCGTTGAATTTGCCCCGGCTGAGCGGGAGAAATTTCTCGCTACGGCTTCTATTGATGATGAGATCCTGGCGGAAGTGAAAAAAATGTTTGCCGCCGATGAAGAAAGCCTTATTCAGCATTCGCCGTTTTCTCAGCTTTCGGAAAACGGAAACAAGGCTCCGGAAAAGATCGGAAATTATAAGATCGTCCACGAGATCGGTCGGGGCGGGATGGGCGCGGTATATGAAGCCGTGCGCGACGACGGGCAATTTTCCCAGCGGGTCGCGGTAAAGATCATCAAACGCGGAATGGATTCGGACGAGATCGTGCGGCGGTTTCGCAACGAACGCCAGATACTCGCGGAACTGCAGCATCCCAACATCGCACGGCTTTTCGACGGCGGCGTCAGCGAGGAAGGCTCGCCTTTCTACGTGATGGAATTTATCGAAGGGCTGCCGATAGATGCTTACTCTCGCGAAAATGATCTGAGCGTAGCGGAAAAGCTCGATCTTTTCTGCCAGGTTTGCGCTGCCGTTTCCTACGCGCATTCGCAATTGATCGTGCACCGCGATCTGAAACCTTCAAACATTTTGATAACTAATGACCGCAGCGTGAAATTGCTGGACTTCGGCATCGCAAAAGTTTTAAATGCCGATTCACAGGAAACACCGGGCCCTGATGGAACTGCCACGCAACTCGGAATGATGACGCCGGCCTACGCTTCGCCGGAGCAAATTCGCGGCGAAAAGGTGACGACAGTCAGCGATGTTTATTCGCTCGGGATTGTACTTTACGAACTGCTGGCCGGGGAACGCCCGTATCAAACGTCCGGGAAAAGTTACCCGGAGCTGATCGAACTGATCGCAAACACACAGCCGCGCAAACCCAGCGATACGGCTTCGGTGTCCACCGCAGCCGCGCCCAAAGGATCGAACTTAAAAAATTCGAGTCTGAAAGGCGATCTCGATAATATTGCCCTCAAAGCATTGCAAAAAGAGCCTTTACGGCGCTACCGCTCGGTCGAACAATTTTCCGAAGATATAAAGCGATATCTGGCGGGGCAGCCCGTTTCCGCGCGGCCCGATACTTTTTCATATCGTTTTAGTAAATTTGCGCGGCGCAATAAAGTTTCGCTTATCGCCGCCGCCCTGGTTTTTCTTTCGCTCTGCGCCGGCATCGCTATCGCGGTCTGGCAGGCGCGCCGTGCCGAGCAGCAAAGAGTGTTAGCGGAGAATCGTTTTACCGAGGTGCGCGAACTGGCAAACTCGGTGATCTTTAAATACCACGACGCCATCGCAGCGCTGCCCGGTTCAACTTCCGTTCGCGAACTGTTGGTCAAAGACGCCACGAAATATCTGGACAGCCTGGCAAATGAATCTGCAAACGACCCGGCGCTGCAGCGTGAACTCGCGCTTGCTTATATCAAGCTGGGCGACGTTCAGGGAAAAGCTTACGCGGCGAACATCGGTGACACCGCCGGCGCGGTCGAAAGCTACCGGAAGGCGGTCGCGCTTTTGGAAAGCGCCGTTGTTACCGAAGGGAATAATAATGAGCTTCAATTCGATCTGGTCAAAGCCTATGAAGCTCTGTTTCAGATATATATGCGCACTTCAGATCCGGACAAGCTTCCCACGCTGGAAAAAGCCTTGAAGGTGCAGGAAAAACTCGTCAGCGCCGATCCTGGGAATACCGGTTACAAGTTGCAGAAAGCGACACTCCTGATGCTTTCAGGCGATGCGACCGGCACTATCGAATCAAAACTTCCCAGGTATGAACAAGCACTGGGCCTCAGCAAAGAATTGCTCGCGGGTTTCCCCGATGATAAAGAAGCGATCAGAAATAATATGCGCGTCAACCAGCGATTAGGCACTACCTATACCTGGTTGGGCGATGCGGCGGAAAAGACCGGCGATAAACAAAAAGCCGCCGAGCGCTATTCGCAAGGGCTGCCATTCCATTTGGCTTCTTTTGAAATGTCGCGGAAACTTTTTGAGTCTGAGCCTAACAATATTTCTTACCAGCGAAATTTTGCCATGGGTTCGATCAATTTAGCGGAAAGCTATGCGCGCAACGGAAAGCGTTCGGACGCGATGACTATGATCGGGCAATGCATGAAAATGCTTTCTCAGATGGAGGCCGAGGATAGAAATAATAAAGAGGTTCGCTCAGACATCGCTTTTTCTTATATGGCGATCGCAAACATCTGGAGATCGCTGGGGGAAAAGAAAAACGAGATCGACGAGATAGAAAAAGCGCTGGCGCTCCAGGAAAATGTTTACCGGGACGACCCGCAAAATACCGAGATCTTATCGGAAATGCTCAAAAACCATCGCACCTTGCAGACCTTGTACACCGAGACGGGCGAAGAAGGCAAAAGTCTGCTTCACCGCCAGGCTATCGATAGGTATAATATCGACAAGACCAACCTCATTGGGAAACAAAATAAATAAACCGTCCGCTTATAGTTACCATTATGATGGAATTTATTTTCGAGCTTTTGTTCCAGATAATTTCCGGTAAAGTCTGGATCTTTCTGCTGGCGGTTACCTTGATCGTCGGCGGGATATATGTCTGGAGGATCGGCGGCCTGGAACCACGAACCCACACGAAATAACACGAAAACTGCAAAAACTAGCGCGCATTATCTTTGGGAAACATCACGCGGTCGGGCTCGGCGTTTAGTTCTTCCAGCATCTTTTTGATAAGCCGGTTTTTGACGACGCCGGCGCTTTTCGGATTTACCAAATAGCGCACTATCGCCTCGATCCAGGTATTACTGCTGATGCGAAAAACTACGGTTGGGTATTCCTGGACCTCAAACTGATCGACCGGCGTTTGCCGCAGCAATTCCCGGTAGGTACGAACGCGCTCCATCATTTCCTTGCCCACTTCTTCGGCGGCGGTTTCACGCATCACGCGCGCGACAAATTCCAGATCGCTCTGGTATGCCACATTGAATTTTATTTCGGTCCAGATGTATGGAAAAAGCGACCAGGAATAATTGTAGATAGTGGTATCGAGAACTTTTGAGTTGGGAAATTTTATTACGCGGCCGCTGGGGTGATCGGTCGAAAGATAATCGCCGCCAAATTCCCACAGCGTGGTGTCAAGATAGCTGACGCTGATAACATCGCCCGTCGCGTCTTCGATCTTTATCCGGTCGCCCACCTGGTAAGGAACGCGGACGAGAATATAGATCCAGCCGATAAAACTTGTGATGGGTGTTTGCAGCGCAAATCCCAATACCAATGAGATCAGCCCCAGGGAAACGACCGCCGTGTACCAGTCGGCAAAAAGCACGGAAACCACGATCAGCGCCGTAAGCAGGCCGGCGATCAAATTAACTACCCGGCGAAGGTTGTACCGCGCAGCGCCGTTCTTTATCGGACGAAGCAGAAAAACCCTGACAAGTTTGGTCGCCATCAACACGAACAATATCGCAATGGCACCTACGGCCGCCCGGCGCAAAAACATTATGACGATTTCCCGCCGCGCTTGATCACGTATCAGGTCTGTCGCAAATTCAAAAAAACCTAAGCGCAGCAGATAGTAAAGTACGGCCAGACCTAATATCAGCAAAACATAGATAACTATCTGGAATTTATAACTATCGCCTGTTTCGGGCTTTTCCGTTTCAGCCGTTTTCGTCGCCTGCTCCAGCTCACGCTTGATGTCTTCGTCCTGTTTAAGCTCGGCAACTTTTTCCTGCCTGGATTCTGTTTCCATTCTCTCCCCTTTGCACGTATAACCGCCTATGAATTCTTTTTGTCATTATTATAATTTTACAAAAGCATATGCAGGGAGTCTATCGGACTTTTGAGCGACAAGCTTATCTGTTACTAATGGCTTGCCTCTAACGTCGTTAATTGCCACTAGCTTTTGCCAGTAACGGTTTAGGATCTAAGATCCGCAGCCATTTCGCGAGTGTTCACCTGTTCCAGTGAGCACAAGTGAACACCCTGTTCCAAAAATGTTCCAGAAATCTCGTAAAAATCACAAATCCGTTGATTAAATTAAAAAAGAACGTTGAGATCGGGAAATGCAGGTGCCTGTCGCTCTTTTCCTACCTCAAGCCACCTGAAAGCATAGCTCAGGGAGGGAAATTTAGTCGTTAAGAGATTCGAGATAATCAGGATCTGCGCGTTGATTTGAATGTTGATTTGAACATAGCAAGCAGAGAATGAGGTCAGAACCGGGAACGCAGTGGCCGGGTAAATGAGCGCAGCGAAAAATGAACCGCCCCTAGCCCGTCGAATAAGAACCCGGTCGCTGCCGCTTACCGGTTCTGACCTCATCGCGCGCTGCCTTTAGCGCATCGTGCTCGGTGTAACTCCGGTCTTGCGGCGAAAGTGATGGGTAAAATGCGCGGGGGTGGAAAAGCCGAGCAGGTAAGCGATCTCAGTGATGCTGATGTCGGTTTTGCGCAGCAGGTCTTTGGCGCGTTCGATGCGCTGGTTGATCACGTATTGGTGCGGCGTGTAGCCGGTCGCTTGTTTGAACATCCGCAGAAAATGATACTCGCTCAAACCGGCGGTGTTGGCCAAAACTCTGAGCGGCAGATCTTCCGCCAGATCACTCTCGATCAGATCTAAAACCTGGGTCAGCTTTCTGTTCGTCAAGCCGTTGACATAGCGGCGCGCGGCGGGCATTTTTTCCGACGAATATTCCCGCAGAAGCTGCACGGCCAGCACATTGGCGAGCGAATCGGCGTAGAGATTTCCGGCCATGACATCCGGGCCGCGCTGCAGCTCGTCAAACGCCATCCGCGCCATTGTTTCGATGACCGGGCTGCGCGAATCGAGCGTCGTTACGATCTCTACCTTGTCCGGATTCATATTCGCGCCCGCCGCTACCGTTTTGATAAATTCGGGTTCAAGATGCAGGTAAATATCGTCCTGTTCAGCTTCGTCGTACCAGGACTGCAAAGCGGTGGCGGCGGAAATTACCGCGACATTTCCGGCGGTTTGCAAAATGTTAAAGTTGCGCCCGGAAAGACAAGCCTGCTGGCGGGAAGGCGCGCCCATGTAAACGGTGATCAAATGATAGATCAGCTTGTCCGGTTTGATATAAGATTCGCGAATTTGGTGACGGTTGCGGATGACTTTCAGATTTTGCCAGCGGTCGCGGCTGTTCACGGTCCAATCGCCGCGCCAGTTGTACCTGGTTGTGGTTCTGCCTTCGTCAACGTTTTCCGCTTTTTCCCGGCTCATGATCTAACAAGTATATTTGATTTACTGTTATATCCCCAAAAATAAAGTGTTTTTTTGCTTTTTTTGACCCGCCCTTTTTGCAAGGTCGGCGCAACAATCCGACAAGAGTAGCAATTTTATGATAGTTTGCGCGAATTGTTAATGCTAACTTTACACCACAACAAAACGGCGCTGCGCTACGGAACCGGCCGGCGTTGGGAAAAGCAATAAATTTACAAGTAAACTTGCGAGGAAAAGATGAAAATTATCAAACCGGCAAACAACGGCAAAACGAATATTTTGAAGGGAGTTTCCACCCTCGATGTCATAAATATAAGGATAGTTTTCCTGTTTCTCGTGATCATCGTTTTCAGCCACTCGGCCTATGCCGGGCACAGCATTTTGGATCGGGTCGATCCTACCTTTGATCCGCAGGTCCAGACAAATTCCTTTGCCTGGAAGTTTGTGAATCAAATTCAGGCATTGCCGGACGGAAAGATCCTGGCGCTCGGTGGATTTAATGCTTATAACGGCGTGCCGGTCGGAAAGCTGATCCGCCTTAACGCCGACGGTTCGCTCGACACGACCTTTAACAACCAAACCGTGACTGATGCTTCGACGGGCGAAATGCAGAGCGAAGATCTTAGTGCAGCCGGATGGAAAGATCGTTCTCAAATGCGTCGGGCTGGTCGCCGGCGGGCAGGGGCCGAAACACCTGCTGCGTCTTAACGCCGACGGCACATTTGACTCGACCTTCGATTTCACGCTGATCGGTTCGAGCAATTTCGTCAATAATATTGAGATGGATTCCCTCGGCAGGCTCCTGCTTATGGGGAATGGTTTTACAACTCCGCAAGGCTCACGACTAATCATTCGTCTCAATGATAACGGCTCGGTCGACAGTTCCTTTAACTTCAATCCTCCGGCCGGCAGCGCCGTACAAAATATCGCGGCGCAAGGCAGCCGGCTGATCGTTGGTGGGAACATCAGCAGCGTTCCCCAAATTTATCGTTTAAATGATGACGGCTCGACTGACGCTTCCTTTACGCCTTTGATCGGATCGACCCAGCTACTGGCCGTGCAGCCGGGCAATAAAATTTTATACCGGAACAGCACTAATCTTTTGCTGTTAAACGAAAACGGCGGCAACGACAACACTTTTCAATCTCCCTCGATACCGCAAAACGGCCAGCAGCGAATAAAGTTCGCCGGCGACGGGAAAATAGTTATCTCTTTTTCGATATTTCTTAATTCGGCCCAATTCAGCCGGCTTATGCCGAACGGTGCGGCCGACCCTTCATTCAGTGAATACACACAGCTGTGGCCTGCCTGTTTTACCATCGCGCCGGACAACAGCATAGTGCTCGGCGACGCAAATAGTATGAGCGGCACGAGCGGCGCAATAAATAACTTTGTCAGATTAACGCCCGGCGGCGTGGTCGATCCGACATTTAATTCCGGTGGCAACGGATTTCAAACTATGCTCCCTGGTGTCATTCAGGCGATCGAGACATATTCGGACGGGAAAATTTTACTCGGCGGAAAATTTGATCTGATAAACGAAACCGCTCGCTACCGGATCGCGCGGCTAAACGCCGATTCGACGGTCGATGCTTCTTTTCAGGTCAATACCAGCGGAACCGGAAATTATTTTTCGATCATCAGGGACATTTATCTAATTCGCGCGCAGGCGGACGGCAAGATCGTCCTTACCGGATTTTTTGACTATGTTCTAAACGGCGAGACTAAAAAGAATTTCGTACGCCTTAATTCCGACGGCAGCATCGATCCTACTTTTAACTTGATTCCTCCCATCCCGGATTGGTCTCAGATCCTGATCGGCGGACAGAACCGGTTTCAGATCTACAGCGACGGCAAACTGATGGTCGGAACTTCGAGAAGTACTAACGGGGGCCGTCTCGGCCCGGTCAAACTAACGGCGGGCGGCGCGATCGATACGTCGTTTACTACGACCCTTAACAGCGCGGCGACTTCGATGTATATCGACGATGTGCTGATCCAGCCGGACGGTAAGATCATTGCCAGCGGTACGTATGAAAATAATTCCAACGGCATTTTCAAGAGTTTTGTCGCGCGCTTTAACACCGACGGAAGCCTGGATCCGGCCTTTCCTTACACCGAAGAACCGAACCGGCTGTATTCGAAACTTGTCCTGCTTCCGAGCGGTAAAATTCTGATCAGCAAATATGCTATCGGCGGCGGCTCGGCAAAAATACGAAGACTTAACTCTAACGGAAGCGTGGACAATTCATTTAATCCGGTGTCGTTATCCGACAGTACCGCCAAGATCAACTCGCTGCTGGTGCTGCCGAACGGAAAGATCTTTGCCGGCGGCAAATTCACGCTCACGATAAACGGACAGCCGGCCAGGAATCTGCTGCAGCTCGACGAGGACGGCAGCTTTAACTCGACGATCTACAACCTCAATGACGAGGTGTTGTGCCTGGCGGCGGACAGCGAAGGCCGCGTTCTGGTCGGCGGCGGCTTTACCGTCATCGGCGCCAATGGCGGCGGGGCGACCCGTTCGTTTGTTGCGCGGCTTACCGATTCGCGGACGCCATTTGATTTCGATGGTGACGGCCGGACGGACGTCGGCATTTTCCGGCCCCTGGAAGGCAACTGGTATCTGGACCGGAGTAACGCGGGGCTTTCGATATTCCACTGGGGATTAGATACGGACCGCTTGGCCCTGGCCGATTATGACGGCGACGGCAAGACCGATCTGGGCATTTACCGCGACGGCCAATGGTGGTATTTCAATAGCGGTAATCAGACGATCGCGCTCGAGTACTGGGGAACTGCCGGCGATATCCCGATCCCTTCGGATTTCGACGGCGACGGTAAAGCGGATTTTGTTTATTTCCAGCCGACGACCGGAGCGTGGTTCCGGAAAGGTTCGACCGGCACTATCTCGAACGTCCAGTTCGGCTTGCCCGGTGATATTCCGTTGATCGCCGATTTCGACGGCGACGGCAAGGCTGACCCGACCATCTTCAGGCCGACGGACGGCGTCATCTGGTATATGAGCAGCATGAACGGCCTATTCTACGCTCATCCCTGGGGACAACCCGGTGACATTCCCGTTCTGGGTGATTATGATGGTGACGGGAAGACCGATGCGGCCGTATTTCGGGACGGTTACTGGCGTATCTTTAATAGCCGCGATTCTTCCGTGACGGTTTATGAATGGGGATACGCGGATGACCGTCCGACGCCGGGCGACTATGACGGCGATGGAAAAACGGACGTCGCCATCTACCGGCCGTCGAACGGAATGTGGTTTGCGATGCGATCCGCCAGCGGCTTCTTTAGCCAGCAATTCGGTTTGGCGGATGATAAAGCTGTGCCGAACGCGTTTCTGCCGGAGGCAACCTCTGACCGGCCGACCAAGGAAAAATCAGACCGGAAATAAAAGCATCTGCAAATATTTTTCGACAATAAATCCAAACTCATTTCGCTTAAAAGGAGTGAGTTTGGATTTTTCCTGAAACCACCCGACACTTTAGTTATAGGTAATGGCAGGCGTTGCGCGTCAGCAATGAGGTCAGAACCCGAAGCGGCAGCGAGGGGTTTCCTTCTTACTTAATGAGAGAACCACCCCGTCGCACGAAACGTACGCCACTCCTCCTTCGTAAGGAGGGGAATTTAAAAGAGGCGTCCCGTTGGCGAAATACAAATAATCAGATCGGGCGCAAGCAACCCTTCCCAACCTGAAAGCTTGATCTAACAATATCGGCGTCTTTTTACGCAAATTTACTTTTTCAATCGCGTCCAATAGAAGATTTATTTTTTTTTGAAAAAAAGCTTGCTTTTTAAAAAGCTATTCTTTATCCTTACCGGGCTAAAGAAAATTTGAAGACCTTACGCGCGGATTGTTGATACGGAAAAAAGCCTTTTTGATCCCACACCCTGCTGAACGTATCTCAAAGACTTCCGAGAATTTCCCAATCAAGCGACGGCTTTCGAGCATTTATCACAAATTTAAACGGCTATTCTGCGAAGGCTTTTTGTCTTTCGCGGAGCACTCGAATTGTTTGATCCGATAAATATTCGAATTGCCGGTAATTTCCCGAGATAGTCAGGTTTTTTTTGCTGACTATCAAACACTATTTCCCACTCTTCCCCGAGAGTGATTGCCAGAAAACAACTATTTCTGTGTCTTACCAAGACCAACCATTAGGAGGTAAATCATGCCGATTCAGCCAACCTATCCCGGTGTTTATGTCCAGGAAATTTCCAGTGGTGTGAAAACAATTACCGGGGTATCTACCTCAACCGCCGCTTTTTTTGGGCGATCGTTGAAGGGGCCTGTCGATACAGCGGTACGCTGCACCAGTTATTCGGATTTTTTGCGAAGTTTCCGGGACGCGCACCCGAAAAGCGATCTGAAGAACAGCGTCAAACAATTTTTTGATAACGGAGGAAGCGATTGTTATGTCGTGAGACTTGCCGTAGCCGCAACGAAAGCAAAGGCCAAGCTTGCTAATGGGGCCACGATACCAAAAGACATTTTACTCGTAGAAGCAAAAAGCGAGGGAGTATGGGGCAATAACCTGAAAGTCGACATCGTGATGGAATCGAGCAACACGATAAACCCCGACGGACTATTCAGCTTAAGCGTCTCCGAGGTTTCGGGGGGAATCGTTATTGCTTCCGAACCGACTTACGTAAATCTGTCGATGGACCCGGCCTCGCCGCGGTACGTCGTAAATTATATTACCCAAAACTCGAGTCTTATCAACGTTGAATTAGTCTCTCCTCCGACAAATCCCGCCGACCCCGGTGGTTCTGGCAGTTCCGGCGGCTCCGGTAGTGGCTCCGGCAGCGGCTCTGGCAGCGGTTCCGGTAGCGGCTCCGGCGGTGGCTCCGGCGGTGGCTCCGGCAGCGGCTCCGGCGGTGGCTCCGGCGGTGGCTCCGGCGGTGGCTCCGGCAGCGGTTCCGGCGGTGGTTCCAATAGTGATCCCGAGCCCCCAGCTCCGACGCCTCCGGCGGCGAGCACTTTCCCACCCACGACCGGACCGAAGACGACCACCACCACGGTAGCGCTGACAGGCGGGACGGATGGCACGGCTCCGGCCGTCGCCCAATACACCGGCAGCGAGGTTACCCATACCGGGCTGTACGCGCTGGACAAAGTGGATCTTTTCAACCTGATGATCATTCCGGGCGACCAGGACATTACGGAGGGCGATTACAAAACGATAGTGCAAAAAGCCAGCTCTTACTGCGAGAAAAAGCGGGCTTTCCTGCTGGTAGACGCGCCGGCCACCTGGACTGTCGGCGAAGAAGTAAAGGCCAACGCCACCGCGGTCAATGATCTGCGGAACGGAGTGTCCAAACAGTACTCGGCGGTGTTTTACCCGCGCATTAAATTCAGCGACGCGGGGGTGCTCAAGACCATTGGCGCATCGGGCGCGATCGCCGGATTGATGGCGCGGACCGATTCGCAGCGCGGCGTATGGAAAGCGCCGCCGGCACCGAGGCGGACCTGCGCAATGTTTCGGACGTCGAATTGAATCTGACCGATAACGAGAACGGAGTTCTGAATAAGCTCGGTGTGAACTGCATTCGCAAATTCCCCAACGGCATCGTCAACTGGGGAGCGCGCACGCTGGACGGCAGCGACGATTTCGGCTCGGAATGGAAATATATCCCGATCCGCCGTCTCGCCCTGTTCCTGGAAGAATCGCTGTTTCGCGGCACGAAGTGGGTTGTTTTCGAACCGAATGACGAACCTCTCTGGGCAAAGGTCAGAATGAACCTCAACGCATTCATGATGAGCCTTTTCCGGCAGGGCGCTTTCCAGGGAAGCACTCCGGATAAAGCGTTTTTTGTTAAATGCGACGGGGAAACAACCACCCAGAACGATCGCAATTTGGGGATCGTCAATATTCAGGTAGGATTTGCGCCGCTCAAGCCGGCGGAATTCGTCATTATCACCATTCAGCAGATGGCCGGTGACCTGGTTTAAATCGTTAGAAGGAGGACGAAATGGGAAAAGGATTTGAAAAGAACGCAGATCGGTTCGACCCTTACAAGAATTTTAAATTCCGTATTCTATGGGATCAAAAAACCGTGCTCGGAGTCAGCAAGATCAGCGCTCTCAAACGCACTACGGAAGTAGTAAAGCACCGTGACGGCGGCGACAACAGCACCGACCACAAATCACCGGGCCGTACCAGTTACGACGCCATCACGCTCGAACGGGGGCTGACCCACGATCCCGAGTTTGAGAAATGGGCGAACAAGGTTCATCCATACTCGGGCGACACGGCGATGGACCTGGCCAGCTACAAAAAGAATCTGACCCTGGAAATGATGAACGAAAAGGGCCACGTCGTTTACCGCTATTTCCTGTACTACTGCTGGGTCAGCGAGTATACGGCGATGCCGGAACTAAACGCCAACGCAAACGCCGTCGCGATCGAATCGATGAAGATCGAGCTGGAAGGCTGGGACCGTGATCTGAGCACCAAGGAGCCGAAAGAATCCGACGATGTTCCCACGGGTTAGCGGCCGGGAGATCAGCCAATGAATTCGCTTTCAGGATCAAACGCAATCATGCCGTTTCCGGCATTCCCGCCTTCGCTCGCCGATCGGTTTTCGGGCGCGCGGACGGGACTGCGTCCGTTCGGCATAGAGAAGAGCGACCTGGGCATAGACCTGGCGGAAAGCGATACGCCGGGGCTGGTTACGCGCATCCTCAAAGAATGCGCCGCGGGCGCCGGCAGCGGTATTTCGGCGGATCTCTTTTACGAGCTTTCGGTTAGTAAACGGCTCGAATGCTTGCTTGTCCTGGCGGCAAAAAGCTCCGGCACCGCGCTTAGTTTTCCCTTCCGCTGTGCCGGGTGCGGGCTGGAGCTCGAACTTGAATTGACACTTGATGAGATCGCTGAACAGCAGCGTGAAGCCGATCTGATCGAGACCGTCGAGGTCATGATACGGGATAAAATTTTCACCATTCGCAAACCGACCGGGCGTGATCAGGAAAGCTGGTCGGGCCGGGTCTTCGCAGACGAAAAAGCGGCGATCGGTGCAATGATCGGCACGCTCATGACCATGCCGGGTGAATGGGAAACTCTGGAGGCGGCCGATCTCGACCGCATTAATGAAGCGCTGGATGAAGCAGATCCGCTCGTCAATTTTCTTTGCCGGGTAGCCTGCGCTGATTGCGGAGAGCCGAACGAGTTTCTGATCGACCTCTGTGACACGGCGCTTGGCATACTGGCCAGGCTGCAAAAACAACTGATCGTAATGGTTCATAAGCTTGCTTCGCATTATCACTGGAGCGAGGAAGAAATATTCGCCGTGCCGCATTGGCGGCGGCTGGCATACCTTGATCTGATAGCAGCCGGCAGATAACAGCAGATAACGGAAGATAAAAAATGAAAGGCTATTTCTCACGTCTTGCAAAACAAAGCGGCCTTAGTTTCCCCGGACAAAGGCCTGCTACAACTTCGCTTTCCGCGGGTGCGGCGAAAGGTGATCCCGCGCCTCTGCATCGCGAAGAGACGTTAATGATCCCGCCCCCTCCGCCGCTGCCGCGGGCTGCGGGGCCCGTCTCAAAAACAGCCGGAAAAATCGAATCGGGTATGACGAGTGAAACAGGAATGCCCGAAAAACCGAAGCGCGCGGCGACCGGATCCGAACCGTTACCCGGAATTTCCCTGCCGGGCGAAGCTCCGCTAACCGCGGCGGGCGGCTTAAGATCTGAGATCGAACCGGCCCCCGGGGAAAGACCGGCCGAAAAGTCTTCCGAAAAGCTTCCGGAAAAACCAGCGGCAACCGAAATAGTAGAACTAAGAGAAAAGCTCGATGTGACGGTCGGCAAAGAGAAGCTTGTTCGCAAGCAAGACTCGGGATCCGGACCAAAAGAAGATCCCCGAGCAGTTTCTTTGCGGGCGGATCAGGGCAGAAAGCTGCCGCACCTGACCACGGAAAAAAGTGAAAAAAGTCCTGCCGCAGGTGATGGGCCGGAAGGAATTCCCGTTATCAGTCAAACCGTCTTTATCCCGCCCGGCGCGCCGGTTGAGATCTTGCCGGAAAGCGAGGCCGAAGCGGCCATCGTGCCCATTGCCGAGGAAACCATCGAAATTTCTATAGCTGAAGAGACCAAAGCGGCTGAACAGGCAAACCGGCAAAAATACTTTTCCAGGACGGCCGAGATAATAGAAAGACCCGAGCCGGATGCTGCTGGTCTGCAAAATATCCTGTTTCAGGAATTGCGGGAATGGGCAGCGGCGGGAAGCCCTGCCGATCCAACTCTACCCGCGCGTGACACTGCTGCCGCGGCAGTTACCGTGGCTGAGCAACAGGAACTTGGGCTCGCGGCGCATAGAGAGATTTTTCAAATGGAACGAGAGCCGGCCATCGTCTCCATAAAGGAAAAAGAAACATTCGAAAACGATGGAGGCTCGGGGGAAAGTTCCGGGCTCGCCGAGCAGAGTTTTGATCTTTCCATCGGCACGATCAATGTGATCATTGAAGATACGGCCCCCCTGCCTGCTCCCGAACGGCACGCGCGAAACGAAAGCGTTCAAAATAATTCATCGCAAACAAAACGCGAATATTCACGTCTGAGCAGGAATTACCTGTAAGACAAACGCTGAGATCAAGAGCGCCGAAAAGCGGCGCCGGAAAAAGATGGCACTAGTTGATACATCAAGGGCGATAGGAGCCGTAACCCGCGCGCTGAAAGAGCGCCTCACTCATATCGTCGGCAAGAATGTAACGGTTGGCCGTCCCGATCAGTCGACCGGCGCGGAAGCCTTTCTGAATCTTTTTTTGTATGAGGTTACTTTTGACCCGCATCTCAAAAATACCGCGCTCAACGACGGTGAAAAACCGCCGATCTGGGTGGTGCTGAAATATTTACTGACGGCGTTTGAAACGACGGACGTCAGCGATTCGCCGGCGGCGCACGATCTGCTGGGAAGCGCGATCCGCGCGGTTTACCGTGACGACCTGTTGAGCTTGAACGGCCTGTCATTGGCCGACGATATAAAAGCCCTTGCTCCTAACCCGAGCGAGCTGCACCTGACCTTCGACGAATCCTCGGTCGACCTGCTTGCCAAATTAATGCAAGGCTCGGATGAAAAGCTTCGGCTCTCGTTTTGTTTCGAAGTGCGGCCGGTAATGATCGCTTCGGCCGAACCGGGCCAATATTCGCTGCTCGTCGGCGTCGATTATACTCAACCCCCGGTTACCTTAACGCCGAAGCCTGTTCGGCTGGACATCATTCCTTCGTTCGGCCCGGTCATATCGGAAGTCTCGCCGGCCGGTTTTGAAGAGAACGAGATCGTTACCGTCCGCGGCACCGATCTTCACCTGAGCAATCTTACGATCAAACTCGGGCCGGTCGAATTCCCGGTAACGAAGCAGGCGCCGGATGAACTCGAGTTCCGGGTAGACCAAACGCCGCTCGCGGCGGCAAATATTTCCGCGGGCAGCCACCCCGTGGCCGCGGTCGTGACATTGCCGGGCACAGGCAAAAAACGCAGCGGCAATACTATTATCGCCAATCTCGTCCCGACGCTTAGCGAGGCGTCCATCGCCGCCGGTACGCTTACGGTTGTGGCCGGCACGCCGCGCAAGTTTTTTGCCACCATCGATCTCCGAGGCAGGCTGCTCGGCAAAACGGACGACGATACGGTGCTGGCTTTTTATCGTGACGGCAAGGTTTCCGCGATGTTCGACGTTTTAGGCGCGCCGTCCGCCGATCAAACCACGAGGCAGTTCGTGATGTCGGAAAACGACGCGCTTGAGGAAGGCGATTATTTAATGATCTTACTGGTTAACGGGCAGCAAGCGCCGCAGAGTCCGGTAGTTCCCCTAAAGGTTGGGCCATGACACCGAAAAATACATTATCCGAATACGTCGTTTTCTCGCCTAACCTGCGGGCCGATGACGAATTGGCCAACTACTGGATGCGCCAGGCAACGCTCCGCATCCGGCGGGAAATAGCCTGGACCTGGCACGAACGCGGCGGCAGTGTGCCGCAAGCGCCCGGCGAACTTCCGCCGATGATAGATAAGGCTTCCGGCTCACTCGATCTTTCGCGCCACTGGGCGGAAAAACAACATTTCTTTGCGGGTGACGTGGCGGCAAAATATTTGAGCGAGCAAATTTCCCTTCCCGTGCCGATGGTGGAAAGATCCGAACGCGGTTCATTTAGCTGGGTGGTGAAAACGCTGGAGCTAAACGACGTCTCCGCGTTTGCCCTGGCGTTGGGTTTGGCTTCCGCTTTTGACGCAAATTTCGGGGCGGTAATTGCCGCTTGCCTTAACGATCTCACGCGCATCCACCCGAACCTGATGCTTATTCAGCGGCTTTGGGACCAGCCGGAAGAAGTTTTAACGCTGGCCGACCCGCTGCATCCTCTTTTTAGCCACGGCCTGCTGCGCCGGGGCACGCTCGCTTCGCGCGGGTATTCGGAAAATTTTTGGGAACAGCCGCTCACCGTGCCGGCGATGGCCGCGCGCGCGCTGCTTAAGCCCGGAAGACGTTAATCCCGCCGGGGTGAAATTGCTGGATCCCGCCGTTTTTGAAGAAAGCGAAATGACCCCGCCGGAAAAACTGATCGCTTATCGCCTCAAAACCGAAAAGGCCGAACGCCTGCGGGTAGTGCCGCTGCAGGGCAACCGGCGCTCCTCTTACCGCCGGGCGGCGATCGATCTGGCGCGGCTTTCCGAAAGGTTCTTGTGGGAATACCAGGGCGATCCGGCTTTGCTGGCAAATGAAGATTATTTAAATATGCTGGCCACACTCTGCTGGCTCAAAGACCGCGATCTTTTTATCCCATACGAAACCCGGGACAACGCCGAAAAACATCGCGAGCGCAACGAGGGGCTCCCGCTGGTTTCCGTTCCGCTAACGCTCTTTTTGCCGATCTCAGAGCGCCGGCAGATAAATCATATCGACCCTAACCTGCTGCTGCCCGTTGTTGCCATCCCGCCGCTTGGTTTTGAGCAGCGCTTGAATATCTGGAAAGAAGAATTCGCCGCTGACGCCGATGAAGCGGATGATGGTTTGAAAGAAATAGCGCGCCGTTTCCGCTATGAAAAAGAAACCATCCGCCAGATCTGCGCCGAGCTGAAAGCGCTGCCGGAAAAGCCGTCTCACGATGATTTTATCGCTGCCTGCCGCGCGGAACTCAGTTTTGACATCGGCGAACTGGCCGGTTATGTCGAGCCTCGTTTTGCGGAAGAACGACTTATTCTGCCCCATAAACAGGACGCTCCAGTTCGAAGAACAACTGACGGCGATGGCCTCGTTGACAAAAGTTCACTACGGCTGGGGAACGGCGCAGGCGTGGAACGAGGGCGGCATCACGGTGCTTTTTGCCGGCCCGCCCGGAACCGGAAAAACGATGGCGGCCGAGATAATGGCGCACCGACTTAAACTGCCGATGTACCGCATCGACCTTTCGCAGGTGGTCAACAAATATATCGGCGAAACGGAAAAGAACTTGAAACGCATCTTTGACGCGGCCGACATTTCGGACATGGTCCTGTTCTTTGACGAGGCCGACGCGCTTGTTCGGCAAGCGCACCGATGTCAACGATTCGCGCGACCGCTATGCCAATCTCGAGATCAGCTACCTGCTCGAACGAATGGAGCGGTTCAAGGGCCTGGCGATCCTGGCGACCAACCGCAAGCGCGATCTGGACGACGCGTTTTTGCGCCGCCTGCGCTACATCATCGATTTTCCCGCTGCCGGACGAAGAGACAGCGCGCCGAGATCTGGAAACAGGTGATTCCGCGCCGCGGTCGCCGAAAATTCCCTGCATCGACATCGATTTTCTGGCGCGGCAGTTTCCCCTTTCCGGCGGGCACATCCGCTCGATAGTTTTCAACGCCTGCCTCCAATCGGCCAAGCGGCGAAACGGAACGAAGGAGCTGTATATGAAAGACATTCTGATGGCCGATCAAGCGGGAGTACGACAAGATGAACCGAACTTTGAGTCTCGAACAGCTGGGGCAGTACGCAGAAGACATCAAGCTTTTGGATTAAATAAGAGATGAGCAAACAAACATCCATATCGAAAATTTGCGGATCCGGCTTCCGCGCGGATGCGGCCGCGTACGGCGCGGTCAATAGCCCGCGGGCTGGGCAGCGAAATACTTCGCAGCCTCGCAGAAGCTGCCCAAGGGCAAACGGGCGCTGAACGGATCAGAGAAAATTTCCGTCGGCGGAAAGATACAGGCGGCGAGCATCGCCCCGGAAAAATTTGCAAAAAGAGATCGCCGGGCGAGTGGCGGCAGAAATGAAAAAAAGAGTTTGAACTAAGCGGGAGAATTAAAAGATGGGTTTTCTGATGCGAGGAGCATTGATCGAATACGGCTCCGACCTGATGGGGCCGATACCGAATGTCGTGATATTTCAGTTCAATCCTGAAACGCTGACGCGGACCGTGCAGATCCCGGCGCGGCCGACTTCCGGTTCTTCTCGCGAAACTTCCCAGGCGGGCGAACCGGCGGTCGAGAAAATATCGCTCAAAGCCAGCTTTAGCGCCGCCGACGAATTTGGGGATAACAAGGTGCTCGCCCGCCTCTTCGGAGTGGGAACCCGCCTGGCCGCGCTGGAAAAAATGGTTTACCCGGCAGAGCGCCCTGACCGCTCTGATCGGTGCCGCGCTGGCGGCGCGGTGAGCAGCGCTGCCGGCGGCGATGCGTGCCAGCCGATCCCGCGGGAAACGTATCCGCGCATCCTGTTTATCTGGGGCCCCTATAAGATCCTGCCGGTCGTGATCGAATCTATGAGCATTACCGAACAGCAATACGATTTTTTGCTCAACCCGGTACAGGCCGAGGTAACGATATCGATGGCGGTCAATGCCATCGATAAATGTTCGGACGACGATATCGCCAAGGGCGCTTACTGGTATTCGAGCATGGCAAAAGATGCGCAGGCAATGGCAAATCTGGCCAATACGGCCGAGCAGATAGTGGAGCTTATTCCGTTTTGATCCGGAAAGGAGAAATAAATGTTCGATCCCAATTCGCGTTACGCAAAGGTTCCGATCGTCGAGGTCGAGGGCGCGAAAGGAAAAAAGGTGAATGCGGTCAAGCTGAGGCGGCTGCCTTATGCTCGGCGGAAACCTGACCGAGATCAAAGGCACTGACCGGCTCGACATGATGGCCTTTCGCAAATACAAGGACTCCACCTGGTTTTGGCACATCGCCGACGCCAATACCGAACTCGAAGCAAACGACCTGGTGGAAAGCAAGCGTTCGGAAAACGACCTGGCAACGGAAGAGACGAAATTTATCCTGGTTCCCGAAAGTTAAAGCAGATGGACAAGCAATACAAAGTCTTTTACAACGGCACCGCCGCCACCAAAGAACAGCTCGACGAGATCGAAGAGATCATCGTCGAGCAGGAGGTGGACCGCGTTTGGGAAGCAAAAATAAAGATCCCGGTCTGTATCAGCGACCGCGGCATCTGGGAAAACGAAGACGTGTCCTACCGTAAGGATTTCGAGCGCGTCCGGGTGGAGGCGCGTATCGGCGAAGGCCACTTTATCCCGCTGATAGACGGCCGCATCGTCGGCCAGGACATGGCGCGCAGCGCGGTTCCCGGACGCAGCATGGTCACGATCGTCGTTCACGACGACAGCGCCAAGCTCCACCGCGCCTGGGAAGCCAAAGGATTTACCGAAGCATCGGATAAAAATCTTGTCACCAAAATATTTAGTTCCGAGTTGAGCGGCAAACCCGACGTGGACGACGTTCCCACTCGTCCCGACAATAAAAAGATCATCCTGCAGACCGGAACAAAAATGCAGGCCCTGCGCTCGATCGCCAAGCGTTATAACAACTTTTATGTTTATGTTCTGCCGGGCGAAAAACCGGGCATGAGTATCGGGTGTTTTAAACGCCTGCCCACGGCGGTAGACAAAAGCATTCCGACGCTCGAAATGTTCGGAGAGAATAAGAACCTCGCCGAGTTCAATGTCCGGCAGCAGTCGGAATCCGCCGCGAGGGTGGAAGGCACGGCGCTCAGCTTATCGGACAAGAGCATAACCTCCAGCACCAAGAGCTATCGCGACCCGCAGCTTTTGGAAGGCATCGCCGCGACCGACGCCCCGGAAAAAGACGTTAAAAAACGCCGGCTGCCCCCGGGGCACAGTGACCTGATCGCCCTCGATCAGGCGACGGCCGGCGCGGCCAACAGCTCGGGTTACACGCTGATCGCCGACGGCAGCGTGCTTCCGCTTTGCTACCCGGGGATCCTTTTGCCTTACCGGATGGTGAAAGTATGCCTTTCAACCAGCCGCTACAGCACGAATTACGTGATCTTTAAAGTGACCCATACGCTGGGGCGCTCGGAATATACGCAGTCTTTTTCGCTGCGCGGCAAGAACGTGGCCAAAACCGCGGAGACAAGTTCTTCCGCGCCGGCGGCAGCGGCGGCGCCGTCGTCTAATTTTAATGTACAGGCGGGTATTCATTAATGAGTGAGAACTCCGAATTCGAAGATCTTTTGGTCGAGCTGGCGGAATGGAAGCAAGAGCATCTTTTCGGCAAATACCGCGGCATCGTTACGGATCCGTCGGCGAGGGAGACGAGCTGGGGTTCATTTCAGCGAAAGTGCCGGAGATCTTTGGGGACGCCTTTGAAGTAGAGCGCATTCGCCCCTGCGTTCCTTTCGCCGGCAGCAAACACGGGTTCGTCGCCCTGCCCGAGGTAGAAGACGGCGTCTGGATAGAGTTCGAAGCGGGCAATAAATCTCTCCCGATCTGGAGCGGTTTCTGGTGGGCGGATGGTGAAATTCCCGATCCTAAAGGCCCGCTGGTCCGAACCTTTATTACGACCGCCGGCCATAAGCTGATACTCGATGACGACGGCAACGAGGTCAAACTGCTTCACAAGGACGGCGCGGAAATGACGATGACCGATAGCGATATCACGATAAAGATCGGCGACGGGACGGCAAAATTGTCCTCGAGCGAGATCTCACTGACCGTCGGCACGCCGGCGATAAAGATAACTTCCAGCGAAATATCGCTTTCAGCCGGGGGAACGGGAACGATCAAGATCACATCGGGCGGTGTCGATATCGGCAACGGCGCGGTAAAGACGAGTTAAAAATATGCCGGGAAATATTCTGACAACATCGAGCCAGGTCAAATGCACGCACGGGGGCACCGCGTCGCTGACCACCTCGAACACGAAAATGAAGGTGGATAATTCGCCGGCCCTGCTCGAAAGCGATATCCATCCGGTGGCGGGCTGCCCCTTTATGATGGGCACGAAACCTTCGCCCTGTATCCGCATTGAATGGACGGCCGGGGCGACACTTTGCAAAGCGGGCGGAACAAAAGTTCTGGTGAAATCCAGCGTCGGCAAATGCATTAGCGCGGAAGGCGCGGTCCAGGGCCTGGCGATCATCGCACAAACACAAATGAAAGTGACGGCAAACTAAAAAATGAATCTGCAAAACGGCAGCCATCTTTCATTCCCATTTCGCGTCGGTTCCGCCGGGCGGGTGACGACCGTGAAAACCCTTGAGGAACACGTGCGCGACGAACTGGTGCAATTGATCCTGACCAATCCGGGAGAGCGTCCTTTTCTCGTCGACCTTGGGGGCGGCGTGCGCCGTCTTATCTTCGAAGCGGCGGATGAAACGCTGGCCGCTGTTACCAAAGCAACTATCACCCAGGCAATAAACCGTTGGCTCGGCCATCGCGTCAACCTGGAATATATCAACGTCGAAGTTTCCGATTCCACGATCCTGGTTGATATCAGGTATCGCCTGGCGGGAACAACGGATTCACGCGTCCTGCGTTTCCAGCGCTCGGGGAGTTAACCGGCAAAAATGCACGAAGAGAGCAAAAAAACTCTGAGAGAATTAGCGCTTAGCGAACCGTTGGAAGAGCGGGCGCGGTTCATGCTCGACGTACCGGCGAAAATACCGGCGGCGATGATGGATTCCATGCCCGCCGCGAGCAGGAACGCCCTGACGAAGCCGGCGACTGCTCCGCTCTACGCGCTCGTCGATGACTGGTATGTGCTGCAGCCGGCGACACTGACGGCCCCCCAGAAGAAAACCATTCTCGGATGTTTGCCGAACGGGATAAAAATGGTGCGCGTTTCGGTCGATGAGACCAAAAACGAGGCCGCTCTTGAGGTTCATTTTTTTAATAACAACTATCTCGACGCGATCGTCGCCGCATACACTGCAAAAAAAGGAACGGCCAAGCAGCTTTTTCCGATATCAGGCGGCTCGCGGATCCGCGCCGGCGCCGCGCTCGGCCAGGTGCAGGTAGATTCATCGCCCAGGCCCGCCGCCCCGGCTATCGCCCGGGCGAATCCTCCTCAGCAGAACGATCCTGTTCTGGTCCTGATCGTAAAACCGATCGGCGATTATTCCACCTACACGCTCCAGGTTCGTACGGCCACCATCACCGATACGTTCTTTGATCCGCTGTTCGCGGAGATACGCTTCAAATTCCGTCCGGGCTGCTTCAATACGAATTGCTCGCCGGACTGGGAGCCCGCCGCCGAGCCTCCGGACGAACCGGCAATAGATTACCTGGCGAAAGATTACGGCTCTTTCCGAAGGACCATGCTCGCGGCGATGATGGAGCGCGTTCCCGGTTGGGAGCCGACCAGCGAAGCCGATCTCGATATGGTCCTGGCCGATCTTTTCAGTGTTGCCGCCGACGAGCTGAGCGATTATCAGGACCGCGTGATGAACGAAGCTTACCTCTCTTCGGCGCGCAAACGCGTTTCGATCGCCCGGCACGCGCGGCTGATGGATTACCACATTCACCAGGGCAACCAGGCCTCGGCCTGGCTCGCGCTCGAGCTCGATCTGCATGGCAGGAAAAAGCAGTGGTTCCAGCTTCGCGAAGGGCTGAAAGTGTGGGCGGGAGAAAGCGCCGCGGCAGCCGGAGGCGGGCCAAAAAAAGAAACAGATTCGTCAGCGGTCTTTATGTCGCGCCACGCGGAGCCGCAGACGGTGCATCAATACTTAAACAGTATCGGGCTTTACACCTGGAGCGATACGATAACCACATTAAAAGCCGGAAGCACCACCGCCGACCTTAAACTTTACAACCGCCTCGATCTGGACTCTGACGGCACCCCGCTCACCGCCACCGCGGGTGGGATCCCCACACAGGCTGCCGCCGAGCAGATACGAGATCTCATCCAAACGACAAAGATCAAATATCTCCTGCTCGAAGAACATCTTAATCCGAGAACGGGACTGCGGGCCGGCCGCGATCCCTCGAAGCGGGAGCTGCTGCAGCTGCTTCCCGGTAACGATGGGGCGGCGGCGATGTTTGACCCGATCGCCGGCGAATGGTTCGTTCGCGTCAACTGGCGAAAAGAAGATGCGCTCGAGCGCGACTATTGCTTTACCGTCGATTGCCCGGGCCGACGCCGAAGGCACCGCCAAGGTCAAAACGTCTTTTGTCTCCCTTTTCCACGGCAATCTGGTCGAGATCTTTCACGGGCGGGAAAAGACAACGCTCTTTAAAGAAGAAGGTACGATCCTTGGCGCCGACCCGCTGAAGCCCCTGGAATTTTACTATGAGCGGACCGAGCGTTGGGGCACGCTTTGCCGTCTGCCGGAAGCGACCCTTGCCTACCGGAACACCGATCCCGGCGGCGACGTCGCGCCGGTGTCCACGCTCGAAGTAAAGGTCAAGCCTCCGGGCGGGGGCGCATTCGACCAGTGGAATGAAAAGCCCAGTCTAATCCACAGCGACGACTCGGCGGAGAACGGCGATCACTTTGTGGTCGAGACCGATGAGAACCGCCGCAGCGTGATACGTTTCGGCAACGGGAAGAACGGAATGGAGCTGCCCGAAGGCGCGGTCGTGCAGTGCCGCTACCAGTACGGCCAGCCGCTGGAAGGAAATGTCGGCGCCGATATGATCTTTAATTTCGACGACGCGACGGTCACAACGATGGCTGGCGCCGGCCTGCCGCTTCAATTGCGCTCGTGCTGGAACCCGTTTGACGTGACGAACGCGCGCGACCGCGAACCGGTGAGCGAGATCATCCGCCGCGTCCCCGAAGCCTATCGCTATCGCCAGCTGCGCGCTGTAACGCTGGCCGATTACGTGTCCCGCGCCGAGGAGATCCAGGGCGTTTCCCGCGCCACTGCCAGGTATCTCTGGACCGGCAGCTGGCGAACCGTCCGCCTTACCATCGATCCGGCCGGCACCAGTGATCTTTCCTACGAATTGCGCCAGACGGTCGAATCGTACTTAAACGCCGTCCGCCTGATCGGCGAAGATATCGAAGTGCGCCCGCCGCTCTTCGTTCCGCTTGAAATAAAAGTAAAACTCTGTGCCGCGCCGGACTACTGGCCGGAAGATGTCAGATTCATTCTCGAACAGGAATTTTCCTCCGGGTGGACGCCCGATGGCCGCAAAGGATTTTTCCACCCTGACCTTTGGACCTTCGGACAGCCGCTCTACGCGAGCCAGATCATCGGCCAGGCGATGAAAGTAAAGGGCGTCGAACATATCGTGGCGCAAAGAAAGAAAAAAGGCTCGGCCGATGTAATCAGCGTCTCCATCAAGCGCTGGAATTCACCGGCGAGCCCGACGGATTCATTTACGCAGATCAACTATAACGAGATCGTTCAGGTAAAAAACGATCCCGATGATATGAACAAGGGCTTTATTACATTTGAGGTCAAAGGAGGAAGGCAATGAGCGACGAAGGATGCAAAAACGGCTGTGTCATTCCGCTGAGCTTTCCGCTTAGGCCGGGACAGAGTCCGCCGGCGATGCACGAGAATGGATGTTCCTGCTGCGGGGCGGGTGAGCGCGTAAATGCCAACAACCGGCCGGCGCTTCCGCATTTTAATTATCGCATCGGCACCTACGGGACGATCCGCGAGTATTTGTTCGATCGGATGAACCAGACGGACGGTCTGCAGAATTGGACACATCGCGGCGCTGACGACCCGGCCATCGCGCTGCTCGAGGGCGCATCGATACTCGGCGATATTCTGACCTTCTACCAGGAAACCTACGCCAACGAGGCATTTCTGCGAACGGCACAGTGGCGCGAAAGCGTGGCCGATCTGGTGCGGCTGCTGGGATACCGTTTATCTCCGGCGGTGGGCGGAACCGCTACCTTCGCCTTTGAGATCAAAAAAGACGAGCCGGTAACCGTTCCAGCCGGGTTTCCGGTCAAGGCAACGCTTGAAGAATTGGAAAATCCGGCCGAATTTGAAACGAAAACGGAGATCACGGCTTATCCGTGGCTCAGCCGCTTTAATCTTTTCAGCCCGCTCGGTTCTTCATCGATAAATTCTGCCACCACGGAAATATATGTCTCCGGGTCTTCCCCGGTCGAACTCAAGGTCGGCGAGCGGCTGATCGTCGGCGACGCAGCGGCCGACAATTCCACATTTAATAATGCGGAAATAGTTATCGTTGATTCGATCCGCGAGCAGCACGGGGTAAAGATCTATAAGGTCAAGGGCAAACTGATCTCAACCGGAACATTGTCAAATCTTTTTGCTTATCGCCTCGGCAGAACCTTTCATCATTTCGGTTACAACAGCGGGGCGACCGTCACCTCCTCGACGTCGGCGACGACGATCACGACCCCCAATCCGACAACCGGGACCGTCACGATAACTTCTAATATCCCGACAACACCGGTGCGTTTTTATCGCCCGCTGATAAGTACAGATCCGGCGAGCCCTGCCTTGACCAATACCCAGTTCCCGATAGATTCGGAAGTTCGCGATCTGCCTAACGGCGCTGCGCTGGTAATTCAGGCGCGGTACGCAACGGATCGAAACAATCCCCCGCTATCTTCAGATCTCTATAAAACCAAAGTTCGGACCATTACGGATATCAAACCGGTGACATATACGTGGGGCACGATCACGGGCGCGGTCAGCCTGCTGACGGTGTCCTCGAGCCTCGACGTCAGCGGGAAAAATATGTATATCGTTGACGCGCTGATCCATGAAGCAACCAGCCCGCTTTTCCAGATCAACGCGACCAAACCCGAAAACAGTACCAGCGGCAACACCTTGAATTTTTTCGGCACCGCCGAGCAGGCAAAAAATCTCGAGGGGCGGGAGATCATGCTCGAAAAAACGGGCGCCGAACCGAAGATATTATCGGTCAGGGAAGTTGCCGCTACTCCGGACACCGAGTTTCCGCAGCTTTACCGGATCACGCTCTCGGAAAACGTCGCGTACACCGATTTTCCGAATGAAGGCGACCCGGTTTTCACCGTCTTCGGAAACCTGGTGGAGGCCGACGAAGGTAAAACGATCCCGGAAGCGGTTCTCGGCAGCGGCGACGCCACCTCGGTATTTCAAAATTTCAAACTGCCCAAGGCCCCCGTCACCTATCACCTTGTAGCGGAAAACACTCCGCCCGAAACGCCGGAAACCGAGATTTATGTGGGCGGTCGCCTCTGGACGCAAGTCGACAGCTTTTTCGGCCGCAAAGCCGATGAGCAGATCTATATCGTCCGCGAAGACACGGACGGCAACAGCTGGGTGCAATTCGGCGACGGCAAGACCGGGGCCCGGTTAAATACCGGGACCAATAATGTGACCGCGATCTATCGCACCGGGACCGGCGCATACGGGCCGCTCAAGATCGACACAAAGGTTCAGGCATCGGCCAGAGCTGAGAAATCTGGACAAGATACAGATGCCGAAAGAAGCAACCGGCGGAAGCACGCCGGAAGACGGCGACAACGCGCGCAGCGCCGCGCCGGGCAAAGTTCAGAGCCTGGGCCGCATCGTCAGCCTTCGGGATTTTGAAGCCGAAGCCATCGCCATCGCGGGTGTCGTGTCGGCCTCCGCCACCTGGAAGCTGGTGGATAATATCGCCGCGGTTTTTATCACCGTTCTGATGGAAACGGGCAGAGGCGGCGAGGTTTCTTCGATCGGCGCCACCTTGAATTCTTACAATATGCTGCGCGGCGCCGGCCGCTCCCCGATAATCGTCGTTTCGGGAAAAAGAAAATACGTCGCGGTTTCGGTTGAGTATGATCTCAAACCCGGATTCCGCGACGATCTGGTCAAGCCCGAAATAATGCGCGCGCTCGGCGTGAATTATGCCAAACCGGCGAGCGAGGAAGACCAGACCGGGCTTTTCAGCGTCAACCGGCAGAGGTTCGGCGGAAGCGGGTACGCCTCTTCCATTGAGGGAACCGTCCAGAACGTCGAAGGCGTGCTCTGGGCGAAAACTACGGCATTCGCGACCCTTGTCGCGCAGGATGAGGATGACATCCCGGAGGATGATGATGACGATCCGAAATATGACGACCCGAATAATATTTCACTGCCGTCCGACATTGCTCTGATAACGTCGATCTCCTGCGATTCGGTACATATCCTGAGCCTTTACGACAAACATCTTTCTTTAAAAGAAAACGGAGGGAAGCTCAAGATGACACGAAATAACCGCGTGAAACTTTATCGCCGCCTTCCGGAGATCTACCGGATCAAGGACGAAGGTCTGCCCGATAGCTATTTTAATAGTGACGGCGGGCCGGT
This sequence comes from uncultured Acidobacteriota bacterium, assembly GCA_963766895.1. Lineage (GTDB taxonomy): Bacteria > Acidobacteriota > Blastocatellia > Pyrinomonadales > Pyrinomonadaceae > DASYKT01. Next base: position 362,883 of record CAVYCB010000010.1, read on the forward strand.
CGAAGCGTACCAGCTCCGCAGCTATCTGGAACCGGTCGAGCAGATGTTTTCCGCGATCCATGAAAATATCGAATCGCTCTATCACGATCTTTTTATTGAAACCTGCGACGAATGGGTGGTGCCCTATATTGCCGACCTTATGGGCGCCAGCCATCTTTCGGGCGACGCGTGGACGCTGCGCGCGGACGTCGCCGATACGATAGCGCTGCGCCGCCGCAAAGGAACGCTGGGCGCCATCGAGCTGCTTTCTTTTATCCTCACCAAATGGGGAGTGCACACTGTCGAGCTGAGAGAAAATATGGTGTGGAATCAGCACCTCAATCACCAGCGGCCGGATGAAGCCGGCATTCCGCCTTACAGCCTGCCAAGTGTCCGCCGGCAAAGCCCCGTCCGCGGCGGCACGGTGAGCCTGCGCGACCCGTCGCTGCTCGCGCTGCTTAACAAACCCTTTGACCCGTTCGCGCACGTGGCAGACGTCCGCCCGCATGAAATGGGACAGGTTCGCTACAACCTGCCGAACCTCGCGATCTATCTCTGGCGATTAAAAGCTTACCGGCTCGCGTTCACGCGATCGCCATATATGAAAAAGGTCACGCCCACGCGGCGCGGCGCGCCGTATGTCGTTCGCGTCAACATCGATCCGGTGTCGGTAAATAACCCGGTAAATCCCTATCTCGATCCGGTGAATGCCGGCAGCGGCCGCCCGGTTAGACTTTTCAATACCAATCGTTTCGAGCTTTTCGGCCAAAACCGCGAGGGATCCGACCAGTTGAATCTCTCATCGATAGCGCCGCGTGTTTCCACCGTGGACCAGGTTCCCGGGCCGGTCCCGGTCGAGCGTATATCCGATCTCGACATCGCCAAAGAGTATGACGATTCTCTGAATTCGCCCAACCCGCGTTCTTTTGAAGAGATCGCCGCCGCCTCATACACTGCCCCGCACGATTACGTCGCGGTGGACACTTATGATGAGAATCACCCCGGTCTTGACACGCTCGATCTTTCCGACGTCGGGCTCCAGCTTCATTTGCCCAACACCGACTTCCCTGATGAAACGTGGCTGCACCGCGCCCTGCCGCGCAACTGGACGCTCCGGGGCGAAGATCTCTGCGCCTGGGAAGAAAGGCTCCAGCCGCCGCTCGCCGATAAGGAGATCGCCATCGATCCGGTGCGCGGGCGCATTTGCATCGGCGTTTCTTCCGATGCCCGGGCCGATGCTTTACTTAACCATCTTCTTTTGACATTTACTTATGGCGCGGTGGGTGAAGTGGGCGCGCACCCGATCTCTTACCCGGCGCTGCCCGCAGATTACGATCATAATTTTGAACCGTCGGTCATTTACAAGACGGTAAACATCAGGCAAGGCAAACCGCTGCAGCAGGCACTGGAAGATGCGCTTAAAGAGGCCCGCGACAAAGTGCAGCTCGACCCCGATACGCTGGGAAAAGTTCCGATCGTGATCGAGATAACCGATAGCCGCGCCCACCCGCTCGACACGGGTGCGCTTCCGGCTGCCGACTGCGTAAATATCGGCGGCAAGTTCGCCGTCAAACTCAATGCCCCGCTTATCATCCGCGCTTCGGATGAGCAGCGGCCTATCGTCGAACTGGCGCGGCCGCTCGGCTTCTGCCCGGCAAATGTGGTCGGCGCTAACCAGGCGGAACAATTAAAATTCGACGCCGCAGCCGACTCATTGTTCGTTCGTCTGGAAGGACTGTATCTCGCGCGCAAGACCGGTTATCCCGCCGCCGATCCCATCATCGAAAGGGCCGCCTTAAACAAACTCGAGATAATGAGCTGCACGCTCGATCCCGGGGGCTTTCGCTACTTTAACGGCGCCCGGGCGCAGCGCTTCCCGGGCTTAAAGCTTTCCGAGCTTTTCGGCTTTGCCACGGCCGAGGAAGAACAGGTATTTAAACAAACGCCTGAGATCGTCATCCAGCGCTCGGTCTGCGGAGCGATCTTTACCGCTGAAAGCTACCGTTTATGCCTGACCGATTCGATTATCGAATCCGTTCCGGTCTCTCCTCCGGGCGCGCTCGCGGTAACCGACTTTGCAATTAGCGGAACCGACCCGATAAAAGGATACGGCGGGCATGTCGTGTTCAATAACATAACCGTGCTGGGCCGGGCGCGCGCCGCGTCGGTCGACGGCAGCGGCGGCATCTTTACCGGCGTGCTCGAAGCATTCGATCAGCAATCCGGGTGCCTGAAGTATTGCTACTTTGCCGAGGACGCGATCGGCAAATTGAAAAATCATCCTGCCCCCGAATTTCGCCTGCGTGAGCGGCAAGTCCGCCAGGCTTATCTTTACCAGCGAATTTTTCGGCGACCCGGGTTATTGCCAGCTCTCACTGGAATGCGATCCGCAAATACTCGAACAAGGCAGCGGCGGCGACCAGATGGGTGCATTCAATTTTCTTTTAGAGGCCCACAAGTGGCGCAATTTAAAAGTAAGATTTCGTGAATTTATGCCGGTCGGGATCAGGCCGCTCCTGATTCCCGTAACCTAAGGGGGTTTAACTTATGAGAGGCGATTTCTCCTCATGGAACAAAGACAGGTCTCAAAACTTTAGAGGCACTCTCCACCAACAGGGCAGGGTTTTGCTGGACCGCGATTGGAACGCGCAAACCGAGATCTTTAACGAATGGCAGGAAACGGCCGGCCGTGATGCTTTCGGCCCGTTTGTGGCGGCCGTGCCGGCTGAAGTTCCGGAAAGCTTTAAAGTCGTCCAGGCCACCAGGCAGGGCATCGGGACGCCGTCTTTTTCCAATTTTACAGTCAAGGTCAAAGAAGGCCGTGTCTGGGCCGACGGCCTGCTGGTGGAACTCCGCGACAATGATGTGACGACCGGCGAGGTGATCCGCAAGGCGACCTATTTAAATTCGTCCGCGTCCGGCCAGCGCGACGCGGTCATTCTTGAAACCTGGCTCGAGGAATTAAACCCGTTTCAGGAACCGCTGCAGCTTCTCGAACCGGCGCTCGGTGGAGTGGATACCACGGAGCGGGTTCAGACCGCGTTTCGTTTCCGCCTCTACCGGCTCGGGCCCGGCGAAAACTGTCATTCGATACTTCCGGCCTTAAGAAACAAATTCAACGAAAAAGGCCGGCTGACCGCCAAGCTAAGCGACGCGAAATCGGAAGACAAGGATTGCCCGAGCGATGAGAGCAGCGGTTATACCGGTTTTGAGCATTTGCTCTACCGGATCGAGGTCGCCGAAACCACCAAGGCCGGAAACTGGTTCAAGTGGTCGCAGTTCAATGGCGGATTGGTCGGCACGGGAGATTTTGACCAGACCAACCGTAAGGTAATCCTGCACGGAAATAAAAATGCCATTCTTTATTCCGGGATCACCAGCTTCTATCTCGAAACTCTTGAGCGGGATGCGGACCTGGGCTGCTGGAAGGTGACCTACGGCGCCAAGGTATCGCTTGATTCGGGCGACCTGGTGCTGCCCGCGGCAGGGAACATTAATGAATATATCGGATCGATCCCTTCAACCGGCGGCAAGAAATTTTTCCGCCTCTGGAACGGGATCGAGCGGGTCAGCGAGTTTGCCCTGACCGTCGAAAAAGATCTGCCGGACAATGTCGGCATCAAATTAAAATTCGATCCAGAAGCCGCAGGCAAATACACACCGGGCGATTACTGGACATTTTCAGTGCGCGCGGGAGACATCGGAAATCCGACGGTCCTTTTAGGGGAAAAACAGCCCGAAGGTATTTTTTATCACCGTGTTCCGCTGGCCGAGATCAATTGGACGAGCGATAACGTAACGGGCGCCGGTATCGAAGACTGCCGCGAAGTTTTTCAGCCGCTGACCAAGCTTAAAGGCTGCTGCACCTACCGCGTCGGCGACGGCGTGCATTCGCACGGAGATTTTACTTCTGTTCAGGCTGCGATAAACGCTCTTCCCGAACCGGGAGGCGAGATCTGCATCTTGCCGGGCAACTATATCGAAAATATATTTCTCAAGGGCCGGCATGATGTTACGCTGCGCGGCTGCGGGCGGCGTTCACAGCTCGTGGCTAAATCGCGCTCCGGTAATTCGGTCATTCAGGTCGTGCAATGCCAGAATATCCGGATCGAGTCTCTCGCGATAGAAGCCGGCCCGGAGGACTTCGGGATCTCTCTCACCGGCGCGGAAAAAAGAGCCGGGAGCCAATCCGAAAGAGCTTACCTGAAAAATATTACGCTTTCCGGGCTGTTCATTAAGGCCTCTGCCAGAAGCGCGATCCAGGCTTACAACGCGCAATTTCTTTCGCTGGTCAATTCCGCTATTCAAATGCTTGAAACGGGCGACGCGGGGGGAAACTATTATAAAGCCGTCTCTCTGACGGGCGACGACATGCTCATCAAGGATTGCGAGATACGCGTTGTCAGTGAAAAAAACCCGGACCAAAAAGACCGCGGATTATTTCAGGCGAGGTCCGCACTCGGCGGCCTCCAGATCGGCGGCGGCTCTGAGCGCGTTCGTATCATCGACAATCTGATCGCGGGCGGCGCCGGGAACGGAATCGAACTGGGCAGCGCGGATCTGCTCAAGGACGGAGTTTCGGTCATCGGCCCCGGTTATGGCGGCCTGCGCGAATTGGGCAAGGACGGCTATATCTACAAACAAAAAACCGCGGAAGGTTATATTCCCTCCGCCGGGCAGCCGCTGAGCGATATTATCATCCAATCCAACCGTATCCTCGACATGGGACAAAACGGGATCGGCATGACCGCTTTCTTCGGTTTCCCGGGCGAGCTCGACGAGTACATTAACAGGCAAGGCAGCGAGTTTATCCCGGAGATGGTTTCCGTCAGCGATCTGACCATCGTCGAAAACCGCATCGAATCATGCGTCCGGGGCAGCGCGCAAATTCCCGAAAATATGCTGCGGCGGATGGGACGCGGCGGCATCGTCCTTGCCGACACCGAGCGGCTGGTAATTCGCGACAATTTTATCATCGACAACGGCATCGATTTTCGTAAACCGGTTTGCGGCATCTTTGTCGTTCAGGCCGAGGGAGTAGAGATCTCACGCAACCATATTATCGGGCCGGTCATTACCGAAGATCCGGATAAGCCGCTGAACGTGAAAGTTTACGGATCCGGCCCCCGCGGGGGCATCTGGATCAATCTGGCGCTCGCCCCGGAGGCCCAGCCGACAATAAAGCTGGTGGGCGGAAAAGAGGTCAGAAGCATGCAGTTTTCACCGGCCGTTACGGCGGCCACGATACGGGAAAACATTGTTTCCGTACAACTCGGCCGCTCGCTGACATTGGCCGCTAACGGACCGGTGTCCGTTGTGAATAATCAATTTACAACCTGCAATGTGGAGGCGATGAACGCTTTTGAGTTGTTCAAGATATTATCCGCCAAGAATGCCAAACTTAGCGGAGCGATGGTCTTTCAACTGATCGATGTGCTCGCCGGAAATGTCATTATTTTCGACCCGGAAGCACTTACGTATTCTTTCGAACTACTCTTTAGTAAATTCTTTGTAAAACTTCCCCAGCAGGTGGGAGGAAGAGTATTGGCCCATAAATTAGAACCGCGGACAAAAATTATCTTGCCGCCGCCTGTGATAAAAAAGACCTCGCCGGTAGATAAAACGAATCCGGAATTTAGTAAAAGCGCTCAAACCGTGATTCAGTATGACGGTTTAAGCCTCCGGCTCGCTTACGATCAAACCGGGCCTTCTTTTAGCGACAGCAATTTCCTGTTCACTAATAATCAGTGCTACCAGGATAAATCTACCGATGACGATGATTTTTCACTCGCTTCGATACTTATCACCACTCTTAAGGACGTCGGCTTTAACAACAATCAGTCCGGCTGCCGTTTGACGCAAATTTCCCTGCCGCAGTTTCCGGCGATAAGTTTTCCGATGATAAATACTTATATTTTCGGAAAATCTTCCCGTACCAGCGACAATCGTTTTATCGAAACTCTGGATCGTCGTCAGCAGCCATCTTCTACTACTCTCTATCCGCCGTTTTCCGCTTTCACTTTTGGGCTTTTGAATATAACTACCGACAACATCGGCACCCATTGCATCAAGGTGGATGAGAGCCGCGGGGTTTATCTTGATAGATACAATTTGATCGAGATCGAGAACATTGCGGGAGATATCATGCAGCGCGATGGCCTGCCGCCTTGCAAACAAGAACGTATCAAAGAACCGGGTGTCGTTCCGGTCGATCCTAAGCGCGCCGTTGAAATGCTGGACGATCTTTATGCATATCAACTGGGCGAACGGGCCCAATTCCAATACGCCAAGGATATTATTTACCAGCGCGTGATGGAAAACATCGAAAAGAAGTACGGCGAAACGGATCCGCGCCTGCAGCAGGTAGCGGTCAAAAGAGAAACAACCGCCGCCTTTGTCAAAAACGCGCTTTCGGAATATACGGTCGCTGTGACCCCTCTCCCCGAAGCCCGCGGCGGTTGGGCGGTCGATGGATTTGTCCGCACCGAAGACGAGCCGCCCGGTAGACGGCGCGACGGTTGCCGCCTATGACAGCCAGGGCACATGGAGACAGGATCTTGGATTTACCCAAACTAATGAAAAAGGTTATTTTTCATTAGTCATTGAAAAACTTTCCGGCAAAGCAGAGCCGGTGGTTATGGGGATTTCCAAAGACAAGCAGATGTTGGCGGCGCGCAAAACGGAGCTGTCTCCGGTAGCGGGCGCGACCAACCGCGTGGAGATCCTGATCGGCAAGTCCGGGGGCGTACCTCCCCCAATAATAGATCCGAAGATCGACCCGAAGGTTGATCCAAAGGTTGACCCTAGAGTTGATCCAAAGGTAGACCTAAAAGTTGACCCGAAGGTTGACCTGAAAGTCGATCCTAAGATCGATCCTAAAGTTGATCCTAAGTCGATCCTAAAGTTGATCCGAAGGTAGACCCAAAGGTAGACCCCAAAGTCGATCCTAGAGTTGATCCAAAGATCGACCCCAAAATTGATCCTGAAGATCGATCCCAAAGTTGATCCGAAAGTTGATCCGAAGGTTGACCCCAAAGTCGATCCTAAAGTTGATCCGAAGATCGATCCAAAGGTAGACCCGAAAGTCGATCCTAGAGTTGATCCGAAGGTAGACCCCAAAGTCGATCCTAAAGTTGATCCGAAGATCGATCCGAGGGTAGACCCGAAAGTCGATCCTAAAGTTGATCCTAAAGTTGATCCGAAGGTCGATCCTAAGATCGATCCCAAAGTTGATCCGAAAGTTGACCCGAAAGTCGATCCTAAAGTTGATCCGAAGATCGATCCGAGGGTAGACCCGAAAGTTTAACCCGAAGATCGAGCCAAGAATCGAGCCTAAGGTTAACCCGAAGATCGATCCCAAAATTAAGGAAGAACTGAAACCGAAAGCGTTACGCGGCACGAAAAAACCGGCCCGTAAAAAAGGCGGGAAAAAATAAATGATGCGGCGGCTTTGGGTGACCGGCACTTAATATCTAAGGAAGGTATCGGAAGATGAAAGAGTTTGCTTCGACAAAACAAAACGCGGAACATAAACCGGCTAACTTTTTTGTGAGCGATCGCACGGAGGAAAGTAAACCGGTTTATGCCGCTGCCGCTTTCGGACTTCCCGTCCAACGCAAAGCGTCCTGCGCCTGCGGCGGAGGTTGCTCGTCCTGCGCAAAAAAAAATAACGAAAAATCCAGCGATCTGAAAGTTTCCCAACCCAATGACCCGGCTGAGACCGAGGCCGATTCGATGGCCGACAAAGTGATGCGCATGGTAACCCCGGAGGCTCTCTCGTCGGAAAAAAGGTCAGTGCAAAGAAAAATAAACAACAGTAATTCGACAGCCGGCGCGCCGGCGCTGGTGAGAAGCGTAATAAATTCTTCCGGCAGATCGCTGGATAAAAGCGCGCGCTCATTTATGGAGCCTCGCTTTAGTCATGATTTTAGCGATGTAAAAATTCACGATGATCGTAAAGCCGCCGAAAGCGCGCGCTCCATAGAGGCGCTGGCATATACCGTCGGTAATAATATCGTTTTTGATTCCGGGCAGTACGACCCGCATTCCGACTCCGGAAAACACCTTCTCGCGCATGAACTGACACATGTAACGCAGCAGAGCAATTCGATACAACGCTATAGAGATCCAAAGTCTTCCCACAGCATTAATTATGGCGTCGGTGAGGAGTCTTTTGATATGCAGAAAGATAAAAAAACCAAACCCTGGATCGAATTGGTCACCGTCAACTTAACTTCGAAGAAAAAGGATGTCGACGGCACTGATTATTGGGTGGGAAGCGGGGTAGCGAAGTACTACAATAACGCCGTAAAGCTGCCGAATATAGTTTTGAATCTGTCGGCGAGCGGGTGGAAAACCAAAGACTCACAGCCTTTTACCGTCATTCGCATCGAAGGGCCTGGCTACATGAGCACTAAATTTTCTAATCCGGAAGACCAAAAGCCGGAAGAACTCGTTTCAGAGACAGGCTGGGGCGCAAGGTACAAAAAAGATTTGCGCGGCAACATGAATTATGCGATCTTTTTTGACGGGGCGCGGGCTTTACATTCGGGCCCCGTCGACACGAGCTCCCACGGGTGTGTGCATGTAGATTGGGACGATCATGGAGCAAGTATGAAGCAGTTGAATTATCACAGCGTGGCCGGGCTTACAATAGTAGTGGTGAAATACGGCAAATAAAGATCTCGTCCCGGCTTTTTGACATAAATGGCTAAAGCTCTCGCGATCGGGGTTCTTTTTTCATATGAGTGGGGATCGAACGCAAAAATCTTCCTCGTCACTAAACGATACTCTTCATAAGAGGCATCGCGATATAGATGTGTTCGGGCTGACTTCCCTGAACTTTGCTCCGATTTCTTTGTCGTCATCCCCTATTCAACGTAAAGCGTCCTGCGCCTGCGGCGGGGGATGCCCGTCCTGCGCAATAAAAAATAACGAAAAATCCAGCGATCTGAAAGTTTCCCAACCCAATGACGCGGCCGAGATCGAAGCCGATCGGATCGCCGATACGGTGATGCGAATGCCGGTCTCAGATGGTGTCCGGGAAAAACCGGCTTCTGCGATCGTTGCTCCGATGATCCAGGCCAAAAGTAACAGCGGCGACATTTCCGGCGGCACGTTCTGTTGGCAGCGAGGTCGGCAGTCGGATAAATTCCTCGCTCGGCGGCGGAAGCAGTCTGGACGGTAAAACCCGCGGCTTTATGGAAGACCGCTTCGCAGCGGATTTCGGCAGCGTCCGTATCCATACCGGTAGTGAAGCCGCCAGCCTAAATCGCGAACTCAGCGCAAGAGCGTTCACTGTCGGCAATGACATTTATTTTAATGAAGATCAGTACCGGCCGAATTCCGAAAACGGCAAACGCCTCCTGGCGCATGAACTTACTCACACAATACAACAGCGAGGTAATTCTTCCCTTCAGCCGATGCTGATCCAGAGAGATCTCCTCATCGATCCGACATCACCGGACGCGGTGCCGCGGGAATTGACGCCCGATCAAATCGCAAAGGCCATCAAGTGGAATCAGGCCGCGTTTTCTGATCCGACTGAGATCGCTTTGTTACGGGATATGCTGGGAGGCGGATTAAGCGTCGAACCGGCGGTTATTGATGCAGATTTTATCAAGGCGCTGGTGAACTATCAGGCCCTGTTCGGGTTGACCCAGGACGGATTGCTGGGTTCGGGAACAGCTCAAAAATTAGCCGACGAATTAAAGGCGGGAGCGGAACCTTCTGGGCCCAGATGCCGATGTCGGCTCGGCGACGGAAATGGCGTTAAGTCCTGCCCAGCGGCGAATGAGGTTGCGGTCGAGAGTTGTCAATCGCCTGGGACTATTGCTGCACCAGGGGTTTACCGGCCCGGCGGATAAACCGACCGGTGCCGTTACTGTCAGATCGGGATTCAGTAATCCGGCTGCCCCGGCAGGATTTACTAACTTAATAGGCATTAATTATACGGGCGATAATGCCGACAATTCGCGCTGGGTGCAATTTACTTTTACCCAGATGTCGGCGATCAACCCGGCGACAGGTAAGAAAGAGTACCAAACGGGAACTGTCGGCGCGACGAATGGCTTGAATACTTATTCTGACGGAACAACATTTGTTTGGGACCTCGATGCCGATCCAGCAGCCGCTGATATGGCTTATGAAACCTCCTATGTCGACGAAAGGATAGCGGGAAAGTATACGGAAATATTCGATCAGCCAAAACGTTGGAACGGTGAAGCAGAAACCTATGCGGCGTCATTTGCGACACGGCCAGCGCGGGTGACGCTAATACATGGGTTTGATACCTATCTTGTCGTTAATAATAACAAGGTGCTCTACCATGTCAGATGGAATATGTATTTCAATTATAATACCTCTATTGCCCCGACACCGGATGTCGCCGGAAGTTATGAAGTGCTAAAAGCCGCGGCGGCAACCAAACTACTGGCTACATTAAAAACCGTGCTGGATGCTCGTTTCCCGGGCAACACGGTTCCATAAAAAATAAAAAAATGAATGACACATTACGCACATGAATAAAGATCATAACGGCATTTGGCAATTTGACGTGGAAGAAGAAACTAATATCAACTTCGAAAGGAGCACGCTCACCGTCTATGCTTTTATTTATGATAATGACAGTCTGATCATTAACCTTCCGTCCAGATCGCTGAGTCCTGGCTTGCCGGACGATGACGTTTATCGCATTAAGACGAAGTGGAAAGAAAATGAACTCTATATTTTTCCTCCTCTCGGAAATAAATGGGAACTGTTCGCCACCTGGGACAATGACCGCTTTGTCATGTACGGAGACGGAAAGGTGAAAATATTTAAAAAGATAAAACCCGAAGAGATAGCTGCATGGCAGCAGGATCTGCTCAAACCCGGACGGGAGATGTGGAACTACCCGTATCTCGATCCCGGGGAGATCGAAATATCTAAGTAAGGTGCCGGAAGATGAAAGAGTTTGCTTCGATAAAACAAACCGCGGAGCATAAACCGGCCAACTTTTTTGCGGGCAACCGCATTGAGGAAAGTAAACCGGTTTATGCCGCTGCCTCTTTCAGTATTCCCATCCAGCGCAAAGCTTACTGCGCCTGCGGCGGCGGCTGTCCCTCATGCACGAAAAAACATAGCGGAAGATCCAACGACCTGAAAGTTTCCCAGCCCAACGACGCGGCTGAGATCGAGGCCGACCGGATGGTCGATACGGTGATGAGGATGCCGGTCTCAGACGATATCCGGAAAAATCAGGGTTCCGCAACCGTTGCTCCGATGGTGCAAACTAAAGGTAGCAGCAGCGACATTTCCGGCGGCACGTCTGTCAGCGGCGAAACCGGCAGCCGGATACATTCCTCGCGCGGCGGCGGGAGCAGCCTGGATTATAAAACCCGCGGCTTTATGGAGAGCCGTTTCGGAACAGATCTCAGCAATGTTCGAATTCATACCGGTAGTGAGGCTGCCAGCCTAAATCGCGATCTCAGCGCAAGAGCGTTCACGGTCGGCAGCGATATTTATTTTAATCAGGGCCAGTATCAACCCGAGACAGAAAGAGGCAAACGATTGCTGGCCCACGAACTGACGCATGTGTTGCAGCAGGGTAATAGCAAGGTGGAAAATAATGTTCAGCGATATTCAGATACCGACCACCATATCGTGGAAGAAATAGGGCTCAGTTCAATATTTCCCGAAGAAGAACTTAAATCCATCAAGCGGGGAAACATGCAGCGTGATTACAGTCAACTGCCTGGCGTTGCCAATGCTTTGCTTTTGGGTAATAGTTCCCGATTTGGCGGGTATAAACCGGTTGAACACTTCGACAATTTTATTTTCGACAACGAAAAAAATCGTTGGGTGAGCCACGCTGAGTATGAAAAATTTTGGGATGACGGCACAAGGCAATGGGTTAAAAAAACCGTGCCGGCGCTGAACAAAACCACCTCGCCGAGAACAACTCCGTTGCAATACATTGAAAGCAAATTGCAAGCCGCTCTGGAAAAAGATATGCCTGACGCTAATTCTTTTATTAATATGGGCAATGCGTTTCACACGATCGAAGATTTTTTTGCCCATTCCAATTTCGTGGAATTAACAAAAGGCGATTATTCCTCCGGTAAAGAATTGTCGACACATGCATCTGGTGTTCATGGTCCGTCATCCGAAGATTCCATTCTGAGCAATGTGTCGGACCCCGCCTCAGCTTCTTATTTTAGCAATAGATTTGCCTCCGAATATGAGAAAGGTTCTCCTTTATCCCATGGGCGATTAGCCAAAGACTTTCATATGAATCCGAATCATTCATTGGCTATTACGTTAGCGGTATTGGTCGTTAGACAGATTGGTACGATGCTCAAAAATGCCTCTCTTATACAGCCTAAAGAAAAGCGCAAAGAATATATTCAGAATGTCATTATGAATACTTTGTCGAGGTATTTCCGGCCACCTGACGATAAAGATAAATGGTGGGAAAACCTACTTGCCGAGGATAACGGAAATACCGCCAGAAGGATAAAGGAGTTACAAGATAAAACACCTACCACGGTTAACCAGGATTCGGGAGGCTTGCTTCGTAATGTTGAAGCCACTAGATTTTCCTCTTGGAAAGCCATAGGATTAGGCACTTCTTTTTCCGTACCGTTGAAAGACAATACTTTTTTCACGGCTGGTTATATGCTCTATTTGCCTGGCACAGGTTCAACGCTTAACGACAGAATATTTGTTGCCCCGCGTTCTCATTGGGATCAATCCGATACGCCTAAAATTATCATGGGCGCACAAATATCCGGTACGTTTGACGTATCTAATTTATTTAAAAAAGGTAAATAAGATGACCTAAACGTTACAAAGAGGGAGGCGTATTTCGATAAAATGAACCACCAATGAACGGCTTTAGACGTGACTAGAATATCGTCTCCCTTACGCCATTTTATCCAGCCCGTTTTTGCGTTTTGGAGAGGTTCACTTGTGTTGGCAGCCGGTAAACTTCTGTCTGGCCGTCTCGCTGTTTGGATGTAATTTTGAACGATACTCTCAGGTTGATAACCCAACGCTGCTTTCATTTCATTCCTGTCCAGGGTATGCAATATCAAATGCATTAGAAAGGCTTTCTTCCTTAACAAGTTTTTCTATAGTCGATATAATCAGGGCGACAGAAAGTTCTTCCACAATAATCATACTTCGGCTGTAGAAATATAACCCATGATCACATTCTCCGGAGCGTTTGTTTTTTTGAAAGATTTCTTCAATATTACGAATTGTAAAAAAGGTACCGGTATGCAACCTCCCGTCTTTCCAACGAACCTCAACATCTACATTGTCATTTAGAGGGTTAATCTGATCCTTGCCCATTAATATGGCAATATCATAAAAATCCTTACTAATTACAATATAAGAATCGTTTTCAACATAAACATTACTTTCCATAGACTTTTCTAAGTTCTTCAATTACTCTTGCCTGGTTAGCTTTGGAAGATTTTGCTAATATCTCGATATTTCCTCCAACATTTCTAAAATATACTCTCCCTCCGTTTGCACCCCTTGCCTCGATAATACCATTAAAAAGAGACTTATTTCCGATCCCAGGATTCATATTTCCGTTTGCCAACTGCTCTGTTAAATTATCGACGTCTCGTTGAACAGCTTGGTTTCTGGTAGCAGCTTGCGCTTCCTTCTGCAGACGTGCATTATCTTTGATTTTAGAAGTAACGTTATTTCGCGGCGTACTACTTCCTGGTGGAGCCGTCGTTATTGCTGGCAGTATATTGGCCGCCGCTTGTTGCTCAGGAGTTAGATCTACCAGTCTCCCCTCGGCGATTGCTAATTGATAGGTATGATACCAGTAAAAGACGGCCCTTCTATCCATTTGATCTGGGTTGAGAGAATACCAAGTTCCGTCCGGCGCTTGTCGGTAAAAATTTTGCTCCCTTAGCCAATCACGCTTTAAGTCTTCACTTTTCTTAACGTCCTCTTCTTCCCCCCAAATTCCATATTCCAAGAAATTGCCTATTTTGGTCCAAAAATCTTTACCTGTCGGGTCCACATAGCGCAAAGGATTATTCCTCGTATACATGTACAAATTCCAAGTTTGCGGATCACCTTCATATTGGCCGGCAAAGGGCTCGTCAGCTTGTGTAAATCTTCCATGAAAGGGTTTGTAAAATCTCGCCTGAGCAAAATCCAGCCCACTTTCATCATCCCGCTCATATCCCGTGAACTGCTTACGAATATCATCAGACTGATACCCGAGAACCGATGTCCTTTGCGAAGAGGTTATCTACTCTCCAAACGGACGATAATCGTGCCTTGAGATAACCGCGCCGTCGGTGTTGGTATTGATTCTGGGACTGCCAAGACTATCACTTGTCAAATAGCTGGTTTGCGGCGTCGAGTTCAATTCGGTCGAATACTCCGCCACCATTTTTCCTGATGCATCATAGACAAAAACAGTTGTTTCTCCATTTGGGACAACCTTCTTTACTCGCTCACCGTCGCCATCATAGTAGTAAGTTCCTAATGGGCCGCCGCCGTTGCTGGCCTGCACCATCTTATTCTCGCCATCGTAGATATAGCTTTGCGAATCGGCGTCAGCAGTGATGCTGCCGGTCAAATCATAGGTGTAATCTTGCCCGGACGTGAAACGATTGTCGCTTGCATTTACCGCAGGATTTTCTTTTTTGCGATCAGCGGTGCAAACCGTGAAATTTGGTGACGTGCCGCAGGCTTTGGTCAGCGTGGTGGTATTTGCCTCGTCAATATTGCGATTGCCGTAACGGTCGTAAGTGAAGGTTTGTTTCCAGACGGGCGAAGTATTGTTCGTCTCGGAAGCGGACAAAAGCCGGTTCAGCGAGTCATAGGTATACGCCTGCACGAACGGATCGCTCAAACCGGGAACGGTGATGGTCTGAGACTGCACATTTCCGTTGTTCTGAGTAGTTCCGTAGCTGTAATCGAGTTTTAGCAAATTAGTCGCTCCGGCGGTGAGTCCCAGCGCGATCTGTGTCGGCTGAAGCCTTGCGTTGAACTGGGTCGATTCCCAGTGTCCGTTACCCAGCCGTATTGAGGTCGCGGCCCCGGCGGCGTTGTAAGTAAAGTTGCCGGCGTAGGTCCAATAACCTGCCGTGGAGTCCTTTTTGCTTTCAACCTGCGAAAGGTCGCCGGCGTTGTCAAGCGAGTTTCTGACTACCCGGCCCGAGGGATATTTTTGCTCTACCAGCGCCCCCGAAAGATTATAGGTATAGGTCATCGGATTGGTATCGTTTCCGTAAACGACCCCATCCGTCGTCTGCTTGCTGCGTGTCACCCGGCCGAATTGGTCAAAGGAAAGATAATCGGTCGTTGAAACCGAGGAACTGACTTTAGTCAGATTGCCTTTGGAAAGGGCGATATTCGGATCGTCGTAGGTATAACTTACCGTGGGAGTGGTTTGATAATTAGACGGCGTGCCGTTCGGCGTCGAGTAGCTGCGCTGAAGAGGGCGGTTCAACGCGTCGTAGGTGTACGCAGTAACGACATTGGCCGACCCGCTGCGAACCTGGCTTTTGCTGGTAAGGTTGCCGTTAGCGTCGTGGCCGTAGCTGATCGTGCCGGACTCGGGATTGGTCACCGAGGTCAGCCGCGACAAACTGTTGTACGCAAAGCTGCGTGTCTGGGCGCCTTGATTGACAGCTGTTAGATTACCCAAAGCGTCATAGACATAACCGGTCTGATAGCCGTAGGCGACCTCGCTGTGATTAGGAAAGGTGACGGCGGTAGTGGCTGAGTCGGGAGCAGTTATTTCCCAGACATCGGTTAGCTCGCCAAGAGAATTTGTTTTAGCAATTCGCTGCTTGCCCGCCTGATCGGTAACCAGGGCCCGGTTTCCATGATATGCAGTTATTACTTTCGCTCCGTCCGGCGTTTCTATTTCCTTTGCTCGTCCCAAAGCGTCAAACCGGCTGACCGTCCAAAGAATGGGATGACTGCCGTCGATCTCGTTTGGACGAAAAGGATTAGATCGTCGATATGGCCGGCTAAATGAATCATATTGTGTTTGAACAGCCCGGTAATTGCCGTTAGCTTCATAGTTGCGAGATTCGGTCGTTCTGCCTAACCCGTCATAAAAACTTACCAATTTCAATAAATTATCATTCAGCGAATTAAAATCGGTAGTGTTAATTTATCGGAAATAAGTAATTAGCAGTATATTTTTTGCGAACACATTTCTGTAAGAAAATCTTACATGAAAACTTTTTATTCCTAATCGCTTTCTTTTACAGATTGTGTTTGCTGAGTTGGCACACAAAAGAAGAATTATTACTTAAGTTCCTCAAGTTTTTTAATTGTGTGATTGATCTCTTCAACCAAACGTTCATCTCCGTAATAACCTGAAAACTCACTTCTAGCTTTTTCATCCGGTGCGTAATAATCAAGATCATAAGCAAGTTCAGCTAATATCTCATCAGCAGGAGTTTTGGCCTGTTTTTCATTATCCCAAACAGACTTTTGAAATTCCGCTATAAGTTTTTGACGCTGTTCAGAATTAGCGGAGAGAATATTTTTCAGCAATTCCACTATCGTAAATCCCTTTCATTAAAACAGAAGTTATCTTGTATTTCCCTAAGAATTAATCCTATCATAGACTTATTCTATCGGGATAAAACGCTTTAAGATAAGTTTTTTGCCGCGAATTACACTTGTAACTGCTCCAGTAAATGGGTTTCTCGCAACAAGTAGATCTTTTCCAGTTGCAAAGCCGTTTTTCAAAACATATACGATCGATCCATTTTTAGGATCGTAAAACTTAGCTCCTTTCTCAATACCAACCTGGATCATTTTTTCGGTTATACCCCTTTCCCCCATTCGTTGAGCGGCGTGGTTTGTCATTTGAAGCGCTTTTTGCACTCCGTTCGTTGTTACCTGAGTACCCTTAGATATGGTGAAAGAGCCAGCCTCATTTGCGGCAAATTTCTCAATGGCCGCGGTTGCCCGGGCAAACAGTGCTTGCCCAACTTCACTTTCGATGAATCTGACCAGCGCGGATGCGACCACTTTACCTAAAATCTTACTGACAGCAATACCAAGCGCATTAGTAACACTGATTTTTGCAAACATCGCTAAAGCGCCATCAACATTGCCGGTTTTCATATAAGCGGCCAGATACATCATGTCCTTTGCTACAATGTCATTGAATGCTCCCGAAAGGCTTAGATTGCCGTCAAACAGCCCATTGAAATCCCCATTAAAATCAGTGTAAAGGCCATACTGCCAGAATGCCCCTTCCCGGTCAGGGGAGCTAAAATGATTTTCACTTTTTGGATCGAGTGCATACCACCTATTGTCTAGACCTTGATAGAGATATGTGGTTACCTGACCGATCAATTCATACTTAGCAGAATCAGGTTTGCCTTCATTCCAGACATATCCGCGCTCTCCCGTTCTCTTATTTCGCACCTCCCACCACTCCAAACCGTTTGGATCAAGTCTTATTATTGGGTTATTTCCAACATAGACATAACGGTTAAAAGTTTGGGGATTTACTGAAGTTCCGGAGGCAAGCTTCGGGTCCACCGCCGTAAATCTACCGTATTGATTGTCATAGTAACGGGCCTCAGCGAAATCCAGGCCTGTCTCATTATCTTTTTCATACCCTGTGAATTTCTTTCGCAAAGCATCTCCGGTTATCGAGTATTTTGCTGCTGTCGTTCGATTGGGGGTTCCCGCGAAAAGTTCTTCGCCGAAGGGCATGAAATCGCGACGGGAGGTTACATTTCCGTTTTTATCAGTAATAACCCTGGGACTTCCTAAATTATCAGTGGTTGTATATGAAATGGTCGGAGTTTGTGAAAGCTGATTGGAATATTCAGCGATTAGTTTTCCCATTCCGTCATAGACAAAAACTGTAGTCTCAATATCGGTCACTTTCTTAACTCGCTTCCCATTTCCGTCATAGTAGTAAGTCCCCGTCGGACTACCATTTACATTTTTTACTTGAATTTGTTTGTTGTCTCCGTCAAAGATAAACGAACGAACGCCCGCACCTTGTCCGTCATAAGTTATATTTCCATTTTTGTCATAAACAAATCCTTGTCCGGAACTAAAACGATTTGAAGTTAAGTCAATTGCGGGGGTTGTATTAGTTGTTAGCGAACTTATTTGTTGATAAAAATTAGTTCTATTTCCATAACGATCGTAGCCAAATTGTTGAATCCAATTTTGTTGTCCATTAGTTCGTTCCTTGGCTTCAGTAAGCCTATCCAAAGAATCATATTTGTTAGTTTGAATGAAAGTTGTACCGGAAATTGTTACAGTTTGTTTTCCGATATTACCGGTGTTTTTAGCCGGATCAATACTAATGCCATCGCTTTGCAATTCGCCGTACTCATAGGCGATCTTCCACAAACTCGTATTATTCGGATCAGATCCCAAGCCAATTTGTGTCAATTGCCTGCGAGTGTTGAATTGTGCTGTTTCCCAGCGCCCGTTTCCATACCTCATTTGAGCAACTTCCCCATGAGATGAATAACTAAAATTGCTGGCATAATTGTGTCCCGACACAGCAACGCTGGAGAGATCGCCGTCTGATTCGATAAAGTTTCTGACCACCTCACCCGAAGGGTAAGTTTGCTCCGTCAATGCTCCCGACAAATTGTATTTGTAACCGGAATGATAAGTTTGCCCGTCGGTCACTTGATCGCTGGAGAGCACGCGGCCCATGTGATCGAAGTTGGTGTAGCGCGTTTCAGATACACTACTGCTTACTTTGGTCAGCTTGCCTTTGGCGAAGTTGACCGTGCCGGTCAGTCCTTTGCCGTCGTAGAAATAGCTGACCTCAGGCGTAATTATCCCCTGAGGTTCATTAGAATAGCTACGCTTTTTGACGCGCCCGGCGTTGTCGTAGGTGTTGGTGATGACCGTGCCTTTGGCGTCAGTGGCGGTCAAAATGTTGCCCATCACGTCATAGGTGAAAACGGCGCTCCAACTCGAATTGCCACTGATGGGATCGGTATAAGACGGCAGACCGGTGTTAGCTTCCTGCTCCGGCTGTTTTACGCGCAGCAGACGGCCCAGATTGTCGTAAAGGAAGTAACGATATTGAATAGTTTCGCCCGCCTTACCCTGCTGCACTTTTATCAACTGGCCCAGTTTTGAGTAAGTGTAATAGGTCGGCTGGTTCGGCACATCAATAGTACCTAGATCATTCGTCACCGTGCCGCCGAAAGCGGTCGGCTCGTCAACTCTCAATAGCTGTCCCAGCGCGTTGGTGATCGAGCGTCCTTTTCTTTCCGAAGCATCGTTGGTAATGACCACCGTACCTTCATAATTCGCCACCGTTGAGAAATCGAACGAGGTCGTGCCCAGGCTCTGCAAAGTTTGGCCTTGCGTCTGGCATAGGCTGACCGCGATCGGAGCATATTTTTCCACTGTCCGACCGATCTCATCAAAACGGATTTTGTTCCAGTAGGCTGCTTCGCCGCTGCGATAGGGACTGGTCACGCAATCGATGCGACCCATCAGATCGTAGTGAGTATTAACAATGATGTTGCCCTGCGAATCCTTCGCCTCCGTCCTCAGTGTGCGGCCGGCGGCGTCCATATAGGTCGTCGCCTCGTCCCAGTTCTGCTCGTCTATCCGCTTGCGCACCTTTACTGTATGAGCATCGTTGTCATAGATGGTCTGTGTTTCAGGTCCGGTAAAGTTATACGGAAACACTTTGGTCGGCCGGAGCATTGGGTCGTCATATTCGGTCTTTATGATCTGGGCGTATTCATCTTGTACTTCTTTAGGCAATCCCGTCGTAAAGTCATAGGTCATATCGACGGTCGAGGTCAGGTTGGCGCCATGAGTATCCATCGGATCGGGCGCGGGTGCGATCATTTTTGTCGGATAGGCAAATTTATAAGGTTTCTGGTAAGTGTCCTCATAAACCGTTTCGGTCATATTGCCGGCCGCATCCCAAGCCTTTCGCAGATTACCGAATTTGTCATATTGGGACACTATATCTATATCGGTCGCAACCTGCGTTACCGGATCTTTCAGCCAATTCCTGGTGATCGTAACATTACCGCGCCAAATTGAACTCGGATCAGTCCACTGAGCGGCGGTGCCGCTTTCGGTATACATCCAATTGTCGTAAAAAAGCGTGGTCTTGGAAAGCACTTCACTGGTATTGGCAGGGTTCAAGGTCCGTGCTTCAGTGGGCAGTCCGATAATGCCGCGGGCTCGATGATTGGAACTATACCAATAGTCAGTTTCAGTTATCGAAGCTTTCTTAGTATCAGGAAACCAACTATCTATTGTTGACCATGTTAAAGCTTCATCATCGACCGTAGTTTTATTGGTGATAACCGCGTAATGATAGGTCGTTTTGCGTTTAAGATTCAGATGGGAAAAGTATGTCGGGTCCGTACTGCCGTTTTCGTCATATTCAAGCTTTGTCATTGTCGCGAGGGCGTTGCCTGAATTAGGTTCGAACTGTATCGTTACTGTTTTCTCAACCCTGGCATCCCGATCGACAGTTGTACTGCTATCGCCGTCATCCGGGATCTTTGTGATCCATTTTGTCAGAGTGCGTGAACGAAGATTATGAGACAACGAGGCATCGAAGGCCCTCTCTTCCAACACAGCTCCGGCTATCGGATTTTCAAAACTAAAGGAGGAATTCCCCGAGTCCTGAATTGTGCGAACCGTGTATGATGAATCGGGAGCGGTAATGGTAACTTTATAGCCCTGCGAATCATTCGCCTGATAAGTCCAGGTTTGATCTATGCCGGTACCATCGAAACTGATGTACCTGGTATGTACGCCCCGGTTTCCCTGGGAATAAATTTCTCGCACGTTGCCGCCCAACATCGGTATCGTCTGGTATTCAAAACGCTCAAAGGCACCGCTCGGATAGATAATTTTTGTAATTTCGCCGTATTCGTTGTACTTGAATTCGTAGTATTTAAGATTCGGTAAAGTGACCTTGGAGAGAACTTTTGGATTAAATATTCCCTCGGTGCACGTACGTTCACGCCTGATGTGCATAACCGTAGCATTAAGATCCAATATCGTTTCATAAGGAGCGCCTGTCGCGGAGCTGGGAAAAAGCACCCCGCCGGATACGCTGTTAACACCGGTATTGAAGCAGCCCGTTTCCTGGCCTGTTTGTTTGAGGGTAGTAGCCGAATTTTCCAGAACATCCTCAAGGTCCGCCCAAACGGTCGAATGCGCACGCGGGTTTTCATCGATCCCTTTTAGCGAAAAGGGCATGATACCGTCCGAATCCTCTTCGACCTCGGATCTGCTCGGCATAGGATCGCTGATACTGCGACCCAGCGTGTCGATCCAGGTTTTGGTTGCGTAATCGTAGGTTGAAAAATTGCCGTTCTTATCGATGAATTTCTGGGCCATTCTCTGTAACGGTATGTTGGAGCCCGTATAAGCGGGAAAAATGTATTTGCCGCCGTCAGGAAGATATAAGACATCCCTGACCGAATCGTCTGCCTGTGTTTCACCCCTTTGGATCCTCATTCCTGAACTTTCAGTTGAAAGATAAGTTCCATTGGGATGAGAGGCACATTCCGAAGGGCCATTGGAACAGCTATGAATTTTGTTGTCCTTGCGAAATTCGTGCATGGATCCATCGGCAAATCGCACTTGTAATCGCCAAATTTTTTGCGGCTGAGGCAGGGTCATTGTTGCCGGCCCGTGTTGCGGCGGCCCTCCCGGCTCTCCGCTGCCTACGCAGGTGTAGCTCGCGGGAAAAACATAAGCCGGAGTGAACGGATCGTCGGGACCGTAACACATATAAGCACTGAGCAATCCCAGGCCGCTCGAGCAGGTAAGATCGGGTTGCACTTCCGTGTGCTGGAAACAGGTGGAATTCGCC
The DNA here is from genome assembly GCA_963766895.1 of uncultured Acidobacteriota bacterium. Taxonomy (GTDB): domain Bacteria; phylum Acidobacteriota; class Blastocatellia; order Pyrinomonadales; family Pyrinomonadaceae; genus DASYKT01. Next base: position 384,697 of record CAVYCB010000010.1, read on the forward strand.
GGTATTATTACTTCAAGAAATGCTGAAAGATCGATTGTAAATCGCGACATTCTTCCCGACGGTTCGTAAACATCGCGTGGGGCTATCAGCATCACCGGCTGTAAGCTGGTTGTCCAGCCGGAATTGCTCTTGATACTAAAAAAAGGGCGTACACTGGTGGTTTCATGAGACTCATGTGTGTAATCCTGGTGTCCCGATACCGCGATGGTCTGAGTGTGATAGTTCGACATTACCATTCGCCAAACTTTTGAAGAATAATAAAATTGCACCGGCAGTGAATTGCCTCCGCGGCCGGGGTAGTTTGCCAGTGGAATTGAAAATTCCATCGCCAACGTGGACGGGTTTACCCGGGCCATTGATTTCAGACTGCTATCGGCTTTATTGTCGGTAGATTGACTATCTTCCTGAGCTGGAGTCGCCCCAATAAATCCCACTAACAATAAAATGATCAAACCTAATTTTCGGCTGATAACCCGTATAATTTCTTTTGCTCTCATGGCTCTTTTCCTCGATTTAACTAACTGACGTCTATTCTTTTGATTTCTTCAGGTTTTGGCGCTCGATCATCTCCTATACCTGCTGGGTACGGGGATATCGCCGGATATTCCCCATTGTTCGGTTCTCGTAGTACCGTCCGTGCTTTTGCGGATGTACCAATAACCGGTATAGGTGCCACTTTTTCGCCAGACTGCGATGTCCACCTTGCCGTCGGCGTCGTAGTCTGAAGGAACCGCAATGTCTGTTGATTGAACACCCCAGGCGATAGTTTGTATTTGACTGTTGGAGCTTTGCAGGATGCGCCAGTTATTGTCGCTGCCGCGCCAGGTGGCATAGTCTGCCTTTCCGTCTCCGTCATAATCGGCCGGCACCGGCTTATCGTTGGTTGTACCAAGCAGTTGATATAAAGTTTGCTGATCAGCCAGCGAATAGGCCCAGAAAGCAGCGGTAGTATTACGCCAGATGGCCGGGTCGCTTTTGCCGTCACCGTTGTAATCAGCCGGAACGGGTTCGTCTCCGCTGGTGCCGAAACCAAATGAATAGGTTTGAGAGTTACTGCTGTATTTGATCTGCCAGTTACCCGTATTTGGAATAAAGCTGGCGACGTCTGTCTTTCCGTCCCCGTCGTAGTCGGCCTGCGCCGGGGTGGAATTATCCGCGCCCAGCGTCTCGGTATAGTAGGTGCTGCTGCTGCTGCGGTAGATCCACCATGTGCCGGTGCCGCCGATCAGCGGACGCCAGATAGCGAGGTCGGTTTTGGTATCGCCGTCGTAGTCTCCCGGCACCGGTTTGTCACCCAACATTCCCCAACCTGCGGCAAATTGCTGCGAGCCCGATCCGCCCAGGCAATACCAAACTCCGCTTGAAGGACGCCACACCGTTAGGTCCGAAGGTGCCGGCGTATCAACACCCGCATCCTTCACCGCCAGTAAGCGCGAACCGGCATAGATGTATTGTTTCGATAGCGGCAGAGGAGTCGGTGTGGGCGTCGGCAATGGTGCCGAGGCAAACGGATTTACACCCGAAAGAAAACCGTTGTTCTTTGCGCTAAAACTCCCCGCATCTTCCAGGTATTTCAAACCCGCTCCTAATACCCCAAGGGAGAGAAAGGCAATCAGGCCGATCGCTAACCATCGCTGTGTGACATTCAAGCCGCGCCACCACTGGCTTCTATCTGTTTTCGGTACATCCGTGCCGCCGTTTGTCTGTTCTTTGGCAACACTTAGCCCTTCAATCGCCTCGCGTCTTTTTTTGGACATAGTTCGACCTATCCGATCTTCAAAAAATATTAAATTTTCCCGCTTGAAATTGCCTTTGCTTGATAAGTACCAGACAGCTTTATTAGTAAAAAGCGCCCGCAGTTTAAGGAGTGAAGTATAAAACTGATTGAATGTCTCAATAACTATGGCGTTTTTGCGCCAAAATGTTACAGATTCTCCGAAACAATCTTGGAAATTAAGATCATTGTCAGTCAAAGCTATTAGACGAAAGAAAACTCGAAAAGTTCCGGTAAAAGAAAACACCAGCAGCGAAGCATTAAATACCGCTGAACGGTCTGCGATACAGCATCTTAGCCCTTTTTCGTCTGCCCTTATTTGTAATGGTCAAAACTGCCTTGCCAGCCCGCGTACTCGCCCCTGGCTGGTGTCTTGCGAATTATATCGGCATCAATCTCGCTGTCTAACATATCGTACTACCTTCAGGAACTTCGATCAGCGCGTTCGGATCACTCTTTGCTTTGTCAGAAACGTATTTAACAAACAGAAGGACTAGAATATAGTCCTTGTATTGCGAAGCGTCCATACCGCCACGCAATTGGTCGCAGGACTCCCAAAGGGAAGAGTAAAGTTCACTTTTCTTAATAGCCATGTCTAGTTAACAAAATGTTTATTATAAGGATTGATGTGAAATTTCATTAGCTGCGATTCAAAGTCGATAAATATGGTCGATGTATTATTACTATCGAGATTCCTCTGTCTCCTACCGCCTACACTCGCGACTACCAGGAGGAATAAGCAAGAATTTGGAATGCAAGCAATCGTAACAGAAAAGATATTGAAAAAGGAAATGTTTGTTAAAGGAAGATATTTATTGACATACTAAAATCGGCAGAGTATAAATATTATGATTTAGATATAACCACATTAAGCTCCTATCAATCTACGACCTCAAAAGATTTGCTTTCCAAGGAGTAATTTATTATCGCGCGGACTTAACAACTGGCGACGTCGCGAGATTTTTAATGAATTAAAGGCAGAGTTAGAGAATTTCTTGAATTAGGAACAAAATAGTGACAATAGTAAGGTGTGCGAATCAAACAGGGCGTTGCACGACCCCTTTTTTGAGGAAGAGTTCTTAAAATCTTTCAATGCTCTGGCCAAATTAGAATCTGAACTTAACATCCTGGGCCTGTCCAATCTTAGAGGCCCTTCCATCCGAAAACTTTATGTTTCGCAGCTGATCCGATCTGAAGTAATTAGTTCAAAAAAGTCGATCATTTTGTTGGGGGGCTCAGGAACCTCAAAATCATTTTTGGCCGAAATTATTGCCAAAAACAGTAATCATCCTGTTTGTGTAACTGTTAATTCAAAGAACCCGAGGGCAGACTTAAAGAAAGCCTTACTTAGCGCGTCCAATGAACCAACCACTGCAATATTGGATGAAGTTTATGCGATGCCGAAGGGATCGCAGGAGTATTGTCTGGTTGAATTTGGCCGTCCGGGTATTAAGATAAGGCTCATCTCCACATCCAGCACGCCTTATGACGGTTTAAAAAAGACACTTAAACCCGACTTTCTTAATAGAATAAATGATTGGTACTTCGAATTGAAACCGTGGAAGGATAGTCCGGCAGATATAGAGGAAGCAATACTTAATTTAGTCGAAGAAAAATTTCGTATGGGAATTGATGCTTACATTGTCGACCACTTAAAGACGAAGCACGACTGGCCGAATAACTACCGAGGAATTCAGACGGTCACCGAATACTTATGTCAATTGTGTAAAGGCGAAGGAAAGGATGTTATTAATATCGAGGTTCTTATGAAGGCTAAAGCTGAAATAAAGGATCCGCGCGTTTATGAAATTTTGAAGCCCTTGATTGAATAGTATCTCACCTTCGTAGTAATTCGGCAGTTTAAGAGTGGGAAATTGAGTGGGATTTATTATCTAAATAAACCTAATCTCTTTAAGTTGTTGATTCTATGGAGCCACCCGTCGGATTTGAACCGACGACCTTTCGATTACGAATCGAATGCTCTACCAACTGAGCTAGGGTGGCTTAGAGGCCGAATTTAAGACTATAAAAAGAAGCGTCCCGGCTGTCAAGCAAAGAGGCTTTCGGGGTCCGGTTGAACAATTCTATCAGACTTTTAAGCCAACTGAGAATTTATGATAAAAGAGAGCGCCAAAAGCACTCTCTTTTTGAGGTATTGTCTTTAATTTACCGGGACCGGCGGCCGGATCGGTCACCCATTCCCGTCGCCCATTTCCGTCAGCGGCTGGGGGCTCAGGTTTAGCGCATTTTGCCCCGCATTGACCATCACCGACGAACTCCACACGGCAAAACCTTTACCGGTCCTGGTGACACCGAAAAGGTAGTAAGTATCGGGCTTGATATCGCCGATCTGGGCTTTGCCCGAACCATCGGTTTGAGCCGAATATTTAATATGATGGTTGATCTCTTTTAACGCATCGCGATAAAAATCCCGGTAACGATCGGGATACAACACTGCCAACCCCAAACTATTCGTCAGGCTTTGCCCCTCGAGCGGTTCCAGGCCCGCGTCGTGCAGGATCGATTCAAGGTCATCATCCAGTAAATAAAATTTTTCATTTTTTACCGCCTGCGGCGAACCGCTTCGGCTTGTCACTTTGGCATCGATAACGACTGTGCCCCGGTCAGAAGGCGCGCCGCCGGCGCCGGGGATCGTTGTCGTACTTGTCTGCGAAGACGGGGGTGCGGTGACTACCTGGGTGTCAGCCGACGGAGGCACGGTGACGGATTGCGAGCCGGTCCGGCCGCGCGTATCGGATGTATCTCCCGTACCGGGTGCTGTTCGTTTGGCGGAAACGTTTATATTTACACCGTTCGCTTCCTCATCGCCGTTTCTGCCGATCATCAGAAAAACCACCAGTAAAAGAAGCGCGCCTAAAATGCCAAGCGGAATAAAAGCCCAGTTTGGAAACCCCGACCTTTCGACCGGAACAGCTGTAACCACGGTGTCAGCCACTGGCGGACGGTGAAGCGGGCGACCGCAGTTGGGACATTCGAGCGCCGATGTTGAAACTTCGTGTCCGCATTCAGGACAGTTTATTAGCGACATAAATAAAATTCCCCCCTTTGAAGATACTAATTGCTGTAAAAGGCATTTTTGAGACCAAAGCAGAGAAATCGGTGTCGATAACGCTTGGAAGAGGCTATACCGAACTAACTTTTGCTATCATTTAGAGCGTGAAAGAGATATCAGTAATAGGCGGAGGGCTGGCCGGGGTCGAGGCGGCCTGGCAGGCGGCGGAAAACGGCGTGAAAGTAAAGCTTTACGAAATGCGCCCGGTGGCCTCTACGCCCGCGCACCGGACCGATAAACTGGCCGAAATAGTCTGCTCCAATTCCCTTAAATCCGACGAAAACGGTTCCGCGCCTTATCTGCTAAAAGAAGAATTGCGGCGAGGTAATTCCCTCGTAATGGACGCTGCGATGCAGACCCGTGTGCCGGCCGGCGCTGCTCTGGCGGTCGATCGCATCAAATTTGCCGAGCTGATAACCGAGCGCATCGAGCAGCACCCCGACATCGAGATCGTCCGCGAAGAAATAAAAGAAATTCCCCAGGATGAAATCTCTATCGTCTGTACCGGGCCGCTTACCTCCGAAGCCTTAACGGCCGACATTATGAAGCTGACCGGTAATGACCAACTCTACTTTTACGACGCGATCGCGCCCATCGTGGCGGCCGATTCCATCGATATGTCGATCGCCTTCAAAGCGGCGCGCTATGGCAAGGGCGGCGATGATTACATAAATTGCCCTTTTGATCGAGAGCAATATCCAGTTTTTTACAACGCGCTGATCGAAGCAAGATCGGTTCCGCTAAAACGTTTTGAAGACACGCGGTGGTTCGAATCCTGCCTGCCGATCGAAGAATCGGCGCGGCGCGGTGTCGATACGCTCCGGTTCGGGCCGATGAAACCCAAAGGCTTGCCCGACCCGAAAACGGGCAGGGAACCTTATGCCGCCGTTCAGTTGAGGCAGGAAGATCTGATGGCGGATGCCTACGGGCTGGTAGGATTTCAGAATCATCTCCGCTACGGCGAGCAGGAGCGGGTGCTAAAACTTATCCCCGGCCTGGAAAATGCCGAGTTTTTGCAATTCGGGCAGATCCACCGCAATACATATATTAAATCGCCTGAAGTCTTCGAATGCCGCCCTGCAAACAAAGGCCAAGCCAGATCTTTTTTTCGCCGGGCAGATCACCGGGGTCGAAGGTTATATTGAATCGGTGGCGACGGGCTGGCTGGCGGGGATAAACGCCGCCCGGCTGGCAAGGCGGCAGGCACTGATAACGGCCCCTTTATCGAGCGCGACCGGCGCATTGTGTGATTATGTTTCGAACATGGAGACAAAAAATTTCCAGCCGGTGAATATTACGTTTTGCACTGTTGGAACAGTCTTCCGTCGAACTTCGTAAAAAACATCGTAATAAGCGCGAGCGGCATCAAATACAAGTCGAATATGGCGCTTGAAGAAGTGGGATGAGTTTTTGCGCGATTCTGTGAAATGTCGGGGGTGAGCGCTGAATGCTTGAAATACTTAATAATCACCGCGATCCTGCTGGTCGCCATCCTGTATTCGTCGGTCGGTCACGCCGGGGCTTCCGGTTACCTCGCGGTAATGGCTTATTAGGCCGTCACACCCGAAATATCAAGGCCGACGGCGCTGTCGCTGAATATTTTCGTGGCGATCATCGCGACGGTTCAGTTTTATCGCGCAGGATATTTTTCGATTGGCGGACGTATTTGTCCGTTTGCGGTTACTTCCGTTCCCTTTGCGTTCCTGGGCGGAATGATACATTTGCCGATCGATTGGCATAAAAAACTTTTAGGCGCGGTGCTTTTATTTACGGCGTTCCGGTTTTTGTGGAAATTCGCGGGCGTAGATGAAGTCAAACAAGTCAACCTCTGGCTGGCATTGGGGATCGGAGCTTTACTTGGTTTGTTGTCCGGACTTACCGGCGTAGGCGGCGGCATTTTTCTAACTCCTTTGCTGCTGTTCGCAAATTGGGCGGAAACAAAAAAGGCGGCGGGAATTTCGGCGTTGTTCATTTTGGTGAATTCCATTGCCGGGCTTTTAGGCAGTTACGCACAGATACAGACTCTGCCGCCAACCGTCTGGCTCTGGGTCCTGGCGGCGGTCGTGGGCGGCATCATCGGCTCCACACTGGGCAGCCGTTATTTTGCTATTATGACGCTGCGCCGCATTCTCTCGGTAGTACTGGTCATAGCCGGCGTAAAATTGATATTTACTTGAATTAGAAAAACTTGCCTTCGCAAGCTCAATGGAAAGAGACCTTCGACATTTAAGACTCCTGGGAACGGCATATTATGTCTGCGCCGGTATTACGTCGGCGATATTCATCTTACCGCTGCTTTACTTTAACCTTGCTTTTTTGACGTTGTATGTAAATTCCATCAGCCTGGGAATGAGCTGGTATCTTCACGGCGCTCCGGACCCCGACATCATGGCCGGCGACAAAGGCCCCGGGCTCATGATCGTCATTTTTCCCTTAATATTCGGCTGGGTTTTCGGGATAGCCGTGTTAGCCTCCACGATCGCTAGTTATTACTGTGGAAAATCGCTTAGAACGCAGAAAAATTATGTCTTCTGCCTGGTTATGTCGGCTTTAAGCGCCACTTCCTTTCCCTTTGGAACGATACTGGGAATTCTTTCGTTAGTAGTATTGCTGCGCGATCCCGTAAAAACACTTTTTGAAAAGAATCGAGCAAAAGAAATTTATGAATGAAAACCTTAAACATTTGAAGTGGTTATCGACCGGGTTTTACATTTATGCCGGGATTACTTTTCTTTTTTCCTTGATCCCGATCATTCATTTAACGATGGGCATAGCCATGATCGCCGGGGCGTTCCCCGGCACTAAGAATGGCCCGCCGCCGCCGGCTTTTGTCGGCTGGATTTTAGTGGTCTTTGCTTCGCTGTTCATTCTTTTCGGCATGGCAATAGCGGTGTGTAATTTTCTCGCCGCAAGATTTTTGAAGCAGCAGACGCATTATGTTTTTTGTTTTGTAATGGGAGCGCTTAACTGTATGTTTACGCCTCTGGGAACGATACTGGGTGTTTTTACCATCATTGTTTTGCTGCGCGACCCGGTAAAACAGCTTTTTACCGGAATTCGCCCGGAGGAATTACAACCCGCTGCAATGGACATGACGCCGGTGGATTGGAGATAAGGTTTTAGTGCGGTTTATCCTGGCAATATTTATTATTCTTAACCTGTGCTTACTCAGCCCGGCGCAGTCAGGCCGTGTAAAGACGCCGGAAGACCCGGCCGACACGCGTCCGCGAAGCGTCAAAGACAAATCAAAAACGAAGGCGCAGCGTGTCCCCCCTCCGACAGCTGCCGCGACGCCGGCACCATCCCCAACGCCGACACCGGCAAATTCAGATGACGACGAGGTCATCAAGATCGATTCGATACTCATTCCGATACCGGTGTCCGTGACGGACGAGGTCGGCCGGGCGATAACTACGCTCCAGCTAAAAGATTTTGAACTTCTGGTCGATAACAAAACTGCCGAGATCAGCGATCTTGCGCAGTCCGATTCACCGGTACGAATGGCGTTGTTATTTGATAACAGTTCGAGCCTGACCTCGGCCCGCGATTTTGAGCTAAAAGCGGCAACGCGGTTTCTGCGGCGCGTTTTGCGCCCCGGTAAAGACCAGGCCGCGCTCTATAGCATTTCGACGATCAACAATCTCGAGCAGGCAATGACCCCTAACGTCGGAAGCCTGGTCAACGCGGTAGACCTTTTGCCGCCGCCCTCAGGCGCTACCGCGCTGCTCGACGGAATACTGGAAGCCAGCAAATACCTGAACGAATATGACGGGCGCCGGGTGATCGTGATCGTCTCCGACGGTGAAGATACTATCAGCGATGTCGAAACCACGCTGGAAAAAGTAGTGCAAAGCGTGCAGTTGAAAAATTGCCAGGTCTATGTGGTGAAAACCACCGATTTTGAAAATTACACAAAAACAGGCAATCGCGGCGGCAATGCCAACATAATGAATCTGATCGCCGAACACCGCATGCAGGAGCTTGCCAAACAAACGGGCGGCGCGGTCTATTCCCCGCTCGACGAAAAAGAACTTGAGGCGGCTTTTATCCGCATCTCCGCCGAGCTTTCACAGCAGTATATTTTGAGTTACTATCCGGATGACAAAATGCTCAGTAATGATTTTCATTCGATACTACTAAAGGTAAAGAACAAGCCGGGCCTGACAGTGCGCACCCGAAAAGGTTATTACGTTCCCAGGAAAAGATAGGAGCTGGGAGCGCCGAATTTATTCGGCAATGCAGACTAAAGTCTGCGCTCCGTGGGCCACCTTATGTTTGAAGGATACTTACAGGAATTTCTCGAACACATGCGCTATGAGCGTAATGTCAGCGAACACACGCTGCGAAACTACGCCAGCGATCTGGGGCAATTCCATGATTTCCTGGCGCCGGTCATCGACGAAAAAACGCTGGAGCGGCGCGCGCTCGATCTAAAAGATGTCGACCACATCACCGTCCGCGAATGGCTCTCAGAGCTTCACAGCGCAAATAAAAAGAAAACTTCCATCGCCCGCAAACTCGCCAGCGCGCGCACCTTTTTCCAATTCCTCGTCCGCGAAGGCAAGCTGGAAATGAACCCGGCCAAACTGGTTTCCACGCCAAAAATAGAACGGAAATTGCCGAATCACCTTTCGATGGAAGACGCCGTGCGTTTTATCGAATCGCCCGACGCGGACAGCGATATGGGCAAACGCGACCGCGCGATCCTGGAATTTCTCTATGCCACCGGCGTGCGCGTATCGGAACTGACAAAATTGAACCTGCGCGACATCGATTACGAAAACAAAAGCGTGCGCGTGACCGGCAAACGCCGTAAACAGCGTATCGTGCCCTTTGGCGACCACGCGCTCGCGGCGCTGAGAAATTATTTGAACATCCGTCCGAATTTTCTAAATAACGCGCCGCCCGCCGCCGTTGATGGCCGCGACGACCAGGCCGTTTTTCTTAATTACCAGGGCACGCGCATCACTACGCGCTCCGTCGGACGAATGGTCGATAAATACATCCGCCAGTGCGCCGACATTCATGACATCAGCCCGCACAGCCTGCGCCACTCATTTGCCACCCACCTGCTCGATTCCGGCGCCGACCTGCGCGACATCCAGGAACTGCTCGGCCACGCGCGGCTTTCCACCACACAAATTTACACACAGGTTTCGATGGAAAAACTCATCGAGGTTTATGATAAGGCACATCCGAAAGCCTGACGGTTTTCGCGCCGGCTAAGCCGGATATTTAAACTTATCTATGAAGAAATTTCTGCTGGTAATATTTCTCCTGGCTGTTTCCTCTCAGGCATTCGCTCAGAGCAAAGCCGTCCCGTTAAAATTCGATGAATTCAACGACCAGGTGAGAGGTGAATACTGGTCCGAAAAACCGCCGCTCACTGTGACGGACCGGCTGAACCGTTTCATTAAACAATTAAAGACGCAGCGCAATAAAACGGTCTATATAATTTATTACATAGCGCGAAAAAGAGACTACAAGATGGACTCCTGGCTTCGCAATTGGGCGGAGACGTTCCAATATCGCATTAATAATGACACCAATATTTCCCGGAAAAATGTTTTTTTGATCTATGGCGGTTTGCGGGAACATAATAGTTTTGAATACTGGATCATCCCGCAAGGGGCCGAGCCGCCAAAATCCACTCCAGCCTTTAAAAGAAAGTGAGGGCATTCTCTGCCCGTCCCTGTCCGTCACCTCTGACCGCGCGAAACTTAAAGACGAGAAAACCGTTTCCTTCACAGCTTATCCGTCACTGCCGCCGCAACACTCCATTTCCTGGCGGGTTTCGGCCGGAGAGATCATTACCGGCCAAAATACGAACACGATCGTGGTCAACCTGAAAAATACTACCGCCGGATCGGTTACCGCCTTTGCCGAAACCGGCGCATTTCCTTATTCCTGCGAAAATGTTTTTATGGCGACCGTAGACGTCGATAAGAGTTTCTATCTCTTTGACGTCATGGAAATTTACAATTACTCGATGATGATGGCGCAATTGGATAATTTTTTTATCGAGCTGCAAAATCATCCGCAGGTCAAAGGATACGTGATAATGTACGGTGATCGGGATGACGAGCGCAGTTTGACGTCCGGCATAAGGAGCATTCAGCATTATATAGCTTTTCGAAAATTTTCCCCGGACCGGCTCACAATAGTAAACGGCGGATTCCGGGATGAGGCTGGGATCGAAATGTGGATAACGTTTCCCGGCGATGAACTGCCTGTTTCGACGCCGACGGTCAGTGAAAAATTTGTTACCCGCAGGGCCAGGCCAAAAAAATGATCTTGCGCTGCTTTCCTCCGATTTGAAGTATTAAAAGCCTGACATCTGAAGTTATATAAACCCGGCTTGCATAGGCGTATCTTTTTGACGAAAAAGCGTAAATGCCGTAAATTTATGCAACGTCAAAAACAAATGTATGCAAACTGACTCGTATCTATCAACGAAAAACCTCTCTCTGATCGCTATCGGCCTGTTAGCCGGGATGGCTGCCATTGATGTATTAAATGTGATCCTCAGCGTGGTGGAAATGAATTTTCCCTACCCGATCGAACTGGATTCCGGCGAGTCTATGTCTGTTTGGATGATGCTGCTTGTTTTGCTTATTTTTTTACAGATACCGGTGTATATCCTGACGGTTGTTTTCTTTCTGATGTGGCTTAACCGGTCATATAAAAATCTTGTCCCGCTGGGCGCGCAGCATCTTGAGTTTACGTCCGGTTGGGCGGTGGGATACTGGTTCATTCCTTTCGTTAACCTGGTAAAACCTTTTCAGGTGGTTCGCGAAGTATGGAATCAAAGCGACCCTGACGCCGACCCGCAGTTGAATTTCCTGACCAGCACCGGAACTCCCGCCCTGATAGGTTTCTGGTGGGCATTGTGGATATCATCAAATATTACGACCAACCTCGCGTCGCGGCTGGATATGACAGGCCCGGCCAGTGAAGCGGCCATCGCGCTCGCGCTCTACGTTGTGGCAAACGGCCTGTCGGTCGCCGCGGCGATCGCGGCTATAATGGTTGTCTCAAGGATAACCGGGCGCCAGGCGGAGCGGTTCGAAAGAAGAGGACAGTTTTATTCGCAAATGGAACCGCCGCCGCCACCGACCTTTGCGTGAAACATATCAGTGCGAAACATATCAAATGGAAGTATTTCAACAACTCGGTAAACAAGTAGAAACTCTCTGGCGCGACAAGCACTATAACGAAGACGCTTTTGCGGCGATCTGTGAAGAGGCCCTCAGGGACGCTGACCTGCCTGCCAAAGTGTCGGCCTGGGAGATCGTCAACTGGGCGCTGGGCGAAACCACCCTGCCGCAGCAGCGCGACCTGCCGGCAAAATTCGGCGACCCGCCGATCACGCTTTATAATTCACCCCGGTTTCACATCGATATTTATTTTTGGCTGGAAGGCACCACGGAAATTCACCAGCATGGATTCTGCGGCGCGTTTCAGGTGCTGCTCGGCTCCAGCATCCACAGCCATTACGAGTTTGACGTACAGGAAAAGATCAACTCTTTTACCGAACTGGGCGGGCTCGGCCTGGCTGACGTTGAGCTGCTGCAAATAGGCGATATCCGGCCAATACTTGCCGGGCGGCAATTCATCCACGCGCTGTTTCATTTAGACCACCCGTCGGCCACGGTGGTGATCCGTACGCACAGCAGCCCTCTTCACTTACCGCAGTTCTCATACCGCAAGCCGACCCTGGCGATCGACCCGTTTTTTGAAGAGCCCAACACTCTTAAAAAGATCCAAACCATCCTGATGCTGTTGCGAACGAAACACCCGCAAACCGACGAGATGATCTCAAGCCTGCTGGCCGGGGCCGATTTTCAGACATCCTATTTTGTGCTGTCGAATATAAAGCAGGTGCTTGGCGGCAACCAGCTCGACCAAATGTTCGGGATCGAAACCTCGCAGGACACCTTTGATAAATTTCTGCAGCAGGTAGTAAAACGCCACGGTGCGACGGCCGGGTCCCTGCCCGATATTTTTGCCGAGCAAAACCGCCTGGGGGAAATTGTCAGCCGCCGTTCTTATATCTCTCACCCGGAACACAGGTTCTTTTTGGCGCTGCTTTTAAATGTCACCGACCGCGAAAATGTTCTTTCGCTGATAAAACGCCGATTTCCCGACGCCGATCCGATAGACAAGATCCTGGATTGGAGCCTGGACCTGGCGGAAACAAAAGTGGTCGGGTTAAATTTACCGAACGCGCTCGGAATAGAAGATTTTGGCGATCATGATCTTTTTGTATTGGAAGGTGTGTTAAAAGGAAGATCGGAGGACGAGACCCGCCAGGCGATCAAAGATACTTATCCGACAGACAGCGCGGCAGACCTGCTTAACTCACTCCCCGAACGATATGAGAAACTTCGCCGTTCGGTACTGCTGCGCCCTTGGTATAGCTGGTATAAGGCTTTACCTATCAAGACACGGAGCGGCCATGAATGTCACAAATAACACGAATTAAAAGGGTCTTTATTCGCGTTATTCGTGTAATTAGTGGCTAATAAAGATCTGAGTATAGCGCTGGTATAGCAAAAAGCCCCGGGCTTCGAGGAGGTTGAAACCCGGGGCTTGTTTCGATGAGGAACAGCTGATCACCTCTGCCCCTCAACCTTAAGATCTTTTATTTCCTGATCTGAAAAATTTTATTTTTGGAACGGTCGTCGTCTATCACGAGAGCACGCGTCACCGCCAGAAAAGCATCGGTCCGCACATTCACCGGCTGGTTTGACGGAAGGATGGATACCACACCGGTTTTCTCGATATGTTCCGCCAGATCATGAACGGTCGCATTTTGCTGTTTATATCTTTGCTTGACCAGCGCCGCCACGCCCGCCACCACCGGGGCCGCCATCGATGTCCCGCTCCACGCGGCATAACGCCCGTTCGGTATCGCGCTGATTATCCGGTCACCCGGCGCGGCTACCCAGATCCAATTATTTTCACTCTGACCGCCGCTGTTCGTCGCCGCCAGGTCGATATTTGAAAACGGCGCTATCTGGTCCGCGCGATCGGTCGCCGAAACTCCGATCAGGCCGTCAACGCTGCGGGTAGCAGCCGGAAACAATCTCGTTGTCGCGGTAGTCAGCGGCACGTGATTTCCCGCTGCCGCCACACATAACATATGTGCGCCATTGATATCGGGAAAATCGGAAGAGGCTTCGTTACCACACGCGGCTTCTAAAACTTCCCGCATCGCGTGCGGCCCGTCTATCGGATCGGTCCCTGGCGGGGCGAGCGTGCCAAAGCTCATATTTACCACATCAACGCCGTTCGGAGTGTTCGGGTCATTATCGGCGTCATAATTCGCGGCGAATTTTAACGCCTCGACAATGCGCCAGCCTTCACCGACGCCGTCTTTATCCAGCACTCTGATCGGGATGATCTTTGCTTCCGGCGCGATCTTGGCAATTATCCCCGCCACATGCGTACCGTGGCCTGAAGCGGTGCCGCCTAAAACTTCACTCGGGTCGTTGTCGCCCTGCACAAAATCGTAGCCCGGCAGCAATCTTCCGGCAAAAGCAGGATGGTTAAGCTCGATACCGGTATCAAAGACGGCGATCGTAATGCCTTTGCCGCGTACTTTATCGGTCGTATTCGGCACGATGACCTCATGCGCTTCCGAGAGACGAATGGTTTTTTCAAACCATTGGGCGCTGTAGCCTTTGACGCTGCCGCCGACGCTCCACGAAGTTCCCACGCTCCACGATGTGCCGACGCTCCAGGAAGTCCCGCTGGCCTCAGGCGAGCCGTAAAAGCTATTGACCTCTACATAAAAAACACGCAGGTCAGCAGCCATCGCCGCCACCTTGGCCGGCGGAAGCTGCCCGTCGTTTATATGCATTAAATAAACAGGCGGATTTCCGAGCTGGCTTAAGGGGACGAGATCAAGGTGATATTGCGTGGCAACCGCCGAAAGGTCCGCGCCCGGCTGGAGTTTAAGAACTATTTGTTCCGGCACGTACGGATCGTCTTCGCCGCCTGCACGGACCGTGGAGGTTTGAGTTAAACCGGCGGAAAATAAGAATATAACCGCCGCTAGAGAAGCTATCCGCAACCAAATTTTTCTGATACTTTTCATTTTATCTAAAACGCGCCGGCCCTTTGTGTCCTGTACCACTTAAACAGTGTGCCGGATCAAACAAAAAATACACTGCTTTCAGAAAATTTTTACCACCTGCCGGTCAAAACGAACGGGGACCAAAAATAGGGATGGGAACCTTCCTGGATAAATCCCAGCTGCGCCTCTCTTAAAGATTCGGCTAAAGTCATACCGCGCTGCAGGTTACGGTAAAAACTGCCCATCAGCTCGGTAGCGGCTTCGTCATTCACGGTCCATAAGGTCAATAACAGCGAGGCCGCGCCGGCGGAAAAAAAGCCTCGCGATAACCCTAAAAGCTCGTCCCCGCCAAAAACCGAGTTTAGGCCGGTAGCACAAGCGCTCAAGGTCACGAGGCTGCTCTTTAGCCTCATCGCGCAAACATCCCGCACCGTTATCCAGCCGTCTGCCAGCCGCAAAGACGAGAACATCGGATTGTCCGGCCGAAACTCTCCGTGACACGCCAGGTGCAGGATATCCGCTTGCCCGGCGCTTTCACGAAATGCCGCAAAGGTCGCTCTTTTTCCTTTCAGATACCTGCATCTCAGAAGCTTGTGGCTCGGGTACTTGTTGCGCCCGAACATTTTTGCCAGAGACTCGATCTCTTTATCGACCAGCGGGATCTTTTCATCGGCAAAACCCATCAGCAGCACGTCTTTGGTCTCCGTTTGCTTCTTCAACAGGCACTTTTGCAAAACGGCCGCGCTGGGCGCATAAGATACCGTCCGCGACTGGACCACATATTCGCTCCCATTATGCAGCGCGTGAAAAGGAATATAGTGTAGCTCGCGATACGGAACTATCACCAAACCCCTTTCGCCAAGATGTTTTTCTAACGGCGCGAGCAATTTTTCATAGAGCTTATGCAAATAAGAATTGGTTTTGTTGGTCAGATCGGCCATAAAGTTGTCCAGGTTTTTCGCGCCGTAACGCAGAGCGCCGAATTGAAAATGAAGCTGTTCGAGAAGAGCGGGGATCTCGCTCTCGTCACACAGATCACGAAAAACCTCAAGTGTTTTATCAGTCAGCACAAAAGCCGAAATTTTTCCGTCCAGGCCAAAATATTCGACCAAAACCCGCGAATTTCCCAACTGCCGCTGTAATTTTTTTAGATCGAATTTCTGCTTTTCCTGAAATTGTTTCCCGCCGGCGCTCGCCATCCGGCGCATCACTTCCGCGATCTTTTTCTCGCGCTGCCGCGCCTGCTGCTGCAAACCCGGAATCTCATCCGGCCGGGCGCGATTTAGCCGGCTGTAAAACCAGTTAAGCTCTTCACGCAAGCGATCGAGTTCCCCGGAAAGCTTATTTAAGCGTGGCGGTTTTATCGCCGGACCGTCTTCCGCCGATTCGGCGGCTTCAGCTAGCGAACGCGAGCGCGCTTCTTCGATATAGGTAAAAGCTTCGGGGATGCGTTTTTCATCAGCCAGGCAGATCCTGGCGAGTTCGTGATAGGGCGCCAGCTTATCGGCGAGAAAAGCCATGCGAAATTCTTCGGCCGGTAGCGGTGCGCGCAGATCTTCGATCAAACGCAGTGCTTTTTTAAAGTGCTGCTCGGCGTCGCGAAGCGCTTGCTTTTGCAATTTCAATTTACCCAGCGAGATCTGGCAGAGCTGCGCGATCACGGGGTTTTCGTAACGCAGGGATTCCTTAAACGTCTGATTTAAAAGCTCTTCCGCGGCGGGCTTGCCCAGGTTTCTCAGCGCCTCACCACGAACCCAGAGCGCGTTAAGCCCATGGCGCACGTTGCCGTTTTTAGAAAAGATCCGCCCTGCTTCTCCGGCCGCCGTTGCCGCGTCATTCCAATCTTTGCTATTCAGGCTGATCTGCGCTTCCAGCAATTTAACCGCCCCGACACCGACCTCATTTTGTTCGTCCGAGAAAAGTGTGGCGGCTTTTTTTAATTGTGCGAACGCCCTTCTATCCCTTCTATCGCTGCCGCTTTCCGCGGTCAGAGACCAAAGCCCGGGCGAATTGCAGCCGCGCTCGCGCTTCTTCAGCTTTCATTTTCAGGGCGGCAAATTTCGGCGCTATCTCCTGGTAAATTTCCACCGCCTCACTAACGAGATTTAATTCCAGGTATGCATCCGCGATCTCAAGCTCGGCAATAACCTGCTGGTGCGGCATTTGGAGCGAGATATATTTTTCGCGAGATTTTTCCAGCAGTTCGAGCGCCGAACGAAATGTGCCGCGAAAAAGCGCCAGGTTTCCCATGCTGGCTTCGATCTCCGCCTGCGTCACCAGCATGTCCAGATCTTGCGCGCGCCCCAGCGCCTGGTGATAAAATTTTTCGGCGGCGCGAAAATCATTCTGCAGCGCATAAATTATCGCCAGTGCATTTTCCGCCATCGTTACCTGCGGTTGGTTGTTTATCTTGAGAAAGCGGACGCGGGCAGAGGCGAGATAATTTTGCGCGTGGGCGTAGCGTTCCTGCCGCATCAGGATATTGCCGAGATTGTGTTCGATCTTTCCCGCCGCCAGATCGTCGTCGTATTTTTCGAATATCTTCAGGACGGCTTTTCCGCAGCTTATCGCTTCATCGTATCGCCCGAGTAAGGCGAGAGCGTAGAGTTTGCTGACGCGGGTTTGCGCGGCGGCGAGTTCTTTGTTTTCGAGACTGAAAAAATCGGCTGCCTTATCGAGGTTGAGGATGGCGTTTTCGGTTTTTCCCTTGGTAAGATCGGCGATCCCGGAAACCCAGTCGGCCAGCGCCCGGATCTCAAGGTCTTTTTTTTGTTTGGCTAAAATAGAAAGGGCCGAAGCTGCGTTTCGCACTTTCTTCGGCTGGGTGGTCCAGAGATCGTAAAAGGTATCTTTGAGCAAATAGGCCAGCTTCATATCAGCCAGCCTCGAATTTTCGGTCAGTAAAGACCTCTGTGCAGTTTTTTCCTCGGTCTCGATCAAACGAGCGACCAGATCACGGCGCTTCATAGTATGAGAACTATTTTAGCACCAAATTCTCCAGGGTAATCTCCTTCGCATCGCTACCTGTCGATGTCAGGCTCATTTCGTAAGTACCGGCCTTAACATTCTTGATCGTAAACTCCGCCAACTCATTAGCTTGCGCCCTGAATTCTTTTTTCTCGGCGCGTAGGATCACAGAGCAATTTTCAAATCCCTGACCCAGAATCTGTCCTTTAAGAACGAGTCCCTTTTCACCGGACGAAACTCGCAGATCGACACTGTTTTCACCGGCCTGGAAGAGCATCTGGGCAGCGGAGGCAGCCGAGCGCTCACCAAAAGCAGGCGACATTTGCGAAAGGTCTATCTGCAAAACAGCCAATATCTTTTGCGCAACGCTCTGGCGCGGCGCCGTTACGCGGGTTCGAAACAGGTTTTTTGCCCATTTAATAGAATCCGCCGGCACATCCAACGACCGATCGGCGCGCATAGTCGCAATTGCTTTATTAAAAAGGTTTAGCTCGCCAACGCAGTTTTTACACTCAGCCAGGTGCTTCTCTACCTTGCCCTTTTCGGCACCGGGAATTGTGCCGTCGGCAAAGTTAATAAGTTGTTCGGAAGGAATATGTTTACTCATCAGATCCATTATTTTATCCGCGAAAGCCGCGTTCTCCATTAATACAGTGCGGTGCTCCGGACAAAAAAGACATTATTTTTCGGTAGCGGGTCAATTTGAATTTAAAAAGAAATCGGCCCGCTCTTCCTGGGAGCCAGAGGCTCTTGCCTGCTTGGGTCGCGCAGCGATCTAAATTCTTTTTATTCATATCCAGTTAGCACGGCAAGCCGTGCTTGCAGGCAAGATGCCTGCGCTCCCAGGTTTACCGCCGTATTTCTGATTTCCGGATATGCAAATACCAAACTGACCCATTACTTATTTTTCCAAAATCTGCGAAAGCTTTTTCAGGCAGCGCGCCCGCAGCGGGCTGATGCTGGTTTCGCTAACCTTAACAACCTTTGCTACCTCGGCATAGGAAGCACCCTCGTCGCTCAGGTACAGCATTGAAAGGATGGTACGGCAGCGCTCTTCCAGTTCCTTGAGTGCCGTGCGGACAAGGTGCTGTTCTTCGAGTTCGATCAATTTCTTGTCCGCCAGCGGAGAATCATCCGGGATCAGGCTCAGGATATCAACCTCGCCCTCACCCGTCTCCGCGGGTAGTGAACTCTTTCTCACCGCGAATTATATTCCAGGTTTTGAATTTAGCGGTCGTCACCAGCCAGGAACGCAGCTTATCGGGCTGTTCGATCTCATCCATCTTCTGAAAAAGCGTAAGAAAAACTTCCTGAAAAATATCCGCCGCCTGCTCTTCGCTGAGGCCCGCGCGGCGCGGCACGGTCGAAACCAGCCGCTGAAACCTTTCAACCAACTCGTCCCAGGCCGTTTGTTCCCCGCGGCGGCAGGCAAGCAGAAGGTCGGCGTCCGTCTTTTGCAGACGGGATGCTTTAAGTTTTATATCTTTTTCAGATATGTGATCTTTCATCAAAAGGTGCGGAGGTTTTTATTAATAAACCGGCTCTGCCTTCAAAGTCATTTTCTCATTAATATGCGAAGCCCACATTGTTCCTTATTAGCCACTAATTACACCAATAGCACGAATTAAAAAAGTTCTTTATTCGTGTTATCAGTGACATTCGTGGCTGTATCCGTGACTTTATAAGCAAAGTTCATTTAATGACAAAACTATATACGGACAGTCATATACAAATATGTATCCCGCCTTACATTTCCGGAAGAAAATTGTCGCGAGCCAGCGTTAACTTATTGCCAGTTTCGTCCAGCCGGTATTCCAACAATGCCCCGTTATGAAAATCCGAAGCCTGGTCGATCTGCATTATTTCGGTTTCCGTCAACGATTCGATGACGCAGCGAAAACAGCGCACCACGACCTCGTGAGTTAGGATCAAAATATTCGCTGCCGAACTTTCTTCCACAACTTCATCCCAAAAACTTCGCACCCGCAAAATAACATCGCACCAATTCTCGCCACCCGGCGCGCGATAATAATATTTGCCCAGATGTTCACGGCGCGCGCATTCGTCGGGATATTTTTGTATCGCACCCAGCTTTGTCATCCGGTCAAAAATGCCCAGCTCGCGTTCGCGCAAACGTTCATCGGAAATAATTCGGGTATCTGATCCCGCGCTTTTGACCAGCACGTCCGCCGATTCGGTGGTCCGGACAAATGTCGATGTGTAAATAAGGTTCGGCTTGTCCTCATCCGGAAGCGCGGCAAACCATTTCCCCATTGCGGCAGATTGCTGCTTACCCAGTTCCGATAGCGGTACGTCCGGCTCGCGATGGGGATATTCCATCATCAAGAGCCCTTCGGCTTCGGCTTTGTGCCGCGCGACATTCGCCACGCTTTCGCCGTGGCGCGCCAGCCATAATACTTTGGGTAAACTCATTTCCGGTCTTTAGAGTGCGAATTCGGCCACGACGGGCACGTGATCAGACGGGCGTTCCCAGTTACGCGGATCGCGGTCGATCCAGCAGCGGGTGCATTTTTTTGCCAGCGAAGGCGATACCCAGATGAAATCGATCCGCAAACCGTTGTCGCGCTGAAACGCGCCTTCGCGATAATTCCACCAGGTGTATTGCTTCGGCTCGGCGTTAAATTGCCGGAAGGCATCGACGAACCCCCAGCGCCGCGCATAATCGAGCGCCGCCCGCTCAGTGAATGTAAAGTGAAGTTTTCCGGTCCAGGTCGCTACGTCATAAACATCGCGTTCGTCGGGCGCGATATTAAAATCGCCGCAAAGCAGCACATCGGAATCGGGCGGGCAGCCTTCGTCAAAGTAATGCCGCAGGCGCTGCAGCCAATCAAGTTTGAACACGAACTTGTCGGTTCCCAGCTCCGTGCCGTTAGGCACATAGACATTTACCACGTGAACTTTTTCGATATCGGCCGCGATCAGCCGCGAGGGCGCTTCCCGGTCGTCGCCGGGAAAATTGTATTTCACGTTTCCCATGTCCATCGGCGAAAGTATCGCCACACCGTTATAACTTTTTTGCCCGAGGATGACGGCTTTGTAGCCGATCTCAGCAAAATCGAGAAAAGGAAATTTGTCGTCGGTGCATTTTATCTCTTGCAGGCAAAGCACATCCGGCTTTTGTTCAGCTATCCATCGAAGCACGGCTTCCAGACGAATATTGATCGAATTGACATTCCAGGTAGCGATCTTCATTTCGGATATTATCGGATATTTACGGTTAGTTGGCTAATTCGCACCGCTAAATGGCATGTCGAATTTTACTTTAAATTTAAGATCGAGCGGGATAGCCCGTTTAAATTTGAAACCGAGCTTTTTGAAGGTGCCAAAGACCACCACTCTGCCCGCGACTTCAAAATTTCTTATCGACGGCTTCAAACTAAACAACGACCTGGCGGTATCGGATAAATATATCTTTACTTTCAGCGGGCGTGGAAACGGCTTGTCTATGCCTTTTTCGAGATCGAACACTTCCGCGAAGTCTTCGACCTGCATCTTTAAACCGTTGACTTGTACATTTTCAAAAGAAACCCGTTCGATCCTGCCCCCGGACCTAAAGATATTCACTGTGAGAGGTAATTCAAAACTTGCTCCGGCGGTGGTGAGCGTAAAATTTTGCGGTTTGCCGATCTTTACCAGCGAATCAAAATCGTTTTTTATATTCGGCGATACATTATCCTGCGCGGAAATGACCGAAACTTTGGCGTTATAAACTTTGTACCCGCGAATTTTTTCCTGCGCAAAATTGCCGCCCGCCAAAATAAAGAAAAGGAGACAAAAGAGCGCAGTGCGCTTTGGGTATATGCGGCAGATATTTACTCGAATATACATTTAATTGAACTGCCCATAAAACCTTTTCGGGCGCTATGATCGTGTCATTTTCGTGCGTTTGGTGTGTTCGTGGTTAACTCTTACGGGAAAGATCATTAATTGCATCTTCAGGAAATTCTGCCGGAACTTTTTCCATCAGATATTTTGCCGGATATTTTGCTCGCTTAAGCTGAAGTGCCTTTTTTCTTTTTGTCGTCCGACTTTTCAGCGTCGGTGGAGTCTGAATCGAGGTCGTGTTTTACGGCGTCGAGAATGCCGTTAATGAATTGCGTTGCTTCGTAAGTAGAAAACCGGCGCGCTATTTCCAGCGCTTCGTTGATGACCACGGTGCGCGGCGTCGGTTCATAGACAAATTCATACACCGCCATCCGTAAAATATTGCGGTCAACCACGGCCATTCGCGGAATACGCCAATGCTCGGCACGAGAGCGGATCAACTCGTCGATCTCGTTCACTTTTTCAATAGTGCCTTTGGCCAGGTTGTCGGCAAAGTCGCGCGTTGCCTGATCGGCATCGCCATCGTCTAATTCCGACCAGAACTCACCGGAAAGCGTATCCGGCAAAACACCCGTCACATCAGCCGCAAATAGCATCTGCAAAGCGCATTCGCGCGCTTTACGCCTGGTTCCCATAAATCCTTGTTTTCAAAACCAAAAATAAAAGACAGGGCCGTAAAAGCCTGTCCTCTAGGTTATTTCCTTATATAAATTTACTACTTCTATCGCAGCCATGGCCGCTTCAAACCCCTTGTTGTCGTTCCTTTTGCCGGATCGATCTACTGCCTGCTGAATATTGTCGGCAGTAATAACGCCGAATAAAACGGGTATGCCTGTTTCTAAACTCACCTGTGTGCTGCCGGTTGCAGCGGCGCCGGCGACATAATCAAAATGCGGCGTCCCGCCGCGAATGACCACTCCCAGACAAATGACCGCGTCCCAATTTTTAGACTCAGCCACCTTTTTTGCCGCCAGCGGGAGTTCAAACGCGCCCGGCACCCGGAAGATCTCGATCGATCCTTCTGCCGCACCGTGCTCTTCCAGCGCCTCAACCGCGCCATCTATCAACTTGGCCACCAGTGATTCCGTCCAACGGCTGGCCACGATCGCAAAACGAAAACCTTCCGCCGTAATCTCTCCCTGATGAACCTTAGGTTGCAGACTCATATTCAAACAAGCTAAACACCAATAACAAGTATAGTGAGAGATAAAGGAACTGACAAGCAGAATCCGCCTAAGTTTTCCGGGTCACCACTTTACGCTTCCCTCTTGCGTCGTGTCGATCTGCGCGAGTTCCACGCCCTCGCCGTAAAAAAAGATCTTCATATTATCAAAAAGAAATGTATGCGAATCAGGATCTGAAACGTCAATACCAAAGTGATTGATAAGCTGATTTTGTTTTTGCAGCCATTCTTTCCAGCAATCCTGGCAGCATTCTGCGCCTATCCTTTGCCCCAGCTCGGTCGGGATCGGCGCATAACCGATCGGTTCGTTCTTTTGCCCGCAGCGCGCGCACGTAAATTTGTCACTCGAAAATAAACCCATTGTAATTCTCCTCTAAAAAACGGTTCAGAGTTCAAACTTTAGTTTGTCCGGAAATTCAATAAAAAGACAAGCTAAAGCTTGAACTCTAAACTTTTTAATTCGCTGCCTTGATGGCCGCTAAAATATCTTCATCCTTGGGACGGAAAATGCTTAACGATTGCACGCTGCGGTGGCGGATGATACCGTTTTTATCGATCACAAAAACCGCGCGCGCCGAACGATTCGGAAACCACGATTTTACGTCGTAGAGTCCGGCAACCTCGGTTCCGCTGTCTGCCAGCAATCTCAAAGGCAAATTATATTTTGAACTAAAGCTGCCGTGCGACTCGGCGGAATCGGTCGAGATGCCCACTACTTCCGCGCCGCTTTCGACATACTGGTCCCAGTTGTCGCGCACCGAACAAAGCTGCTTCGTGCAAACCGGCGTGTTATCACCCGGATAAAAAAGCAGCACTACCGTTTTGCCGCGATGGGACGAAAGCTTCCAATCAAGGCCGTCGCCGTCCTTTAAAGAAAAATCCGGGGCGGCATCGCCTTCCTGGTTTCCTAACTTTAACTCGTTTTCCGGCATAACTTATTCTAATTCCAAACTCCCCTCCTTACAAAGGAGGGGTGGCACGGCAAAGCCGTGACGGGGTGGTTCTCTCTTTGCTTTGTTCGTGTTCTTTCGTGCCGTTTCGCAGTTCCAGCATTAAAATCTTATTTCACTTTGCCGAATTTTTCACGGCGATGATCTCAGCAGCAATGCTAACCGCAATCTCTTCAGGTGTTTGGCTGTTTATCGAAAGGCCGATCGGGGTGTGAAGCAGATCCAGTTTTTCTCTCGGAAATCCTTCTTTCTCCAGTTCTTTCAGCAAAGCTCCCATCTTTGCCTTACTGCCCAGCACACCGAAATATTTCAACTTCTTATCAATTAATTTTCTGATAACCAATTCATCCGTCTTATATCCGAGCGTCATGACGGCCACAAAATTCGTCTCATTTCCTTCGGGAATAAACTCCGCAATGTTTTCATAAGACCGGATGATGGTTTTTTTGTGAGCGTATTTATTTTTATCCAGGGTATTAAGATCGGGGCGGTCATCAAACAGCTCGATATAGAAATCCATTCGCGACATCAGCTCCGACAGCGCCAGCGCGCAATGCCCTCCGCCTACAATAAAAAGTTTATTTTTGTAACCGAGCTCTTCTTCGTAGCTAAACATTGCTGAGTCCCGGTCGATCGCTATATCCTGAATCCCACTTTCGAGACTTTCCTTTACACTGAATTCGTCCCTCGTGATCCGGAGGATCTTTGGCTCGTTTTTTTCCAGGGCACTAATTATTTCTCCGACGATCCTGGCGTGCGAGCCGCCGAGTAAATAAAAAATAACCGTTTGCGTGCCCGAACAGATCATGCCGCTCGGATTCGCGGAATTTTTTTGATGGTCCTGCTGTTTGATCAAAGGCCTGGGCGCATCCGGTGATGCAGGCGCTGCTGATAAAAGTTCACGCGCCTGTTCGACCAGGTTGACCTCCATCACTCCGCCGCCGATGCTGCCCGACATATCATCACCGGAGACAGCCATTTTAAAGCCGCGCCGCCCCGGGCTGCTGCCGGAACTTTCCGCCACCACCAGCAGCATTACGCTCTCGTCTCGCCGTAATCTTTCAGCGGCAAATTGCCAGGTATCCAGTTCTTTATTCACCAGCTAATTTTTACCACAGAGACGGTGGAACGCATAAATAAGCCAAAACTCCCAAAGCCTTTCTTACCAAAATAATATCTATCGGCAATAATAACCTCGCGGTATTTCTGCTTTACGGGCTCACCGGTCTCAACGCTCTTTTCAAGCCGCTTTTATTTATTTTTGGGAGATCGCATATGATTTTTAAGATTTCTGTTCCATTTTCGTTCCAGGTGTTCCGTTGTTACACCTCGTTTCAGGGTGGAACACCGAAACACCCGGTCAGGAATACAGGTTCAGCAAAACCTTTTCCGGCGTGAAAGGCGCGTCAAATTCGGGGTTCGGGTCAGTAGCGCCTGCGTGAGCGGGTGCGTGATCTTTGAATGCGCGGATCGCATTGCGAATGGCAAAATACGCGCCGATGCCGTACATCAGCGGCGGTTCGCCGACGGCTTTGGAGTTGAAGATGGCCAGATTTTCGCGTGTCGTTTCGAGCGGGATGAATTCGATCTCTTTCGGCACGGAATAGATGTCCGGGACTTTGTAGGTCGAAAGCGCGTTCGAGCGCAAGCTGCCCTTCGGCGTCATAGACGACTTCTTCCATCGTCATCCAGCCGATGCCCTGCACGATGCCGCCTTCGATCTGGCCGTAATCGACTGCCGTGTTCATCGACGTGCCGAAATCGTGGCAGCATTTCACATAATCGACCTCATAGCGGCCGCGCAGGCAATCGACCGTCACACCGACGATCGCGGTGCCGTACACGTGATAGGCGAACGGGTGGCCTTTGGCCGTCTCCCAGTCGAAATTGATGCCCGGCGTGGCGTAGTGCGCGTGCTCGCTGAAGTTGACGCGTCTGGAGATAGGCGTTCATCACCAGCGTCTTCCAATCGAGGCTGGTTTTTCGCCGTTGTGGTACACAAAACCGTCTTTCCAGCGTGATGTCTTCGACTGCTTCGCGCTTCGACTAAAGGCAGCGCGACCTCGATTCAAACGGTCGCGAAATTGCTTCGCACGCCATCTGCGTCGCTTTGCCGTTCAGGTCGGCGGCGGCGGAGGCAGCGGTCGGCGAAGTGTTGGCGATGCGCAGCGTGTTGGTCGTGTGCACCTTGACTCTTTCGATGGGCAGCCGAAAATACTTTGGCCGCGACCTGCGCCATTTTCGTGTTCACGCCCTGTCCCATTTCGACCGCGCCGGTCGAAACCGCCACCGAGCCATCGGTATAAACGTGCACCAGCGAACGCGCCTGGTTCATCGGCGTTTTGGTAAATGAGATGCCAAAGCAGACCGGCATCATCGCCACGCCTTTTTTTAGATACTTCGATGAGGCGTTGAAATTCGTCGGCTTCGTGTTCGCAGCTTGGCAAAATCAAATTTCCCATCGGCTTGTGTCCAGGTCGTTATCCGCTTCGCTTTCGGCCATTTGGCCGTAAGGAAATTCGTCGCCGTTATCGCAAAAGATTTTTTCGCTGGATCTCGGCCTGCTGAAACGCCCAGTTTTTCGGCGGCGTGCGCGATCGCGGATTCGATAACGAACATTCCCTGCGGCCCGCCAAAGCCGCGAAAAGCGGTGTTGGGCGGCAGGTTGTGTCCGGCAGCTATAGGCGGTCGCTGTCACGTTTGGAATGTAATAGGAGTTTGTGCAGTGAAACAGTGTGCGTTCAAGCACGGGCGGCGAAAGATCGGCCGATGCGCCCGCGTTCTGATAGAACGCGGCTTCGTAGGCGACGATCTTCAGGTCTTTGTCCAGACCGATCTTGTAGTCCGAAGAATAAGGATGACGTTTGCCGGTCATGCGCATGTCTTCCATCCGATGCAGCGCGTATTTCACCGGGCGCCGCGTTAACTGCGCACCGACCGCGCAGATCGCCGGCCCAGGCATTTGCCTGGTCTTCCTTGCCGCCAAAACCGCCGCCAAGCCGCTGTGACATCCACCTCGATCTGGTGCATCGGCAAATCGGTAACGCGGGAAACAGCACGCTGAACGGCCGTCGGCCCTTGAGTGGACGAATAAACTTTCAAGCCGCCCTGCTCTGCCGGCACCGCATAAGCGCCCTGCGTTTCGATATAGAGATGCTCCTGTCCGTTCTGCTCGGTGCGGCCTTCGAAAACGTGTTCGCAATTCTGGAAAGCAGTTTCGGCATCGCCTAGCTCGAAACGTTTTGGCGGAACGATCAGGTCATTATTCGCATACGCGACTCGCGGATCGGTCACTACCGGCAGCGGTTCGATCTCAGCGGTAATTTGTTTGACCGCATGCCGTGCCTGCTCTTCCGAATCGGCCAGCACGATGGCGATCGGCATTCCCTGAAAATGGACTTCCGCATCGGCCAGCAGAGGTTCATCCGGGATGACACCGCCTATTTCATTCTCGCCGACAATGTCTTTGGCAACGATTATTTTATGAACGCCCGCGCATTTTTCGGCCCGCGATATATCGACGCTTTTTAATTTACCGTGCGCAATGGGTGAATCAAACACGCACGCAAAAAGCGTCCCTCTGAGCAGAGGAATATCGTCGAGATAAACGGATTCGCCGCGGACGTGTGATTTTGAGTCGAGGTTTTTCATAAGACAAAGGAGTGACATTTTAACACAAAACTATTGCTTTCTTATGAAATGTTACATTGCGCTATAGCTTGACAGAAAATTACAAAAGTAATTATATATTGACGTACCAAAATACCTTACTCCTATAAGAAAGCAAAACTTAATCTATGTTTGAAGAATCTCCTACTTGCAAACTTTGTGACGAATTTGATGTAAAAGAACTGGTTAAAGTAAACACTGCTTCGGCCAATCGTTCCCGATGGTTAACTCTGGTTCTAGTCGTAGCTACGGTCATTATAGCCATCGGATTTTATAATTCGTTGAAAACCTCTTGGGCTAATCATAGAATTCAGGCTTTAAACGACTTTGAAAATACGCCTGAAAATAATATGGCAAGTGGCCAAAAACCGCTTCTTGATGATTTTTTTGGAGTAAATGATTTTAGTGATTTCAAATCCTTTGCCTGCAAATTTGAAAGTGCAAATTTTCCCGATGCTCCAAACGGAACCGACAAATTATTAAATTTGCAGAATATATCTCATTACATTTTTAACGCTCTTAACGCTCAAACAAAAATTTCTTTGAGCAAGGAATGCAAACCGGAAAAGAAAGAAGAAGGATTCTCTGACGCCGATACCGCTATGATCAAAGGTGATTTGGACAGACTTCTTTACGATAGATTTTTGTATAGCAAAGATCGTTTCCCGGGCCTGGCCAATAGAAAAGAAGAAACATATAGGTTAATCGAAATAGCTACAGACAAATCATCAGGTTCGGTCCTGGGTCTAAAAGAATCCGATCTGGTCAGAATGAATCGTCTTCTTTTGGAAGAAGCGTATAAAAGGGATATTCTTGAGAGCAAGATTCATATTTCAAGTTTTGAAAAACGCGCTGCTAAAGAAATTCCCGGGCGTATCGCTTATGATGAAAATATTTTATTCCTCAAAAGCCCTATTTTTGGAGTCTCGATCGATGTCAATGACCTGGGATTGATCGGAGGCATTTCGCTTTTTATTATTTTGTGTTTGTTGAGATTCAGTTTATCGAGAGAAATAAAGAACCTGAATCTATCTTTTAAGGAAGCATTTCAGCAAGGAAAGCTTTGTTCGTTCTATCACTCGCTGGCAATGCAGCAGGTTTTAGTCAGTCCTCCTATGGAAGGGGAAATCAGAAATAAACTACTGGCCATGCTCCCGAAATGGACCTATCTTTTGCCGGTGATCATAATTGGTTTAGGGGTCGGATATGATTATTATTCCGTCATCGTACATCACTTTTATGAGTGGCAATTTGTGGAGAACCAATTATATTTCCAGATAATTCCCTGCTTTGTTCTGGTATTGTATATGTCGCTTCGATGTTTGGAAAGACAGTTCCATATTGATAGGATCTGGGATCATTTTTATTACATCCGCAGATATGGATTCGATACTCTCAAACTGACATATGAAAGCGAAGTGGCAAAAAAGCCAAGTGGCATTTTTGACGAAAAATTAGTTGATATATGCGAATATTACTTTCCGGAAAAACCTCAAAATCAACCTTTTTGGATGTTAACGCTGTTTCGCATCGCTGAATATAATCTTAAAGCTTTGGATAAATGGATTACCATAATGGACTCAGCTTTGACGTCCACGCTGTTTCGCATCGCTGGATATAATTTTGAGGTTTTGAGTAGGTGGGTTATCAGTTTACTCCCCGAAAAACAGAGAAAAACCAAACCAAGCGAAGAAGAATTGAAACAGGATGAAAATGACTCGCCGGTCACGGAGCACCCGGGCTAAGGACGTATTTTTAATCAAGGCTGTGTGCCAAACAACTCTACAAAATGCGCCGTAAAAAGCTGTCGCAGCAATAATCTTTTATACGCCTCGGAACCGCGTACGTCTGAAATAGGGCTGATCTCGGTTTGAATAATTTCCGCGGCCTCGGCGACGGTTGTTTCGCTTATTTCCTTACCGCGCAAAAATTCTGAGGTCTTTGTTAAATAAAGCGGGGTCGGCGCAACGCCTCCGGCCGAAACATGCGCGTCAAGAATGACCCGGTCGGAAGCCTGACCGTTAGGGAGGGCTTCCATATTAACAGCAGAGTCCGCGCTGACGCCTGGGCTTCCGACCCGCAGCGAGATCGCGGTGTTGACCGAGGCAATATCGAGATACGTGCGCTTGCAGACCTTTTCAAAATTAAAATGCGTAAAGTCTTTTTTGAAGCGAATGTTGGTAATGAATTCATCTTCCGCTTTGGCAAGCTGCTTGTAGCCGAGATAAAAATCGCGCAGCGGAATCGTGCGCTTTACACCCTTGCTTACGCGCGGGTTTCCGCTTTCGCTCACCATTGCTTCCAGTTCGATCTCCGCATCGAGCGCCAAAAACCACGCGGTCATATCGCCGATGGGCGAAGCGTTGACGAAATTACCCGCCAGCGTCGCCATATTTCGGATCGGCGTTGAAGAAACAAGTTTCAGGTGTTTATAGAGGTCCGGAAACAGGCGCACGAAAATTGGCGAAACCATCAGGTCGGTAACCACGGCAGAAGCGCCAACTTCGATATGCGTTTCGGTTTGGGTGATCCGCCGCAGATCGGAATTGTCGAAGACATAGTTACCGGAAGTTTCCGTCATCTCCTCCGGCCGCTGCACGTAGAGATCGGTGCCGCCCGCCACCGCCAATGGTGAGCGGTGAACGGTGAGCAGTGAATGATTCTTTTTCAATTCCAGCAGGCGATTCTTAATATCTGAAAAATATTGAGGGACGATCTGGCTTACAATGGCGCGAGCCAAATTACCTGATGGATTTTTCTGCTCACCGCTCCCTGCTAACTGCTCACTGTCCCCCGTCCACTGCCCGCTGAGCACTGCGGCGGCGCGTTCGATAGATTTGTAACCCGTGCAGCGGCAAATATTTCCATCAACTGATGAAACTGCCGCTTCGCAGGTCTTGGGCGTATCGTCGATACAAAATCCGGTCAACGACATCACGAAACCGACCGTGCAAAATCCGCATTGAGTTCCGCTTTCGTCGACCATTGCCTGCTGCACGCCTGTCAGGCCGCCGTCAGATCTATTGATGCCTTCGACGGTAACGATATGTTTTCCGTAAGCGTTTGCCAACGGCATCAGGCAGGAGGTCATCGAGCGGTAATTTACTTTGTCATGCTCGAGCTCGCCGACCAGTATGGTGCAGGCGCCGCAATCGCCTTCGCGGCAGCCGATCTTTGTTCCTTTTAAGTCTTTTTGGTAGCGAACAAAATCGAGAACCGTCATCCCCGGCGGCAGATCGGTTTCGGTCGTTTGTTCATTTAGAATGAACTTGATCATAAATTCGAAAAGGTAATTGGTAATTGGTAACTGGTAATTGGTAATTGGTTTGTAGTAATTAGTTTTTGATCATCAGTTATTAGCTACTTGTCACTAATATTCTATTTTATCCGGCTTGTCGGCCCAATTTTTGAAAACTTTCTGTGCCTCTTCACGTGATAGATTTTCGAGCTTCATAGTCCGGTCTTCCAGCTGTTTTTCGATTTCCTCGTAGATAAATTGATCGTCAAAGCCCGCCTCGGCGGCATCTTCGCGGGTACCGGCGTAAAAAATTCTCGCCGGGCGCGCCCAGTAGATCGCCCCCAAACACATCGGGCAGGGCTCGCACGAAGTATAAATATGACATCCGTCCAGCTGGAAAGAGCCGATCGCCGCACAGGCATTTCTAATGGCGACGACTTCTGCGTGAGCGGTTGGGTCGTTGCTCGATGTCACTTCATTACAGCCTTCGCCGATGACGTGTCCGTCTTTTACCACCACGCAGCCAAACGGCCCGCCCGCGTTGGTATCAACCCCACGCTGCGCAAGCTCTATCGCCCGGCGCATAAATTGTTCGTGTGGATCGCTCATCTCTTAAACTGCCCAGCTTAAACGTGGCTTAAACCTGCTGGAAATCCCTTATATCCTTGAACGGCTTTTCACTGTCGGTAAAATCCGGACGGTAATAATGTGAAGCGCCGTTGTATTCCTGCAGCCAGCCTTCGTGGGTGCCGGCATCTTCTAACTGCTCGACGGCCTCATACCATTCGCGCTCTGAAATACTGCGCGACAGCAAAATGTAGCGCTCATCGGTGCCGGCTTTGTTGGTCGCATAATATTGCGCCATTAGCGACACGGCCGTCTGCGGTGAAAGCTCTTCGCGTATCCAGCGCAGATTTTCCGCGATCCCGGCCATATCGTTTGGCAAAACAAGCAGGCGAATGACCAGGCCGCGTTTTAACAATCCGTTATCGTCAAAGGTAAGCTCAGCGCCCATTTGGCGATGCATTTCCGCGATCGCCAGGCGCGCAAATTTCACGTATCCGCGTACCTTTGAATATTCAAAGCCATTCTCGTCTTCGGCGTATTTCAGATCGGGCAAATAAACATCGACGATGCCTTCAAGCTGTCGCAGGACCTCAACCGAATCATAGGCATTCGTATTATAAACGATAGGCAATTTCAAACCGTTTTGCGCCGCTATCAGCACCGCGCGGGCCATTTGCGGGGCAAAATGCGTGGGCGAAACAAAACCGATATTGTGGCAGCCTTTTGCCTGCAGCTCCAGCATCATTTCGGCCAGCCGTTCGTGCGTGACCTCGTTTCGCTTTTGCTCTTTCCAGGTTTGCGAGATCTGGTAATTCTGGCAATAGACGCAGCGCAGATTACAATTGCCGAAAAAAATATTTCCCGCGCCGTGCGTGCCTGAGAGTGCCGGCTCTTCGCCAAAATGCGGGGTGTAGCTGGAAACGATCGGCAGCCGTCCTGAGTAGCAGGCGGCTATTTCATCATTCAAACGGTCATTGCCGCAATCTTTCGGACAGACGGTGCACGATGCGAGCATCCGTTCGAGCGCTTCGACCCGCCGCTCCAACTCACCGGTACGTAAAAGTTTTAAGTAGCCCGGTTCGATCATTGCCCGTCGGTGCGCTCCAATTCGTGGTTCTTGCCCATCTTATATTTTCCGGCGAGTTCCTTGGGCGCCAGTTTTTTGGCGATCTCCCAGGTGTAATCCATTTCGGTATTGACGGTGGTCGTCGCCAGTCCCGCTTCCCACATCATTAGAAGGCTTCCGTAAAAGGTGAACAAAATTCCTATTATTCCCACCGGCACCGGTATCCAGATAGCCGCCGGAATAAGAATGGAAATGCCGATCGACACACTGGTCAAAACATACAGAGCCAGGCCGCGATAGAACGCTACCATCGCCCGCTGAAGTATTCTGGCACGGCTGGTGACCTTATCGAGCAGGTCAAAATTAGCTTCGAGCCGGCGCGTGTGGTACGGCATCGAATCTTTATTTTCCATCAGAATAAGATCGTCCAAACGGGCGATCAGATCACGCGCGCGGTCGATCACCCGGCCCAAACGCGTCGAGGTAGAAAGCACCAGGCTGCCCGAAGCGGAGATAAGCAGCGCCGGTGTGATCATCGCCGTCAGGAATTCGATAATGGTCGAAAGCCCCGACGGATTCATATTAAATAGGCTGGGCATAATAGGCTATAATCCGAACTAATATGTTACACCTCTTAAAGGGAACCGTAAAAATCTTAAACCATAAAAGCGAAGTTTTGCGCGAAAACCCGCTGGGCGACAAACACGAACGGGAGCTATACGTGTACCTGCCGCCGTCCTACGAAGAAAGCCGCAATGGTGAAAAAAGTTTTCCCGTCGTCTATTGCCTGACCGGATTTACCGGGCGGGGAAAAATGCTTCTTAACGACAGCGCCTTTTCGCCTAATCTGGCGGAAAGAATGGACAGGCTGATCGATGCCGGAAAAATTCGGCCGATGATCGTGGTAATGCCCGATTGTTTTACTTATTACGGCGGTTCGCAATACATAAACTCAACCGCTACAGGTAATTACGAAGATTATTTGATCGACGAAATAGTGCCGTTCGTGGACGAAAATTTTCGCACAATTGCCGACCGGGACTCGCGCGCGGTGATGGGAAAATCTTCGGGCGGCTATGGGGCCCTGGTAAATGCGATGCGCCATCCGGACGTTTTCGGACTGTGCGCTTCGCACGCCGGTGATGCTTATTTCGAGCACTGCTATCTGCCGGATATCCCAAAAGCTTTTCGCGCCGATCAAAGGCGATCCTAAAAGTTTCGTGGAAAAATTTTGGGCGGAAGAAAAGAAGGGTAAAAATGATTTCCCGGCTTTTAACTTAATGGGAATGAGCGCCTGCTACTCACCCAACCCGGAAGCCGGGCCGGGTTTCGATCTTCCCTTCGATCTGGAAACCGGCGAGATAGACTTTGCAGTTTTCTCGCGATGGCTGGAACACGACCCGGTAAGAATGGCCGAAAAATATGCCGATGCGTTAAAGAGTTTGAAGCTGCTTTATCTCGACGCGGGAACTAACGATGAATTTGCCCTGGACCTGGGCGCGAGAATTTTTGTGGAAAAATGTAAGAAGCTGAACATTCCTTTTGTTCACGAAGAATTTAGCGACGGGCATTTTAATATCGGTTACAGGTATGACCGTTCGCTGGAATTGATCTCGGAAAAATTCGGATAAATTTTAGGGCTTTTTACTGATAGCTGCCACGAATGTCACAAATAACACGAATAGGGATCTTTAATTCGTGTTATTTGTGACATTCGTGGCTAACAATAAGTGCCTGGTTTATCTTCAGAATGAGAAAAGCTTTCGTTAATTTACCTGTCTATTCTTCTGAATGAATTCGTGCTAATTCTCTGCTCATTCTTCCCGTAAGCATGTACCACATCATTTTGTAATCGCTGATAAAAGACCAGAGCGGATATTTGAAGGTGGCAGGCTTATTGTGTTCGACAAAAAAGTGCGAGATCCAGGCGAAGCCGTAGCCGGTGACAAAGCACAGCGGAAAGTAATACCACGTACCGCGCAGGATAAACCACACCAGCAAAATTATCCCCAGCGAAGTGCCGATAAAATGAAGCGCGCGCGTTAAGGGCTGGCTATGCTCCTGCACATAGAAGTCCCAAAATTCCCGGTAATTTTTAGGTTGCTTGTTCATCCGGTTTCTCTTTTCCGGTCGCCCATTAAATTAATAGCACTGCGTATCCGGAAACAAATTTCGTGTGATTAGTGTGTTTCGTGGTTAAGTTCTTACTACCGATCGATTTCCAAAGTTTATCCACGAAATACACGAAACGCACCAAGCCTGTCTACTTCCTGCCTTGCACTTTGACCAGGTTATTTTTCGCCGGCGTAAAATCCGGCTTTAGCTCCAGCGCTTTTTCAAACTGCTTGATGGCCTCATCTTTTTTCCCCTGATCGGCCAGCACTGTCCCGAGCATATTATACAACTCCGGCTTAGCGGGGTCGCGTTTTATCGACTCTTCGATCTGCGCGATGCCCTCGTCTTTTTTTCCGGCGCGGTAAAGCATAAATCCAAGATTGGACCGGACATCGGTATTGTCTTCTTTTATCGCCAGAGCTTTTTCAAAATAGAGCGCGGCTTTTTCAAAATCTTTTTTTGCCGAATAGCTCAGGCCCAGCGAATCGTAATTCTGATACAAAATTTCCTTCATGATCGGCGGCGGATCTGACGAAGCCGAAGCCATCGCCTCGGTCATTTGCGCCGCTTCGTCCAGTTTTCCCTGCAGCAAAAGGGCCTTTGCCAGGTCGGAAAAGGTTCCGGAATCGTCAGGTTTCAGCTGAATGGCCTGCATGAACTGCACCGCCGCTTCGGTAAAATTACCGCGCTTGAAATTGATGACGCCCAATAATTTATAGCTGCTGTAATAGGTGGGGTTATGCTGCGCCGCGTTTTTGCATTGCACCTCTGCTTCGTCCAACCGGTTCTGGTTGCTGTAGTGAAGGCATAAGTTTTGTTCGATAAAGCCGTTGTTTTTTGTGACCGCAATAGTATGCAGATAAAGGCTTTCGCTGTCTTTCCAGCGCGCGGCCTGCTTAAACGCCAGCCACCCGAAAAGAATGACGACGGCGCAAGCCGCGGCCGTCAAAATTCTTTTATCCAGGCTTTTTAGCAATTCCGCCGCCAGCCAAACGACCGCGATACCGAGGCCGATGAACGGAATATAAGTATAGCGATCGGCGAGCGACTGCAAACCGACCTGGACCAGCCCGATCACCGGGATCAGTGTGCCTATAAACCAAAACCATCCGACAAAAAGATATTTCTTTCTCTTTATCTCCAAAATGCTATAGATAGAAACCAGCGCGATCACGAGAATTGAAACGGCCAGCATCGGCACCGAGAGTTCTCTTTCAAAGGGATAGATCACGCCCAGATTCGCCGGGTAAAACATCATCCCGACATATTTCGCGTAGGCGATAACGGAATTAACCAGACGCGCGTAAAACGGCAATTGCTCAAGCGGCACCACCGCGCCACCTGCCTTTTGCGCGATCACTGTTATCACCGACGAAGCCGCGCTGAGCAGGAAAAGCGGGATCTTTTCTTTTATCAGCGGCCAGATGTTTGTGATGCTAAATTTCTCTATTCTTCCCAGCGGCCAGTAATCCAGCAAAAGCAAAGTAAAAGGCAGCGTCACCAGCATCGGTTTTGCCAAAAGTCCCAATACCATCGCGGCGACCATCTGGATATAAAATATGCGCCGCTGTTTTAGAGCGCCGTCCCCGCCCTCAGTTTGATCGTTTCCGGCCCGGACATATCTGATATAAAAATATGTCGTCAAAAACCAGAAAAGCGTGCTGAGAACATCTTTTCTTTCCGCTATCCAGGCAACGGATTCGACGTGCGTCGGGTGAAATGCGAAAAGTGCCGCCACGATAGCGCTGCGCTTTGTTGAACCGGTCAGTGCTTTCAGAATAATGAAAAGAAGAATCGAATTAGCAGTGTGGAAAAGCACATTTACCAGGTGATACGCGCCCGGCCTCGGTCCAAAGAAAGTAGTATCGGTGAGATACGAAAGCCAGGTGAGCGGATGCCAATTCGCCTGGCTGTAAGTGGTAAACGCCCACTTGATCGCGTCCCACGAAAGGCCTCCCGTAACTACCGCGTTTTCATAAACATAACCGCTGTCATCGATGCTGATAAAATTAAATCCGTAGGTTTGCCCGTAGATCAAAAAACAGCCGGCCGCAAGCGCCAGCATTATGTACACATTCACCCGGTCCGAGAAAATATCGCGCAGTCGGAAACCGCTATCCGATCCGCCATCTTCCGGTTTTATTTTTCCTGAGCCTTCAGCGGTGCGGGCAGCAGCTTGTTTGCTCCTTTTCTTCTTGGCCATAGTTAATCTTTTGCGATCTCTTTGTAATAACCCGGAAAAAGTTTTTGGCCGCGCTGGCGAAAGATACGCGCCTTTATCAAGCCCATCTTATGAAAACGAAATTTCAACGAGGTAGCAAGCACCCCAAATCCGTAGCGCGTGCTGCGGGAAAAATTTATTGACGACGCTTCGGGGAAATATCGCGTCGGGCAGCTGATCTCGCCAACACGAAAACCAAAAAAGATCGCTTGCGAGATCATTTGATTATCAAAGACAAAATCGTCCGAATTTTCTTCCAGCGGCAGCGCTTCCAATACCTCGCGGCTAAAAGCACGAAAGCCCGTGTGATATTCGGAAAGCTTAAAGCCCATGAGAATGTTTTGAAAGAGTGTAAGAAAGCGGTTGGCGACATATTTGTAATACGGCATACCGCCTTCCAAACTACCTTTGCCCAAAATCCGCGACCCCATCACCGCATCGTATTCGCCAAAAGCTATCATCCCGGCCATCGGCACTATCAGGTTAGGCGAGTATTGATAATCGGGGTGCACCATCACGACAATATCCGCATCGGACCGCAGCGCTTCGCGGTAACAGGTTTTCTGGTTTCTGCCGTAGCCAAAATTTCTTTCATGCAGAAAGGTTACGATATCGAGCGACCGCGCCAGCGAGACGGTTTCATCATTACTCGCGTCGTCTACCAGCAAAACCTCGTCTACAATGTCGCGCGGGATCTCGGAAACCGTCTGAGCCAGAGTTTTGGCCGCATTGTAGGCGGGCATCACCACGATGATCTTTTTACCGTTAAGCATTTTTTTAGATTACTGTAACCAACTTGGGCGCCCCGGAGCAAGTATCTAACTACCTTAGTTATCTGGTTTTACAAAGAGAGCTTGAAAAGCTTCCAAACTTACCGGCGCGATATTGGCCAGAGAAAGATTTTCTTCAACATGTTCCACTTTGCTCATGCCGACCAGCGCCGCAGCCACGCCGGGCGTCGAACGTACGAACTGAATACTTGCCAGAGCTTCCGAGGCCGGTTCACCCATTGCCTCGACGATATTCGGCGGCAGCCCGCCCGCCAGTTTCCCTTGCAGTATCGAAGCGCTGACCATCACCGTCACATCCATCGCGCCTGCCGCGCGGATGGCAGAGACCGCCTGGCCGCCGCTGGCCTGATTCGGCAGGAGATAAGCTTCAGGCATCGCCAGATTATACGGAAGCTGGATGAATTTGAAACCGTGCCCTTCGCCGCCCACTTGTTTGGCGATGCTTACCATTCGCTCCAACGAGTGATAACCGCGCTCGGCAGGCTGGACGCGAAAACCGTTCCAGCTGGCAACCCCGTAAAATCGGATCTTGCCGGCCGCGCGATTTTCTTCGAGCATTTCAAATGCTTTTGCCAGCTTCGCTTCAAAAGTGTATTTATCGATCTCGGATAGCTGCGATTCGGGATTGTGAATATAAAAAACGTCGAGCGTTTCTATTCCCATATTCGCCCGAGACTGGTCGATCTGGCTCTGTAAATATTTCGGCGTCATGCAATGGCTGCCGCCGACCAGGTCTTCGGGTTTTGCGATGCCGGTCTTTACAAAAGTGTCTTCGAAATACTGCTGCACATTTCGCGGCGGTTCCCCATCAAACGGCAGATAACCGCCCTTGGTGCAGATCAAAATTTCTTCACGCCCGAAACCTTTTGCCGTGAGTTCTTTTAATGCCTGGCCGATGCTTCGCTCGCTCCGCTGAAAACGGTAATTCGCCGCGGTGTCGATAACATTACCGCCTAATTCGACAAACCGTGTGATCGACCGCGCGTAGTTTTCATCCGTTTCTGCGTCCCAATCACCCAGGTAAGTTCCGATACCCACCGATGAAATAGAAAGTTCGTGCGCCGCGCGAAAATGCCCGGCGGCCGCGCCGGGAAAACGCTCGGCGTATTTTTTAGTTCCTTCAGCTGTAGCAAAGTCTTTAAGCATGATTTTTAATTGCCTTGCCCCTAAAATGACATCGACCGGATTTTAGAGGCAACGCCACTTCAAATAAAACTCTCGACGATCTTAACTATCTTTTTCAATCCGTCTGCGTCGATCTGCGAAAAATCGTTAAACTTATCGCTGTCGACGTCCAGCACCATCGCTACTTCGCCGTTCTTATCAAAAACGGGCAGAACGATCTCGGATCGCGCAAGCGAACTGCAGGCAATGTGCCCGGGAAAGGCCTCGACGTCCGGAACGATGACCGTTTCCCGCGTGGTATAACAATAACCGCAGACGCCTTCGCCGAATTTGATGCGCGTACAGGCCAGCGGGCCTTGAAACGGGCCAAGCACGAGCTCACCGTCTTTTTTCAGATAAAAACCCACCCAGAAAAAGCCGAATGCTTCTTTTAACACGGCGGCGATATTGGCGAGATTCGCTATCAAGTCGGTTTCGCCCTCGGCCAGCGCGGCGATCTGCGGCGCGATCTCGTCATAAATGACGCGGCGGTCCGAGGTTTGTGAAATTGCCAGGCTCTCTGCCATAAGAAAAAAGTCTAACAGAAAAAGCGCCGCCGCTCTAACGGGGCGCTGTTTCTTGTGCTACATTCAAAGTAATGTGGGAAAAAGAGTTAGAAACGGCCTGTTTGCTCGCCCGGAAAGCGGGCGCGGCCATCATGGATTTTTACAAATTAGACGTTCTGGTTGAACAAAAGATCGCCGACGATAATTATGCCGAACCGGTGACGGAGGCCGACCATGCTTCGAATAAGATCATCGTCGAAGGCCTGGCCGAAGAATTCCCCGCCGACGGGCTTCTTTCCGAAGAAACGCCTGATGATAAAGAACGCCTGAATAAAGACCGTGTCTGGGTGATCGACCCGCTGGACGGCACCAAAGGGTTTATCAACCACGATGGTGATTTTGCCGTGCAGATCGGCCTGGCGGAAAAGGGTGACCCGATCCTGGGCGTGGTCTATCTGCCGCGCGAAGATGTCCTGTACCGCGCGGTAAAAGGGCGCGGCGCGTGGATGACCGCTCCCGATAAAGGCCCGAAACGTCTGAAGGTGTCGGACAAAACCGATTTCAGTAAAATGAACCTGGCGGTCAGCCGCGATCATCGCAGTCCGAAAATGAGCCAGATCTTTGCGCACCTCGGCTTAAAAAATGAAACTCAGCGTGGTTCGGTGGGATTAAAGGTAGGACTGATCACACAGCAGATTTGCGATCTCTATTTACACCTTTCACCGCGCACAAAATTTTGGGACACTTGCGCGCCGCAGATAATTCTGGAAGAAGCCGGCGGAAAGCTGACCGATCTCTTTGGCCATCTCATTCGCTATGACGCGGCCGAAGTGCGAAATCTCAACGGCGTAGCGGCATCCAACAGCGCCGCCCACGGGAGCGTGATCGAAAACCTAAAACCGCTCCTGGCAGAGTTTGGCAGAACAAGAATATAGCCGTAATGTTCCTTAAAAATACATGGATCATCATTCACTAGCTAAAACTAGTGATGAGGCCAGAACCGGGAATCACCCCTCCTGCCAGAGGAGGGTGGCAGCCGTTTCGGCTACCTCTCAGGTTGGGAAGGGTTGCTTGCGCCCGCCAGAAATAATTTAAATTGCCACTAGCTTTAGCTAGTGGCCTAAAAGCATATTTCTCTACGACCGGGCTTTAGTCCAATTCTTTTTGGTTGGGCTAAAGCCGCTTTATTTTTTGTCCCTTATCCACTAGCTAAAGCTAGTGGCAATTTAAAAGATCATGACTAATGCTTTGATTGGCCGGAAAATTTCTTAGGCAGGTCTAGCTCATCATCTACCAATGTCTCCATCGGAATGCCGGCAGCTCGCGCATACGCCAAAGCAACCAATATCGTAGGAATTTTTTCGTTGATCTCATATGACCCGATATAACCGACGTAAATTTTAGCCCCATGTCGTTCAAGAAGTTCAAACATCTTTTGCTGGGTAATTCCCAGTCTGAGGCGAATCTCGCGAACTTTCTCGCCCATTCTCTTTGGTTTTACGCGTTGTTCTTTGCCACCCATTTAGAAGATGCCTCCTAAGTGGGTGATGATTTCTGTTTGACTTCTTACCCTGACCAAGGGTAAGAAGTCTGAACTCAACCGGTACGCCAAAATTGCTTGAACGTATGAACGGCTGACGCTCAACTGAAATTACCCTTATGCGGTTTCATGGCTTTGCTGTCAAAAATCGTGGGATCGCAACGTTGAAAGATTAACAGAATTTCGGTCAGTGATAAAGAAGGAATTGCTTCGGACGCGTAGCGTCCCGGTGATAGTAGCCGTGGGTTTTAACCCACGGTCCGGGATAAAACATACCATCACGTCGCGCGAGCGACGACTGATTCGTTCGTCGCTGACGCGACGTTGAATGCTTCGCCATCGTACCGTGGATTAAAATCCACGGCTATGGTCAGTACACCGCTGACGCGGTAAAAACTCCAACTCCCAAAAATATGAAATTAGGCCTGGCTGACAAATTTGATGACACCTCGCGTTCCGCTCTGGAGATCGAGGCGGCGGTTATTTACGAAAGAGGGATCTCGCTCCCGCTGTCGGGGCATATCTTTTATCTGCTGGAACGAAGCGGCGCGGACATTATTTCCCTGATCGGCACCGACGAAGAGAAAGCCTTGAACGAATTAAGAAGCCGGGCGGTGGGATTCTTTATTACCGACTCAAAGGGAAAAGCAAAAATAAGCGGGCTAAAAGCAGAAACTTATTACGTCTGCGGCGTCAGCAGAATGGATCGCGGAATTGGAGCCTGGAACGTCCCCATAAACCTAAAGCCGGGCGAAAACAGTTTGGTATTGGATAACAGGAATCTAGTATCACTAGCCCGCGCGTAAAGCTTGGGCACATTTTAAGACGGAAGCGCCCTTCCTCACGGCTACTGACACTGGTTTATATCGGGAGCGCGAGGGCTGTGCCTGCAAACAGTTGGGAGTTGGGCACGCTATATTCTGAATCCTATTCAGAAGGCGTGTTTCGCAGGCAAGCGGCCGGCGCTCCCCCGGGGTTGAAAAACAGCGGCCCGGTTCTGACCTCTTTCTCTACTTGCTATCTTCAAATCGACGGGTAAATGCCGATTATCCCACATCTCTTAACGACTAAATTTCCCGGCTGAGTTAGGCTTTAAGGTGGCTGAGGCCGGAGAAGAGCGGCAGGTAGCTGAATTTCCCGATCTCAATGTTCTTTTTTAATTTAATTAACGGATTTGTGAATTTTACGACATTTCTGGAACATTTTTGGAACAGGGTGTTCACTTGTG
The DNA here is from genome assembly GCA_963766895.1 of uncultured Acidobacteriota bacterium. GTDB lineage: Bacteria > Acidobacteriota > Blastocatellia > Pyrinomonadales > Pyrinomonadaceae > DASYKT01. Next base: position 426,676 of record CAVYCB010000010.1, read on the forward strand.
CTCACTGGAACAGGTGAACACCCTAATACCAGGCCGCAATGGCCACGGAATTTAGATCCCAAACCGTTACCGGCTGAAGCCGACGGCACTTTATAACTTCAAAGGGAAAAGCCTAATTTCCGCGCGTAAGTTCCGCCGGAAGCTGCTTGTCCACCGCCGGGCGGTCCTTTAGATCGGCCACTTCCCACATCGTCAAAAAGATCGTACGGGTGATTTTTTCCATCTTGGGATAATCGATCTTTTGCGGTTCGTCACCCACCTGGTGATAGTCTTCGTGGACGCCGTCAAACCAAAAAGTGATCGGGATGCCGTTGACCGCATAATTAAAGTGGTCGGAGCGGAAAAAGAACCGGTTAGGGTCTTTGGGATCGTCGTATCTGAGATCGTAGGTCAGATTCAAATACGAATTGTTTATCCCCTTAACGATAGAGCCGAGTGTCGAACTCATCATTTCCGCGCCGATTACGTATACCTCATTCTCGCCGCTCAGATCCTTATTATCGGGATTAGCATCGTCAGCCTTGCGGCTGCGGCCGATCATATCGATGTTTAACTGAGCGACAACTTTTTTGATATCGACGGTGGGAAACTTGTTAAAGTATTCGCTGCCCCACAAACCTTTCTCTTCCCCGCAATGCCAAACGAAGAGTATCGAGCGTTTCGGTTTCTTTGGAGCTTTGGCCAATGCCTCGGCGATGCTCAGGATAGCAACCGTGCCGGAGCCGTCGTCGTCGGCGCCGTTATTGATACGGTCTTCGGAGGTCGAAGGGCGCCCCATACCGATATGGTCATAGTGCGCGCCGATGGCAACGATCTCGCTTTTAAGCGTCGGGTCAGAGCCTTCGATCATGCCCGCGACATTCTGGGTGGTCGTGGTCTCGCCCTTCATGGGAATGCTGAGCATCAGATTTTTGCCCGCGCTCAAGCTAAACGCGCCGGCTTCGGAACTCGAGCCGACCGGATTATTTGTTTCACCCGTAAAGAGTGCCCTGGCCATCCGCGGCGTGATCAGGATCGCCGGCGAAGCATTGAATTGTCCGCCGCCGCCTCCTCCGCCGCCTCGGGTAAATTTCTCTACCGAATAATTCGGCCGGGTATAAAAATCGCGTATGTCCGCCCAGCGGTTTTGGGCAAAGTCCGAAGCAATAATGATGACGCCCGCCGCGCCTTTATTACGGGCATTTGCGATCGGATCAGACCAGTCTACGTTTCGCCGCCCGGTAATATCCTGCGGCGTAACCCCTGCCGGCAGTGAGGCCAGCGAAAATACCGAGGGTGCGCCGGGACTTGAGATCACTACGAATTTGCCTTTGACCTCGATCCCCTGCAGCGTGTCGATGTTCTTTGATTTGATCATCCAGCCGTTGCCGCCGTATACCATCGCCGCGGTCACGGGACTTACCGCTGAACCCGACAGGCGAATGAAATCGCCGCCCAGCGAGAACTGCTGTCCGTTCACTTCCGCCGATGCCAGCGCAGTGTCCGGCACCATGCCGCGCAGCGATATCTTCTGAAAATAAGTGCCGTCATCGCCCGCCGGTTTTACTCCCCAGCGCGAAAGCTGTGTGGCGATAAATTTGGCGGCGGTATTGAGCCCGCGCGAAGGCGTGTCGCGTCCTTCCAGCTCGTCAGAAGCGATAAAATACAAGTAATCTTTTAATTGAGCGGCACTCACCCCTTCGGCTGCCTTTCGCGCAGCGGAATTAGGTTTGGCTGCTTCTGCCTGCCCAAAAGTTAAGGACGGCAGCAGGATGGCAATTGTCAGAATAAACGCGGCAAAAGTCTTTTTCATTTTTCTCTCTCCGATAATTAGAGGATAGTGATCAGGTTTTAGGGGTTAGAGTGGCGTTGCTCATAAATGAAACGGATGACTATCGTGATGAAGTCAGAACCGGGAACGCAGTGACCGGGTTTTTTGTAAAAACTTTAATATCCTACTTTCAGATAATAATTTAGCAATCTAATCGTATTTTTTACCCGGTCACTGCGTTCCCGGTTCTGACCCGTCGTGATTAATATATCTTAGCCCGCGTCTTAAACCCTAATTGACACTAATCAACAAAATATCTTATTGTTACGTAAATAAAGCCGTATTTGTTTCTATTTTTGAGCCACGATGGCTATTTTATTGCGGTCCGCCAGGCTGAGCATTTCCTCGCGGTCGAAAATAAGCGTTTTCCCCGCCGTCAGGCTGATACACGTGGCCCCGGCATCGATCATTGCCTGGATGGTGGGGACGCCCACGACGGGCACGTCAAAACGCATATCCTGGTCGGGCTTGGCTACCTTGACCACGGTCAGCTTGCCGCGGGCCAGCTCTCCGGCGCGTTTGATGGTGGCATCGGTACCTTCCATTGCCTCGACCGCCACGCAGGCCTTGGCGCGCACGACGATCGTCTGCCCCAGGTCGAGCCGGGCGATCTCCTGCGCGACCCCCAGGCCGTAATCGACATTTTCTTTTTCGATGTCGGAAGGCGCGCGTTTAGTCAGAACGCCCTCGTGGGCGAATTGGTCCTGAATAAAGTAGGTTGAATCGATCAGCTCGATACCGTCTTTTGCCATCTCGTCGGCGACACCGCCGATCAGCGCGTCAGTGTTGCGCTGCTTTAACCCAAAGAGCATTTTCATCATCCGCAGATCGGGCAGCGCCCCGCTAAAGATCTGGACGTGCTTGACCTGCCCGGCCATTATTGCTTTTGACACGCCTTCTTTCTCAAAGAAAGAGATCATCTTGCCGAGCTGCCCGATGCCGACCCAGATGACGTTATCCGCCACTTCATCTATGCGTTTATCGGTTTCTTCCTTGATGGCGACGACGGACAGGCTGGCGCCTGCCTTTTTTGCGCCTTCGACGACGAGAAAAGGAAATTTTCCATTACCGGCTATAAGTCCAAATTTCATAACAAACGCTTTATTATGATTAAGAAGCGATTTGTTTGTAAATGTAGTAAAGCGGAAATGCCAGGTCCAGATAGGACATCTGCCCAGTGGAAGCTTTGAGTTTGTCTTCTTTTTTAGGCTCACCGGTGGAACAGGTGAAACGTTCCGGGTACGAAGCGAAGCTGTCTTTAACCGATGCCGGAACGTTCTTTAAAAACTCCGTTCCGTTAAATGCGCGTTCGATCAGGTCACGGTTTGCTTCGCGCGTATAGTCTTTGAAGAGCGCGGTCACATCGCCCGTGCCTTTTGCGTTCACATCGAATAATTTGACCGCACCTGCGCAGGAATAATCAAAACTTTTTGCGTCGACACTTTTTATCTCCGGGCTTTGCAGCGAACGAAAATATATCCGGCCCCGCTTTTGATCGTAGACGATGCTCCACTGAGTGTAGTTGGGCTGGGCGACGTCGCTCAGAATAGAAAAAGCATAATCGACCGCCTCTTTTTCACTCTTCGGTTGTTTATCGAAGTCTTTTGTCTTTTCCGCGGCGCGGGTAAAGCGCTGCAGCGAACCACTGCCCTGGGCTTTGGCTGTCCCGGTATTTTTTGCAAACTCGAGCGATCTTTCGTAAGTGTCATTGGTCAGCGTCGCGACCGGAAGACTGTCACCGGTATGCGGCGTCAATTTGCCGTTAAGAAATTCGATGGTGGCCGCATTTCCGCTCCTGTCGCTAACCAGATAGTGAAGCGTTGGCCGCGCGTCTATCTGAATATCCTCGGAGTTTTTGATTACTTCCGCGGTGGTGGCGGCAGTATCAAGTTGGTACTGGATCCACTCCAGGACATCCACGGTCGGCTTGCCTTCCGTTTTCGGATATCGCGTATCGTCAAGCCACATCAACTCAATGACCAGACCCATTTCATTCATCCCACCCGACGGGCTTTCCCATCCGTATTGATTGAACGACACGCTGCCATATTTTGAAACCCATTTGGCCGCGTTGCTCTCGGCCGTGCCGACTTTTGCGACGCCGCGTTTATTGACGAAGATCAGCCCATCACCGACCATCCAGTCGTAATTTTTTCCGAAAAGCACCTCGCCCTTATTTTTCAGACAGAAAGTGGTGCAAGCGAACGAATATACTGAAAAAATATTTAATAGCAGGAAAGATGTCAGAAGAAATGCGGCAAACTTTTTCATAATGCACCTCGGAAGAATTTTAAAGGTCAAATATGTAATACGGAAAGAGTAAATTTAAGTTGCACGAGCGACTGGCAGTGCCTGCAAAAAGATCATTTAAGAAATAAGCCCCACACACAAAAATGTAAGTGGTGTTTGAAATGGTGCCACAAAAAACTCCCCTCCTTACGAAGGAGGGGTGCCCGAAGGGCGGGGTGGTTCTCTCATAAACTAAAGAGACGCCCGCAAAAAACGTTTCAGGTATTTCACTCTGCTCACCGCCGGTGAAACAAAAATGAAACACTATCGATCAATGATAAAAAAACAGTTTGATAATTTCAGGGAAAAGTTAACGGTATAGATAACCTATTTCACTACGCCGCGTTTGGAGCTTTCGATAAAATCGACCAGGAGATCGACTTCCCTGCAGTCCTTGATATCTTCGCGGATCTTTTCCAGGGCCTGGGTGGTATTGAGCTTGGACGAGAGCAGCAAATGAAAAGCGTGATGGAGCTGCTCGATGATTTCCTTGGCATAACCGCGCCGGCGCATTCCCAGTTTGTTAAGGCCGTAGCACTTGGCGTGGTTTCCCTGGATGATGGCAAACGGCATGGCGTCTTTTACCACCACCGAGTAGCCGCCGACAAAAGCCTCATATCCGATGCGGCAAAACTGGTGAACGCCCGAGTAAGCCCCCACGTTCGCTTTGTCCGCGATCTCTACGTGGCCTGCCAGCGTGGCGGCATTGGCCATGATGACCTGGCTGCCGATCTGGCAATCGTGCGCAACGTGGGCCTGCGCCATCAGTAAATTATCGTCGCCTATTTGGGTCAGGCCGCCGCCGCCCGCGGTGCCGCGATGCACGGTCACAAATTCGCGAATTTGATTACGCCGGCCGATCCGGGTTTCGGTGGGCTCGCCGCCGTACTTCAGATCTTGCGGGGCAAGGCCGATAGAAACAAAAGGATAAATGTGAGTTTCGTCGCCGATCGATGTCTTTCCGTCGACGACCACGTGGGAATCAAGCTGCACTCCGCTGCCAAGAGTGACTTCCGCCCCGATAGTGCAGAACGGCCCAATCTGGCAATTCAGGCCTATCGACGCATTTTCACTGATCACTGCGGTTGGATGGATAAAAGTCATAGTGAATAGAAAATAGTGAATAGTGAATAGCAAAGAGAATGCGGAAAGTCCGGATCCTGTTCACTACTCACGATTCACCATTCACGAAATTCGGTCCCCGAGGACGCACATGATCTCAGCCTCAGCGGTAATTTTGCCGTCAACTTTGGCTTCGCCGCGCATCTTTTGTACTTTATTTCCCATGCGGATGGGAACCACTTCAAGCACCAAAGTATCTCCGGGAACGACCGGCCGCCGGAAACGGGCGTTTTCTATACCGCTGAAATAAGGTATCTTGCTGTCGCGATCTTCGAATTCCCGCAGCGCCAGGATCGCGCCGACCTGTGCCAGGGCTTCTATCTGCAAAACTCCCGGCATTACCGGAGCGTTAGGAAAATGGCCCTGAAAGAAATATTCGTTGATAGTGACCTGCTTGATGCCGACGATCTTTTCCCGGGGAATAAGTTCGATTATCTTGTCCACCAGCAAGAAAGGATAGCGGTGCGGCAGGATCTCCTGAATGGCGCGGATGTCTAGAGTTATCATGAAGTATTTTTAAACTAAATCACAAACGTTGAGCAAGACAAACTTGTCCCGCTCAACGTTTATGAAAACTACTCTTAAACGTGTCGTTTAGTTGGGCTTGGCAGCTGTTCCCGTCGCCGGTTTCGCTGTCGAAGCGGTCGTTGCCGGTTTGGCATTGAAGTATTTAATAAAATCTTCGGTGACATCGACTGCCGAATCGCCGACGCCGATCAAAATTCCGGCATCAGCCATCTTGGCGCCGTCAAAAACGAGCGAAAAGCCCTTCTGCTTTGCATATTCGTTGATCGAATTAAAGATCTCTCTCTGAATAGGGCCAAGGACGACCGCTTCGCGCTTTTCGTAAGCGGCTTTGCCGTCTTCCTGTTTGCGCTTCATTTCGATCTGCAGCCTTTCACCTTCCTCATTCTTGGAAATAATGCTGGTGCGGATCGCATTGGTATCGATCGGGGCCTGCGGCTTTGCATTGTTCAACTGGGCCTGCAAGTTTTGGATCTCTTTGGCCAGGGTTTCGACCCTCGTATTCATCGTTACGAGTTCCTGCTGTCGCGGCTCGAATTCTTTATCGAGGGTGTTGACAGCGGTCAGAAGCCTGGCAATATTGACCTTATCGCCTAAAAAAGCAGCTGTATTGATAATTCCGATCTTACCGGTCTGCTGCGGTCCTGTCTGGGCAAATATCGGCAAAGCAAAACCAAGCACTACTAAAAACGTTGCGGCAATAAAACTAACTCTTTTCATATCTCTGAAATACTCCTTAAAAAATTGAACAGGCTGGTTAAGCGTCTTTCTTAACTTTGCCGTTTGATGTAAAAAAATGCAAGAAAGAATGCTTCCTAGAATGTTCTTCCTACGGTAAAGCGAAAACCTCTCTTCTTTTCATTAAAGAAGAAATTCGGCAGATTATCATAAAATCCGCGTTTCGCGTTGGGATTTATATAATAGATCAGCCTAAACGGCACGTTCACGATCGGCACCTGGACCCTTAATTCAACTCCTACGCTCGAACGATAATCTTTCAATTTCCCGAACTGGGTATTGTTGATCTCGATCCGGGCATTTGTCTGCGCCTCGCCGCGCAGGTAGATAGCCTGAAGTCCCAGGGGCAATCCGGTTCTCGGGTCGATCTGCGCACCGGAACTCAACATACTGTTAAACTCTTCGCGGGTCAGCGGGCGCGGTTCGCGGCCCAGGATCACTCCGCCGAAAAACTGGTTCGCCGGTTGATACTGAAGGTTGTTGCGCAAAAAGGTCAGACTCAGATCGTTGAATATTCCTAAAAACGGCTGGTCAGGAAGGAAATTACTGTTGATCTCCTGAACGGAGCCTTTTTTAATATTAAAAACACTTCCGATATCTGCGAAAAACGCCAGGCTCGCCGGGCCGATGATAGGTATACGATATTCGAAATTACCCAATAATTCCGTATCTCCACCGATATATTGGAAAGAACGTGAGATCAGCGCGGGATTTGCCCCGGTAAAACCGGTAAAAGTGCCAAAGGCCGCTAACTCTTCTGCGTCGCGGGTGTTTAAGCCCGGAACCGGGACCGGAGTTCCTGTCTGATTTAACGCTGCCACTACGTTTCGCGTGGTCACGTAGGTATTGGCCGGCGCGACAGGCGAGATCGAGCGGACATCATAACCGCGAATATCCTGTTCGCTGCCGAGGAAATAACGTTCGAAGATAGGAACGCCATTAACAAAAGCCAGCGAATTACCGTTTCGCACTTTGTCCGAGGTGGCAAAACTGCCGATCGTTCCCGCCAGGATGCGGAAGCCGAATACCTCGGCATTTTTCGACCTCTTCCTCCGGATCGGAATAAACTGCGTCCAGGAAATGTTGGGCTGATAAGTTCTTACATCTCCGCCCAGGCCCGAAAACGCCAGCGAGGCGGCGATCTGCAATCCCTTTAAAGTGTCGATACCGTTGGCGGCCGGCTGACGCGAATCATAAACAAAACTCGGCGTTATCCTGCTGGTGGTGATATTCGGCTGCGAAAACACGATGGGGATCGTCTGTTGGCCGTCGAGGTCACTGTTTACCGGCGGATCTTTGATCGTGCTGGCCGAAAACTGATAGGTCAATCCGATGCGCGAAAACTGGGTAAACCGCCGTTTCTTAAAGAAAAGCTCGGATAGAGGGGCGGTGGCAAAGACCGATGCGCCATAACTATTGCGGGTGAACAAATTGCTTTCGTCCGCCGTGACGGTGCCGAAAGGATTGGTCGCGTCGATCAGCGCCTGCTGATTCTGCGACAGGAATGTTCCCTCACCAAAAAACTTTTGGCTATAGGCAAAGACTGAAAAACCCACCGAGATCGGACGGTCGCGGAAATAAGGTTCCGTAAAGGAAAGCTGTAAGCTCGACTGCCGGTTGCCAAAACCTCCGGAAAGCGAGAAAACTTCACCGCGCCCGAAAAGGTTATTTGTCGAATATTCGAAACCGAAAAATGATCCGCCGATACCCGAAATACCGCCGTTGAATGAGATCTGCTGTCTTCCTTTTTCTTTGACCCTGATCAGCATATCTACCTGTCCGGTTTCTTCGTCAGTATGGACCTCAACGTCTTTATCCTTGTCGATCGGATCGAAATACTGTGTCTGATTAAGGCGAATGACCGATGTTTCAAGCATCAGCTGGTTATAGATATCGCCTTCATTGAGGATCATTTCCCGCCGCAGAACGTTATCGCGGGTGAACGTGTTGCCGGCAAATTCGATACGCCGTAAGCTGAACTGTTTGCCCTCTTCGATCTTAACGGTGATATCTACTATGCCTTCTTCCGGATTGGCCGGATTGTCCTTGAAGGTCGTTTCCGTTTCGGCATCATAGAGAATAAAACCCTGCGAGCCATAGACTTTTTTCAGGTCTTCGTAAAGCGCCGCGCGCAATCTTTTTCCGTCGGCAACCGCACCCTTTTTCAGGCCGACGTATCCGAGAAGCTGGTCTTCGGTAAAGATCGAGTTGCCTTCGACCTTTAGTTCCCCTACCCGGAAAATTTTCCCTTCGGTAACGGGGATAACTATTCTCAATGCGTCGTCTTTCGAAGATAGAAAAGGCACGGGAAGGAAAAATCCGGTGCGGCGATTGCCGAGGCCAATGATCTGCGGTTCGCCGATGCGGGCCTGGAAATAACCTTTCGAGAACATGTATTCACGAACGTTCTTGTTCAGGTCATACTGAAGCTTGCGGGTATCGAGAATGTCCTGGCCCTTAAAGCGGGAATATAAACCCGACTTTTTCACCAGCTGAAGCTGGCCGCGCAGTTCGCCATCCTTAAAGTGCTCGTTACCTTCAAATTCGATCTGGATGATGCGTGATCTTTCACCCTGATCGATGACAAACGTGATCGCCACCGAAGTCGCAGAAACTTCTTCTTCTTTAATGTCGATCTTTGCGTTTGGGAATCCTTTTGAGGCTAACAACTCACGTAAGATACGGCTGGCGTTTCTAACTTTAACGGGATCGAAGATCGCCTCTTTAGAAATACCGGCGCGGTTTTCACGAAATTCCTTCAATACGTCGGATTCCTGAACGGCCTTTAATCCTTCGAACTGAAGATCGCGGATAATTGGCAGTTCCTTGACCTCAAAGATCACATTCACGCCGCCGCGGACACCGTCTTCCACCAAAACGCGGGTTGCCGTTTTGTCGAAAAAGTTGAGGGCGAGAAGTTCTTTTAGGTCTCTTTCAAGCTGAGCCGGGTCATAAACATCACCGGGCCGGGTTTTGATGTAGTAGAGAAGGTCATCGTCACGTTGACGTCGGTTACCCTGAATATCAACCGATTCGACCAATTGCTGCTGAGGCGCAGCGGCAGGTTTTTTATCTTTGTCGTCGGGACCGTTTGGCACGTCACCGGTCGAGGCCAAGCTAAGTATCGCCATTAGCAGCACGAAACTTATTAGCCCGAGCGCGCGAAAAACCTTCATAAATGCTTCTTTCCCTTGATTAAAAACGTATAAATGCTTTGCTATCTGAATTTAAAGTCGCCATTACTCCCTGTTAAAGGAACCGGATAAGATGATATTAGAATAAAAACCGGGGCGTCGTGCTTTGATAGCTGCAACAATTTTTGATTCGATATATCTTTTTCAGGTTGCCTTAACCAGAAAGCGCAAAAAACCTTACAAACTTCGGCATTATACTAGTAAAATCCGAAAAAGCGAAAAGCACGAAAGTCTCTTCGGGTACCCTTCGTGCTTATGGATAATGGCGGCTTTGGCCTTTATCTGACCAGGAGCGCGTCTTCGTTTTCTTCTATACCGACAGAACGATAGCTGAGTTTATTTTCGTCACAGAATATTTCGATCAACGTTTCTTCCGTCAGATCGCCTCGTATGAGGGCTTCGGAAAGCTCGTCTTCGACATATTTCTGCAATGCCCTGCGCAGCGGCCGCGCGCCGTAACTGCGGTCCGCGCAGGCTTTAGCTACCAGCCAGCGTTTCGCTTCCTCAGTAAGCCGTACTTGTAAAGCGTGTTTTTCTAAAACTTCATTAAGCTTACCGACCTGCAGGTCTATGATCTGCAGCAGGTCTTCATCCGTAAGCTCGTCAAAAATGATGATCTCATCCAGGCGGTTGATGAATTCCGGCGAAAACGTCTGTTTTACAGAACTCATCACCATTTCTTCCATCCGCTCCCGCGAAACTTCGGCATTGCCCTGGAAGCCCATCGTGGTGCGTTTTTGGATATAACGCGCGCCGATATTTGAGGTCATGATAAAGATGGCGTTTTTGCAATCGACCGTATTGCCCTGGGCATCGGTCAGAATTCCGTCCTCAAATATCTGTAACAAAATGTTATAGAGGTCCGGGTGCGCTTTTTCCACCTCATCGAAAAGCACGACAGAATAAGGCGCGCGGCGGATCCTTTCCGTCAACTGGCCGCCTTCTTCATGGCCCACGTATCCCGGCGGTGAGCCGATGATCTTCGCGACCGAATGTTTCTCCATGAATTCCGACATATCAAAGCGGATCATCGACCGTTCCGAACCAAAAAGATATTCCGCCAGCGAACGGGCAGCCTCGGTCTTGCCTACACCGGTCGGGCCCAGAAATAAAAACGCTCCGATCGGGCGCGAGGGATTTTTCAACCCGGCGCGCGAGCGTCTTACCGCGCGGGCCAGCGCTGAGATCGCCGTCCGCTGCGAAATAACGCGGCGGTGCAATTCTTTTTCCAGTCCCAGAAGTTTTTGCGCTTCTTTTTGCTGAATAGCGGTTACGGGAATCCCGGTCCAGCGGGCGATCACGGCTTCGACATCGTCCTTGGTCACCTCAACGGTAAAGAAAGAACTTTCGAGATTGTTGAGCTCGAGTGAAAACCGCCGATCGTCAGCAGCGGTGCGTTTCCAGCTGTTGACCGTCTGTTTCCAGGAAGGCTCAGTTTCCTCTTCGGCCTGGTGACGAAGCTTGGCGCGCGCGCCCGCTTCATCCAAAACATCGATGGCTTTATCGGGCAAAAATCTGTCGGGAATATAGCGATTCGATTGATACACCGCCGCCTCAAGCGCGCCACGCGTGTAGCGGATCTGGTGAAAAGCTTCGTACCGGGCGCAGATGCCTTCGATAACCGTCAGCGCCTCTTCCACCGTCGGCGGCTCAACCTTGACCGCCTGGAAACGGCGCTCAAGCGAGCGGTCTTTTTCGATGGTTTTGCGAAATTCGGCAGGTGTCGTCGCGCCGATACATTGGATCTCACCCCGTGAAAGCGCGGGTTTTAAGATGTTCGCGGCGTCGAGCGACCCTTCGGCCGAACCGGCGCCGACCAGGGTATGAAGTTCGTCGATAAAAATTATGTACTGCCGGTTGTCCGCCAGCTCGCGCATGATCAGCTTGAGCCGTTCTTCAAACTGGCCGCGGTATTTCGTTCCCGCCACGATCAGCGAAAGATCGAGCATCAAAATACGCTTGCCTTCGAGAAAGGTCGGGACGTTTCCGTTGACAACTTTCTGCGCCAGGCCTTCGACGATAGCGGTTTTGCCTACGCCCGGTTCACCGATCAAGACCGGATTGTTTTTGGTGCGGCGGCAAAGTATTTCCACCAATCTTTCGATCTCGTGCTCGCGCCCGATCAGCGGGTCGAGTTTTCCTTCGGCGGCGTCAGCGGTCAGATCGCGCGTAAATTCGCTCAGGTGCGGCGATTCTTTTTTCAGCGAGCCGGAGTAATTCGAGGGATAGCCGTTCTGTTTGGCCACTTCCTCTCTCACCGACTCAAGCGTCAATCCGTATTCGTGCAAAATTTCCGCCGCCATCGAGCTTTCCTGCCGCAAAAGCCCCAGCAGCAGATGCTCCGTGCCGATATGCCCGTTTTGCAGGCGGTCGCTTTCTTCATGAGCGAATGCCAAAACTTTTTTGGTCTCCGGGGCCAGGTGGAGCTCGGCCGATTGCGGGATCTTATCCTTGATCACACTGCGCTCTTCGATCTCGCGGCGCATTTTTTCCACGCTCAAAGCGGAACGCGATTGAAAGAACCGCGCGGACATAGTTTTGTCTTCGCGCATCAGCCCTAACAGGACGTGCTCCGGCGCTATGGTTTGTGACCCAAATTGTAAAGCCTCATACCGGGCAAAAAATATTACCCGGCGGGCCTTTTCGGTATAACGTTCAAACATAAAAAAGAAGTGAGCGGGGACAAGGTCGTTGAAATAATTTTCTTAGATCGTCTCGCTGAAATAATATTATAGATTAATTCAGCATAAATAAACCAAAATTCCTGGAAGTTTTACAAATTATCATGGCTTGCCTCTAGAAAGAGTATGAGAATTCCCATAAATTGCCACTGGCTTTAGCCAATGGGTTAAGGGCGATTTGATGCGCGCGGCTTTAGCCGAACAGGAGAAAGAATTTGGCTAAAGCCAACCATAACTCTACCTGCTCGAACCACTAGCTAAAGCTAGTGGCAATTTATTTTTGCCGCATTATTATTGCCGGAGATTTTCCCAGGGCTTTACCCGGGCGGCAAGAAACGCGGGATAGAGAGTTGAAGCTAACGTAAGCAAAAGTGTAATAAGTATCACAAACAATATCTCAATCCCGTCCGGACGCAGAGTTATTTTATTAACTGCATAAACTTCCCGAGGAAGGGTTAATAAGCCAAAGTTAGTTTGATACAAAACAGGCCAAAAGTCCAAGTGCGGTTCCAAAAGCGATCCCGATAAGGCCTAAATAAAGTCCTTCAAATAAAAAGACCAAAATAACGTTCGGGGTTTTTGCGCCGGCGGTTTTCATTATCGCGATGTCCTGCCGGCGCTGCGTAACGCCCAATGCGAGGGTGAAAGTAATATTCAGCGCCGAAAGCAAAATGACGAGTGAAATAATGATCAGGACTACCCGGCGCTCAAAACTCATCGCCGCAAAGAACGGCTTGTTAGCCTCCTGCCAATCGAGAACTTTGTATTCCTCCCCAAGTTTTTTCCCGATCGCCTCAGCAATGGTTTTCGAATCGTAAATATTATTAACGGAAACTTCTAAAACCTGCGGGGAATCCTTCGTTTCGCGCGCGAGATCGGTAAGCGAAAGCCGTATCTGCGTGGAATCGTAATCATAGATCCCGGTGGAAAAAGTTTCTTTAACGATGATGCATATTTTTTTTGCCTCATCATTATCGCCGTTATTATCTATACCAAAGACGGCATCAGCTTTATCGCCGGTCTGTAAGCCTGTTTTCTTTGCCAGCTCGGAGCCAAAGGATGCGGCGACGCAGCCTTCACGGTGTTCAGGCTGTATTTCTTCCCGCGCGCGCAACACTGTATAGGTATTCGAATGCGCGGTGATCAAAAGCGCGCTCACATAGCTGGCAGCCGCGATATTTGTGACTCCGCCGATGTTTGACAGTTCGTTTTTTATTTGCCCGGCATTTTCAATATTCCCACCGTCCCCCCGGCTAATACTGATGTGCGCAGTGTTGGCAAGGAGTTTTTCCTGCACCTCTTCGCGAAAACCGCGGCTTAGCGCCAGGGCAAATATCATCGCGGCTATGCCGAAAGCGATCCCCGCTACCGCCAGCCGTCCGGTGATCTTTGCCAATTTTATCGGGCCGCGCCCCGGTGAACGCAGATAACGCCGGGCCAGTGATAGTTCGAAGCGCATAATTACGAATGACTATTCACTATTAACTATGAACTATTAACTGTTTACAGGACTTACTGAAAAAATAGTTGATAGTTCATAGTGACCAGTTAATAGTTAAGTTTGCTTTTTCTCTGTATCTGCCGCAAAAATAGACTCTTTGGATAACATCAAGCTATGGCTTTTGCAACAATAGAAGATGCGGCGGCAGATATTCGCGAAGGCAGGATGATCATCATAACGGATGATGAGAATCGCGAAAATGAGGGCGACCTTGTTTGCGCCGCGGAAAAAGTGACGCCGGAGATAATCTCTTTCATGGCCGTGCACGGCCGCGGGCTGATCTGCCTGCCGCTGACCGAAGAGCGCTGCGACCAGCTTAATTTGCCGATGCAGGTAGAGAAAAACACTTCCGGTTTCGGCACTGCCTTTACCGTTTCTATCGAAGCGCGTGAAGGCGTAACTACCGGAATTTCCGCCGCCGACCGGGCAAAAACCATCCTGACCGCCGTTGACCCTAATAAAACCGCCAACGACCTGGCGCGCCCGGGACACATTTTTCCCCTGCGCTCAAGAGACGGCGGGGTCCTTGTCCGCACCGGCCAAACGGAAGCCAGTGTCGATATAGCGCGTATCGCCGGGCTTTCCCCGGCCGCCGTCATCTGCGAAGTGATGAATGACGACGGGACCATGGCGCGGATGCCCGAACTGGAAGTCTTTGCCGGGAAACACGGGTTAAAGATCATCTCAGTCGCCGACCTTGTTCGCTACCGGATGAGTAAGGAAAAATTGATACGGCGGCGGGCGGAAACGGATCTTCCCACCGAGTATGGAGTATTTCATACCGTCGCTTACGAAAATATAATTAATAATGAAGTACACCTGGCGCTGGTGATGGGTGATATCTCAGACCCGGCGGAGCCCGTTTTGGTACGTGTCCAAACGGAGAACATCACTTTTGCGATGTTCGGCTCAAAATTTGGTGAGGCTTCGCAGGCAATTCAGTCAGCCCTGAGAAAGATCTCCGAAGCCGGGCGCGGCGTAATTCTCTATTTACGCCAGCGGGAACATAACCTTGATCTCGTGCATCAGCTGGAAACTTATTCCCTGATGCAGGAGAAAAACGTCGATTTTGCCGCCGCTCGAAAAGAGACGGGCTACGGCGCCGATCGTGACCACGGCGTGGGCGCGCAGATCCTGCACGATCTCGGTTTGCGGCGGATAAAACTCCTGACAAATCATCCCCCGCATGTAAATGCGCTGGAAGGCTTTGATCTGGAAGTAGTTGGGTCGATTCCGCTGAGATAGATTTCAGCCGAATTTGCTTTTAAAAGACGGCGGATTAAGTTAGAATTTTTATACAGCTCTCCGCGGAATGCCATGGCCGATCAGGAAAATCATCAGAGGGAAGAACCGTCTGCACCGCAGAGCCCCCGCGGGCTGTCAAAACCAGGCAGCGCGCTGAGACGCCGGCTGCTCGTCTCGAGCCTTATCGTAGCCGGGCTTTTGCTGTTTGCGTTTCTCGCTACCTTCATCGCTTTTCAAACCGGCTATGTCGACGGATTGATCAGAAATGCGCTGCTCGACCGCTTTTCCAAATTCGGCATTAAAGCCAATATCGGGAGACTGGATACCACTCTTTTCCCAACTACCGCCAAGCTGAAGAACGTTGAGCTCTTTGACGAGCAGAACGGTGAAAAACTGGCCAAGATCGACCAGCTCAACATCGACCTGACCATTTCCAACATTCTCGCGCTGCGCGCCGCGCGGACCATCACAGTAAATTCGACCGATGTACAGGGATTGGAAGTGTGGGTGCGTTTTGACGAAGAAGGGCGTTCGAATTTCAGCAACCTGCATTTTAAATTCGACGAAGATCCCAACCTGAAAGTCTCTTTTGCGTCGGTGAATTTTCGGCTGCAGGACGCGGTCATTCATTATGGTGACGTTTCCCGCCGGATCGGCGGCGAAGCAAAAAACATCAGCGTCGTTTTGGACCCGGTCGCGCCGGTGCAGATCGAGCCGGCACAATACAATTTCAATTTAAAAGCCGACAATTCGGTTTTCCTTTACGAAGGCTCGCCCGTAGAGCCGGTAAATATTTCTGCGCGCGGAACAGGCTCGCGCGAAGGCGCCACGATCGACGAATGGGTGATCGACTCACCCATCGGAAAATCGACGCTCACCGGCACTATCGAAGACTGGGAAAATCTGCGCTACAACTTTCACATCGTCTCTTCGGTCGATCTGACGCAGACCTCTTCCCTTTTGCCGGTCGGGCGGGCGCTCCGCGGCACGGGCGAGTTTGAAGGCGATGTTACCGGCACGGGTGAAACTTATCAGATTGCAGGCACGATAAGTTCCGATGCGCTGGCGGCGGATAATATCCGGCTCAAGGCGTTAAATGTCACCGGCTCCGGCAGCGGGCAAGGCTCAAATTACGAAGCCAACGGCAAAGCCGTGGCGGAACTTTTGACCGCCGGTGATTTTGAGATCAACTGGATACAGGTGCTCGGGCAGATACGCGGAACGGGCAGCGACTTTCGCTGGTTTGGCGAACTGCGCGCGGCGGCGGCGAAATTCACCGGCGGTACGGTGATGAACCTGATCTTTTCCGATGTCGTCGCCGAGTATGAGGATGAAAAATTTACCGGGAACGTGGGAAAAGTTTCCGCTAAAAGTTTTATTATCCCCGATGCCGAATTTCAGGACCTGGAAGCCAGTAAGCCGCAATTCGATTCTAAGAACGGCGTGACCAATATCACGCTGCCCAGCGCGCGCGCCGGTAAACTTAAAACGAAGAACGCCCAGCTCAGCGATATCAATGCGGGCGACGTAAAGATACGAAACCAGGGCAAGAAGACCGACGTCGAAGTGGCAAAGCTGCAGGCCGGTGAATTAAGCGCACAGGGAACGCGCTTGAAAAATCTCCGCTCCAATAATGTAAAGGTCGCGATCAACGGGAACGATTTTAAGACCACCGCGCCCGAAGTGCGGGCCGACCAGCTCAATGCCGCGGGAACAAAAATAGATTCGCTGGACGCAAAAAATGTCGAGGTTGACAGCCGCGCCGGGCAGACCGAGGTCACGTCCGATAGTTTGAATATCAACAGCCTCGCGGCCGAAGGCCTGATCCTCGGCAAACTCAATATCGCGGGCGTGCGGATGACCATCCGTTCCGGACGCGTCGAGGGGACTTCAAAAGATTTCACTGCCGGCGACATTACGCTCACCAAATCGGAATACCTCTCGGAGGGCGGCAAACTTGAAGCGGTAAATTTTGCCCGCCCTGTTTTTGTGCTCGAACCTTCGGGTCGTTACCGGGCGAGCGCCGACCTGAGCCTGGGCGGCGGCGTGATCGGAAGCGTTCGCCTGGGCGCGGTGAGCGCAAAAGCTGTTATCACCAGCAGCACGGTGGAGCTCAGCGACTTAAACGCCGACCTGATGGACGGAAAAGTTACCGGCAATGCGGTGATCGGCAGAAACGCCAAAACGGCCTCGCACGTAGGCATTCAATTCGACAACGTCGACCTGGCGAAAATTTTGACATTGACCGGCGGCCAGGTCGTCCCGCTTGAAGGAAAAACGAACGGCCGTGCCGACCTGACTTTTGCCGGAACCAGCTTTCGCACCGCCAGCGGAACGGTCAATGCGGATTTTATCGCCAATGCCGGTGACGCCGTCAGCGGAGCGATCCCCTTAAACGGCACGCTTAGCGCCCGGGCCGCGAACGGCCTGTTCAATATCGAAACCGCCGATTTTAAGACCACAAAAAGCAGCGCCGCCGCTACCGGTACCTTTGACTTAAACGGTTATGATTCGAATCTCAACATCGCGCTTAATTCGACCGATGCGGCCGAAGTGCAGCGGCTGGTCACTTCCCTTCAGTTATCGGAAGAATTGAACAGGCAGCTGGCAAGCTATGGTGTGGAGTTGGGGGGCAATTTAACTTTTAACGGCACATTAAAAGGAAACCTGACCGACCCGACCGTGGAAGGGCGCGCGAGCCTGGACAGGCTGAATATGAAAGGCCAGGAAGTAGGCGCGTTGGCGGCGCTGGTCAAAGTGTCGCCGCTGACAACTGAGATCGCCCAGGGAACTCTCAAACAAACCGGCGGCGGCGCGGCAAGTTTCGATCTGGTCATTCCCCGCACCGGTACCGACAATATTTCGGTCAGCGCCACGCTTACAAATCTAAATACCGGCAGTCTCTTTGCCGCGCTGCCGATCGACGAATATTTGCCGGCGCAGCTGCGCGATCTGAGCGCCGCTACCTCGGGAAAGATCGATCTGTCGGGATTGCCCAACGCGGCCGCCGGCTCCGCCGATCTGACCGCTACCCAGGGAACCCTGGCGGGAATTTCTTTTGACAGCCTGGCTTCGCGTTTTACCATTGCGGACCGCGTCGCAAAAATTGAAAAACTTGAATTGCATCAAGGCGACGGCTCGCTCGTCGTCGGCGGAAATTACTCGCTCGATACTTCGCGTTTTGACATCACGCTGCAGGCTACCAACATCCAGGTGCAAAGTTTCCGGAAATTCATCACCGAAGATCCTAACTTTCCGATCATCAGCGGCCTCGTCAACGCCCAAGCGAAGGGCACGGGCGAACTCGGGAAATACGAGACGTTCGATATAAATTTCAGCGGCTCGGGCACCGGTATCACTGTTAATGAAAACCAGGTCGGCTCGCTCGCCTTCGAAGGCAAAACCCTCAACCAGATCCTGACCGCGTCTTTTACCGCCGATCTTTCCGGCCAGCAGCAAGTGGTAAATGCGACGCTAAATTTCGGCGATGAAAATTTGCCGCTTTATGTAGAGAGCAATTTCAACCAGACCGAACTGTCCCCGTTCATCGCGCTGCTGCAGCCGCCCGAAGCGGTCACCGTGCGCGGCACCGCCACCGGCAAAGTCGTCTTTAGCGGCAATCTCGCGGTCAAAGACGAGAACGGAAAATCTGTTTTCACCTACGAAAATCTAAAAGGCCTGGCTGATTTCAGTGAATTTGGTTTGCTGATAAACGACACGCCCTTTAACGCCGCCGGGCCGCTGGTAATTCATTACACATCATCTGAAGTTACCATCGACAACGTGCGTTTTGCCGGCGCCGGTTCAAATGTCGTGGTGAACGGTACGAAGGCGCTCAACGAAAAGGGCATGAACAACCTTACCGTTGACGGGAAAGTGAACCTTCGCATCCTCGACGCGCTCTCGCGCAACACGTTTTTCGCCGGGCTCGCCGATGTCTCCGTCCGCCTGGCCGGTTCGAACGCGGAAGCCCGCTTGAACGGTTCGGCGCGGACGCAAAGCGCCACCGTCTCAACCATCGTCAGCAACGAGCGGCTTTATTTTGACCGCATCCGCGGGCGCATTTTGTTTAATGCCAACCAGGCGCAGCTGGTAAATATGACCGGTTATCTGGGCGGGGGGCGCGTGGTCGCCAATGGCGGCGCGGTGGTCGAAGGATTAAAGCTGCAGCGCCTGCGTATCAACCTGCGCGGAACCGATGTGACGGCGCCGCTCCCCAGAGGATTTACCACGACCGGCGACGCCGAGGTCGAGATCAGCAGCGAGCTGCGCGGCAATGATTACAACACGATCATTTCCGGCACCATCTACGGCAAGCGCGCGCTTTATAACAAGGACATCGATCTGGCGGATTTTCTCGGCGCGCGGCGCGAAGGCACCATCTCCGAAGGCAATAGTTCGCAGCCGCTCTTGGGCGTACCGCAGCTCGATCTGAGGCTCGAAGGGCGCGACGCCTTGATCGTAAAAAATAATATCGCCGATATGGTGGCCTCCGTTTCCCTTAGGGTTACGGGCGATGTGGATAACGCCCTGCTGTCAGGCCGGATCACGGCCACCCGCGGCACGCTCTTTTTCCGCAATGACCGTTACGAGATACAGCAGGGCAGCCTGGAATTTCCGGCGAGCTATAGCGAGTCCGCCACCATCAATTTGCAGGCGGAAAGCGAGATCCAGGGTTACCAGGTATTTGCCAGCGTGGCCGGCTCGCTTTCCGATCTGGACGCCCTCAACGTAGTACTGCGCTCAAGCCCCGCGCTGCCGCAGGCGGATGTTGTTTCGCTGGTCACGACGGGCGGGCTTTCCAACACCGATACGGGCATTCCGACACTCGCGCAATCCGGTATAAATACGGCAACGAAAGTGCTTGCCGACACGCTGATCAACAATCCGGCGCGTAAGGCCACCGATAAACTTTTCGGCCTGAACCGCTTTGAGATCGACCCGATACTTTCCGGAAAGCGGCTGACGCCGACCGCGCGGCTGACCGTCGGGCGGCAGATAAATAAAAATCTGGCGGTAACTTTTTCGACCAATCTTTCGCAGGAGCGAAACCAGGTCCTGGCGCTGGAATACCGTGTCTCAAATCGCCTGTCTTTTGTGGCGCAGTATGAGCAGAACGCGTCGGAAAACGTAACGCGGCACGATAACAGTTTTAGTTTTGAAATTAGATTGAGAAAACGATTTTAGTTGTGCAGCAGGCATAGATGAAACGGGGGCAGTTCATTAACATAACGGTCAAATTCTTCACGCGTCTTTTTTTGACGCTGCTTATTTGCCTGTCCTTTTCTCAGCTCGCCGGGGCGCAAAACAAATACGAAAATTCGCTGATCCGCGACGTTACCATCACCTTCGAAGAGACGGGTGAAGATAAAACTACCGAGGAACAATTCAAAACTCTTCTTCGCTCCGTTTTGGGCGACCGTTACGCCGTCGTAAAAGTGCGTGAAGCGCTCGAAGCGCTCTATGACACGAGCAAGATAGTTTCCGCCAAGGTCGAGGCCACGGAAGTGCCGCCCGAAAGCGTCGATCTGCGTTTTATCATCAAGCGCAAAGTTCAGGCGGAAAGGGTCGACGTGAACGTGACCGATCCGATCGGCGAGACCGTGACCGAACAGGAATTGCTCTTGCGCGTCAATCTGCTGGCGCCGGGAAATTCCGTCACCGATGCAAGCTTAAAAGCCAACGCCGATCTGATCCAGACGTATTTGCGCGAGAAGGGTTACTACAATGCGGAAGTAAATTATTCGACGCGGCCGGGCGACCGCGGTGCCGCGGTGATCGTTACCTTTAACGTGAACCCGCACGCGCAGGCGCGGGTGGAAAAATTTGAGATCCAGGTCAAGGATTTCAATCCCGCTAAAGCGCAGAAAGACCTGACGCTTAAACCCGGCGAGCCTTATACCCGCGACAAACTTCAAAATGACGTCACCGCTATCCGCAAGGCGATGATCGAGGAAGACTATCTTGCCCCGTCGCTCGATGAACCGAAGACGACTTTTGATCCCGACAAAAATACCGTGGCGATCGCTTTGACCGGCGAGCTCGGCGCAAAAATAACCGTTAAGGTCAGTTCCGACCCGCTTAAGGTAAGCGATAAAACTCAGACCACTTTGCTGCCGATCAAGCGCGAAGGCACCATCGATCCTTCCGCTATAGAAGAAGGCCGCCGCCGTCTGCGTAATCATTTTCAGGAACGCGGGTATTTCTTTGCCGATATTCATCCGGTTTGTTCGGTCACGCCGCCGATTCCGAAAGACGAGGCCAATGATCTTTCCAACGGCACGGAAGAAATTTGCCGCGCGCTGAGCAGTACCGAACTCGAAGGCCGCCAGGTCGAGATCGATTACAAAGTGGACCTCAACCGCCGCTTGCGGCTGGTCGATATCCGCCTGGAGGGAACCGACAAGCTTAAGATCCCTGAGATCTCCTCGGTACTGGAAACGCAAAAAGCGAACATACTGGGATTTATTCCCGCTTTCGGTTACGGGCGCGGCTATACCAACGTCGAGCTTTTAGAAGATGACCGGCAAACCATCGTCGCGCTGATGCGCGAGCTCGGCTATCGCGATGTAAAGGTCAACGTCCGCCAGGGCGTTTCGCCCGAAGGCGAAAATCTGATCATAACTTTTGTCGTCAACGAAGGAGTGCCGACCCGCATCGCCGCGGTCGAAGTGAGCGGCAACAAAGCCTTCACAACCGACAGCATCCGGAAAGTTTTGCCCGATCTGGTCGGCAAGAATTTTTCCCGCGCGCGCATGCGCAACGGCAACGATCGTGTACTCGAGCTTTACACCCAGGAAGGGTACTTCAACGTCAAATCGTTTTTCTCATTTGTCGAATTGCCGCAGGAAAATCCGGAAGAAAAGCGGGTAAAAATAATTTACTCGATCGAGAATGAAGGCAAAAAGGTCATCATCAACCGGATCTTTTTAAATGGGAACGAAAATACAAAAGACGCCGCCATCCATAAGGCCATCTTCTTAAAACCCGGCAATGTTCTGCGCGCGACGGAAATTTCAGCCAGTGAACAATCTTTGTATTCCACCGATGCTTTTGACCGTGTCACGATCGAGGCCGATCTTGCCGGCGAAGATAAAGACGGTAACGAATTGCGCGACGTCACCATCAACATGGAAGAAAAAGCCGCGCGCATTTTGAATTACGGCGGCGGCTTTTCGACGGACGCCGGGGCTTCGGGATTTGTCGATATCCGGCACGTCAATTTGCTCGGCGGGCTTTACCAGGGCGGCGCGCGCCTGCGCATCAGCCAGCGCCAGCAGCTCGCGCAGCTCGATTTTCTCAACCCGCGTTTTATGCGCGACGGCAAGGGCAGGTTTGCGCCGCTGACCATCACCGCGCAATACCAGCGGGACTCTACCGTTACGCGCTTTTTCCGTTCCACCATCGACCGCGGAACTTTCGGCGTCGTCCAGCGCCTGGACGCAGACGGTAATCCGGTGGACACTTTCGGCCAGCCGGCGGGCGATCCGACCATCAACCGTTTCTCGCTGATCGCCGGAAACGCAGCGCACGATCGACCTGAAATCACGCACGATATCTTTTTTCCGTTTCCGGTTCGAAGACGTAAGGCTTTTTAATTTTGAAAGCCTTCTTATCGCAGACCTGCTGCGGCCGGATTCGCGCGTAAGGATCTCAGGGCCGGGCGCGTCGCTGGTACAGGACACGCGTAAAAATTGTAATCGCAAATATTCCCTGCTGCAGATCATCGCGCGCGGCGAGCCCGTCGAGCAGTGCCCCTATAGCTCGACCGAACCGACCAACGGGCATTACCTGACCATCGATTACGCGCTGTCGCTGGAGCAGCTGGGCGCAAATATCTCGTTTCACAAATTCCAGGCAAATTATCAAACCTATTTTTACGTTCCCCAGCTGAATGGCCTGATACTGGCGGGGCGCGCAACTTTGGGCCTGGCCACGGTCTGGAGCCGCCGTACCAATTTTGGCCAGGGACAATTTGCCACACTCAATGACCTGCTGCCGATCAGCGAAAGATTTTTCTCCGGCGGTTCAACCTCGCTTAGAGGTTTTGAATTTGAATCCGCGGGGCCGCGCGTCGCCTTCCTTCCGCAGGGAAATTTCTTTAACACCAGCGGTAACCAGGTATTCCTGCAGCCATTTACGGTCCCGCTGGGCGGCAACGGCCTGGCCATAGCCAACCTCGAAGCGCGGCTTCCCGTGACGAGCACCGTCCAGGTAGTGCCTTTTTATGACGGTGGGAACGTTTTCTCGCACGCCAGCGAAATATTTAAACCGCGCCAGGCAATACCGGGTGACAATTTCGATCAAAACCTGCGAACGCTTTGGACCAATACGGTCGGATTAGGCCTGCGTATAAAAACACCTTTCGGCGGTTCGTTCGCGGTCGATTACGGTTACATGCTCAACCCGCCGGAATTTATCATTCCGCAGATCGTGCCGCCCGACACCATCCATCGCGTCAAACAAGGACAGCTGCACTTCCGCTTCAGCCAAATATTTTAAATATGGAGCGCGGGCATCCTTGCCCGCAAGCGCGGCTTGTCGCGCTCCTGTCAGTAGCGCTTGCGTTAGCAACTGCGCTTCTTACGCTTTTACGCATCTGCTAACGCAGACGCTACTGACAGATTCGAACGCGCTGCGTTCGTTGCGGCAGGATGCCCGCGCTCCATATATATTACTGGTTATCGACCACGGCTTCGATCGTGTTTTCGGTTGCGTCCGAAACGTTCGAGAAGAAATCGTAACCGGTCATGCTTTCGACATAATCGACCGACACGCGGTACGTTTTCCAGTCGTGATTGATACTGTTTTGGTTAGGCACCCAAACGGCGATCGTGCGGGTCGAAGTGGTCACGCGCGAAACGTCATTAGAGCCCTGCGACAAAACGATGATCACTTTCCAGGTGTAGGTCGGTACCAGCACATGGCCGCTGTTGATCGTTCCCGCATTCCCATAACCGCCGGAAATGATATAAAGCTCATCGCCGTCATCGGTGACCAGGTCACGCGAATATTCTTCCAGGCCTTCCCAGGTGATGCGGTTATTGTCCGGCGCCTGCGGCAGCATATTGGTCATCAGGAAAGTCGCGCTGTTATCGGCAACGGTCGCCGTTCGGTCAGCCGAAGGACACATGTGCCCGCGGTCGTAACCGGAACCGGAGTAGCTGGTGCTGACGACTTTGTACCAACCGGCCGGCAGCGTGCTGTCGCCGCGAAAATCATCCTGCCGCGGCGTCGTGCCGAGCCACGAAGGATCAAGATGCCAGGAAACCCAGTTCGGGCCGCCGTTATCGCGATGATAAGACATCACATACTGGTCTTTTTCCATCAGGTAATTGGCGGGAAACGATGTGTTGGTAGTAGCGTCCGAGGGATTGCCCATTGTTAGGTGCACCGACGTCGAGCCGGTATCGTCGGCCAGCGAAATATCGTCGAAATTCAGCCGGTTCGATGTTCCGCCGCTTGTTTTGCGAATTTCAAAACGGATCGGAACGGCGGAATTGACCGCGAAGTATGCCGTCTGCAATGTGGTCGAACTGTTGGTGATCGTCGAGCCGACCTTCGCCCAGTTGGAACCGCTGTCGACCGATTGCCACAGTTCCCAATCAGAAGCGCCGTCGGTACCATAGCGCGCATAACTGATCGCCACGGTTCCGGCATTAGCCACGTTGAAATTCATGCGCACTTTTCCGGCACTGCTGCGAACGCGCGCGGCATACGATCCGACCTTTACGTCTGAGGCGAGGTTTCCGGTCAGCGCTTCGTCCAGGTACCAGCTGCCGGAACCAAGCGTCACGTTGCCCGCGGCATAAGCTGCCTTTCCGCCCGCTTCAAAACCTTCATTGGTTTGCGCGGGCGCGGCCCAGACGAAAACTATCAGAATGCCCAGGAAGAGCATTACCTTTTGAAAAACTGGGAACAGTTTTGGGAAATTGGGATGTAATGTGTTCATTTTTATTTTTTTCTCCTATCGTCTTCGACACTTCGCCGAGCGACGGCTATTGATCTGCTCCAATGAGCAAATGCATGTTTTGAACCTTGAGAGATGGGTGGTGGGTGCTTAATTACCACGCGGCAATTAGCAACGTGTTTTGCAAAGTTTAACAATATTCGCTATGTCAAGCAATCGGGCGGCGCAATTTATTCGGCAAAGTTGGGTAAACAGTTTAGAGTTCAAGCTTTAGCTTGTCTTAGTAGTGTCTTAGTAGTGTCTTAGAAGTGTCTTAGTAGTGTCTTAAATTTGCACAAATCAGACGATGGTGTCAGTAGCCTGACCGTTAGGAAGGGCGCCCAAGCTTCAAGCGCGGGCTACTGACACGTTCGGAAGAAGACAAACTAAAGTTTGAACTCTAAACCGTTTGAATCGAAAAATCAGAAGAGGCTGGGAGCGGAATTCAGTTCTTCGGGCGTTAAAAACTTCTGCCCGAGCAGGGTGCGGAAGGTCATGGCGCTCTCCGGTGAAAAGCCTTCAAAAAGATTGCTGAAATAGATATATGTCGTTTTGCTTTTGATCGTTTTGATCTGTTCGGCCCAAAAATCAATACTCTCTTCCTGCGGCCGCTGAATGCGGTCGAGTTTGGTCAGATCGCGGGCGCCGCTAAAACGAAAATAGGCAAGATCAGCTGCCGGAAATTCGTAGGCTTTTATTATCAACTCTCGTGAAAGAAATTCATTTTGGCCAAGGCAAAGCGCCACATTGCGTTCGGCGAGCAGCTCAAAGATCTCCGGCACAAACCATTCCGGTGAACGCAGTTCTATCGCAAAGCGAATTTCAGCGGGAAGAAACTCCAGAAAATGCGCCAGGTTAGCTGCATTTGCCGCGGTCATTTTGAAGGCCTGCGGCAATTGGATCAGGACCGCGCCAAGCTTGTTTTTCAAAACAGCGAGCCGCCCGATAAATTCTTTCGCTAACGGGTAAGACGTACTACTGAGATTTTCGCCATGCGTTACATCGCGCGGCATTTTGAATGAAAATTTAAAATGTTCCGGTACCTGCCGGGACCAATTTTCAATGTCTGAAACTTTGGGCATCCCGTAAAAAGAACTGTCCACTTCAACGGTATCGAAGATTTTCGCATAAAAGGTGAGCTTCTCATGCGGCTTTGATGCCAAGCGGAAAAAAGACCGTCGGGCCGCCGCGCAGGGTTTTCCAATCGTCATATCCCCACGCCTGGCAGCCCACCATTATCTTTGTCGATGAAGCTCTTTTTGACATCCGACCGCTATCTCTCATACCCAATCCCGGGTTGAAATCACTATTATCGGTCTAATATTAAAGTTTTTACCTGGTGCTTTCTGTATTAAACAGGACTTTTGGATTATAATTTCTTCGAAATCTGGATCGGTAAAACACCCCGGAAAGAAGTAATACTAAAAAATGCTGCGAATTAAATTGGCCGTTATAGGCTTGTTTGTAGTGCTGTTTTTGACATTTATCAGCACGCGTCTTTTTATGCCTGCGGTTCAGGGCCAAAAGGGCCTGGCCGCGCCGACCGGCCTGATCGCCTCTGACGGATCTTATAAGGATAAAGTAGGGCTGAACTGGAACGCGGTTCGCGGCGCAACGCTGTATCGTATTTTTCGCAATACAGTGAACGATCCGGTGACTGCGGCCAGTGTCGGGGCGAGCGCTTCGGTGGTGGGTTTCGATCTAAGTTCGACGAACGATGTGAACTTTTTCTACTGGGTGCGCGCGGAAAACGGTAGCTTAGTCAGCCCGATGAGCCCGCCCGATCAGGGTTCCAGCGCTTCCGGTACGGACACCGGCATTTGCTGCGCTTTGGGGCAGCCGCCGGTTCCCACGCAAAACACCGTTACCGCGGCAAAAGTTTTTTTGGGAAAAGCCCTCTTTTGGGATGAACAGCTTTCATCGACTCGTACCGTCTCGTGCGGCACCTGTCACCAGCTGGCAAAAGGCGGCTCGGATGTGCGCTCCGTGGTAGGAGATATTCGCTCTACCCATCCCGGCCCGGATAATGTTTACGGGACAGCTGACGATAAGACAGGTTCGCCGGGCGTGCCGCTAAAAACCGCCGCCGGGCTCTATAGCTGGTCGGGCCAATTCGGCATGCGCGACCAGGTGACCCGCCGCAAATCACCGCCGGTCATCAATGCCGCTTTTTCTTCGAACTTTTTATTTTGGGACGGCCGCGCTGGCGAGATCTTTCGCGACCCGCTGACCAGCCAGATCCTCATCGACTTTAACGGCGCGCTCGAGAGCCAGTCGATGGCCCCGCCGCTCTCAGATGGTGAGATGGCGCACCAGGGTAGAGATTGGAATCAGGTGACAACCCAGCTCGCCGCTTCAAAACCGCTGGCGCTTTCGCCTTCCGTTCCTGCCGGATTAAAGGATTGGATGGGCGACAGCACTTACCCCGAACTTTTTCAGGAAGCCTTCGGTTCGCCCGAGGTGACACCGGCCCGCATCGCTTTTGCGATCGCTTCTTACGAACGCGTTCTCGTTTCCGACCGCACTCCGTGGGATAAATATATTCAAACTTCCGCGCCGATATTAACGGCGGCGGAGCTGCGCGGCCGCACGGTCTTTACCCAGTCGCAATGCAGCTCAACCTGCCACCTGGGCAGCGCGTTTACCGGGAACAGCTTTTTTAATCTGGGAGTACGCCCGACCAGCGAAGACGGCGGACGGGCGGAAGTTACCGGAAACCAAAGCCAACTGGCACAGTTTCGCACGGCCGGCCTGCGCAATATCGAATTGCGCGCGCCGTATATGCATAACGGCAGGTTTGCCGCGATCGAGGACGTGGTCGAATTCTACAATCGAGGCGGAGACTTCCCGAATTCCGGAACCATCAACCCGCTTAATTTGTCGCCGCAGCAGAAAGGCGACTTGATAGCGTTTTTCAAAGCGGCCGCTGACGGATCCGCGGGTAGCGGCGGAGACTCCTCCTTTTGACCGGCCGACATTGTACACGGAGTCTAACCGGGTGCCG
The DNA here is from genome assembly GCA_963766895.1 of uncultured Acidobacteriota bacterium. GTDB lineage: Bacteria > Acidobacteriota > Blastocatellia > Pyrinomonadales > Pyrinomonadaceae > DASYKT01. Next base: position 454,734 of record CAVYCB010000010.1, read on the forward strand.
CTTGTTTTGGGCAGTGGAGTTTCGGGTTCTGGTGGAGTGGTTCCGCAGGTTATCGCGGCCGAGCCGCCTTTGGTCGGTAATCCCAGTTTCACCGTGGCCGTCGGTGGAGGTTTGGGGGGAGCGCAGGCGACCCTGGTGATCAATGACAATGATCCCGGCGTGTCTCCTAAAGGAGGCATTCCGCAGGCAGGTTCATTTCATCACAGTGTGGTTACTTTAGGAGGCAGCGGTTCGGGTAACGGTTACGGTTCGGTCAGTATCGCGATTCCGGATAATGCTTCTTTAGTAGGCAGGACATTCTTTGGAAGATGGTATGTGGGTGACGCGGGAGCGGCAGGAGGCTTCTCAGTCTCGCAGGCATTTCGTTTCACTGTCTTTGGCGAAGCCACTTTTGCTTCCCATGCCAGGCATGCCGACTTTGACGGAGACGGCAAGACCGACATCTCGGTCTTTCGCCCATCGGAAGGAAACTGGTACATCCTCAACAGTTCAAACGGCACCTTTAATGCAGTGACGCTGGGAATAGGAACAGACACTTTAGTACCGGAAGACTATGACGGTGACGGAAAAGCGGATGTCGCCATCTATCGTGATGGGGGCTGGTTCCTGCAAAGAAGCCGTGATGGTTTCCTTGGAATATCATTCGGGCTGCCGGGAGACAAACCCCAACCCGGAGATTACGACGGGGATGGAATAGCCGATCAGGCGGTGTTCAGGCCGAGCACCAGTACCTGGTACATCAACGGCAGCCGTGACGGGTTGTCGCATTACCCAATTCGGTCTGTCACAGGATCGCCCCGTAGCAGCCGATTATGACGGTGACGGTAAGACCGACATCGCTGTCTACCGCGACGGAATCTGGTTCATGCTCAGAAGCCGGGACGGATTGGCGATATCCCAATTCGGGCTGGCGGAAGACAAACCGGTTTTAGGTGATTATGACGCCGACGGCAAAGCCGACCTGGCGGTCTTTAGGCCAAGCAATGGGGTCTGGTTCTTCTTTAAGAGCAGCGACTCGACGGTAGGCGGAAACCAGTTCGGGCTATCGACCGATCTTCCTTCCCCGGGAGACTATGACGGGGACGGAAAGAACGACCTGACGGTGTTCCGGCAGGCTGACCACAACTGGTACGTGCTGCCTTCGACCAGCGGGATCTTTAGCGTCACCACCTGGGGAGTTTCGACCGACAAGACCGTTCCCGGCTCACTGGTGCAATAGAGTTCAGGGTTCAAGGTTCAGAGTTCGAAGTTCAAGAAGTTCAAAACGGTTCAGAGTTCAAACTTTAGTTTGTCTTATTTTAGCGAGGACAAGCTAAAGCTTGAACTCTGAACCTGGAACTCCGAACCTCGAACTCAAACTTTTTTGGTATAAGTTCAGACTTTTCGCGTTACACCCGCGTCTAATCCTTCGACTAAAAGCTTTACCTATCTCTTTTTGAAAGAATTAAAATACCGATGCGACGGATCAAATTAATAGTTACCGGCTTATTTTTTCTTATAGCCGTGGTTGGGGTTAGTAATAAGCTGTTGGCGCCTGTTGTCACAGGACAAACTGGCCTGGGGGCGCCGACCGGCGTTATCGCTTCTGACGGTTCTTATATTAATAAGGTAGGCGTAAACTGGGACGCCGTGCGCGGCGCCACGCAGTACCGGATACTGCGCAACACCGTCAATGACTCCGCCGGGGCGGCCGCAGTCGGCCTCACGCCGTCGAATTTCTTTTTCGATACTACCGCCGCCGCCGGGCAAAATTTCTTTTATTGGATACGAGCGGAAAATGGGGCGCTGACCAGCGGGCCGAGCCAGGCTGAGCAGGGCTTTCGCGCGATCGGACAGGTTACAGGGCCAATCCCGCCGGTAGAACCACCGCCGCCCGCGCCGCCGGCAAATCCTCTTACCGCCGCCAAAGCTACTTTAGGTAAAGTGCTGTTTTGGGAAGAGCAGCTTTCATCGACGCGCACGGTTTCATGCGGTACGTGCCATCGCGGTGGTAAAGGCGGTTCTGACCCGCGTTCGGTCTTTAATACCGCACGTTCTGACAATCCCGGTTTTGACGGGATCACCGGAACTGCCGATGACGTGACCGGTTCGCCCGGTGTTCCTTTAAATACGGCTGACGGGCGGTATGAATGGTCCGCGCAATACGGTTTGCGCGAACAGGTGACCGGAAGAAAATCACCTTCTTATATTAACGCCACTTATGCGCAGCTTTTATTTTGGGACGGCCGCGCCACGGGAATTTTTGTCGACCCGCTCACGCAGGCGACGATCTTAAACGGCGGCGGCGCGCTCGAAAGCCAGGCGGTCGGACCGCCGGTGAGTTCCGCCGAGATGGCGCACTCCGGGCGCGATTGGACGCAGGTTGCTTCGCAGATCGGAACTTCAAAACCGCTGGCGCTTGCGCCCTCGGTGCCCGCCGGATTGCAAACCTGGGTTGACGGGCGAACTTACGCCGAATTATTTCAGGAAGCTTTTGGTACGCCCGAGGTAACCCCGAGCCGCATCGCACTGGCTATCGGAACTTACGAACGGACGCAATTTGCCGACCGCACTCCGGTCGACGTGGCTGCCGGCGGGGGCGCGCCTTTGACAGCTTCAGAGCAGCGCGGGCGCGGGCTTTTCGGCGCGATACAATGCGGCGTTTGCCACGCCGGCCCGTTGTTTTCCGACAATGCTTTTCACAACATCGGACTGCGCCCGCAGACAGAAGACACCGGGCGTTTTGCCGTCACTGGCAATCCGCAAAACCTTGGCGAATTTCGCACGCCCAGCCTGCGCAACGTCGAACTGCGCGGCCCCTATATGCACAACGGGCGTTTTTCAACGCTCGAAGAAGTAGTCGAGTTTTACAACCGCGGCGGAGATTTTCCGAACGCGAATAATTTTCCGGCAAATCTCGTCCGCCCGCGAAATCTGTCAGCGCAGCAAAAAACGGATCTCGTCAATTTTCTCAAACGCCCTTTAACCGATACCCGCGTGGCCAGCGAAACATCGCCCTTTGACCGTCCGACATTGTACACGGAATCAAACCGGGTGCCGCTTGTTTTAGGCAGTGGAGTTTCGGGTTCCGGTGGAGTGGTTCCGCAGGTTATCGCGGCCGAGCCGCCTCTGGTCGGCAATCCCAGTTTCACGGTGGCCGTCGGTGGAGGTTTGGGTGGAGCGCAGGCGACCCTGGTGATCAGTGACAATGATCCCGGCACTGCTCCTAAAGGAGGCATTCCGCAGGCAGGCTCATTTCATCACAGTGTGGTCACTTTAGGAGGCAGCGGTTCAGGTAACGGTTACGGTTCGGTCAGTATCGCGATTCCGGACAGCGCTTCTTTAGTAGGCAGGACATTCTTTGGAAGATGGTATGTGGATGACGCGGGAGCGGCAGGAGGCTTCTCCGTCTCGCAGGCATTTCGTTTCACTGTCTTTGGCGAAGCCACTTTTGCTTCCCATGCCAAGCATGCCGACTTTGACGGAGACGGCAAGACCGACATCTCGGTCTTTCGCCCATCGGAAGGAAACTGGTATATCCTCAACAGCTCAAACGGCACCTTTAATGCAGTGACCTTAGGAATAGGCACAGATACCTTGGTACCGGAAGACTATGACGGTGACGGAAAAGCGGATGTCGCCATTTATCGTGACGGGGGATGGTTCCTGCAAAGAAGCCGTGATGGTTTCCTTAGGGATCTCATTCGGGCTGCCGGGAGACAAACCCCAACCCGGAGATTACGACGGTGATGGGATAGCCGATCAAGCTGTGTTCAGGCCGAGCACCAGTACCTGGTACATCAACGGCAGCCGTGACGGGTTGTCGATCACCCAATTCGGTCTGTCACAGGATCGCCCCGTAGCAGCCGATTATGACGGTGACGGTAAGACCGACATCGCCGTCTACCGCGACGGAATCTGGTTCATGCTCAGAAGCCGGGACGGATTAGCGATATCCCAATTCGGGCTCGCGGAAGACAAACCTGTCTTAGGTGATTATGACGCCGACGGCAAAGCCGACCTGGCGGTCTTTAGGCCAAGCAACGGGGTCTGGTTCTTCTTTAAAAGCAGCGACTCGACGGTAGGCGGAAACCAGTTCGGGCTATCAACCGATCTTCCTTCCCCGGGAGACTATGACGGGGACGGAAAGAACGACCTGACGGTCTTCAGACAGGCTGATCACAACTGGTACGTGCTGCCTTCGACCAGCGGGATCTTTAGCGTCACCACCTGGGGAGTCTTACCCAGGACAAGACCGTTCCCGGCTCACTGGTGCAATAGATTCACGGTTCGGAGTTCGAGGTTCGAAGTTCAAAGTTTCAAAACGGTTCAGAGTTCAAACTTTAGTTTGTCTTATTTTTTAGCGAGGACAAGCTAAAGCTTGAACTCTGAACCGTTTGAATTTTGAACCCTGAACTCCGAACCTTAAACTTTGAACTTTAATTTTCGCAGACTATCAAATTTACAACACCGAAAGCTTTTTGTTTTACCTCGACAATTTTCAAACCTGCCTCTTCCGCGAGCTTTACGGTGCGGCGATTAAAATGATCTTCGATCAAAGCTTCGGTTAAAACACTCAACCCATCGAAAATATATCCCAGAAGCCCTGGCGGCCGCACATGTTCGAGCAAAACGATTTTTCCGCCATCGACCACCACTCGTTGTAGTTCCGTAAAAGCTTTTTGCGGGTCCTTGAGCGAACAGAAAACCAGCGTGGCAAAAGCGGCATCAAACGAATTCGCGGCAAACGGCAATGACCCGGCATCGGTTTGTATCAAACGGATATTATCTGCCTGCGGTTTCCGCGCGGCGATCTCGATCATCCGGCAGCTGATCTCGCTGGCGACGGCATATTGGGGCTGGCGGGGCGGGTAGAAAGGAAAATTCAAACCCGTGCCGGCGCCTACTTCGAGTATCCGGGCGGCGGACGAAAGGTGCGAGATCGTTTCCTGCCGCCAGCGCGAGAGGAACCGGCGCTCAAATGGAGCCAGGGCCTTTTCGTAACGGCCGGCCAGCTTATCGTAGATGGGTTTGGACACAAAGACGATTTTAGCAGAGTTGATAATCATGCCTTTTTAACGGCGTACCCGGGCGCCCCTGATGGTCCGGAAAGAACCACCCCGGCGCTGAAGCGCCACCCTCCTTCGTAAGGAGGGGAGCTTTTATGTTAGACTTTTTCGCTTATGGCTAGAAAAGGATCCGTCTTAGTAGTAGATGACGAAGAAATAATGCGCGACGTGCTGGAGACCATTCTCTCCGGTGCGGGTTATAAAGTAGATCTCGCAAAAACCGGCGAGGAGGGCGTCGAGGCTTATACCAAAAAACCTTACGACGTCGTTTTGCTGGATGTCTCAATGCCGGGCATCGGCGGCCTTACCACACTCGAAGAAATAATTAAGATCGACGCCGAAGCCGTCGTCCTGATGGTCACGGCCTACGCGACTTTTGACACCGCGGTCTCCGCCTGGGAAAAAGGCGCGACAGGTTGTATTCGCAAGCCTTTTCAAAACGAACAGATCCTGGCGATGGTCACCAAAGGCATTCGCAAACGCCGTCAGGAAGAAGAACGACAGACCCTGCGCCAGGCGATGACGCGCAGCGTCAAACGCGATGCGATCATCGGACGGTCGCCGCTGATGGAAACCGTTTTCCGGATGGTGGACAGGGTAGCGCCGGCGCGCTCGACCGTTTTGATCACCGGCGAAAGCGGCACCGGTAAAGAGCTCGTCGCCAAAGCAATTCACGAAGCAAGCCCGCGGCACGACAAACCTTTCGTCGTGGTCAACTGTTCGAACATTCCTTCGGAACTTTTGGAGAGTGAATTATTCGGCCACACCAAGGGTGCTTTTACCGGCGCGGTCGCGGCAAAAAAAGGATTGTTTGAAGTTGCCGATAACGGCTCGATCTTTCTCGATGAAGTAGGAGATATTCCGCCGGAGACGCAGGTGCGTTTGCTGCGCGTGATCCAGGAGCGCGAGTTCACCCCCCTGGGCGAAACATCGTCACGCAAAGTTGATGTGCGTATCGTCGCCGCGACCAATGTCGATCTGAAAGAATCCGTGCGTAACGGAACGTTCCGCGAAGACCTTTACTATCGCTTGTCGGTGGTGCCGATCGAACTTCCCTCTCTGCGCGAAAGGCCCGAAGACATTCTTCCGCTGACGCAGCACTTCATTCGCAAGTACAACGCCGAAAACGCCCGCGAAATTTCCGAACAGATCTCGCCCGAAGTTTTATCTCTGCTGGAAAATTATTATTATCCGGGTAATGTGCGCGAGTTGGAAAATATCATCGAACGCGCGGTGGTGATCGCGCCGATCGATGAGCTGACGGTCGATTGCCTGCGGCCCGAAGTGCGCGATCCGGAAGCTGCGCAGGCGATGATCCGCGACACGGCCGGCGCTTCGGAAAATATCGATCTTTCACGCGGGATAAATTTCTATGATGAGGTGCGCCGCTTCGAGATCGATCTTATTCGCAGAGCGCTTGATCAGACCGGCGGGCACCAGTCGCGCGCCGCCCGTTTGCTGGGGTTAAATGCCACCACTTTAAATTCAAAAATAAAGACTTATAACATTCCTTCACGCTCTTAAACTTGGCCGCTGGTTTATCCAAATAAATGAATTATTTTCAAAATTTTCCTCATTTTTCTGTTAGTAATCGTTAAAAACCTGCCAAACGATCACCAAAGCCGTCTATTAACCCTTAATTAATAAGTTTTTAAGAAATTTCTTGACTGTTACACGAGGCGTGGCATAATGATTGCACGATATGCCTCGATAATTTGTTTTTACAACTTTATACCAATAAACAACTTAATACTGATCTACTCTGCGGGAACAAGGTTTATATGCGATTTCGGTCTTCTCAGTGGCCTGAAAAAACCCCCGGCAGAAAGTTGTTTATACCAAAATAACAGCACTTTTAAGTGACACAGTTATACTACTTTATTGGGAGGAAAAAACATGAAAAAGCTTGTTAAGGGCTTGATTCTCGGGCTGTTGGTCTTAGTTTTCCAACTGTCCATTCAAGCACAGACAACTACCGGACGGCTTTCTGGCGTTGTTTCAGGTCCGGACGGCGTGTTGCCGGGAGCTACCGTGGTAGCGACCGACGCAACAACCGCCAGAGAAACAACAGTGACAACTGACTCCGAAGGAAACTTCCTCTTCCCGCAGCTTGAATTTGGAAACTACACGGTCAAGGTGACCGCGCAGGGTTTCAAAACATACATTGCGCAGGAAGTTAAGATCGACGTCGGACGTGACTATAAACTCGAACCTAAACTTGAGGTCGGCGACATCAGCGCCAGCGTTACTGTTACGGCCGGTGCGGAAATAATCACCGCCACCACGTCGCAGATCAGTAACACCGTCAGCCCGCAGCAGATCTTGTCTCTCCCGTTGATCGCGCGTAACCCGCTCGATCTGACGAGATTGCAGGCCGGAACCCAGAGCAATCAGTTCCAGGGCACGACCATCAACGGTGTGCGTACTTCTTTTACCAACATCACTCGTGATGGTATCAATATCCAGGACTCGTTCATTCGTACTAATGCCACGGACTTTGCGCCGGGCAGACCGTCCGTTGACGATACTGCTGAATTCACGGTTATCACTTCCAATCAGGAAGCTGACCAGGGATACGGTTCCGCGCAGATCAGACTTGTGACGCCCCGCGGCACAAAAGATTTTCACGGAGCGCTGTTCGCCTACAATCGTAATTCGGAATTCAGCGCGAATAGTTTCTTCGGCAACAAAGCCGGGCGCTACATCGCAACCGACCCCCAGGTCATTCAGGGCCTGGCCAGCGTTGGCGATATGAAAACTCCCCGGCCTTTCCGCAATCGTAACCAATTCGGTGGAAAGATCGGCGGCCCGCTGCCCGTCCCGGGATTTAACGAAGGCGGCCCGTTCCTTTATAGAAATAAAGCGTTTTTCTTCTTTTCTTATGAAAAGATCATCGATCCGCTTTCGGCCCTTGCCACTCGTACCATCCTGACGCCATCGGCGCGCGCAGGTACTTTCCAATACACCAGAGCCGTTGCCGGCCCGGCCATCAATACGAATTTTGGGGCGGCCAATCTAAGTTGCCCGGCGACCGTAGCCAATAATACCGGCACCTGCGTGATCACTAACTTCCTGTCATTCGCGGGCGCATCGAACCTGCCGAATACTAATCCTCTGGTTCAGAACGCTACGACCGGCTTATTCGGAAATCCGATTCCGAGTGCTATCAGCCCGGTCATACTGGCCCGGATAATTTCGCAGATACCCGCAACCGGTAACACGGTTACCGTGGGTGATCAATTAAATACTACCGGTTATCAGATCAACCGTAAGTCTAACCAGGAACGTTCAACCTATACCAGCCGTATCGACCTTGACGTCAACGACACAAACTCGGTCAACGGCGTGTACAGCTACAACTTTGAAACCAACCTGCGACCGGACGTTGACACCAACGGTTATGGCGTAGACCCGCAAGCCGATCAGATCGCGAAAAATAAAACGCTTTCTTTATCGTGGCGCAGGGTTTTCAGCGCAAACGTCGTCAATGAAGTAAGAGGCGGACTCTTCTTCAGCGATGTGCCGTTTAGAAAGGACCGTCGACACGCCCGCTTTTATGTTTACGGTGCCTCTTATTACCAGCCCGGAAACTAACTTTACCGATCAGGGACGCAATCCCCGGTATTGGACCTTGCAGGATAACGTTGACTGGATAGCCGGCCATCACAATTTCAGATTTGGCGGACAGCTTCAGTTCTACAAGATCAATTCTTATAACTTTGGCAACGGTCTTCCGACCACGACCCCGGGTTATCTGGTCCAGACGAACAACGGTACGACAGCGACCTTTGCCGCAGTCAATTTCCCGGCGGCTACGACCGGGGGCATCAGCGCGGCCCAGCTGACAACCGCTAACGGCATGTTAGGCCTGCTGGCCGGTATCATTGCCCAGGGACAGCTGCGTTACAACCTGCCTGACGGCAACGCGTCGAATTTCGAGGTCGGTCCTAACGTTACGCCGTTCACCTATTCCAACCACGCGCTTTATTTTTCCGACCGTTGGCAGATAAATAATAATCTGACCGTGACGGCCGGCGTGCGTTACGAATTGTTCCCGGCACTTAAATTAAAAAATAATTTGAGCGTCGAACCGGTTATCACCGATTCGGACAACATCTTTCCGGCGCTGCTTAGCCGCGCTGGCACCTACGACATAATCGGAACGAATGCAGGCGAGATCGGAACTTATCACAAGACCGATTTCAATAATTTCGCTCCGAGTATCGGTGTTGCCTGGGCTCCTAACTTTGATAGCGGTATCGGCAAGTGGTTATTTGGCAATACCGTTATCCGCGGCGGCTTCAGCCGTGCTTTCGGAAACGATCAGCTCGTAACGGCATTGAACAATGCGACCGGACAAAATGTCGGTTTGGCGGCCCGCACGGGATTTCCGCTGACGGCCAACGGAAGCAACTTGTTGAATTCCTATCTGGGCGTGAATCCTCTGCCGGCGTTTGTTACGCCTTCGTTTGTACCCCCGCCGTTCACTTACGTGCGCAACAATACAACCGGTATTTCGGGGACTTCTAATTTCGGAACGGTCTTTGCCGTTGATCCGAAATTGCAGACACCGTCGGTTGATCAATACAGCGTGGGCTGGCAGCGCGAATTCGGCAGCAATACCGCCATCGAACTTCGTTATGTCGGAACCCGCAGCGACAACTTTGTTCGCGGAGTCGATCTTAACCAGGTCGATATCTTCACCAATGGTTTCGCCGCGGACTTCAATCGCGCGATCGCCAACACCGTATTGACCGGTAACCCGTTTTGCGCGGCAGCCCCGGTCTCGAACCCCGCTTGTGCGCCTCTGACCATTTTGACGCCCAGCGGTACGGTCGCTAACCCGACGGCGGGCAGCAACAACTATCCGGTAGCCGCGGCTGGTGCCGGGCACCTGGTCATCGGAACCGGCGGCATGACGGCAGCGACGTTTAACTCGATCCTGCAAACCGGCGCGCCGGCCGAATTGGCTTTCCAGTTCATTACTCTGGGATTCAACAATCACCCGAACCTGACCAATCCGAATGCTAACCCGTTCATCAACTTCGTACCCAACCCGGCAACCGGCGCGGTGGACGTAATGTTGAATGACGCCAGCTTCCGTTATCACTCGGTGCAACTCGAAGTTAGACGACGTTTTTCCAAAGGCTTGTACTTCCAGGCAAACTATACGTTCTCAAAGAATCTGACCAATGCTGTCGGCAGTCTCAACTCTCCGAACAGCGGTCAATCCTTGTTTGAGCCGTATCTGGATAACAACAACAAGGAGTTGGACTATACGCGCGCCGACTTTGATCAAACGCATGTCTTTAACTTCAACGGCGTTTATCAGCTGCCGTTCGGTAAAGGCAAATCCTTCGCCAATTACGGAGGCATTCCCAACCTTTTATTCGGTGGCTGGGAAATTTCCGGGTTGTTACAATGGGCATCAGGCGGGCCGATCACTTTCAATGACCCGCGCGGTACTCTTAATCGTGCGGCCCGTTCGGCAAGACAAACACCTAACAGTAATCTGACCGCTAACGAGATCAGAGCGCTGATGGGTACTTTTGAAGACCCCGTGACCGGCAACATCTACTGGATCAATCCTTCGATTGTCAACGGCAGTGGTGTTGCGGCAACGGGTTACATTCGTCCCGGCTTGAATACCAATACAGCGTTTCCGGGACAGGTGTTCTTCAATGTCGAGCCCGGACAGACCGGCAACCTGGGACGTTTCCTTGTGAACGGACCGAAAAACTTTAACATCAACACTGCGCTGTTAAAGAACATTGCGTTCAAAACGGAATCACCGATGCGCCTTCAACTCAGAATTGAGGCCTTCAACCTGCTGAACAATGTGAACTTTAATGCTAATGCGCAGATTCCCAGCATTAACAGTACAGCCTTCGGACGTATCACGTCTGCGGCTGCTGCTCGTACCCTTCAGTTTGCGGCTCGCTTCGAGTTTTAAGAAGAAGCCGTATTTCAAATAAGGTGGGCAGAGAGTTCAAACTCTCTGCCCTTTTTTTATCGTTCCCCGCTTACTTTTTCACCCGCTTTTTTCCGCTATTTTAAGACCGGTATCGAAGCCGTTTCTGCGCAAAAACCGCCTTAAATCGGGGTTATATCGGTGTTTATTGATTTATGTTTTATCGTGAAATTATTCAAAAAAATGGATGTTAAAAGGCTTCTTTTCTACTGTATAACCAATAAAATCAATAACTTAGTCTGCAAAAACCATTGGAATAGCGCTTGCCTTAACAGAAGCTGGCAATATTAAGTTGAAGAATATAAGCGGATTTGACCCCTTGTCAGTCGCTTTCAGGTTTGAAAAAAACAGAATCTTATCAGAAAGAATCTTGTATTTTTCGGCTTATAATACTCAACCACTCAAAACATGGAGGATAGTTTCAATGTTTAGCAAGAAAAACATGAGGAAACAGTTAAACGTATCAAGCGTACTATTATTAGTATCATTACTTTTATTGCTGTCTCCTATTATGATCTTCGCGCAGTCATTTTCGGCCGTTACCGGAGTGGTGACTGACGCGAACGGCGCTGTTGTGCCGGGTGTCGCTGTTACTTTGACAGACACTAAAACACAAAAAGACACAACCACTAAATCCAACGATCAGGGAGTCTACCAGTTCACCAATGTCCCTCCCGGAGAAGCTTATAAATTAACTTTTTCGCTTCAGGGTTTTCAGACGTTAGCAGTGACTGACGTCACTTTGGGAGTTAGCAGAACTGAAACTCAGAACGTTACGTTGTCACCGGGCGAAGTGTCCGTCACCGTCGAGGTGAACTCTTCTAACGATGTGACCTTGAATACGACTGATCCCAGTATCGGTAACGTGATCGGCAGACGCCAGCTTCACGAACTGCCGATCCAGATCCGCAATTCACCGGCGGCATTACTTGGACTCCAGCCGGGCGTTATCGGCAATAACGTCGGTACCGGTGCGACCAACCGCGTCGGCTCGGTAACCGGATCCCGTACAGACCAAGGCAATATTACTATTGATGGTATCGATGCCAACGATCAGGCTACCGGACAGGCATTCGCCACGGTCGGTAATGCTCCGATCGATTCTATTCAGGAATTCCGCGGCACCACCGCCAACCCGACTTCTGCACAAGGTAGAAGCAGCGGCGGACAGATCGAACTGGTGACCAATAGCGGTACCAATGATTTTCACGGCTCCTTGCGTGAATACAATCGTACTGCGCAGACGGCTGCCAACAGCTTCTTTAATAACAAGTCTGGTATTGCCAGGCCCCAGTTGACCCGTAATCAGTTCGGCGGCAGCCTCGGCGGGCCGATCCTGAAAAATAAATTATTTTTCTTCTTTGATTACGAAGGCCGCCGTGACGCCCAGGGCGTTACTTACACCCGCACCGTTCCGCTCGCGCATTTCCGCGCCGGCAGCGTCGGTTACATCAACAACACTGCCGGTTGTACCGCTGCCAGCCGCCTGAACACTCAGCCGAGCTGTATCAGCTTTCTGACTCCGGCGCAGGTGCAAACGCTCGACCCGCAGGGTGTCGGCGGAAACGCCGCGCTGATCAGCTTCATCAACGGCCGTTATCCGCTGCCCAACGATCTGACTTTGGGTGACGGTATCAATACCGGCGGTTTCAGGTTCAATGCTCCTTCGAGAAGAGAGGACAATACTTACACCACCCGTATCGACTGGAACTTTAAAGACAACCAGCGGATCTTCGGACGTCTTACGATCGCCCGCAGAAACCAGACCGATACCATCAACTCTGTCGCAGCACAGTTTCCGGGTGACCCGGATACCGCGCTCCTTATACAGAAAGACTATGGCTTTGCGATCGGGCACGGCTGGACCATCAACAGCAATCTGATCAACCAGATCACTGTTGGCGTTACCCACTCGGGCCTGAATTTCGATTCGCCTTTCGATCCGGCAAGCCCGCAGGAATTCACCTTCGGGATCATCTCCGCTCCGTTTGCGGGAATCGATACTCAGGATCGCTTCGTCGATACCCCGACCATCCGCGATGACGTGACGTGGACCAGAGGTTCGCACACGCTTCTTTTCGGTACGCAGATCAAACCGATCCGCTCGCAGTCGGGTATCAAGAACGATTTCAACTTCGTGACCATGGGACTTGGAGGCAACCTGACCGCTCTTAATGCGTCGCTGCGTCCGGGTGCGCCTACGATCCCCGGTTCGACGCCGCTGCTGGCCAATGCCACGGCGCGTTCCCGTTATGACACCGCGTACGCGTTCCTGCTGGGAAGAATTGCCCAGTTGGACACCAACTTCAACTATGACCCCGCCTCGGCAGTGTTACCGCTGGCGAGCGGAAAGCACCGCGACTACCGTTACAATGAATATGAATTTTATTTTCAGGATAACTGGAAAGTCCGCAGTGATTTGAACCTCAACCTCGGTGTTCGCTGGCAGTATTACAAACCGCCCTACGAAGCCAACGGCTTCCAGGCTGCTCAAGACGTGGATTGGGAAGCGCTTTATGCTACCAGGCGCGCAAACGCCGCGGCTGGTATCGCCGGAGGTACTTCGGAACCGCTGCTTGCTTACGACCTGATCGGCCCGAAAAACGGCAAACGCGATCTTTATAAAGCGGACTGGGATAATTTCGCTCCGCGCCTCGGCTTTGCCTGGAACCCCTCCTTTAAAGAAGGGATCATGGGCCAGCTGTTCGGTGACCGCAAGACGGTTATCCGCGGCGGCGCTTCGATCACGTATGACCGCGTAGGCGGTGGTATCACCTTTATTCAGGATCAGGTTACCTACCTCTTCGATGGCGCCGCGTCAAGGGCCTTCGGTGTGGGTACTAACCCCAACAGTTCATTGTTGAACGATCCGCGTTTTACAACTCTTACCACTCTGCCGGTAAGCAATACGGCGCCGGTGATCGCGCATCCGTTCATACCGTTCTCGGTGGGCGGGGTTCCTGATGTCAATCAGCCTCTGCAGACCAACTATACGATCACGGAAAACTTCAAGATCCCGTTCTCGTATCAGTGGAGCGTCGGGTTCGAACGCGAATTACCGGGCGATATGCTGATCGACGTTTCCTACGTCGGACGTTTAGGCAAAAAGCTGTTTGCCCAGGCGGACGCCGCGCAGTTGACGAACTTCAAAGACCCCGTCTCTGGACAGACTTTCCTGCAGGCGTTTAACAACCTGTTAAGAGATGTTCGCGGCCCCGATGGCATTCCCAACACGGCTGATGACCTCTCGGGCGGCGTCACTCCGCAGCCCTGGTTCGAAAACCAGCTCCCGATCGGACTTAATGGTGTCGGTATCCCGAGCGGAATTTGGGGCCCCGGAACAACCTGCGGCAGCTTTAGTGCCAACTGTACCGAGCTCGTTTCGGATTTCTTCTCCGACCTGGTCGGTATTGGAGATTCTTCGGATACGATCGCTGCTCTGTACCAGAACGGGCTGCTTAACTACAACGTCGGACTGAGTTCACAGTTCGCTACGAACTCGTATATCACGAACCTGGCATCGTCGAACTATCACGGTATGCTGGTCAGCTTGCAGAAACGCTTTTCAAAAGGCCTGCAGTTTGATATCAACTATACGTGGTCTCATTCGATCGATAACCAGTCCAGTGTTACGAATACCGTATTCGGCGGCTTGATCTGCGACCTTGACGACCTCAGGGTTTGCCGCGGGCCTTCGGATTTCGACATTCGTCACCTGGTCAATGCGAACTTCATTTATGAACTTCCGTTCGGAAGAGGCAAATACTTCGGTAAGAATGCTCCGGGCTGGTTAGACCAGGTCATCGGTGGATGGACCGTCAGCGGTATCTACACCTACAGATCGGGACTGCCCTTTAGCACTACTACCGGATCGTTCCCGGTCGGCTTCCTCGTGGACAGCCCGGGTGTATTGATCAACGGATCGAGCTCGGCAAACTTGTCGGGTCAGGTCCACAACGTACCGAGCTCCGGAGGAGATATTATCCAATTCTTCGGCCCGAACGCGTTGTCTCAATTCCGTAACCCGGTCGGCGGCGAAACGGGTAACCGCAACACGCTTCGCAGCGGCAGCTACTGGGGAACCGATATCGCGGTCCTCAAGAACTTCAAACTTCCCTGGGAAGGTCAGAAGATCCAGGTCCGCTGGGAATCGTACAATGCGTTTAACCACAACGTCTTCGGCATACCGGCTGCAGACATCAACACTCCGGCGACCTTTGGCCAGATCACTGGATCTGCCTCGACGCCGCGTGAAATGCAGTTCGCTATCCGTTATGACTTCTAGTTAGAAATATCAATTATTTCTAAACAGAAATTAAGGGAGAAGATTTTATCTTCTCCCTTTTTTATCGGATACTTATAGGGAAATGGCGGAAATACTACAATTTACCAACGTCAATCCGCTCGGGGCCGGCGATCTGATCGACCGCGCCGTCCGGCTCTACCGGAAAAACTTCTGGACCCTGGTAAAGATCGCCGTTCCGCC
The DNA here is from genome assembly GCA_963766895.1 of uncultured Acidobacteriota bacterium. Lineage (GTDB taxonomy): Bacteria > Acidobacteriota > Blastocatellia > Pyrinomonadales > Pyrinomonadaceae > DASYKT01. Next base: position 470,239 of record CAVYCB010000010.1, read on the forward strand.
GGTGCTGGTTTCGACCTTCGGTTCGATGTTATTCACGATCGGGCTGCGGGAAGCTTCCCTCACCGAAAAAGATCTGGATGCCGCCGCTTATGTAACCATGCTTCTGATCGGCGGGCTTTTCTGGCTGCTGGGAACTCTTCTGACCTTGATGATAATGGGCGGCGCTTCGCGAAATCTCGTCAGGCATCTGCTCTGGGGAGAAGCGATATCTTTTCGTGAGACCTATCGCAATACGTTGTCGCGTTTTTTCGGCCTCCTCGCGGCATCGATAATCATCGGCCTTATTCTTAATTTTTCTTCAGCTATCCTGTTCTACGTTTTGATGATCCTGGTCGCGGTGGTTTTCTTTATAACGCTCGGGATCAGTTCGGTTTCATCGTTTTTGGCGTCTCTCATCGGAACGCTTCTTTTCATCGCCTGCGGCCTGTTAATATTCTGGCTGTTCTTTCTGATAGCTTCGCGCTTCGCTTACGTGCCGCAGGTAATGCTGGTCGAGGGGCAGGGTGTCTTTGCCGCCTTCGGACGCAGCACTTCCTTAGCGAGCGGCAATGTAAAACGCCTGATGGCGCTGGCCGTTTTTACGGGGTTTGCCACTCTGTCCGCCCTGATGATACTCCTGGTGCCTTTGGTCTGGTACGCGGCTTTAAACGGCATCGAGATATATTCTTTCGAGCCTGACTCGACGCCGGTCTGGTACCTGATCGGCCGGCTGGTGGTTTGGCAGTTGAGCTGGATATTATTAACGCCGGTCTGGATGATCGGATTGTCGCTGCTTTATGTCGATGAAAGGGTCCGGCATGAAGGTTATGATATAGAACTAATGGCCGCACGCCAGCTTGGCGATATGCCGGCCCTGCCCAAACAGTTCCTTAACCCGCTTCATCCGGCCCTGGCGCAAAAAGCGATCGACACCGGGGCGCCGCCGGCCCGGCCCTCGTCCTTTACTTCCCTCGATCTGCGTTGAGTTAATTTGGATTGTTGGCTAAACTTAGCAGAATTTTATGCATCGAGTTATCCGGATCATTTTTCACTATCGAAGCCTCTGCCTGCTTTTGCTGTTAATTATTCAGGCAAGCGGGGCGGCCGGTGAAACTACGGTTGGCCGCGGGGATGGCACTTTGCAGGACTACACAAGGCGTGTTGGAAAAGCCAAAGCCGACCTGGGGTCAATGTATTCGCTGGCCGACGCCGATTTTGACAAAGGGTTCACCAAGCAAGACCAGGCAGAGCTGCAAAGAAAGTTATTTTCAGATATTGTCGCTTATCTGCCCCCACAAGAAACGATCCAATGGCAAGGCGCGGAGATCGAGGTCGATAACCGCTGGCTGCACACACGGCTCGAAGATCTAAAAAAACTTCCCATCGAATCTAAGGAGCGCGACCCGATAGTAATGGAATTGAGTGAGCGGCTTTTAGCGATCGAGGCAAAAATTCAGGAAGTTGAAGACTCGACGGCCGCTGACCGTAACAAAGATGAGGAAAAACAAAAACTGGCGCAGATCTTAAACCGCCCCGAATACCAGGCGCCTGAAAAAAAAGAAAAAGGCGCGCTGGAACGTTGGTGGGAATCTTTTACCAACTGGCTGAAAGGCCTCTTTCCCAAGCCTGAGCCGATGCAGCCGGTCGAATCAAGGTCGGGTACGGGCATACCGCCGGAGGTGGTCCAGATACTGATAGTAGGCACGGCCTTAGCGATCATTGGTTTTGTCATCTGGCGGTTTGCGCCCACGTTTCGCGACCGGCGAAAACGTAAAAAAGAAAGCAAGGATTCCGGGGAACGCATCATCCTGGGCGAAAGGCTGGCCGCCAATGAGTCCTCTTCCAGTTTGTTCGCGCAGGCCGAATCGATGGCGCGGGAAGGGAATTTTCGCGGCGCCATTCGTAAAGGTTATATTGCGCTGCTGTGTGACCTGGGAGACCGCAAGGTCGTCCGCCTGGCCCAGCACAAAACGAATCGCGATTACCTGCGCGATGTAAGCAAAGATAAAGAGCTGCACCGCGGTGTCGGGGAACTCACTTCGATATTTGAAGACCACTGGTATGGTTTGTCATCGGCGTCTGAAGAAGATTGGGGAGCATTTCGCGAAAGCTATCGCTATAGCACCGAAAAGTTTTAGTTCGCTTATATGAAAAGGCAATTTTTTGTTGTGGTATTTTTGGTAGTGCTGATACTCGTCCTGGCGGGTATCAATGCGATCTCATATACCAAGATCGAGCAAAAACCCGACTCCGAATACAATCCCAATCGCTCAAGCTATAACTCGGGCACCACCGGCACCAGCGCGTTTTATTCCCTGCTGGCCGAAACCAAAAATAAGGTTGTCCGCTGGCAGCAGCCGCCTTCCGCGCTGCATGCTTCAGCCAACAGCAAGATCAGAACATTTGTGATCATAGGCGAGCCGCGAAAGTTCGTTTCGGATGAAGAATCCGAAGCCCTTCTCCGCTGGGTAAGCAAAGGCGGCAGGCTCGTTCTGATCGACCGTTTTCCGCATCCCGGCCTGATAAAACTTGAAAGCAAATGGAAGCTGACCGCCGTTTCCGGCCCGGGAAGTTCCGAAATATATATCGATCAAAGTAATCCCGCCTCGCTGACCGACGGGGTAACCGCCGCCAAACCGGTTCAACCCACTACCCTGATGAAAGGCATCATCGCCGTCCAGCCTTCCAAGTTGGCATCGACGATCAAGATCACTTATTCGGATAAAAACAGCGGCCCGGTCAAGCTGAAACCCGCGGATGTTCCGCCCCCGCCGCGCCCGGCTCCGAAAGGCAGTAAGTTTATTGGCCAGCCGTCCGCAAATAAAACCCGGAGCTCGCCGACGCCGCCGATCTTGTCGAGCAGCTCCACTCCGCCTCCGTCCGGTTCCGGCAAGTCGACGATCAAGATCGGGACTGCGAATGGTATATCGGACGACGATGACGATTATATAATTCCTACCGCGCCGGTCATTCTTTTGGCGAATCAGGAAAGAGATATTCTGGCGGATTATCCGTACGGAGCGGGGCATGTTGTTTTTTTGACCGACCCTTTTATTGTTTCCAATGCCGGAATAAAGCTGGTCGACAATGCGACACTGGCGATAAATATGGTGGCTGTCTCCGACGGAACGATCGCTTTTGACGAATATCACCAGGGTTACGGTTCGGAAAATACGTTCCTTCGTTATTTTGCCGGCACTCCGTCCCGGCGCTTTTGGGCCAGGCAGCCTTGCTGATACTTGTTCTTGTTTGGACCCGGGGAAAACGATTTGCCCGGCCGCTTCCGGCGGCTGTAAAAGACCGCCGCTCCAAACTCGAGTACGTCGCGGCAATGGCGGACCTGCAGCGAAGCACGCGTGCCTACGATCTGGCGATAGAAAATGTCTACACCCAAACCAAGCGTGAAATGATACGGCTGGTCGGCGCGGATAACACCATCCAGCGAAAACAACTGGCACAGGCGGTTGCCGAGCGTTCGGGCCTGGACGCAAAAAGCCTCTATCTGCTGATGGCGAAATGCGAGGATATAATTCATGGCGAGCCGACCAACGCCAGGGAAACAATGAATCTGATCACGGAATTGCGGGCGCTGGAAGAAAAACTCGGACTGCACCGTAAAAGAACAGCGGGCCCCAGAAAATAGTCGAAATAACGTCGAAATAATGAAGAAATAATAATGCCTGTCATTACTCTTTCCCTTTTTGCTTTGGCAGTGCTGGTGCTCGTCTTTTTTCTTACGAGCGTGGTCGGCGTGGTCACCGGCAGTAATTCGCTGATAGCCGTGCCGGTGATGTTTCAATTCGGGATCGACCCCCGCGTGGCGGTGGCGACCAATATGTTCGGATTGACGTTTATGGCAGTGGGCGGTACGCTGCCTTTTTTGCGCACCGGCCTGCTGGATAAAAAACGCCTGCCTTCGTTGGCTATCCTGACGGTCCTCGGCTCCGTTTTAGGCGCCAGCCTGGTAGGTTTTATATCAAGCGCTGCGATGTCCCTGATCGTTTCGGTCTCGATGATCGGAATGACGATCTTTACCCTCTTGCGGCGAAAAAGCGGGGTGGAAAAGCGTGATAATTTAAGTGCGGCGGCCATGTATACCGCCTTTGCTTTGACCTTTTTACTGGGCATTTACGGCGGCCTTTTCAGCGGCGGTTATGTTACTATGCTGACAGCCGTTTTTGTCGCCTTTTTGGGGATGACCTTTACCGAAGCCATCGCCAACACCAAGCTTGTTAATGTCTGTTCTTCATTCGTTGCCACGCTTATTTTTATGTGGCAGGGGCTGGTAGATTACAAGCTGGGGCTGATCTTAGGCATAACGATGTTCGTCGCCGCATTCACCGGCGCCAAGCTCGTGACAAAAATGAGCGACCTGTGGCTTAAGAGAATTTTCTTCACCACGGTTTTTCTTTTAGCTATCAAAACCATTTTCGACCTGATATATCGATAAAAAGAAATGTTAACTTACGTTCCTCAAACTACCGCACATATTCTGAACGAGCTGCGCAAGGTCGTGGTCGGGCAGGATGAAGTGATCGAGCAGATCATGGTCGCGCTGCTTGCCGAAGGCCACGCGCTGCTCGAAGGCGTGCCCGGTACGGCCAAGACCCTGACCATCAAAACGCTTTCGCGCATTATCGGCGCAGATTTTTCGCGTATTCAATTCACGCCCGATCTGATGCCGTCGGATATTACCGGCACCAATGTTTTTAATATGCAGACGTCGCAGTTTTCGCTGCGCCAGGGGCCGATCTTTACGGATATTCTGCTGGCTGACGAGATCAACCGTACGCCGCCAAAAACGCAGGCCGCGCTGCTCGAAGCGATGGAAGAACGCCAGACGACCATCGACGGCGAGCGCCACCCGCTTTCACAGATCTTTACCGTGCTGGCGACGGAAAATCCGATCGAGTATGAAGGAACTTATCCGCTTCCGGAAGCCCAGCTTGACCGCTTTCTGCTAAAGATATTGATCGGTTATCCGACCGCCGAAGCGGAAGCAGAGGTCGTGGCGCGCTGGGATGCGGGTTTTAACTCAAGGAATTTGGAAAAAATACCGCTCGTGCCTTTACAGGACAGGAACCTGCTGATCATCTGCCGCGCCGAGGTGCGCAATATGCGGATGGAACCGGGTGTGCAAAAATACGCCGTCGAGATAGTGCGCCGGACGCGCACGCATCCCGGAGTAATGTACGGCGCCAGCCCGCGCGCTTCAGTGGCGTTGCTGCTCTGTTCAAAAGCGCTGGCGGCTATCCGCGGGCGCGACTTCCCCACGCCCGATGATATTCGCGACATCGCCCGTCCGGTCCTGCGCCATCGCCTGACTCTTCGCGCCGAAGCCGAACTCGACGGTTCGACCACCGACTCCGTTATCACCGATATCCTGCAGAGTGTGGAAGTACCTAGATAGTGATAGGAGACAGGAAAAAAATAGGAAATGAGGAAATAGGGAAATTTGGGAAAAAGGCCGGAAACTTTTCGGCCTTTTTATTTTTCTAATCTCGAATCTTTCCTCTCTTTCCTCTTTCCTCTTTCCTAATTTCCTTACTTCCCTAATTTCCTGCTTCCCTATTTCACTATTCACTATTCACTATTCACTATTAAAAAACCTGCCCCGCGGGGGACGCGGCAGCAGGTTTTTCCCGAATTAGCCCTTTGGCTTACTTACACTTCGAATAACCGCAATCGCGGCAGAAATCGCAGCCGCTGGCGTGTTCGAGCTGGCCGTTGCATTCCGGGCATGTGCCGATCAAGCTGGACATGATCGGTTCCGGATGCGCGGCTTCATCGGCGGCGGCATAGGCCGCCATCGCTTTCTGATCTGCCGCTCCGAAGCAGGCATATTCTTCAGGCGGCGGTCGGTCAGCAGCAGGCATTCCGCGACGGCCTGTTCGGGCGAGGTCAGCAGGCGCTCGTTGAACCAGACGGCGTGCGTGCCCGTCACTTTATTCAAACTGCGGGCAACTTCCTTGACGTCAAAACCGCCGCGCAGCATTTTCGAAGCGAGCAATCCGACGCCTTCGCTGATCGGTCCGGTAGCAAAAACTTCCAGCACATGCTGCCGTCGTGATTGACGGTGACATACAGATTGCGCCCGTCGAACGGAATGCGCCAGGTCGAGCCCTGCAGCTCGCGCGGGCGTTCAACCCGCGCGCCTCTGTCCGTAGTTTGGCCGGCGACGGCAACGGTCGATGCCGGCAGGCTGCCGTGTTCCTGCGGAGTTTCAGTAAATTCTTCCGAAATCGCGTCGGCGGCGACCGCCTCTGCGGATTCTTCGGCTTTCTTTTCTTCGGTTTTCATCGAAGTTAAAACCTGCCTTCGCGCGAGCCGTCGCGGTAATAGCTGACCGCTTTGCAGCCGAGATCGCGCGCCAGGCGATAAAGTTCGTCAACCGATTCGACCGTGTCGTCCTTCGCGCCGTTGCAGGTTTTCGAGACGGTTATCGACGTGTTTCTGCGCCGCCGCCAAAACCTGAACGTGCTGTTTGGCGGTGATATCCATCGCCGAGATAAAATACGACGGCAGTTTGTCTTCGTTTTCGACGACAAGTTGCGCCGCTCGTTTGATCGATTCCTCGTCGTTCTGGTCGACCTCCATGCCGAGCGCTTCGGCCGCCAGCGTGTGAACATAGGTCCGCGTTCCGAGCGTGTCCTGGCGAACATAAGCCCACGAGAAATTCGGCTCGATGCCGGACGAAGTTTCGGCGACCAGCGAGATCGTTCCGGTCGGCGCGATCGTCGTCACTTCGTAATTGCGCGGCGTCAGCGGCATGTCGCGCGAGATGCCGATCTCGTCATAAAGAAATTCGGCATAGGCTTCGCGGTTCGCTTCGAGCTCGGGGAACACGCCTTTTTCCGCGCCCAGTTTCAGCGAAGCCGTCCACGATTCGCGGCGGACAAAGCCCATCACTTTATCCATCAACTCGATCGATTCGGCTTCGCCGTAGGTGATTTTCAGTTTCAGACACAGATCGGCAAAACCCATGATGCCCAGGCCCACCGGACGCGTGCGTTTCACGACATCGTCGATCTCCGGCAGCGGAAAATGGCCGGCGTCAATCACGTTATCGAGAAACTGCGTGCAAAGATGCGTCACGCGCGCCAGGCGCGTCCCAATCGATGCATTCGTCCGGATTCGTGCCGTCGCCGCTACTTTTCTACTGTAAAACTTCGACAAATCGATCGAGCCGAGATTGCACGAATTCGAAAAATGCAGAAACTGCTCGCCGCACGGGTTGCAGGCGTAGATCGGTCCCATCGACTTCATCATATGGTTATGACGATTGACCTCGTCGATAAAAGTGATGCCGGGCTCGGCGTATTTGTGCGCCGAGGCGATGATGCGATTCCAGATGTCGGGCGCGAAAACCATTCCCGGCGCGGCGGCTGCTTCGATCGTGCAATCGGACAGATCCGCCGTGTCTCGAAAAGCGAGCTTGTCGGCAAAGGTCACGGTTGCGCCGTCCGGGCGGCGATAGACGACGTAATCGGCTCCCGTTAACGGATCGAAAACCGCTTGCGTCCACGGCTCGCCCTCAAATTCGGTTTGAAACCATTCGCCGTTATCAACCGCCTCCATAAACTCGTCGGTCACGTTAACCGAAATATTAAAATTGGTCAGGCTGGTCTGGTCGTTTTTGGCGTGGATAAACCGCAGAATGTCCGGGTGCGTCACGCGCATCATTCCCATATTCGCGCCGCGCCGAACGCCGCCCTGTTTGACGACTTCGGTCATCTGGTTGACGATGTTCATAAACGACACCGGCCCCGAAGCCACACCGCGCGTCGAATTGACCATCGAGCCCGCGGGCCGCAGAAATTCATAGGTCATTCCCGTGCCGCCGCCCGTCTGGTGAATGATCGCGCACGTTCTGCGCGTGTTCCATAATGCCCTCGATCGAATCGGGAACGTTCAAAACGAAACAGGCGGCGAGCTGTCCGTTGGGTTTGCCGGCGTTGACGAGACAAGGCGTGTTCGGAATGAATTCGCGGTTGAGCATCATCTTCGTCATCGCGTTAAAGAATCATCGCGCCTCTGCGGGTTCTGTTCGGCTTTTGATACGTGACCGACCACGCGGCGCACGATGTCCGGCCACTGTTCAACGGGGTTCCCGTTGGCGTCTTTTAAGGAGTAGCGTTTGCTGACGACTTTCTGCGCGTTTAAGCCGATCGGCCTGGCGTGAAATTTCTCCTCGATCGCGCTCGGAGCAGCCGCCGTTCCGGCCGCGCCCCCATTGCTGCCATTGCCGCCGCTATGCCCATTAGCATCTCCGTTCGAAGTCGTTAGATCACCGGACACGGGTGCTTCAAAAAATTGACTCATTAGACTCGCCTTTCTGCCGCAGGGAAACGTTCCCTATAAACTTAGTAAACTTCTATTTTACTCTTTTTCTGCCTGACTGAAAGCGCAGCTTAGGAGTGGAATAACTAACGTTTGAACTTTATTTCAAAAACTTAGGTTTATTTATTTTTTGGAGTTTTGCTCCAAGAATGAAAAGCATTTTGGCACTATAGCGTGTATTTGTCAACAAAAAAATCGCTATATCTTGGGGTGTAAGTGTATTTAACACCTAATTAAAAGGTAAGGGTTTAACGTAATTCCTTAAGTTTTCACACTTTAGTAACAATTGTTTGCTTGAAAAAAATCTGGTAGCGGGTCGGTTTAAATTTTTATCCTTAAACGTCCCCGGCGGGGACAAAGAAAATAGCCCAGGGTAAGTGAGCGAGGCGAGCGCTACCCTGGGTATAGGATTTCTCAAAAACGAGCCAGCCCTGGAAGGGCGGCAGAATCTTCTCCCGCCTTCCAGGGCTGGCACTTCAAATTGATCTAACACCCAGGGCTAAAGCCCTGGGTATTCTCTACAGTCCACTACGCGAACATTATTATTTCAAACTGATCCGCTACTAAAACATTTCGTCTTATTAAGAAAATTTTCCGAAGACAACCGGGCCGGATTTTTTGTATTAAGAAAGGCTTTCAAATATTACTGATCTCTGATGGGGCGCGGTGGGCCGTTTTTGATACCCCCGCCGCCGCTTCGACCGTGGAGGCAGGGTTGTCAGGCCCGTTTCCCCTGATCGCGCGAACGTTGCGTCCGCGAAAAAGAGGCGTAAAGATCCACTTGCTGTGATTTTCAATTCCGTAATAGGCGATGATCGATTTACTCTTGCTGCCGCTGACGACGCCGATGAACGGAACATTGTCCGTAAAGTCATCTGACGTGTGGTCGGTTTCATCCGCGGAACCGGTGCTGTCCTCTTCATCTCCCAGATCGGAAACGTTTACCATTGCCGCAATGCTGTACTGGTCCAGGATCCGCTGGGGTTCAGGATTGGAAGGAAGAGCGCCGTCAAAAAAGAGCTGTACGCGGCGGCCAAATTGCCGCAGCGAAGCACCGTTGACCTGTACCAGATGCCATTTGCCATCTTCGGAAAGCAGGTCTATCGCAGCCGAAGGGCGCAGTATCTGGCGTTTTTTCGTTCCCTGCGGAAGGCCTTCTAAAAGCTCATCGATCGAGGTAGGCAGTTTTGTTCCCTTGTAATGATCAACGTAAAGACGAATGGCTTCGGCCACTTCTTCGCCGCGGCGGATCTCTTCCAACTCGCGTTGCCGCTGTATCTGCTGGTGAATGCTCGGCGCCACCGCAAGCAGCGTGATGGTCACCAGAGTTATCATGGCCAGCAAGACGATCAAGGCGGCGCCTTGCTCATTTTTTCTAGCGGTCGTTGTCATTATCGTTATCGTCTTCAAAATCCTTTTTCGTCGGATTATTCTGACGAGTCGGATTGGAATTACTATTTGTCCGCACGTTCGGATTCTGGGGTATCCCCGGCGCGATCATTTCACCCGGCGGCAATGTCGGGTTCTGGCCATTCGGGTTGAACTGCGGATATTGATTCTGCAAGCCGGTATTCTGCCCGCGTCCCCCGTTCGTAAAACCCAGCCCGTTAGGCGTACTTGAACCAGGTCCTCCGCTCCCTTTACCTTCTGTGAACGGCAGGCGATGCTTAAAGCCGAGGCTGCGGTCTTCCAGCACGACTTCGCGCCCGGAGATGCTGATCAGGCGAAAGCGGTCGCCGATGGTATCGTTTAAGCGAAACCCCGTTATTTCGGTCTTGCCCTTTTCCCGCAGGATGGCCATATCGTTGTTGCGATGTTTTTTCTCGACCAACCCGACGTATTCGAAATTGGGAACCGGCGGCGGCTGCACCTGCATCATTATCTGGTTTGAATAAAGCTTGCCGTCCGGCGTGCGGCCCATGACGGTTTTTGTTCCTTCACCGGCGATCAAAACAGCCGGAATGTCAGCAGTAAGTTTCTGGGTGCTGATAAAATTTGTCGGCAGTTCGCTGCCGTTAAAAAGTATGACGGTGTCCGCCGTAAATTTATCCCCGACCGCCTCCATCCGAAAACTCTTTGAACCGGCATAGATCGACGATGGAGTAACGTAGGCCAATGCCTGGGGCAGCGGGGTCGGGACCGGAGGAGGTTTTGGAGTTACTACGACGATCGGCGTCGGCGACCAGGGTGTCGGCGGCGGCGGCTCGTAGAACGCAAATACGTTTCTGCTGGCTTCGGAAGAAAATGCACCCGGGTAGTAAGCTACCGGCTGAGTCAGTAAAGCGACGTCGTCCTGCGACATCATAACGCCATTGACCACTTCCGCGGGCCGTGACACGGTCGGGCTGGGTGACGGGGTGGGCCTGGGGCCATCCACCTTTTTCGCGATAACAAAGCCTGAAAGCGTATAGCTGACAGCGAGCAGTGCTAATCCGCCAAGAACGAGGGCGGCGATTATCTTGTTTCTTTCCGCCGGGGGTTTTCCTTCTAAAAATTTCATATCTACCTCGCTGTCACTGCGCTGCCGGCGCTAATAAAGCACTTCCAGGTGCCGCTTCACGGCGGAAATACGCCGCCAGTTCTATGTGCAGGCTAACCACTTCGCCCATCGTCTTTCCTTTTCGCTCGACGGGCCTTGTCTGTAGCGGCGGCCCGGTCATGGGTGCTCCCGGCATTTTTCCGCCCATCGGCCCGCCTATGGAATTTGGCCCCTGCGGATTGGCCGGCGCCTGAAATTTAGAAAGGTCTTCCTGTTCTTTAGCTTCCGTCGCCTGGAGCTCCGCGGTACTGATGACGACAAATTGCGGGCTTGCTTCGATCTCGCCGATGAACCGCCGCAGGTTGGGATAGGTTCCCTCCACGGTCATGTTTATATAAACTCCGGGGAAAAGGGTTTGAAATTTGTTCTTACCGCGCTCTTCCTGCGGCTGGTCGTTTCTTTGGCTGACGATTGCCAGCGGAACATAATCAGGGCCGGCGGTATTACGTAAATGATAGGCGGACATCAGGCCGTTGAGACGATCATAAAGACCCGTCTGGCCGATACTTGCGATCGGCAGATAGCGAAACTCAAAGTCGCTTACGCTCTGCTCCAACTTGGCAACTTTTTCTTCGGTCGTGGTGCTGTCGCCAAATTGCTTTTTCAGGCCGGTAAGTTTTATCTCCTGATCGTTGCGCTGGTCTTTTTTGGTTTTAAGATCGCTCGCCGCCGGGGCAACCACGAGAAAATAAAATCCCAATACCCCGAGCAAAACCAGTCCGCTAAGGGCCATGACGATCATCTCAGGCACGCCGAACATTCCGCCCCTGACCTTGCGGTAAGATTCGGTCATGATCGGCGCGGCAGTGGCGGCCGGCACGTCGGGCATCAACAAGGTTGAAACTTCTACTTGTTCTTCTAACGGTTCCACGGTGGTGTCTTGTGTTTCGAATTCAGGTTCGCGGTTCATTGCTGCACCCCCGAGATCGAATTTGAGGCAGTTTGCTCAGTGGTTTCCATTTGCTGCGGCGAAACATTGTAGTGCGGCGAATAGACCACATGCAGAGTGTATTCCGAGTAATCACCCGACTCGCTTCGCTGCAGGTCCTGGCCGCGCATCTCCGCGCGAAAGATACCGGATGAATTCATATTATCGATCATCCCGACCACGCTTTGATAACTGCGGCTAAGCACCCCGAGTTGAAGCTCAGCTTCGGTCCGGCCATTTCTCAGCGCGACATCATCTACATTCACGACCGACAGGCTGACGCCGCCCGGCAGTATATTTTCCACGTCGGAAAAAAGCCGTGACCATGAGAATTGCTTCATTATCACCAGCTTATGGGCCGCCAGTAAAACCTGTTGCTGCTGCGGTGTAAGCTGCTGCCTGACCTGCTGCTCTTTTTCCTGGTAGATCTTTAATTCGTCCTCGATCTGCTGGTTGCTGGTTTTGACCAGTTGCGCTTCGGAGCTGATATTTCCCCACCGGGCATAAAGGAAAACAAAGGAAATAACCGAAATGAGCAGAATAGCGGCCGAAAGCAGCCACGGAATAGTGCTGTTGCGAAAGGGTTTACTGGAAAGGTTAAGTCTATTGATCACTATCTATCTCTCTAATACTTATATGGCGGCAAAACTCTAGTTTAAGCGCAGACTTCAAAGGATACACTTGAAACGATTTTACTTCAAACTATCTATACCTGGCTATTAGATGCCGCCAGTTACCGTAAAGATCGGCGAAATCCGCTAAAGCATTCTTTTCCACGTTAGATACGGGCAGGCGGTTGCGAAAGTTTTTTATTCGCGGCGCGCCGGAAGGGGCATTTCGACTTCTTCAGGCGTCAGATCGCGATAGGCGCACACGCGGTTTCGGCCGGCCCTTTTGGCCCGGTAAAGCGCCGAATCGGCCATTTCAACCAGTTCTATCGGGTCTTTGGAATCATTCGGAAACGAAGCCACCCCGATACTGATCGTAACCTGGTGAGTATCGGTCTTTTTACCCTGGCGCACCACCGAAAACGGCTCTTCTTCAATGGATTGGCGGATTCTTTCCGCCGCCACCAGCCCCTGGGTCAATTCGGCGTCCAGCAAAAATGCGGCAAATTCTTCGCCGCCGAACCGCGCCGCCACGTCGCCGGTGCGCAGGTTTTTGGTGATGCAGCCCCCGATCTCTTCCAGCGTATGGCTGCCGGTCAGGTGGCCGTAGGTGTCATTTACATTCTTAAAATGGTCCACGTCCAGCATCAGAACGCAAAAAGGGCGCTTTTCCGCGGCCGAACGCGCGGTTTCGCGGCGAAGCTCGGAAAAGAACGAGCGGCTGGAATGCAAGCCCGTCAAATCGTCATGCGTCACCAACCGCCTGATCTGCCGGTGGTATTCGCGGTCTACCTCATCCAGCAGCTCGAAGCGAAGCAGAAGCTCGCCTAAACCTATCTTATCCCCGTTGTGCAGCCATTCGCGGCCGATCTTTTCGCCATTGATGAAAGTGCCGTTTTTTGAATCAAGGTCGGTAAGAAGGTATTTGGTCTCGCCCTTTTCGGCTTCATAGATGGTTGTGATACTGGCATGCTGGCGGGATACCTTAAAATCATTCAGACGGAAGTCAGCCCCTAAAGCCCTGCCCAGGATCACTTCTTCGCGTTCCAGCGGCACGGACATCGACATTGAATCGCCGTTCAAAAAAACAAGGGTCGGGCGTAGTTCCCTTTTTTGATTTCTTGCGTCAGTTATTGGCTCCGTCATATTACCTGAGATTTATCACTAGCCCTTATGTCGAATTTATCCTATTTTAATTGTAGCGCCATCGTCGCAACAAGATTGATGGGGCCGTCGAGTAAGCGTCTCGCTCGCTCAAAATATGGAAAGACCCATCTGGAAATCGCGAGCCAAGGACGATCTCATAATCGAAGTGTGGGAATACCTGGATTGCGAGTCAGTCGGAGCAAAAGAGCTTTCTGCGATTGAACAGGCCGTGCGCGAACGATTCGGGGACGGCGCAGTTGACAACCCGATGATTATAGCACGCCTGCTGGCCGATGAAGGAGCAGAATTACGCCACCCGGAGCTCATGGAACTCTTTGTAAATTATGAGCAAAATGACCCTTACGATGCCATGCTGCGCGGCCTGCTGAAAACGGAAACGCTGAAACAAACGCTCTCCACGATAAAACACCTGGAGAATTTTCGCCGCAAATTCGTTAGCGATACCGACAAAAAAGGGCTTCACCGCCTGCGCGAATTAGGGCTGCGGGGAAAGAACGAGGCCGCCGCCTTAAATACACCCGAGCAAATTGAGATAGCGTCCTGGTTTGCCCTGTGGCTGGAAACTCCCGAGCTATTTGAAAATTGGGTGGCGATCAGACAGAAAACTCCCGGGTTCGTGAAAATTTTCGGGGTGTTTTGAGTCCCGCCTTTAGGCGGCTTCCGGAGCTTTTAGTTCGTGTTATTTGTGTAATTAGTGGCTAATAAGAATCCTGTTGGCTTTACAATTATAATGAGAAATCGACTTTATAGGCAAAGCCTATTCAGGTGTTAATATCCGCGATGAGCGGGTGCAGGCAACCCTTCCGGACCTGAGAGGTAGTTATGTTGTGCCTTTCTAATAGTGTCTTTCACTACCCGCTTTTAAGGCTTTTTCTCAGGCTGAATTGCCCTTGGAAGATCGCCGTCATCTACGAGCGGTGTCAGCGGGTCTTTCAGCCTTGGTTTTTTGGAGTTGCCCAGCCGCAAAACCGGCGCGATCTTTGGAAACAGGATGTCACGGCCGGACAACCGCTCAGATCTTTTCAGGATCGCCCCGCCGCGGCCGGCAACCCACAGGTCGTCATTGCCGCGATAGGCCAGCGCCAAAAGAGAATTACCGGTAATGACCGGCTGCGACTGCCAGGTTTTCCCGCCCGTTTCCGAGTAAAGCACCGCTCCCTGCTCACCCGAAATTATGAGAGCTTCTTTTTTATACACCGCCAGGGCGTAAAAATTCTGTTGTAAATTCGACTCGATATCTTTCCAGCTAATGCCGCCGTCATCTGTCCGCAGGACAATGCCCTCGGCGCCCACGATATAACCGGTTTTGGAGTCGGCAAACTGAACGGCGTAGAGCGTCTTGTCATAACTGACCTTATTTTTTTGCCAGATCTTGCCGCCGTCTTCGGTATAAAGTATGACGCCGCCGGACCCGATCGCCAATCCGTGCTGCTCGTCGGTAAAGCGGACGTCCTCCAGCCATTCGCGCGTTCCCGAATCCTGCTTGTCCCAGCTGATCCCGCCGTCTACCGAATGCAGTATTACCCCGCGCGCTCCGACTGCCCAGCCGGAATTTTCATTTACAAAGTGGATCCCGTAAAGATCGTCTCCTGAGGAAGTTTCCGAAGCTATTCCTTTCCCCCAACTGATGCCGCCGTTTATCGTGCGAAGGATCGTTCCGTTATCGCCGGCCACCCAGCCTTTTTCCGCGCTGGCAAAACTCACCGCGTTTAAGTCTTCCCCGGTGCCGGAAAAAACCGGCAGCCAGGTGTCGCCGCTGTCTTCGGTCAGGTATATCCGGCCCTTTGCGCCGACGGCAAAGCCGTTCGAGTTATCGACAAACGCCAGGTCGTTGACATCTTCGCGGCCGCCATCGGTCAACCGCTGCCATCCGAAGCCGCCATCGTCAGTGCGCACCAGCAAACCGTTTTCGCCCACCGCCCAGCCGGTAAATTTATCGACAAAAAACAATGAGACCAGGCGTGGTTTTGTACGTAAGGAAAAAGGCAGCCAGGTGCTGCCGCCGTCGCCGGTCAGCCAGGCCATACCGTTGCTGTCGGTCATCCAACCCTGCTTGTCATCGACAAAGTAAAGCGAGAGAAAATCGGCGCGGCTCAGGATATTTATTTTGTCCCAGGTCTCGCCCCCGTCACTGCTTTTCACTACGCAGCCGCTCGAACCGGCAGCGACTATTTTACCGGGTGCGAGCATTACCGCTTCTGATACCTGAAGTGCCGGGCAGGGAGTTTTTATTTTCCAGGTAACGCCGCCATCCGCCGTGAGTAAAACCGTTCCGCCGGAGCCGGCCGCCGAGCCATGCAGGCAGTCGGAGAAGCTAATGTTGTAGAGATGTTCCGCGGTTCCACTCGGCATGTCGCGCCAGGTAAGCCCGCCGTTATCGGTAGTGATCATCTTGCCGTAGGAACCGACGGCCCAGCCCTTTTCGGGGCAACCCGCGCCCGCCCCTCCGCCTCCGCCGACGCCGCCGAACGTCACCCCATAGAGATGGTCCTTTACCGCCGCTCCGGTCTTCTGCCACGTCGTTCCGCTGTCGGAAGTAGTAAGTACTACCCCGCGGGCTCCCACGATGACGGCCTGGGTCTTGCTCCGCGCAAAGACGCCCGACAAGGTCGAGCTGACCCCGGAATTTTGCTGTGTCCAGTTAAACCCGCCGTCTTTTGTGTACAGGATGACGCCGCCCGCGCCAGCCGCCCAGCCGGTTTGTTTGTCTGAGATGAAATGAATGGAAAGGATCGAGTTTCCCTGGGGCAGGGGATTTTGCCACACCCAGCCCTGGATGCTCTTTCTGTTTTGCGCCGCAGAAGAAGAGATAAAACAAAGCAAGAAAAAAACGCCGGTGATTAGCGCTAAGATTTTGAGCGACCTTGATTTTTTTTTACTGCTTTTCACTATTAAAACTTACGGCCAATTCGGAGATAAAGAATTAAACCACGAAATCACCCAAAACAACACAAAATCCTTCTTCTTTATTCGTGCTCTTCGTGGCTAAATTTTTTCCCTCTATCGATCAATATCATCTATTTCCTGAACGCCTATGTTCACCACCGCATCTTCCAGCAGATCTTGATCGGCCTTGCCGAGCGAAGCTATTTTACGAGCGGTCTTATCGGCGATCTCCTGGATCTCGTGGCCGGCATGGCCCTTGAGCCATTCCCATTCGACCTGATGTTTTTGCGCGGCGCGGTCAAGTTTGTCCCACCATTCGAGATTGGTTTTGCGTTTGAAGTTGCCTTTCATCGTCTCCACCACATAACGCGAATCGCTCAATACTTTTACGCGGCAGGCTTCTTTCAAATTTTCCAGCCCGACGGTCGCCGCTGCGATCTCCGCCTGCTGGTTGGTCGCCGCGCCTAAAAATTTGCCCACCGCCCGCCAGATCCCTTTGTAGCCAAGCAGGGCAACCGCGGCGGCTCGCGGATTTTCCCGCCCGTTGCTCAGGCTGGAGCCGTCGCAGACTATAGTTACTTGTTTCATAATATGGAGCGCGGACATCCCTGTCCGCTAGACGATGCAAAGCATCGTAAAATGCCTTTATCTACAATGTATTTGATCGCTGCGCACATGCGGACGAGACGTCCGCGCTCCCAGCCTTAAGCAGCAACTGCCTGCTCTATATTTTCCTCGTTATCGCCGACCTTGACTATATTATTGACATAATCTTCGAAAGTATCATCGTGGGAAATGACGAAAAGCTGGTCGAAGGTGTGTTTTTCCGTGATCTGGCTGATCTGTTCCGCCAGGTTTTGCCGGCGTTCGGCGTCCATATTGGTCGTCGGTTCGTCAAAAAATGCCAGCCGTACATCGGACAATTGTTTTAAGAGAGCGAGGCGAATGCTGAGCGCCGCCGCCATTTGCTCCCCGCCGGAAAGGCTCTGGAACGGGCGCTCATAACCGCCTTCTTCCAGCACCAGGCCGTAATCTTCCGTCCATTTCAGGCTGCGCTCGGGGTTTCCGGTGATCTCGCGAAATATCTGATTGGCTTCATTAGACACTTGGTAAATGCGAAGCTTTGCCACGCGCGGGGCCGCTTCTTTTAAAGTGTCGCGGATGAACTTGGTCACCTCGCCTACCTTATCCAGCCGGTCTTTTTCCAGATACTCCGCCCGCATCAACATTCGCACTTCGCTCAACCGTCCGAGTTCTTTCTCTAATTCACCTTGCCTGTTTTTGGTCAGCGAAAGCCGCGCATTTGTCTCCGCCAATTCTTTTTCCAAAGACAAAAGCTCGGCCCTGACGGTATTGTGTTTTTCCCGGTCGTAATTTTTTGCCGTTTCGTCAAATTGCTGCTCCGCGCTTTGCGCCTGCGTTCTTATTTTCTCGAATTCGCTCGTCAAACTTCCCAGCTCTTTTTCCCGCTGAGGCAGTGCTTTGGCGGAAAGCTCGTTCGTCAAATATTCGCGGTGCGCGTCGGCGGTGCTGTCGCGCTGATCGGAGAATTTAGCCCAATCCGGCTCAAACGCGGCAAACTTTTCGAGCGTTTGCGAGAGAGACATTTTCTTATCATTAGAAGCGGCGATCTCGCTCTCATTACTCCCCACTTTTTCTCTTATCGCGGTGATGCCTTCCGCCTCGCGCGTAAGTGCCTCAACCCTCCCGCGCGGATCTTTTAATTCGGCGAGTAGTTTCTCGGTTTCATCCGATTCGCCTTCAAATTTCGGCAATTCAGCCGCTCTTTTTTCGGCGGACTTTTTGTCCGTACTCAATTTTAAGCCGAGCTCTTTTACTTCTTCGTGCCGTTTTTGCAGCGTTTCCAGCGCTTTCAAGAATTGCTCCGCTTCACGAGCGGTCCTTAAAGCAATCGCGATTTTTACCTGTGCACTTTCCGCGACCCCGATCTCCGCCCGGGTCTCGTCAAACTGGCTGCTGACAAAAGCCTCGAGCGTCTGTCCTTCTTTAAGGTTCAGGCATTTCTCAGTCAATATCGGGCACAAACCGTTTTTTATTTCACGCTGAAAACGCTCGTCGCTTTCGAGCCTGGCCTGGAGCGAAGCGATCCGGCGCGTGACCTCGATATCGCGCGCGCTGAGCGCTTCAACCTCGGCCGCCGCTTTGCTTTTTTCCTGCGCCTCTTTAACGTCAGCCTCGGTCTTTTTGAAATCGTCGCGCAAGCCTTTCAGCTTTGCTTCAATGGCGCCGATCTGCGCTTTGTAGGCTTTGGCGTCCGAGAGTTTGCCGCGCAGGTATTCGCGCTTGGTCTCGAGCTTTTTTGCTGTTCGATCTGCGGCTCGAGCACTTTTATTTCGTTCGCGGCGTTTTCAGACCTTTCCAGCGCCGCGCGCAGGTTTTTTTGCTCGGCTTCCATTTTGATCGCCGCGGTTTCGACCGTTTTAAGCTCGGCCAGAATTTTGTCGCGCTCGCCGCGCTGTTTTTCCAGCGTTTTTAATTCCGCCAGCGCCGCGAGATGCCGCTGGTGATCTCCTTCGACGATCCCGATCTTTTTAACGGCCTCTCTGGCAGTATCGACCTCAGACTGTTTCTGTTTCAGCAAAACCTCGGAAGTCGCGAGTTCCGAGCGCAGTTTATCCAGTGCTGCCTGCGCATCTCTGACCGCTGATTCCTCTTTGTCAAATTGCTGCAGCTGGGAACGTTTTTTATCCGAGTCCAGCTTTAATTCACCTAATGCGCGGTCTAATGCTTCCAGTTGTGAAGCGATCTCTTTGTGCTCGGCCTCTATGCGATCGAAATTTGCCAGTTCCCCTTCTGAGTGCGCGATCTTTTCGCGGACGTTCATTATCTGATTTTCGACATAGCGCGAAGTGGCGCGCAATTTCTCGGAACTTTGGCGATACTCTTCGACCTTTAACAATTTGTCGAAGGCTTCTTTGCGGTGGGCGGCAGTATCGAGAAAGATAGCGGTAAAAGTTCCCTGCGGAACACCGATAGCGGAGCGAAAAAGAAGTTCTAGGTCGGTGCCCGGCTCGACGCCGAGATGTTCGCGCAAAAATCTGCCGACGTCTTCTTTTTTGTCCGCAACCTTGACGCCAAGTTCGGGGTCAAAAATATTGTAACCGGTACCGGTGTCGCGATAGACGGTATAACGCCGCTCGTCCGTGCCGCTTTCAAAGGTGACCTGCACGCTGCCCTTTTTTTCGCCGCGGCGGACGAAATCGTCTTTCTTATAATCGAGCAGATCGAACAGCGCCCACGCCACGGCCTCGATGATGGTGGTCTTACCCGCGCCGTTTTCGCCGACGATCGCGGTCGTCCCCCGCTCGAAATTAAAGGATGAATTTCGATGAGATTTTATGTTCTCCAGTTTTACGTCAACTATATGCATTTATTAATTTGCGCCGTGTATTAACTTTGCGCCGCGCGCCGCAGGCGGTCCATTAACGCCGCTCCCAAGCCTTCGGCGGCCACTTTTTGGCAATAGATCGTCCCGATCCCGCGCCGGTCGCATTCGCGAAAAAACTCAAAAACCGCATGTGCATATTCTGTCACCGAATGGCAGATTTTTGCTAATCCCCAGCCGTCCATTTTCTCAGCGGATGCCATGCCCTCAATGTCCCCGATACCCCCTATGCCCCCTATGCCCCCGAAACCAATGTAAGCGAAGCGTCGACCAGCCTCTGCTTCTGCAACATCATCTACCAAAACCACCCGCGCGCGCGGTGAGTAATGTTTGTGTTTTAATCCGGGACTTTTGGCACTCCCTCCAGAATCAATCGCCCGCATCAATAGACGCGGCTTTGGTTTCCGGAACCACTTCGCGCAATTGTTCCAATGTGACCGCGCCGCTGCGCAAAACCTGCGGAACTTCGCCGGTGCAATCGACCACCGTCGATTCTAATCCTACCTCGGTTTCCTCATCTTGTAAGATGCAGTCGATCCGCCCGTCGAGGTCTTCGAAAACTGCCTGCCAGGTCGTCGGGCTTGGGCGCCCCGAAAGATTTGCCGACGGGGCTGCGACCGGTGTCGCGCATAGCCGCAAAAATTCCTGCGCCAATCTGTTTCCCGGCATACGAATACCGACCGAATCCAGCCCGGCGGTAGCGAGCGAAGAAACATTCCCGGACTTTGGCAAGACCAGGGTAAGCGGGCCGGGAAAAAAGGCGGCGATAAACTTTTCCGCACTGGCGGTTACCGCGGATGTTAAAAGACCTATCTGCTCAAGGCTGGCGATATGAACGATCAGCGGATTATCCGCCGGGCGATCTTTAGCAGCAAAGATATTCCCGAGCGCGGCTTCATTAAAAACATCGGCGCCCAGGCCATACACCGTCTCGGTAGGAAAAGCCGCCAGCCCGCCTTTTTTGATAACTTGCGCAGCCTCAGCCGCCGATCTGGTTAAAACTGTTCGCATAACCGTCAAAAAATTTGGTAGTGTCCTAATTTGAGTTGCTCGCAGTGTCGGTAGCCCAAGCATTAGCGCGGGCGCTTTTTTTTGCCATAGCGCCCTCCCTTACGGTCGGGCTACTGACACATCATTTCCATTCAAGCTCCGGCAACTCAAATTAGGACACTGCCAAAAATTTACATCCTTAACAAACACTTTTCCTTGCCTTAACAAAACAAAGATCGAAGTGTGTAAAGATCATCGAAAAAATAGCTCAGGAGACATTATATGACGAATAAAATTTTAAGTTTGCTTTCATTCTTTTTTCTCATCCTGTTTTGCTGTGACGTTACGATTTTCGCACAAAAAATTTCCGCCACGGAATTGCCGATGCATTTTCGCGGCCGGATGCCCGCTGTTGAGGTAATGGTCAACGGCAAAGGCCCGTTTTTATTTGCCATCGACACCGGCGCCGGGGGGTCGCTGCGGATTGACGGTTCACTGGTGGAAAAGCTCGGGCTTAAGAAAAGCGGCGAGGTCCGCGCCGGGGATGGCTCGGGGCAAAACACGCGCACGCTGGAAACGGTCGAGGTAGATTCCGTCAAAGTCGGCGGCTTCGAATTTCATAAGCTGACCGCGCCGACCCGCAATTACAACACCGCGCCGGATGTCGCTCACATCGACGGCATCCTTGGCTTCGGGCTTTTCTCCGGCCATCTCCTGACCCTGGATTACCCCGGAAAACGAGTGCGCATCGAAAAAGGCGAACTCCCCGGGGTCAACGGTAAAGATATTTTGGCGCTGGACGATTCGCGCGGGATAGCCGTCGTGGACTTAAACGTAGGCGAGCAAAAAATTAAAGCTCACATCGATTCGGGAAATATGATGGGCGGATTTATGCTGCCGGCGGCGATGGTCGAAAGCGCACAGCTCATCTCCGAACCGGTCGTCGTAGGAAGGGCCCGGACACTCAGCAATGACATCGAAATAAAACAAGCGAGGCTAAAAGATCCGATCCGCCTCGGCAGTTTTGAATTCCCCCAACCGACCGTAATTTATCCTTCGCTTTCAGACGCGAATATCGGCGGCCGTATTCTGAGCGAATTTTCCCTTACCTTCGATCAGAAAAATAAGCGTGTCAGATTGAAGAGAACAAAGGCCGTCTAATCTTTTTAAAGTGTCTTTACATTGCCACGAGCCTTAGCTGGTGGGTAAAGATGGATTACAAAAGGGCTCGAGTTAAAGACCCACGTTAACCTGGGAGCGCAGGCGTCCCGCCTGCAAGTGCGATCCTTATCGCGCTAAAGTTATTGATCAAGACGTATAGATCGCCGCGCGATCTTTGCAGGCAAGATGCCTGCGCTCCCAGGTTAAGCGTTCTCATTTACCCCTCGGCTTCGCGGTCGATCGACGCTTCACCGCCGATCCTGCCCGCGATCCTGGCAAGTATCAAAAGAACAATGACCGCCAGCAGTGTCGCCAGAATGGCGTAAGTAAAAAGCCCGGCCAGGCTATCGTCTTCCCCCAGTAAATGTTTCATGGCTGTTTTGATCGCCTCGTTCCAGGCCAGGGCGCAGACCAATCCCAGCGCAGCCGAAGCCAAAGTGATCATCGATTGGATCATAGCCTTTGCTTGTGCGACAGATTTCGACCTATTTCTCTCCTGCTCAAGTTTTAGTGGAAATAACACTTCCATTTTTGCCATACCCGGACAAAAGTCAACTTTGCTTGTGCCGCGAGGCTTTGTTACATTTCAGTTGTGGAGTTGAGCGAAAAACTAAAACAAATACCTGTTTCACCCGGCGTCTATCTTTATAAAAATAATAAAGGCAAGATCATCTACGTCGGCAAAGCCAAAAGCCTGCGCAACCGCGTCCGCCAGTATTTTCAAAGCTCAAAAAATCAGGACCATAAAACCCGCGAACTCGTGGCACGCATCGCCGACCTGGAATACATCGTCGTCGATAACGAGATCGAAGCGCTGGTGCTGGAATCGAACCTGATCAAAAAACACAAACCGCGTTTCAACATCCTGCTGCGCGATGACAAGCAGTACCCGCATCTGAAACTGACCATCAAGGAGCCGTACCCGCGCGTGGTGCTGACGCGGCAGGTCAAGCGCGACGGCTCGCTTTATTACGGCCCGTTTTTGCCGGCCAATTTGGCGCGGCGCACGCTCGATCTGATCAATCGCACTTTTCAGCTTCGCACCTGCGATATCGAGATCGACGGAAAACTGCCGCGGCCGTGTTTGGAATATCACATCAAGCGCTGCCTCGGCCCCTGTGTCAAAGGCCTTTGTACCAAGGCCGAATACACCGCGGCGACGGAAGACGTGCGGCTTTTGCTCGAGGGGAAAAATAAGGAGCTGGCAAAAACGCTCGAAGAGAGAATGTGGCAGTCCGCGCAGGATGAAAAATATGAACTCGCGGGAAAGTACCGCGACCTGCGCAAGACCGTGCTTGAGCTCGCCAACGATCAAAAGATGGCGGCGAGCCCCGATCGCGACGAAGACATTTTTGGTTTTTATCACGAGGGCGCGCGGCTTGCCCTGCAGCTTTTCACCATGCGCGAAGGCAAGATCGTCGGCCGCCGCGAATTTTTCTGGGAAGACCTCGACCCCGAAGGTTTTAATGTGTCGGAATTTTTAGGCGAGGTGCTGTCGCAATATTATTCGACCGATTACGTGCCGCGCGAAATTCATGTGCCCTATGATTTCGAAGACCGCGAGATACTGGAAAAAGCCCTGACCGAACGGCGCGGCCGCAAGGTGCGCATCTACGACCCGAAGCGCGGCAAGAAACGCGACATGATCTCGCTGGTCGAAAAAAATGCCAAGCTCGCTTTTGAACAGCGCTTCCGCGTGCTCAAACCCGATACCGAACGTGTGCTGGAAGAGCTGCAGGAATTGCTCGAACTGCCGCGCTTTCCCGCGCGTATCGAAAGCTTTGATATTTCAAATATCCAGGGCGCGGAAAATGTGGCGGGCATCGTCGTCTTTGAAAACGGCAAACCTAACCGCTCCGAATATCGCCGCCTGAAGATCAAAACGGTCGAGGGCGCGAACGATTTTGCCTCGATGCGCGAAGCCGTTTTTCGCCGCTATCGCCGTCAGCTGGAAGAGAATAAACCGCTGCCCGATCTGATCCTGATCGACGGCGGCAAGGGACAAGTAGCTTTTGCCGGCGACGCCATGCGCGAGCTCGATCTGGAAGCCATCCCGCTCTTCGGCGTGGTCAAACCGCCGCGCAAACATAACGCCATCTCGCACCTGCTGCCGCGCGGCATCGACAACGGCCCCGTGCCGTTCGATCCTGACAGCGCCGCCTTTCGCTTGATCCAACAGATCCGCGACGAGACGCACACGACCGCCGTTCGCTACCACCAGAAACGCCGCGAGATCCGCGACTTCACCTCGGAACTCACCGCCATCGAAGGCGTCGGCGAAAAACGCAAAATGCGCCTGCTGAGAAATCTCGGCTCGATCACCAAAGTCGCTGTCGCCACCGTTGAGCAGCTCTCACCCTTCGTCGGCAAACAAACCGCCGCAAAGATCGTCGAGCACTTCGAGAAACAAAGAAAACTGGCGCCCGAAGTTGTCCAAACCGAGATCCCCCGCCGCGCCCGCAAACAATCCGCCAAACTGGTAAAACGCGACATCGAAGAAAATCTGGAAGCAGGCTTAAACGCACCAAGCCAAAACTACGGCGTGGATCCTGCGAACAAACCGACTCCGATCGTTGAATCTGAAAAGAAAATGGAGTCAGTACCGGGAACGGAGTGACCGGCTTTGAGCGCAGCGAATTGTTTTTTTATCCGAGACGAAATGAGGGTTTAAACGCACTTTTGTAGGGGCAGCCCTCGTGGTTGCCCGCTGAGCGCGCAACCCGGGGTACGCGTCCCCTATAAATAAAAGCCCGCTTTAGCGGGTGACAAACTCCAACTTCCCGTCGGCGGAGCCGACTAAAGATAATAGCCCCGGGTAAGCGCAACGCAACCCGGGGTACGCGTCCCCTATAAATAAAAGCCCGCTTTAGCGGGTGACAGATTCCAACTTCCCGTCGGCGGAGCCGACAAAAGATAATAGCCCCGGGTAAGCGCAGCGCAACCCGGGGTACGCTTACCCCTAAAATATAAGCCCGCTTAAGCGGGCAGCAGATATTTATACTCTTTCGTTCTCAGCGCACCGAAGCGCAGGGTGATAAAACGCCATCTCACTCCCGCTAGAATCTCGCCTCATCGCCGCCGAGATCTCAGGGGTTATATTGCAAGTAATTTATTGTCCCTTAAACTTAAAACACTATATGAAACTCCCTAAGCTTCAAATAAACGACGAAACATCTGAATTAAAGTCTGTCATCTTGGGCATTTCTACAAATGCTGGTAAAGAAGGCAAAAACGCGAGGGTCGATGACCAGGAAAAAGGGGACTTATCCCTCTGAAGCTAAAGTAGAGCAGGATTTGAAAGAATTCGAAAGTGTACTAAAGAAAAATGATTCGAAGTTTTTAGGCCGGTCGAAATCGAAAATGTTAGTCAAACTTTTACCCGCGATATCGGATTCGTTATAAACGATTGTTTGTGGTCTCCAACAAGAAAGAAGAGAATCCTTACAGGCAATAAAGAAATAAAAAAATCTACGCTCCTCATCCTTAAGATCAGAATGAAAATATACTTTTCCTACCAATTGCTCAAATGCATCGGTTCACTTCTACCGCCTTGGAAAGCGATTTGAGACCATATGAACCTTAAAAAAATTTGTTCTTAGTTTCTTTGAAGGAGAGCACCCCATAAAGCATAGTGGAGTTAAGGCTATTGACTATATTCAATATATAACCAAAGCCCTGAGATTTGACGAGTATTTTTCTACTTCATATTACATTGAGCGTGACGAAAGCAATTATTATGCACTTTTCTTTGTAAGCCCTCGTGCGTACGGAATCGAAAAAATTCTTGAGGTGAAATGGCAATTAGATGAAATTGAAGGAAGAGGCTTTAAACAACTGAAACAACAAACGTCTCTTCTTGATTTACTTATAAAAGATGATGTTAAAAACGAAAATTATGAGCGTTTAGAAAAAATTCTAACCAATTTTTTACAAAGCCCGAGAAACAATAATGAAATTTATGAAATCGTATTGATGAACGAATTTCGCCCTAAACACGCGAATGAAATATTCAAGAATTGGCAAAATGAAGGTAAAAATTTTAAGGTAATAGAATATGCGAGCGGGCAGGAAGCAAGAAAGGGCAGTTTTCATCTTAATTGGGAGAATTTTAGAGATAAAGAAATAAAAGTTATTTTCGAGTTAAAATCATGAAATACTCAAAAATTGAATGGACAGAAGCAACCTGGAACCCTTCGGTCGGCTGTGACAAGGTATCGGCGGGGTGTAAGCACTGTTATGCGGAAGTAATGGCTAAGCGCTTGCAAGCGATGGGTTCGGCGGGGTACGCTATGGTTTTAGATTCAACGTAATGCCAGGTCGTTTAGATATCCCAGTAAAAACCAAAAAACCGACGAAGTTTTTTGTTAATTCGATCAGCGATCTGTTTCACGAAAAAATGCCTATTCGAATTTCTCGGTTTGTTTTTCCGATACAATTCAGAACACTCCGCGTCACACCTACTAAATTCTGACCAAACGAGAAAAAATTCTAGAAAAATATTTTTCGCACTAGAAACGTTCCTGATAATGTTTGGCTAGGTGTCACGTTAAGAAGGTAAAAGTTGACCCATCGAAATATTATGCGAAAATTCGTTTTTTGTCCCTTCTTGGAAAACATTGGCGTAATCATCCGCGAAACTTCATTGCTGAAAGCGGACATTGCCAGACCGATGAGCCCTATGGGCAATTAATATACGAAACATTGTGACACAAATCTCATTCTTCTTCAAAAATGGGGTGCTTTGGGAGCGGAGGCAAAGACGGAAAAAAAGCCACGGTCGTTCTTTTAGACAACGAGTGGAATGAAGGTCGTTTATCCGCATTCCACTGTCAATAAACCCGATTCTTCTTCACTTGAAATCCGATCGGGAATCGTTAATCCGATCGGTATCTTCAAAGATGTATCGAGGCGAGGCTGAAGAATATACTTAGTACTGTCCGCGGAAAAAAGAGGCAAAAGATAATTATGCATAAAACCTGCTGAACGCAATAAATACTGATGGGATCTTCCTGCCTGGCGAATGTAGACTGGGGGCTGGCAGTCCCGTTGACGGAAAGATGCTGCCCCGATACATCATGAGAAGGAAAGTTCAATCACAGTTTTGGGGAATTCGTTTTACGGCCGCACATTTTTAAGATTTCTGGAGCATTTTTGGAGCAGGTGGAGCACTGGCGCACACAGGAGCACCCGCGCCACTCACAAACAACGCAGTCAAAATTATTAAGACACTTCCTGTTTTTTACTGATATATCCGAGCAGCCACTCGTTCACCTTACAGTCCAGCACCAGGTGGATGCGGTCCACATCGCTGTTGTTTTCGACGCGGTGTTTGAGGCCGAAATCGAGATACCATAGTTCGCCTTCCCGCATATCCACTCTTTCCCCATCCAGATAAAATTCGATCAGGGGATTGGTGATGACTGGGAGGTGGAGGCGGACGGTGCCATCTTCGATGCCGATGAAATAATCTTTATGCTCTTTGATCTTTGCGCCCGCCGCCAATCTTAAAAACCGCACTGATTCTTTCTCGCACTTTATTTCATCCAGCACAAAACGCACATACGGCGCGCGTTCCAGCGTTGTGGTATCGAGATAAGGTTCTTCGGGTGCGTGGTGGGGTAGAATCGAATCAGCGCGGCCGCCGATGGAGCGCAGCGAGACGCCGCTCCAATCGCCTTCGTAATAATGCTGGTTGAAATGCGGTGTCCATTCAGCGGATTGAATGATAGCCAGATCGCGCTTTAACAGCGCGGCGTCAAAACGCTGCGGAAACTTAAAATATTTCGGCATCTTTGATCGACAGTGTCACCGGTAAAGCAGGCTGCCCTTATCAGTCAACGATAAAGACGGTCTGCTGGGTGGCTTTGGTATTGGCGATATTATCGGCGACCGTCATTCGCAGAAGATAATTCCCGGGCGAAAGTACCTGCTGTTTGATCGAACCGCGCACCGGAATACGCGCCAGGTCGAGATTGCCCCTTGTCACCAGCGGGCGCAGATCGGTATCGATGACCGTTTGCCCGTTAGCATTTAAGACTTCTACCCGCGTCGCCAATTTTACGCCTTCGGTGGCGTGCGCGGCATTATAAACAAAGTACATGAAATCAAGCGTGACCGGCCGGTTAAAGCGGCGATCGACGCTGAACTGCACTTGTGCGGGGGCGGCGGCCGCATTATCCGTTTTGCCGGCTCCTCCGACCAGTTGGCCGCCGAGAAACAGGCTGCCGAGGGTTAGCTGGTTTTTGGAAAGGTCGGGTATCTCTATCCACTGGGCGGCGGCGCCCATAATTCCCGTCAGGGTTTCGCGAACCTGGACCTGCACCTGGTATACGCCGGGCGCGAGCGGAGTTTTTTCACTATAAATGACGTTCTGCTCCGTCGAAGAATTCGGATTAATGGTCAGGCCGGTTTTAAATGTGCCCGCCTTTTTTCCCTGCTCGTCAAAAATGACAGCCATCAATTCGACCGCGGCAGGTTTATCGTTTTTCTCACCGTAGCTAAGCGCGCCGGTGGACACCTGGACCGAGCTGCCCAGCACGCTGCCGACACTTGGCACGTCAAGATAGCTCAATGAAAGCAGCACGGGAAGATTCTTTTTGCCGCCGGCCCCTTTGGCCGAGCCGTCGCCGGACTTAGCGCCGGGCTTTTCCCAATTGGTAAGATACCCGCGCTGCTGGCGAACTTTAAGATCGGGGCGGCCGATTATTTCCACTTCTATGCTTTTGAATTTTTTCGTCAGGAGCTCGTCCTTGTCCGGTGTCCAGGCCAAAAGATAATAGCTGGAATTTTCGTCCACCACCTGGTCGATCCATTTATCAAAATAGTTTTGATTTTTCAGAAAACGTCCCCCAGTCAAATTGGAAAGCGTCGCCATTCCGTCCTGGCTGGCCATCTCTTCGCCGATGCGGCCTTTATCCAACCTTCCCTGCAGATCGAAAGGGCGCTCGCCCGTCGCATCGCCGGCGGCAAGGCTGAAAAGCCCGCGCGCATCTATCGTATAAATAGATGCGCCCGAGCGCGTCGCCAGATTGACCGCGCGCTCCAAGCCTTCGGTGGTGGCGTAAACAACGTGTTTATTCTCAAGATAAAATCCGTCGGAAAGGAAGAAAACCAGTTTCCGTCCCTTCAATCCATTTACTGACAACAAAAGATTTTCCAGCGAGCTGAGAGTGTTTTTGGTCGCAGCGGCCATGCCGGATACGATATTGTTAGCGCGCTGTTTGACCATATCGAGGGCCGCCGCGTAATGTAAGGTCGTGGTTTTCTTGGTGTTGTAGCTTTCGAGCATCTTGTCGACATACAAACCGCTGGCCTGCTTGTCGTCATTGAGGATCCGCACCGCGACATACTCGGGCATCGGGGGTTGGTCGGTATCGCGATAGGTGTTTGGCATCACTCTTAATTTCGCCACCGCCGCGCGCAAAACGGTTTTGTTGTTGGTGAACTGCTGCAGAAATCCCAGGTTGCCGCTGGCGGCGATGATGATCACCTGATCTTCCGGCATCATGTCGATATCGATAAAGTGCAGGATCGCGGAGCGGGTCGTCGCCAGGCTGGACAAAGACAGATGAAAGTCATCGACAAAGAAAACTACTTTGCGCTCGCGCAGGGATACACCCGGGACAGGGACAGAATTGGCCGCGGGCTGACCGTTCACCGTTTTGCCTTCGGTAAAAGAAGACACGGCGTGGTTAGCCACTACCGGTTCAAAAAAATCGATCTTGACCGGTTTGCCGTCGATCTTTAAGACAAACTGCTCCGGCTTGAGGCCTTCGACAAATTTACCGTTTTTGTCCACGACCGTAACGTCGGTCTGGACCAGATCAGTGTCGACCCGGATAACATCATCGCCTTTATTATCCTGTGCCTGGGCGGACATTACCGCAAAAACCATGAGCAGAATAAAAAACAAAGAGTTTCTTAAGATAGAGTTGATCGCAATACGCATAAATTGATGACCCGGCCTTTCTTGTGAAGAATATTATCTTAAGATATAGCGGCCAAAGTAACAATATTTTTTAGCAGCCGTGTGTTCTTTATCAGCCACGAATTACACAAATAACACGAATTAAAAGTTTTCAATTCGTGTTATTTGTGTAATTCGTGGCCCTATTGAGTGACTTTATTCATCCGGCTAAGGCCTTTATTGTCATTGATTAAACGACCGGCCAAAACCGGCAGTTCAAAGATCCTACTGCTTTTTCACATAGCTTTTATGCAGCACGACCTTTTGCTTTTCATCATGCGATTCAAATACCACGGAGTCTTTTTCATTACGGGTAACGTTGGTATTTCGTGAGTTGACGGTTTCTTCCCTGGCCGCCCCCCGATCGGCATTGTCCATAAATGTCTGAACGGTTTGCGGCTTTAGCTGGATGAAGGTTTTGTCTTTGGTCAGCTCCGCTACCGCTTCGGTGGCGGTGGCCCGCAGAAGTTTTGGCCAGAGCTTTTTGAACAGCGCGGTTGAAGCATAGACATCTGCACTGTTTATCTCGCCGTTGATGACGAACGCATAACCGATCACGTTAGGCTGGCCGTCGATAATCGCGGCAAGCTTTTTGATGTATTCGTCGGTGGTGGCGGTGACCTGTTTATTTTCCAGCGCCAACTGCAAGCTTGATTGCGACGCGGCCGAATTTACCTTGGCGCCGACATTGGCGCTAAGCTTATCCTGGGCTTTGCTCACTTCTTTCCAGACCTCGCCCTGCGAGCGGGAAAGATTCGCCGCGAGTTTCAGATCACGGGTGACCACGCGTTCATTCGAGGAAGAAAATTTTTCTTTGTCCTCCCCTTTGCGCTGCGTCCAGCGCCCGCTCTCGACACAATAGGCCGAGATCTTAATTCTTCCGGATTTGATCGGCAGAATAATATCGACGGCCAATACGCGATCCTGTTTACCGCCTTTGACGATATCGCCGGATTGAATAAAAACTTCGAACGTCGTCGAGACGTTTTCCACCTCGAGCTGGTTCACATCGCCCGTCTCATAAACGATTATCAGGTCCTTGGCCATCGCTTCCTGCAAGGTCAGAAGATTTTTATGCCCCATCGCATCTTTGCCGTAGATGAGATACACGCTCAGATTTTTGTGAATATAAGGGGCGGAAATTTTTGTGTTCTGCGCACTGGCGGCCGATACCGTGCCGAGTGTCAGGATCAACAGAGCCAAACTAATACAGATCTTTTGTAAATTCATAACAGACTACTCCTATAGGATCAGATTTTAGGGGAGATCACTACTTGTTGATTAAAGAACGATGGGTGGGAAATTATCTTGCAGGAAAATTGCCGGAGCGCCGAATTTATTCGGCTGTTCGTGTTATTAGTGCCACTTGTGGCTAATTCTTAGGTCAGTACCGGAAACGCAGTGACCGGCTAGTGAGCGCAGCGAACCAAGGTCTCAGCTAGGTAATACTCCGGTAAACCAACTCGCTCCGCTCGGAGCCGGTCACTGCGTTCCCGGTACTGACTTCATTGCTTTGATCTCAACCGATATTTATCGCCAATGCCTCTTAAACACAATAATTCTTCGCAACTTTATTAAAAGATTCGATCTGCTGCGTTTGCCAGTGTTCATCTTTATCTAATTCTTCGGCCATAACAGCAGCGACTTTCGGCGCAATTTCGATCGCCGCTTTCGCATCGAGGAAAAGAATCCGCGTGCGCCGGGCAAGTACGTCCTCGACCGTGCGCGCCATTTCATTTCGCACGGCCCAGATAACTTCGGCGATCTTATAAGGCAGTTTGGAATGAAGTTTTTCCGCTAGACGTTCGTCCAGGGCCATCATTTTTTGAATCTCCAATGCGTCGGACCCGTATTGAGCCAGATCGCCGAGGCCCGATGTATCGTCGATAAAACCTTGTATTTTAAGTTCCCTGGTCACGCACGGCTTTTCCGGCAAGTCTGCCAGCATCATGGCCTGGTTCACAGCGTCTTCGGCCATCCGGCGATACGTCGTCCACTTGCCGCCCGTGACGGTCAAAAGCCCGGCGCTGTTTATTTCTATCGTGTGGTCACGCGAAAGCGCTGCCGTGTTTTTTGCGCCGCCTTCTTTTACCAGTGGGCGAATGCCGGTAAATACACTCAGGATATCTTCGCGAATGGGCGGTTTGTGCAAATATTTTTGCGACGTGTGGAGAATAAATTCGATCTCTTCGTCGAGCGCCTTAGGTTCCAGCTCTATCTCATTAACGGGCGTATCCGTAGTCCCCACCAGCGTATGATCGTGCCAGGGAATCGCAAACAAAACGCGGCCGTCGTCAGTGCGCGGGATCATTATCGCGCTATCGGAAGGCAAAAAGGAACGGTCCAGTACAATATGAATTCCCTGGCTGGGGGCGATCAATTTTTCGCTCTCCGGATCGACAATTTGCCGCACGCCGTCGCAAAACGCACCGGTCGCGTTGATGACAACTTTCGCCCCGGCGCGAAAAACCTGCCCGGTTTCTTCACCGCTAAAATTTACGGCGTCTATCATCCCGAGCGCGTTTTTTCTAAAGCCGAACACCCGCGTGTAATTTAAGACCGTAGCGCCGTGCTCTGCGGCGGTCCGCGCCAGGCTGATCAACAATCGCGTGTCGTCAAATTGCCCGTCATAGTAGATCACGCCGCCGCGCAGGCCCTCGGTTTTTATTGTCGGAAGCCGCTTGAGAGTTTCTTCCTTGGAAAGCATCTGCGATCTGCCGAAACGATATTTCGCCGCCAGCAGATCGTATACTTTTAGCCCGACGCCGTAAAAAGGCATCTCCCACCAGTCGTAATTCGGCACAATGAACGCGAGGTCATGAACGAGGTGCGGAGCGTTCTGCCGCAAAATGCCGCGCTCTTTGAGCGCCTCCATTACGAGTGAAATATTTCCCTGTTCAAGATAGCGAACGCCGCCATGCACAAGCTTGGTAGACCGGCTGGAAGTTCCCTTGCCGAAATCATGCTGCTCAAGAAGAAGCACCTCGTAACCGCGCGAGGCCGCATCAACCGCGCAGCCCATGCCCGTCGCGCCCCCGCCGATAATGACAATGTCCCACGGCTTGGCACGCGCCCGAACGCGGTCGATCATTTCGTCACGATTCATAAAAGTAAGCAGTAAACCTGGGAGCGCAGGCATCTTGCCTGCAAGCGCGGTTCGTCCGCGCTAACGCGTACATAACAATATCCAACTTTTAGATCGCCGCGCGATCTTTTGCAGGCGGGACGCCTGCGCTCCCAGGTTTACCATCGCTTAATTCTCCCACTTTAAAGAGCGCTTCACGGCTTCATTCCACTTCCCGCGCAATGCCGTAACCTTCTCAGCGGACATTTGCGGCTCAAATCTCTTATCTTCCTGCCAGGTTTGTGCCAGATCTCTTTTTGACTTCCAGAATCCGGTCGCCAGTCCCGCCAGAAACGCCGCGCCGAGCGCCGTTGTCTCCGTATTTTTTCCGCGCACCACAGGAATGCCAAGGACGTCCGCCTGAAACTGCATCAGCGTTTCATTTTTTGTCGCGCCGCCATCCACGCGCAATTCTTTCAACTGAATTCCGGAATCGGCATGCATCGCGTCAAGCAGGTCCGCTGTCTGGTAGGCGATCGATTCCAGGGCGGCGCGTGCGATATGCGCCTTGCCGGTGCCGCGCGTCAGGCCGATGATCAAACCGCGCGCGTCCTGGTCCCAGTGCGGCGCGCCCAGCCCGGCAAAGGCCGGAACAAAATAGACGCCGCCGTTATCTTCTACCGAATTCGCCAGCGCTTCGACATCTGAGGAATTTTCTATTGCTCCCAGCGAATCGCGCAGCCACTGCACCACCGCGCCGCCGATAAAAACACTTCCCTCGAGCGCGTACTCGGTAGTATCGCCGATCTTCCACGCCACGGTCGTAAGCAGTCGGTTTTTTGACTCTACCGGCTCGGTTCCGATATTCTGCAGCATAAAACAGCCGGTGCCGTAAGTGTTTTTACTCAAGCCTTTTTTCAGACAAAGCTGGCCAAACAAAGCGGCTTGCTGATCGCCCGCGATACCGGCGATCGGAATACCATTTAACTCGTTGGCGGCGCTGACTTCGCCATAAATTTCCGAAGACGAGCGCACTTCGGGTAAGAGAATTCTGGGAATATCGAATATCCGCAGAAGCTCGTCATCCCACGCTAACTTGTTGATATCAAAGAGCATCGTGCGCGAAGCATTAGAGACGTCGGTCACGTGCCTGGCGCCGCCGGTCAATTTCCACACCAGCCAGGAATCAACCGTTCCGAAAGCCAATTCGCCATGTGCGGCGGATGTTCGCGTGCCGTCGATATTTTCCAACAGCCAATTTATTTTGCTGGCGGAAAAATAAGCGTCGACTTCCAGCCCGGTTTTTTGCCGGATAAGATCGGCATACTCATAACGGACCTCGTCACAAAACGCGGAGGTTCGCCGGTCTTGCCAAACGATCGCGTTATGTATAGGCTCGCCGGTTTTCTTATTCCAAATTATCGTGGTTTCGCGCTGGTTGGTAATGCCGATGGCGGCGATATCTTTTTTGGTGAGGTTGGCATTTCGTAAAGCTTCGCGCGCGGTCTCAATTTGCGTTTCCCAAATTTCCCGCGGGTCGTGTTCGACCCAGCCCGCGTGCGGATAAAGCTGCGTATATTCCCGCTGGCCGGTGGCGATGACATTCGCCGCATGGTCGAAAATGATCGCGCGGCTGCTGGTCGTTCCCTGGTCGAGTGCAAGAATATAGGGCATAAGCTATTTGTAATTCCCGCTCGCCCACTGCACCGTCGGCTCGACCCATTCATCTAAAGGTTTATAGAGAATACCGTGGCCCGTTCCGAGTTTTAGTTCGATCTCTTTGTGATGGTTTATATCTTTCGACTTCGCGAAAAAGCCGGCGCAGCTTCCGGCCCCTTTGTCGTCTTTGTAATCGTAGACCGAAAGCACGTTGCCGACGAGATCGATGTCGAATCCGTAATGATAGTCTTCGCCGCAGCCGGCAAGCAGCACAAAATTCAGGTCTTCGTTGTGAACTATGGAAGAAACTTTATGCGTGATCGCGCCGCCTTTCGAGGCGCCCGCGACTGTGATGTTGGCCGGCGGCACGCCGCCTTTTAGCAAAGCGTTGACTTGCTCGGCGATCTTTTGGGCATATTGTATGACATTGGTATTTTTCGGGCGCGCCTCGCTGATAACGACAAATCCGCGATCGGCAAAGGTATCAAGAATCTCCGCGTATTCGTATTTACCGAATTCCGGGCTGACCGCATTTTCCCCGCCCTGATCTTCGATAATGCGCCCGTGAAGGTAAAAAAGATAGCGCGCTTTCGGATCGGGAGTTTGCGGGGCCTCGGTCAGGATTCGCGCGTCGGGAATCGTCTTAGCAGCGGCTTCTTCGTACTGTTCGTGCGGCGAATCAGGGACCAGGCTTTGCTTTCCGCAACCGGAGAACATTGCGACAAGTATTAAAACGATCAAAGCCTTTTTCATAAGCTTACCTCTTGGGTGCTGCCGCTCAATAGACGGTCGGTTTATCCGAATGCGGCACAAAGCATTTCCGGCAGCGGGCCTCATACTTGCCGCTGGCGCCCACTTCGACCAGCTCTTCGGATTCGAAAGTGCGCTGTGAATAATTTGCGGTGCTGCCGCATTTGACGCAGATGGCGTGAGTCTTGGTAATAAATTCGGCGATCGATAGAAGCTGCGGCATCGGCTCGAAGGGTTTGCCGGTGTAATCCTGGTCGAGGCCCGCGATAATAACGCGAATGCCGCGCAGCGCCAGCTGGTTGACCACCTCGAGCAATTCCATATCGAAAAACTGCCCTTCATCGATACCGATCACGTCTACTTCGCTGTCCACCTTTTCCAAAAGTTCCCGCGCTGACGAAACCGGTATGGACAGATGTTTTAAACCGGAGTGCGAAGCGATCTCTGCCTCCGAATAGCGGTTATCTATTTGCGGCTTAAAGACTTGCACCTTTAACCGGGCGATGCGCGCGCGGGTCAGGCGGCGGATAAGTTCTTCGGATTTACCGGAAAACATCGAACCGGCGATCACTTCTATCCAGCCGATCTCAGGGTGCCGGTGTTTGACGCGTTCTTCGTTAGTGTCGTGAATTAATTCTTCAACCATTAGTATTTATTTATTTAAGAATGGAAGAGATTATCACACAAAAAGCGGTGTGAGTCTAAGACGCCTTTTTCTGCTATGCTGGAGGGAAGATGGAACTTAAACTCTGTCCGATATGTGAAAAGCCCTACCTCGCCACAGAAGAGCACTGCCCGCATTGTCCCCGCGATCCGTTCGAAGGAAAGGAAG
The DNA here is from genome assembly GCA_963766895.1 of uncultured Acidobacteriota bacterium. Taxonomy (GTDB): domain Bacteria; phylum Acidobacteriota; class Blastocatellia; order Pyrinomonadales; family Pyrinomonadaceae; genus DASYKT01. Next base: position 506,514 of record CAVYCB010000010.1, read on the forward strand.
AAAGCTACGGCAGTTTAGGCTGTATCGTGATAAGTATTTTGGCCTTGATCGGCATGATGATCTTTTGGGTGGTTCTATTCCTGAGCTTCTTCATTCGCTAATAAATTATTTTCTCAGGTTATTAATGTCTTGGTGGTATGAGGTCAGAACCGGGAACGCAGTGTGACCGGCTGGTTCTTTTTTGTGTGGGCAGCCATGTGAGTATAAAGAACAATTCGCTTCGCTCAGAGCCGGTCACTACGTTCCCGGTACTGACTTCGTTTCTTTCTTGCGGCTTTGCCGCCGTGCTGTGCGGAAAGGCTCTGCCTTTCCGTGAGTCGCTGCTTAAATAACTCTCGCCGTCCGACGAGCGTTAGCGAGGTCGGACGGCACGAGACTTTCCGGACTCCACCAACTCCCCCGGACTCTCTGGACGCTACTTATAACCGGCGATTGCCTCGGCCAACTCATCAATGACAGGTGTTATGTCCGTCTTGCGCGTTTCGTTGTTGCAGAAGATGACAAAGGCGAGGGTCTCATACGGTGTCTTGGCGTAACCTGCCAAAGAGTTCACATATGTTATCGAACCGGTTTTGGCCAAAACCTTCCCGGCAAAATTTGCCAGCCTGCCGCGCATCGTGCCGTCGGTGCCGGCGATCGGCAAAGAATTTTTGAAAGCCTCGGCGTGTTTCATCTGAAGCGCAAAAACCAGCAGCCGGGCGAGTGTTTCGGGCGATATCATATCCAGCCGCGACAAACCGGAACCGTCGTGCAGCGCCATTTCACCGGGTAGGGTCCCGTTTTCCGCGAGCCATTTTTTAATCACCTCCGTGCCCGCCCGGTCATCACCCCGAAGGGCATTTACCCTGGCATCTTCATCAGGCGCGTCCGCGCCGAATTTTTTGCCAAGCGTGCGCAGCATCAATTCCGCATAGAGATTGACGCTGTCTTTGTTCGTCCTTCGCACCACCTCAGCCAAAGTCTTACTTTCGATCCCTGCCAGTTCGACCGCTTTACCCGCGTCCAGCTTTTCTTTTGAGCGCCAATCTACCGCGCGAGCACCGCCCCTGACGGTTATGCCGCGCCTTTCCAATTCCTTTTTTAATTCCTGCGCCGCCCAAAGCGCCGAATTCGGCACGGCTATCCGCGCTTTTTGCGCGCCGCCGGCCTGTTTGTCTCCCCAGACATAAACCGTGTTCGACCCGAATTTGCGATTGATACCGACGGCCTCGACCTTGTCACCCGTCAGCGGTTTCAGATCGCTTTCGATGCTGATCTGATCGCCTTCGGCTTTTTGCCCTTCGGCGGATACTTCGATATCTATCTGATTATCGTTAAATGTCAGCGCCGCGGCCTCCGCGCCGTAATACCATTGAGCGTCGGCCCACAGCCAGCCGTCGCCCAGGCCTTCACCGTTAAAATAACTGCCGTCGCCGACAATGTCGCCTTCGATCTGCCGCAGGCCTTTGTTTTTCAGTGTGTCGGCAAGCAGGGAAAGTTTTTCCGACGACAGGTCCGGGGCGCCGCGCCCGTAAAGCGTTAAACTCCCGGCAAGTTTGCCGTCGCTGCCCGGTTTTTCATTTCCATAGACCGAGGTTTTCCAGCGAAAATCCGCGCCGAGTTTATCGAGCGCGGCGGCGGTCGTTATTAATTTCAGCGTCGAAGCAGGAGAAAAAAGTTTTTGCGCCTCGCGCGCAGCCAAAACCCGGCCGTCCTTTAAACTAAGCACGATCACACCCCAGCGGGCGTTGGAAAATTCACTATTGTCGATCAGGCTGTTTATCTTTTGCGCCAGCGCAACGTCTTTCGGCTGCGTGGAAATTTCCAGTTGTGCGGGTAATTGAATATTGCCGGCGGGCAATTCGACCTGGCTGTCCGGTGCGGGCGGCGATGTTTGCGGCCCATTCTGCTGTACGCCGGAATTGTAATGACAGGCGGCAAAAAAAATTAAAAGAAAAGTTAGGAGGAATACGACTGTCGGGCGTGCTTTCATTTTGTCTAGGCGGCGATGGCCGCCTCACGCGCGACGCGCAGGTCGCTCCCCGTCATCTCGGCGGGTTTTGAAATATCCAGCAGCGCGAGAACGGTCGGCGCCACATCAGCCAGCGAGCCGCCGTCTTTCAGACGCCACCGGTGTATCCCGGTATCGACCAAATGAAAAGGCACGGGATTGGAAGTATGGCCGCGGTCAAATTCACCGGTTTCCCGGTTTAACATTTGCTCGCAATTGCCGTGGTCTGAAGTGATCAGTAAAGTTCCGCCAAGATCCTGAATAAGCCCAAAGATAAGGCCGAGATTAACGTCGATATCTTCGATGGCTTTTACCGTGCGGGGAATGCTGCCGCCATGGGCCGCAATATCCGCCGAGGCAAAATTAACAACGAATACGTCTGTCTTTCCGGCGTCCAGCTTTTCTAAAAGCCAGCCGGTTATTTCAGCCAGGGGCGTTTCCGGATTAGCGGCGCTGTTGGAAGACGGAACGATCAGCCTCTCTTCAAAAAGATGCTTTTCTTCCGGGCACCCGTCAAAATAATGCGTGACGTATAATTCTCTTTCCGCTTCCGCGATGCGGCAATTGCGGATCGAATTTTTGGCAAAGATCTCAGCCAGAAAATTTCTTTCATCGCGGTTTGGAAAAGCCGCGGTAAAATTAAGCGCCAGGTCGCGGTCCGGGTCATAATCCGTCAGGCAATAAACATCGAGTTTAGGCTTGTCCGTCTCAGCTTCGGTTTCAAACTCCAAAAAGGTTACCGCGCGGACCAGTTGACGCATCCGGTCGCCGCGGTGATTAAAAAAGATCACGGCGTCGCCGCTTTCGATCTTTCCGATCGGGGTGCCGTCACTGTCTTCGATAACCACGGGCTCGATCATTTCATCCGTCACGCTGCGCTGGTATGAAGAGCGGATGGCGTCGACCGGATCGGTGGCGCGATCGCCTTCGGCATGAACCAGCATCGTGTATGCGCGGGCAGTCTTTTCCCAATTCTGCTCTTTATCCATCGCGAAATGACGGCCGCAAAGAGTGGCGATCTTGCCCCTTCCGATATCGGCGAGTTTTATTTCCAGCGCCTCGACAAAAATATCGGCGGAGCTCCAGGCGACATCCTGTCCATCGAGAATGCAGTGAATAAAAACCTTTTCCACCCCGCTCATCTTTGCCATGCGGAGCAGCGCGAATAGGTGCTCCTGCGAAGAGTGGATCTTGCCATTAGAAAGCAGGCCGATCAGATGGAGTGCCGTGCCGCGCTCTTTGACGAGCTGCATCGCCCGGGTCAGTTTTGAATTTTTAGAGAATTCGCCGGTTTCAATGGCATGGTCGATCTCCTGCAAACTGGTTTGCATCACCCGGCCTGCCCCGATCGTCATATGGCCCGATTCGGAAGTGCCCGGCTGATTATCCGGCAGGCCGACGTGGGCGCCGGAAGCCTGCAGCAAAGTCATCGGGTAACGCGCGCAGATATGGTCGTAGTTAGGGGTTTGCGCCATCGCGATCGCGTTGCCCTCGGCGCGAAGGGTATATCCCCAACCGTCCAGGATCATCAGCACCAACGGTTTCCTTGCTTGACTGACCAATTGCATAAAAATAAACCCTAGTAGGCCCACGGGGCCGGGCGCTCCATCCAGCGCTCGGGAAATTTCAATGGCGTAAACCCGTATTGCGCGTAAAGCCCGTGCGCATCTTTTGTCGCCAATATCCAGCGCCGCAAATTTTGTAATTCAGGGTCTGCTAGTATAGCCTCCATCAGCTTTTTGCTCAAGCCTTTTTTTTGATACGCCGTTAGAATAAAGACGTCACCTAAATACGCAAACGTAGCTTTATCAGTAATTACACGGGCAAAACCGACCTGCTCACCGCCTTGGTAAACCCCAAAACAGATGGAATTTTCGACGGCTGTTTGGGTATGTTCAAAAGTACGCCCCTGTGCCCAGTAAGATTCTTCGGACAGGTATTTGTGGATCACATCAAGCTGCAGCCGCTCTTTGTCGGTGCTGATAATAAACTCTCCATGTTGCCATTCCATAAAATTACCGCGAAATATCTCCGATAAAATTTTCAACTTCTTTTGTCGATCTCAACCGGATAACTTTTATTTTATCCTGAAAATTCTTTAGTAAAGCTTCGACCTTAGGCTTTGTTCTGTTGGGATAATTCCAGATCCACAGCAGGAATTCGAGGTCGAATTTTTCGTTACAGCCTGCGGCCATATCGGGGCGATTCTTGCCGTAATACCGCATCACCCGTCTGCACATCCGCCATAGGCAGATCGCGCGCGGCAGATCGAGAAAGATCACGGTATCGGCGGCCGGCATTCTCAATTTCATACTACGGCTGTAATTGCCGTCCATTATCCATTCGTCGCCGGCGATCAATTCCGTAACGGTTGTATCCCAATCGTCGTTATCTGTCCTTACCCAGTTCGGTTTCCAGTAGAGCGTGTCCAGGTGAATGACCTTGATACCGGTCTTTTCACCGAGCCGCTGCGCCAGCGTCGTTTTCCCCGACCCGCCTGAACCGATTATCAAGATCTTCTTCATACAGGCATCACCGGGCAGGCATCACCGGGCAGGCATCACCGGGACAAAATATCCAGCGCGCGTTTGTGAAAAGCAACGGTCGTGTGCGGCAGATGTTTTTTAATTACCAGCTGTAATTCATTTACCAATGACGGCTCTTTCTTTGCGATCTTGGTCGCGACCGACACGGCAAACGCCTTGACGGCGATGGCCTCTTTCAGATCGTCTATCAGATCGAGGCAATGCGAATAAACCTTGCCCTGTAATTTTTTGGGTATCTCTACATATTGCAGCAGCCGGACCACATTGCGCCGGACGGCAGCGTGAACCTGCTTTTTCGGCAGCAGGTCAATGCATTTATTCAAATATGGTTTGATCAGCTCCGGATGGTATTGTACGCAGTAATTAACGGCCCAGGCCGAGCGCTGTGTCATCCGGTATTCGCCGTTAAAAAAAATGTCCATTAACACCGAAAATTTTTCCCTGTCGCTGCCGACATAGCGAACAATACGCATCGTATTGCTTTTAGTGTGCCCGTTTCTAAGTACTTCAGCGATGTCCATTTCGCTCATGGTAAATGGGTTCAGCGTTCAAACTTTAGTTTGTCTTTCAATTATAAGATCTGACAAGCTGAAGCTTGAACTCTGAACCGTTTTGCCGGTCCCGGGTAAAAATCACCCGATCTGATAAAAGGCTTTTCTGCCCGGATAGATGGCTGAGCTGCCAAGGTCTTCTTCTATCCTCAACAGCTGGTTGTACTTAGCGATCCGATCGGAGCGCGAAAGGCTGCCCGTTTTGATCTGCCCGGCATTGGTCGCCACGGCCAGGTCGGCGATGAAGGAATCTTCGGTTTCGCCGGAGCGGTGCGAGATGACAGCGGTCATATTGTGCGTTTTGGCGAGCTCGATCGCGTCGAGAGTTTCGGTCAGCGTGCCGATCTGGTTGACCTTGATCAAGATCGAATTCGCAGCTCCTTCGTCGATGCCGCGCTGGAGAAATTTCGACGTTGGTCACAAAAAGATCGTCGCCGACGAGCTGCACGCTTGTCGCCGACCATCTGCGTCAGACTTTTTCCAGCCGTCCCAATCGTTTTCGGCCATCCCGTCTTCGATCGAGATGATCGGATATTTGCCGCACCAGTCGGTCCAATACGCCGCCATCTCATCGCTTGAGAGTTCGCGTTTGTCGCTCTTTTTAAAAATGTATTTGCCGTCTTTGATAAAACTCGCTCGATGCCGGGTCGAGCGCCAGCATCACATTTTCTCCGGCCTTGTAACCGGCCTTGTCGATCGCTTCGAGAATAGTTTCGACCGCTTCTTCGTTCGATTTCAGGTTCGGCGCAAAGCCGCCTTCGTCACCGACCGCGGTCGAATAGCCGCGCTATTTCAGGACCGATTTCAAATTGATGAAAAATCTCCGCGCCCGTGCGCAGCGCTTCGCTAAAACTCTTCGGCGCCGACCGGCATCACCATAAACTCCTGGAAATCGACGTTGTTATCGGCGTGTGCGCCGCCGTTGAGGATGTTCATCATCGGAACGGGCAACGTTTTGGCGTTCATGCCGCCGATATATCGGTAAAGCGGCATCCCTGGACAACGCGGCCGCGCCGGGCGTTCGCCATCGAAACCGCGAGCAGCGCATTCGCGCCGAGATTCGATTTATTTTCGGTGCCGTCGAGTTCGATCAGCATCTCGTCGATCAGTGTTTGGTCAAGGCAGTCCAGACCTTCGAGTTCGTAGGACTGATCTTCTCGTTGATATTCTCGACGGCCTTCAGCACGCCCTTGCCCAGGTATCGCGAATCGTCACCGTCACGCAGCTCGACCGCCTCGTTCTCACCCGTCGATGCGCCGCTGGGTACCGCCGCGCGCCCCGTCGTCGCCGATCTCCAAGAATAACCTCGGCCTCGACCGTCGGATTGCCGCGCGAATCCAGAATTTCACGCGCCCACACTTGTTCGATTAAACTCATTTGATAAATTGCTCCGGTAAATTTTTCTTGTAAAACCTGCTGAGGTAAATGTAACTCTTTTTGGAGGTTAATTCAAAATGTTCGCTGTTCGGCAGTTGGGTCGCGCTCATGTCAGTAGCGCTTGCGTCAGCAAGTGCGTTACTTGCAGCTTTACGCATCTGCTAACGCAGACGCTACTGACAGCCTACCTTATTTTCGTCTTTTAAAGGCCGATATAGCCATATCAACTGCTCCGAGGATGACCAAAACGCCGCCTAACGGCGCCAGCCAGATGCCGATCCCCGGTTCGCCTTCCGTATGCCAGATGCCGCCGAGTAAAAATCCCACCGGCATTACTACAGCTCCAAGACGTAAGGACAATAATCCCATTTTCGAAGGCCGGACCAGTTCGCGGTCGATGCAAAGCGCGGCCCCGAGCAGTACCAAATTAAGCAGCGCGCCGTGAGTATGGGCCAGGCGAAAGATCTCGCGGCGAAGTTCGTCTCTCAAATATGCAGGGACGCGGTAACCGATCAGGCTTTCCAGCAGGAAGCCGAAACTCATCCAGAGCGCGATACTAAACCAGGCCTGGAATATCAACCCCGACACGGAAACAGGGCGGGGAATTTCAATGGGAGTATTTTCTTCCTTATTTTTTGCCATCGATTATTAGGCCGTTATTCGCCCACCTCGAGATCGACATCCTTGCGTTTTAGCCTTAGTTTGTCAGCCTGCTGCTTTGCCGAAAGCTGCCCGGACGATTCTATCTGTGCCTGCCATGCGGACAGAACCGCGTTTCGCTGATTTTCATTCGCTAAATAATCCGGTTTTGGCAGGTTCCAATGCGCCGCCGCCATGCCGTTGGCCGCAAAATACCGAACGATCGGATAATTTTCCGCGGCGAAGGCCTGGGAAAGAAACGGCAGGTAAAAATCCGGCGCGCTGTGTTCGCTTAATGCATTTGCCGCCATCGCGCGGGTCAATGCGTCGCCGGCAAAAAGCTGGCGGACGCCTTCGGCTTCGTCAAATTGCACGTCGGAACTTGCTTGCGAATTTTTATACTTCTCCGGCCAGAGATCTTTGGTCTGCGCGATCGCCCAATTGACCGACTTGTCGACGTGACATTGATTACAAGCGTTCGGCACACCTTCCAAAGCGGTAAGCTTGGGCTGCGGTATCGTTATGTCATGCGTCGGGTGAAACGACATTACACCGTACACGACCTGCGGCATATGACAGGCGTAGCAGCTGCTTCCTTCAGAATCCGTCAAATGCCTGGTATGAATTTTCAGCGCTTCCGGCGTTTTTAATTCCTGGTGGCATTGCGTGCAGGCCTGGTTGGTGCGTTTTTCTTCGGTCAACTGCCCTTTCGGATCGCCTTCGTGCATGGTATGGCAGCTCAGGCAGTTGATCCGGTTGCCCGGCTTCCCTTTTACAAAACACGCACTGCGTGTCAGCGCCTGGTATTCAAAAGCCGTCAGCCGCGGCGAGCCATTATCCCAAAAGCGCGCGGCAAAAGAATAATCTCCGATGTGCGTACCCTGCTGGACCGGCGTGAAAAAAGTTGAAAGATCTTCGCCGGCGTCAAAAGGATCGCCCTTACCCATGATCTCATTGATACGCTCCGGCGGGTTGGGTACGCGTTGGCCGTGACAATGCGCGCAAACCATCATCGAACGGTCGCTGTCCAATTTTGGCGGAAAGGTGATCTTGCGGTCCGCTTTTTCATCCAACACCCACTGCGCCCTAACGGCCGGTGAGCCGGCCATCTGCGCATGCTCCGCACCCGCTCCGTGGCAAGCGCCGCAGGCTATTCCGATCTCAGCCACTTCGGTATTGGCCAACTGCGTTTGGCGGTTGTAGTTTGGCTGAGCTTTGACGTTGTGGCAGAAAACGCAATTCAGGTCCCAGGTCGAGCGGTGCTGCGAAAAATTATCGCCGTCGGGATAAAAGAAAGAGCCGTTGAGGCTCATCCAACGCTGATTTACCAGGTCGAAGGCGATCGGCAGCCGCGTGTACTGTCCGTTTTGCCGGGTGACATATTGCTGCATCCGGCGCGATCCGACAGTGCGGTAAATTTTATTTGATTCTTTCCTGCCGTCCGGGTATTCAAAGTTCATAAAGAACTCGCTTCCGCGGCGTTCCATCTTTGTCTTTACGCCCAGGTACTCAAACGTATTGTTTTTCTCGAAATCGCCGGTAACCGCCGCGGGCGATGCCTCTTGCGTCATCTTGCTGTGATAGGTGTGCGACCAGCTTTTATATTTTTCCTCGTGGCAGGTCAGGCAGTTTTCCGAGCGGATGTAGTTTTCATCAGCCTTTCCGGCGCGCGTTCCGACGTAATTCGGGCGCATAGCTGAAGTAAGCGCAAAGACACCGAGAGCGACGATCAGCGTCACCAGCAGTGATTTGATGAACGTTGAGTTTTTCATCAGAAAATGTGAAAAAAGCTATGAGATCAGGCTTCCGTCGGGCTTTCCTCTTCTTTTCCCGTCTTTTTCATCGTAACTTTCAGGATGCGGCGTTTATCGACCTTGTCTATTTGAAACACGTGGCCGTTAAAAGGAACTTTGTCGCCTTCTTTGAGTACCTGGCCCGCTTCGGCCATTAAAAATCCCGCGACGGTAGTATAGCCTTCGGAAACCGGAAGATTAAGATCCAGTTTCCGGTTCAGGTCGCGCACGGCAACACCGCCGTCCAGCGCATAGGAGCCGTCCTTCTGTTCGCGGATCTGTTCTTTCACTTCCTCATCATGCTCGTCGGAAATTTCGCCCACGATCTCTTCCAGCAGATCTTCGAGCGTGATGATGCCTTCTACGCCGCCATGCTCATCGACCACAAAACCGAAGTGTGACTTGGCCTTTTGCATCTGGCGCAAGACCTCTTCCAGTTTCGCGGTATCGACCACATAGAGCGGCTTGTGCAGCACTTTTTCGAGCGCGAAATTTTTCGGCTGCGTCAGGTACGGCAGCAGGTCTTTGCTGTGAACGACACCGGCGATATCGTCGAGCGATTCGCGATAGACCGGCAGCCGCGAGTAACCGTAGTGCTGAAACGCCTCCGCGATCTCTTCCAGCGTCGACATCACCGGTATGGCCGCGATCTGCGTGCGCGGGATCATCGCCTCTTTTACCGTTGTATCGGAAAATTCAAAGACGCGGTTGATCAGCCGCCGTTCTTCTTTGTTGAGATGCCCGCTTTCCTCGGAAATTCTGACAAGCTGGCGGATCTCTTCTTCGGTGTAAATGGACGCTTGCTCCGCGGTAGATTTCAGGCCGAACAACCGCACGACCTTGGCGCTGGCCCAATCAAGCGCGTGGATCGGGAGCTTGAAAACCTGGTAAAAAACTTTCATCGGCAGCGAAACGCCGAGCGCGACGCGCTCAGCCATCTCTAAGCCGATAAGTTTTGGCGCCTGTTCGCCTAAAACGATATGAGAGACTGCTGATCAGCGCAAAGGCGATCAAAAAAGCAGCGGCGTGGCGCGCCGTTTCCGGCAGCATTTCCAGCGGCTGGGCAAAAACCTGGGCCACGAACGGCTCACCCACCCAGCCTAGCGCTAAGGAGGCCAGGGTGATTCCCAGCTGCGAAGCCGAAAGGTACGCGTTCAGATTATTCAGGATCCTGATCAGGCGCTTGGCGGCTGGTATGGCCTTCATTGACCAGCGATTCGATACGCGAGCGCCTGACCGCGACAAAGGCGAATTCGGCCGCGACAAAAAATCCGTTGGCGAAAACCAAAAGAAGGACCAAAAGGAATTTTAATAAGATGTACAGCCAAGTGGAAGGGTCGGCCACGGTTCCGGTTGGATCTGTCGCTAAAAGAAATAAGCTGCTACTAGCAGGATCGTCCATAAAAATATACTTGTCTGAGCGGTGTTAAATTTCTATCCGCTCAGCAATTGCGCAATTATATCATCTCGCGATCAAGAGAGTCTAAAATGTCTTGTATAAGAGGCTGGCAAGAGCCGCAGCCGCCGCCGGCATTGCACGCGCCCGTTACCTCTTCAACGGTAAGCAAACCATGGTTTTGAATTGCATTTTCGATCGTTTCTTCCGATACGCCGAAACAGGTGCAGATCAGGACATTTTCGCCTTTCCACTCTTCAATCTGCCGGGTGCGAAAGTCCGCTAAGGCCTTATGCAGGGCGAAGATACAGGCATCAGCGCAATTTACGCGCGCCGCGGGAAATTCGTCCAGCCGTTCTTTTAACCAGCCGTGGATCACCTCATCATGCAGTCCGTCGAGCTGTATCAGCTTTTTGCCGGTGACAATTTCCGCCAGCACATCTGCCGCCGCCATCATATATCCGCAGCCATTTGTGCGGAACCGGGCCGCGAGAATTTCTTTTCTGTCGGTATCGATAACCAGCGAAAAACGCACTATCGAGCCGCACGAAAATGCCGCGTCGGTGCCTTCGGCGCCTTCTGCATTCGCAGCTTTAGTTTCGCCGGCAAACCGCGGACGGTGAAATCTTTCACTGATCTTTGGCGGATAAAAACTCATTGTTTACTGAAAAATCTACTATGGACGAGCGGGCGCGGGGCGTCTCTTCCCGACTGCAAATTTGTTTAGATTTTTATATTAACCCTGCAAGCCGAACACCTCTCAGGTCCGGAAGGGTTGCTTGCGCCCGCTCTTAAAAGTTATGGCGAAGTTTAAGGGTAAACCTTTTTTCTTCTTAATCATTCTTTGATATTTTGATGTTTTTTCTCCGATCAGAACTAAGACGTGGCGGAGGTTTCGTGTATTTCGTGCGGTTCGTGGTTAAATTTCCGAAATTTTTACCACGAATTACACTAAACACGCGAAATATATCACTTATTAGGATAACTTTATCCTTTTATGAACAATGCACTTTGAATCCTACTAAATCTGTAAGAAAATACAATAGAATCTAGTTTGATTTTATGAAATTTATCATTCATAAACTTCCGGCATTAGTTTTTTTTAGCGTATTTTTCACGGCCTGCCAGCCGTCCAGCGCTCCGAAGATCATTTCGTCTGCCGGCACGCCCTCTCAGATCAATAGCCGGATGCAAACCAACCGCCCGGCGCAGCCTTCATTAAAGAACGTCAACATAGAAAAATTCGGTTGGAAACTACAGGACGGCGCAAAGCAAACGATCTCCGATTACAAAGGAAAAGTAGTCGTGCTCGACTTCTGGGCCACGTATTGCCCTCCCTGCCTGGAAGAAATTCCGCACCTGGTCAGCCTGCAGGATAAATTTAAGGGCGACGGGCTGCGGGTTATCGGCCTGCACGTTGGCGGGCCGGACGATCAGCCGTTCGTTCCGGACTTTGTCACGAAATTGAAGATCCAATACGATCTGGGCGAGCCTGAACCCGAGTTTGTCGACGCGCTTTTTAATGGCACGGATGTGATCCCGCAAACATTTGTCTTTGACCGCAGCGGCAAACTGGTCGAGAATTTTTCCAGCTACGACGCAGCGGTACGCGAAGAACTGGACCGCGCGGTACAGCGTGCCCTGGCAAGTGAATAATTTTTGACATCGCGCATTTTATAGCGCAGAATTCTGGCGGTCATCCATCTCATAATTCGAGGAAAAATATGCGAAAACTAAATTTGTTACTACCTCTCTTTGTCTTTTGTTTTATTGCCATCGGCGCGCAAACCGCAAAGGCGCAGATCGCCGGCGGATACGGCTCTGTCGATACAAAAGATCCGCAGGTTAGAGCGGCTGCCCGGTACGCGGTTGCGGTCGAAAATAAAAAGATCAGGTCCGGGGTAGTGTTCATACTGCTCGTTAAAGCTGAGCAGCAGGTCGTTGCCGGAATGAACTATAAGATGTGTCTGAAAGTTCGAAACGGCAAGCGCATTCGTTATGCCACGGCGGTGGTATATCGCGATCTTAAAGGAAAACGCTCGCTAACATCGTGGGATTGGGGCGAATGTAACTGGTAATTTTGTACCAACGGCTTATACGATAAAATTTATATTATTTATGACGCCCGAAGACTTTATACCTAAAAAGATAGAACTGGCTAAACTGGAAAAAGTTCAGCTTAGAAATGTCTGGAAACATGAAGCTTTAGATTTCACAAAATGGCTGGCGGAGCCTGAGAATTTAGGTCTTTTAGGCGATGAAATCGGTATTGAAATTTCATTAATTCAAATGGAAGCCAGTGTCGGAAGTTTTAGCGTCGATATATTAGCGGAAGAAGAAAACACCGGCAGAAAGATCATAATTGAAAATCAACTCGAAGTTACCAATCATGATCACTTGGGTAAAATAATAACGTATGCCTCAGGTTTTGATGCAGAGATCATTGTTTGGATCGTCAGGGATGTTAGAGACGAGCATAAGCAAGCGGTTGACTGGTTAAATGAACATACGGATGACAAAATCAATTTCTTTGTTGTCAAAATGGAAGTTTGGCAGATCGGAAACTCGCCTTACGCGCCCAAATTCAATTTGATTTCGCAGCCGAACGATTGGGCGAAAGCTATTAAGAAAGGCTCGAATCAATCTAACAACCCATCTGAGATCAAGCTTTTACAGTTGGAATTTTGGCAAAAATTTCAAGAATTTGCCGAGAACCGGAAATCGATTTTAAAAATAGTAAAACCAGGTCGCCCACAGCATTATTGTAACGTCAGATTTGGTTACGGCGCGGTAATCGCCTTAACGGTAAATACCCAGGCAAATGAACTTGGCTGTGAGTTGTATATTTATGACTCCAAAGAGTTATTTTTCTCTTTAGAAGCATTAAAATCTGAGATTGAACGAGACCTGGTCAGTGAATTGATCTGGATGGAACTGCCCGATAAAAAAGCAAGCAGGGTCAAAATCGTAAGAACCGGCAGCATCAAGGATCTCAGTGACTGGGACGGTTATTTCATGTGGTTTGTTAATAATGCCGAAGCGTTCCAAAAAGTCTTCACAAAATATACTGCGGAAATTGTCAGATAGGTTTTATGAGCGACGTTCCGGATTGATCGAAATTAAGAAACATTTAACGGCGTTTGTGGTAGAAAACAAACGTCATTTTTATTAGTTTGCCGCCGTTCGTGTAAAATAAGTAGTTGATCACTTTATGAGAGATATTCCGGTCGGAAACGGTTCGCTGCTCGTGACCTTTGACGAGCTTTACCGTATCCGCGACATATATTTTCCGCACGTCGGGAAAGAAAATCATACTGACGGCTACCCGTTTCGGCTGGGTGTAAAGGCCGACGCCGATTTTTCCTGGGTTGATGACGCCGAATGGCAGCGGGATTTACGTTATCTGCCGGAAACACTCGTTACCGAGGTAAAACTTAAGAATGAAACCCTCGGGCTGGAGATCGTTTCAAACGACACCGTCATCAGCCATCGGAATATTTTTCTGCGCCGGATGCGGGTGAAAGACCTTAGCGGTTCTGCGCGCGAGATAAGTATTTTCCTGCATCAGGATTTTCGTATCTATGAAAACAATATAGGCGACACGGCATTTTATGACCCGGAAACGCGCTCGCTGATACATTATAAAAGTAACCGCTATTTTCTCATCAATACCGCGCCGCACTTTGATCAGTTCACGACCGGTCGCAAAGCTTTCAGGGAACAGGAAGGAACCTGGCGCGACGCTGAAGACGGCCGTCTTTCCGGCGTCGCTATTACCGAAGGCTCGGTCGATTCGACGATCGCCGTGAAGTTGGATGTGGAACCGAATGGTGAACGCGAATTCTTTTACTGGATAGCCGCCGGCACATCGCACGCTGAAATAAGCGCGCTAAATTCGTTTATCAACGAGACGTCTCCGCGTGCGGCGCTGGCGCAAACGGAAAATTACTGGCGCGCCTGGGTAAATAAGAACGATATTCATTTCGACCATTTGTCGCCGGAAATAATCGACCTTTACAAACGCTCGCTGCTGGTTGCACGCACTCAGATCGATAACAGCGGCGCCATCATCGCCGCTAATGATTCTGACGTAACCCTAAGGGCTACAGACCATTACAGCTATCTTTGGACACGCGACGGAGCTTTTGTCGCGCATGCTTTAGACTTGGCCGGTTATCCCAGCCTGACCCGTACATTCTTTGACCTCTGCCGCCAGATAGTTCATCGCGACGGGTATTTTCTGCAAAAATATGCCCCGGACGGCGCGGTCGCGTCGGGCTGGCATGCCTCGTGGGATGCGTTCACGCAAACACCGCTGATACCGATCCAGGAAGATGAAACATCGCTGGTGCTGTGGGCCTTGTGGCAGCACTACGCCGAGTTTCGCGACATTGAATTTGCGCTGCGCCTTTACCAGCCATTGATCGTCAAGTGCGCGGATTTTATGGTGGAATTTCGTGACAAAGAAACAAAACTTCCGCTTCCTTCATGGAACCTCTGGGAAGACCGTAAGGGCGTTCACACCTTCACCTGTTCGTCCGTCATCGGTGGTTTGCGCGCGGCGGCGAATTTCGCCCGGCTGTTCAATGAAATTTCGCGCGCGGAAATTTACGAAACAGCGGCAGAAGAAATAACGGCCGCGATGCGTGAACACCTGTTTAGTAAAACGGCGGGAAGATTTTTGCGCTCGCTGCAATTTAATTACGAAGGAAAGCTCGATGCCGACACGACCATTGACGCCTCGCTATTCGGTACTTTCTTTTTCGGAGCTTTTCCGCGGATGACGAAATGGTGCGTGCCACCGCGCAGACTATAGAAGAGCACTTAGAGATAAAAACCGAGGTCGGCGGTATAGCGCGTTTTCAAAATGACGGTTATATGCGCGCCACGGAAGATAATAATATACCGGGCAATCCGTGGTTCATCTGCACGCTCTGGCTGGCGGACTATTATATTGCCAAGGCAAAGAACGAAAACGATCTGCGGCGGGCTTCCGAGATCCTGGAGTGGGCCGTGAAAAGAGCTTTACCCTCAGGCGTGATGGCGGAACAGTTGCACCCGATTGACGGCTCGCCGATGTCCGTCTCGCCGCTAACATGGTCGCACTCGACCTACGTCGCGACGGTGATATCTTACCTGCGCAAGCTGGCGGAATTTTCACCCTGTGAAATGTGCCAGCGCCCGCGCTTTAATCCTGACCGCAGAGCGTTTACAATTTAGTGTTGATATTATGCGCAGAGCAAAGATCTTAGCTACTATCGGGCCCGCGTCCGCCGACAAAGAAATTATCATCCGCCTGATCCAGGCCGGTATGAACGCCATTCGCATCAATCGTTCGCACGGAACGCTGGCGGAACACACCGAAACGATCCGCGTAGTGCGCGAAGCGGCCGCCGAATTGCGCGAACCGCTGGCGGTCCTCGTCAACCTCTGCGGGCCCAAGATCCGCACCGGAAAACTGGAAGCCGCTTCCGCGCTGCTGATCAAAGGTGAACGCTTTGTGATCACCAGCCGCGATGTCGTGGGCGATGTAACTCAGGTTTCCACCAATTACAAAGACCTGCCTAAAGTGGTACAGCCCGGCGAAATTATTTTGCTGGACGACGGTGCGCTGACTTTGCAGGTCGAAGAAGAGACCGAAACGGATGTGATCTGCCGCGTGATCGAAGGCGGATTTCTCTTTGACCATAAAGGCATCAACCTGCCGCACACCCATCTGCCGATTCCTTCATTAACGCAAAAAGACCGCGAAGACATGGAGTGGGCGATGTCGCAGAACGTGGACTACATCGCGCTCTCGTTCGTGCGCACGGCGAAAGATTGCCTGGAAGCGAAAGAACTTATCAAAGCGCTGAACGAAAAGTTCGGGTTTCGCAAACACGGCCGCGCGCTGCTGGTCGCAAAGATAGAAAAAGCCGAAGCGATAGAAAATCTCGACGATATCATTCAGGCTACCGATGGCGTGATGGTCGCGCGCGGCGATCTGGGTGTGGAAACCAGTGTCGAACTCGTGCCGGTCTATCAGAAAATGATCATTCAAAAATCGGTGGCCAACGACCGCTTTGTGATCACCGCAACGCAAATGATGCAGTCGATGATCGAACATTCGCATCCGACCCGCGCCGAGGCTTCCGACATTGCCAATGCCGTGTGGGACGGCAGCGACGCAGTGATGCTTTCCGCCGAGACCGCTTCGGGAAAATACCCGGTCGAATCAGTCGCGACAATGGCCAGGATCATCATCTCCGCCGAAACCATCAAGCCGAAGTTTTTGAAAAAGCCGGTCAAATTTACGCAGGAACCGACCGGCCGCACCAGCCAGGCGCTGTGTGTCGCCGCGGCCTACGCCGCCAAAGAAAAAGGCACGGAAAAAGTGGCGGTATTTACCGAATCGGGCCTGATGGCGCGGCGGCTTTCGTCATTTCGTTCAGGGCTTAACACCTTTGCCATCACTACTTCCGAAGACGCCTGCCGCCAGCTGGCGCTGATCTGGGGTGTCCGGCCGCTCTTTCATACCCCCGCCGAATCGACCGAGGAAATGCTCAAACTCGGGGAAAAATTGCTGCTGGAAAACAACGTCGTGGGCGTGCACGAAACCATCATTATGATGGCCGGCCGACTCTCCGGCCTCGGCCTTTCAAGCTCCGTAGTTATGTGGACGATCGGCGAAAATACGCCGATGAAATAGCCTAAAAACAAAGAAGCGGAACGCCTTCTACCTGTAAGTGCAGATAAAACAGTGTTTGCGGTTTCATTTCGTTCCATTCGAACCGCGCGCGTGTAAATGGAACACTGGAACAGAAATGGAACACGGCTTTGGGAGTTTTTAAGTTTTTGGTTCTCCGTCTTTTCAAATATCAAACTCGCGCGAGTCATTATAGAAAATTCTTTTGTGTCAATGAAATGATGTTTTCGTGGGATTTTGAACTTTGAGCGTCTTTACTATAAGCGGAATAAATGGCCATAGCCATGAGGTCAGAACCGGGAGCGGTAGCGACCGGGTTCCCCAGAAAATTCCTCATCTCTTATTTACGATAAGGATTTAGCAGGTTAATCAAAGTGGAAATGTGAACGATTGGCAAGAAAGCGATTATTCAAGTAATGTTAATCCACTTGAGCCAATAATGCCAAGGATTCCTTCCTGTAAATCTGCTTTTTTATGTAAGTAAGAATTATATCTTGAATGTCTTCTAAGATTTTTCTAGCCTCGGTTCATATACAGATGTTTTCCCAATCGTAAAGAGGCATATTTGAGTTCATTGTTAATTCTTCTGACCAATCTAATCCTCTTCAATCTCAGTTGCTTTTCTTGCATGAGCCATGTAGTTACGGAATTTCCACAACTTCGTCACTCATTGAAATGGCCTTTTACCCAAATCATTTTCTATCTGCAAATGCTGACATATCATGTTTAACTTATTGTTGAACGGTATTTTTTCAATCTGACTCCAAAATGCAAATATTTCCTCGCCTAGAAATTAAGATAAGCTTCGAAAGAAAAGGCTCCCAAAATTAAACAAGCTATAAAATCTTCACTATTTCGACTTTTCTTATAAACTTCCAGCACATCATAAGCAGCGTAATAAAGAAGCGTATGTACAAATACTTTCCTGTCCCTTCTAACACGTTTCTTGTTTTTTTCTTTTGCCACTTGAGTTTAATATTTACATTGCCTTTAAAGGAAAAGTATACATATCAATCAAACAACCTTTATACAACTCGGCTAGTGTGCAGCGACACTGCTTTCCACACGCCGCCGCGATTAACGAACGTCATTGTATAAAAAGTAGTAAGTGGGTTGCCGCTTACGCGCTGGCGGTTGGACACGCCTCGTACGATCGCGGTGTCGCCTGTTACCGAGACCGTAACTTTATCGGTTTCGAGCTTCGCGTATTTTAGCTCACCCGAAGTTATATCGTCTAAAAATTTTTGCCGGGAATTTTCTTCGCCGTCATGATGCATCCAGACAAAACTCGGGTCGGTTAATCTTCCGAGCGTCTTTGCGTCGCCGGCCAGCAGCGCCCGGTGAAAAGCGGCCTCGGCGGCAGCCGCTTCTTTTTTCGCATCTTCTTCGGCATCCGGTATCCGCGTCGCCTGCCAGGCGACGACCTGCCATTTGCCTTTACGTTTGACGAAGGTGCCTGTGTTGTAAAATTTCGCTGCATCGTGATCTCCATCGCCTTCGGTTGTGGTGCCGACTAGGCGAAATGCCACAATCGCCGTATTGCCGTATTGCTGGATACGAACCTCTTCGGACGTAAAGATCGTTTTTGGATCTGCTGGCTTCGGCGCGGGGCCCGAAGCTACATCTTTCATAATCTCGGCTTTGCCGCTGCCGTGCCCCGCCAGACCCGGTATAAACCAATTCCGGTGCCCAGAATTTGTCGTGGATAGCCACGTCGTCGCGTGAAGCCCCGGCCAAAAATTCGTTCAGTAAATTGGTTAGTTCGGGTGCGCCCGGGGCGACAGTTTGTGGCGTTTGCGCGAGCGCTCCGGCCGCGAACACCAATATTGCAAAAGCAGATAAAATTATTAGCTTCATTCTTTTCTCCGGCATCTGCGTAAGTCTTTAGAACTGCGTCAACGAAAACGTATGTCCGTCGGGGTCGGCAAACCAGGCAACCTTTGCGCTTCCGTCGGGCGTGGCCCACACTCCCAGTTCGTCCTGCGGGATAAAATCCATTCCATACTGATTAAATACAACACCGCGCGCAACCAATTCTTTTATCTTGGCGGCAATGTCATCCACCTGCCAGCCGAGCACGGTAAATTGCGGCGGGTCTATTTTTTGCGCTTTTTGCACGCGCAGCATCGTGCCGCCGGCGTCATAAACGATGGCGTATTCACTATCCTCGATCAATTTCAGGCCGAGTTTGTTTTCGTAAAAATCTCTGGCCGCTTCGGAATTTGTGGTCGCGGCAAAAGCCATTATTTTTGAATTTTCTAAAGACATATTTTCTCCTCGATTTTAAAAGATGCGCCTTCGTAATATCTATTCAGGCAGCGCCAGCCAGGCCGCCACAGCCGCGATACGCTCGTCCTGCCGCCACGGGCGTCCGGCGGTCTTACCCAAAGCGGCCAGAGTGCCCGACATTTTTTCTTCAGACTGATCCAGCGCCCCGGCAGCTTTTTGCAAAATATCCCGGTCAGAAAAACTTCGCCAGTTGAGCTTGCGGTTTTCCGCCGCCGTTTCGATCACCCGGCGAAAGAGAATGCCTTCGGCGGCGTGCGCCCGGATGTGAAAATTTCCGATCTTTTCCAAATTACGATCGGGCGAACCGACCGCCGCTATACAGCCAAGTTCGACTCCCTGTCTCGCAAGTTCACGGGCCAATTCTTTCAAAACCGAAATCGTTATTTTTTCGATGCCGCGCTCCAGCCGGCGGGCGGCGCGCTGCGCCTCGGCCCACGGCAACTCCATTACCTCGTGGTGCGGTTGATAGGTAGCGGGAATTTCCGGATCGTGCAGCAGTACATTCCAACGTCCGAGAAATTCAGGCGCCTTTCTACTTCCGGCGAGCGCGATCGCGATGGCCTTGCCGGTCTTTGCGCGAAATCCGATGGTCGCAGTTTTCATTACTTCGTCCCGCTAAAATATACGCTCGGATAAATAAAGCGTGACAGCCCGGATGATTGTATACCGCCAATAATACTCTTTTTATTTTCGTAGATCGAGAGAAAATATTCCGCGGTTCTTTCATCGACGCGCGAAAAAACACCGGCCAGCAGCTCGTGCAGCTCTTTTGAAGTAAAGCCGGCATGGGCGCCGAGTTCGTTACGAAACTCGCCCTTGATCCGCTGTTTCCAGTCCAATATGTTCCAGCTTATTTTTTCCCGAAAAGAAGTATTTTTGCCGCCGATATAACCGATCATCCGCGAACGATTCGGAGTGCCGATCCAAAAACCCGCGCCTGGTTTCATCACCCGGCGCATTTCCTGCAAAGCCTTTACCGGGTCTTCGATATGTTCCAGCGCGTGATAGCTGAAAATAAAATCGAAAGTTTCACCCGCAAAGGCAAGCGCGGTGGCGTCGCCGGTTTGCAGCGTGGCGATCTTGGCCGCCTCCGGATCGAATTCATTTTTCAGGTCGATCCCCGATACTTCCGCCGGAAGCTGCTGCGCCAAAATAGCCGCTTCCAGCCCCGAGCCGCAGCCAACTACCAGTAATTTATTTATTTTGCCGGGGTGAAATTGTTTGATCAGGCGGGCGACAATTTCGGTTTTGGAATCGGTGAGGTTGGGCATTATACGTGCTTTTCACCTGAAGATAGGCAAAGCGGGCATCTGCCCGCGCTCCAGATTACTTTGTACTTAAAACCTGGGCGACCGTATCTTTCTTGAGGCCTTTGCCGTTGCGCTTATTATAATCGCCTACAGAAATTTGCGGATCGCGCCAATTGTCGAGCAGCGCTACCTGGTGGACGCATTGGATGGTGCAATCTTTGGCGCACCATTTTTCGGTGTTATATTCGCGGTCGAAATCGTCCCAGGTGTAATCTTTTAGCGGCGTGCCGGGAGTGCCGCGCTGCTGCGAACACCAGTGAACCAGCCCCTCTTCACAAATGTAGAGATAACGCGCGCCCGCACGGCAGCGCCAATCGTACGATTCGCCGTTGACCAGGCTGTTCTGAAATTTATTAAAACGCGCGTAGCTTTTGGCGCCGATCTTTTTGATCTCGTTAAAAGTGGTCCGGTCTTTATCATTTAAAGGCTTGAGCAATCCCATCCCGTCGTGGATAACGCCGACCGTGCTGGTAAAGCCCTGCTTGACGGCAAACCGGGCGATCTCGAGCGCATCGTCGGGATTTTTCACACCGCTGCCAAGCACGGAATTGATGTTGATGTGAAATGCCGCGTGCTCGGAAAGCCACGTCAGTTTTTTGTCGAGCAGCTTAAGGCTTTTCTTGGAAACTTCATCGGGTTCGACATTATCGATGCTGATCTGCAGATGTTCCAATCCGGCATCGTTTAACTTTTGAATTTTAGCGGGCGTAAAATAATAGCCGTTCGAGATCATTCCCGCGATGATGCCGTGCGAGCGGATGTGCTCGATGATCTCATAGATCTGCGGGTGCATCATCGGTTCGCCGCCGGAGATGGTGACGATCGAAGTTTTGAAATATGCCAGCTTGTCGATGCGCGCCTTCATTTCCTCGAGCGGCACCGGCTCGGAAACCTTGTCGTACTCGTTGCAGTAGGTACACGCCAGGTTACAGCGCCGCATCGGCACTATATGCGCCAGAACGACGTGTTTGGTATTAAGCAACCCGTTGCCGATAAAACTGAGTTCGCGCAGCCGGCGGCTGATGAAATTTGACTTTGCCATTTACTACTTTTGCAGCGTTCACCCGTGTGAATCTTAGATTATAGGTTTCACGGGCATTCTTTTCAAATCAAAAGGTTCCGCCGCATTTGGCAGAACCTTGGTAAATCTCTGCGCACATTGAGCTTATGATTTGGTAACTTTTACGTCCTTAGGGAAAGAAACTCGAAATTGCGAGGTTACAAGACGCACATTCTTCTCTAAACTTGTCAGCCTGACATAACTCTCGTCACCGCTGTTCGGAGTCGTTTTCATCTGGTGGATCATTCCGTCTTTATCCGCCCAGATCTCGGCGCTTTTATATTTCGAGGCAGCTTTGGGGGTGAATAGCACGTGCGCGGTCACCACGTTTCCGCTCAGGGTCTCGGCCCCTACCAATTTCGCGGTATAGTTGGCCTGTAATTCGGCCTTCGACATCGTTAAAAACGAAAAAACGCTGCCGCCTTTTTCTTCGGCTTTTTTGGCACTGGCATCGCCGGTATATAGCTGCTTTAAGCTTGGAGTGTAAGCATAATATTTTCCCTGGATGACCGAAAAAATTTCTTCCCGGGGCTCTCTCCAATCCACGCGGAAAAGGGCTTCCTTGATATTATTGTTTTGGGCGGCAAATAGTACCTTGCCTTTGCTGTATTCCCATTCCTTCAGGCTGGGATTGTATTTCCCCATCAGCACATCCGCTCTAAGCGAAGTTAACGCTTTTCGGTGAGCTTCTATCCGATTAAATATTTCCGGCAGCTGCGCACTGGCCTGCACAGCGAAAACAAACATTACAAACATCAATGCAAATAAAACTTTTCGTCCGTTCGATCTTAAAAAATTATTCATAAAATAAAAACTCCTTGCTCCGGGTTTTATGATAAGCCCGCAGCAGCCTTAACGAATATCAATTTCGTAAACGATCTGGCCGTCTTCTTTCACCATCTTTCTGGACCCGAGAATTTCAGCCTGCGGGTCGCCGCTCAGATCACGCACCGCAGTTTCCAACTCAGCTTTATCCCGTGAATATTTTTCCGCGCTCAAGGTCAGCGTTCTTGCCGGAACTGAAGGTTTTGCGTTTTCGTACCAGTTTTTTGGCGTCAGAAAAATAAAACATATGATCAAGAGACAAAGGACATCCCATTGCCAACTGGCCCTGGCAAACTCCCATAATACGATCTTTTTGATGGTTTGGGGCATCTCTGCAGTTGTCCGGGTAAAGGCTATGTTACTCGTCTACGACCATGCCGTCACGCATCCGAATGACCCGCGAGCAGACGGCCGCCGCCTCCGGATTGTGTGTGATCATAATAATTGTCTGCTTGAATTTCCGATTCAACTCGCTGAACATATTCAGCACGATCTGTGAATTTTCCGAATCGAGATTTCCTGTCGGCTCGTCCGCCAAAATTATCGCCGGGCTGTTAATAACGGCGCGGGCCAGCGCCACCCGCTGCTGTTCGCCGCCGGAAAGCTCCAGCGGTTTGTGATGGATCTTTTCTTCCAGCTTGAGCAATCGCAGTATCTCTCTGCGGTTTTCCGAATTACCGTTGGTTTTGCCCAGGTGTATTCTTTCCGCCAGGCGCAGATTTCCTTCCGCGGTCAAGGTCGGAAAAAGATTAAAGCGCTGAAATACGAATCCTATTTTGCGGCGGCGTATCTCGGTACGCTTGGCATCGGACACGGCAGAAAGATCGTCGCCATCGATCACTATCTTACCGCTGCTGGGGCTGAGCAGCCCGCCCAGCAGATGCAGCAGCGTCGATTTGCCGCAGCCCGAAGGCCCCATGATAGCGAGAAACTCGCCTTCTTCGATATCAAGCGAAATGCCGCGCAAAGCGGGCACTTCCATCTTGCCGATCTTATAATTTTTTGTCAGACCATCCGTCTGCAGAATAATACTCATTAATGATTCTATTGCTCGCCTTTGGTGGTAGTCTGGCTCGCCGTCTGTTTTCTCTCCAGCAGCATTAAATCCAGATTTTTTTCCGGCAGTGACCAGCGATTTTCCAGGGTGAATATTTCTTCCGGCCACGCTTTACCGATCACCACGGATTCCGGTTTCTGGTACGTCAGCGTCATTTTATACTTTTCCTTGGGCCGTGTAAGCTCGACGCGCATCGGCAGATGATAATCTTTGGTGGCCGTAAAATCGCCGATGTTACCGTAAATAATGTCAGCCTCGAGCGCATTCGCGCTGTCGAAGATCTGTTGGCGCGCCAGCCTTATCGTACCTATCCGGTCAAACCAGAAACGGCGCGTGATCACCAGCTCATCTCCCTGCTTTCGCAACTCTTCCAGCAGATAATATCCGTGCGTTACCAGTGCCAGCGGGGAATCTTTCCGCGTTCCGGGAGCTGCTTCATCCTGGAAAAATTCGCTCTGGATATAAAAGACCTGGCCCGCTTCGGGCTGGAGCGGCTTGATCAAAAGAGCATCGGTAAAATGCTGCGGACGAAGATTGGAAAAAGCATTTACGCCTTTTTGAAAAAGTTTTTCGTTATCATTTCCGGATGAAGGAACATCGGGCACCGTTTTCTGTAAAATGGAATAATCGGCGTCATTTGACCCCGATACAAATGTACGGTTCTTGCCGCTGCCGCCATCGGCCAATACGGCGACCCGAAAATTCTTGCCGTTTGAGGTCATTTGCGCGATATCGACTTTTACGACCGGCGCTTCGATCTTTAAATAAATATTTGCCGGCCGCTGGACAACGATCTCTCCGTCGGCGCGTTGATATTTATCGGATTTGCCGAGATTCGCTGCGGTGGTATCTTCAAACACCACATCAAATTTTCCTCTTAGCGAACCTACTTTTGCCAATTGATTGGCGGATTCGATCAATTGTTCTTTAGTGGCTGTTTCCAGTCGCGGTAAAACGGCTATGTCTTTGGATACTTTGGTTTTAATACATCCATTCAAAAAAACGGCGGAAATGGCCAATAATATCGCTATAAGGATCTTATTGCTATTTCCCGAAACCAAGGTAGTTTTTGCTACTGACATCTCCGCAATTTGATGAACTTTAATAAGTGCCTGTTGTCTGTTATTAATTCTTATCACTAAATATATACGTATTTACGCGGCTTTATTTGCCTATCCATTAGCGTAAAACGCGGCTGGGAAAAAGCTCGTTTCCCGCCGCGCCCCTTATATTAATTACTTAATTTTAACTAAAAAGTTCCCGTACTCCTAGTCAGGTAATCCTGCATTGTAAAAGCGAACATTATCGCCAGGCAGAAAAAGCTGCTCACGACGACCAGCCAGATCAGGCGTTTACTGTACCAAACGTGCATAAAGATCAATACCACGCAGGTCATTTTGAAAAAAGCGATCCCCAGCGCAACCAGTGTATTGGCCCCGGGAAAAACCCCGTCCAGATCTACCAAAGCCGCAAAATATGTCGCGATCGTGCCTACCATCAGTATCCCAAAGATCAAAAGATACATCGGAATTGGAACTATATGCGGCTCATCGTGCCCGTGCCCGTGACTGTGATCGTGTTCAGACATACGTTAATTAACCTCCATGACCTGCCAAAAAGTGTCTTCCCAGCAAATAAAGCAGCGGGAACAGGAATATCCAGACAATATCCACAAAGTGCCAGTAAAGCCCCGATATTTCAACCGGCGCGTAATAGTCGATCGAAAATGAACCCAGCCACGCCCGCCATAAGAGCCAGGCCATTATCCCCAGCCCGATGATCATGTGCAGCGCGTGCAGGCCGGTCATCACAAAATAGATCCAGAAAAAGATCCGCACCTTGGATTCGAATTTTTCGGGGCGGAGCTCGCCGTTTTCGAAATAGCCGGCCTTTTCGTCAGTTGTCAAAAATCCTTTGCCCTCGTGGCCGTGTTCGGCCTGCCTGGCCAGTGAAGAGTCCGCCCAGCGAAATTCCCCGCGGCGGGCCTTCGTCTTGAATTCTTCGCTGGCTTCGTACGCGGCGGATTCAGCATTAAGCGCATGAGCGCCGGCGGCCGGAGCGGCATGCTCTTCAGCGGCCAGCTCTTCCTGGCTCACCTTATGATTCCAGCCTGCTACCGGGATCAGCCCGTCCTGCCACTTTTCTTTATATTCAAAATATTTTACGACCAAAAATGTCGAACCCAGGATCATCGTCAGGATGATAAAGATCACCTGCATGTTGCGGTTGTTCTTCTGCGCAAAATACACGGTCAGGGCCATCGTCAAACTGCTGACGATCAGGACCAGCGTATTGAGCGCGCCGAGCACCACATCAAGGTGATTACTGCCGGCGGCAAAGGCCATCGGAAATTTCGCGCGGTAGACCAGGTACGCAGTGAAAACACCGCCAAAGAACATTATTTCCTGAGCCAGGAACGCCCACATTCCGATCGAGGTAGAATCCTTCTGCTGCGCCATGTCATCGAATTGATGCTGGAGGCCCGGCGGATGATAGTGATGTTCGGCACCGTGTGCTTCGACTTTTGCTGACATTTATTTCAACCTATTAAATTTTTAATTTTCTAACTAAAAAAATCTTCGGCTTCCTTGATCTCGAGGCCGTTGTCCTTTCCGAAATCATAAGCTTCCCAGGTAACGACCGGCGTTTTCTCAAAATTCTCGGTCGGCGGCGGCGAAGGAATTCTCCACTCGAGCCCCGGCAGGAACCAGGGATTGGCCCCGGCGTTGTTCTTGCTGAAAAGCGATGCGGTCAGGTAAATGACCGGCAGCAGCATTCCGATGCCGAGGATGGTCGCGCCCGCGCTGGAGAAAATATTGAGCACCTGTAACTCTTCGGGATAGGCGGCGTAACGGCGCGGCATTCCCAAATAACCGAGCAGGAACTGCGGGAAGAACGTCAGGTTAAACCCAATGAAGACCAGCATCGCAGAGATCTTGCCCCAAAATTCCGAGTACATCTTGCCGGTCATTTTCGGCCACCAGCAGATGCAGCCCGCCGAGATAAGCGATGACCTGCCCGCCCACCATCACGTAATGAAAGTGCGCCACGATAAAATATGTGTCGCTTAAGTGGACATCCATTCCGGCGGCGGCGAGATAAAGCCCGGTCAGCCCGCCGATCAGAAACAGTCCGATAAAACCGAAAGCGTAAAGCATCGGCGTATCGTACGAGATCGAGCCTTTATAAAGCGTCGCCGTCCAGTTAAAGATCTTGACCGCCGAAGGGAACCGCCACGATCAGCGTCAGCAACGAGAAGACCAAACTGGCATAAACCGATTGGCCGCTGACGAACATATGGTGTCCCCATACCAGAAATCCGAACACGGCGATCGCGATACTGGAAAAGGCGACAAATTCGTATCCGAAAATTCTTCTTGCGCGAAAACGATTCGAGATCAATTCGCTGACCACGCCCATTCCCGGCAGCACCATGATGTAAACGGCCGGGTGCGAGTAGAACCAGAACAAGTGCTGGAACAGGATCGGATCGCCGCCGATGGCCGGATCAAAGATCCCGATGTGGGCAAATCTTTCCAGCACCATCAGCAGAAGACGTGATGGCGATGACCGGCGTGCCGAGCATCATCATAATGCTGGTGGCATAATGCGCCCAGACAAACAGCGGCATCTTGAACCAGGTCATTCCCGGCGCGCGCATCGTATGGATCGTAACGATAAAATTGAGTCCGGTCAGTGATCGAAGAAAACCCGACGATGAATGCGCCCAGGCCGGTCGCGATAACATAACGCGTTGGAGAACGTGGTCGAATACGGCGCGTAAAACGTCCAGCCGGTATCGACACCGCCCTGCATCAGCGCGTAAAGAGCAAAGGCCGCCGCCGATAATGTACAAGTACCAGCTCAAAAGGTTGATGCGCGGAAATGCCAGGTCCTTGGCGCCGATCATGATCGGGATCAGAAAATTCCCCAGTGTCGCCGGTATCGACGGGATCAGGAAGAAAAAGACCATGATGATCCCGTGCGCGGTAAAGACACGATTGTACGTAGCGGGATCGAGCAGATCGCTGTGCGGCGTGAGCAATTCCAGACGGATCGTAGCGGCAAACAGCCCGCCGACCATAAAGAAAACGGAGATACTTATTAAATAAAGTATCGCGATGCGTTTATGATCGCGCGTCAGCAGCCAGGACGCCACGCTGTGCCCGTTGGTCAGATAATTTAATTTAGGCGCTTTCGGCGATGATTGTGCCGCTATCTCCGCCTCTGTCAGTATGCTTTCCATATCTACCTTCCGTCTTTAGCGTGAGGATTCGCTTGCCCCCCTGTTGTAGTTCTCGTTTGAGTGTTTGCCGCCGCGTTGGAGTTTCCCGCAGGCGCGCCCGGTGGAGATGCCCCCGGTGCCCCGGGTGCCGGGGAAGAACTTGTCGAGCTTGCCGCCGGAGCCGCAGTCGTTGCCCCCGAGGTGTCTCCGCTCAGAGATTTAATGTAGGCGATAAGGCTGAGCAGCTGTTCTTCGTTAACCTGGCCCTTAAAGGTCGGCATGATCGGCGTATAACCGTCCACGACCTGCTTCTGCGAATTCAGGATCGATTCGCGCAGGTAAGCTTCGTCGACCGTGATGGTCTCGCCGTTGTTAAGTTTTACCGGTTTGCCGATGATCCCCGTCAATTTCGGGCCGCGCCCGGCGCCGTTATCCAAATGGCAGGACGAACACTGAAGTTTTGCCTGAAATAATTCTTTACCGGCTTCGATCGGCGATTGGCTGGTCGCGTTTCCGCTGAGCCAGTTGTCAAAATCGCGCTGTTCCATTACATAGACCCAGCCGCCCATGCCACTGTGGTTCAGGCCGCAGTATTCCGCGCAGTAGAGGCGATATTTGCCCGGCTTGGTCGCTTCAAACCAGAGATGCGTGTATCTGCCGGGAACGACGTCGGCCTTGGTGCGAAACGCCGGAATGAAAACATCGTGAAGAACGTCCTCGGTGGTCATCGTCAGCTTGACCCGCCGGCCCACGGGAATATGCAGTTCGTTTATCTCGCGCTGGCCGGTGCTGTGCTGAAACTTCCACATCCACTGCTTCCCGACGACGTACACTTCCATGCCGTCTGCCGGCATACTGTAGAGCTGGTAAAAGACGATGGTCCCGAAGACAAAAATGGTCAGCGCCAACACGAACGGGATGCCCGTCCAGGTTAGCTCCAGCAGATCAGACCCGTGGATCGGATCAGGCACGGCAAATCTTCTCTTCTCGCGATATTTCAGCGCAAAGTAGATAACCGCCGCCACCGAGCCTACCCCAAAGAAAAGGCAGATCAGCGTGATGTAGACGAACAAAGCATCGACCTGCCACGCAAATGTGGACGCCTGTTCGGGCCATAATGGAAATGGAGCATTCTGCATAACAATTATGATAAATTTTGGTTCAAATCTGTTTTTCTATGTTTGTTGCGCTGCCAAAAAACAACAAACATGATTCCCATTCCTAAGATCGTAAACACCCCGCCGAGCCTGATGATGTTCAAAATTACAAGGCCGTATTTCCCGGTCGCCGGATCGTAGTGATAACAATAAAGGGCCAGCTGATCCACCGGCGATCCGATCTTTTCCTGCGACGCTTCCATCAAGCCGAACTTGAGATCTTTCGGCGCATACTCGACCCCGTAAAAATACCGGGCCATCTTTCCTTCCGGCGTCACCACCATCACTCCCGCAGCGTGGGCAAACTGGCCGGTCTTTTCATCCCAGCGATAGTTAAACCCGGCGGCTTTCGTTACCGCGTCTATCGCGGCCTGATCGCCGGTCAAAAAATGCCAGCCGTTTTCCGCATCCTTGCGGTCATAGCGCGCCAGATAGTTTTCCTTTTTCCTGAGCGCTAAGCCGGCCTTATCGTTTTCCCGCGCGTCAAAACTGATCGCTACCACGTCAAACTCTTTTCCCGCGTTAAAGGAAATTCCTTTCAGGCCGCCGACCAGCCCGTTAAGAACTTCATTGCAAAGCATCGGGCATTCGTAATAAACCAAAGCCAGGATGACCGGTTTTTTCTTTCCAAAGAACTGTCCGAGTTTGACCGGGTTTCCGTTCTCGTCCTTGAGCTGGGTTTCCAAAGGAAGCTGTTCGTTCAGCTTCTGTTCGATCCCGATATTCTGCAAAGCGTCGGGCAAACCGTTTCCCGAAGTCTCGCTGGGATCGTAATTCTTCGGCGAATAGAGCGGCGAATTATAATGTTCAAGCCGCTGTGCCTCACCGCTGGAAACAAAGCCAATTACAAAAAATGCTAGAACTGTGGCGATCAGCGCCGCCTGTTTCAAAAATGCTGAAACTCTTTTCATCTTTTCCTATCTGTTCTATCTGCCTGTCATCGCCCCGTCATAGCTCGGCCCGAACTCGACCCCGAATAGATCGAAGAAGCGTCCTGCATAGCTTTTTGGGCGTCTTCAGCCGGCCGCTGTTTCTCACCCTTTTCCAATAATTTTGTCTTTGGCCTCGGCCATCGGGATCGCTAGCACCGCGCCGGTATGCGGATCTTTCGCGCCTTCCTTCTCGATCTGGTTCCAGCGTTTTCTGACTTCCCAATATTCCGCGTGCGGATTTAACAGTTCGAGATTGACCCTGTTTTCACCTTCGCCGACGCCAAAACCCGGCGCCAGCTGCAAGCGCGGTTCCGGCGGAAGCTTTTCTTCCTTGCTAAAAGCCATCGGCTTTTCATTTTTCTTATCGTAATCCGCCATTCCCGCCTCTACCCATTTATTCACGAAATACATCGAGACAAATGAGAAAAGGATCATCAAAAACGTGACGGCGCAAAAAATGACGGTGCCGCGCAGTTTAATATCATTTTCCTCGTAAGGCTTGCTCAGATCTATTTCAACTTTTTTCGGTTTCGACATAACTTCCTCTTAGGATCAATGCTGCTTTCCGTGTTCAATTGCGGTTTCGAGGAACGGATCGTTGGGCGGCATCAGCGGCCGGCGCTTTAATTCGCCAAAAAACCACCACAGCCACAATCCGCCTACGGCGACCGGCGCGACAAAATCCATCCAGCTGATATGAAAATCGGTGCCGGGGATGCTCTTCATCGGATTTGGCCCGATCAGATAGAAAAGATCGATCACCCGCATGAATAAAATGAAGATCGCCATCATCGAGATCCAGCGGAAATTCCGCTTGACGTCGCGCGACAGCAAGATCACGAACGGGAAGGCAAAGTGGAACAGGATAACGATGACTCCAACCACTCCCCAGCCGCCTCTCGAACGCGTCAGGTACCAGGTGGTTTCTTCCGGCAGGTTGCCCGACCAGATGATCAGGTACTGCGACAGGTTGAAATAGGCCCAGACCATCGTAAATGCCAGCATCAGCTTGCCGATATCGTGAAAATGCCTCGGGCCGAGAACATGTTTCATCGGTTCGCGCTGCACCAGCCAGCTCAATATCGTGATGACAAACGCCAGGCAGCTCAAGCCCCAGCCGATCAGGAAAAGAAGGCCGTAGATGGTAGAGAACCAGTGCGGGTCAAGCGACATCACCCAATCGACCGAGGCGAACGTCACTACCAGCACGAAAAGCACTATTATCGGCCCGCTGAAATGGGTCATCTTCTTGAGCAATTTCCAATCGCCGGTCTTATCGTGCTCGAGCGACCATTTATTCAGCATATAGGCCATCAAGCCCCACAGCAGAAAATAAATGATCGTGCGGGTGATGAAAAACGGCTGATTAAGATAGGCCGATTTCCAAACCAGCACCTTATCGGTCGGGTCGATGTGAAACCAACCGAAATAAAGAATGGGGATCCATATCAGCAGCGGCAGCGACAAAATAAATACCCAGGGAAAGAGCGTTCGCGAGCCCGCTTCAACGACCCGGCGAATGACCAGGCCCCAGGCGCCGCCCGTTATGTGCTGCAAAAGCAGCAGCCCGAGCGAACCGATACCCATGCCGCCCCAAAATATAAAACCGATCAGATAGGAACGCAGGCCCTGTTCAGGATTGAACATCGCGCCGATCAGCAGCAGAATTATCCCGATCACGCCTACGCCAAGCGAAAGCATTTGAAAACGGCTCAGTTCTACTGCCGGAGGTGAAAAATCGTGTTTCACTTAATGGTTACCTCCGTTTGCCGTCGGTTTAGTGCTGCTCGCTTTTGAATCCGGAACGGTAGGTTTTGCCCCTACCGCGCTATTTCCTGTTTTCATTTCGCTACCCGCCCAGTTTAAGTTCACCGCGCTATTCGTATTGCTCCCGCCAGTCATCGGAAGCGACGCCGTCCCACTCGGATTCTGGCTGATCTGCAGCGCGCGTATGTAAGCGACGATCGCCCAGCGGTCGGCCACGGAAACCTGCGCGGCATAACCGTTCATCTTGCCGGAGCCGTTCGTGGCTACATCAAAAAAGTGCCCGACCGGCGCATTGCGCAAGCGGTCATCGTGATAGGTCGGCGGTTTGGAAAATCCGCGGCGGACGATCATCCCGTCGCCCAGGCCCAGCGGCCCGTGACATACCGAACAATAGATCTTGAATCTTTCCTCGCCGCGGTCTAAAAGCTCCTTGGTGACCGGTACCGGAAAATAATCGATGTCGTTAGGAAATGTCGTCACGCGAACGTTGCCTTCGGCATCGGTAATGGTCTGCGGCGCTTCGGTCGAAAGAACATCTTTCTTGCCGGTGTAAAGCGCATTGTCTTCGCGCAAATAACCTCTGGCGACCGTGCCGGCAACCGGCAGGCGCGAGCCCATTTCATTGGAAAAGAATTCGCTTTGCTTATAAGCCTTCAGGCGCGGCTGGTCCTGCATATCGTAACGGCAGCCCAGTGCCAGAAGACAATAAGCGGCAAGCAGTAAGCAGGCTATAACACGTGTTTTGGAGAATTTATTCATCGACGTCATAAACCTCCTGTGGATGTAAGGCCTGCATAAATTCTGAGGTTTCTTCGTACTTAAAATTCGGATCGGAAGTCTCGATCACCAGGAAAAATTTCTCTCTCGAAGCCAGGGCAAAACGCGGCACATTAAAGACCGGGTGATAGGGCTGCGGCAAACCGTTTAAGAACAGCATTCCGAAGACCGCCGTTGCCGAAGCGAGCAGGATCGTGCACTCGAACGTTATCGGTATAAATGACGGCCAGCTCAGAAAGGGGCGCCCGCCGACGTTCAGCGGGTATTCCACGCCCATCAGATAGACCTGCATCCCCAGGCCGCCCAGCAATCCGATCAACCCGCCGCCAAATATCATGAACGACAAAATTGAACGCTTGATACCCAGCGCCTCA
Organism: uncultured Acidobacteriota bacterium; assembly: GCA_963766895.1. Lineage (GTDB taxonomy): Bacteria > Acidobacteriota > Blastocatellia > Pyrinomonadales > Pyrinomonadaceae > DASYKT01. Next base: position 539,264 of record CAVYCB010000010.1, read on the forward strand.
TCCATCTCGTGGATCGGGAAGGGCGAAAATGCGTCGGTTTTGGTATAGCCGGCTTCGCGCGTTTTTCTCGCCGCCTCGACCAATTCCGTCGGGGTATTGAACTCTGCCAATAGTCCGTAAAGATTTTCCTTCATAACCATTCTACAGGTGACAAATTCCCTGAAAATTTTTAATTTCAGGCAGTGTCGGTAGCCCGCGCGTTAGCAAGGGCGCCCTTCCTAACGGTCGCGCTGCTGATACGAACAGTGACCGCTCCAATTAGGCACTACCTATTTTTCAAATCGGCGCTTAAGCCTCACACTCCGGGCGCCAAATTAGTATCGTTATTCAAAAACCCGGCGAATTTCATTTTTGACGCCAACCTTAATAACAAACCGCCAAATCCGATCCCGGCAAAAATGATCAGGAACGGATCGATATAAGGAAGCCGGTACCGCACCGTGCTGATTATCAGCATGTGCAAAAGCGATGCGCCTGCCGCCAGCATTAAAAACAGCCAAACTACTTTCCTGCCTTTTTCCGTCTTTCTGACATTTAACATTCCGACGATGCCGAAAATATATATCGGGACCGTCGCCAAACCCGACAAGATGGTCTTTGCTAACGAGAAGGCAAAAGGATTCGTGATCGGTTTCCAAAAAAGATACAGCTTCAAAAACATCAATCTCAGTGTCGCGCCCGGATCGGCCATCATCATCTCAATGGCTTTTTGCCGCCAGAGCTTATCTCTCTGGGTATAGGTCAGGGCGGAGTAACCGACGGTATTTTCCCACTCCGCTATCTGCTCCTTGCGCTTGGCGACGATACCTTCTTCATGGACGGCGGCTTCTTCGGCTGTGGCGAAGCGGCCTTCAAAGATCGGGATCCAATCGGGATGATTTCCCAGCCATAAAGCGAAGCCGGCGGAATCATTGATCAGCATAAATTCGCCTTTGGTGCGCAAATTGTAAAAAGACCAGGGCAGTATCACCAGTACCATTAAAATAGGAATGGCAGCGGTCGCCGCGAAAATCCCCTTCTTCCGATACTGAAGCAGGAAAAACGCCGCTGTTAAGACTGCTCCGATCCCGAGCGCCGAAGGTTTTATCAAACATCCCAATCCGAGCAGGACGCCCGACAAAACTGCATCTTTTATCCTCACCTCGTCCGACATTATCGAGCGCACCAGGATGAACAGCAGCCAGGTCATCAAAAATGTATGCGGGCCTTCGGTCTGTATGCCGGCCGTGTTGTACAGCAGCAGCGGGTTGATCGCGAAAATAAGCCCTCCCAGAAATGAAAGAAACTCATTCCTGGTGATCGTAAACGCGATGCGAAAAACAAACCAGCAGGTAATGCCGTGCAGAATGACCTGGACCGCTTTGATGGCGATGACGCTGCTGGGAAAGACCAGCCAGATCAGCGCAATGAACATCGGATATCCGGGTGCGCGGAAAAACGGCAATTTGATCCCGACCGTCGGATAGCTTCCCTGCTCTACCATCATTTTTGCCGCCGCCAGGTAATCGTCGCTGTCGACAAAATCGATGTTATTTACTCCGGTCGCGATCACCGCGCCCACGGCTAAAAGGATCGCCAAAACGACCAGGAAAATTTGCAGGATATGTTTTCTTTCCAATTTAGCCACTGTCAATTAACTTATTAAGCCGGTTCCTCCGCACCTTCCGGCAGGTCGTCGACATCGGGCGGATGATGATGCCCGTCATGCGCCACCTCGGCCTCCGGCAGCAGCGTGCGCATTTCGAACATCGAGATCGCCGGCAGGAACCGCACGAACAAAAATACCAGCGTAAAGAAAAATCCCAGCGTTCCGGTAAACATCGTCAGGTCCCAGATCGTCGGCGAATACATCGCCCAGGATGAAGGCAAAAAGTCGCGGTTCAAACTGGTCACGATAATGACAAAGCGCTCCAGCCACATACCTAAACTTACGACCAGCGAGATGACAAAAAGCCAAAACTCGCTCTCGCGAAAACGCTTCATCCAGAGCAGCTGGATGCTCAGGAAATTGCAAAAGATCAGCATCCAGTAAAACAGCCAGTAAGGCCCGTTCCAGATGCGGTTCTTGATCATGAACCATTCAGATTCGGAACCGCTGTACCATCCGAAGAAAGCTTCCATTCCATAGCCGTAGACGACGATCAATCCCGTCGCCAGCATTACCTTGCCCATATAGATCAGGTGGGTCTTGGTAATGAAATCTTTCATGTTGAACCAGTGGCGCAGCGGAATACAAAGAATGAGCACCATGGCGAATCCGGCAAAGATCGCGCCCGCTACGAAGTAAGGCGGAAAAATGGTGGCGTGCCAGCCCGGGACCTGCGACACCGAGAAGTCTAAACTGACGATCGAGTGGACGGACAAAACCAGCGGCGTGGAAAGCCCGGCCAGAATGAGATAAGCCATCTCATAACGGTGCCAGTGACGCGCCGAACCGCGCCAGCCCCACGACAGGATCCCGTACACGGCCTTGAAAAATCTGTTCTTGGCGCGGTCGCGTAAGGTAGCCAGATCGGGTATCAATCCGATGTACCAAAATAAAAGTGAAACGGTTAAATACGTCGAGACCGCGAAGACGTCCCACATCAGCGGGCTGCGGAATTGCGGCCACATACCCATCACATTCGGGTAAGGCAGCAGCCAGTAAGCGACCCACGGACGGCCCGTATGCAGCAGCGGAAACATGCCCGCGCAGGCCACCGCGAAAAGCGTCATCGCCTCGGCAAAGCGGTTAATGGATGTGCGCCATTTTTGATTGAGCAGCAGCAGGATGGCGGAGATCAGCGTTCCGGCGTGGCCGATGCCGATCCACCAGACGAAATTGATAATGTCGAAGGCCCAGCCGACCGGCTGGTTGTTTCCCCAGATACCGATACCGGTCGTTACCAGGTAGGTGACCGTTACCAGCAAAAGCTGCATCACCATGAACGAGACCGCAAAACCGATATACCAGGCGACCGGGAATTTTTTCTTCTTACTTAACGCCCAATCCCCGATACTGTCGGACATCTCGCCGAATGAATAGTCGCCCTCGACCATCGGCGGATAAAGTTTATCTCTGATTTCCTGTGCGTCCTGCATAGTTTATCCTGAAAATTTTAGTGGCTCTCTCCCGCCGGTTCTTTCTGTGTCCCGCCTACAGTTTCGGCGGCCGGCACGGTCATCGCGCGGTAGTCCGGCATCTCGTGATTTTGATTTTTCAGCGATGCCAGGTAGGTGGTGCGCGGCTGCGTATTCAATTCGTTAAGCACGTTGTAATTGCGATGATCTTTTTTGAGTTTTGCCACCTGGCTGGTTTCATCGTTGATATCGCCGAAAACTATCGCGTCCGCCGGGCAGGCCGCCTGGCAGGCCGTGACGATATCGCCGTCCTTGATCGGGATCTGTTTCTTCTCGGATTCGATACGCGCGGCGGAAATTCTCTGCGTGCAGTAAGTACATTTTTCCATCACACCGCGGCCGCGGACGGTGACTTCCGGATTACGCATCAATTTGTATTGCGGCGTGTACCAATCCTGGAACAGGAGGAAATTAAAACGGCGAACTTTGTACGGGCAGTTGTTCGAACAATAGCGCGTTCCGACACAGCGGTTGTAGACCATGTCGTTGAGGCCCTCGGCGCTGTGCACAGTGGCATGGACCGGGCAAACCGGTTCGCACGGCGCCTGTTCGCACTGCTGGCAAAGGATCGGCATAAAGTGCGGGCCTTCCGGATCGTTCGCGTCGCGCCCGCCGAAATAAGTGTCGATGCGGATCCAATGCATTTCACGGCTGCGCCCGACCTGTTCTTTGCCCACGACCGGAATGTTGTTTTCCGATTGGCAGGCGACGACACACGCGTTACAGCCGACACAGGAATTCAGGTCGATGGTCATTCCCCACTTGTGGTCTTTATACTCATAGCGCGGGTACATCGATTTGTCATATTCGTCGTGCTGGTGGCCTATCGCCGGGTTCTTCTCAAAGGTTTCAAAATCGAAAACGCGCAGGATGTCGCGGCCTTCCATATTGAAGTGCGTCTGCGTCGAAGACACGCGCAGCTGCTCTCCGATCTTACGCAGCGACCCCGTCGAGAAGTGCATCGCGTTCGATTGCCGCACTTCATAAACGTTGTAGCCAAGGCCGTTACCGACTTTGCCCGCTCGCGAGCGGCCGTAACCCAGATAGATCGTCACAACATCGTCCGGCTGGCCGGGCATGATCCACGCCGGCACCTTGCCGCCTATCTTTTGCCCGCCGACGGTCAATTCGATCGCATCGGAGAAAAGGTTTCCGCCGGTCGAATCGATAAAGGAGCTTCCTTCTTCGGCGCCGGTACCGGGGTTGAATTTACGGTTTTGATTGAGCCCCAAACGCTGTGCCGTTTTCGGGCTGACCAGCGCCACATTTTCCCAAGTCACTTTGTTGAGCGGGTTGGGCAATTCCTGCAGCCAGCCGTTATTGGCATAGCGCCCGTCATAAACACCCGGGTCGGGCAAGATCACAAATTCCAGTTCTCCGGCGGCCGGCGGCGGGAGCGGCAGTGTTGGGGACTGGCTAAGAAAATCGGTCTTGGCCGCCATCGTTTTTGCCGGTAAAGCCGTATTCGGAATAAATCCGTCGTGGATCGCGCGGCGCCATGATTTTTCAAAATCAGCTCCGGCGATCGCCGAACCCGCCGTATTCCAGGCGGTCTTGATAATGTCGGCATCCCGCTCATCGAATTTTTCTTTGGCGAAAAGCTGGATAATTTCATGCGCGCTCTTTCCGCCGTAAAGCGGTTCGATAAGCGGCTGCACAAAGGTCACCGTTCCGTCATAAGCGCGCGTGTCGCTCCACATCTCGAGAAAATGTTTTTCGCAAATGTGCCAATGGCAGTAATCGGTCGTCTCATCCTTAAACTGGCTGAGCTGAATGCGAAGGTTCCACCTTCTTCATTCTCTCTTCGGTCAGTTTCAGATCGGCCGGTGTGTTGTACATCGGGTTGCCGCCAAAGATGACCAGCATTTTGACCGCGCCCGCATCGATGTCTCTGACAAGCTCACGCAGGCCGTCCATCTGCAGCATTTCAGGATTGGCGTGCAGCGGATCGGTATAAACAACGGTCTGCCCGACATTGCCGAGCGCGGCGTTCATTGCATGGGCCAGCGCATGTATGGCCGGCGATTGATGGTCGCCCGGAATAACGATCGATTTGCCTTTATGTTCGAGCAGGTCTTTCGCCATCGACTCGATCCACTTGGCCCAGTTGGCCCCATTAGCATCGTCCGGCGTATCCGACGCCGCTCCCGCTACGCCAATAGCTTTCGCGACAGCCTTTACAAAACCTTCCATCTGGCTCGGTTTGAGCGAAACATGATGGTCGGATTTTGCCATCGTGATGCTCGGCGTCGTGCCCACCGCATAGAGGCGGTTCATCTCTTTTTTCTCTTCCGAGGTGCGGCGCTGGGCGGAATAATCCTTGATATAGCGAACGTTAAATCCGCTCATAAAATCCGCATCGAGCGAAAGAACTCTTTCCGCCAGATCGAATTTGTAAACTGTATTTACCGGCGAGCCGAACGCCATTTTTGCGCCGGCCATCGCGCTGTCATTGTTGACGGGCTCGTATTGATACCACTTGGCGCCGGGCAGTTCGGTGAGTATTTGTTTGAACTGGTTGATGAGCGTCGGTGAAGTAACGGTTTCGGTCAGGAAACGAATTCCCGCGCCGTTCGTTCCGCGCTCTTTATCGAGTTCCGCGCGAAACGCTTTGACAAAGGCTTCCCAGCTTTGCGCGCCGCCGCGGTAGGTTATTTCCTGCGAGCGGTCCGGATCGTACATTCCCAGGATGGACGCCTGTGCGAGGGTATCCGTTCCGCCGAGGCTGCCCGGATGCTGAGGATTTCCCTCCACCTTGGTGGGGCGAAAATCATTGCTTCTGATCAGCAGGCCGGTAGCGATACCGCCCAGCGTCATCGCCGTCGCGTAAAAATCTGGTTTTCCGGGTGTATATTCTTCGGGTTGAGTAACGTAAGGAATCGCTTTTTCGGGTGGTTGGATGACGCAGCCGCTGATACCGGCCAAAGCCAGCGAGGCGCCCATCAGCTTGATAAAACTGCGGCGGCTGACCGGATCGCTCCACTCTTCCGAGTGCTGGGGGAATTCCCGGTTAACGAATTCTTCGAATTCGGGCGCGTCGACAAATTCTTCCAGGCTGCGCCAGTATTCTTTTCCTTGCTGGTCTAAAATTCTTTCACGCAAGAGAGCAAAATTCTTTTGACTATCTTGAGTCGCCATCGTTTTCTGATTCCTTAACTCTTCTCCAAATTTACTAACACTTACCGGTGACCAACATTACCTGTGACAGGTAGAACAACTGGTCAGCTGCTGCCGGCTGCGGATCTTGTATTCGTCTTTAAGCTTTTCCCGTTCTTTCGGTTCGATATCGCTATCGTTCCAGGCCATGTTATAGACCTCGCCCTTTGGCCGGATATATTGCGAGGGGTCTTTGTGACAGGCGATACACCACTCCATCTGCAGCGTGTTTTCCATGTACACGCTGGCCATTTCATCGACCTTGCCGTGGCAGGTCGAGCATCCTACGCCTTTATTAACGTGAATGCTGTGATTGAAATAGACATATTCCGGAAGGTCGTGAACTCTTTCCCACTGAATAGGTTTATTCTCGCGAAAGCTCGCGCGCACCGGCTCCAGGTAAGGGCTGTCAGACCAGATCTGGCTGTGACAGTTCATACAGGTTTGGGTGGGCGGAAGCCCCGCTGAAGAAGAGGTTTCGACCGACGTGTGGCAGTAACGGCAATCTATGCCGTCGTCGCCGACGTGGTGTTTATGACTGAATTGAATGGGTTGCTGCTTTTCCAAAAAGCGGCCGGTAACATAAGACGACCGGGCGATCTGGGTTACTACAAAAAAAGCAACTCCGCCTAACAAGACAGCGGCCACAATACTGGCCTTGGCAATATTATTTGCACTGCGGTGAAATACTTGAGCCATCGCTTTCTCAACTTTCACAATAAGCTTTATTGCGAAAAACTACATTTTCCCCTCAACAGAGAGATCCGGATCACTCTGAGCAGACGAATATTCAATTTTGTAAAATAAGACCTATGTTCAGAATAACTTACTCTGCACAGAATTTTCAATTACTCCGGTTAAGAAATATAATTTTTCCGATATTTGTGCAAGTTTTCACAAAATAAGATTTGCTCATCAATGAAATTAAGCTTTATTTATTGGAGCGCGGGCATCCTGCCCGCAAGCGCGGCTTGCCGCGCCGATCATCAGGATCAAACCATTTAGATCGCTGCGCGATCTTTGCGGGCAGGATGCCCGCGCTCCCGGTATTAAACCTCGCAGGATAAAAGCGCGGCGCCGATAGCGGCGGCATTTGCCCCTAATTCCCCGGCCACGATACTGGTGCCCTCAAAGCCGGGCGCAAACGAAAATTCTCTCGCTCTATCGGTAACCCCTTTAACTACAGGAGTTCCAGCCGCCATCACCGCGCCGCCGATCACCACTCTTTCGATATTCAGCAGGTTGATCACGCTGGCCACGGCAGTGCCGACGAACATCCCGGTGCGTTCGAGCATCATGTTGGCAAAATCGTCGTCAGCGTTGGCTGCGTTCACGATGTCGGTAACGCTAAGTGCTTCTTCTGCTATCTTTTGCAAGGATGTTGTGCTGTCCTGGTGCAGTCTGTCCCTGGTCCGCCGCACGATATTGTCCGCCGAGGCCATATCTTCCACTCTCAGGCCCTCGGAATTAATGGTCACATAACCGAATTCTCCCGCGAAACCCGATGCTCCGTGCCATAACTTGCCGTCAAGAATAAGCGCGCCGCCGACACCTTTGCCCAGCGTGACATAAAACATGTCTTTCGCGCCGCGGCCCGCGCCGAACTTGTATTCCGCATAAGCAGCCGCGTTGGCGTCGTTTTCAAGATTTATTTTAAGCCCCGTGGCACCGGATACTTCCTGCGCCATATTAAGGCTCTCGTTCTCAGGCAAATGCCGGGAAAGCGCCACCCGGCCCGATCTCATTTCTACCAGTCCCGGCACCGCCACCCCGACGCATGCGGCTTCCGGCGCCCGTGGTTTAAGCCCGTTGATAAATCCTGCTAATTGTGTGAGACGGTCTTCATTTACTGAAACGGGGGTCTGTATACTGTCGGCTATTATGCCCTCAGCGGTAAGAAGGACACCTCGCAGGACGTCGCCGGAAAGTTCGACTCCGATCATGGTTCCAGTTTTTTCGCCTGATTCAGTCATTTGTTTAATTACGACAACCGCGCCCACATGCGAGACATCAGAAAGGAAACTAGAGAGATTCTATGCACAGTCCAATGAACTGTCAAATAAGGACTTTTGCAAAATATATCCGTCATTCATACTCTTTTTGTCCTATAATTTATGATATGCATTTGAAGAAATCTCAGGTACTCGTCGTTGGTATAGTTTTGACTACACCGCCTCAGATGGTTACTCTGTCATACTGTTATCTCATTCGGCTTTCTTAAATGGAAAATCCACTTCAACAAATTCAATGGGTAATTGACACGTGGGGAATCCTCGCCGTGTTTGGCCTTTGTATGATTGAGGGCGATATTACCCTGCTGCTCGCCGGCGCCATGGCGAACAGCGGGTTTTTCGGCACCGGCAGCTTTTTCAAAGTTTTGCTGGCGGGTATAGCAGGCGGCGTTGTCGGCGATTCGATCGGATACCTGATCGGCCGGGTTTTTGCCAAAACGATCAAAGGGTTTAAGTGGTACCAGCGTTCGCAGCCGCGGATAGAAAAATTGGTGGAAACATTTGGCGGCTATGCGCTGGTCATTTCTAAATATATTTATGGCATCCGCGCGGCCATGTGTATATCCACGGGCGTCGGTAAAATGCCTTTTTGGCGTTTTCTTTATACCGATCTTTTGAGCTGCTCGATCTGGGCGCTGATCTTAAGCACGACGGGTTATTTTTTCGGCGGGGCCATTACGGGGATCATCGGTGATTTCCAGCAGATAGGTTTTGTACTGCTCGGCATCATCGTATTCGGCGTGGTCGGTTTTTATTTGCTGGAAAGATTCTGGCTTTCGAAAAAAGTGGAAAGTGCCAACCCCGAAACCATTCACGAGATAGAAGAAAAACTTCACGCTGTCTCGGAAAATATTGCAGGAAAAGCTTCACTTGACCCAGCCGGCAAATTCAAAGGATTTAAAAGAACAGGAAAATGCCGAACCGCAGGAAACCAAGCCCGCCGCTTCATCGGCCAAGGCTTCCCCCTCGGATAGGATGGGCGCGGAAAAAGATTAGTAAACCTGGGAGCGCAGGCATCTTGCCTGCATGAACGCGCAGCATTAAAAACATTCAGTCGTGTCCTAGAGTTGTGGTGTCGATAAGAAATATTATTCGGAATAGATAATAACTGATAGATAAAAGATCATAGATTTGGAATCTATCCGTTATCATCTATCATCTTTTATCTATTCCGAAGAGATCTTAAAAACACCGCAACTTTAGGACGCTACTAAAATTCTTATAGGCAGAAACAACATATTAGCGCGGTGCCCGCGCTTGCAGGCAGGATGCCTGCGCTCCCGGGTTTACCGTTTAGAATTTTTTCTAAGGAATTTTATTTGTGATAATCGAATCATCTGCTCCAACGCGGGTCGATCTGGCCGGAGGCACTATCGACATTCCGCCCCTTTTTCTTTTTCACGAAGGCGCGGCGACCGTTAATTTCGCCATCAGCCTGCGCGCGCATTGCCGTCTCGAAACGCGCGACGATAACAAAATAATTCTCGAATCGATCGACCGCGGCGTAAAATTTGAAACCGACCTCGATCATTTTCACGAGCTCGCGCACGAGCCGCGGCTGGAATTACTCTCCAAACTCGTTTACTTTTTCAAACCCGAAACCGGCTTGCATATGATCACCGAATCGGAAGCTCCGGCGGGAGCGGGCCTGGCGGGTTCTTCGACGCTTAACATCGCCTGTGTCGGCGCGCTGAACCGTTTGCTGGGCGATCGCTACCAAGAGGAAGAGTTCATCCCGATCGCTTCCAGTATAGAAACACAGGTCATCCGCGTGCCGGCCGGTTTTCAGGATTATTACTCGGCGCAATACGGCGGGCTGTCCTGCATTCATTTTCGCCCGGACGGTTTTCGCCGCGAGGCCCTGGCCACCGATACGGCAATGCTGGAAAGCCGGATGGCCGTCTGCTACACGGGCGAGCCGCGCAATTCAGGCACGAATAATTGGGAAATAACCAAACGCCATATCGACGGCGATAATGAGACTCTTCGACATATTCGAAGGCATCCGCGATGGCTCGCTCGAACTGCGTGAAGCGCTGCTGCTAAACGATTGGGACCACGTCGGAGAAATCTTGAAAAAGTCTTACCCGCTGCGCAAACGCCTCTCGCCGAATATCACCACTTCGCACATGGACGATCTGATCGAGGCCGCACTGGCGGGTGGTGCGATCGCCGCCAAAGTGTGCGGCGCGGGCGGCGGCGGCTGTATAGCTTTTTATTGCGAGGAAGGCCGGCGTGATGAAGTGGAAGCGGCGCTCACGGCCATGGAAGGCTGCGAAGTTCTTAAGTGGACTTTAGCGCCGGAAGGTTTGGTCGTTAAAGAATTGTAGTTAACGAAATATTACCGTGGCTTCGAGTATGAGGTCAGAACCCGAAGCGGTAGCGAGTGGTTTAAACTCCCCTCCTTACCAAGGAGGGGTGGCACGCGCTTCGCGTAACGGGGTGGTTCTCTCTTGTGCATTACCGCTTGTGTTTCGTGGTTCAGTCTCCATTATCGCGCAGCGATGTTCCGAATGTAGCCGTGGGCTTTAACCCGCGGTCCGGTAACAATATTCGCGGCTTCGCCTGTGCGAAACAAAAAACTCCCCTCCTTACCAAGGAGGGGTGGCGCGCTCCAGCGCGACGGGGTGGTTCTCTCTTGCTGCCCGGCTTTGTTTGTGTTGCTTCGTGTGTTTTCGTGGTTACAGTTCTTTTTGCCTTTTTAAATTGCCACTAGCTTTAGCTAGTGGTTAGTGAGAAATAATATGAATGGGCTTTAGCCAAATCAAATATTCGGCTAAAGCCGGGATTTGATGAATCGCTTATGAGCCACTAGCTGAAGCTAGTGGCAATTTAAACCGCAAAACTCTGCTAATCACACAAACTTCCGCTAACTCTTAAAACCCGCCATCGCCAAAAACCAAACAATGATCTACTCTCATTCCGTTGTGGTCGGAAGTGCTGACTGTGGCGGTCAAGCCGCGTGAGCACGCCGTCCTTGCCCGGTAGGCCGCAAACCATCGGGCTAGATCCGGAAGCATCGCTTTAGTGTCGTTTCCGGTAATGCCGAGTATAAAGCTAGCCTGCGCAGATGCCCGTCGCGCCGGCGAAAAACAAACCGGGCCAGCCGCCGCGGGGCCTTCGTTCCGGTTCCTGGAACCTGCGGGCAGACTGTAGAATTTAAGGAACCGGACTAAGCATGTAAAACTCCCGGCAGATCCTTTCAGGGTCGCCGTCCCACGTCACTCTTCCGCCGCAACAAACAATTTTAAAATATTAAGTATGAGGTCAGAACCGAGGCTCCCCTCCTGCCTGAGGAGGGGCGGCAGCCGCTTCGGCTGACGGGGTGGTGGGAGAGCAACCGGGGGTTTTCCTAAAACTCCCCTCCTTACCAAGGAGGGGTGGCGCGCTCCAGCGCGACGGGGTGGTCTCGAATGAATGCGGGCAGGGATGCCCGCGCTCCATGATATGTTAATTCGCGCTTGCCGCAATAGCCTTGGTCAGCGAGCTGAAAATCCCCCGGCCGTCGGTTGAGCCGAGCAGCTCTTCACAGGCCCTTTCCGGGTGCGGCATCATACCTAAAACGTTCCTGTTGAGATTACAAATTCCCGCAATATTCGCGCGCGCGCCGTTGGGATTGGCTTCATCGGTTATCTCGCCGGCCTCACTGCAATAGCGGAAAACTATCTGGCCGTTCTCTTCCAGTTGACTGAAAGTTTCGTCATCGCAGACATAATTTCCCTCGGCATGCGCGACCGGGATGGAAAGAACTTTTTCGCCCGCGATCTCGCTGGTATAAGGCGTGTTGTTATTTTCAACCTTGATATTTACGTGCCGGCAGACAAAGTGCAGGCCGCGGTTGCGCATCAGCGCGCCCGGTAAAAGCCCCGCTTCGCAAAGGATCTGAAAACCGTTGCAGATGCCGAAAACGAATTTACCTTCCGCGGCAAATTTTTTGACTGATTGCATGACGGGTGAAAATCTCGCCAGGGCTCCGGCCCGCAGGTAATCACCGTAAGAAAACCCGCCCGGAACGATCACCGCGTCGTAGCTGCTCAGATCGGTGTCTCTGTGCCAGATAAAATCAACGGGCTGGCCCACGTATTTCGACACCGCGTGATAGGCGTCGTGATCACAATTTGAACCGGGAAAAACAATTACTCCAAATTTCATAATCAGTAGTCAGTAGTCAGTAGTCAGTAGTCAGTAGTCAGTAGTCAGTAGTCAGTAGTCAGAAAAAGCTTCTGGCTTCTGGCTTCCGGCTTCTGGCTTCTGGCTTCCGGCTACTTTAAGAAATAATTTCTACTCTGTAGTCTTCAATGACCGGATTGGCCAGGACGTCTTTGGCGATCTTTTCCGCCGCGGCGGCCGCTTCTGATTCGGAAATACCTGAATCTAAAGAGATTTCAAAAAACTTACCCTGTCTGATATCAACTATTTTGTCAAAACCGAGCAATTCGACCGAATGCTGAATAGCCTTACCCTGCGGGTCGAGGACGCTGGCTTTAAGATTTACATAAACTTTTGCCTTCATTTCCATATCTTACCGCAAAAACGTTGATAAATCTCTTGTTCTTATGCAATTATTGGTATACTATTTCGTCATCTCTAAGAAATTATTCTGTTTAAAAATTAATTGACTCTTAAGGAGAATTTAGAAATGGAAAATAACCCTGCAGGTAAAACTGCACTCGGTCTGGACAACAATGTTGGAGCTTTGATCTGCTATGTCGGAAATATTATCTGTGCCTTGGGCCTGATATACAGCATTATCGTTGTGGTAACGGACAAGACCAATAAGCTGCCCCGTTTCCACGCTTTTCAGTCTATCCTATTAACAGTCAGCGCTTTCGTGGTTTTCATAGTCCTGTATATCCTTATGGGCGTTGTTATGGTTGGCGGCGCAGCGGCAGGAAATGCCGGCGGTGCGGCCGGAGCTATCGGCGGAGGCATTCTCGGACTGGTCATGCTGGTGTTCTGGCTGCTGGTTTTGGTCGCTATTATTTTCTGCGCGGTCAAAGCTTTTCAGGGCCAGATCTTTAAGCTTCCGATCATCGGCAACCTGGCTGATCAATGGTCTAACTAAACCGGGCCAAAAACTCTTGCGTACACTTTACTTACATTGCGCAGGTAGTGTTTAAGATCAAAGACGCGGGCTATTTCCTCTGGTGACAAACGTGAGGAAATGTCCGCGTCTTTCAATACCAATTCTTTAAATTCTCCGCCTTCATCCCAAACCTTCATCGCATTGCGCTGCGTCCAAAGATAAGCGTCTTCGCGCGACACGCCTTTCTGCGTCAGGGCCAACAGCAGCTGGCCGCTAAAAACCAGGCCGCGCGTCAGATTGATATTTTCCCGCATCTTTTCGGGGTAGACAACCAGGCTGTCCAGCAGCGAGGTAGCCTTGGCGAGAATGTAATCCAGCGCCGCGGAAGAATCAGGCAGCACGATACGCTCAGCCGAGCTGTGCGAAATATCGCGCTCGTGCCAGAGCGCCACGTTTTCCAGGCCCACGATCGAATTCGCGCGAACGGTCCGCGCCATTCCGCAGATGCGTTCCGAAAGGATCGGGTTGCGTTTGTGCGGCATCGCCGAAGAACCTTTCTGCCCGGACTTGAATTTTTCCTGCGCCTCGCGGACCTCCGTCCGCTGCCAGTGGCGCACCTGCAGCGCAAATTTTTCTAACGAGGCGGCGATGATCGCCAGCGTGCAGAGATATTCGGCGTAACGGTCGCGCTGGATAACCTGCGTTGAAACTGCCGCCGCCTCAAGTCCCAGCTTCGCGCAGACGCGCTCTTCCACCTCCGGATCGAGATGCGCAAAAGCGCCGACCGCGCCGCTGATCTTTCCTACCGAAACAATATCTTTTGCTTTGATCAGGCGCGCTTTATTGCGCTGCATTTCGCAGTACCAGAGGCGCAAACGTCATTCCGAACGAAGTCGGTTCGGCATGAATACCGTGCGTACGCCCGATCTGCGGAGTGTCCTTAAATTCAAACGCGCGCTTTTTAAGCACGTCCAGCAGGCCGTCGATTTTCGTAAGCAGTACACCGCACGCCTCTTTTAGCAGCAGCGCGTTGGCGGTGTCCACCACGTCTGACGAAGTGAGCCCGTAGTGAACAAAACGCGCGGCGGAACCGATGTTTTCCGCCAGGTTGGTGGTAAAAGCGATGACATCGTGATCGGTGGTCTTTTCTATTTCGCCGATGCGTTCAGGCGTAAACGCGGCCCTGGCTTTTATCTCGGCCACGGCTTCGGCCGGGATCGTGCCCATCTCAGCGTGCACTTCGCAAACGGCTATTTCGACATCGAGCCATTTTTGGAATTTATTTTGCTCAGACCAGATGGCGCCCATTTCGGGCAATGTGTAGCGTGTGATCATTTTTTGATTTTAGATAAATATTTGATTTACTTTGCGGCTTTACCGCCGTGCTATTCGAAGAGCATCTTCTTTTTGCGGCTCCGCCGCAGTGCTGTGCGGAAGGGCTCTGCCCTTCCGACAAATGGCCACTAAACTCAGGGAGGCTGTGCCTCCCTGCATTCTATCAATTAAAAGCGGCTCATCTTCCAACGGACAATTCATCCAAAATCTCACGCTGGAAAATCTATAACCCTCTGCCCGCTCACACAGGCCCTCTTCAACGGGATTGATATGAATGTAGTTCACTTTTTGCATCAATACCGCCTCGGTCTTTATATCAAAAGTGTTCGAATGATGCTCCCATAAAGAGTGTTTGTAATTTCGCTCTTTCGTCTCCATTCTAAGTTTTCGGAGCGAACTTTCAAAACCGTTCTCCCTTAAATATCCGATCACGCGTCGGGCGGAAATACCGTTTAGATATCTAAGCGTTTCAGATTCATCAAGTTTGCTATCGGTAATAATATGAAAATGATCGGCCATAATGACGTAAGCGTGGATCTTGAAACCGGCAGAATTTCGTGCTTCACCAAGTGCATCGCAGAAAACCTGCTTCAGCCTATCAGTGCGAAAAACAGGCAAGCGCTTGTTTGTCACCGAAGTGATGAAATAACAGGGAGAATTTTTATTTATCATCGCGGGAGGGCGGGAGGCATAGCCTCCGAAAATATTAAGGAGAATTCAACGGAAGGGCAAAGCCCTTCCGCACAGCACGGCGGCAGAGCCGCAATATAAAATCAAATATAATTAATTAGATAGGTGCCGCAAACATATAGCGAAGAACGGCAAATTTTTTAGATCAGTCCTTTGCTAATAAGCAATTCAGCATTGAGCACGGCGGCTCCCGCGGCGCCGCGGATCGTGTTATGGCTCAGGCACACGAAACGATAGTCAAAAATATTATCGGGAAACAATCGCCCGACGGTGATGGTCATTCCTTTACCGGTATCGCGGTCCATGCGCGGCTGCGGGCGATCGGGCTCTTCGCGCACGACCATAAAATGTTCCGGCGAAGAGTAAAGGTCCAGCCGGGGATAATTTTCAATGGCCTCGGTCACTTCTTCCAGAGTTGAAGTCTCCCTTAATTTCACCCGCGCCGAAACCATGTGCCCGTCCACGACATTAACGCGAAAACATTGGGCGCTGACCACAAAGTCAGCTTTTTCGATCTCGTGCCCGGTGAACTTACCCAGTATCTTCTGCGCTTCTATCTCGACCTTCGGTTCTTCGCCGGCGATATAAGGCATTACATTGTCCATTATATCGAGCGCCGCCACGCCCGGATAACCGGCGCCGGAAATGGCCTGGTAAGTGGAAATTATCAGTGATTCAACGCCGAATTTTTCATGCATAGCGGCCAGGGGCGGCGCAAAACTTATCACCGCGCAATTCGGGTTGGTGACGATAAAGCCTTTACCAAAACCGCGCTTGACCCGCTGTGTTTCGATCAGGCCGAGATGGTCGTGATTGATCTCCGGAATAAGCAGCGGCACGTCTTCATCCATGCGAAAAGACGATGAGTTGCTGATAACCGGGTAGCCCGCGCGGGCAAAAGCTTCCTCCGTAGCCCTGGCGACATTTGAAGGCAGGCTGGAAAAAACCAGGTCGCACTCAAATGACGGTTCGATCGGCTGGACCACGATCTCCTTCACCTTTTCCGGCATCGGCGTCGCCAGCTTCCACGGGCAGGCCTCGACAAAAGTCTTGCCCGCCGAGCGGTCTGAGGCCGCCAGCGCGGCGATCTCGAATTGCGGATGATCCGCCAAAAGCTGAATAAATCTCTGGCCGACGGTCCCCGTCGCTCCCAGAATTCCTACACGGTATCTTTTACTCATAGGGTCACAAAAAATTAAGTGTAATTTAGGCTTAATAAAAAGGAAAGCGTCAAATTATTTTCCCCATTCATTTTATAAAAGGCAGGGTTAGCTTTTGGGTTTTCCATTCGGAATAGATGATAACTGATAGATGACAGATGATAGATCGAATCTCTCAGCTATCATCTATGATCTTTCATCTATTCCGAATGATTATTTGATACAGCACCACAGCTTTAGGACACTACCAAAAGAAACGTTGACTTGTAATACCGCGGGTGGTTATTCTAGATATCTAACTTAAGTTCTTTTTCTTCCATAAAATCGGAAAAATGAACCTGCGATCGATCGGGTGCGGGCAAACATCCGTTCTTACCCGATCAGGGTTTACTTCCACCCTACTCTCAAGCGGAAGCTGGTTTTTGAATTACACACGGAGGTCAGATAATGAAAAATAAACTTGGCTTGATCAAAAGATTGGGAATTTTGGCGGTTCTAATGTTCTGCCTGGGATTCGTTATGTTTGCTCCCAGCGGGACACAGTCGGCTTTAGCCCGGCCCTGCTGCTCGGACTGTGCAATAAATCCCGAGGATCCGCAGGGGCAATGGCCGGAACAATATTGCGCTGATCAGTGCGGAGCATCTTCAGGTTCCTGTTACACCTCTTGCGTCAACAGCATCTATAACTGCTGGCACTGGTGTCAGTTCGGCTGTTAAAAAGTAAAACTATTTGGGAGGTCAGAAAATGAAAAATAAACTTGGCTTGATCAAGAGATTAGGAATTTTGGCGGTTCTAATGTTCTGCCTGGGATTCGTTATGTTTGCTCCCAGCGGGGCCCAGTCGGCTTTGGCCCGGCCCTGCTGCTCGCAATGTCCGATCGACCCGTTCGATCCGTACGCTCCGGAGCCGGGAGATTATTGCACCGCCCAGTGCGGGGCAAGCTCCGGCTCTTGTTACAACAGCTGTATCAACAGCGTCTACAACTGTTGGCACTGGTGTGACTTTGGTTGTTAAGACATAAAAGTTAGCAGAGCTATCAGAGTTTTACCGAGTCAACCAAGTTATTGAATTTATATCTTATAAGGCTCGGCAAAATTCGACGAGCTCTGCTAACTCAGTCAACTCCGGAACTCATTTTTAAGGAGGTCAGAAAGTGAAAACCAAATTAGGAATATTAAAAAGATTAGGCATTCTGGCGATCCTCGGGCTTAGCCTGGGATTCGTTATGTCTAATTCTAATGCGGTGCAGCCGGTCCTGGCGGCGCCGTGCTGCCAGGATTGTCGCGTTCCCCCATTCGGAGAAGACCCGACGGCGGAGGAATACTGCACGGCCCAATGCGGGGCCGGCTCCGGTTCATGTTATACCGTATGCCTGAACCAGATCCATAACTGCTGGGCCCATTGCGTGTTCTGTTAGTCAATAATAAAGGAGACTAAAAAGTGCAAAATAAACTTAGGATTTTAAAAAGATTGGGGATACTGATGGTCCTCGTGCTCTGCCTGGGGTTTGTTATGACACAGGGAAATTCAACCCGGGCAGCCGCTCTTCCCTGCTGCTATGACTGTCCCATCGACCCGGACGATCCATATGCCCCGACCCCGGAGGATTATTGCACTGCTTTTTGCGGCGGCCCGGCTGCCGAAAAGAGCTGTTATCTTGCCTGTCTCGCTGACGTTTATGACTGCTGGAATCATTGCAGCCATTGCCCGTAAAAAGTGATTGATAACTGGTGATTGGTAGTTGGTGACAGCTGCCGATCACTTGTTACCAATTACTCATCACTTGTCACTAATAATTCATCACTTGTTACCCATCATCGCTTCCTTCATCCGTTTCACGCCTTCCCTGATCTTGTCTTCGCCGGCGCAAAAAGAGATGCGTAAATAACCTTCGGCTTCGCTGCCGAAAGCAGAGCCCGGAATGGTCACGACCTTGGCCTGCAGGAATTTTTCCACGATCTCCATTTCATCGCCGAGGTGGCGCACGTCGAGCATCGTGTAAAAGGCTCCTTCGGGAACGAAGGCGGTCAGGCCGAGTTCCGTCTTAAAAAGATCGACGATCAAATCGCGGCGTTTTTGATAAACGGCCCGGGCTTCGGTCATGGCTTGTTTGCCTTCTTCGGTCCAGGCGGCCAGCGCAGCTTTTTGCGAGATCGCCGAGGCGCAGGTCACATCGTAACCGTGCAGGACCCACGCCGGCCGGATCACGTCCGTCGGACCGGCCAGCCAGCCCAGACGCCATCCGGTCATGCTCATTATCTTGGACAGACCACTGACAATTAACGTCTTATCGTAATATTCGGAGATCGACGCCGGGCGTTCATCGCCGTAATAAACATCGCGATAGATCTCATCTGAAATGACATAAATGCCGCTATCTTTAAGCGCTTCGGCCATCGCCTGCAGGTCTGCGCGCGACAAGGACCTGCCGGTCGGATTAGAGGGGCTTAAGACGATCACGACGCGCGTCTTATCGGTGAGCTGCGCCTTAAATTCTTCGACATCGAAAGCAAACCCATTCTCACCCGCCAGGCGGTAATATTTGGTAACACCGCCGGCGATTTTGGTGATGCCCGGATATGCGGGAAATCCCGGGTTCGGTGTCAGCACTTCGTCGCCCTCTTCGACCAGGGTCATCAGCGCGCAAAAAAGAGCTTCGGAAGAACCGACGGTCACAAAAACATCGTCGATGCCAAGATTTAAGTGCGGGTATTCGCCGATGATCTTTTCACGCAGCGCGGGTATTCCCGCCTGCAGCGTGTAGCCGTTCATTTCTTCGGTGATAACGCGCACCGCCTCGCGCTTGATACACTGCGCGGTGGGCAGGTCCGGCTCGCCCAAACCGAAACTGATGCTGCCCGGCAGCGCGCGGTCGGCCACCTGCCGTATCTTTGATTTTTCGAGTCCCTGCAGGCGCTGCGGGATACGAAACCCTTCCATTTCCGTGATAGCTTTCATAGTCGTTTCAACTCCAAAACCACAGGGTAGCATATCAAACAGAAACGCGACAGTTATGGAGCGTGTCCGGCAAAAAATTGCCGGGACCTACTCCATACTGCCGCATTTTCTGCTCGCTTCTAGGGTACGAGCAGTCCTAATATTCCCCGGCTTTAATCTTTCTTTCTCAGCACACAAAAATATGCTTTGGTAAAAAATTCATCGAGCACCGGCACCTGTGAAAAGGCGCTCATATAACGGCCCAGGCGAAATACTTTTCCGCCGAAACCGATCTGTTCTTTGTGTACCAGTTCAAAAGGCAGCTCTTTTAACATCGAGCGAAATTGCCGCAGCGTAATGTGATTGAGATATTCGCTCCACATCTCGCGGTCAAGATAAGGATTGGGCCGTTTTTCACCCGTCTCTTCATCCTGGAAATAACAGGGCACACGATAATCCGGCTGGTCATAAAGATGCGCCGCCACGTCTAGAAGCGTATCCATCGAAAAAATGGCGTTTGCCCACGGGTAAGGAATGATGTCTTCGAGGTGCGTTCCGTAAGGCCCGAACCACGGGTGAAAATGCACCAAAAACCATCCGCCCGGCCGCAGGACCCGGTCGGCTTCCATAAAGATCGCTTTGGGGTCGCTTAGATGTTCGACGGTATCGATGGTATAGATCACATCGACGCTTTCATCCGGCAGCGGGACCCGGTCCGGCGTGGTGCGAATGAACTGGATCTTGTCTCCGAATTTATTTTTGCCGTAGGCGAGCGCGTCGGTATTTATGTCGCCGCCGATCGCGGTAAAATTTTCGTGCTGCAAAAACGAATCGAGCATATAGCCCTTGTTGCAGCCGATCTCAAGCACGGTCTTGCCTTCGAACGAGCAAAACTGTTTGAAAAGCGCCTGGTAATCATCGATCTGTTCGACGCGGTCGCTGATGTAGTTTTCCATGCTGTCGAAACGAGTGATCGTTTCCGTCTTAAAACCGAATTTTTTAAGCGGTGTGCTGGTGAAAAGATTTGTCATTGCCAGGCAGGCTTTACGAGAAATGCCCCTGATTTCTGACGGGTGGGTTAGCGCTTGCGAGACCATATTTCCTCCGGGAAAAGGATTTCCCGCTTAATTAAAGTGCAAATAAGGCGCTTTCTCCCACAAAATCTATTATTAAATGGTTTGCCCTCATGAGCCGCGAATGTCACAAATAACACGAATTGAAGATTCTTATTCGTGTCATTTGTGACATTCGTGGCAAATATCCGTTATTTGCAGATAATGCCCTCGCGCTTAGCGACGCAAAACAAATAGATTAAAGGACTTAGGACATTTCGCTGCGCTGCCAGCCCTGGTCGGAATGAAGATAAGCTTTTGTCTCTGCCACGGCAAACACCCTTTGATCGGGCTGCCAATCCAGCCTTTTGATGGTCAGGCCGGGGTGGTCGAATTCGATCACATTGAACGAATTGGTATGCCCGCGGCTGCGGGTCGAAGTGGCGGTGCCCGCCTGTACGATCAGCGCCGGGCGGCCCGGCGCCGACGTTATAGCGCCTGGCGGTGTCGCCCATATGCCCGATGTGAATATGCCCGGCGAGAAAAAGGTCCACCCCGCACTCAGCGACAAACTGCATTGCCATGCGGGAACGCCCGACAATATCGCCTTCGTCAAAACCTTCGGGAACGTCAAAAGGATGATGAGTGACGACCGCCTTTAAGACACTATCTGTAAGGCCGCAGAATCTTTCGCGAATGGCGGCCACCTGGCCTTCGTTTATGCGGCCGCCTTTAACAGTAAGAGAACGCGCGGTATTGATGCCCATTACCGCAATTTCTTCGTCGGCGTAAAAAGGCCGCAGGTCATCGGTGATAAATTTCTTGTATTTTTTTAGCGGCGAGAAAAAACGCGTAAAAATATTATGCAGCGGAACGTCGTGATTTCCCGGCACGACGATCTGCGGTTTTGGCAGAGAATCGAGAAATTTGCGCGCCTCCTGGAACTCGTGCGAACGAGCGCGCTGGGTCAGATCTCCTGACACCACCAGCAAATCAGGCTTGCTCGCGATCACAGCCTCGCGCAAATGTTCGATCACATCGTAATTGATGCGCCCAAAATGCGTGTCGGAGATTTGGACAATGGTTTTCATGTCTTTAACGTATAACGGTTAATGATCAGTGAATAATGATGAATGAATAGTTGATTAACGACAAAACAATCCTTACTCATTTACAAAGAAGCGATATTTCATTATTCATTATTCCCTACCCACCATCACTTTCAGCGCCTTCGGCCTGATCTTATACTCCAGCGGCGTTTGCAGCGCAATAACTTCACCGTCAAAAGCGACCAGCAGAACTTTTCTGCGCCGCGTTTCTATCCGGCATTCTTCGATCATTATTTCCTCAAACTCTTTCGCCTGTCTTAACGTTCCCAAAAAAGCTCGGACGGCCAGTTTTAATAATCCCCAGCGCCCGGTTTGCGGCAAAATATACAGGCTCAGTTTACCGCCGGTGAGGCTGGGCCGCCGGCCGACATTAAACCCTTCCATCTCATAATCATTATTGCCGATAAAAACCATCGGCGTCCGGCGTTTTAATATTTCGTCGCCGAGCCGGAGCTGGATATCCAAAAAAGGGTGACGCCGCAGCACCATTACGGTCGCCCAAAAAGCCGCCGGCCATTTGCCGCGCTTTAAGCGATGCTGCTGCTGTTCGCGTTTGTGCACGATGTGCGGGTAAAGCCCGATGCTGGAATTATTAAGAAAAATGCGGCCGTTGACCTCGCCCACGTCGATCTCCAGAGTGTGTCCATCGGCGATGATATCGACGGCTTCGGCCAGGACGGGAGGAATTTTCAGATCGCGGGAAAAATGATTGAGCGTGCCCAAGGGGAGAACGCCGAGAGTTTTGCCCGTCTTTATTGCCTCTTCGGCAATGGCGCTGATGGTGCCGTCACCGCCCCCGGCCACGATCATCCCGCATTCGCTTTTGGCGGCCCCGGCTGCTTCAGCGGCAAATGCCGACAACTGTTCGCCGTTCTCAGCCAGCTTTATATCGGCCTCGATATCGCGCGCGGCAAAGAGGCTCCGAATTTCATTCGTCAAAGCTTCATCATCACTCCCGGTGCCCGAACCCGCATTGATAATGACAATTACCTTGGCCGCCTTGCGCATAGGGTTATTCTAGCGCAAATAATCTTCCAACTTTGTAGCGGCGTCGGTTTTTTCGTCGCGGTATTTGACGATGATCGGCGCATAGATGGAAAGGCCCCATTCTTTTCCTTTTTCGCTGGTCACGGCGCGCGAGCCCTGCACCACGACGGCCCCGGCAGGAACTTCGAGCGGTTTTTCGCCGTCGGATTTAATGATCGTGTGATTTACCAGGTCAAAAAGCGGTGTCGAACGCGTGAGGATAACGCCTGAGGCCAGCACCGCGCCCTGGCGGACGACCGTGCCCTCATAGACGCCGGTGTTGCCGCCGACCAGCACGTCGTCTTCGATCACGACCGGCGCGGCATTGACGGGCTCGAGCACGCCGCCGATCTGTGCCGCGGCCGAAAGATGAACGCGCTTGCCGATCTGCGCGCACGACCCGACCAGCGCGTGGCTGTCGACCATCGTGCCTTCATCTACGTAAGCCCCGACATTGATGTAAGCGGGCGGCACCACGACCACACCCGGCGCGACATACGATCCGTCGCGAATGGTCGAGCCGCCGATGACGATACGCACACCATCTTCGAGCGACATCGGCCGCAGGGGAAATGTGTCTTTGTCAAAAAAGCGGAAAGTCTCCGTGCTCTTGGACATCTCCTCCATCTTGCCCATGCGAAAGCCGAGCAAAATCCCCTGCTTCACCCACGGATTGGCGTGCCAGTTGCCGTCTTCGCGCTTTTCCGCCGACCGGATCTCGCCGCGTCTTAACGCCGTTTTGAATTCTTCATAAACCGCGCGATCGTCGGCAGAGAATTCGGTCCTGGCAAATAGTTGTTCGATCTTTTCCTGTAGGGTCATAATAAGAATTGCACCACAGAGTCACGGAGGACACAGGGCTATTAATTTACCATTCTTTTAATGCCGTTTTTTAATAATGGTACGTTGAAATTAATGAGTAGTCCAAGTTTTTTTCGACTTAATTTTAAATATGTAAGCAGCTGAGCTTCATGAATTGGAAGAAGCCCTTCTATCGATTTCAGTTCGACAACTACGGAATCTTCAACCATTAGATCGATTCGATAACCAGCCTCGATCAATATCTCATCATAAACGATCGGTAAGGCAAGTTGAGATTCGACTCTCAACCCTGATTTTCTTAGTTCATGTGTCAGGCAGACCTCGTACGTACTTTCCAAAAGTCCGGGGCCCAATGTCTTATGAACTTTAATAGCACAATTGATAGTTTGTCCGCTTATATCATTTAATTCCATTTTGGGGAGCCTCTGTGCTCTCTGTGTCTCTGTGGTGAGTAAATTCTCAAAACTCGAAACGTCTCGCAGTGTATAACATCCGGCTCAAATTCCAGCAGGTATTTATCGTCTTCGGGATAATAGCGCGCTTTTTCGTAGTCTTCACCGGCAAATTTTTTAATGCTCTCATAGCTGTCCCATTTGGTGACGGTCCAGAAATGGCATTTGTCGCCTTCGATACGGCGAAGTATTTCCACACTCAGATTTCCCGGGGTTTTCCTGTAATCGCTGACGCCGGTGTCGATAATTAACTGCAGGTATTCATCACTGTGCTTAGCCCTGGTCACGCCGTGCCAGATGCGTGTTATCGCTTTGCTTTTCATAGGTTCTATTTTAAGCGGCATCGCCTGTTAAATAGGCAATGTTAAATTCCCAAATAAAATCATTCCGGCTATTAGCCAAAAGCTGTCAGCTGACGGCTTTTATCGGTTAATGGCGGTCTTACTATCAAATCAAACATAAAATTTCTAGAGGCGCTTGTTTCTCAGATCTTCGAGTTTTTCGTTAAAGTGATCGGTGCGCGCCGCATAAATAGAGGCTATCACCGAACGGTCCGTCGGGCGAAATGCGCGCAGCATGACGCGGCGGCTGCGGATGATCCCCTTTGCGTCGATGATCACGATCGAGCGCGTGAACGATATCGGGAAGAGCCAGTGAAACGCGTAGGTTTCCGTCACGCTGCGGTCGGCGTCGGCCAAAAGAGTGATGGGCAATCTGTGTTTGCGGGAAAAGTCGCTATGGTCATCGGTGGTTCCGGGCGATACCCCCACGACCAGCGCTTTGGTCTCGAGATAATCCACCCAATGATCGCGCAGCGAACACATCTGTTTGGTGCAAACGAGGGTTTCGTCCTTGGGATAAAAAAGCAGCGCGACGACGCTGCCAGACTGGCCGGAAAGGCTCCAGTCTTCGCCCTTCTGGGTCTTGAGCTGAAAATCGGGCGCCCTTTCGCCGACAGCAACGGATATTGATTCGCTCAGCTTCATTGGTTTGTCCCTGAATTTGCCGCCACGTTTGGCTGGGGTGCCGCGATCCGCGTAGTTTGCAAAACCTCAAGCCGGTAGCGGCCGTCTTTTTTCACGAAAACGGCGGTGTAACGAAAAGCCACTGATGTTTCTTTACCGCCGGACTCAAAGCGCATTTTTACGATCGCCGTGACTACCGCCGATTTACCATAAACCTTTACTCTCAGGTCTTCGTTTTCGACGGACAGCATTTTAAGGCCCGGCGAGGCTCTCAGCGCTTCCAGCTCTTCTTTCTTTCCGCGCGTGCTGCCGTCATGAGCGGTAATGAACAGGTCGCCGGCAAAAAGTTTGTCGAGCGCGGACGTATCGCGCGCAGCAACGGCGTCGGCCCATTGTTTGACGGCGGCGCGGACCTGCTGCTCATCTTTACTTATTTTCTGAAGTTTCTGAGAGCCCTGGCCGAAACAGATCGCCTGTAACGCGAGAAAGATAAACAAAAATAAGCCGAGCTTTTTCATAATGAGGAGTGAAATTTATTGAGGCTTTGCGATTCGTGTCACCTGCATGGCGACCATTTGCCAGCGGCCGTCGCGCTTGACATAAACACAGGTAAAGCGCCGCTCGTTGTCGGAATCCTTCCCTTTATAACTCGTGCGCCATTTGGCATGTCCGGTGACGACGGCGGCTTTGTCGCAGATCTTAATGCGCAGATCGTCGGTATTGAAAAAATAGGTTTTAAAATCAGGATCGGGTTTAGCGTCCGCCAATTCGCCTTTTTTATCGCGCACAGTTCCGTTGCCGGAAGTGACGATCAATTCTTCGGCAAAAAGTTTGTCCAGCGCTTCCAGGTCGCCCTTGACCTGCGCATCGGCCCAGGCTTTGTTCGCCGCCCGCACTTCGGTTTCGGAATTGCTACTTTGCGCAGCCGCAGTCAAACCACCTAGCAGGAGCAAAAAAATCGCAAGAGCTGACTTCATTTCTTTATCCCGGTTTCTTTCATAACTTCGCGCAATATTTTCCGCGTCGCTTCCGTCACGGGCACCAGCGGCAGGCGCAGATTTTCTTCCAGCAGTCCCATCTCCGCCATCACGAACTTGCACGGGCCGGGCGAAGATTCGACAAAATTTGCTTCCATCAGCGCCAGGATCCGGTAATGAAGCTTGCGGGCTTCCTTAGCATTGGCTTCAAGCATCGCTCTTACCATTGACGAGGTCTGCTTCGGGATCTCATTTGCGCAAACGGAAACCAGCCCGTCCGCGCCGAGCGCGACAAACGGCAGCGCCGTCGCGTCGTCACCGGAAAAAACTTTGAAGTTTTTCGGACGGTCGCGCAATATTTCCATGACCTGCGAGAAATTTCCCGAGGCTTCCTTGGTGGCGACGATGTTTTCGTGCGCGGCGGCGAGTCTCAGCGTCGTAACGGCCGAAATGTTCGACGATGTTCTGCCGGGTACGTTGTAAAGCATTACCGGAAGCTCGGGCACGGCACAGGCTGCGGCGGAAAAATGCGCGAACATTCCCTCCTGGGTCGGCTTATTGTAAAAAGGCGCGACGACCAGGGCGGCGTCGATGCCAAGCTGCCACGCTTGCCGGGTGAAATCAGCCGTTGCCGCCGTATTATTCGACCCGGTGCCGGCGATCACATAGCCGCCTTTTTTCCGCGCGACCGCAACCGTCATTTCGATCACGTGCAAACGCTCTTCTTCACTCATCGTGGCACTCTCGCCCGTCGTGCCGCAGGGAACAAGAATTTTCACGCCGCCCTTTATTTGCCGCTCGACGAGCTTTTTAAAACAAGAGTCATCGATCGAGCCGTCTTTTTTAAAGGGAGTGACCAGGGCCGTTGCGCATCCGCGCATCCAATCAATTTTTATCGTCATATTAATTATTATCTCAACTGCGATTTACACTTATTACATTCTATCGGCGGGACAAATTGGCTGCCGCCTATGACAGTTTCCCCACAATTGTCACAAAACCTTGTCTTTCTATAATTCAAGAAAGAGATTAACAGCGAAACCGGGATTGCTATCATTAAAATAGTTGAATTGAAATGCATGATCGCAACCATCATATAAATAAAAAGCGCGCTCATGAAGAGCGTGAAAAAAGGGAAAATAAATCTTTTTAAACCGGCGTTTTTATTGAACTTAAAAAACAAGAAACTTCCCAGGCCTAAAAGCCCCCAGCAGATCCAAAAGTAGAAGAGGTCGCTGTTCATTACGGCTTTAACACTTCATCTATCACGTCGGTAAATTCGTAAGCGCCGCGTTTCCCAACTATCCATTTCGCTGCAACCAGGGCGCCGGATGCAAAACCTTCGCGGGAACGGGCCGTGTGCGTCAGCGTTACCTGGTCGGCCGGGCCGTCGAACCCGACGGTGTGCGTGCCGGGAATATTTCCCGCGCGGGTCGAGCTTACCGAAAAATCACGCTTAACTTTTTCTTCGATCAGAGTTTTTAGTTTTAATGCAGTGCCGCTGGGCGCGTCTTTTTTGCGCGAATGATGCTGCTCTTCGATAAACGGCTCGTACTCCGGAAACTGCGCGAAAAGCTCAGACGCGGCGGAAATTATCCGGTAAAAAATATTTACGCCCACGCTAAAATTAGCTCCGAAAACCAGCGCGCCGTTTTTATCCGCCACGAGTTTCTTGATGGCTTCGAGTTCTGCATTCCACCCGGTCGTGCCTTCGACTACGGGGACCCCGGCGAAACAGCAGGCTTCGATATTGCGGCGCACGGCTTCGGCTACGGAAAAATCTATCGCGACATCAGCGCCTTTTATTTTTTCCGCCAGCGCTTCAGCCGAAAGTGCCGCTTTGCTCTCGTCAATGGTGACAACTATCTCATCGCCGGCTTTTTTCGCCAGCGACTCGATCAGCTGTCCCATCGCGCCATAACCTATCAGGGCTATTTTCATAGGATGATTTTGCCACAGAGAACACAGAGTTCACAGAGAAATAATTTACAAAAGAACGCGCAGTAAGAAAGAGTTTTTTATTCCGGTCCGATTTCTCTCTGTGTTCTCTGTGTTCTCTGTGGCGAAGATATCTTTTCTGTAATACGGCCAGGAATCCACCAGGTAGATCACAAAAGGTATCAGCCAGATAAAATCGTTTCCGACATTAAGCACCAGCGCGGCCGGCGTCCATTTCCCCTGCACGACCATCAACGTCGCGCCGATCGGCCCGAGAATTTTTCCTATCAAACCTACCGCCGCTAGTAGAAAGCCGCGTTCCGGCCGCCGCGCCACTTCTAAATAAACCAGCCCGTAAAGCCCGACGATCATTCCGACGCAGGCGTAAATTTCCGGGTAATTCATCGGCGGCATCCCGGCAAATTGAAAAAGCCACTCCGGCCAGAGCGCGGTGAACAATCCCCAGCAAATGTTGTAAATACCGGCCAGAACAAAAACCGTTTGATGAAATTTACGCCTCTTCATTTTATTTTTTTGCCACAGAGAACACAGAGTTCACAGAGAATAATTCACAGGGATAGAAGGGATGAACGGGATAATAATATGTTTATCCCCTCTATCCCATTCATCCCTGTGAATTTCCCTCTGTGGCTAATAATTTCTTTACCAGATCTATATAAAGCCCGACCGACTCTTCCAGATCACTTTTCAAAACAAACTCATCTTTTGTATGCGCCACCAGGATCGATCCGGGACCCAGCAGCAAGGGACGGCCCCAGTTTCCCAGGTGCGGAATATCGGTCGTAAAGCGCACCGTCTTTTGTTTGAAGCCATCGACAGCCACCATTTTCACCGGCAGGCTATAGGACATCACTTCCAATTCGCCCCGGCCGCCGACGGTTTTTTCCAGTAGTTCCAGTACCGGTTCTAACGGCGTCGTCAAACGAATGAGCAAACCGGCTTCGGCTTCGGCGGCGATGATGTTTATTTTCAGCCCGGCGTTGATAGTGCCGATATTGCAGGTCGTCTCGCCAAAAAATTCGCCGTGCGGAAATTCCAGTTTTCTGATATCCCCTAAAATATCCAGCAATTTCAAAATGGCCGAATCGCCCTCTTCCGGGTAAGCAGAGTGCGCAGCCTTGCCCCGGGTTTTTAATTTCAACCGCAGCGCGCCCTTTGAACCGATCGCCAGATCATTGTCGGTCGGCTCACCGTTGATGAGATATTGGCATTTTTTTGCCAGCGGGTGTTCATTGGCGGCTTTGGCGCCGGTGCTGGCCTGCTCTTCCTCGATCGTGTATAGCAGCCCGATGTCGGTTATTCCCTGCTTTCGTAATTCTTCCACCGCAAAGATCTGCGCCGCGATGATCCCTTTCGCGTCACAGGCGCCGCGCCCGTAGATCTTCTCTTCGTCTTCGGTCGGCGCAATAAAAGGCGGCACGGTGTCCATATGCGTGGAGAGAAAAATGCGCGGCGTGTCGTTTAACCAGGCGATGATGTTTCGCTGGTTAGCGGAAACCTCCTGCAGTTCCACCGTCCAGCCAAGCGATTCAAGATGATCGCGCAGAAAAAATCCCACCGCTTCTTCGTCACCGGAAACGGATGGTATCGACATCAGTTCTTTTGTTAATTCAAAAAGAGTCATTTATTTATTAAGTTTTTGCTTTCCCAGCCATTCATAAAGTTCGAGTTCGTTAAAAGCCGCGCCTACTATGTTGTGCCCGAGGGTTTCGAATTCAGTGTAATTAACATTAATATTCCCGGCGGCCTTGAGCGCTGCGACGATGTTGCGCGACTCTTCGACAGAGACGGCATCGTCTCTTACCCCGTGAAAATCCCAGACCGGTTTTTGTTTGAGCTCTTCCGCAAAAGCCTTGTATGGATCGGCCGAATCGGTAAGCGCGCTTATTTTCGGGGAAGGAGGAGGTATTTCATCGCGCACCAGCGTGCTGTTGGGTTTGATCCCCCCGGCTATCGGGACCAGCGCGGCAAATTTATTCGGGTAAAGAATTCCTAAGTGCCAGACACCGTATCCGCCCATGGAATACCCTGCCAGGTATACCCTGCTATCGTCCCCGTTAAATTCGGCTATTGACTGGTCCAGCGCGGCCACGGCCTGCTCGATCATTTCCCCCGTCCAGACGGTTCCCGGACGGCATTGCGGGGCGACAATGATAAAGGTAAATCTCTCCGGATTTTCGTTAATGTAATCATTAAATCCCTTGACCTGGGCCTCGTTACCTTCGCCGCGCGCGCCGCTGCCGTGCAGGTATAACATCACCGGCAATTTTTCACCCGGCTCCCTGCTCTTTGGGACAAAAACCCGGTAGTTATAAGTATTGGAACCGACCGTGACCTGGCGGGTATCGAAAAAATCTTCGTGTCTTTTACCGTCGCAGCCGCCAAGAACAAATGCCGCGATAATGAGTATGAAAAACTTTCTCATCTTGCTTCCTCCGCAAAGAAGGCGCTGTGCAATCTTTTTACCACGTCCGCCAACTGATCTTCCTTGACCACAAAGGTCAGGTTCACCGCCGAAGCCCCGTGCGAGATCAGCGAAATATTCACATCTTCAAGTTCTGAGAAGATCTTTGACGCGAGGCCGGGCGTGGCGCGCAGGCCTTCGCCGACAACACAAACCACGGCGTTGCCCTCTTCGGTTTCAACTTCGCCGAGACGACGCAGGTCTGTCACTACATTTTCGAGTGAATGGGTGTTGTCAACGGTCAAAGCCAACGAGACTTCCGAGGTGGAGATAACGTCGATGACCGTGCGGTGTTTTTCGAATACTTGAAAAAGCTGCGACATAAACCCAAAGCTGCCCAGCATGCGCGCTGAAGAGATCCGGAGGATGGTGATGCCTTTTTTATAAGCGATGGATTTGATCTTGTTTTCCGCGATTTCCGGTTCGGCAAGGATCATCGTGCCGCGTTCTTCCGGGGCGTGGGAATTGCAAACACGCACGGGAATGCCGTAATCGACCGCCGGCTGGATAGTTTTCGGGTGCAAAACTTTTGCGCCGAAATAGGCGAGCTCCGCCGCTTCTTCATAGCTTAAAACCGGCAGCGTGCGCGCGCCCGGGACGATGCGCGGATCGGTCGTCAGCACGCCGGTCACATCCGTCCAGATCTGAATTTCACCGGCCCGCAAAGCAGCCCCGATCAGCGCCGCCGAATAATCCGAACCGCCGCGCCCGAGCGTGGTCGTTTCGCCGCTGCGGCTGCCGGCGATAAAGCCGCCCATGATCGGGATCTCACCAGCATCGACCAGCGGCTGGAGTTCGAGTTGGATGAGCTTTTCGGTTTCATCCCAAATGGGGATCGCCGCGCCATATTCGTCATCGGTCACGATCAGCCGGCGCGAATCCATCTGGCGGGCGCTCAAGCCCTTAGCTTTACAAACCTCCGCCAGCAATCGTGACGAAAGCTGCTCGCCATAGGAAACGATCGCGTCTTTTAACATCTGAAGCGGCAGCGAACGGCGCGAAGCTCGCTCCAGCAGTTCCACTAATTCCTTTTTTGACAGGTCCAATTCGTGGCTGAAAGTTTTTTGCCCGTTTTCGCCGAGAAGTTCGGCAGCGACTTTGGCGTGGCGTTCAAAATGTTCGGTCAAACCGGCAAACCCAGCCTCAAAATCGCCTTTCTTGGCGGTCTCAAACGCAGCCAGCAGGGCGTCCGTCATTTTTGACATTGCCGACACTACGACCACCGGCGAGTTTTCTTTCTCACCCGTTACGATCGACGCTGCACGCGAGAACGCCTCGGCGTCCTGCACCGAAGTGCCGCCGAATTTCATCACTGTTGGAATTTTTCTTTCAGTCACAATGCCAGCCACATTGAATGTAATTCAAGCAAATCCTGTTCAGATGTCAAGTTATGTGGCTCTGCCCGTAAAGTCCCGGTACGGGCCGCGAAGAATTTTAATTCGTGTTATTTGTGTAATTAGTGGCAAATAAACCCCGTGGGGTTTGCCTGCCAGCAGGAAATCGACTCAAGGACAAAGCCAATTTAGCGAAAAAATCGAAATTGATAATCAAAATATAGATGTTTAACGTAATTATATTGACTAAACAATGTTTTTCTGTTAGCTTGGAAATACTTTCTATAAATGAGTCTGCAATGAGCGATTTGTGATCGATCAGGTTTTTTTTCGATCGAGAACCAGCTAACGCAGCCGGCGGACTCTCCGTACTTTAAACTGCTCGTTCAGCGGGTCAACGAAATTCTGGCCAAAGACCGCGCCGTCATCACCTATGATGTTTCGATCGCGGAAAACCGCGGGAACAATTCTTTTACCCTGAATGTTTCGCCGGCGGTAAAAGGCGGTGCGGCGGTCGAATTGGTCCTGCAGCGCGCTACTTTTGGCGAAGGCAAAAACCTGTCTGAAGGTTTTAAGGCGATCTCTTACCAGATCAGATAGTTTTTGTTGAAAACCATTATGGAAAGAGGCCGGCAAATGCCGGCTTTTTTTGCTGTGTCAAAAAAATCAGTTTAGCTATAAGCTAATAGCTGTTAGCTGACAGCTCTTAATGGTCAATGTCAGCTTTGCTATCAAAAAACAGCTTTTGTAATATTAAATATCTCAATAATGAACGACATCAATACCTTTGAGCACCAAACCGTTGCCTGGACCCCGAGCGAAGACGTGATGGCGCGCGCGCGCCTGACCGAATTTATGCGGCAGGCGGGCGCGAAAACATTCGACGAAGTTTATCGCCGCTCGGTCGAAGACGTGGAGTGGTTTCACACGGAGCTGCTGAAATTTCTCAACATCAAATTCGACCCGCCATATGAAACACTGCTCGATACTTCGCGCGGCATCCAGTGGGCGGAGTGGTGCAAAGGCGGCGGGTTAAATATTACTACGATGTGCCTCGACCGCTGGCAGACCCCGGAAGAAGGTGGAACACGCGATCAACTGGCCATCATCTGGGAAGGCGAAGAAGGCGACAGCCGCAGCGTCACTTACAAGGAGCTGCTCGACGGCACAGAAAATTGCGCGGCGGCGCTGCGCGCCAACGGGCTGGGCAAAGGCGATGCGGTCGGTATCCATTTGCCGATGATGGTAGAAACGGTCGTGGCGATGCTGGCGATAAACCGCATTGGCGCGATCGCCGTGCCGGTCTTTTCCGGTTACGGGGTTTCGGCGATCGAATCGCGCATGAACGCCGTCGGCGCCAAGGCCATCTTTACCTGCGACGGTTTTCCCCGGCGCGGAAAATTTTTTAACGCTTTTGAGGTCGCCGAGCAGGCCATTGCAAATTGCCCGACGATCGAGAAAGTTTTTGTCGTCACTCGCGGCGACAAACAAGTAACTTCGACATTGTCGATAATTAATTATTCTTCATCGCTGGACCGGCCCGAAGTTAAAGAGGAAAATTTGTACGGGGCCGAGCCCACCCTGGCCGAAGATCCGCTGATCATTCTCTACACCAGCGGCACCACCGGCAGGCCAAAAGGCATCGCGCACACGCATGCGGTTTTCCCGTCAAGGCGGCGCAGGACATGGCCTTCGGCACGGACGTCGGACGCGGGACACGCATTTCCTGGTACACCGACCTCGGCTGGATGATGGGCCCGTGGCTGATCTATGGCGCGCTTATCAACGGCGCCACGATCGTCATCTATGACGGCGCGCCGGATTTCCCCACGGCCGACCGGATGTGGGAATTTTGCGCAAAACATAAAGTCGAGGTACTGGGCATCTCTCCGACGCTGGTGCGCGCGCTTTCCGCCTGCGGCGATGAACTGCCGAAAAAACACGATCTTTCCGCGCTGCGCGCATTTGCCTCGACCGGCGAGCCGTGGAACCCGGCGCCGTGGTGGTGGCTGTTTGAAAAAGTCGGTGACGGCAAACTTCCGATCATCAACTACTCCGGCGGGACCGAAATTTCCGGCGGCATTCTGATGGGCAATCCGCTGCTGCCGATAAAGCCTTGCTCTTTTCCCGCGCCGTGCCCGGGGATGGACGCCGATATTTTAGATGAAGAATGGTAAACTCTGCCCCCGACGGCGCGGTCGGCGAACTTGCCATTCGCAAACCGTGGATCGGAATGGCGCGCGGATTTTGGGAAGAACCGGAGCGTTATCTCGAAACCTACTGGAACCGTTTTCCCGACATCTGGGTGCACGGCGATTGGGCGATGCGCGATGAAGACGGCCATTGGTACATCCTCGGGCGCTCGGACGACACGCTCAAGGTGGCCGGCAAACGCGTCGGGCCCGCCGAGGTCGAATCCCTGCTGGTCGCGCACGAACGCGTCACCGAAGCCGCCGTCATCGGCGTCCCCGACGAACTAAAAGGCACCGCCATGGTGGCGTTCTGTGTTTTAACAAAAGAAGGCGCGACCGCTCTTAACTCCCCTCCTTACGAAGGAGGGGTGGCGCGCGAAGCGCGACGGGGTGGTTCTCCAGCGAACGCAAAGCGTTCGGACGCACCCGCTGACGCAGACTCGCAAAGCTCCCCTCCTTTTGAAGGAGGGGTCCGGCTTCAGCCGGGGGGTGGTTACTCCGGGAACGCAGATCTGCCTTCTTCCGACGACCTCGAATCCGAACTCAAAGCGCTCGTCGCTAAAGATATGGGTAAACCATTGGCACCGGGTCGCATTCATTTCGTCAGCGCGCTGCCAAAAACCCGCAACGCCAAAGTGATGCGCCGCGTCATCCGCTCCGCCTACCTGGGCGAAGACCCCGGCGACCTCTCTGCGCTTGAAAATCCGCAAGCGGTCGAGGAGATAGCACAAAGCATAAAGGAAAAATCATAATGATTAGTTATTATGCTGCGGATTTAGAACCAGTTAATGCTCCTTACATTCGCCTACACCCTTATCTTGAGTATTACAATTTGAAAGAAAACCCTGCGCTAATACGAGCAGTGCTTGAGGATTTTAGAGCTTTCGATGAAGATGCTAATGTGCAATTATTTTATTCGTTTATAGAATGGATAAATGGCGATGAGTCTATTTTGGAAACTAATGATTGTGCTTTTCGTCCACCATGTCCTTTTGATCAATCCTTTTTAGGCTCTCAAGCTCACACGGATAGAAATTACCGGAAGGTGCTCAGCGCTACGGGTCGCGTAATGATCCTTTATCGAAGACTAGAACTAAATATCGATAATGCGTCCGCAACATATTTAGGACAATCGTTACTAACTGGACTTGTAAATATAGATGTCGATTTTATCGATGGATGTGTGGCTTTCGCATCTGTACCTCAAATTTTCGTTAATCTACCCGTTCCTAATCTCGGTCAGGTGGTGATGCTTCAGTTCTGGTCGTATGGCGATACTGAACAGGAAACAATGGATAATCTTGGAAGGTTATTCAATAATCTTTTCACGGTAACCAGAAATTTCAATGAAAGTAATTAAACCCGGAATTAAAGAGTTTGCGTCGGGTTATTCGCACCGCTTCAGCGAAAGTCTCAGCAATTTATCGATCCGCGAAAACATGCAGGCGGTTGAGGAAATTAGAAACTGTGGAAAGTGAAGATATAAAAACAATTAGGAGAGTGCTTAGGCAGCTCGGACGCGATGATTTAGCGGCAATGCTTAGAAATGCGACTTCTGATTTAGAAGTTTCTAGTACTTATGGCTCACGACTCTTTTCCTGTCTTTCAACTTTTTACATAAGATGCTCTCCCTCATCTTACGGGCTTCTATCGACCATTTCTGAGGACGATAAAAAACACCTGTACGACGCCGTTTACTCTATATATCCAATTCGCGATCACGAGCCCGAAATAACCGATATAATATTCGAGGTTAATCCCTTTAATGAAAATAATCATTCGGTTGCAGTTTATCATCTTCAAAACATCACATTCGATTATGTTCGGGAACAAATCGCAAAATGCGATGAAAAGATAACGTTAGGGGATTTTGAAGGCGCAGTTACGAACGCCAGAAATCTATTAGAGAGCACTTGCCTTTTCATTTACGAGAAGATAACTGGAGAGGAATATAGATATGATGGAGATTTGGCAAAACTACACAAGAAAATCGCTGATCTATTTGGTATGAAACCTGAAATACATAATGATCAAAATTTAAAACGAATTCTCACAGGAGTTTCTAGTATCATTCACGGAGTTGCTGAATTAAGAAACTCACAAAGCGATGCTCATGGCAAAACTCCCTCCAAAATCTCCTATCGAATTGATAAGCGTCATGCTGTCTTAGTAGTCAATCTCGCAAAAACAGTTTCGGAGTATCTTTATACCAGTTTTGAAAAATATCAAACAAAATAGATTTCATCTTTTGAGCTAATAATCTATTTTGCAGATAAATCACACCAAAATGTAAAATTGACAACAATCTATCCGCCCAATCTGACTGCCTCGATGGTATACTTTTGGCAATGAACGTCGCCTGAATTCTCACGCAAATCGGGTGACAAGCGCTCTTTGAGAATATTCGAAGGATTTGGGAAGATCGTAAGATTTCTGGAACATTTTTGGAACAGGTGGTTCACTGTGGCACACCGGCATGTTCCACGCACCATCACGGAGCATCGATTTTATCGGGCTCAAATTAAATGCGGTGGAACACAGGCCGGTTATTCGATGATTTCAACTTTTTTCGCTGACCGGTTTGATCTCGGTGGAAATTTCTTCAACAAAAAACTTCCGGGGGTGGGTCGATTTGTTTTGGCATCTTCGAAACTACTTTAGCAATTTTTTGATCACCTTCTCCACCCGCTTTCGCTTACTTTCTTTTTCAATATCGCCGAGGCGCGCGGTAAGGGTCTTCACAAACTTATCCTTATATTTTTCGCTGATAACGGGAGCGGCATTTTCGGCGTACATCGGGAGTTGATTGGTCGGCGCGGAAAGCAGCTGTTCGTTTAAAAGCGGGAAAGTTTCATCGGCAAATTTCGCAAGCGAGGTCAGTTTGATCAGGATGTTCACGCAATGGTCGCGGGTGATGACGGAGCCCCGGTCTGCAATGTCGATCACCTTTCCCAGCGCCCCAAATATCTCGTCAGGTTTTTCCGGCACAATGGTTCCCAGCGCGGTCATCGCGCCCCACTGCATCCGGTTGTCCTTGCTTTCGAGCTCGGCAAGAAAAGCAAGGTAGTGCTCGGCGAGTAGTTTTGGCTTTACATAGCCGACTTCGTATAAAACCTTGATGCAATCGTAGCGAATGGCTTTATTTTTATTTGCCAGATTTTCGACCAGTTCAGCCACGGCTTTTTTGTCGTTTTTAGCAGCGATCGCGGCAGCAAGTTCCTGATTGGGAACCTCGTCGCGGCGGCTGAGCGAAGTGGCAAGCTTGTCGATAATGCTCATAATTTGTTTATTATGCTACAAATCTTAAAAGCAGGTTATGCTAATCTATGCATTCGATATAGGTGGCGACGCAGATGGCGAAATAGATGGCAAAAGCGGACGAGATAAACGGGCTCAGTTGTAATATGGTCGCTGCGCATGGCGCGGCGATAATTTTGCGCGCGAGATTTGAAGAAATGTCGGCGCTGAGTGCGGCGGCGCTCGATTTTTCCAGCATCGACGGCATTCATGATATGCGCGTGGGAATGCGCCGGATGCGTAACGCGATGCGCGATCTGCGCCACGTGCTAAAAAAAGATCATTACAAACGTTTTAACAAACAACTCAAGAAAATGTATGACCGGGTGGGCGCCGTCCGCGATGAAGATGTGGCTATCTATTCATTGGGTAAAATGCGCGCCAAAACCGATAGCGAGATAGTTCGCCAGGGGATCGATAATCTTATTCACGCCCATCACGAAACCCGCGAGGCCGCCAGAGATAAGCTGCGGGATATTTTGACCGCTGACCTTTTTGCCGAACTCGAATCGGACCTTACGGCTTTGCTCCAGGCCGTAAAAGAAGGAACGCATACCGAACGAACTTTTAAGGATGTCGGGCAGGAGTCAGTCGAGAGAATTTTGAAAAAATTCTGCAAGCTGAGTGACAATCTTTATACCGCCTATGATTTTGAGGCGCTGCATAAATTCCGCATCGCTTCTAAACGGCTTCGCACGGCGCTGGAGCTTTTTGGCATCTGCTGGGTCGACGAAGCAGCGCCTTTTATTGAAGAGGTCGCGAGAATGCAATTGATCCTGGGCAGAGTGCACGACCGCGACGCCTGGCTGACGGACCTGACCGCGCGGCTAAACCATGAAAATAAAAAAGTTTTGATCGTGGACGGGCTCGCCGCAAAATGGATCGCCGCGAAGCTGGTAAAAAAACGAAATAAGAATTACAACGTCGCCCTCCAGCTCTGGAAAGAGTGGGAAGCAAAAGACCTCATCGGAAAATTAAGAGAAACGATCGCGCAAGAATAAAGAGGTGGGAGCCCTCGTTGCTGCCGTTCTCTGGCGCTTCTGCCGCCGTGTTAGCGGGCGGCGGGTGCCGTGATAGTTACGTCGACATCCGTTTTCTTATCCTTCGTCAAACTGCGAAAGACCCCGCCGTAATACAGCGCACCCATTATTATCCCCACGATAATGATCAATGCTAATGCCCAGATAAAATTGCTCGCCGTGCTTTCTCTTTCAACTATTTCCGCCATTTTTCCTCCTTGAAATTACAAATTTTTACATCCCGGCGAAAAACTGTGCAAACAAGATGCCATATATTTAAAGCGTTTGTCTACTTAGTTTAGCATGAGGTAAGAAATCTTTCGGATAGATCGTCTAATGGTTTGTAGGATTTTGATACGTCGTTTTTGCCGTGCTAACGTGTAAGGAGATAGAAAAACGGGTTAGATCGCTGCGCGATCTTTGCAGGCATGATGCCTCTAGTTCCCGGGTTAACGCCATACTATGTCGATCAAAACACTCAGCGAGCAAAATATCGCCGCCGCCTGCAAGAAACTTATAAAGACCGATCCCGACTTGGCGCGCATCCATCAAACCTACGGCACGCCGCCTTTGTGGGAGCGGCCGGGCGGTTTTTCCACGCTCGTCCACATCATCCTCGAACAGCAGGTTTCGCTTGCTTCGGCTAAAGCGTGTCATGACAAGCTGTGTGCAAGATTGGGAAAGCTTACCCCGAAAACTTTTTTGACTCTAAACGACGCTGAGCTAAAGACCGTCGGATTCAGCCGGCAAAAAACGGCTTACGCGCGAAACCTGGCGGAAACCGTTCTGGCGCGGAAACTATCCTTTAGAGCTTTGGAGACAATGCCTGACGATGATGTGCGCGAAACTTTGAAACAGTTAAAAGGCGTCGGTGATTGGACGGCGGACGTGTATCTGCTGATGTGTTTGCTAAGGCAGGATGCCATGCCTCGCGGCGATATCGCGCTGCACGCGGCCTATCAAAAACTTAAAGGCCTCGAGCGCCGGCCCGGCTCTGATGAATTTATCGAGATCGCGGAAAAATGGCGGCCCCATCGCGCATCTGCCGCCCGGCTGCTATGGCATTTCTATTTATCGGAAAAGAGAAACAAGACCTGGTAGTCCGGGTTACTTTGCGGGGAATGTCA
Organism: uncultured Acidobacteriota bacterium; assembly: GCA_963766895.1. Classification (GTDB taxonomy): domain Bacteria; phylum Acidobacteriota; class Blastocatellia; order Pyrinomonadales; family Pyrinomonadaceae; genus DASYKT01. The sequence goes on from CAVYCB010000010.1 coordinate 578,496, forward strand.
TGGGGAATGTCATTCGGAATAGATGATAACTGATAGATGACAGATGATAGCTCTGATCTCTCAGTTATCATCTCTGATCTTTCATCTATTCCGAATGTTATTTGCAGCTTCCCGATCATGGCCGCGCGGGAAAATTAAATTTCTGCGGCCCGACGTAATTTTCCAATATCCATTCTTTGCTGAGATAATTTTCCGCCCGCGGTGAAAGCCAGACGTATTTTCCCTGCTTGTTCATATAACCGTAGATATTGCGGGCGTTCGGTTTTTCGCCGATGGTCCAGAGATGAAGCATTTGAAAAGCCAGCCCGTTTTCGAATGTTCCCTTACTTATAGTTTTTCCGAAAGCGACATTGCCCTTGAGGTCGATATAGGTATCGCCTTCCATTTCCCTGCCGACTATCGCAAAGCCTTCGGAAAACCGGCCGGCGTTTTTATACTGTATCGGAATGGCTATTTTGCCGGTAACATCTATGTATCCCCACGTCTTCGGGCGGTGGGCGGAATATGATTCTTCCGTTGGCAATAGAGCGCGCTGTTTATACACCGCTGCAAGTCCCTGCGAAAAATACGACGCCCCCAGGTCTGCAAACATACCGGCGGGAAGCTTTATGACATATTCGCAGTTTTCATTGATGTAGCCGTCATAGCGCTTTTCTTTGGCGGAAAATGCCAGCGCCAGTCCATCGGAAAACCGGTAGCGCCAGCGGCAGTCCTTTACACCGGCAGCCTTATTGCCGTTTTTATCTACCAGGTATGAATTAAGCCTGGGATATTCGTCCCAATCCTCATTGACCAGGGCGTAGCCATTCATGAAATCCCCCGCCTCATAAAATTTCGGCGCGATCGCCAAATTGCCTTTGGCGTCGATATAACCGATGTCGCCAACGGTCTTTAATTTTTCCGGCCCGCGCGGATCGACTTTTATCGCGGCCCGGCCTTCGTGAAACGGTCCGCACCATTGCCGCCTGACGGGTTTAATTACATATTCGCCCGTCCTATCGATGTAACCGCACTCATATGTCCAGTATTCGTTGTCGTCCGAACTATATCCTTGCGCCGATTCAAAGACCGCCGCCAGCCCTTCGGAAAAAGCAGTGACCGGCGCATTATATTCGTTGTAGGTTTTCCAGCGCGGCGCGATCACGACCTTGCCGGTGAGGTCGGCATAGCCCCATTTATCGCCGATCTTGACCGGCGCCAGTCCCTCGCTGAATTGGCGTACTTCTTCCGTTGGCTTCAAAACTATGTTGCCTTCAATGTCGATAAATCCCGCTTTGCCGTCAGCGTCCCAGATCGCAAAAAGCGGCCCGGCTGCGGCTGGCTGCTTTTTCTTCTCTTCTTTCGGCAAAACATAAAGCTGTTCTTTTGAACCTTCATAAAGCAAAATTGAATTTGCATGAGCCGCCATCCAGGTGATCTTTTTACCGTTCTTTAAGATGAACGTCCCGCGCTGCAGCGGCGTTTTAGAAACATATGTTCCCTCGGACGCGACAAATTTTGGCAGGAGTTTGAGCAGTTCTTCCGGCTTGTACCAATTTACATTGCTGGTATTACTTATCTCGATACGCTCGACGTCCTCGAGTTTAGGAAGTTTTAGATCTTCATTTACCTGGCAAATTAATGCCGGCGGAATAAGCAGCGGAAAAAGCAGCAGAAAAATTAACCAACGTTTTTTCATAACGGCTCCGGGGAAAGAGAGGAATTAAAATTTGTCCACAATGGGTCAACCATAAGAACGAATGTCTTTGGTTATCTTGCGGAAATTTATCGGGGTTGGGCTTCGATCACTCTTTTCTGCACCGGCGAAGACAGCACTATCGAGGTGGTAGTGATCCCGTACGGCGTGAGCTTGTCGATAAGAGTCTGCAGGTGGCTGACGTCGCTGACCGCCACTTTCATGATGAAAGAATCGTTGCCCGTGCCGCGGTGGCACTCGAGAACTTCGCTCGATTCCTGGGCGACCTGGATAATGTGGCTGTAATCCACACCCGAAATGCTCATGCGGATAAACGCGGTGATGGGCAGGCCGACCTTAGCCATGTTAATCTCCGCCCGGTAGCCGGTGATGATCGCCGCATCTTCCAGTTTTCGCACACGTTCGATGACGGCCGGCGTGGTCAGGCCGACGCGGCGGCCAAGCTCGGCAAAACTGATCCGGGCATCTTCCTGTAATTCTTTAAGAATTTTCCAATCTATGCTGTCTAACATTTAGATTTTAAAGTAATCCGTCAAATTAACTTATAATATAAGGCAAATTGCGATAAAAACCAAATCTTGCTTATTTAAACGGTAGCGCCCGTTTATTACAATATATTATTCATGGAAACCCAAGTTTTTTAGCCCGGCATCGAACCTGAGAGAAGAGGACGCTCCTATGATCACCAATACGATCACGACAACCGACCCCGCCTTTAGCATCTCGAATTATGAGATAAAGGATGAAGATCTGCCCGAATTTCGGGACATGCAATTTGAGAATATCAACCAGCTTCACCTTGACCATCCGGGCGCGAGCGACCCGGCCTATCTCGAACGGCGAAATTACATCGCCGGCCTCTCAAAAAGATTTCGCGAAACAGGCGTGATAACCGACGTAGATTATTCAGACGAAGAACAAGGCGTCTGGAAATTCGTCGCCGGGCAATTGGAAGAGATACAAGCGCGGCGGGCCTCGGAATTTTACCTGCAGGCGAAACGCGATCTGGGAATTTCCAACGACCGCATTCCGCAGTTGACGGAGATGAACCGGCGGTTAAAAGAAACGTCGAATTTTCGCCTGGCGCCGATCGAAGGCCTGGTTGAGACGCGCGCTTTCTTAAGCTGGCTTTCATGGCGCACGATGCTTTCGACGCAGTATATCCGTCATGCTTCGCGGCCGGAATACACGCCGGAGCCGGACATCGTGCACGAAGCGATCGGGCACATCCCGATGTTTACCAACCGCAACTTCGCCGACTTTTCGCAGTTCATCGGCCACGGCGCGCGCATCGCAAATGATAAACAATTGGAAGAGCTCGGAAGATTGTACTGGTTCACGGTCGAATTTGGCTTGATCGAAGAAAAAGGCGAACTCAAAGCTTACGGCGCCGGGCTGCTTTCCAGTTTCGGCGAGCTGGAGCACGCTTTCGGCGACGAAGTGGAACGCCGCGAATTTAATTTAGAGCAAGTAATTAACACCGGTTACGACTATTCGGATATGCAGAAGATACTGTATGTGATCCCGTCGTACACGGAGCTGAAAGAAGTGACAAAGAAGTATATCGAGAGTTTTTAGGCAGCTGTTTTTGAAGTCCCGTTAGGGACGCTATATTTATAGAATAAGTTGATAATCGATCTTTGAGCTCCATCGGAGCGAAATATGCCGTTCCTACGGAACTCGAAACATTTTTTTGAATATCGTTCTATAAATATGACGCTCCTATGGAGCTAATTGAAATCGAAAATATTATTAAGTTAGTTTTGAGGCAATCATGACAACAGAACAAAATCCATTAGGTTTAAAAAAGATACATCACGTTGAGTTTTACGTCGGTAATGCGAAGCAGGCGGAGTTTTATTACCGGCACGCATTCGGTTTTTCGCGGCTGGCGTATTCAGGTCTGGAGACGGGCAACCGCGAGGTGACCTCGTACGTCATGCGGCAGAACCGCGTCAATTTCATTTTGACCACACCGCTTTCCGAAGACCATTTCGCCGCCGAGCATATCCGCAAGCATGGGGACGGCGTGCGCGACATCGCTTTTCAGGTGGAAGATTGCGACTATGCCTTTAACGAAGCGGTCAAACGCGGCGCAAAGGTTGTCGCCGAACCGCACGATCTGAAAGACGAACACGGCACGGTGCGCCACGCGGCCATCGCCACCTACGGCGACACGATCCACTCGCTGATCTCGTACAACAATAACAACGGGCACAATTACAGCGGCGTTTTCCTGCCGGGCTTCGAAGAGCAAAAGGTCGAAGGCAAAGATGTCGGCATCGTGCTGATCGACCACATGGTCGGCAACGTCGAACTCGGCAAAATGAATTACTGGTGCGATTTTTATCGGGACACGCTCGGGTTTTATCGCTACATCACCTTTGACGACAAGGACATTTCGACGGAATATTCGGCGCTGATGTCGATCGTCATGTCTGACGGCGGCCACAATATCAAATTTCCCATCAACGAACCCGCCGAGAGCAAAAAAGGCAAAAGCCAGATCCAGGAATACATAGACTATTACAGATCGGCCGGCGTCCAGCACGTCGCGCTGCTGTGCAAAGATATCGTCCAAACGGTTGCGCAGCTAAAAGAAAACGGCGTCGAATTTTTGACCGTGCCGGACACCTATTACGAAGAAATGCCGGAGCGCGTGGGCGAAATAGATGAAGATATTACCGAACTAAAAAAACTCGGCCTGCTGGTCGACAAGGACGAAGAAGGCTATCTGCTGCAGATCTTTACCAAGCCGGTGGAAGACAGGCCGACGCTGTTCTTTGAAATTCTCCAGCGCAAGGGCTGCAAAGGCTTTGGTAAAGGAAACTTCAAAGCCCTGTTCGTCTCGATCGAAGAAGAGCAGCGGCGGCGGGGAAATTTGTAATCGGATTACACCTTGGTTTCGGACAGGATTGAAAGGGTAGCTATGAAAGAAAAACACAAAAGCCTTACGCCAGCTTACGGGCGATATCTGATCCGGTTGACGAAACCCTTTCCGGATTTTGATTTTTCTTTCATCAAACCTGTTCGTAAAGAGGCGGTCCGGTTGCTGAACTTAGAGAAGGGTGATCGCGTGCTGGATGCGGGCTGTGGGCCGGGTGGAAGTTTTCCGTTTCTGGTGGACGCGGTCGGCCCGCTGGGGCAGGTAGTCGGCATCGAACTCAGCCCGGCCATCGCTGCAAACGCGCGAAACCGCGTCAAGCAAAACGAATGGAAAAATGTCGAGATCATTGAAGCCGCGGCCCAGGACGTTCGGCTGACCGGCGCTTTTGACGGGCTGCTAATGTTTGCCGCCCCGGACGTTTATGATTCGGAAGCAGCACTCAGGAATATCCTTCCGCACTTAAAAGAAAATGCGCGGGTCGTTGTGTTCGGAGCAAAATTTTCCCGCCGGCGTTTCGGGATGATCTTAAACCCGGTTTTGCGATTGATGATGAGGCTTTCTCACTCCTCGACCCCCAAACCGAGTTACGACGCCTGCCCTGTTCTGGCCAAACATCTGGAGAAATTTGAAGTCAAAGAATATTTTTTCGGTTTGATGTTTGTGGCTTCCGGTACTCTCTCACCCGAAATAAGGGCTTTACCATAAAGTTTATACGTGATCTGATCGGTTATAAACCGTTAGCTATTAGCTTAAAGCTGTCAGCTAAAACCGAATCGACTTTTTGGATATAATTAAGTTATGTCCGCTCAACCACTAAAAGGCAAAGTAGCTTTGGTTGCCGGTGCCACGCGCGCGGCGGGGCGCGGCATCGCCGTCGAACTGGGCGCAATGGGTGCGACCGTTTATTGCACCGGGCGCTCGACGCGCGAACACCCTTCGGAAATGGACCGGCCGGAAACGATCGAGGAAACCGCCGAGCTTGTCACTAAAGCGGGCGGCAGCGGGATCGCCGTGCAGGTCGATCATCTCGCACCCAACCAGGTGAAAGCGCTGGTTGAGCGGATCGAGAAAGAACAGGGGCGGCTCGATATTTTGGTCAACGACATCTGGGGCGCGACCAAAATGGAATGGAACAAAACCGTTTGGGAATCGGACCTGGATTATGGATTGCGCACGCTGCGGCTCGCCATTGATACGCACGCCATCACCAGCCATTTTGCGCTGCCGCTGATGATCAAAAACCCCGGCGGGCTGGCGGTTGAGATCACCGACGGCACGCGTGAATACAACGATAAAAATTACCGCGTCTCTTTCTTTTACGATCTGGCCAAGGCGGCAAATCTTCGGATGGCATTTGCGCTGGCGCACGAATTGGAACCCCATGGCTGTACCGCCGTGTCTATCTCGCCCGGCTGGCTGCGGTCGGAAATGATGCTCGATGCCTATGGCGTGAAAGAAGAAAACTGGCGCGACGCGATCAAACAGCAGCCGCATTTTGCCATCACCGAAACGCCGCATTTTGTCGGCCGCGCCGTGGCGCACCTCGCCGCCGATCCGGATAAAGCGCGCTGGAACAGCCAGTCACTCAATAGCGGCCAACTCGCTAAAGTGTATAATTTCACCGACCTCGACGATTCTCGTCCCGACGCCTGGCGCTACCTGGTCGAAGTACAGGATAAAGACAAGCCCGCCGATGTGACGGGTTATAGATAATACTTTCACTCACAAGAAATGATATGAAGTTTTCGCTTACCGCCCTTTTTATCTTATTAAGTAATATTATTCTTTTCGCGCAAAGCGACGGCACGCGTGACCTGTCAAAGATAAAAATAAGGTTTAATGATTACCAGGATGTATGCGGAAGTTATGTAGAGGAAAGTCAGATGTACTTCCAGCGCACGGGCAAGATCACCAAAGTCCTTAATGGCAATACGGTGATATTTGCACAAGACACTTCCGGCGGTAATCTCGAAAAAGGGCAATTCACTGTAACGCTTGCCGGTATCGACACAACAGGTAATGATAGCAAGATCAAGAAGTTCCTGATAAAAGAACTCTTGAATAAAAACGTGACCATTCTTGGCAATACAGAGGAGGATACCGATACGTCTTTCTTTGGTATTATTTGGCATCGTCGTTATGTAGAGGGCGAGGAAATGAATCGTCATATCATCCAAAATGGAATGGCGAAATTCACGGAGCCTGGATATGAATACAGCGTTTCCTATGTAACCATGTGCATTTACGAACAACTCGAAGAAAAAGCGAAGAAAGAAAAGTTAGGAATTTGGGCTAAATGACGGAATTTACATACCAAACCGGTTTTGGCAATCATTTTTCGACCGAGGCTGTGGCGGGCGCATTGCCCGTCGGGCAAAACTCGCCGCAGAAAGCGCCGCTGGGCCTTTATGCCGAGCAGTTTTCCGGCACGTCTTTTACCACGCCGCGGCTGCTGAACCAGCGGAGCTGGCTGTACCGTATTCGCCCGTCGGTAACGCACAAGCCGTTTCGCCGGATCGATAACGGCCTGCTCTCTTCGACTCCGTTCGACCTCGAAACCACGCCGAATCAACTGCGCTGGAACCCGGTCGAATTTCCCGACAAGGAAAAAGATTTTGTCGACGGCCTCGTGACCATCGCCGGCTGCGGAGATTCTTTTGCGCAATTCGGAATCGCCGTGCACATCTACGCCTGCAACAAGCACATGGGCGATCGCTTTTTCTATAACGCGGACGGCGAGATGATGATCGTGCCGGAAGAAGGCCGCATCGGGATTTTGACCGAGATGGGCGCGATCCAGGTGGGGCCGGGTTCGGTCGCCGTCATTCCGCGGGGCCTCAAATTCAGCGTCGCGCTGGCGGACGAAAAAGCGCGCGGGTACGTCTGTGAAAATTACGGCCAGCATTTCCGGCTGCCGGAGCTGGGGCCGATCGGGTCGAACGGCCTGGCAAATTCGCGCGACTTTGAAACACCGGAAGCGTGGTACGAAGACCGCGAAGGCGAAATGGAACTGATCGCTAAATTCGGCGGGAATTTGTGGGCCGCGGAAATCGGACCATTCCCCGCTGGACGTGGTTGCCTGGCATGGAAACTATGCGCCGTACAGGTACGATCTGCGGCGTTTCAACACGATCGGCTCTGTTTCTTTCGATCACCCGGACCCGAGTATTTTTACCGTGCTGACCTCTAATTCAGACACGCCGGGCGTTGCCAATTGCGACTTTGTCATCTTTCCCGAACGCTGGATGGTGGCGGAAAATACCTTTCGCCCGCCGTGGTATCACCGCAATGTGATGTCGGAGTATATGGGGCTGATCCTGGGCGTATACGATGCCAAGGAAGAAGGCTTTGTAAAAGGCGGCGGGTCGCTGCACAACTGTATGTCGGCGCACGGGCCGGATGCGCAGGGCTTTGAGAAAGCTTCAAATGCGGAGCTTAAACCGGTCAAATATTCCGACACAATGGCCTTTATGTTTGAAACGCGCTACATCCTCAGGCCGACGAAATTTGCGATGGAAACCGCTTCCCTGCAGCACGATTACTTTGAATGCTGGCAGGATCTAAAGAAAACTTTTAACGGATAATGATTAATATCAGAGGAGTGTTTCCGGGTTCTTCATTAATCACTAATCACTCACCATTATTCATTACCATTGTGCATTTTATCGGCTAATTTCTTATACTAAAACCGTCGTCATTTCAATTTTCAATTAATGGCAGAAAACATCAAATCCTCAGTCCGGACGCTCCTAACCGGTATCGTCGACTATGCGGGGCTTTTTCCGCCTGCGGCGCTGCCTATGGGCGAAGCCGTGAAAAACTACGCGGCGTACCGGAAAAGCAATTTGAGCTGGGTGCTGGGCAAGTTTATCGTGCCGGCCACGAGATTGGATGAATTTGCTTCGCATGCGAAAGAGCTGCCGGCGAGTACGATCTGGAAACTCAGCGTGCTCGATGGCGGCGATCTTTTTGAAACGCTTCGCAAAATAGAAGAGTTTAACGCGGCCAGCTCTGCTTTTGCCAAGTGTGACACGGTTGAGATCAAGGCCGACAACGAAGCGGATATCGAGCGCGCCGCCGATATTTTGCCGCAAAACCTTACCGCCTATTTTGAGATCTCGCCGAACGACAGCCTGGCCGAAGTGCTGCCGGTTTTATTTACCACGCGCCAGCGCGCCAAGATCCGCACCGGCGGCGTCACGCCCGACGCGTTCCCGGCAACCGCTGATGTGGCGCGTTTTATCAGGACCTGCCTGGCGGCCAACGTTCCTTTTAAAGCGACGGCCGGGCTGCACCACCCGCTGCGCTGCACTAAACCGCTGACCTATGAGCCGGACAGCGTGAAAGGAAAAATGCACGGCTTTTTGAACGTGTTCCTGGCAGCCGGATTCATCCGCGAAGGCCTGTCGGGCCTGCATATTAATGAGATCCTGGAAGAAGAGGACCCCGGCGCTTTCACCGTGGAATACAACGGCTTCTGGTGGCGGCAAAAACATTTCTTAGGCACGCCGCAGCTGCAGCGCCTGCGGGAAAAAAATGCCATCTCTTTCGGCTCGTGTTCTTTTACCGAGCCGGTGGAAGAATTGAAGGAACTGGGAATTTTATAAGTTTCAGGGTTCGAAGTTCAGAGTTCGAGGTTCAAAGTTATGCCTGGAAAGCGGGGCAGCTTTGAACCACCAACTTGAACACCGAACTTTGAACCTTGAACCGCGAACTCTGAACTTCGAACCGATTATGACCTACGAAATAAACGAAACTCACGATCCTAACTTAAAAAGCTGGGTCGAATCAGCCAACGATCCTAATAGCGATTTTCCGATACAGAATTTGCCCTTTTGTATTTTTACCAGAGAGGGAGATGTTGACGAGACACTCGGAACCGTTATCGGGGATTTCGTCGTCGACCTCAAATATTTTATACAAGAGATCCTGGAAATTAAGTATTTTAACCTTGACGGTTCAGCCTCTGAAATCCTGGCAAATATTTCCCAGTTTAAAAAGACTGATCTGCGCGGCGGGTTGATCAAAAGCTTGAGTGAAAGCGCCGATGAATACGCCCAATCGGATATTCGACTGGCAATGACCCCGATCTCGGAAGTATCGTTTGCAGTCCCTTACACGATCGGCGACTACACCGATTTCTACTCCTCGGTTTTTCACGCCACGAATGTCGGCTCGATGTTTCGGCCGGATAATCCGCTGCTGCCGAATTATAAATATGTGCCGATCGGTTATCACGGGCGCGCCTCGTCGATAGTCATTTCCGGCACAAAAATCAAACGTCCGAAAGGGCAGAACCGCACTGATACCGAGGCGCCGCCGGTCTATATTCCCTGCAAAAATCTGGACTACGAAATGGAGGTCGGATTTTTTGTCGGGCGCGAAAACGATAGGGGCGAGACGATCCCGATCACTGAAGCCGAGGAACATATCTTCGGACTGTGCCTGGTAAACGACTGGTCGGCTCGCGATATTCAGGGCTGGGAATACCAGCCGCTGGGGCCATTTCTGGCGAAAAATTTTGCCACCAGTATTTCTCCTTTTGTGGTAACGATGGAAGCGCTTGCGCCGTTTCGCACCGCGGCTTTTGCCCGGCCCGAAGGCGACCCGGCGCCGCTGCCGTACCTGACGGACGAGCAAAATCAAAAATTCGGCGGGCTGGATATCAACCTGGAGGTCTTGATCGCGTCACAAAAAATGCGCGATGAAAAAATAGCGCCGATGCTGCTTTCAAAGTCGAACATGAAAGACCTCTACTGGACGATCGGGCAAATGCTGACGCACCACGCGTCCGGCGGCTGCAACCTGCAAACCGGCGACCTGATAGCATCGGGTACGGTCTCGGGCAAGGAGAAATCAGAACGCGGCTGTTTATTGGAATTAACCTGGCGCGGGAAAGAACCGCTCGACGCTGCCCACCGGCGAAGAGCGCCGTTTCTTAGAAGACGGCGACGAAGTGATCATGCGCGGCTATTGCGAACGCGAAGGTTTTCGCCGGATCGGGTTTGGCGAGTGCAGAGGTATCATCTTGCCGGCGGATTAAAAGAGCTTACATGGACAGTATTTGGACAGTCGCTATTGGTTTTATTGGTGCAATTATTGGAGCGCTTATCGGCGGATACATGACTATGTTCGCTTCTTCAAAAGCCACAAAAGAGGCTTTTGAATACAATCGAATATTTCAAGAGCAAATTAGACTTCAGAGGATAAAGAGTTTTCTCTTAGGTGTTAGGACCGAAATTAATGCCGTCATTGAAATGTATGAATCTGAATATCTAGAAGTAAGCAGCATACATAAAGATGGCACACCATTAGATTGGATTTACCCTCTCGATCAAAATTACTTTAATTTTTATGAAAATAATGCCTCGACCCTTGGCGAACTTGAAGACAATTCTTTAAGAGAACTGATCATTCAAACTTATTTAATGGGAAATATGATTATTTCAACACACGTGTACAACAATGAGATGCTGAATGAAAGAAATAATCTGGAAACTCTTCGAGCTCAGCAATCCGTCAACAACTATTCTTCTTTTTCAGCTTTAGGTGAAAGAATAAAAACTTTAAATAGAGAGTTAAGCAATTACGCGCCCAATTTCAAAGTAAACTATCATAAAGCTAGAAGTTTGATTGATTCTCTGAATCAGAAAATTGACTCCGTAACAGAACATATCGATACTACATTGCTACGCATCTATCACGCTCTTGAATAATTAATACTTTCTAAAACAGGATCGATACGTTAAAATTCTGACACTAACTTAGACTCGCAAACTTTTATAGTTGCCAAGGAAATACTGCTAGGAAGATTGCGTGTGAACGCGCGCTTCTGAATAGAGAGAGAGAACCACCCCGTCACGGCTTCGCCGCGCCACCCCTCCTTCGTAAGGAGGGGAGTTTTCGGGAAAACCGTTTGATTCGGCGGCCAGGATCACTGTCAAAATTATGAAATTACCGCTGCGCCTCATTGTGCTTCTCCTGCTCTGCACTTTCTGTCTCTCTGCCCAGACCAAAGATTACACTCGCTATGTCGATCCGTTTATCGGGACCGGCGGCCACGGGCATACATTTCCGGGCGCGACCGTCCCTTTCGGCATGGTCCAGCTTTCTCCCGACACGCGGCTCGACAACTGGGACGGCAGTTCCGGCTATCACTATTCGGACAATATTATCTACGGCTTTTCGCATACTCATCTAAGCGGCACCGGCATTCCCGATTACTGCGACATTCTGCTGATGCCCGTGTCGGGCAATCTGCAAATTAACGCCAAAGCCGGCGACAAAAGGGTGAACGGTTATGCCTCGAAATTTTCGCACGCGAATGAAAAAGCCGAGCCCGGCTATTATTCGGTAAAGCTGGACGACGACAATATTCTGGCTGAGATGACGGCCACAACGCGCGTGGGTTTGCACCGCTATACCTTTACCGAAGGCGATGAGGCAAATATTATGTTTGAACCTCAAATGGCGCGACCAGGTGCTGGATTCGGGTTTCACCGTCACGCGCGGCAACCGCGTCGAGGGGTTTCGGCGGTCTTCTTCATGGGCGAAAGACCAGGCGATATATTTCGTCGCGGAATTTTCAAAGCCGATCTCTTCAATGATGGTGTTCGGCCTGCCCGGAAACACGCGGAAAAGCTGTACAAAAAATTCTTACGGTTAATAAAAACAGGCCATCAAACGGTCTTCAAGTTCAAGACAAAACCCGGAGAACAGATCCTGGTCAAGGTCGCCTTGTCGCCCGTATCTATCGAAGGCGCGCGGAAAAATCTCGCCGCCGAGCTGCCCGGCTGGGATTTTGAAAAAGTGCGCGCCGACGCGTAAAGCGGCGTGGAACAAACAGCTTGCAAAAATAGAGGCCACCGGCGGCACAAATGAGCAAACGGTCAATTTTTACACCGCGCTCTATCACACCGCGATCCAGCCGAATACTTTTCAGGACGTGGACGGCGGGTATCGGGGACTCGACAAAAAAGTTCATATCGCGCCAAAAGATACGCAATTACACGGTCTTTTCCCTCTGGGACACGTTTCGCGCCGCGCACCCGCTCTATACCATCATCGATCAGAAACGCACCGCGGATTTTATCAATACCTTTATTCGCCAATATGAGCAGGGCGGCCGCCTGCCGGTGTGGGAGCTGGCCGGCGAGGAAACAGAGACGATGATCGGCTATCACGCGGTTTCCGTCATCGCCGACGCGATCGCGAAAGACATCGGGGGCTTTGATCGCGAAAAAGCTTATGAAGCGGCGAAACACTCGGCAGAGTTGAATCATTTCGGGTTGGCCGCCTATAAAAAGCGCGGTTATATTTCGATGGAAGACGAGCAGGAGTCGGTTTCGAAAACGCTGGAATACGCCTATGACGATTTTTGTATTTATCAAATGGCCATGATCCTAGGCTCCGAACCGGTCCCGGGCAACCCTGGCACTCGCCGCTCCATCGCGGACAAGCAAAAAGCCGCCCGGTATGATCAGGACGCCGAGAAGTTCTTAGCCCGCAGCCGCTATTTTGAAAATCTTTTTGATCCCGAAACCGGTTTTATGCGGCCCAAACAAAACGGCGGTTTTGTAAAACCATTCCTGCCAAACGAGGTTACTTTCCACTTTACCGAAGGAAATTCCTGGCAATACACCTTTTTCGTGCCGCACAATATCCCGCGGCTGATGGAGCTAATGGGCGGACGGGAAAAATTCGCCGCCAAGCTCGACGAGCTTTTTACCACCGATGTTAAACTTGCGGGCCGCGAACAGCCTGATGTAACGGGCCTGATCGGGCAATACGCGCATGGAAATGAACCGTCGCATCACATCGCTTATCTCTATAACTACGCCGGCCAGCCGTGGAAAACACAGCAGCTCGTCCGCCGCATCATGAACGAATTTTATAAACCGGCGCCTGATGGCCTGATCGGCAACGAGGATTGCGGCCAGATGTCCGCCTGGTACGTTCTGAGCGCTAGCGGGTTTTATTCCGTTCTTCCCGGCGTATCGTATTACGATCTGGGAACGCCCCTTTTTAAAGAGGTCAGGTACCATCTCGAAAACGGCAAGACGTTTACCATAAAAGCACCCAATGTTTCAGCAAAAAATTTCTATGTCCGGTCGGCCTGGCTTAGCGGAAAGCGTCTGCCCCGTCCCGTTTTTTCGCATCGTGAAATAATGAACGGCGGAGTGCTGGAACTGGAAATGACGGACACGCCGAATAAAACGGCTCCGCCGGCAATGCCTGAATACCCCGATACCTTTATGGCGGTGCCGTTGATCGAAGGCGGCAGCCGCGTTTTCAAAGATCAAACCACCATAACGCTGTCCACTACGACCAGCGGGGCAAAAATAACTTACTCCTTAAACGGCATTCAATCACGTTACACGGGGCCATTTACCATCGATCGCACCTCCACAGTCATAGCCAGGGCCATGCTCGAAAAAGGCAGGGAAAGTATCGCTGCGGAGGCAACATTCTATAAAAAGCCGAACGATTGGACCGTGCGGATCGCAAACAAATACAATCGCCAATACACCGGCGGCGGTGACGAAGGGCTGATCGACGGTATTCGCGGCACGCTCAATTGGGCCTCGGGCGAGTGGCAGGGTTACCAGCCTTACGACCTGGACGCGGTCATCGACCTGCAGCGCGAAACGAAAGTTCGCCGTGTCGGCGGCGGATTTCTGCAGGACGCCAGGCCCTGGATCTGGATGCCGACGCACATCGAATTTGAAGTCTCACAAGACAATGTAACGTGGGCAAAAGTTGCCGACATCAGGACCGGCGTCGATCCGCGGGATATGACGCCGACGATACGCGATTACATGCAAGACATAACTCCCGGTAAAAGCCCGTTATGTCCGCGTCCACGCTTACAATTTGGGCAAGATCCCGGCGTGGCACCCGGGCGCCGGCGACGATGCTTTCATTTTTGTCGATGAGATATTTATCGAATAAGTTTGACTGTGCCTGTAAAATTGCGGATATCCGCCACTAATGTCACGAATAACACGAATTAAAGATTCTTATTCGTGTTATTTGTGTAATTAGTGGCTAATAATGATAGTTAATAGTGAACGATTAACAGTTAGTCACAATAAGTTAAAATCATTTTTATGATCAGCGCGAAAAAAAATCCCGGTGTGACGGAAGCTTTGATCGGCAAGATGCACGCTGACGGGCGTACCGCGACCGAAGCCGACACGCTCGCGGTGGAAGAGCCGCTGGAGATACGGCTTGGCTTTCCTGACAAAACACACAAAGCTATTTCTATCACAATGCGGACGCCCGGCGATGACACGGAGCTGGCCGCCGGTTTTCTCTTTACCGAAGGCATTTTGAAAACGCCGGAACAGATCACGCAAATTCGCCATTGCGGCTTGCGCGATAAAGATAAAAATATTCAGAACACGATAGTGGTCGAGCTAAAGGAAGATATCGATATCGACCTTAAGCGGCTGGAACGAAATTTTTATACTACCTCGAGCTGCGGCGTTTGCGGCAAAAGCTCGATCGAGGCATTGCATACCGGCGCGCAGAAAATCGATGCAAATGGCTTTAAATTCGACCCGCAGCTGATAAATAAGCTTCCCGAAATTTTGCGTGCTTCGCAAAATGTCTTTGAGCAAACCGGCGGCCTGCACGCCTCGGCGCTTTTTGATATTTCAGGAAACCTTGAGATCGTGCGCGAAGACGTCGGCCGGCACAACGCGCTGGATAAGGTGATCGGCGCAAAGTTTTTGGCTGGCGAAATGCCGCTAAAAAATAAGATACTGCTGGTCAGCGGGCGGGCAAGTTTTGAATTGGTGCAAAAAGCGTTGATGGCGGGAATTCCGGTGCTGGCCGCGGTCGGCGCGCCTTCGAGTCTGGCGGTCGAGTTGGCGAAGGAGTTTGATATGACACTGGTGGGTTTTGTTCGTGACAACCGGTTCAATATTTACACCGGCGGGGAAAGAATAGTATGACTGAAAACGCCGCTAAAGGCGCCAATGGCCGGGCGCCGGAAAAACTGGAAAACCTGCGCGTTACCAAGCCGCTAAGGATCGCGGCGGGGATGAAGGCTATCTGGGAAACGATGGCCAATGCCTATGGCAAGATGGGATTTTTGCGCGGCACTCGGACGCTGCTCAAGCTAAATCAAAAGAACGGCATCGACTGTCAATCATGCGCGTGGAGCGACCCGGAAGGCCATCGCACTATCGCGGAATTTTGCGAAAGCGGCGCGAAAGCACTGGCGGATGAAGGAATGACCGCGCGGATCGGCCCGGAGTTTTTTCGCAGCCACAGCATCCAGGAACTCTCTGAACAAACGGACCATTGGCTAAACGCGCAGGGACGGCTGACGCACCCGGTGGTGCTGCGCACAGGCTCCTCTCATTACGAAGAGATCTCGTGGGAAGACGCTTTTAAATTGATCGCGGAAGAATTAAACGCGCTTGATTCGCCGGACGAGGCGATCTTTTACACTTCGGGCAGGACTTCGAACGAGGCCGCTTTTCTCTACCAGCTTTTTGTCCGGCAATTCGGCACCAACAATATGCCGGACTGTTCGAATATGTGCCACGAATCTTCCAGCGTGGGCTTAACTGAATCGATCGGATTGGGTAAGGCGACCATCGGGCTGGAAGATTTTAAGAAGACCGGCCTGGTGATCGTGATCGGGCAAAACCCGGGCACGAATGCGCCGCGGATGATGTCTTCGCTGCAGGATGCCAAATACGCCGGCGCAAAGATGATCGCGATCAACCCGCTGCCCGAAGCGGGGCTGATGAATTTTGTAAATCCGAATCCGCAGCATTATGAAAACCCGCTCGGGTTTCCGGTAGATGTGCTGGGAAATATTCCGACCAAGTTTGCCGACCTTCACCTGCCGCTGCGTATCGGCGGCGACATGGCCGTGCTAAAAGGAATGATGAAAACGATGCTGGAGCGTGAAAGAGAAAAACCCGGCACGGTTTTCGATCACGAATTCATCTCGGAATACACTACCGGTTATGAAGAATTTATCGCCTCTCTCGATGCCGTTTCGTGGGACGACATCCTGACCGAAAGCGGGCTGGAACGCGCGCAGATAGAAAAAGCCGCGCAGATGTTCATGGAGGCCGAGCGAGTGATCACCTGCTGGGCAATGGGCATTACTCAGCACAAGCACGCGGTAGCCACCATCCAGGACATAGCCAATCTGCATTTTCTGCGCGGGCAGATCGGCAAAGAAGGCGCGGGCCTGTGCCCCGTGCGCGGGCATTCAAATGTGCAGGGCGACCGCACGATGGGCATCTGGGAAAAGATGAACGATAAATTCCGCGCCAATCTGGAGCAGGAATTTGATTTTAAGACGCCGGAGAAAGACGGGTTTCATACGGTCGAAGCGATAGGCGCGATGAATGACGGCCGCGCGAAGGTCTTTATCGCGATGGGCGGAAATTTCTTAAGCGCCACGCCTGATACAGATCTCGTGGCCAAAGGCTTACAAAAATGTAAATTGACCGTGCAGGTTCTGACCAAGTTCAACCGCACGGCACTCACTCACGGTGAACAGTCGCTGGTGCTTCCCTGTCTCGGGCGTTCGGAGATAGATATGCAGGCCGAAGGCGAACAGTTCGTTTCGACCGAAAGCACGATGCTGCAGGTGCAGATGTCAAAAGGTATTCTGAAACCGGCGTCGAAAGGTTTGCGCAGCGAACCGTGGATAGTGGCGCAGATGGCCAAGGCGGTGTTAGGCGATGACACGACCGTTGATTGGGAAGCGATGGCGGCGAACTACGATAATATCCGCGACTCGATTTCGCGCGTGGTTTTCGGCTGTGAAAACTACAACGAGCGCATCAGGAAAAAAGGCGGTTTCTATCTGCCCAATCTGCCGCGGAAACGGGAATTTCATACCGAGTCGGGAAAGGCGGAGTTTAAATCTCATTCAATGGAGAAAATTGAGCTCGCGAAGGGCCGCCTTTTGATGACCACGATCCGCGCCCATAACCAGTTTAATACCACTATTTACGATTTGAGCGACCGTTACCGCGGTATTCACGGCGAGCGGCGCGTGATATTGCTTAACCCGAAAGATATGAGCGAGCTGGGCCTGGAAAAAGGGCAAGTGGTAGATCTGACCAGCCACTTTGGTGACGGTGAACGGCACGCGCCGCGCTTTATTGCCGTTCCGTATCCGATTCCGCGAAATTGCGCCGCCACATATTTTCCCGAAGCCAATCCGCTTATCCCGGTGGGAAGTTTTGCCGCAAAAAGTTTTACCCCGACTTCCAAATGCACGGTCATTTCCATTCAGCCGACGGATGAGATCGCCGGAGATTTTGCCTATGATCATGCGGAAGCGGTTTCTACGTAATGGGCGTCTTGACAGAGTTGGAAGCTTTTATTCTTATCGGCGGAAAGTCGAGCCGCCTGGGCCTTCCAGGTCTTGATAAAGCGCTGCTTCAAATCGAAGGTATAACGCTCGCCGAAAGAGCCGCGAACACAACCAGCGCGGCACTCTCGCCAAAAGAAATTTACTTTATTGCGCGCGACGAAAATCAATTCGCCGCTATGGAGCGCGGGCATCCCTGCCCGCAACGAACGCGCAACGTTCGAGATGCATCTGCTAACGAAGGCCTGCCAAAAAACATCCCGGTAATTTACGACCAAATTAAAGACCGCGGCGCTTACAGCGGGCTGCACGCGGCGTTGAGTAAAGCAAAAACCGAATGGATCTTTGTGCTGGCTTGCGACTATCCGTTGGTACCGGTCGACTTACTGAAATTTTTGGCGCGAATGATCCCGGAACTGATCGACAAAGCGTTCGATGCAATCGTGCCCCTTCAGCCAGACGGCAGAGTCCAGCCGCTCTGTGCTTTTTACCGGGCTGCGCCTTGTTTAAAAGCTGTCGAAAGTTTGTTGTCGGAATGCGAAAAATTACCGCCCCTGCGTACGGTTTTTGAAAAGGTAAGAACGCGCGTGGTTACGTTTGAGGAAACAGATCATTTGCCCGGCGCGGAAAATTTCTTTTTGAATTTGAATACGCCGGAAGATCTGAAAGCCGCGATTAGCTTTTAATTCCGTTTTCTCACTGAATTGTAAAAGTTCAAACGGTTCTTTATTAGCCGCTAATTACACAAATAACACGAATTAAAAAATTATTATTCGTGTTATTTGTGTAATTAGTGGCGTATCTGTGACTTTATAGGCAAAGCTGTCAATAGTGCATAGTTAATAGTTTCGTCTAACTGTGGCAAAATAGATATAAGTGGATATTGCATTAGATAAATTTCACGAAGAGTGCGGGATCTTTGGCGTGTTTCGGACACGCGGAAGCCTCGACGCTGGCGCAATTCGGGCTTTTTGCGGTGCAGCATCGCGGGCAGGAAGCCTGCGGCATCGTTTCCTCAGACGGCGAAGAGCTTTATCAATTCCGCTCGTCGGGCCTGGTGGCTGATGTTTTGGTTGAGCCGGAGCTGAAAAAACTTTTTGGCTCAAGCGCGATCGGCCACACGCGTTATTCCACCGCCGGGAAAAATACCATCAAGGAAGTCCAGCCGTTTTCCGTCACCTGCCAGCACGGAAAGATCGCCATCTGTCATAACGGCAATTTGCCCTTTGCGCAAAAACGCCGGGCGGAGCTCGAACAAGCCGGCGCGATATTTTCATCCACATCCGATACGGAAACCATTCTGCACGACATCGCCCGCACACCGGCGGCAAACGCTATCGAAGCGATCCAAAAAGTGTTGAAGAATACCGAGGGTGCTTTCTCGCTTCTTTTTCTGACGCCGGAAGCGCTGATCGCCGTGCGCGACCCGCGCGGTTTTCGCCCGCTGGTTTTTGGAAAACTTAACGGCGCGTGGTGCGTGGCGTCGGAAACCTGCGCGTTCGACCTGATCGACGCGGAATACATTCGCGAGGTCGAGGCCGGTGAGATGCTGGTGATCGACCGTGACGGGCTTCACTCGTTTTTTCCGTTTGAAAAGAAACAGCTTTCCGTCTGCACTTTTGAGCACGTTTATTTCTCGCGGCCCGATTCGACCATCTTCGGCAGGTCGGTCAATGAATCGCGCCACAAGATGGGAAAGCAGCTCGCTATCGAACAGCCTTGTGACGCCGACCTGGTCGTGCCGGTGCCCGGATTCGGGCGTGGCCGCGGCGATCGGCTATGCCGCGCAATCGGGCATAAATTTTCGCCAGGCGATCATCAGAAATCATTATGTCGGGCGAACGTTCATCGAACCCACCCAATCTATCCGCTCCTTCGGCGTCAGGCTTAAGCTTAATCCTATCAAAGACTTAATAAAAGACCGCCGGGTGATCCTGGTAGATGATTCGATCGTCCGGGGCACCACTTCGAAAAAGATCGTACAGATGGTGCGCGAAGCCGGGGCGAAAGAAGTGCATATGCGGATCAGCTGCCCGCCGACGGTTTCGCCGTGTTACTACGGCGTCGATACGCCGCGCAAAGCGGACCTGATCGCCGCGCAAATGTCGGTCGACGAAGTGTGCCGTTTTATCGAAGCGGACTCGCTCGGGTACCTTTCGATGGATGGAATGCTCGAAGCCATCGGGCTTGATCCGAACGGTTCCTGCGTAGCGTGCTGGTCGGGCAAATATCCCACGCCTATTGCAAATGGCCAGCCGACGGTGGAAAATAGTTAAAGAAGATCTTAGGAGAACCGAAAATGCGTTATCTTGCAATTTTTACTCTTTTTATTTTAGGGCTGGTGACCGCTTGCCAGCAGGCTTCAACTCAGACGACGAATCAAACGGCGAACCAGGCGAAAAATACCAAGGCTTCACCGGCGGCGCCCCATGCGGAGGACGATGCGCAGAGGATCTCTTTGAAAGATGCCAAGGCGGCGTATGACGGCGGCAATGCCCTTTTTATCGACACCCGTCCCGACTCGGCCTATAAAGGCGAACATATAAAAGGTGCGATCAACATTCCCGCCGGTGAAACCGACAAACACATCGCCGAGCTGCCGAAAGATAAAAAGCTTATCTTCTATTGTTCCTGACCGGCCGAACACACAAGCGCCCGGGCGGTGCTTATCGCGAATGAAAAAGGTTTGAAAAATGCGGCGGCTTTGCTGGGTGGAACCGATGGCTGGAAAAATGCCGGTTACCCGATGGAAGGCGATCTGGTTAAAAAGTAAGGAGCGCAGACTTTAGTCTGCAAAAGAGCCGAATAAATTCGGCGCTCCTTCATAACACTTTCAGCAGCATCAGAATGCCGATCACGATAAAGGCGACGGCGACTATCCTTTGCAGCCACTCGGTGGGGATGTACTGTCCCAGCACAGCGCCAAAAACTACACCTAAAAGCGAGACCAGGACCAGCGCTGGCCGAGGCCCCGAGAAAGACGGCCAGCGGAGATTTGGTATCCGCCGTCATGGTAATGACCGCAAGTTGGGTTTTATCGCCGAGCTCAGCCAGAAAAAGCACGCCAAATGCCGTGAAAAAAGTTTTCCATTCCATATTAAGCCTCTAAAATTTAATGATCTTCTCGAGTTTTTGAGTATACCCGAATTTATCAAATTGAGGCTGGCGATGGCGAATGAGCATCACTATTTGCTGTGTGATGTGCCGGTAATGAGTGAAGAATTTGGGGTTGGCAATGAGCTTGTTAAGAATGCGGCGCAGGCATTCGCAAATGCCTGATACCAGGAGATGAGGCTCTACTTCTTGTTTCAGCATTACCCGGCCTTCTACATAGAGAAAAATTCCCTGCTCCGGATGAAGGAACGGAAATTCGTTTGAAACCTCGGCGCGGGCTTTGTTAAAGGCATCAGGAAAACCCAGCTTGGCGGCTTTTAAGACATCGTCCACGCTGGCCAGCAGGGTCGCGGTGACCGACGTCAACTCTTCCCAATCAGGCGCGGAAAGATAAGAAACTTTTTCTTCGTGTTTTTCTTGCGGTTTTTCTTCAGCGAGTTCGACCGGGTGGCTGTACATCGGAAAGATGTCATAAGTTGACTGCTGCGAAGCGTTATCGTTTTGTCCGTTAGCGCCGGAAGTTGGGGAAGCCGGGGGGAAATGAGCGCCGTTGCTGCTGCCATTGGCGGCATGGCCATTTCCATTTTTGCCTACAGGTGATGAAAATATCTTCTCCGCCGGTTTGGGGATCTTGGGCGGTGCCGGTTTGGCTTCAACTTTTTGGGGCTTTTGGGCCTTTTCGTCAAGCGCTAATTTTTGATCCAGATCGAGGATATTATCCAGTTCGATCTCATCCTCGATGGGCGCAAGCGCTTTGACCGTTTCGTAAACATAGATCGAGCCGCCCGCCATGCGCGCGCGGGCCAGCAGGCGCTGCAGCGCGCCGCCGCCGTCCGCGGGACGCCCGGTGCCGTTTACAAACTCGCGCATCCGCACCTTGTGCGATTCTTCGAAGTTTATTTCGGCGCGGTAGTTTTCTATATCGACGCGCACCAGCCCCACAAAACCTCTCTGCCGTAAATAGCGTAGTAAAGCGGAGAGATCTACAAAGCTGGTATCCAGGTTTTTATATAACGGACGGATCTTCATTAGGATTTAACACCAAAAGCAGTTTGTTCTGATCGGGGCAGGATGTGAACAAACGCGTTTACTGGTTCAATTTTGATAATAAAAAAGACTAATGAATTCGTTTTTTCAATGAATTTCTGAAAAAAAGGGATTTTATGTTGCGCTGGAGGGGGATTTCGTGCAAAACTCGCCTTCAAACCTCCAAACTTTTAGACGCAAGCTTTTTCGTTAGAACATTAAACATATATGAATATTGGCAACCTTTTTCGTAAAAAATCGATTGAACAAATTCAAGCTGACGCCGCTTCTGGTTTGGCCGATCACGATCAACCCGGACAATTGCGCAGAACACTGGGTGTTTTCGACCTGACCTTGATGGGTATCGCCGCCATCGTCGGCGCTGGCATTTTCGCGATGGTCGGCAAAGCGTCCTTTAACGGCGGCCCGGCAGTTGTCCTATTGTTTGTACTGACAGCGTTAGCTTGCGGGTTTTCGGCTCTTTGCTACGCGGAATTCGCCTCGCGGATACCGGTTGCCGGTTCGGCTTATACCTATTCCTACGCTTCACTGGGTGAACTCATTGCCTGGATAATCGGTTGGGATCTGATCGTTGAATACGCGATAGGCAACATCGCCGTTGCGATCTCATGGAGCGATTATTTTACCGGCTTGCTGAACGGTTATGGCCTCAAGATACCGGCACATTTCACGATGGATTATCTCACTGCCAGTCGCGGTTATGAGGCGGTCCAGGCAGCGATGGCCGACAATAAATCTTTAGAAGCTTTAACCACGGCCTGCAACGATGCCGGTGCCGCGATCACCTGCAGCCAGATCGACTCTTATACTGCATGGACATCCGCGCCGCATATCGCCGGGCTGCCGGTAATAGCTGACCTGCCCGCGCTTATGATCACGCTGGTCATCACCGCGCTGGTGTTTATCGGGATTCGCGAGTCTAAGTGGGCCGGCAACGGAATGACCATTCTAAAGATCGGCATCATTCTGCTCGTTATCTTTCTCGGAGCGTTTTACGTTGATCCGAAAAACTGGTCGCCTTTTGCTCCGAACGGCGTAACCGGAGTGCTAAAAGGCGTTTCCGCCGTATTCTTTGCCTATATCGGTTTCGATGCACTTTCAACCACCGCTGAAGAGTGTAAAGATCCGCGGAGGGATCTGCCAAAAGCAATGATCGCCTCGCTGGTAATTTGTACCATTCTCTACTGTGCATTGGCACTGGTTCTGACCGGAATGGTCA
Source organism: uncultured Acidobacteriota bacterium (assembly GCA_963766895.1). Classification (GTDB taxonomy): domain Bacteria; phylum Acidobacteriota; class Blastocatellia; order Pyrinomonadales; family Pyrinomonadaceae; genus DASYKT01. Next base: position 601,813 of record CAVYCB010000010.1, read on the forward strand.
GTTACACCCAACTCAATGTCGGCGATCCTCTGGCATTCGTCTTTACCCTACCCAACAGCAATCTTCCGTGGGTCGCAGGAATCATTGCCATAAGCGCGGTAATAGCGCTGGCAACTGTTTTTCTGGTATTCCAGATCGGACAGCCCCGCTTATGGATGGCGATGAGCCGGGACGGGCTGCTGCCGAAGATATTTTCATCGATCCACCCGAAATTCCGCACACCCTGGTTCGCGACCATCATCACGGGTATAGTGGTCGCAATTCCGGCGTTATTCATGAATCTGACGGAAGTAACTGATCTGGCCAGTATCGGAACTTTATTTGCTTTTGTCGTGGTCTGCGCGGGCGTCTTGTTCAAAGATAAGGAATTCGGACGCGAAGGCCGGTATGTTCCCTATATTAACGGTGAATATATCATTCCCGCACTGCTGTTAGGCGTCTTCGCGCTGATTGCTTATTTCTACCCGGAGGGGATCCAAAACTTTTTCAGACTTGAACCGGGCGCGGACGATATGATGATGGGCGTCACGCATAAAATACCGATGCTTGTCTTTATCCTGCTCTGCATTACGATCGTCGTCTTATCAGTATTTAAAAAGCTTTCGGTAATACCGGTAATGGGCCTGTTGCTGTGCACCTATTTGATGACGGAGCTTGGCCCGACCAACTGGATGCGTTTCGGAGTCTGGCTGTTGGTCGGCATAAGAATTTATCGATTCTACGGTTACAGAAACAGTAATTTAAACCCGGAGAAGAAAATGCCTTCAGGTATGGCCCTATTGAAACTTGCGAGCATGACGGCAGATTTTGTTCTGCTGGGATTCTTTGTCTTTCCGCTGGCCGGTTATTTGCTCGGCGTAACAAATATGGGTCTGGCGTATCTGGTCGTCGCGGCTGCGATAGCCATCACTTTGGAGATTTTGACCCAAATAAGAGAGAAAAAGTAGCCGTTAAGATTTTTACTGACTTTTGTAACTAAAAAGAGTTCCTATGCGTCTAACTCATAGGAACTTTTTCCATTTTAAAGGAGATTTAATGAAACGACTGGTATTTTTATTGGCAGTGTTTTGCCTGGCGGGAGTGGCGGTTTTTGCTCAGAAAACGACGGATTTTTCCGGTGAATGGTCACTGGACAAGGGCAAAAGCACGCTCAGCGAAAGAATGAAGAACGTGGAAAGTATGACCATGACGGTCGCGCAGACGGATAAGGACCTTAAAGTTACGAACTCGGTCAAGCGCGCCGCCCCGCCGGCAGGCGGCGGACCTCCTCCGGGCGGCGGAACGGGAGGCGGTGGCGGACGCGGCATGGGCGGCGGTATGGGCGACCAGACAATGACCTATATGCTGGACGGCAAGGAAACTTCCACGGAAGTTCCCGGCCCCGGCGGCGGCACGGCGACGCTCAAGAGCACCGCTAAGATCGACGGCGGCAAACTGAACCTGAGCACTGCGCGCGCAACCCAGATGGGCGACATCAAGAGCACGGAAACCTGGGAACTGCAGGCCGACGGTTCGCTGAAAGTAAAACGCAGCACGGAATCGCCGCGCGGCAGCGAATCGGTCGAAATGATTTTCACCAAAAAGACTAAATAGATCTTTTTCGCTAAAAATTTCTTTTTTTTAAGAAACAGGTGAAACCAAAACGATAAAAAGGGTGTCTAAACTACTGATAGTAGAGATACTTTCTTTCTAATAAAGTAAAACAAGGACGCGGGGGCCATTCGGCTCTCGCGTTTTTGCTTGGGTTACCTAAAGCGGCATTGCCCGTAAATATTGCTTGAAAAGTCAAAAAGTAACGGGTCAGTACCGGGAACGTAGTGACCGGCTTCCGGCATAAAACTTTAACAGTTCAGTTTGTATCATTAGCCGGTCACTACGTTCCCGGTACTGACCTCATTTCGAAAATAATCGTCTATTTCATTTGTGCAAAGCCAGGCAAAGCCCGAACTATCACCAAAAGCGCGCAGGCATTCGACCTTTGCGTTTTGTTTTTTGCGCGGGAATTATTTAGATTATTCATTCAAATAAATTATGAAAATCCTCGTTTTAGGCGCCGGGCGAATGGGACACGGCGCGGTTTATGATCTGGTCCACAATTCTCCGGAGGTCGAAAGCGTTACGGTGGCCGACTTTGACGTTAAAAAGGCCGAAATGGTCTCCGAAACGATCGCCACTATTGGCGGCGCCAAGATCACTCCCCGTCACCTGGACGCGGCAAATTACTCTGACGTGGTGTCGCTGATGCTCGGGCACGATGCGGCGATCTCCTGCGTTAACTATTGGTATAACGCGGGGCTTTCACGGGCGGCGATTGAAACGAAAACGAATTTTTGCGATCTGGGCGGAAATAATTATGTCGTTGATGAGCAGCTCGCGATGGACGAAGAAGCCAAAGCCGCCGGGATCAACATCGTTCCCGATTGCGGGCTGGCGCCGGGAATGGTTTCGGTTTTGGCGATGCACGGCGCCGCGCGTTTTGACAGCGTCGAGGAGATCCACATCCGCGTCGGCGGGCTGCCGCAAGACCCCCGCCCCCCGCTAAATTATCAGCTCGTGTTTTCCGTCGAAGGCTTGATCAATGAATACATCGAAGTCGCGCGTGTTATCCGCGAGGGAAAGATCGCCCAGGTCGAATCGATGACCGAGATAGAAAGTCTCGAATTTGACGGTTTTCCGCCGCTCGAAGCTTTTCAAACATCGGGCGGCACTTCGACACTGCCGGATACTTTCCTCGGCAAGATTCGGGAACTGGATTACAAAACCATCCGCTACGCCGGGCACTGCGAAAAATTTAAGACGATGATCGACCTCGGATTGTGCAAAAGCGATGGGATAGACGTCGATGGCTTGAGCGTAAAACCGCGCCGTCTCTTTGGCGAATTACTGCAAAAAAATCTGCCCGCCGACGGGCCGGACTATGTGCTGGTCAGGTTGGAATTTGTGGGGATAAAAGACGGCCGGGCGCAGCGGCTGCGTTATGACATTGTCGACAAACTCGACACGGCCACGGGCTTAAGCGCAATGATGCGCACCACCGCTTTTCCCGCTTCGATCATCGCGCAAATGGCGGCGCAAGGGCGATGTGCTGATGCGCGGCGCGACACCGCAGGAAAAGGCTATTCGGGCGGATAAGTTCGTGGCGGAATTGGCGCGGCGGAATATCGTGATCAGGGAAAGCTGATAGGAGCGCAGGCATCTCTGCCCGCAAAGGCTGCAGGCAGCCTTACGCACCGGCTCACACCGGCGCTACCGATATGAACGCAAACTATCTCTTTTATCGTGAAGCGGCGCCTGCCCGTGAGATCGCTCATCTTGCCTGGTCGTTCTGGGAATTTCGCGTGAGCGGCGACGCTCCCGGCCCTTTGCCGCACGAAATATTTCCCGACGGCTGTATCTCACTTTTTTATTTTTGCAACAAAAAATACGGTTACGATGGGCTGGTGTTCAATTCACTTCGCCTCGAAAAATTCAGCACGGAAGTTCAGCCGGGAAATTTTTACTGGGGAATGAGGCTGGCGCCCGCCGCCTGCGAAAAAATATTGCGCGGCGATCCGGCCCACGTCGCTGACGGACTGGTCGATGACAAAACGGTTTATCTTACCGCCGGCCTGATCGAAAAACTCAGAAGCTGCGCGGGTTTCGGCGAGGCGATAAAAACATTCGAGAGTGCCATGGCCGCGCTCGGTATTTCCAGTGAATTGATCGATGAAAGGATCGCCCGCGCCGTCCGGCTTATCGAAGATTCCAGCGGCGAAATAAAGGTCGCCGAGCTGGCGGCGGCGGTCAACTTAAGTACGCGCCAGCTTGAAAGGCAATTTAGAAAAGCCGCGGGACTAACGCCCAAACAATTTATCCGCGCGCGGCGTATTCGTGCCGCCGCCGTCAGCCTGGTGGAAAACGCGGAAATGAATTGGGCGGACCGCGCGGCCGAAACGGGCTTTACCGATCAATCACATCTTACCCACGAATTTGTTTCCTTAACGGGCCGCTCTCCCGGTTCATTTGCCGAAAATGTCGGAAAGATCGAGCACGGCGATCTGGTGTAACTATTAACTTTTAACTATCAATTATTAACTATTACCCATGAAAAATAGTGAATAGTTGACAGTTAAAAGTTAAAAGTCAGTGTCGCAAATCTACAAGACTTTCCAATTTCTTTCTGCGAAGATCGAGTTAATTATGAGAAAAACCATATTTTTATCGATCATTATTTTTGCGGCAGCCTTCATGGGCTTGGCTCAGCAACCGGATCTTGGCGCGGACCAGCAGCGCGCTGAGATGAAAAAGCTGGACAACATGGCGGGCGTGTGGGAAGGTTCGGGTTGGACGCTGCAGGGAAAAACAAAAGGCACTTTTTCGGGCACGGAAATCGTCCAGCGAAAGATAGACGGGTTGGCTTTACTGGTCGAAGGCAAATTCAAATCGCCCGAAGGAAAAACTATTCATGAAACGCTGGCGGTTATCTCCTACGATACCAAACAAAATATCTACCGCTTTCGCACCTATCTCGCCAACGGGTCGACGGGCGGCGACCAGGTAATAAAAATTCTTTCGCCCGACACATTCGAGTGGGGATTTGATACCCCGGGCGGAAAGATCAAATACACCATCAAGATCGCCGACGGCATGTGGAGTGAAGTGGGCGAGTTTTCCGGCGACAGCGGAAAGACCTGGGTAAAATTCTTTGAAATGAACCTCAAGAAACAGAAAAACTTCCTGTCAGTAGCGCTTGCGTGAGCAAGTGCGTAAAAACGCATCTGCTGATGCAGACGCTACTGACAAGAGGCTTGCCTTTAAACCGGTTCGGTAGCATTATCTTCCTGCGGAAATTTCCGCAGAAGGTTTTATCTGAAGCGGCTGCGTCGAATTCTTCTTATCCTGGCTATTTTGGCCTTTCTCGGGACGGCGTCCCTTTTCGCCATTCATCTCTATGTCGGTTCATATACCGGCGGCCGGCTGTATAAGTCGATAGACGAAATTCCAGTCGAGGACCCGCCGCGTATTGCGATCGTTTTTGGCGCTTCGGTGTGGGCCAATGGCGAGCCTTCGCCGGTGCTGCGCGACCGGGTGGCAACCGCCGCGGGTCTCTATAAAGCGGGCAAGGTAAAAAAACTCCTGATGAGCGGCGACAACCCCGTGCGCGGTTATGACGAACCGACCGTGATGAAAGACACCGCGGTCTTACTGGGCGTGCCGGAGAGCGATATCGTGATGGATTTTGCCGGGCGGCGAACCTATGACACCTGTTACCGCGCCAGGGAAATTTTTGAAGTAAAACGAGCCATCCTGGTAACGCAGAAATTTCACCAGCCGCGCGCTTTATATCTCTGCAGTAATATGGGCGTCGAGAGCATTGGAATAAATGCCGACCGTTTCAAATATCTGGAAGAAAGATACTGGCGGTTCCGCGAATTCTTTTCCGTTATCAGCGCGTGGTTTGAGATGAATTTTATGCCATTTAAACCGATCGGCGGCGAGAAAGAGCCGATACAATAAAGTAGCAGCGCCGCCACTGGCAGGACGTTCACTTCCTGTCAGTAGCGTCTGCGTCAGCAGATGCGTGTTTTTACGCACTTGCTCACGCAAGCGCTACTGACAAGAAGGCGAAGAACCCGTCGGGGAATAGTGAGAAATATTTTGATCGTTAGACAAGCAAAAATCGAAGAACTTGAAACTTTGCTCGAATTTGAGCAGGGCATAGTTACCGCCGAACGACCGCTGAACCCTTGCCTGAAAGAAGGCGAAATACATTATTACGATCTGGCGAAATTGGTCCAGTCGCCGCAGGCGGCAGTGTTTGTCGCGGAGCTCGAAGGCGAGTTGATAGCTTCGGGATACGTGCTGGAAAAAGAAGCGGTAGACTATTTGAAACACGACCGTTATGCCTATCTTGGATTTATGTATGTAAAGCCGGAACATCGCGGAAAAGGCGTGAATCAAACGATCCTCGATGCGCTGTTAAATTGGGCGAAGCAGCGAGGACTCGCCGAGATCAGGCTGGAAGTTTTCAGCGAAAATCAGTCGGCGATAAAAGCCTACGAAAAGGCAGGTTTCAAATCGCTCATGCTGGAAATGAGAATGGAAATCGGGTCTGGCGAGTCTGTAGAGTCTGTAGAGTCTGTAGAGTCTGGTGAGTCATCCCCTTGGTGACCCGCTAGACTCAACAAACTCAATAGACTCAATAAACTCAATAGACCCAATAAACTCGATAGACTCGCCAGACTTGATAGACTCTGCGAAATCTGCGTTAATAATTCTCGTTTTTCTTTCCTGCCTGAAAATTTTTTTTAACTAGAGGAGCGGTATGCAATTAGCGCTTTTAGCTGTCATTTTTCTGTCCTGGCTTGTCTTTGGATATTTCATATACGGCCGGTGGGTCGCCAGGCAATTTAAACTCGACGACGACCACACGACGCCGGCCCATCTTGTAAACGACGGGCTGGACTACGTTCCGACCAAGCCTTTTTATCTTTTCGGGCAGCATTTTTCCGCCATCGCCGCCGCCGGTCCGATCGCCGGGCCGATCATCGCCTGCCAGAGCTTTGGCTGGCTGCCCTGTTTGATATGGATCGCGCTGGGCGTGGTGCTGATCGGCGCGGTGCATGATTTTTCCAGCCTCGCATCTTCAGTTCGCCACGGGGCGACATCCATTGCCGAGATCACCCGCGAGCAGCTCGGGCGCGGCGCAGGCCGGGCGATGATGGCCTTTATCTGGATCGCGCTGATCTATGTGATCGTCGCTTTTACCGACATCACCGCCGGCACTTTTGTTTCGGGTGATGAATCGCTGCTGGGCGAAACGCGTTTTAATCCCGGCGGCGCCGTCGCCATCGCCAGCGTGATGTACCTGGGCCTGTCGTTAATTCTGGGTTTGGTGGAAAGATATCTAAAACCGCCGCTCTGGCTGACGACGATAATTTTTGTGCCCGCCACTTTTGCGCTTTCATACCTGGGAACACACTTTTCGACCGTACTGGTGTTAAACCAGATGACGTGGTCGATATTGATCCTGGTCTATTGCTGTGTCGCATCGGTGGTGCCGGTGTGGGCGCTGCTGCAGCCGCGCGGATACCTCGGCGGTTTTGTGCTTTACTCGGCGATCGCGGTGGGCGTGCTGGGAATTTTCTTTGGCGGGTATGAGATCGTACAGCCGGCATTTAAATCTTTTGACATCGGCGGAATGACCGGCCAGATGTTCCCCTTTCTTTTCGTGACGATCGCCTGCGGCGCGTGCTCGGGATTTCACGGGCTGGTGTGTTCGGGCACGACCTCGAAACAGATCGATAAGGAAAGCCATACGCGGCCGGTCGGCTACGGCGCGATGCTGGCCGAAGGCTTTGTCGCCTTTATCGCGCTGGTCACGATAATGATCGTTACTTCGGATGCGGTAAAAGGGTTACCTGGCCGGAAAAGTGTACGGCAACGGGATCGGTAATTTTCTGACCTTGATTATCGGAAAACAAAACCTGCCTTTTGCGATCACCTTTGGCGCGATGGCCTTTTCCACCTTTGTTTTTGACACGCTGGATGTCTGCATGCGGCTGGGGCGCTATATCGTCCAGGAACTTTTCGGATTAAAAGGACGCCTGGGCGCGCTGGTCGGCACGGTGACAACAGTGCTGCTGCCGTTCTTTCTGGTTTTCACTGCGCCCAAGGGCGCCTACCTGGAATTTTGGACATTGTTCGGCGCTTCGAACCAGCTGCTGGCGGGGCTGACGCTGCTTTCTATCTCAGCCTGGCTCTACCACGCGCGGCAGCGCATCGCTTTTACGCTGATTCCGATGTTTTTTGTGCTGGTGATCACGCTCTGGGCGCTGATGGGCCTGGCGATCGGCAATTTCCGCACGATGCAGGGCTTTGATATGAAGTTTATCAATGCGATCACTTCCCTCGCCCTGGTCGGCCTGTCGGTCTACCTGATAATTGCCGCCGCCATCAAGCTGCGCGGTGAGCGAAAAAATATGACGCCGGCAGAAAGTGTCTAATTACTATCTAGCGCGGGGGCATCCTGCCCGCAATGAAGTCTCACCGCGTCCGAAAAAGAACCACCCCGTCGCGCTGGAGCGCGCCACCCCTCCTTTGTAAGGAGGGGAGCTTTTTGGATCACGAGTTTTTCATCACAAGTTTTTCCAGCAGCGCTATCTGTTTCTGCTGGATCTCAAGCAGTTCGATCCATTTGATGTCGCGCAGTTCATCGAGCTTGTGGTTTAACCCGATGATCTCGAGTTCCGCGCGGAGGTTCACTTCATAATCGTGCTCGGCGCTCATCCGGTCTTTTGCCGCCTGGCGGTTTTGCGACATCATAATGATCGGCGCCTGCACTGCGGCCAGCATAGAGAGCACCAGGTTGAGAAAGATGAACGGGTACGCATCGAAAGGTTTTGCGACGAGGATGATCGTATTTAGGATCACCCACAAAAACAGGATGATGAAAAATATAATGATAAATGTCCACGAGCCGCCGAACGTCGCCACCCGGTCCGCGATCTTTTCACCAAAGGTACGCCTTTCCAGATCATGGGCCGATGAATCGTGACTGATGGGTATGCGCGCCACGAACTCTTCCAAAACCTTTTTTTCGGCGTCGTCCATCGATTCCCATTCGCGGTTCAACACATACTTGGCTACTTCCTGCGGTTTCTTGTGCATATCTTTAATTTACCTCGTAAGTTTTGCCAAGTTTATCATCTTTACAAATCGGAATTCGTGAGAAAAGATACGGCCGGTCATGCGAACGTGTCAGTAGCCCGCGCTTGAAGCTTGGGCGCTTCTATAGCCTGAAACGCGACCTCCCTTACGGTTGGGCTACTGACACTTGTCGGGTCAACGCCGCCAGCAGGCAGACGTACCCTTCGCGTCAAAGGAATTACCCGGCATCGGTTCGAACGGAACAAACGCCTTTGAACGATTCCACCCTCTGCCCAGGGCCGCGGAATAATCACCCAGCGCGCGGTTCATCGCCTGGAGGCGCTCGAGCGGAACTTTTACCTGCAGCGGCCGCGTAACCACTCCTGACTGGTAGACTTCGGCGCTGCTGTAAGCCGTGCCCTGCACGATCCTGCCGACCAGCTCCGTTTTCAGATCGGCGGCGCTCAGGCCCATCGCGCTCTTCCCGCCGATGACATTCGGCGGAAGCAGCGCCGGGTTGACGATCCAGCCTGGGTGTTTCAAGGCCACTTCGTTACCGAAATTGATCAGCTCGTCAACGGTATTGTTGAGCGCCACATAGTCACGCAGCGGCAGTGAATTCTCACCCGTGCCGGTTTCCTGGACATGGCCCGCGAGGTGTGGGCTCGACGCGCACGAGCTGCCAAACGACACATTGAACGTATTAACGTTAGTGGGGTCGGTGAACATATACGTTCCCGGGTCGGAACCGCCCGGAGGCGCCGGGGCGTCGTCGCCGCAGTAGGTCGAGTGCGACGAGGTGTCCTGCAGCATGTGCAGCCAGAGCCCCATACGCGCGATCTGCACCGGGACGGGGACCGGCACCGGGTCTTTCCACAGCGTGCCGATCGTCATTTGTTTGTCGTTTAGATATGAACCGAGTTCCTCGTAATAGACGGTCGTCTTGGTGGTTGTGTCGTAGTTGAGAACTTTCCTTCCCGCCGGCACACTCAGCGGAATGCCCTTTGTGCTCTTCATGATTACCGGCACAGTGCCTTGAATAGTCCCGGTCAGGCAGCTGGTGCCGTCCGATGACGTGAGGCCGACTGTGCAGAGAAGGCCGGGCTCGCGTCCGGGCAGCATTGCCCACTGGCGGGCGTTAGCGAGCGTTTTCTGATAAGTATCGTCGATACGGACAGGATAGCCCGGCTGCGGGTAGTGGAGCGGGTACAGCGACGACACGCCGCCCGCGCCATGAACGTCCGTTCCCTGCCCGTTAGGCGAGTAAGAGACCACGTAGTGATCGAGAGGGCCGTCCGTATTCGCGTTGGTCCGCACGAATCCGTTAAATTCCGCGGAAATGTAGCTGCGGCCCGAGTTTTGCGCCGAGGCTTCGACGCCGCATTGATCGATGGGCTTGTACTGGCCATAGTCCGTCACCTCATCATAGGCCGCGATCCAGTAGGCGACGTCAGCGCGGTAACCCAGGGCCTGGGCGATAAAGTAGGTAGAATCGGCGTGGATCATACTGCGCCCCGGCATTATGCTGGCAAACTCCGCCAATTGCGCCGGGCAGGCGCGGTTCACGCTAAATTTCGGAGGGCATTTCGGCTGGATACAGTAACTTATTCCCTGACCTTTTCGCGACTGGCAAATGTCTTCGAGAAATGCGTTTGCGGAAGAGGTGGAAAGCATTAGAAAACAAAGAACAATATGGATCAATTTGCGCATGGCTCACTCCTTTAATGGACAAGTTTTTAATCAGTAACAATGCCGGTGCTCGTGTCAGTAGCCCGACCGTCAGGAAGGGCGCCCTTGCTTACGCGCGGGCTACCGACACGACCCGATTGTTATCATATTTTTTCAAATTAGTCGTTTGAAAAAGATCAGCCATGGGGGCCTCCTGTGTAACGGTCAACTCTGGTTTATGGGTGGCTGGAAGATTCAAATCGACTGATGAATTCAGGAAATTCGAATTAAGAGTTAGTCAGGCTCCCGTTTGGGTCAGGCTATAACATACCGGGCGCCCGGGTCAAGGGGAATTTCACTCACCCGGCGGATAAGAAATGAGACGGCTGATTATTGTGATTGAGGTTTTGCGGCTTTGCCGCCGTGGTGTGCGGAACAAAGCTCCCCTCCTTACCAGGGAGGGGTGGCACGCGCTTCGCGTGACGGGGTGGTTCTCTCTTCCGCTGTGCGGAAAGGCTTTGCCTTTCCGGGAGTCGCTCCTTAGAAATACCGGAGGCTGAGCCTCCGGCCAAAAAATGATCAAAGCCTGCCGGTAAGCCGTAGGCTTACCGCACATCACTGCGGCAAAGCCGCGAATTCGTTATATCAAGTGGGCATTCAACAAAATACACCAAATAACGCGAATAAAATTAAACCTTTGACGACTAAATTTCCCGGCTGAGCTATGCTTTCAGGTGGCCCGAGATGGGAAAGAGCGGCAGGCAGCTGAATTTCCCGATCTCAATGTTCTTTTTTAATTTAGTTTGCGGATTTGTGAATTTTACGACATTTCTGGAACATTTTTGGAACAGGGTGTTCACTTGTGCTCACTGGAACAGGTGAACACCCGCGAAATGGCCGCCGATTTAGACCCTGAACCGTTACCTGCCGAAGCCGGACGCAATTTATGACTTTAGATGGCGTTGCACATAAAGTCAGAAAAAAGCTTAATTTTATTGGCGGTGTTAAGTATTTAACAAGTAAAAAAATAAAATGGGCTAAACCTGGGAGCGCAGGCATCCTGCCTGCAAGCGCGATTACTCGCGCTAACTGGCGTAAATCAAAGACTTTTTAGATCGCTTCGCGACCCAAGCAGGCAGGATGCCTGCGCTCCCAGGTTAACGTCGATCTTTAATCCAGCTAACTTTATAAATTTAGAGTTATGACTTTATGTGCAACGCCACTTTAGAGACAAAGCCGGAATAAACCTGATAATCCTCACGAAAAGCAAAGAAACAACCCCTGTGTTTGATAAATGGGGGGTAAATCGGCAATAATTACCCTTTTGCCCTGTCAGGCCTATGTACTGTTGACACCGGACAGGTATATTCACATCAATAATTTGTTATCAAAATAGGGTGGTTTTTTAATGGAATCTACAATTCTTTATCTTATCCCTGCGTTAGGGATCCTGGGATTAATTGTCATGGCGTTTAAGTCTTCATGGGTCAGAAAACAAGCTGCCGGTGACGAAAACATGGTTGAGCTGGCGGGTTATATCGCCGAAGGCGCCATGGCGTTTTTAAAAGCGGAATGGAAAATTTTGGGTATTTTTGCGGTCATCGCCGCAGCCATTCTGGCGTGGTCGGGAACGCTGGTCGAAACTTCTTCCCCGGTCATTGCGCTTTCATTCATTATCGGCGCGGTATTTAGCGCGACGGCCGGATACTTCGGGATGAATATTGCGACCAAAGCAAATGTCAGAACAACGCAGGCCGCCAGGACCAGTCTGAAAAGCGCATTAAACGTGGCTTTCACCGGCGGATCGGTGATGGGGCTAGGCGTTGCGGGGCTGGCGGTTTTGGGTATCGGTTCGCTCTTTATCCTTTTTTACAATATTTACGTTGTCAGCACCGGCGGAACGGCCAACGGCCCGGCGATGGAAAAAGCCATCGAAGTTTTGGCGGGCTTTTCTCTGGGCGCCGAATCGATCGCTCTTTTTGCCAGGGTCGGCGGCGGTATTTATACCAAGGCGGCTGACGTCGGGGCGGACCTGGTCGGTAAAGTCGAGGCCGGAATTCCGGAAGACGATGTCAGAAATCCCGCGACCATCGCGGACAACGTTGGCGATAACGTGGGCGACGTGGCCGGTATGGGGGCCGATCTTTTCGGTTCTTATGTGGCGACGATTCTGGCCACGATGGTGCTCGGGCGCGAGATCGTGGCGGTGGATAAATTTAACGGCCTTTCGCCGATGCTGCTGCCGATGCTGATCGCGGGCCTGGGAATTATTTTTTCGATCATCGGCTGCTCGCTGGTCAGAATTTCAGACGATAAAGGCAACGTTCAAAGGGCGCTCAATATCGGCAACTGGACGTCGGTCATAATCACGACCATTGCCTGTTACTTTATCGTGATGTGGATGCTGCCGGCGGAAATGACGCTAAGGGGACATAAGTTCACCAATACGGGAGTGTTCATGGCGATCCTGATCGGATCGATCGTCGGCGCTTTGATGAGCGTGGTCACCGAATTTTACACGGCGATGGGCAAGCGCCCGGTAATGTCTATCGTTCGGCAATCCGATACCGGGGCGGCGACAAATATCATCGGCGGTCTTTCCGTCGGGATGGAATCTACCCTGGTGCCGACCCTTATCCTGGCTTCGGGAATTTACCTATCTCATTATTTTGCAGGGTTATACGGGGTCGCGATTGCGGCCGCGGGCATGATGGCAACGACCGCTATGCAGCTGGCAATTGACGCTTTTGGGCCGATCGCCGACAACGCCGGCGGTATTGCCGAGATGAGCGGGCTGCCGAAAGAGGTCAGGGCAAGGACCGATATTTTAGACGCCGTCGGAAACACCACCGCCGCGACGGGTAAAGGTTTTGCCATTGCTTCGGCGGCGCTGACGGCGCTGGCATTGTTTGCCGCATTCGTCGGGCTGGCGGGAATCAGCTCGATCGATATCTATAAAGCGGATGTTCTGGCCGGGCTGTTCGTCGGCGGAATGATCCCTTTCATCTTTTCCTCGCTGGCGATCGCGGCGGTAGGCCGCGCGGCCATGGCGATGGTCCAGGAAGTGAGACGGCAGTTCAAGGAAATTCCCGGCATCATGGAATACAAGGCGAAACCGGAATACGATAAATGCGTCGCCATTTCTACCAAGGCGTCTCTGAGAGAGATGATGCTTCCGGGCGCGATCGCGCTGACCACGCCGGTGCTGGTGGGGTTCATTTTTGGGCCCGAAGTTCTCGGCGGTTTGCTGGCGGGAGTTACCGTTTCCGGCGTGCTGCTGGGGATGTTTCAAAACAATGCCGGCGGAGCCTGGGACAACGCCAAGAAATCTTTTGAAGCGGGCGTAGAGATCAACGGCAAGATGGAATACAAAGGAAGCGACGCCCACAAGGCGAGCGTGACCGGCGACACGGTCGGCGACCCGTTCAAGGATACCTCGGGCCCGTCGATGAATATTTTGATCAAGCTTATGAGCATTGTGGCCCTGATCATCGCTCCGCATATCGCTGTGAATAGGCCTGCTCATAAAACGGAACTGACTCCAAAGGTGACGGTGGAACAAACCGTCTCTGCTGAGAAGAGTCTGTAAAAGACAAGTAAGTAAGTTGATTGAGGGCTCGTGCGAAAGCGCGGGCCTTTTTTTTACGGAGCGCGGACTTTAGTCTGCAGCGAATGCGTTAGCATTCGAAAAGATAACTTCTATTATCCCGCAAGCGATGTCTGAGACGGGACATCTCGAAACGCTTCGCGTTCGTGCCGAGTGAATTCGGCGCTCCGGCTTGGCATCAGGTTTGCACTAAGAGCTGTGGAATGGCCGTTTTCTGTCAAGAAAGCGTCACTTATCTTTTGGGCTATTCGCACAACCTTATGACAAATTCACCTACCAACCGGCTTTTAAATCAAGCCAACAATTATTCGCACCTGACGGTCCCGATCGCGGCAGTTATTATCCTGCTGGTTCTATTGGTGCCGCTCCCGCCTTTTATGCTGGACATTCTCATCAGTTTCAACCTGATGATATCGGTCCTGGTGCTGATGGTTTCGATGTATATACTGCAGCCGGTAAAGTTCTCGTCCTTTCCTAACCTGCTGCTGCTGACGACTTTATTCCGGCTGGCGCTCAACGTGGCGACCTCGCGCCTGATATTGACGCACGGCAACATGGGTGAATCGGCCGCCGGCGCGGTGATCAAGTCTTTTGGTGAATTTGTGATCGGCGGAAATTACGTCGTCGGTATTGTTATTTTTCTCATCCTTCTGGCCATTCAATTTCTCGTGGTCAACCACGGCGCGGTGCGTTCAAGTGAAGTAACCGCAAGGTTTACCTTGGACGCCATGCCCGGAAAACAGATGGCCGTTGACGCCGATCTGGCCGCCGGGATGATCGACGAAAAAGAAGCTCAGCAGCGGCGCAAAGACATCAGCCAGGGAGCGGAATTTCACGGTTCAATGGACGGCGCGATCCGCTTTACCCAGCGGGACGCGGTGGCTTCGATCATCATCGTGATCGTAAATATCGGCGCCGGTTTTGCCATCGGCGTTTTCCAGCACGGGCTGAACATCTCCGAGGCCATCAAAACCTATTCAACACTGACCATCGGCGACGGCGTGGCGGCAGCGGTGCCTTCGCTTTTTATCTCGGTCGCGGCGGCCATTATCACCACGCGCTCAGCCACCGAAGCGAGCATCGGTAAAGAAACCAGCGGACAGCTTTTAGGCAATCCAAAGCCGCTTTTTATCGCCGCGGGAGTGCTGGCTTTTCTGGGAATTTTACCGGGAATGCCGCACTTTGCATTTTTGGCGCTGGCCGCAGGGGTCAGCGTTGTCGGTTATCTTTCGATGCAGCGCGCCAAGCAAAACCAGGCGACCGCGGACGAATATGATGCCGAGCAAAAACATCTCGAACTGCAGAAAGCGCCGGAAAAGATCGAGAGCCTGCTCAAGGTCGACGCGCTCGCGCTCGAGGTCGGTTACGGGCTGGTGGGCCTGGTCAGCGCCGGCGATTCCTTCTTAAACCGCATTCGCGAAATACGCCGCCAGGCGGCCATAGAATTGGGCATAATTGTTCCATCCGTTCATGTTACGGATAATCTACAGCTAGCCCCGAGGGAGTATGCCTTGCTCTTAAAAGGCGAACGCATCGCCAAGGGAGAGGTATTTCCCGACGGCTACCTGGCGATCGATCCGGGTGTGGTGCGCGAGAAAATTCCCGGCATCGAAACCGTCGATCCGACGTTTGGAATGCCCGCCGTCTGGATACGCCGCAGCGAAGACCGCGACCGCGCCGTCGCCGCCGGTTACACGGTGGTCGATGCGACCACGGTCGTCTGCACGCATCTGGCTGAAACCATTAAAACTTACGCGCACGAACTGCTGGGCCGCCAGGAAACCCGCGCCCTGCTCGACGCGCTGGCCGAAACTCATCCGAAGACGGTCGAAGAAGCCACGCCGAAAGTTCTCTCGCTCGGCGAGACGCAGCGCGTGCTGCAGAACCTGCTGCGCGAGCGTGTTCCCATCCGCGACCTGGCGACCATTCTGGAAGCAATTACCGATGTCGCGGTCGTGACGCGCGATGTCAACGCCTTGACAGAAGCGGCCCGCGCTTCGCTGGCCCGGACCATCTCTTCGGGGCTGGCAAATGAGAATAACGAACTCTCGGTTCTGACGCTCGATCCGACACTGGAAGCGCAGATCGCCGAACGCCTGGGGCTCTTCGGAGGCAGCAATCAACAGCCTATCGAGCCGGAATTCGGCCGTTCGCTGCTTGAGAAAATAGAGACCGCCTGCCGCGCGGCAGTGATGTCGCAGCCCATTGTTTTGTGCTCTTCGATGGTGCGCCCGCACCTGCGAAAGCTAACGGAACGGTTCTTGCCTGAACTGGTAGTGATCGCCCACGGCGAAGTCGCTCCAAGCGTCAGATTGGTTTCGATGGGAACGGTCAACTAAAACACAAAACTTTTAGGAATTAAATTATGATGCAGGTCAAAAAATACAGAGCAGCCACCACCAGAGAAGCACTCGAACAGATCAAACAGGATCTGGGACAGGATGCTTTTGTGCTGGAAACGAAACAGGTACGCAAAGGCGGTTTCTTAGGCCTGGGCAAATCGACCGAGATCGAGATCAGCGCCGCAGCTGCTCCGGGCACGTCTGCAGTATCAGTCTCACAAAAGGCTGAATTAAACTCTTCATCCCCCAAAACTATTTCCAGCTCCAGAACAAATTCCAGATCGGCCGCCGCGCCCAGCATCCTGCTGCTCGACGATGCGCCCGCGATGCCGGTAAACGAAAAAGATGACGACGACCTGTTGGAGATCCTCGCCGCCAGAGATATCACGGCGGAGCATTACGAACGAGGCGAGCCTGCTTACACGCTCGAATCGATCTTTGCCAATCGCCCGTCGCACTTTGAAGCGGCTGAAATTTCGACCGAAGCCCCGGTAGTGGTGCATTCCAAAAAAGATGCCAAAAAAGAAACGGTTAAGGCCGCAGTTACGCCGACAGTAAAAGCGGCGGTTAAAGCGCCTGTTACAGCAGTGGAAACCGAAACGGCTTTCACACCGGCGCAAGCCGGCAACACCGTCGACTCCCGCGAACTGGAATTCTTACGCGCCGAACTCCGCGAAGTAAAATTCGCCCTCGGCAAGATCGCCTACCGTACCAACGCCGCCGAATACCAGCGCGACCAGGATTATGAACTGCTGGGCGGCAGCTACGAATCGCCCTATCACGAAGCCTATGTCGAACTGGCCACGCTTGGCGTGCCGGCAGACCTCGCTAAAAATATTGTCCTCGAGATCATCCCCGAACTCCGCGGCAGTGTTTCAAACGATGAAGACATTGCGAGGCTTGCCTTAAGCAGCGCGCTGTCTTCACGCCTGACATTTGCCCCCGATCCGCTCCAGCCGGAAGGCGACCGCATCCTTGCTTTCGTAGGCCCGACCGGTGTGGGTAAAACAACCACCATTGCCAAGCTCGCCGCGCGCGTCGCGCTGCAGCAAAACCGCCGTGTCGAACTCGTTGCCTTAGACACCTATCGCATCGGCGCGGTCGAACAGTTAAAAACCTATGCCGAGATCATCGGCGCCGGCTGCCACACCGTCCGTTCCGTGCTGGAACTCGATGCGCTGCTGCGCCGCCTGCCGCAGGACGCGACCGTGCTGATCGATTCAACCGGTAAAAGCCCGCATGATCTGGCCGACCAATATAACCTGGCGGAGTATCTGCGCCACAATGAAGACATCAAGAAATGCCTGGTCATTCAGGCCACGACGCACCCGGTCGACGCCGCTTCAGCGATCAGAAAATTCAAAATGTACGGCCCGTCCTACCTGGCGGTGACCAAATTCGACGAAACCGAACGGCCCGGAGCACTGCTGGAAGTTCTTTCCGAGAGCGCTCTGCCGCTGGCTTACTTTTGCATGGGACAGCGCGTTCCAGAAGACCTGCAGGAAGCAACCTTGAGAAATCTCGTTTCCCGTATCTTCCCAAATAATTAAAAACACACGACAGAGAAATGAATATTCAAATGAGAGACCAGGCTTCAACCCTACGACTAATTTCTTCAAACAGGGTTCCGATCACAATGGCCAACACGACAATGACACCTCAACGCAAAACACGCAGCATCGCCATCACCGCCGGTAAGGGCGGCGTGGGCAAATCGAATTTTGCGGTCAACCTGGCGTTGGAACTCGGGGCCTTAGGCAAAAAAGTTTTGCTGCTCGACGCCGATTACGGGCTGGCCAACGCCGATCTGCTCTGCGGGCTTTCGCCGAAATTTCACCTCGGCCACGTCGTTTCGGGCCTCAAGGAACTGGAAGATATCACGCTCGAGCTTACGGAAAACGTTCATCTCGTTCCCGGCGGCAGCGGTATCGAAGAGCTGGCAAATTTTTCCCTCGCCGGCCGCACCGATATCGGCAGAAGACTGCGGGTGATGGAAAATGAACGCGATTTTATGATCATCGACACCGCCGCGGGAATAGGCGGCAACGTTATCGACGTGCTGGCTTCAGCCGGCGAAGTGGTGGTCATCGCCACGCCGGAGCCGACCTCGGTAGTGGACGCTTATGCGACCATTAAGGTCATCCTGAAATATTCACCGCAGAAAAATATTTCGGTTTTGGTGAACAGCGTGGTCACGCTGGCCGAAGCCAACAAAGTTTTTATGCAGCTTGATTCCGCCGTGCGTAATTTTCTCGGACGCAATCTCGACTTTCTCGGCATGGTGCCGCTGGACGCCCGCGTTCAGGAAGCCGTGCGCGAACAGATCCCCGTAGTACACTACGCCCCCCAGGCCCCCGCCAGCCGCGCCACCCGCCTGATCGCCAAACAATTCTGCCAGCAAGCTTCTTCGCCCTCACTGGCCAACAACAACTATGCGCCGTCCGCCTCTTTCTGGACCGCTTTGACCGCTAACTAACTTTACTTTTTGTTTCACTTTTTCATTCACTAACATGTTTGCTTCGCCTGCTACAAACATATACCGAAAATCCGGACACGCCGCCTACCTGGCGGTGTCGCCCGAGGAACGCGATGTCCTGATCACCCAGCACCTGCCGAAGGTCAAATATATCGCCGACCGGATGGCCGCCAAGCTGCCGCCTTCGGTCGAGCGCGACGATCTTTACGGCGCCGGCGTGGTGGGATTGATCGACGCCGTCGAGCGTTTTGACGCTTCACGCGGTGTTGCTTTTACGACCTTTGCTGAAATGCGCGTCCGCGGGGCGATCCTCGATAATCTTCGCTCGCTCGATTGGGCGTCACGCAATACCCGCCGCCGCGCGCGCGATATCCAGGAAGCTTTTACCGCCGTGGAAAACACCAAAGGCGAAAGCGCGACTGAAGAAGAAGTGGCCGCGCAAATGCAGATCCCGCTTTCAGAGCTGCGCGATTCGATGCGCGAGATGCGCGATCTGACCATCGCTAATTTAGATGAACCGGATAATTCCACGGGCCTCAGCCTTTCCGAGCTTTTGTCCGACCACACGATCTCCCCGCTGGAAGAGCTCGAGGAATCGGAGCATCGCAAGCTTTTGGCGCAGGCTATCGACAACCTGCCGGAAAAAGAACATCAGGTGATAGCGCTCTACTACCTGGAAGAATTGAATATGAAAGAGATCGGCGAGGTCCTGGGTGTTTCCGAATCGCGCGTTTCTCAATTACGCACGCAAGCCATCATCCGCCTGCGCGCAAAACTCGCAAAATGACCATGAACGAACAGGATAATTTACTGACCAGTGAAGAAATGGACGCCCTGCTGCCGGAAAGCGGCGCGGCTCGGCGCGGAGCGCGAAAAGAAAAACCGCATCGTGTCCTACAACTTCCGCCGCCCCGACCGCTGGTCGAAAGAACAGATCCGCGGGCTCTATATGCTGCACGATCTTTTTGCGCAGAGCCTGTCTTCCAGTTTGCCGCTGCACCTGCATTCAATGGCCGAGGTAAATCTGATCTCGGTCGATCAGAGTCCTTACAGCGAATTTATGCGGAGCCTGCCGGAACCGACCACGCTGTTTACTGTCGCGTTCGAGCCCGAAGGCGGGGTTTTCGCCATCGATCTGAGCCCGACCATCGCTTTCCCGATCATCGACCGCATGCTGGGCGGAAACGGGGCGGAAAAACAGGGCGGCCAGAAAGTCGCCACCGATCTGGAACTCAAGATCCTGGAAGCTTTTATGAGCACCGTGATCGAAAGCTACAGCGCCGCCTGGGAACCGATCAGCAAGATCAAGGCCAAGATCGTGGGCCGCGAAACGCGCCCGCAGATGCTGCAGATCGTGGCGCCGAATGAAACTGTCGTGATCGTCTCTTACCAGATACAGGTCGGCGATGTGCGCGGCACGATGAGTTTTTGCCTGCCGGTCGGACTTCTCGAACCGGTCATCGATAAATTTACGCGCTCGTCATATGCCGCGGCCGAACATGCGCCGAACCACACGGCTACTCTCTCGCACCTTAAAAATCTGTCGGCCGTGCGCCTGCCCGTTACCGCCGAGCTGGCGGAAACACCGGCGGCGATCTCGGACCTGGCAGCTTTGATGGTCGGCGATGTGATCAAAACCAATCACCGTGTCGATATGCCGGTAAATGTAAAGATCGGCGGCCTGACAAAATTTGCCGGCAGCGTCGCTTCCTTTGACAGCCGCATGGTGGTGCAGGTCACCAGGAAAACCGAATCTCAAATATCCGACAAGTTATAGGCAAGTTGCCGGTAAAACACTAAAGCCGCAAAACACTAAAGCTATGGAAAACGAAAACACCAAAAATATTAACCGCTTACTGGACGTGGAAATGAACGTCACGGTCAGATTCGGCTCGACGCAGATACCGCTGCGCGAGGTGGCGAATTTCGGCGTCGGTTCGATGATCGAACTGGACAGAAATGTCGATGAACCGGTTGACCTGCTGGTCAATAACGCGCCTTTCGCCCAGGGCGAAGTGGTGGTGGTTGACGGCTATTACGGCGTGCGCATCAGCAAGCTCAGCGCGAATTGCGAAAGCACGGAAACGCTGATCTCACACGCGCTGCCGGTGGCTGTAACCCCGCAGGAGGTGACCCAATGAACATTGAAATGAGCACCGGAATGAATTTGGAATTGACGATCGCCATAGCGGCAACCCTGATCTCCCTGACGGGATTATTCGCAGCCGTGGTCAGCTACCGGCAGTACCGCATCTGCCGCGGCCTGCTCGAATTTACCGAGCGCCAGATCGATGAGCTGGACCACTCAGCCGGCGGCCTGCATGAAACCGTGGAAGGTTACAAAAAGAAAACCGCCGACCAATCGCGCCGCATCGCATGGCTCGAATCGCGCCTGCGCCAGCCGAAACTTAACAAGGACGAGGTCATCGACGACACCGTGTTGACCCCGGAACAGCCGCTCAAATGGAATATGACCGAGCGCCGCCATCACGTGCTAAAACTCGCTTCGCGCGGGCAATGCGCCGAAGGCATCGCCGCCACGCTCGGGATGATGCCCGGCGAAGTGGAACTTATCATCAATCTTAACCGCAGCCTGGCCCGGGCCAATTTCTCAGCCATGTCAGCGCACAGCTAAACATATGAACTACGGACTCTACAACGCTTTTTTGGGAATGCGCGCGCGCCAGCACACGCTGGACACGCAGTCTAATAACATCGCCAATGCTTCGACCACGGGCTTTAAGGCCGAGCGCCTGCTTTACTCTTCGGCGGAAGCCGGGAAAAAAGGACGACGGCAACAAGCAATCGCTGGTCGGCGGCGTGACGGCCAATGGCGGGATCGATTTTTCCACCGGCTCGATTCAGCAAACCGGTCGCGCGCTGGATGTAGCGATCGACGGCGACTGCTTTCCTGCAGGTGCAGACGCCGCAGGGTGTGCGCTTTACCCGCGCGGGAAATCTGACGCTCAATAAGGACGGGCAGCTGGTAACGAACAGCGGCGACCTCGTCGTAGGCGAGCGCGGACCCGTAACCATTCCCGACAACAAAGGCGAAATTTCCATCGGCGACGACGGCACCATCAGCGCCGGCAAAACGCCGATCGATAAATTGAAAATGGTGCATTTTAATAACCCCGCCGCCGCGCTGCAAAAAGCAGGCGGAACACTTTTTATGATGACCGGCACCGAAGTTCCGCAAGCAAATGTAAATTCGCGGGTGATGCAGGGA
Source organism: uncultured Acidobacteriota bacterium (assembly GCA_963766895.1). Taxonomy (GTDB): domain Bacteria; phylum Acidobacteriota; class Blastocatellia; order Pyrinomonadales; family Pyrinomonadaceae; genus DASYKT01. The sequence goes on from CAVYCB010000010.1 coordinate 623,763, forward strand.
GCGCTCGAAGGTTCGAACGTCAACTCCATCTCGGAAATGGTCGCCATGATAAATAACAACCGCGAGTTCGAATCGCTGCAGAAATCCGTATCGCTGCTGATGAACGACATCGGCCGCAAGATCTCAAGCGAGATAGCAAAATAGGAGGACAAGTATATGCCAAGCAGAGCATTACTAACCGCTGCCACCGGTATGCAGGTGCAGCAGCAAAACGTAGACAACATCGCCAACAATTTGGCCAACGCCTCGACCGTGGGCTTTAAACGCACACGGCTGGAATTTCAGGATCTGCTTTACCAGAACATGCGGGCGGCAGGCGGAGCGGCCAATGCTTCGACCAATTTGCCCGTGGGATTGCAGATCGGCCTTGGGTCGCGCTCTATCGCCAGCGAAAAGATCTTTACGCAGGGCGATTTCAAGCAGACGGAAAATCCGCTTGATATGGTGATCGAAGGCAGCGGCTTTTTCCAGGTGCGCCAGGCAAACGGCGATCTCGCCTATACCCGCGCGGGTTCTTTTCATTTGAACGCGCAGGGACAGGTCGTGACCGCGACCGGCGAAACGCTCGAACCGGCGATCACGATCCCGACCGAAGCCACGGGACTTACCGTCGGCACCGACGGCACAGTGTCGATAACCCAGCCGGGCCAGGCCGCGGCATCTAATGTCGGCCAGATACAGCTTGCGATCTTTGCCAATCCGGCCGGACTCGAAGCAATGGGCCGCAATTTATTCAAAGAGACCGGCGCTTCCGGACAGGCGACCGTCGGTTCACCTGATGCGGACGGCATCGGGCGCGTCAACCAGGGTTATGTCGAAGGTTCGAACGTCAACGTGGTGGAAGAGCTGGTCAATATGATCTCAGCCCAGCGCGTCTACGAAACCAATTCGAAAGTAATTTCCACCGCCGATCGTATGCTCGGCACCATCAACCAGGCCGTTTCCTAGCACGGCCTCAGTATCGCAGAGAAAATGAAAAATTTAATTGACATTCTGTTTCATTCCTTTTTCAGATCGTCTATTTTCGTGTTCATTTTCTCTGCGGTGGTTGGTGTTTGTTTTTGTGCGAATGTTTTTGCGCAAGGCAAACTTTTGGTCCGCATTCCGGCGGAAACGACAATTACTGCAGATCAGATTGCTCTCGGCGATATCGCCGAAATATCCGGTGGTGGGACCAGCGCGGCCCTCGCGTCTGCCGCACGCGCACGACAAGTTTCACTTGGCTTTTCGCCGAGAGTCGGTGCGATGCGGGAGATCGGGCGGGTCAATATCTTGCTTGCGCTGGCCGCCGCCGGATTTAACGAAAACGAGCTCTCTTTAGACATACCGGAAAAAGTATTAGTAAAACGCGCGGCGCAGTCCGTCTCGCAAAATATGCTTCGTGAAGCGGTGGAGAAAGCTATTCTGCCCCGGCTCGAAGCCGAAAAGGTTTCCGCGCGAATTACCAAACTCCAGCTTCCCGATTCGCTCGAGCTTCCGACCGGCAATGTCGAGATCCGCGTCGTTAACTTTTCCGGCATTACAAATTTTCTCGCACCTTCGGTGATCTCGCTCGAACTGCGGGTTGACGGCAGGGTGCTCCGGCGCGCGGCCGTAAATATAGAGATCGAAGCCTCGGCGGACGTTTTAGTTTTAAATCACAGCGGCGCTGCCGGGACAAAACTGGCCGCGGCTGATGTGCACATTGAAAAGGTCCGGCTGGAAAAAGCGCTTTCGAGTTACTTTCGCACCCCGGCCGAGATCGCCGGGATGAAGCTTCTCAAAAACGTGGCGGAATCAACCCCGCTCACAACCGACGCCGTGGCTGCCGATACGGTCATTAAAACCGGCGATACGGTCAGCATCATCGTGCGTTCCGGAAATACCCAAATTTCCGTGACCGGCGAAGCGCGCGCATCGGGGCGCATCGGAGACCGCATCGCGGTCAAAAACACCCAGTCAGGGATAATCCTTCAAGCCCGGGTCGAAGCCGAAGGCCTGGTCAAATTAAATTTTTAAACATATGAAAAATAAAGTGTTAGTCATTTTGTCACTCATTCTTCTGATCACCTCAGGCGCTTTTAGTGTTGCCGCCCAGGATAAAAAACCCAAGAAGAAAAAAAGTAAGCAGCCGGCGCTGGCCGTCGTAACCATCGAGGACGCGCCGGTAGTAGAAGCGCCCCTCGCGCAGAAACCGGCGAACGGCTCGCTCTTTACCCCGGACGCCGTGGGCGGCAGCCTCCTGGCCGATTTTAAAGCCGGGCGCGTGGGCGATTTAGTTTTTGTCGATGTGGTGGAAACCTCTACGGCAACCGTTTCTTCAGGTGCTGATCGCAAACGCGATTCGGGAACGCTCGGCGGGCTATCAACGCTGATCGGCGCTTTGCCGGTAGGCGGCGCGGCAACCGCGGGTTCCGTCGCGGAAGGTTTAGGCAAGCGTAAATTCGAAGGCAGCGGCAACACCCAGCGCAAATCAAATGTTAAAGCGCGCATCACCGCCCGCGTGGTCGAGGTACTGCCGAATGGCGATCTGCGCATTCAGGCGCTCAAGCTGGTGCGCGTAAATAAAGAGACCGAACAGATGGCGGTGACCGGTATCGTGCGCAAAACCGACCTCGCCGCGGACAATTCTATCCCCACCGTGGCCATCGGCGACCTGCGGGTCGATTTCAATGGCAAGGGAGTTGCATCAGCAGATAATGCACCCGGATGGTTGTTCCGGTTGTTTGACAAGATATCACCTTTCTAAACTGTCAATGACCACTAGTCAGCCGTTTCCCCCGTAAGCGGCTGACACTTTTAAGAAAATGAGTAAACACTTCATAAATAAGGGCTTCAAGCAATCATATCTTACCTTTCCGGCACGAGTCGCGATGTTTTTCGGACTCGTTTTCGCCGTTTTGCCCATCATTGTGCAATGTCAGAAAGCTGACGACCCGATGTCTATCCGCGTCAAGGATTTGGCGGATATCGAGGGCGTGCGGTCGAATCAACTGATCGGTTACGGGCTGGTTGTCGGTTTAAATCGCACCGGCGACCGCGTTCAGCAAAATCTTTACGCGCGGCAGACCCTGCAGAACCTTTTGGAGAGAATGGGTATTTCAACATCCGCCGCGGGCCTCAAACCGGAAAACGTGGCGACCGTTCTGGTCACCGCCACGCTGCCGCCTTTTATCCGCCAGGGTTCGAAGATCGACGTCACTGTCTCTTCCATCGGCGACGCCCGCTCGCTTCAGGGCGGAACTCTGATACTGACGTCGCTTAAAGGCATCGACGGGCAGGTTTATGCCGTCGCGCAAGGTTCGGTCTCGATCGGCGGAATATCCGCCGGTGACACGGGAAACTCGGTCGAGATAAATCATCCGACCGTCGGCCGCGTTCCGAACGGCGCGAATGTGGAAAGAGTGGTCGCCGCGGAGCTGGCAGCCAATAATCATTTGACACTGGTATTGCGCAACGAAGATTTTTCCACCGCTGCAAAATTAAATACGGCGATCAACAAAAAATTCGGCGCGGGGACTTCGAAAGCTGCTGATGGGCGAAATATTGAAGTGAGCCTCCCCACATCTTATACGGATAACCGCGTCGGCTTTATTGCCGAAATGGAAAATCTGCGGGTCAACCCGGAGAAGATCGCAAAAATAATTATTAACGAGCGCACCGGAACCATCATCATGGGCCGTGAAGTGCGTATCGGCGCGGTAGCAATTTCACAGGGCGGCGTGACGATCCGCGTCGGGACCGAATATGACGTTTATCAGCCCGCGCCGCTGACAAATCAGAAAGAAACCGCCGTGGTGCCGCGCACCAGTGTGGAAGTAAAAGAAAAGACCCCGGAATCGGTCGTGCTGCCCGACGGCGCGACGGTCGATGAAGTCGTCCGCGGTTTGCGTACGCTGGGCGTATCGGCCCGCGACATCATAAGCATTCTGCAGGCGATCAAATCCGCCGGCGCAATGAACGCGGATCTGGAGATGCAGTAAATAATTGATAACTGATAATTGATAGTTAATAACTACGATCTACTGACTACTGACTACTAATCATGAACGCACTCGAACAAATAAATAGCCTTATCGCGGCAAATCAAACTGGCCAGACGAAGCCGAATCAATCTCCACAGTCGCAGCAAGCCCTGCAGCAGGCGGCCAAGCAATTTGAAGCCATTTTGCTGATGCAGCTTACTTCGGCGCTGAGCGGTTCGAACAATGATGATGAAGATTCGCTCTTTGGCGGCGACAGCGGTTCTTCGCTGGCCAAGCAGATGTTCAGTGAGCAGATGGCGACCACGATGGCTGATTCGGGCGGTATCGGGCTGGCCGAAATGATGATGCGGCAATATGGTTTGGATCCGGCGAACCTTTCATCAAAAAAGCCAAATGGTCTGGTTAAAATGATGAGCGCCATTAAGGACATTGGTAGCAAGGCTACGCCGGAGCAGGAATTAAACACCAAAACATCACCGCTGATCAACAGATCAACGCGCATGACGGCTCTTCCCAGCGAAACTTTTGCGGGCGATCCGAATGACGCGGCGGTCGTTTCCACTTTCGAAGACCAGTTAAAGGAACAGGCGAACGATACAACCATCAGCCCGCTGTTTCGCAATGAAAAAGTTTATGCCGCCACACGCGCCCGCCGGGTTAATGTGGCCGCCGCAATAGACGCGACGCCTGTCGCTGTTTCTTCAAATACGGCGGCGGCTACTGTTGCGGCGGAAATTTCCGGCCCTGTTTCTTTTAACTTTCCGGTTCGCGGACGGATCTCATCCGGTTTTGGCAACCGCTTTCACCCGATCGACAAGATCGTTAAGTTTCACACCGGCCTGGACATCGCCGTTCCCAAAGGCACGCGGGTAGACGCCGCCGCCGAAGGAACCATTGTATTTGCCGGCCCGAAAGGCGGTTACGGCAACCTGGTCATCATTCGCCACCCGGACGGAAAAGAGACCCGTTACGGGCATCTTCAGAAGATCCTGGTAAGTGCAGGAGAATCAGTGACTTCGCGCCAGCAGATCGCGCTTTCCGGCTCGACCGGGAAATCCACCGGCCCGCATCTGCATTTTGAGATCAGGGAAAACGGAGAAATTTTGAATCCGCTGAAATATTTGTCTAATGTATTACCGAAAAGTGCCGATAGGTAGAAAGGCATACCAGTTTTCGGGAGAAAAACATTATGGTCAAAGTAAATAGAGACAACTTGCACAATAACGACGCCGCCGGCGCCGCCCACAGCGCAAAACGCGCCCAAAACGAGCGCGCGGAAAAGACCGGCGGAGCGCAGAGCGTACCCGGCCAGAAACTAAAAGTTTCGCTGGGAAAAGACAAGGTCGAGCTTTCGGGCAAGAGCGCCGAATTCAGCAAGCTTGTCGACCAGCTAAAGCAGCTGCCTGACGTCAGGCAGGACCGTGTGAACGAACTTAAACAAAAAATAGCGTCGGGCAATTACGGCCCCTCGGCGGAAGACATCGCCGGCGCGATCCTAAACGACGAAAAATAAACCTCCCGGTAAAATTGGTTATGCAAAACGAATTGATCAAAAAAGTAGCGACCCTGATGGCCGACCAGACAACGGCTTACAACCGCCTGCAGTCTGCCGCCGGGCAATTGTCCGCGGCGCTGGTACAGGGCGAACCCGATACGATCGAATCGCTTTCGCGCACCGGTGAAACGGAGCTCATGAGAATGCGCGCCCGGCTGCTGGAAATGATCTCTGCGCTGACGGAATTTTCGGAAATGCGCGCGGCGGAAACCGAGAAAGCGCCGCTGGATAAAATGATCAGGGAACAATTCGATATTTCGGCAAAACAATTACTCGAAGCGGCCAGAAATTTTCAGGCCGTCGCAAGCCGCTCTACCAGCCTTGCGCTGGGCGGTTCGGCTTTTTCATCCGCCTGCCTGCAGGTTTGCGGTGTTCCGCCGTCGACCTATCGCGCGCCCGTCCTGAAATACGCGGAAGGAGCTTACGTCCGATGAGCATAAATTTTTCCGCTTTTGAGATCGGCCGCCGAGCCCTTCTCGCCAACCAATTCGGCATCTCCGTAACCGGCCAAAACATCTCTAACGTAAACACGCACGGTTACACGCGGCAAAGCGCCGTATTTAACGAGGGTAACGCGACACAATTCGGACGGTATGCCATCGGTAACGGTGTGACAATCGCCGGTGTACAGTCGTTCCGCAACCAGTTCATTGAATCGAGAATGCAGGTCGAGACCGGCATCAGCGGCCGTCTGACCGCGCGTCGCGATTCGCTTTCGGCGGTGGAAACCGCGCTGCAGGGCACGGAAACCAGCGGGCTGCAGAACGCGATGAACAATTTCTTCGGCGCTTTTCGCGACCTCGAAGCAAACCCGAAATCACTTTCGCTGCGCGCCGCCGTCACCCAGCAAGGCACGGCGCTGGCAAACGCGTTTCATTCGACACGCACAAAATTAGACGACATTCGCCGCGGCGCGGACGGGCAGATCCGTTCGACCGTCGACCAGGTAAATGAAATGACGCAGCGCGTGGCCGACCTCAACGCGCAGATCAGCGTGGCCCAGGCCGCGGGCGGCGACGCTTCAGCGCTGCGCGATCAGCGCGGCGTGCTGGTTTCGCAGATCTCGGAAATGACCGGCGCGCGTTCGGTGGAAAACAGCGACGGTACTGTCACGCTGACCATCGGCGAAGGCAAAGCTTTAGTGATCGGAAACACCGCAAAACAGCTTGTCGCCAACGATACTCCGCCGCTCGGCTTGGCGAGTATCACGATCGACGGCGACGGGGTCAAGCTTGACGAAGGCACGATCCGCGGATTTCAGGACGCTATCGATTCGGTTACCGCGCAGATGGATTCGCTCGATGGATTGGCGGCGCAGGTGGTGGCAAGGGTCAATGGCCTGCACACTTCCGGAACCGATCTGGACGGTAATGCCGGGGCCAATTTTTTCAGCGCGACAGGGACCGTAAATGCTGCAAATATTTCGATTAATGCGATCGTAGCGGGAAACCCGCGGTTAGTGGTCGCATCACCGCTCATCGTCCCCGGAACAACGGGAACGGTGGCCGGCGAGATCGCCAATTTGATGACCGACCCGAATACGACCGTCGGCGCAAGAACGGGTTCGTTCAGCTCGATCTTTAACTCGATGTTGTCGGACGCCGGTACGCAGGTACGTTCGGCTGAAGACGATTTGATGACACAGGCGGCGATAGTTTCGCAGCTTTCCGCGCAGCGCGACGCCGTAAGCGGCGTGTCGCTCGACGAAGAAGCGATCAACTTGCTGCAATATCAAAAAGCTTATGACGCGGCGGCGCGTTTCTTAAAGGTCGCCGATGAAATGACGCAGACCATTCTTTCATTAGCCCCAGTGATCCTTTTTTGAGGTAAACCTTTATGCCCTTCCGAGTAACCGAATCAATGACCCGCTCTGACTTTATGGCGCGCATAAACGCGCAGCGAAGCAGGCTTAGCGTTTTACAGGAACGGCTGGCGACGAACAAACGCATCAACCGCCCATCGGACGATCCGGCCGGCGCGGAAGCGGTGTTGAATTTGCGCACCTCGCAAAAAGAGATCGACGGGTTCAAAAGAAATGCGCAGGCGGTGGACCAGCAATTAGTTGCCGCGGATGATTCGCTGACGGGTTACGAAAATATTTTGGAAAGAATTCGCTCGCTGGTATCACAGGGTCTAAGCGATACGACAACGCAGGCGGCGAAGAATTCTATCGCTAGCGAGCTCGATGCTTTAAAAGCGCGGATCTTAAATGTCGCCAATACCAAATACGGCGATTCTTATCTGTACGGCGGCACCCGGCAAAACGTTCCGCCCTTTGATCCCACGACGCAGGCCCCGGCCGCAACACCGGCTTCGTCACAATATATCCAGATCGAACCGGGCGCTAATGCCATCCCGGTGGGTGTGACGGCGGAAAGCGTTTTTTCCGATTCTACCTCTACGATCTTTGCCGATCTGACGGCTGCCGCCGCCGCGCTGCGCGGGACCGGCAACCCGGTGGCGGACAAAGCTGCGCTGCATGCCACGATGTCGCGCCTGCAGATCTATACCGACCAGGTATCGCTTGCCCACGCGGTGGTGGGCGCTAATATGAACATCACGGAAATGGCGCTTGACCGCCTGACCAACGACTCTCTTTCGATCGACGCGCGCGCCGGTGAGATCGAAGATGCCGATTTCGCACAAACGGCGCTTGAACTTTCCGACGCACAGTCCACCCTTGAAGCCACGCTTCAGACGGCTGCCGCCGGACGCCGCTCACTCTTTGACTATCTGTCCTAACGGTGAGATGTGAACGGTGAGTGATTAACTACAAAGTTTGTTGACTCAACCGCTTTTCACTAATCACTATTCACTATTCACTAATCACTGCTTTTATTTCTATGCCCGCAATAAAAATTAATGGAAAAGATCATTCTTACGAAGATGATCAGGTGATCGAATTTGCCGAAGGGCTCATCGGACTGCCGCGTTTAAAACGCGCGGCGCTGGTCGAGTCAGACGAGTATGCGCCGTTCTGCTGGCTCGCTTCGCTGGATGACGAAAATATTCGTTTTGTCGTGGTCGACCCTTGCGCGGTCTATCCCGGTTACGAAACCGAGAGCGCCGACGATACGGAAGATGAATTTTCTTTCCTGGCGATAGTAAAAGTTAATTCCGATTGGCAAAAAACGACGGTCAACCTGCGCGCGCCTATTTTTGTCGATAAAAAAACACGACGCGGCGGCCAGGTCATCCTTGCCGAAAGCGATTACCAACTGGAGGAAGCGCTGCCGCTAAATTAAACAAATGCTGGTCTTATCACGCCGTGCCGGCGAAAAAATAGTGATCGGGAACGAAGTTTTTATCGAGGTACTTTCGGTAAGCGGCGATGGCGTGCGTATCGGAATTACCGCGCCGCGCGAAACTTCGGTGCATCGCTTTGAAGTGTTTGCCGAGATAGAAGCGGCCAACCTGGCGGCGGAAGCGGTAGTGGGCGAACCAAACAACTCAGCGCTAAAAGACCTGTCGGCGCATCTCCGCAACAAAGACAAATGAAACGTTTTGACTGGACCATCGGGATCGGGCTTTTGATCGGCATCGCTGCCGTAGGCGGCGGTGCGTGGATCGAAGGTTTGAATCTTAGTTTTCTCTGGCATCCGACGGCGGCCATGATCGTCGGCGGCGGAACATTGGGCGCGGTGATCATTCGCCGCGGAATGGGCGGGGTGTTCGGCGCCATTGGCGCGGTCTGGAAATTGCGCCTGAAAGATCACGGTGCGGAAGAACACCCGATGGAACTGGCAAAACTTGCCTGGCTCTCGCGCAACGTAAAGAAAAACGGGCTTAAGGAATTTGAAACTTACGCCGAGAAATGCGACGACGTCCTGGTCGCCCAGGGATTAATTTTACTTGCCGACAATACCAACCTCGAAGACGTGCGCGTGGCGCTTGCCCAAAGGATCGAGCAGGAAGATCGCGACGGGCTGCAGGATTCCGCGACGCTGGACGCCGCCGGCGGGTTTGCCCCCACCTTTGGAATACTGGGCGCGGTCATCGGGCTTATCGGCGTGCTTCGCATTCTTGACCGGCCCGATGCGCTCGGCGCCGGCATCGCGACGGCTTTTGTCGCCACCATCTACGGCATCGGCATTGCCAACCTGCTGCTCTTTCCTCTCGCTACCCGCCTCCGCTCACGCCACGAAGTTGTTATGAAGCGCCGTGAAGAGATCGCCTCGGTGATCCTCGCCCTCGGACTCAAAGAAACCCCGCGCGCGATAATAAATAAATTTAATTTAAGAAAATGATGATTCGCCCTGCCATTCGCAGACGCCAAGTTGCTGCTGAAACCGAGGACCGCCATCGCGACCGGTGGCTGATCTCGTATGCCGACCTGGTGACGCTGCTTTTGGCGCTGTTCATCGTGCTGTATGCCGCCAGCGATCATGAAAGGGCGAAACAGATCGCCGCCAGTTTTGCGGAGCATAATTACAGCGGCGCCGGAATTTTACCGGGCAACACCAGTCCCGATGAGAGCAAAAACAGCACGAAAAAAATCTTAACGAACGATCCGGTCCTGATGCAAAAAGCAAAGGTCCAGCAGACCGCCCGCGGGCTGATAGTTTCAATTTCAGAGGCGGGATTTTTTGCCCCCGGTGAGGCTTCCATCAGTCCCGAAGCCGGCCACATCATCTCTACTCTGGCCGAAACGTTAAAGAACGAAAATACGCCCATCCGTGTAGAAGGGCATACGGACGCGACACCGATCTCGAATTCGCGCTTCTCCTCGAATTGGGAACTCTCCACGGCACGGGCCGCAACCGTGCTGCAAAAATTCATCGAGTACGGCTTTCCTCCCGATAAACTCTCTGCTGCCGGTTACGGGGGCTTTCAACCGGTAGCTGATAACTCGAGCGCCGAGGGGCGCGCCCAGAACCGCCGGGTGGATATAGTTATTCTGAATCGCTAACCCCTTTTAACACAGATAATTAGCGATGCATCTTTTTTTCTTAAAAAATCACTAAAGTTTTTTGAAAGCCCGCCGATAAGTTCACTTGAAGCGCACCGCGCGTTTCAGCTTTGAAAATAACCATTCACTTTAACCAGACCAGGCACGGACGCTTAAGGTCATCAACCAACCAAGTTCACGGAGGAACTAAACAACAATGTCTAACTTTTCATTAGTAAATAACACTTCATCTGCATCTTCACAGAGCAGCTTGGGCGCCACCAGTGCCAAGCTTAACAAAACCCTGCAGCGCCTTTCGTCAGGTCTGCGTATCAACAGATCCGGTGACGATGCGGCCGGTTTGGCGATCGCCAACTCTTTCCGCAGCGACGTTTCGATCCTTTCACAGGGTGTCCGCAATGCTAACGACGGCCTTTCGACCCTGCAGATCATCGATGGTGGTTTGAACACCATTTCCGGTTTGCTGGATCGCGCGGCTTCGCTGGCGACTCAGGCTGCTTCGGGAACTTTTGCCGGCGATCGTCAGACGCTGCAGGATGAACTCGACAAGGTCACTGCGGAAATCACGCGTCAGGCCGGAAACATCGGTTTGAGCGCAGCCGGCGTTGACGATGGCGACGACAAGTACGTTGCTGAACTCGAAGTCTACATCGGCGGCGGAGCTTCCGCTGAAGCTACCGGAAACTCGGTTCTGATCGATCTTTCCGCCGCAGCGGCCGATGCCGAAACCCTCGCAGTTGACGGTCTGGATATCACGGACGTTGACGGAGCCAAGGAAGCGATCACCGCCATCAGAACGGCGGTTACCACCCTCGGAGCCGTTCAGGGCCAAGTCGGCGCCGGTCAGAACAATCTGAGCCAGGCGGTCGATCTTGCCACCGCGCAGATCACCAACTTCCAGGCTGCCGAATCAGCTATCCGTGATGCGGACATCGCTGCTGAAGCTTCGAACATGGCGCGTCTGGCGACCTTGCAGCAGGCTGGTGTCTCTGCTTTGGCGCAGGCGAATCAGTCGAGCCAGGCTCTGCTGTCGCTGTTACGCTAGTTCCAGGGTTGATTTCTTCTTAAGCCTCGCGGCGAAGTTCGGTGAAAAGCTTTCGCCGGACTTCGCCCAAAAGGCTTTTGAGAAGGAATAAAGGAGAAGAAGCAATATGTATCTTTATTCTGTGAAATCAACTGAACCCGTTCGGGGCATCGAGGTCAGCGATGTCAAACCCACTCCCGGGCAAACCCGAGCGCAGCAAAAGGCCGCCGATGACAGCCCGAAAAAGGATGTCAAAAGCGAAAGGCTCGCCGAGGTCCAGACTGTGTTAGCGGAAAGCAACATCAGCATGAAGTTCAGCTCGAGCGAACAAACAAGCGGGATCGTCGTCCAACTGGTCGACGAAACTACCGGCGAAACCATCATTCAAATACCGAATGAAGTTTCGCTGAAATTAGCCGCCGTCAATATCAAGCTATCCGGCTTGATCGTGGACGAAACGGTTTGAATGTAAAAGCGGTTGCCGGAATGTAGAGGTTCCGGCAGCCGTAATTTCACATAAAATCCTATGGCAACAGTAAATTTTAGCGGCATCGGCAGCGGCATAGATTTCAGCCTCATTCGCGATGCGATCCTCTCGCAGCGCTCTGGCCCTATTACCCAACTGCAAACTAAGGTCAGCAGCTACAACAGCCGCATCGGCGCGCTGCGGCAGCTAAATACTTTGCTGGCAACGCTTACCACCGCATCTGAAGCATTGACCGGACGCGATGTCGGCACCGGGCGCACCGGAACCGCGACTGACGAATCCATTGCCGCGGCCACCGCCACAAACCAGGCGACGCTGGGCGGCTTTGAAGTGAGTGTGACGCGGATCGCGACCGCATTGACGCAGAGTTCACGCGTGTACGGTTCGACGAGCGAGCCGGTTCTGGCCGGCGGCGCAACCACCGCTACCTTCGAACTGCGAAAAGGCGGAGCGGCAACCGGAACACCGATCACTATCGATTCAAGCAACAATACCCTGGCGGGATTGCGCGACGCTATCAATAACGCGAATGCGGGTGTGACCGCCACCATCGTCGATATCACCGGCGACGGCACCCAGCAAAAATTAGTTTTGAGCTCGGCGGAAACCGGCGCTTCGGGCCGTGTCGAACTGGTGGAAACCACTGCGGCCGGCGACACCGGAACGCTCGCCGATATGAATCTGGCTTCGATCAACCCGGCCGACAATGACTTTTCCAAACTCGACGCTTCTCTTTCGATCAACGGATTGAACATCACGCGCTCGACCAATACAATTTCGGACGCGGTGTCGGGTGTAACTTTGAGCTTGAAAAAAGCCGGCACGACGACGATCAACATAACGCAATCAAACGATGTAGAAACAAAATTGAAAAGTTTTGTCGACGCCTACAACGCGGTCCAGGATCTGGTAGCGACGCAGTACTACCAAAGACGCCAGCGGCAGGCCGACCGGCGTTCTGGCCGGCGATACGACCTTGCGCAGCGTACAGCAGCAGCTGCGCGGCGCGCTTAACACCATCTCCGAAACCAACGGCGGCTCACTGCAAACGCTGTCGGAGATCGGCCTGACGGCTGCTGCCGACGGCCATCTGAAATTAGACTCCACCGTGCTGAATGAAAAGCTGCAAACCAATGCGGCCGACGTTCGCGCGCTGCTCTATGGCGCGACCGCCGGCGACGCCGGGATCTTCCAGGGTATCAATAAAATATCCAGCGGGATGAGCGACGCCGCCACCGGCAGCATACAGAGCGCGATCACCGGGTATGAATCTTCGATCAGAAGCATGAACACTTCCATCTCAAAAAAGATGGAAGCGATCGCGCGGTTGAGAGAAAGCCTGACCCGCCAGTTTGCCGCCGTGGATGCCGCTATCGGACAGATAAACTCGCAGGGAACCGCCCTGTCGAGCATTATGACCTCGCTGCAAAACGCCAACAGCAATAAGTGATAAGTAATAATGAATAATGAATAGTGATGAACTATGAACATAATCACTCATCACTCACCATTCATCATTTACCATTAATCTAATCACTAATCACTATTCATTAATTTACGTTCTTTGATTTTGGGCCTTAAAGATTTTCCGAAAAATGCCGATAAGTAATGTGTGGTATTCACGCATACCCCGGAAAAAGGAAAAATCAGATGTATCCCCAACCAAAAGCATTAGCCAGTTACGGCCGTGTAGCCAATATCGAAACCAATCCGCTGACGCAGGTAGTGATGCTCTATGACGGAGCGATCAAGTTTCTCAACCTGACGGCGCAGGACATCGAAAATAAGGACATGGTGGCCAAGGCAGAGCACTCTAACCGGGCGCTGGACATCATCAACTACCTTCAATCGATACTGGATTTCAAGCGCGGCGGTTCGGTTGCCGTTAGCCTGGATAAGCTGTATCGCAGCATCACGGTCCTGACCCTTCGCGCGAGCGCGGAGCTCGATCCGAAACTGATGCGGCGTGCGGCTGAGTTGATGATCCCGGTAAGAGACGCCTGGGAAACCAACTCGAAAAACGCCTCGATGAAAACCTCTCCCTTTGAAGTATTGCCGGAAAACGCTGTTCCCAACACGGCGCAGATAAACCGGATGGCTTAACCGCCTGATATCAAATGCGACACTTTGAAGAAGAAAACGAACAACCCGCTCCGCTGCTCGACCTTCTGATCAATCAGTGCGATCACCTGGAAGAACTGATGGGCCTGATGCGCAAGCAGCTGGACGCCATGCGCAGCGCGGACAGCAGCGCCGTAACCAGCATCCGCGATGAGCAGGATGAGCTGGGAAAAAAACTCGCGATATCGCAGCAGCGGATCGACCGCAAGATGTTATGAACTATACAAATAGATTGAAAGAAAATTCGGATTCGCTGATCGGCCTCCTGGCCGGGCAGTGCGCGGACCTGGAAGTTCTCTTTGATCTGGCACAGCGCGAGACCGCGGCCGCGGGGCAAAAAGATTTCGAAACGGTATTTAGCATCGTCACCGAACGAGCCAGGATCGGCGAAAAGCTGGAAACATACCAGCGGCAAATCGCGGAACTCCGCAGTTTTCTGGCCGGATCTGCAATCTGTATACGAGAGCTCTTCGCTGACAACGCGGATCAATACGCTCGCCGAGCAAACACTCGCCCAGGACGCGCAGACCAAGCTTCTTTTAAGCAGCGCGCAGGAAGAAACCGCGCTCGAGTTAAGAAATCTCGCGACCGGAAAACGCAGCGTGAACGTGTATTTGCAGGAGATGCAAAAAGGCTTGAGCTATAACGAAAGTATTTAAGTGAAATAGAAATTTAGCCGCGGATAAACGCGGATTTACACTGATAAAATTCTTATCCGTGTTCATCCGTGAAAATCCGCGGCTAAAATATTTTGTGCTTTGTCAGGCAACTGAGGCATTTTTCGTTTCGGAAGAATTGTCGTCGTTTTCTTCTTCGATATTGAGGCGTTTTATTTTTTCCACCAGGGTGGTGCGCTTCATATTGAGAAGTTTTGCCGCCTGCATTTTATTTCCGCCGGTCTTGTCGAGCGTCTGCAGCAGCAGTTCCCTTTCCAGATTCGAAACGACGCCGAGAAAATCGATGCCCTCATCGGGAATCCCGTCCGGCTTGAAAGATCGGCTGGCCGGCGGCTGGTACAGCGCGCGATTTTTACCGATCTCATCCGGTAAATGTTCGGGCAGGATCTCAGTTTTTACACCGGAAAAAACGGCTGCCCGCTCCATACAATTTTGCAGCTGGCGAACATTACCCGGGTAGTGGTAACTGTTGAGAATATTGACAGTTTCGGCAGAGATGCTCTTTTGCGGCAGGCCGCTTTTCTGACAGAAATTATCGAGCAGCCCTTGAGCCAGCGGCAGCATATCGCCCGGGCGTTCGCGCAGCGGCGGAATGCGCAGGTGTACTACATTCAACCGGTGAAAAAGATCGGCGCGAAAGCTTCCGTCCTCTATCTTTTTCTCGAGGTTAGCGCTGGTCGCGGCCACGATCCTGACATCGACCTTGATCGTTTTTGACGAACCCACTTTTTCAAATTCACTCTCCTGCAGCACGCGTAATAATTTCGCCTGCAGCGCCAAATTCATATCGCCGATCTCGTCGAGAAAAAGCGTTCCGTTATGAGCCTGCTCAAAGCGGCCGGCGCGGTCCGTCTGTGCGCCCGTGAAAGCGCCTTTAACGTGGCCGAATAATTCATCTTCCAAAAGCTGTTCGGGAATCGCAGCGCAGTTGAGCGCGACAAATGCGTTCTTTGTACGCGGGCTGCTTTTATGAATAGCGCGGGCGATCAGCTCTTTGCCGGTGCCGGTTTCACCGGTCACCAAAACGTTTAAATTAAATCCGGCGATGGTCGCGACCTGTTCCAGCAAGTCGTTCATAACCTTAGACCTGGCGATGATAGAGACTTCCTGTTTTTTGCGAGAGGTCTCGGCTACGAAAGTTTCGGAGCTGCGTTCGGCGGCGACGCGAATCGCGCTGATCAGATCGTTGAGCGAGATCGGTTTGCTCAGGAAATCGGCGGCGCCGAGTTTCATCGCCTGGACCGCAATGTCGATCGTGCCGTGGCCGGTCATCACCAGCATAAAACAATCGGGGTTATGCTGCAGGGCGATCGGCAGCAGGTCCAGACCGCTGCTTGCTTTTAATTGCACATCTGTCAGGAGAACATCGAATTTTTCAGTTTTGAGGAGTTCCAGCGCCTGGCCGACGGAATCGGCGCCCTGGGTTTCGTGACCTTCACAGCCAATGGCTTCAAGTAAAAGTTTTTGAAGAGATAGATCGTCTTCGACGACAAGTATTTTAGCTTTCATACCAAGAATAGAATATCAGGTTATCGATTATGGCGGCGGCAAATCGTTATAACACAACGAGGGATATTAAAAGGCCGGGCAGTCAGCCAATTGCACTATACCGCAATTAATTTGCCCTTGCAACCGTTATTTTGGCGAGCCTTTTTTGGAAAATGAGGTCAGAACCGGGAGCAGTAGCGACCGTGTTTCGGATCGAGTGATTCATGGTTAAGAAAAGCGCGGCTTTGCCGCAGTGATGTGCGGTAAGCCTATGGCTTACCGGCAGGCTGATTTAATTTTGTCGGAGGCTCAGCCTCCCAGGATTTATTAAGAGTACTCAACGGAAAGGCAAAGCCTTTCCGCACAGCACGGCGGCAAAGCCGCAAACCGGTTTCAGCTACTTATGGAATTCCCGGTTCTGACCTCATTGCTGTCGCCGCAGCCGGTTTTATGGGTGTCAAAGGCTTGACGCCTGGCCGTTATTTTTGACGGTCAAGCAGCACGAATGCCCCTAATTTCCCCTATTTTTCGGCTTTTTTGCATATTTTTGCCCGCGGCACACCCCTTGCAGAAAGCACGGCGGAGGTATCCGCATGACCCCGTTATCATCAGACAACATCACCAACCTTTTACAAACCTTTCTGGACGTTAATTCTAAACGCGCCGAGGTTACCGCCGGCAATATCGCCAATGCCGATACGCCCGGCTATGTCGCTAAAAAACTTGAATTTGAGAGTTTTTTGCATGATGCGGCGCGGCAAGCCTCCCTCCCCCCTTCACAGCAGGAACAGCTCTCGATGTCGGGGTTAAACGTAGTAGATCAGCAATCCGATGCCGTCGGTATGGACGGGAACACCGTTGATCTGGGCAAGGAAATGGCCGAGCTGGCAAGCGCCGGCGGGGCTTTTAATTTTGGAGCAAAGATGCTGCAGTCGCGGCTGCGGCTGCTGCGCACCGCCATTCGTGAGGGCAAATAAACTCACACATAAGGACCAGTTATGTCACTTTTTTCTATTTTCAAAATATCTTCGCAGGGAATGACCGCACAGCGCGAACGGCTGGAAGCGGCCTCTGCCAATTTGGCGAATGCCAATACCACCCGCACCGCCGAAGGAGGCCCTTACCGGCGCCGAGATATAGTTTTTTCCGCACAGCGGATAGGTGACAAATGGTCGCAGAATGCAATGCAAAGCGGGCTTTTCGGCGGAGAGAGCAGCCCTTCTCAGGGCGTAGCGTCGGAGGTCGTCGTATCCGGGCAGGACCAGTTTCAGATGCAATATCAACCGGGCCACCCGGATGCCGACGCCAACGGTTACGTGCAAATGCCGGATGTTGACCCGCTGGAAGAGACCGTCAATATGATCTCGGCCGCGCGCTCGTTCGAAGCCAACGCCACCGTTTTTAACACCGCCAAAGACCTGGCAAAGATCAGCCTGAACCTGGGCGACGCATAGGTAGGTAAAAAGAAATGACCATCAACGGAATCAGTTCACCAAACCCATTAGGCCAGATCGGTGCCGGAGCCAAATCCCCCGTCGGGGGAGCGACAGCATCCGGCGACAGCTTTGGCTCGATGGTGAAAAATTCGCTGGAAACGCTGGACGGTTCGCAGAAAGCCGCTGAGCAGGAGATCGCCAAAGCGGTCACCGGCGAATCGCCCGACCTGCACAAAACCATCATCGCCCTGCAAACCGCCGATCTTAAATTCCAACTCGGCTTGCAGGTCCGCAATAAATTGATCGGCGCTTACGAAGAAATAATGCGGATGCAAGTCTGAGCACCGGCCCATATCTGAAAGATAAATTCCTAATAAAATGAGTTCACCTTTATCACAAGCAACAGAAATTTGGGGCCGCATGCCGATGTCGGGCCGCGTGATGACCATCGCGGCAGTGCTCGCGACGGTCGCCTTGATCGTCGGCGTGTTCTATTACGGCTCACAGCCCGATTACCGCGTTTTGTTTTCCGACTTAAAACCTGAGGAAGCCCAGACCATCGTCGAAAAACTTAAGACGGCCAACGTCGCCTACTCCCTTTCAAACGGCGGCACGACCATCAGCGTTCCGGCCGACCGCGTCCCGGAACTGCGCCTGCAGATGGCGGGCGAGGGCGTGCTGACCGGCGGCCACGTGGGGTTTGATATTTTTGATAAAACAAATTTCGGCGCTACCGATTTCGCGCAAAAAGTAAATTATCGCCGCGCTATCGAAGGCGAGCTTTCCAAAACGCTTGAGGCAATGGACGAGCTCGAAGCAGTGCGCGTTCACATCACGCCGAAAAAAGAATCGGTTTTTACGGAAAAAGAAGAAGGCGCGAAAGCCTCGGTAATGGTGCGCGTCAAGCAGGGAAAAGAATTATCTTCGGAACGAACAGAGGCGATCGTCAGCCTGGTCGCAAGTTCCGTTGAAGGACTGGATGCGGGCAGCGTTTCCGTGATGGATACGCGCGGAAGATTATTGACCGCCGGAGGCGGCAAGGGCGGCTCAATCGGTGACGCCGGAGCTTTTAATGCGCAGCTGGAAGCCAAGCGCAAGTTTGAGACCGAGACTGCCGCGCGCGTGATCACCCTGCTGGAACCGATCACGGGCGAGGGCCACGTCCGCGCCGATGTAGCTTCCGATGTGGATTTCAGTCAGGTCGAACAGACCGAAGAAAAATATACGCCGCAATCGCAGATAGTGCGTTCGCAGCAGACTTCACAGGAATCGCGAAACACCGGCACTGTTACTACCGCCGCTCCCGGCGGGATCGCCGGAGCAAGATCAAATAACCCGGCCACCGCCGCGGCCACGCCGGCGCCAACAATGCCGCAAACAACACAGCAAGCCGGCGGAGACCAGCGCACGACCTCGACCGTAAATTATGAGATGGATAAAACCACGCGCAAAACCCTCGGAGGCGGGGGGCGAGTCAATCGCTTAAACGTTTCCGTGCTGGTAGATCACAAGACCGTAAATGACGTGACCGTTGCCCGCACCAACGACGAACTGCAGCAGATCCAGCAATTAGTGACAGCCGCCGTAGGTGTGGACACAAACCGCGGCGACACCGTTGTAGTGCAGACACTTCCCTTCGACAAACCCCAGCAGCTTGAGGCAAATACACCTTCGTGGCTGGAAAATAACAAAGCCTTTCTGACATCGATCGCCAAATACGCGGCGATGGTAGTGATCGCGATACTCATTCTCTTCTTCGTGGTTCGCCCGGCGCGCAAAGCGATCAAGCTGGCGCTGGCAAACCCCGGCGGCCCGAGACAGCTTGGCGCGGGGCCGATGCTCAGGCGGGCGGATGACGCCGATCCGAACTCCATGATGACCGTGGCCGAGCTCGAAGCGCAGATGCGCACCGGCGACCCGTCAAACGCTATCAGCCACACGGCGCAGCGCGCTGAATCGATCCGAAAAAGTTTGGTTGACCAGACACTGGCCCAACCCGACCTCGTCGCCGGAACCCTGAGAGGCTGGCTCCGCGAATAAATAAAGTTAAAACCCATTTCATTCCTTTTTTGATTCAACACACAAGACTATGACCACCGAAACGATCATCGAAAGCCCACGGCAGTCGCACCCGCCGCAAGATCATCACGAACCTGCCGCCCCGAAAAAACCGGACGTCTCCGGCGCGCGCAAGGCCGCGATCTTTTGCCTCTCGCTGGGCGAAGATGCCGCCGCGGAAGTTTTTAAACATCTCGGCGAAGACGAAGTGCAGTTGGTTTTAAAGGAACTCGCGTCACTGCCGAATGTAAAATCCGACGTCGTTAATAACATCATCGAAGAATTCAACCAGCTGCTCGTCGCCCGTAGTTATGTGGCGACCGGCGGCGTGGAGTATGCCAAGCGCCTGCTCAATAAAAGCTTTGGCGCGGAAACGGCAAAACGACTGACGGACAAGGTGGTCAACTCCGCCGACTCCGCTAATTTTGACGCGCTCAAGAAAACCGACCCGCAGCAGCTGGTCAAGCTTTTTCAGAACGAACACCCGCAGACCGTGGCCGTGGTGCTCGCATACTTAGACCCTTCGACCGCGGCGGATGTGATCCGTCAGATGCCGGACGAGACCCGCGGCGATGTGATGCTGCGCCTCGCCTCCCTGCAGACCGTTTCACAGGACGTGGTCAAGCGAATATCAACCGTCTTTAACCAAAAGCTCACCAGCGTGAGCAGCATCAGCCGCGCCAGCGTCGGCGGCATCCGGTCGGTCGCGGAGATATGCAACCGCCTGGACAAAGACGCCATGCGCGGGCTGCTCGAACAGATCGAAGGCAGCAGCCCCGAGCTCTCGCTCGAGATCCGCAATTTGATGGTGACCTTTGACGACATCCTGCTGGTCGACGACGTCGGCATCCGCGAGATCATCCAACGCGTAGATAAAAAAGTACTTGCCCTGGCGTTAAAAGGCACCGTACAGGAACTCCAGGACCGCTTCTTTACCAATATGTCGAGCCGCGCGGTCGAGATGATGAAGGAAGAGATGGAATTTATGGGCCAGGTAAAGCTCAAGGACGTAAACGGCGCGCAGCGCGAGATCGTCGAAGTTTTACGCGAGCTGGATGAGCAGGGTGTTATCTCGCTGGGCGGCGGAGGAGGTGACGCTGATGAATACGTTAGCTAAAGTACTGCGCAGCGAAAGCGCCGCCAACACAGCTGTCGTGCTGCCTTTTACGCCCGCCGAATTGGGAGAATTGGGAAACGCCTGTGTGTCTTCGGCGCCATCTTCGGGGCCGTCTTTAACCGATGCTTCCGGTGGATCGCAGGTTTATCAGTTTCCCGTGCTCGATCTTTCCGGTATGCATAACCCGATGCATATGGGCGCGAAAGTGATAAACACCGGCA
This sequence comes from uncultured Acidobacteriota bacterium, assembly GCA_963766895.1. Classification (GTDB taxonomy): domain Bacteria; phylum Acidobacteriota; class Blastocatellia; order Pyrinomonadales; family Pyrinomonadaceae; genus DASYKT01. Next base: position 644,821 of record CAVYCB010000010.1, read on the forward strand.
TCGACATTCGGGGCATTCAGGGCACGCATAACCACACTTTTCCCGCGATCGATGAACTCCCGGTCGAAGCGCTTATTCATGAAAATGAGAACAGCGTGCTGGAAAAAGCAGTGCGCGAAAAGTCTCTGCAGGAGATGCGCGCAGTTGTCGAAGCCGAGATCAATTACGAGATCGGCAGCCTGCGCGAAGACTTGGCGGAAACTATCGATCGCATATCGAACCTGGCAAATGAAATTACCGCGAAACTCGAGATCGAAGCGGTAGCGCTGGCGCTTGAGATCGCCAAAAAAGTGGTCGCGCGCGAAGTCAGCATCGAGCAGGAAGTCGTCCTTTCGGTGACGAAAAACGCGCTTTCCAAACTGCACTCGCGCTGTCTGGCTTCCCTGCACCTGCACCCGCAAGACCTCGCCTTTGTGCAGGAACACAGAAACAAACTGAACTTTCACGGCTCGCTGGAATTGATCGAAGACGCTTCGGTCACGCCCGGCGGATGCCTGATCCACACCGATACCGGCGATATCGACGCCCGGATCGAAACGCAATTCGACGAGATCACCGATGGTCTTTTAGGAACCGAGCTTCACTGACCTTAATCTTATGCTTTCCGCTTACCGGCAAAAACTGGCAGAAATAGACCCGCTGAAATCTCTCGGCAGGGTGACCCGCGCTATCGGTCTGATCATCGAGTCGCAGGGCCCGGCCGTTTCGGTCGGCGATCTTTGCTATTTGGCAGCACAGTCAGGGCAGGCGGGAAGAAATGATTCGCGCGAGACGATGCTGGAAGTGATCGGATTTAAAGACGACCGGGTATTGCTGATGCCGCTCGGGCAAATGCCTTCGGTGCGCGTGGGCGACACTATTGTGGCCGCCGGCGAAAGCGGCGAGATCGGCGTGGGCGACGGACTCCTGGGCCGGACCATGGACGCGCTGGGACGCCCGCTGGACGGGCTCGGCGAGATCAAAACTTCTCTTTCTTATCCGCTAAATCGCGACGCGACTAACCCGCTGGCCCGCGAAAATATCGACACCACGCTGGAAACCGGCGTGCGCGCGATCGATGGCATGCTGACCGTCGGCGCTGGGCAGCGGATAGGTATTTTTGGCGGCTCGGGCGTAGGTAAATCCACACTTTTGGGAATGATGGCCAAGCGTTCCGCCGCGGACATCAATGTCATCGCGCTGATCGGCGAGCGCGGGCGCGAAGTGCGCGAGTTTATCGAAAAAGAATTAGGCGAAGAAGGAATGAAACGCTCCGTAGTGATCGTTTCCACTTCGGACGATTCGGGCTTGATCCGCATCCGGGCGGCACTGGCCGCGACGGCCATCGCGGAATACTTTAAAGATTGCGGCGCTAATGTGCTGCTGATCATGGATTCGGTCACGCGCTTTTGCATGGCGCAGCGCGAAGTGGGCCTGGCCGCGGGCGAACCGCCGTCATCCAAAGGCTACACGCCCTCGGTTTTTGCATTACTACCGAGACTCTTGGAACGCGCTGGCAAATTTACGGGCGCCGGATCGATCACCGGTTTTTACACCGTACTGGTCGAAGGCGACGATATGAACGAACCGATCGCCGACGCGGTGCGCTCGATACTCGACGGGCATATCGTTTTGTCGCGCCAACTCGCGACGCAGAACCATTACCCGTGCATCGATATTTTAAATTCCGCCTCGCGATTGTTCTCGACGCTCGCGACCACGGAGCATCGCGCCCACGCCGGAGACGTGCGTGAACTCATCGCCGCCTATCAAAAAGCCGAAGACCTGATCAACATCGGCGCCTACCAACCGGGCAGCAACCGCAAGATCGACCTGGCGATCAGCCGCCATGACGAAATTGTCACCTTCCTCAAACAAAATTCGACCGAAGAGTCTCACCTTACGCAGTCAGTCGAACAACTGATGAATATTAAAACAATATGAAGAAATTCAAATTCACCTTACAAAGCGTTCACAACGTGCGCGAGATGCGCGAAGAAAAAGAGTTGATGGTGCTGTCCCAGCTCAACCTCGAAGCCGAGCAAGCCTCCGAGCGCCTCACCGCGGTCGAGGGCGCGCTGGTAACGGCCGTCGAACATTACAGCAACAAGATGAAACCCGGCGAGGCGATCAACGCGCTGGAGATGGAACTTAATTCACATCACATTTCCGCGCTGAGAAGACAGAAAACCGCCGCCCGGGAAGAAGTTTTGGAGAGACAGAATGCCCGCACCCGGCAGATCACGCAGGTCACACAGGCGGCCCGCGACGTTAAGGTCACCGGCAAGCTGCGCGACAACCAGGTGAAAGATCACCGGCTGGCAGCATCAAGGCACGAGCAAAATACGCTGGATGAGATGGCGACAATAAGTTTCTCGCACAGATCAGGAGAAAGCAGATGATGTATATGATCAACGCACATTTTACGAAACAGGAAAACCAGGCCTCGCAGGCCGCATCGGCGGGTGACCCGCAGGAAAAAGACGGTCAGGGCGATGATTTTAACGCTTTGATCTCGGGCCTTTGCATGACGCCGGCGGACGGTTCCAAGCCGGATCCCACGAAAAAACCGCCTGAGACCGGCGCGACCGGCCTGACCGGCGACGCCGAAGCCCGCATGGCGGACCAGCGCGCGAATCTCGGCTCGGTCAAATTTAACGATCCTAAAAATCCCGCGTTCGGTCAGCTGCCGGAACCTGTCGAGCTAACTCCTAGCTCGCAAAATGGAGCGCTGCCCGCTGCCCCGGTTAAGTCAGAAGTTAAGTCAGAGCTCGCGCAGAAACTGGATAGGTTGAAAAACTTCAAATTTATGGCGCCCGATGGTGAAACCAAACCGGCTGATGGCAAGATGGCGCCCCAGCCCGCCGGAGAGATCAAGCCGCTCGTAAAAGACATTAAAACCCAGGCCAACAAATTCGAAGAAACGCCTGACACTACGTCTTCGATCAAGGTGGCGAAAAACTTCGCTGCGATGACGCAGGACAAGATAGCTGTGGTAAAAGCTCTCGCCGATCTCGGGGCACACGTACACCTGGAAGACCCGACAGTGCTCGCGGGCGATACCACCGTCGAGGAAGGTGATACGCATTTAGACAACAACTACATTCTTGAGCGAGGCTGCTTGTTACCGGATGGATCTATCAAGCCTACTGATCTGCTCAGGGCGCAGCGCAAACTGCCCAAACTGATCAGCGATGTGACGGGAATTGCTGCGGATGAAACTGCCTCGGATTTCGCATGGTGAAATAGCGCAGGCCGAAGCGTCCGTCTTGCCAAAAACGTCTACCGCAGCGGCAGCGGCAGCGGCGCTCGAACAGGTAAAACCCGCCGTTATTCAGCTTGCAGCTGCAACAGCTAATGAAGGCAAGCAAATATTAAAAATGCGGCTGCACCCGGCCGAGCTCGGCACGGTCGAGATCAGGCTGGAAAAAAATGCCGCCGGTGTTCTCGAGGCGCATTTTAAAACCGACACCGACACGGCAAAACATTTTCTGACGCAGGGTTTAGACGCCCTGCGCCATTCGCTGCAAAACGCCGGTTGGCAGGTAGGCCGCGTGGAAATTTCCACCGGCGCGTTCTCTACTACTGCTGACAGCTCGGCGCAAAAAGACGCGAGGCAGCGCGATGAAACATCTCCCGGCCGGGAAGCGAAAAACTTCGGGCCGGCTTCCACCAGATCCGGCGACCAGGCAGATATCCTGACTGACCGTCTGGTAAATTTGCGGGCCTGATCAAACGGGCGCGTGGTTAGAAAGGCTTTGTTTTTTTGCCGCGAATACAAATAACACGAATAGAAAGCAAAGCCGGTTAGAGGTAAGAAAAAATGAATATCAATTCGATCTTAGGGGAGAATACCGCTTCTTCCCGTTCCACATCATCTACGGCAAACAGCAGTTCGGAACGTGACATGTTCATGACCTTGCTGGTGGCGCAGTTGAAAAACCAGGACCCCCTGGCCCCGCAGGACGGGGCGCAGTTCGTCGCACAGTTGGCGCAATTCAATTCGCTCGATCAGCTTGTCGGTATCCGGCAATCGATGGACCAGTTGGTTGCGGCAATGCAGCAAGGGCAGGAGTCAAATACTTCTGACCAAACCAAATAGACAGGAGAGATAACTACAATGTCATTTTCATTCAATGCTTCACTTTCCGGCCTCAACGCCAACTCTAACGCCCTCGGCGTGGTCGGAAACAACATCGCCAACGCGAACACCGTCGGTTTTCGCAGCAGCAATGTCACATTCATGGACGTGTTTGCCAGTTCCTACGGCGCGCGTTTGAAATGGCGCGGGAAATTCAATGCAGATCGGAAACGGCGTACAGGTCGGAGCCGTCCACACAAATTTTTCGCAAGGTAATTTTAACGAAGCGGGTTCGCCGCTTCAGGCCGCCATCCAGGGTAACGGCTTTTTTGTCCTCAGAAATTCTGACGGCACGCAAGCCTATACCCGCGCCGGTGATTTCACGGTCAACAACCAGGGCTTTCTGGTCGCTTCCAACGGCGGGCACGTGATGGGTTACATGGCGCAGAATGGCCAGATCCCGCAGGGAGCGAGACTCAGCGATCTGCAGATCCCGATCGGGCAGGTGTTGGCTCCCAATACCACGACCAACGGCACTTTCCGGATGAACCTCAATTCTTCGGCTGAGACCGGTTCGGTTTTCCATGCCCCGATGCAGGTCCACGATTCGCTCGGAAACGAACGGACGCTCGATATCACCTTTACCCGTTTAGCCAACGGAACGTTCGATGCCACCGGAACGCTTGACGGCACCGCGGTGCAGTTAAACGGCGGCGGAACGGTAAATTTCGCGTTTGATTCCAGCGGCAACCCGACCGCACCGGCATCGCTGACGGTCGTTCCCGACCAGACCCAGTTGGACGGCGCGACGCTGCCTTCGATCGACGTCAATCTCCGCCAGACCAATCCCGACGGAAGCCCTGGCGCCTTCAACATCACCAGCTTCGCCATGCCTTCGGCGGTCGCTTCGACCACGCAGGACGGCTACGGCGCGGGTGAGCTCAATGGCGCTTTGGTCGATGCGCAAGGCATGATCTACGGAACGTTTTCCAACGGCCAGTCGCGAGTGATCGGACAGTATGCGTTGGCAAACTTCAATTCCGAAGAAGGCCTCGGCAAAGCGGGCGGCAACATGTTCAAGGAAACGACCGGTTCGGGCCAGGCCATCATCGGCGTTCCGGGCAGCGGTTCGCGCGGTTTGATCGCCGGCGGCTACGTGGAACAGAGCAATGTTAACATCACTAACGAGTTCATTGATCTGATCGAGGCCCAGCGTGGTTTCCAGGCAAATTCACGCGTTATCACCACCTTAAATCAGACCTTCCAGGATCTGCTGCAAATCGTCTAAAGTTTTTTTGTTTTTTTCCGATATGTATATTGCGAGGAGTAAAGTCTCGCAAGCAAAATAGGAATGAAAACAAAATGACTGACCTTTTTAGGCTTAACCACGGAACGGTATTAATGGGGGGCATTAACACCTTCCGTGGTCTTTTTTCTCACGCTGACATCTAAGCGCAATAATCCATAACAATGCTTTTAATAATCGGAATAGTAATAGTCTTTGCATGTGTCATCGGCGGGTTTCTGATGATCAACGGCCCGCTTGGCGTGCTGGTGCAGCCCTCGGAATTCGTCGTGATCGTCGGAGCCGCGGTCGGCGCTACGCTCGCTGCCAACCCGACGAAATTTCTCATGCTGCTGACCAAAAAGATCCCGGCGGCAATGAAGGGCTCGCCTTATAACAAGGTTACCTATATCGAAGTGCTGCAAATGCAGTACGACATTTTTGTTAACGCTAAAAAGAACGGCATCCTTTCTTTAGAAGAAGACGTGAACGACCCCCACACTTCTTCGCTTTTTACCAAATATCCAAAATTTCTGGCCAATCATCACGCGATCGATTTCTTTTGCGACGCGATGAAAATGCTGGTCAACGGCGCCTGCCAGCCGGACGAGCTGGAAATAATGCTTGATTCGGAGATGGAAACGCACCACGAAGAAAACGGAGTTTCCCCGGCTTTGCTGCAGCGTGTTTCGGACGCCCTTCCCGGCCTCGGGATCGTGGCGGCGGTGCTCGGCATCGTGGTCACCATGCAGCACCTGGACGGCCCGCCGGAAGAACTGGGGCATCACGTAGGCGCGGCGCTGGTCGGAACATTTCTCGGCCTGCTGCTTTCATACGGGTTGATCGCGCCGATCGCCGCCAACCTGGAAAATCTCGCGCAGGATGAAACACGATATTTCACCTGCCTTAAATCTGGCATCGTCGCTTTTGCCAACGGCTCGGCGCCTTCGACGGCGGTGGAATTTGCCCGCAAGACCATTTTTTCTTTCGACCGGCCGCCTTCATCCGAGATCGAACCGATGTTAAGGGAAATAAAGCCCCGATAAATATGGCTTTGCCTGCGAAAACCAATTTGGCTAGAAGCTAATAGCTGTCAGCTAACAGCTATTAAATACTCTTTTTAGTAAATCTTAAATGAAAAAACCTGCCCCCAAAGAACAGGAACAACCAAAACGCCGGCGCCGTGTAAAGAAAGTAAGACACGGGCATGGGCATCACGGCGGCGCGTGGAAAGTGGCGTACGCCGACTTTGTCACGGCGATGATGGCGCTGTTTCTGGTTCTCTGGCTGGTTTCGCAGGCCGATACAAAACTAAAAGAATCGATCGCTAATTATTTCCGCTCGCCCGGTGTTTTTGACACCATGCAGGGCGGCATTCTTTCCGCGGCGAAAAAGGTAAGCAAAGAACCCAGCAACCTGGCCTCAAAGGATGAAGAGCAGGCACTTTTCAATGTCGCGCAAAGCCTGCAGAAAAAGTTTGAAAAGCGCCCGGAGTTTTCCAAATTCAAAGACCAGGTCAAGGTCGAAGTAACCGAAGACGGCCTGCGCATACAGATACTGGATAAGGCAGAGCGTGTTTCCTTCCCGGTCGGAAGCTCGGAGCTGACCGAAGAAGCAAAAACCATTCTGACCGACATCGCTGAGGCGATCAGCACGCTGCCCAACCCGATCGTGATCGGCGGCCATACGGATAGCCGCGTTTTCCCCGGCGCGAACGGTTATTCCAACTGGGAGCTTTCCGCCGACCGCGCCAATGCCGCGCGCAGATTCCTGGACGCCTCTGGCGTAAATCCCAAACAGATCGTTCGCATCATCGGTTATGCCGACAGCGACCTGATCGTTCCCGAAGATCCTTTCGCTCCGGCCAACCGCCGCATCAGCATCACTATCCGCCGGATGGGAAATAACGAGGCCTCGACGCCCGGTAAACCGCAAGCTGAAAATTCGGAACAGCCTCTTTCCGACGGTCAAAAACAGGAATTAAACACAGCTAAGAAAAAACTTAACAGCGAAGGCAGCGTGGTGGTCGGCGAGCCGGACGCGATCCCGGATGTAAAGAAAACGAAAGCTCCGTAATGGAGCGCGGGCATCTTGCCTGCCGCGAACGCTTTGCGTTCGAATTATTCGATCAGCCGCGGATGAACACGGATTTACACAGATCGTTTTAAATTCATGATCCGTGCGTATCCGTGAAAATCCGCGGCTAAATTCTTAGGCTGCAAGCAGCCTTTGCGGGCAGGATGCCCGCGCTCCATGGGGGTGACGATTTCTTGACGCATTGTCGGGAAATAGTCGTTAAATTGCTAAAAAGCGCCTAAAAACTGAGGTTTTTGGCGTTTTTTCTTTGGCACGGGGTTCGCATTAACTCAGCCATGGAGGCTCTCTATGGCTGAACTTGAAAATATAAATGGCGAAGCAGAAGAAACTGCGAAACCTAAGAAAAAAGGCAAAAAACTTCTTATTATCATCGTTCTTTTAGCGGTGCTTGGCGGTGGCGGCGCGGGCGGGTTTTATTTCTGGACACGCGCATCGCACGCCCAAACCGAAAAGAAAGGCGAGCATAACGAGGAACACTCCGCGGCGAAAAAAGAAGCCGGCGAGAAATTCTCTCTGCCCGAGGATGACGAGGTAAAGAGCGTGGTCGAACTCCAGCCGTTCATCGTCAACCTGGCCGATCTTGAATCGGCGCGCTACCTGCGCATGTCCGTCAGCGTAGGCATCGGCGAAGAAGGCGGCGAAGAAAAACCCGACACTCTTTTCCTGACCCGTGTGAAGAACGCGATGCTTTCCGTACTGGCAACGAAAAAATCCAGCGATGTTTTAAGTGTCGAAGGAAAACAAAAACTCCGCGAAGAACTGCTTCAGGCCGCCCAGGCGGCATCAGCAAAACCTAAGGTCCACGCTATCTACATCACCGACTTTATTGTGCAACTGTAAAGAGAGTTCATTGAGTTTATAGAGTTTGTTGAGTAAATAGAATGCTCTGTTACTCAAACAACTCTATAACCCTGGTAACTCTACTAACTCATAAAAATATGGAAAAAGCTTGTGAAGAAATTATCCAGTCCTGGCGCGATATGCTCGACGTACCGCTCGCGGTAAATGTCGAACTCGGCCGGACAACCCTCAGTATGCAGGAGATCCTCGATCTCGAAGAAGGCTCCGTGGTTCAGCTTCCCCGTTCAACCGGCGAGGGAGTGGTCGTGCTCGCAGACGACCGCACCCTCGTTCGCGGAGAGATCATCGTGATCGAAGATCGTGCCGGCGTGCGTATCACAGAAATTCTGGCCGACACAAATAGCCGATAAATAGCCGCAAAAAAATATAATGAAATTCATTTCAAAAATAGTATTGCTGTTGACCGTGTGGATGGTCTTTACGCCATTCACGCTGGCGCAGGCGACACAGGAAAACGCTCCTGCTGATACCGGCGCGCAGACGGCGTCCGGCGATGACCGGCTGCCCTTTATGCCGCACGAAGAAGCGAAAGATTCCGCGGATTCCGTCGGCACCGGCAGCATTATCCTTAAAACATTCGGCGCAATGCTGATAATTGTCGGGCTGATATTTTTTGCCGCCTGGGGATTGAAAAAATTCGGCTTCGGGAATAAATCAAACGCCAATGCGGATGCGCCCGAACTCACCATCGTCTCTACCGTGACGGTCGGAAGCGGCCGCACTATTTCAAGCATTAAATTCGGCAGCCGGGTGCTGCTGGTCGGCTCTACCCCGCAATCATTTACGCTGCTGGCGGATGGCCCCGATGACAACTATGACGGGTCGTTTTCAGCGGCGGCTACGATGGGCCCGCGCTCGGTGGCAGAGATGCTGGAAGCGGAAGAATCTTTTGACAAGGAATTTGCCAGGGCCGATGCCGGGCTGATCTCATTATTTAACGGAGGCCGTTCGTAATGAAACGTACTCTGTTAGTTAAACTTTTTCTTACGATATATCTCGCCGGCGCGTTCATCATTTTCGCCCCCGCCGTATCACGCGCCCAACCCAAACCGCCGGAACAGCCAAAAGCGGAAGAGACAGTCGATCTGAGCAAAACGGTCGGCAGCTCGATGCCGCTGCAGATCATTGTTTTACTCACCGTGCTGAGCTTTATCCCGGCGCTGTTGATCTCAATGACGTGCTTTACCCGGCTGATCGTGGTCTTTCACTTTTTGCGGCAGGCGCTGGGAACGCAGGAAACGCCTAATAACCAGGTGCTGCTCGGGCTTTCGCTTTTTATCACGCTTTTTGTGATGGGGCCGACGCTTACTACCGTGTATAACGACGCGCTCAAGCCAATGATGAACAACGAGATCTCGCAATCCGTGGCGCTGGAAAAAGCGCTTGTTCCGATGCGCGCTTATATGATCCGCCACACGCGCGAACGCGACCTGGCACTTTTCATCAAGCTCTCTGACGGCGCGCGCCCAAATACTATCGACGACGTATCGACCACCGCGCTTGTTCCCGCCTATATGATCTCTGAGCTAAAGACCGCTTTTCAGATCGGCTTTGTTTTATTTCTACCTTTCCTGGTAATCGACCTGGCGGTTTCCAGCGTCCTGCTTTCGATGGGCATGATGCAGCTGCCGCCGGTAATGATATCTATGCCGCTAAAGATACTGCTTTTTGTAATGGTGGACGGCTGGTACCTGATAGTAGGGTCGCTAGTGAAAAGTGTGATGTAAAGAGTGTGATGTGAGGAATCTATGACTGACGCAGTAATAATTAGCCTGATACAAAATGCCCTTTCGACACTGCTGTGGATAGTAGCGCCGATGCTCGGCGCGGCGATCGCGGTCGGCGTCATCATCAGCCTTATCCAAACACTCACTTCCATCCAGGACCAGACATTTTCATTCGCACCGCGCGTGGTCGCGATCTTTGCGGTCTTTCTGCTGACGTTTCCCTGGATACTGCACGTGCTGGCAACTTTTACCGAATCTATCCTGGGAGATTTTACTCCCTTTATAAAGTGACCCCGGAGAATCCAACCCCCCGGAGAAATTCACCTTGGAAAATTTTGTCCTTCCATTAAATCCGATACTGATATTTCTGGTGGTGCTGGCCAGGGTCGGCGGCCTGGTCACTTTTGCGCCCTTCTGGTCTCATAAAGGCGCTTCGATGAAGATCCGCGTGACCCTGGCATTCATGCTGGCGCTGACGCTGACCCCGATATTGATGAACCGCCTCGCGCCGCCGCCCACGGAGATCGGGCCGTTCACCCTGGTGCTGTTAGGCGAGATTTTGATCGGAATGGTTTTGGGATTTGTCGGCCGGGTGGTTTTTAGCGCGTTTGAATTAGCCGCGCACATAGTCAGTTCCCAGATGGGATTTTCCCTCGCCGGAACGATCGACCCTTCGACACAGGCACAGACGGCGGCTTTTGGAATAATCGCGCAGATGCTGGCACTGATGGTTTTGCTTTCCATCGACGGGCATCACTGGTTTTTGATGGCGACGGTCAAAAGTTTTTCCACCACGCCCCCGGGCGCATTTGTTTTTTCACCGCAGTTGCTCGACCTGATACTGCGATTATCCGGCAACGCGCTGACCGTCGGCGTGACGCTGGCGGCGCCGGCGATCATCGTTTTATTATCCGTCGAGCTGGCGCTGGAGTTTCTCGGACGCACGGCCCCGCAGCTGCAGGTTTTCTTTCTCGGATTTCCGTTAAAGATCGGCGTCGGGCTTTGGCTTTTGGGAACTTCGGTGTACCTGATGCCCTCGGCGTTTCGCGGTATTATGGGCACGCTCTACCACAATTTGAACCAGGCATTAGGAGTGATGTAGAAAACCTATGTCGATGGAACGCACAGAAAAGGCTACTCCAAAGCGGCGGCAAGACGCGCGCAAAAAGGGGCAGATAGCCCGCGGGCCGGAGCTTCCGGCGGCGGCGGCTTTTTTGGGCGGGCTGACCGTGATGAGTTTTATCGGGCGCGACCTGGTCGGCGCGATCGGTAAATATATCGGCACGTCGTCTTCGTCGGTACTGGCCGGTAACGAGCTCAATGTGGCCGATGTGCAGATGCTTTTCTTTGACGCGGCAAAGGTTTTTGCGCTGCTGGTGATGCCGATAATCGTGGTGGCGATGACTGCCAGCCTGGCGGGAAACTTTGCCCAGGGCGGGTTGTCACTGACCATTGAAGCTTTCAAACCAAAAGCCGACAAATTTAACCCGGCCAAAAATATCAAAAAGGTTTTCGGGCTCGACTCGCTGGTGAACCTCGCCAAAACACTGGTGAAATTTCTGTTATTGAGCGTGGTGGTATGGGGCGCGCTGGCGCCGGTCATTTCAGATGCGCCGACCCTGATAAACGCGCCGATAAACACCGTGGCGTTCAAGCTCGGTGAAACGATCTATACCATCGCGATCCGCTGCGGGCTGATAATGATTTTGATGGCGGCGGCTGACTATGGTTATCAATGGTACAAAAATGAGAAGTCGATGAAAATGACCAAGCAGGAAGTGCGCGACGAATTCAAGGAGCAGGAAGGCGATCCGATGATCAAAGGGCAGCGCCGCCGCAACGCCCGGCTGCTGGTGCAAAAACGCTCGCTCGCCGCCGTGCCGACCGCTTCGGTCGTAATCACAAACCCGACCCACTTTGCCGTCGCCATCCGCTATGACCGTGACAAGGATGCCGCGCCCGTCGTTGTCGCAAAAGGCGCGGACAACATCGCCGCCAAGATCCGCTCAATTGCGGGCGAAAATAACGTTCCGATGATCGAAAACAAACCTTTGGCGCGCGCGCTCTACGCTTCGGTGGAGCCTAATCAGATGATCCCGGTCGAATTTTTCAGCGCGGTGGCGGAAGTATTAGCTTATGTTTTTAGGCAAAAAGGCCATTAAGCCAGATTATAGGCGCTATAATAAACAGAGTTTTTTATTTTATAAATGGTTATTTTTAGGGGTTGAAAAAACCAAGTAAACTTGCTATATATTGCTCGTCTTTTGCTGAACCCCCCTGCAAGACATGGAAAATAGGTCAGGCTTTTTCATTAGCAATAGTGCTTTTGGAAGTGCGCTCTCAAGGTCAGATTTAAACGAAGACTACGAATACCGAATAAGCGAATCCATCTCACTTCCCTTGTTTGTCGTAGACGTACAGGACTGTCTGCTCTTCACCAACGACGCAGCCCTGGCGTATACCGGTTATTCCAAAGACGAACTCTACGGGAAACCGGCCTCAGACATTTTCCGCGCCGAAGACCTCCGTCAGCTTTCCGGCTCATACAAAAAAGGACAAAAATTCGAAGTTCCGCTGCGGCATAGTGACGGCTCGACTCTCTGGGCAGAGGTTTATCCGAGCCCTTTGCGCAACGGTTCGCTGGAGCTGCTCGCTTTCGACATCACCGGTTACAAGAACCAGATCGCGGTGCTATCGGAAGAAAAAGACTTTGTCGGATCGGCAATTAACAGCCTGCCGGGCATCTTTTACCTGATCGGTATGGACCGGCAGTTTCTGCGCTGGAATGAAAACTTCCGGACGCTTTCCGGTTATACGGATGAAGAGATCGCGCAGATGCACCCGTCGCAGTTTTTTGCGGAAGAAGACCGCGAGTATATCGGTGAGAGGATAAGAGAGGTCTTTGAAAAAGGAGAATCAACCGCCCAGAGAGACTTCTTGACGAAAGACGGAAGGCGGATCCCTCATTTCTTTACCGGAAGCCGCACGGTCTTTGACGATCAGCCCTGCATCGTCGGGATGGGAATAGATATTTCCGCCCGCCTGCAAGCGGAAAAAGAAAGCCTCAAGCTGGCCTCGCTGGTGACGTCGTCCGGCGATGCCATTATGAGCATGGATATGGACGGTAATATCGAAAGCTGGAATGAAGGCGCCGCTTCGCTTTACGGGTATCACGCCAGTGAAATTGTCGGCCGTCATATGTCGCTCCTGATCCCCGTCGACCGCCGCAAAGAAGAGATCGAAATAATGAACCGGATCAAGGAAGACAAGCGGGTGACCCATTACGAAACCGTCCGCCTGCGCAAAGGCGGCACACCGGTCCCGGTCTCGCTTACCGTTTCCCCGATCAAAGATCTTCACGGGCAGATCGTCGGCGCTTCAAAGATCGCGCGCGACATCACCCGGCGCAAGCGTACCGAAGATGCGCTGCGCGAATCCGAACAGCGTTACCGCGCATTTATCAAACAAAGCAGCGAAGGCATCTGGCGGTTTGAGATCAGCGATCCGATCGCGACCGACCTTCCCCTCTCGGCGCAGGTCGAAGGCATCTTCCGCGACGGGCATCTGGCGGAATGCAACCTGGCGATCGCGAAACAATACAAACGTTCCAGCCTGGACGAACTTTACGGCGCCACGGTCGAAACTCTTCTGCCGCGCTTTCAGGATTCAAATATCCAGCTGCTGGAAGCGTTCGTCAAAAGCAATTACCAGTTGAGCACCTACGAGACTCGCTTTATCGATAACGAAGGCGATGAATATTTCTTTCTTAATAACCTGACAGGCATCCTGGATGAAGGAAAACTGGTCCGCATCTGGGGCACGCGGGAAGACATCACGGCAGCCCGCCAGGCCGAGAACGCCTACAAGGAATCTGAGAACCAGTTGCGCCAATCGCAGAAAGTAGAGGCGCTGGGAAGGCTGGCCGGCGGGATCGCGCACGACTTTAACAATTTCCTGGCGGTGATAATGCTGCACGTCGACATGCTAAACCTGCAGCTGGCGGCGGACAGCCCGCTGCGCTACCGCATCGGCGAGATAAAAACCGTCACCGATAACGCGGCGGAAATGGTGAAGCAATTACTGGCCTACGGGCGTAAACAAACAATGCAGCCCCGTCCCGCGGTCCTTAACGACGTTATCCGCGAATTCGTCAAGATCGCAAAACCTCTCACCGGGGGAGACAATATCGAAGTCGAGCTGCAGCTTGCGGAAGACCTCGGGGTTTGCTTTGTCGACCCGCACCAGATCACGCAGATACTGATGAACCTGGCGGTCAATTCCCGCGACGCAATGCCAAAAGGCGGCGTGATAAGATTTGAAACCTTTAACACCGAAGTCTCCGAGCACACGCAGATCCACAAAGCGCAGCCGTTCGGCCCCTACGTCCAGATGAATGTCACGGACACCGGGACGGGAATGGATTCCGCCACGCAGGCGCATATATTCGAGCCGTTCTTTACCAGCAAAGATGCCGGAAAAGGAACCGGCCTCGGGCTTTCGACCGTGTACGGGATCGTAAAACAATCGAACGGTTTTATCTGGGTCGACAGCAGCCCGGGCGAAGGCGCGAGCTTTAAGCTGTTCTTCCCCCGCATCGTAAATGCCGCGCCCGCGCCGGCCGAACCGGAAACTTACGAAACTTCCGTGGACGCGATGCCCCAGGGAAATGAAACCATCCTCCTGGTCGAAGACGAAAGCCAGATCCGGCACGTCGCGGTCGAAGTTTTGACACTGCTGGGTTACAAGGTCCTGGAAGCAAGCAACGGCATTCAGGCGCTGCAGTTGGCGGAGCTGGTCAAGGAACCGGTACATCTTCTCTTAACGGACGTGGTAATGCCGAAAATGAACGGGCAGGACATGGCCGATAAACTCAAAGAATTTCACCCTGAAAGCTCGGTGCTCTTTATGTCCGGCTATACGGGCGACATAATCGCGACCGAAGGGATCCTCGAAAAGAATGTGAATTTTCTCGGCAAGCCTTTTACCCCCCAAACCCTGGCTCTGAAAGTAAGAGAAGTACTCGATTCCAGAGCTCATTGATTCTTCTGTCAGAACCGGGAGTAAGCTCCCCTCCTTACGAAGGAGGGGTGGCACGCGCAGCGTGACGGGGTGGTTCTTCTAAACTCTTCGCGTACTCAGCGTCTTCCCTTTGCGATCTCTGCGGTTCTTTCTTTCATCATAAAAAAGCTAAACCGCAAAGTACGCCAAGACAAAGACGCAAAGCTCGCAAAGAAACACAAGAGGGTTGTCCCGCGCCCGCTCTTAATTTTTAGCCAAAGATTCTAAACAGGAAATGGAGTCAGAACCGGGAACGCAGTGACCGGGTTTATTATCGATGGGCTAGATGCTATTCGTTTCTTTCGCTGCGCTCATTTACCCGGTCACTGCGTTCCCGGTTCTGACCCGTAGACAAACTACCACTTGGCGCTCCCGGTTCTGATCTCATTCTCTACTTGCTATGTTCAAATCGACGGGCAGATCCTGATTACCCCGAATCTCTTAACGACTAAATTTTCCTGCTAAGTTATGCTTTCAGTTAGTGAAGCCGGGAAAAAAGCGGCACGTACCTGAATTTTCCCGATCTCAATGTTCTTTTTTAATTTAGCCTGCGGATTTGTGAGTTTTTACGAGATTTCTGTTTCATTTGTTTCATTTGTTTCACTCCCCCTGAAACATGAAACACGCTTCAGCCTCCCGTCACGCGGAATGATTCTAAACCGTTACCGGTTGAAGCCGGCGGCAATTTATGACTTTAGAGGCAAAGCGGTAAAATAAAGGAATGACAAGCACGATCAAGGTTCGCTCTACCCAGCGCGAAGAGATGATCGACATTACTTCCGATGTCGAAAAGGTCTTGAGCGATTCAGGGGCAAAGGACGGCGTCATTATCGCTTTTTCCCGTCATACGACCTGCGGGCTGACGATAAACGAGAACGCTGATCCGGACGTGCGGCGCGATATGCTGCATGCCCTGCGCACCCTTATCCCGCAGCATGGAATGGGCTTTCGCCATGGCGAAGAAAACTCCGACGCGCATATAAAGACCACGCTCGTGGGTACCAGCGTGACCATTCCCTTTACCGGTGGTAAACTACAACTCGGACGCTGGCAGGGCATTTATCTCTGCGAATTTGACGGGGCCCGGGAAAGAAAAGTGGTTATAAAGATCATTTAGCCGGCGCCTGAGAGGAAACTTATACTACCCGAAATGCATCGGACTTTTATCATGATAAACAAAATTCTTGTTACTGCTATATTTATCGGTATTTTTGCGTTTGGCGCGTTTGCGCAGAAAGCGCAAAGGACTGTCGCTACTAAAGTTGTCGCTACGCCCGCCACTGCCGCCGTCACTGAGGCCCTGCAGGCCCCTGAAGCTCGTTGAAAGCCGTCAGGCGATCAAAAACCAGGCTTACAAAAACTGGCTCGAGCGCGATGTTCTTTATCTAATTACTCCGGCCGAAAAAGAAGCTTTTGCCTCGCTTAGAACGGATAGAGAGCGCGAGCAGTTTGTCGAGAATTTTTGGCGCAGGCGCGACCCTAGCCCGAAAACGGAAAGAAATGAGTTCAGAGATGAATATTACGGCAGGATAGCCTATGCCAATGAGCATTTCCCGCTGACCCCGGGGAGCATAACGGGCTGGCAGAGCGACCGCGGCAAAACTTACATTATGATGGGAGCGCCCGAGCAGATAGAAAAAGGCCGCGCTTCTTTTGCGAACCTTGACGACATCGCCTTTGAAAAGTGGATCTATCAAAGTAAAGATTTGAACATTACTTTTATCGATCCGGCCGGTGACAATGAATTTCGCTTCCTGGAAAAAGGCAGTGAGAATTTATTAGGCGCCGCCTCGGTTAAATAACTGGCGCCGCAGCTAAACAAAGACGGCAAAAACTTCGTTGGAAAAGAGCCTTCCTTTAGGCGTTAATCTGAGGGAGGCCTCTTTTATTTCCAGCAGCCCGCCGGTGATAAACTCCTGCAGCTCGGCGGAAAATTCTTTCATCAATTCGATCCCGAATTTTTCCTTAAATTCATGCAGTACCACGCCATCATTCAACCTCAGCCGGAGAAAAATATATTCGGCTTTGCGAGCTTTTTCATCAAGCTGTGTTGTATCGGAGACGGCCGAACCCAATTTCTCGATCAGGTTCACGTAGGCGGCGGTGTCGCGTTCATTAGCCCAGCGTTTGGAAACGCCGTCGAACGAGTGCGCCGAACATCCGAAGCTGTAGTACGGATCAAAGCGCCAGTATTTCAGATTGTGTCGCGACTCAAACCCGGGCTTGCTGAAATTGGATATTTCATATTGTTCATAACCCGCCGAGCCGGTTTTTTCAAGCAGCATATCGTACATTGCGGCGGCAGTGTCTTCATCCGGCAGTGGCTGGCGTCCGCTGCGAATTTGTTCAGCCAGCGGCGTGCCTTCGTGAACTTCGAGAAGATAGAGCGAGATGTGTTCGGGGGCAAGCTGCAGCGCTTCATTGAGGTTTCTTTCCCAATCGGCCAGCGTCTGGCGCGGCAGCCCGGCGATCAGATCAAAACTGACATTATCAAAACCCGCTGTTCGTAATAATTCGATGGTTTCCCTTACATCGGCCGCTGTGTGCTTTCTTCCCAGGCGTTTAAGCTCCGTATCATCAAAGGTTTGCGCGCCAAAACTGGCGCGGTTTATGCCAAGTGAACGGTAATCTTTCAGCGTCTCCACCGTCACGGTGGCCGGGTTCATTTCCATCGTCAGCTCGGAATGCGGGAGAAAAGAAAATTTATCGTGAACGGCTTTGAGAATTTTTTCGAGTTGACGGGGCGTGAGCAGCGACGGCGTCCCGCCTCCGAAATAGATCGTGTCGCTTGTCAGAACCGGGAGAAAGCTCCCCTCCTGCCTGAGGAGGGGTGGCAGCCGCTTCGGCTGACGGGGTGGTGGGAGTAGCGACCGGGTTTCAAACGATACGATCTCCTTTACTAACGCCGTTACATATCGTTCGACCGTCTCTTCGTTTTTAAATACATCCGTGGCGAAATCGCAATAGGAGCAGCGCGAACGGCAAAAAGGAATGTGAATGTAAATTCCGGCAGGCACCTGTAAAGTTCACCACAAAGGGGCAAAGAACACAAAGAAGTTAGTTGGCCAATTTTTTCTCAAGCGAATTCTTCCAGACACTTTCGAGCTCGGCGGCAGATACCGATATCGCATCTTTTCCCTCGAGCCTGATATTCAGAGTGCCGCCGCTCACTTTTCCGATCACCGCGAACGGACAGTTGAATTGTTTTGCGATTGCTTCAACGTCCGACAACTTTTCCGGCGCAAAACTGATGACGATACGCGAGGGCGATTCGGAGAAAAGCACCGCTTCGCCAGGAAGCCCGTCGTCTTTTAATTCTATTTCCGCGCCGATAGCTTCGCGGTTTAGCGAGGAAAAGCAGCTCTCAGCTATGGCCACGGCCAGGCCGCCGTCGGAACAATCATGCGCGGAATTTAAAAGCATCTCGTCGATCAATTTCACACACGCGTCCTGCACCGTTTTTTCCAGAGCAAGGTCGAGACGGGGGACTTTCGCATTTCCGATCAGTTCATCCGTCGTGTAACCCAAAACCGTTTGCGCGTATTCGCTCATCTCAAGATCGTCTTTTGTCGTGCCGAGCATCGCGACGATGTCGCCTTCGTTCTTAAATCCCTGCGTCACCAATTTGCGAACGTCATCGACCAGGCCGATCATACCGATCACCGGCGTCGGCAAGATACCGCTGCCGTCAGTTTCGTTATAAAAAGAAACGTTGCCCGATACGACCGGCGTGCCGAATGTTTCGCACGCTTCTTTCATACCGTCGATCACCTCGGAAAATGACCACATCACAGCGGAACGCTCGGGTGACGCAAAATTCAGACAGTTAGTGACGGCGATCGGTTTCGCGCCGACGCAAACAACATTGCGCGCGGCTTCGGCCACGGCGAGTTTTGCGCCTTCGCGCGGGTCGATCGCGCAGTACCGGCCCGTTCCCGTCGAGGCACATTGCCACCGCGCGGCGCGTTTCTTTTATCCGCACCACGGCGGCATCGGCACCCGGCAAAACAGCGGTGTTGGTGCGCACCATGTGATCATATTGCTCGTAAACCCAATGTTTGGAACAGATATTTGGCGACGCGAGAAGCAGTTTTAAGGCTTCGGCAAGATCTTTTGTTTTCGGTTCGCGCGTCTTGCGGTTTCAAAACAGGCTGTTTTGAATTGAACATTTCGCGCTGGTATTTCGGCGCTTCGTCGGTCAGCGCCATTACCGGCAGGTCGGCTTCGAGCACGCCGTTGTGCATGATTTTCAGCTTGTCGCCTTCGACAACTTTTCCGATCACGACCGCGTCCAGGTCCCACTTTTTGAAAATATCGACGACCTGTTTTTCGCGGCCCACATGCGCCACGATCAGCATTCGTTCCTGAGATTCGGAAAGCAGCATTTCGTAGGCGGTCATTCCCTCTTCGCGCTGCGGGACAAGGGTCAGGTCGAGCTCCAGACCGGTCCCGGCGCGGGCCGCCATTTCCACCGATGAAGAGGTCAGCCCGGCCGCGCCCATATCCTGGATGCCGGCGATCGCGCCGGAACGCATTGCTTCAAGACATGCTTCGAGCAAAAGTTTTTCCAGGAAAGGATCGCCCACCTGCACGGTCGGCCGTTTTTCCAGCGCTTCTTCGTCAAACTCCGCCGAGGCCATCGTCGCGCCGTGAATGCCGTCGCGCCCGGTTTTTGCGCCGACATAAAGCACCGGATTTCCCACCCCCGACGCCTTGCCGAAAAAGATCTGGTCTTTTTTCACCAGCCCCAACGCAAAGGCATTGACCAGCGGGTTCAAGCAATAGGCGTCGTCAAAAACAACTTCGCCGCCGACGGTCGGCACGCCAAAGCAATTTCCGTAATGCGCGATGCCATCGACCACGCCGCGCAGGATCGATTTGTTGCGCGCCCCGTGTTCCGGGTGATCGAGCGACCCGAACCGCAGCGAGTTCATCGCGGCTATCGGCCGCGCACCCATCGTAAAAACATCGCGCAGGATGCCGCCCACACCGGTGGCCGCGCCTTGAAAGGGTTCGATAAAACTGGGGTGATTGTGCGATTCGACCTTAAAGGCAACACACCAATCGTCGCCGATATCTACCACGCCGGCATTTTCGCCCGGCGGCACAATAACGCGCTCGCTCTGGGTCGGCAGGCGTTTCAGATGGATCCGGGAAGACTTGTAAGAGCAATGTTCTGACCACATTACGGAAAATACACCCAACTCCGTCAGATTCGGCTCGCGGCCCATTATCTGTTTTATTTTCTCGTATTCTTCGGCAGTGAGGTTATGTTGGGCGATGATTTCGGGTGTAATTGCGCTTTGGTTCATCTGTTTATTTCCGGCGTTAAAAACGAAACAGATATTCTAGCTTTTTGATGGGGCGATGTCGAACTACCGGGGTGCCGAATTCATTCGGCACGAATGGGGCGCGTTCGGCTATCCTTTATTAACAATGAATAGTTGATAGTTAAAAGTTAATAGTGATACATATTATCTAACAAAATGAAAAAAATCTTATCTTGTTTAATACTGTTAAGCCTGAACTCGGGCATCTTCGCGCAAAGTTTTATCCAGTATGTAAATCCGCTGATCGGGACACAGAAAATGGGGCATACATATCCCGGCGCGACCGTGCCATTCGGCGCGGTACAGCTTTCACCCGATACCGACGAGCAGCCGCACAACATCGGCGGAAAATACAACCCGGACGCGTACAAATATTGCGCCGGCTACCAGTATGACGACAAAACGATCGTCGGTTTTTCGCACACGCATTTTAGCGGCACCGGCCATTCGGACCTGGGTGATTTTTTGATAATGCCGACCGTCGGAGAATTGCAGCTGGAACCGGGCAGCAAAGATAACCGAAAAGCGGATTTCGCTCGGCATTTTCACATTTAACCGAAACTGGCCGAGCCCGGCTATTACAAAGTAAAACTGGAAGACGCGGGCGTCCTTGCCGAGATGACCGCCACCACGCGCGTCGGGTTTCATCAATACACTTTTCCGCAGTCTGAAAATGCGCACATCGTTCTGGACCTGATGCATGGCATCTACAATTACGACGACAAAAATGTCTGGACCTACGTGCGGGTGGAAAACGATCACACCATCACCGGCTATCGCCAGACCAACGGGTGGGCGCGCACGCGCACGGTCTATTTCGCGATGGAATTTTCCAAGCCTTTTACCGGCTACGGTTTCAAAAATTTCGGCAAAGAAGATTATCGCGGCTTCTGGCGGAAGTTCGACCAAACAAAAAACTTTCCCGAAATGGCGGGTAAACAGCTTCGCGCATATTTCGATTTCAAAACATCGGCGAACGAAAAGATAAAAATAAAATTTGCGCTCTCGCCCGTTTCAACCGAAGGCGCAAAGAAAAATCTGAACGTGGAAATTCCTCATTGGGATTTTGAACGCGTGAAAACCGAAGCGCAGGCCGCCTGGAATAAAGAGCTGGGCAAGATTGCGGTTACGATGGGTTCACGCGATGACATGGTGAATTTTTACACCGCGCTTTATCACACGTTCCTTTCGCCGACGGTATATATGGACGTCGACGGGCAATACAAAGGCATCGATCAAAACATTCACGACGCGTTAGTAATTCAACGGAATCCGTATACATCTGTAGAAAGAGTGCGTGGCAAAAAGATGGATGTGATGCATAGCGAGGCGATTTCTACGCCTTTTACCAACTACACGACCTTTTCGCTGTGGGATACATACCGCGCGCTGCATCCGTTTTTCAACATCATCCAGCCCGCGCGCAATCGGGACATGATCCGTTCGATGATGGCGCATTACGATCAGAGCGCTGCACAAGATGCTGCCCGTCTGGTCGCATTACGCGAACGAGAACTGGTGCATGATCGGTTACCACAGCGTATCGGTGATCGCGGATGCGATGGTTAAAGGAAACATCACCGGTATCGACGCGAACAAGGCGCTGGACGCCGCCGCGTGCAGACGGCGCGCACGAAATATTATGACGGGCTCGAATATTACATCAAGATGGGCTATGTGCCGGAGGACAAAAATTCGTCGTCGGTTTCGAAAACGCTCGAGTATGCCTATGACGATTGGGCGATCGCGCAGATGGCGAAGAAGTTGAACCGCGCGGATATCTATAACGAATTCATCAAGCGTTCGGAAAATTGGAAAAATGTGTATGACGCGTCCAGCGGATTTATGCGCCCGAAAATGAGCGACGGAAAGTTTCGCCAAAAATTCGACGCGCTGCAAACTCACGATCAGGGATTTATCGAAGGTAACTCCTGGAATTACAGCCTTTACGTCCCGCACGATCCGGACGGCGATGATCGCAGCTGATGGGCGGAAAACAGAAATTCACCGCCCATCTGGACAAGCTTTTTACGATGCATCTGCCCGACGAATTTTTTGCCGAAACCGAAGACATCACCCGCGAAGGCATCATCGGAAATTACGTCCACGGCAACGAACCCTCGCATCACGTCGCGTATCTGTATAACTGGACGGATGAGCCGTGGAAGACGCAGGAACGCGTGCGGATGATCTTGAACCACCAGTATCACGCGGCGCCCGACGGGCTCGGCGGCAATGACGACTGCGGGCAGATGTCAGCCTGGTATCTTTTTTCCGCGCTCGGTTTTTATCCGGTCGCGCCGGGATCGGACCGCTACGCGCTGGGAAGCCCGGCGATAAAAAGCGCCGTGTTGAAACTAGAGAATGCGCGAGTGCTGACCATCGAGGCCGTGAACCAGAGCGACAAAAATGTTTATGTTAAAAGGGTGACGGTAAACGGTAAAACTCTAAACAGAAATTACATCACGCACGCTGAGATCATGGGCGGCGGCAAGATAATATTCGAGATGACCGATAAGCCGAAGGTGTAAATATCACTCGAGTATGGCGCCTCTCAGGTTGGGAAGGGGTTGCCCCACGCCCGCTTTTCTATTATTCCTTTATTCGCGCGTCATCGGCGATCCAGTTAACTTCCCAGTTCTTTCCGCCGTCATCGGAAAACGCCTGTTCGAAGTGACAGGTATCTTTTTGCGGGCAGGATATGACGAACCTGACGAGAATAGCCCGGGCGCCGAGCGTGTCCGCGCCGAAAAATTCTCCTTTGCCGTTTTTGAATTCTCCGATGACGGGCGGCGTCAAAGTGCCGCCGTTCTTGCCGGCAAAATTTAAGCTCCATTGACGCGCTTCCGTGTTGTATAAACGCAGCGACAAGCCCTCGATACGCCCGGCCGGACCGGTCACATCAAGTTCGACCAGATTGGCGTCGCCGTTCCACACTTTTCGCACGACCGTGGTGCCGGTGTACTCAACCCAGGTATCGGAACCGGTCAAAGGACGCAGGCGGCGCTTGAGCTGGGTTTTCCAGGTGCCGGTCTCAAAGTCGAAATCACGCTGGCCATCGCGCTTGACTGTGTCCGTTTGTGTTTTTTGCTGCCCGGATACGGGAATAAACAGCAAGCCCAAGATCAAGATAAAAAGCGGAAAATAAGTGCGAAAAATATTCATAATATTAAAGGCCTTGTCTGTAAAGTTTTCAATTCTACATTATCAGTTCGCTTGAGTTAAAAGGATCAATGTTAACCTGGGAGCGCAGGCGTCTCGCCTGCAAGATCGCGTGGCGATCTTAAAAACTTTTCATTTAATAATTATTTAGCACGATTAATCGCGCTTGCAGGCAAGATGCCTGCGCTCCCAGGTTCAGTGCGTCACGAAAATGCATCGCTCATTAACTAATCCCCCTCATGCGGTCCGTCAAAAACATAACCGGGCGACGTCTCGCAAAGTACGACGTCGTAGCTTTCAAGCATCGGCATCGCGATGTCTTCCAGCTCGCTTTTCCATGGATCGCCGCCGTAGAACGCGTCTCTCATCCGCTCACGCTCTGCGAGCGACGGGAAACTGCGCAGCCAGACAAACTTGTTGGGATTTTCCAGATCGATCAGCGGCCCGGCCACTTTCATTCCATAGGAACGAAGCGCGGGTATGGACCGCCTTTCGAAAAATTCGATAAACTCTTCGCGGCGGCCAGGGTTTTATCCGGTAACTTCTGACTTCGACGATCATTGTTTCTCTTTCCGGTATTTCAGTAATCTTTTCCTGCCAGTATTTCAGCAATCTTTTCCTGCCAGTATTTCAGTAATCTTTTCCTGAAGGAATATAATCATATTTATATGGGCGCAAACAAGAAGGTACTTTCAGGTAACCATACCGCCGAATTCCGGCGTTCCAATGCGGTGACCGGCTGTCCGCTGACGGCGGCGCTGGCCGCGATCGGCGGCAAATGGAAACTGATCATCGTTTACTGCCTGGGCGAATCGCCCAAACACTTTGCCGCTCTGCGGCGGATCATGACCAGCATTTCGCAGAAAGTTCTGACCCAGCAGCTGCGCGAATTGGCGGATGACAATATTGTGCAGCGAGAGCCGAAAGGTGCCGTACCGGCGCCGGTCGTATATTCGCTGACGGAGTACGGAAAATCTTTATTGCCGCTGGTGGAAGATATTCGCCGCTGGGGCAGAAATCACATGGAACAATTTTCTGCGGAAAAAGAATAAAATGCCTGACACTACAACAACAGAATTAAAATTCACCGCGGCGCCAAAAGAAGGGGCCGAAGAAGAAGTTTCCGCGTTGCTGATGAAACCCGCGGGCGCTACTCACCTGCTTGTGCTGGGCCACGGCGCGGGCGCCGATATGCGGCATATTACGATGCAGACCATCGCCGAACGTTTAGCCGAAGTTGGCATCGCGACATTTCGTTACAATTTTCCTTTTATGGAAAAAAGGAAATCCGTCGGGTCGCCAAAGGTTGCGGTCGATACGGTGAGCGCGGCGGTAGATAAAGCAAAAGAGGTTTGCCCCGGACTGCCGCTGCTTGCCGGCGGGCATTCCTATGGCGGGCGGATGACCTCAATGGCGGCGGCGGAATCGCGGCTGCCGGATGTCAAAGGCCTGGTGTTTTTCGCCTTCCCGCTGCACGCTCCAAATAGACCGGACGACAAGCGAGCCGGACATCTGCCCGCGATCGATATCCCGATGCTTTTTCTTAGCGGTACGCGCGACGCGCTGGCCGACCTTTCGTTACTAAAGCCCGTAGTTAAAGGATCAGGCAAGCGCGCGACTTTACACCTGCTTGATACCGCCGACCACAGCTATAAAATTCTTAAACGCACGCGTGAAAGCAAGGAAGATGTTTTTGTTGAGATGGCGCGGGTGGTGCGGGAATGGATCGGGAATGATTTTTAATTGTGAATTGTGAATTATTATTATTGGCTTTGCCCGTAAGGTCGATTTTCTTATTAACAGACAGATCCTTGCATTCATTATTTGCCGCTAATTACACAAATAACACGAATTAAAAATTCTTATTCGTGTTATTTGTGTAATTAGCGGCAAATATCAGCGACTTTATAGATAAAGCAATTATTATTCAAAAAGACAGAGAGGGTATCTATCTGCTATTTTGACGGAGAACTTTGTGCCGGAGCGGGAGGAAATAATTTATCGATCTCGGCCCTGAGGACTTCGGGTTTTATCTTTCCTGACTTTTTGTAAGCGATCTTGCCGCTCGAATCAAATAAAACAGTAACAGGAAGCCCGACCACGGCGTCGTCTTTACTTTCGACGGCCGTGATAGATTCCAGAAAAGCGCCTTCGTCTTTGGCGATCAGCAAAAATGCGGGCATTTTCGCTTTTACGTCCGCCAGAAAACGCGGCACGGTCGTTTTCAGGTCAACCAGGTCGTCCATCGAAACGACGATGAAATCGAGTCCCTTTACGCCGTAATCAGCATCTATTTTTACCAGGTCGGGAAATTCTTCGCGGCAGGGATCGCACCAGGTGGCCCAAAAATTTACCAGCAGCGGACGCGATGCGGCCGTACTTTTTTTGATCAAGCCACTGAACGCAGTTTCATCTATCTGGGTGACCTTGGGCAGATCGGGACCCGCTACCTGAGCCGTCGCGCTGCCTTTCGCCGAAGACTTCCCCTTGGCTTTTTGCGCGTAAGCGTCATTCGTAAAAACGCAAAAGACGAAAACGAACACAGGCAATAATAAAACGGCCGCGTTCATTCTCGTCCTCACGAAATACTGGATGGTACTACTCACCCTTTTTTACTGCCCGAGGCGCTTGATCGTACAGCCGAAAGCGTTGGTTTCTTTTTCCGCAATAGCCTTGCCGGCCAGAGCGTTATCGAGCGCATCACGCAGATAATTCTTGGTAATGTTGTCGCCGCGGCGATCGTTGTCGATGCCTCCGCGATAGGCGAGTTTGCCGTCAGCGTCAAAGAAATAAACTTCCGGCGTAACGGACGCGCCCCATTTATCGGCGACCTTGTTTCCGCTGTCGATCAATACCGGGAATTTATAATTCGCTTCGGCGTTTGATTTGACCCAGGCCAGATCTTCCGTACTGTTGGAATTGATTCCGACAAAGTTGATTCCCTTGCCGCTGTAATCTTTTGCCACGGCCTGAATTCTCTCGACATAGCCTTTGACCACCGGGCACTGTGCCGACAGGAAAACGAATACCGTGCCTTTGGTGCCTTTCAGCTCTTTTACGGACAAGGTTTTGCTATTGATATCGGAAAGCGAAAACGCTTCGAGCGGTGCGCCGATCGCCAGTTTGGCTTCCTCGGCCTTAACCCCGATAGATGCCCCGGTAAATGATGGAATAATAGCCCATGCTGCTAACGCCAGCGGCAGCAGGAAAAAAGTAAAGCTTTTACGTTTCATAATCTCTTCGAACTCCTTTAACAGATGAACCTAAATTATATAAAACTTTAGATGGTTTAGCCTAAATATTAGTTGAAAATTCTCGGCAAACGTTTGCCCAGGCCCTTGGGCAAAAGTATCTCCATCGCGTCGTCGACCGTTACGATACCGACGATATCGCCCTCGTCATCAACCACGGGCAGCGCCAGAAGGTTATAATCCGCAACGATTTGCGAGACTTCCTGGGCGGAATCTTCGGGGTGTGCCTGCTGGTAATTGTCGCGCATTACTTCTTCCAAACGAAAGAGCGGATCGGCCAAAATAAGGCTGCGCAGTGATATTACGCCGCAAAGCCGCCAAGAGTTTTCTTTTTCGACCACATAAAACGTGTAGATCATGTTTGGCGTTTCCGCCATCGAGCGCAGCCGCGCAAGCGCTTCGCCAACGGTGAGCTCCCGCGGAAAAACGATAAATTCCGTGGTCATCAAGCCGCCCGCCGTGTCCTGATCGTAGGGCAGGAGTTCCGCCACGTCGGCCTTCTCTTCTTCTTCCATCAGGTCAAAGAGTTCCTGTGCTTTTTCCTCGGGAAGCTCGCCTAATACGTCGGCCGCTTCATCGGGCGACATCATCTCCAGGATATCGGCAGCGCGTTCCTTTTCGATATCTTCCAGGATGCGCGCCTGGTTTTCGGTGGACATTTCTTCCAGCATCTCGGCGGCGGTTTCATTATCCAGGCTTTCCACAATGCCGGTGCGATGGATAGGCGAAAGAGATTCCGCCAGCTGCGCGATCTCAACCGGGTGCAGGCGCGACAATTTGTTCTTGGAGGATTTTAGCTGCACGGCGGTCGAAGTTTCGGTCGCCAGGTATCCCACGTCGGCCCAATCGATCACTTCGACGGCGCGGCTGGTGCCGTAAAATCCGTGGGGAAGCAGGCGGCGTAAAAATCCCTGGAAGGTGACGTCGGCGCCGGTCACGTGCCATTCGTCGCCGGCTTCGATAAGCTGCACATCGTTAACGCGCACCACGCGCTTTCCGTCCACATCGATCAATTGTTTATCGAGCACATCACGCGCGAGCAGAACCTCGCCTTCGCGGCGGGTAAAAGGGCGCAGATTGAGAACGTCGTTGTTCAGCTTGGCGCCGGCCTCGTTAAAGTACGAAAGCTGTGCCCACGGTAGAAAGAAATTGCGGCGGCTAAAACGCGCCACCAGGCCGATCACGGGCGGGTAATCTTTGGCGCCAAAGCGCACCACGACATCCCGGATGCCGGCGAGTTTTTCGCCTTCGACATCCTGCACGGGACGGCCCAATACCTGCGAGAGATATAGCATAGGGTTAGAATAATCCAGGAAAATAAAAAGGCAAGTAAAAGACCCCGATCTCTGGGGGTTTCCGAAGGGTTATTTCATAAATAAGCCGCCGGATAGTATCGCCGCCAACATTAAACAAATAGCCCCAATGATCAAATAATCAAACCGGTCTTCGAAATGAAAAAATTTCTCGGATTTCTTTCTCATAGATCCCTCAAAAGCCTGATTTTTCCGACACAAAGGCCCGCGAAAATCCGGCGATCCAAAACCAGTTTTAAACAAGGAGATTATTTCGGATGTCTTGAATTATACCTACCCGGCTCTGTGTATTGCAAGAAAATTCTCTTAAGTCTTTTCAAAAAGTGGTTTTAAAGTTAAAAAGGCGAGCCGGGCGGCCCGCCTTCATTAAATAGACTTTGCGTACGTGTGCATCCGTTTTCCGTAGAGCACGCTGGAGTCAAAGTACCCAGAAACCGCGTGTTGCATGGGAGCGCAGACATTTCCTCTGTGGAATATGTATGTGTCCTCAGAAGTGCCTTTGGGACGCGGAAAAAACAAACTAAGAACGATCCGTGAGATCGGTTTATCCGAGATATTTTCCACCGTAACTGTCAGGCTTCTTAGCCAGTCTTCTCCTTCAACAAAATTGTTTCCCTAGTTCGATCCCCGGTTTTTGGTTCGTAACTTAACAATTTTGATAGGTTCTTTTTTCCAGGATATTCTAGTTACGATTCGTCCTTGCTGCTGTGAAAGCACGGCCGGGGACATTGCCATCTGAGAAAGTGACCTGCCGGCCGAAGATAATATAAACGCTTTATTTGTCTTTTAATAGAATATTTATAATGGCTTTAAAAATGTGGCAACGACTTTTGCGGGACAGCTTTTCTTATTTAAGGTAAATTTGGAAAGGATGTTTGGGTGCGTAGGAGTTTGGGAGACCCTTTTTTCATTTAGGCGTTACCTCCTGCGAAGGATTCTCAATAGCTGTTCTTACTGCTTTTAAGAAACCGGATTCCTCATTATTTTTGTAAGCTCTGTAATTTTTGAAAATGTTGAAGTCATTATCGTTTCCTAAGCCGTCCAAGGGTGTGACTTTTCCGTCCAGCTTATAGCCGGTCAAGATCAAAAAGTCCTTTCCGGATTCGCTCCATTTGAGAAACAGAAGATAGCGTTTTTGTTTCACTGGCAGGCTCTCCCCTGCGTTGCCGCGCTGCAGTTTGTTTCCCGAAGTAAATCTGACGATCCCCCCGGCCCGCTCTATCGTTGTATCGACCTCGGGAGCTATCGGGGCCGAAGTGAAATTCTTCAGCACGTCTTTGATATGAACGATAAATTCCGAATACACATAGCTCTTATCCGGCGTTAAAAAAGCCTGTGCATCCGTGATCGAGCCGATCAGGATAGCATCACTTTGTGAAACCGGAAATGCGGATTTAACAGGCGCATGGCTGAGGGGTAATTCTAAAAGATCCGATTCAGGGCCGAATATGTCTTCCAGAGGTTGGCTGGTATTGTATTTCTCACCACGGCTCTTTCGAATTTCTCTATCTTCGCCCTTCCGAAATGCGGGCGAATTAATATCTACTATCGGGATATCCGGATCGAGTTTATATTGCTGAGGGATATTTTTGGTCTGGCTCTGAGTATTAACAGTTATCAGGGTCGCGGTAGCGATCACGGCGATCGCCATGATTGTTAAAACCGTCGTTTTTCTTTTCACCTTCTTTCTCCTTCTTGTGGGATCAAGCAGGGGTAAAACAAGATTTATCAACATTAGGTTTACCTGCTTATTTTCATAATATTGTCTTTCTGCACATAGAAGAGCGAGAGTTTTTAACAGAAAGATCGCGATTTTGCTCGGAATATAGTAATGAAACCCGTTGCCTTCTAAATAGCAACAAACACGGCGAGTTAAAAGACCAGCTGAGAATAGTTGCCTTGCCGAAGGTAATATAAACGCTTTATCTGTCTTTTGACAGGATATTCATGAAGGCCGCTAAAAAAGCGGCAACGGATTTTGCCGACGATGCAAAAAGAAGGGCTGAACGCTCCCATTCGTGCAGCCCGATAACAACCTCGGGGAGAGATTGTTTCCTTCGGATGAAGGCTTAATTTTTATATCACAACGTATGATCTAACGTAACTTCTAAATCGTTCCCGTAAAAGATACTGGCAAAAGCCATTGCAAGCAGTTATTAAGATGTGACGCGAGTGAAACCTTTCGAAGAAACCCGGCCGCTACGGCTCCCGGTTCTGACTTCATCACAATGGCTAAAGATTCCCCAAAAAACAGCCTTCTCCAAAACCTTTCCTACAAAAACGAACAACTATCGGCAATAATATACTCGTGGATCCTCGAGGTTATTTCTGTTTGCGGAGTTCACCGATTCCGTCGCTCTTTTCAAGCCGCTTTTATTTACTTTTGGGCAGTCGCGTATGATTTTTAGAATTTCCGGAACATTTTTGGAACAGGTGGTTCAGTGGCGCACACTGGAACATGGTGCTCCACTTAATAAAACTTATCGCCGGGCTTGATTAAAGTGCCCGCAGCGCTTTCGGCAACGATGACGTTTTGAAAGTTTTACCGGCCGGGAACTTTTTTCCGCGCATTTAACCCGGATAAGTAAAGGCTTATTTCGACGAGTGCGGGAAGGATATAGACGGCGCAGGCAGCACCGAGCAGCGCGCCGGTTAAAAAGCGAGAGAGGTGGGTGTTTTCCCAGATGCCGAAAAAGGTCAGGCCCCAATCTACCGCCACAGGAAGGGTCGAAAGTATCAGCCACACTTTGGGCAGCGGGCGAATATCATTAAGAGAACGTAAAAGCGGGTAAAACAAAAACCCTAAAAGCAATCCGCCGTAGACGCCTGCGCAGCGCGCGCAAACGGCGAGTTTGTCTTCGTAAATGTGAAAGCTGCGCTCCGGGATCTGGTGGCAGATAAAACTTAAGCCGTAGTAAATGTCCGCAGAAAGGGCGGTATAGCCCGCCTGCTTTAACAGCGGGGCCGAAACTATCAGCGCCACCCACGCTGCGCTCAAGAAAAATAAAACCAGCCAAACTTTCAAGCCGGTCGTATTTGCCGCAGGCTTATTAGCAACCTGCGGCGCATAGTTTTCTATGGTCTCAGCCATTTGTCAGTGCTAAGGAGTCAGTAGCGTCGCCGTCAGGCGATGCGTAACAGTTATGCAAAGAGACGCATCGGCTAACGCCGGTGCTACTGGACCGTTTTCCTAAAATCTGATCACCGCATCGGGGCCGCCCTCGACATGAACGGTATCGACAAAGCGGATGTTTTTCGATTCGGTGGTCATCACAACCGAATGAGTGCGTTTGCCGGAACCGAAGAAGCGCACACCGCGCAGCAGCGCTCCGTCCGTTACGCCCGTCGCGGCAAAGATCACTTTTTTTCCGGGCGCGAGATCATTGGTGTCGTAAACTTTATTCGGATCGCTGATACCCATCGATTCCAAACGGCGTTTGACCTCGTCTGCAGGCGGCACCTTTGATTTGTCCACACCTAATTTTTCCGGGTCGAAGACAAGTTTCGCCAAAATTTCGCCGTTCAGACATTTCATCGCGGCAGCGGTAATAACTCCCTCGGGCGCGCCGCCGATCCCCATCAGCGCGTGGATATTCGTGCCTGCCACGGCCGCCGAAATTCCGGCGGAAAGATCGCCGTCAGAGATGAGGCGGATGCGCGCGCCAGCCGCCCTGATCTCTTCGACGAGTTTGCGGTGCCGGGACCTGTCGAGCGCGATGATGGTCAGATCTTCGATATCACGGCTGAGGCTGCGGGCGATCACTTTCAGATTTTCTTTGACAGGGGCATCGATATCGATCGCGCCGCGACACGATGGCCCGACCACGATCTTGTCCATATAAATATCCGGCGCATTCAATAAACCGCCGCGTTCGGCAGCGGCCAGCACCGCAATGGCATTATTCGCGCCAAGCGCGCAGAGATTGGTTCCCTCAAGCGGATCGACGGCGATGTCGACCTCAGGAAAATTGGCGCGTTCTTCTTCGGCAAATCTGCCGCCGCCTACCTCTTCATTGATATAGAGCATCGGGGCTTCGTCGCGCTCGCCTTCGCCGATGACGATCCGGCCGCGCATCGGCACGGTATCCATTGCCTCACGCATGGCTTCGACCGCCACGTGATCGGAGTATTTACGGTCGCCCTGGCCCATAGTACGGGCCGATTCGATCGCGGCGGCCTCAGTTACCCGCAAAAAGTCTAAAGAAAGTTCCCTCTCGGCTTTCAGAGTTGTCATTGCTTCGGTGTCCTTTGATATTTATGACTAAACACTTATATTATTTGCTTGCATTCTACCACTTGTCTATTGGCACTTGTCTATTGGGATATGACAAGTATATGCTTTCTGGTGTTTAATTATTATCTTACTCGCAAGTTTTTAAGGAGAACTTTTTAGAATGACCTACGTGGTAACCCCACCTTGTATCGAATGTAAATATACCGACTGTGCGGCTGTTTGCCCGGTCGAAGCATTTCACGAACTTTCCGACAGATTGCTGATCAATCCTGATACCTGCATAGATTGCGACGCCTGCTTGCCCGAATGCCCGGTGGAGGCTATCTACGCCGACATGGCGCTGCCCGAAGAATATTCCGAATGGCTGGCAATAAATGCCGAGGCGGAAAGCCATCCGATCATCAGCACCAAGATCCCGTCATTAAACGGGCCGGGCTGTACCGGGCCAAAGCTGCCGTAAGAGGTATTAGTTTTATAAAGCCGTAAGCCCATCGGGCGCTTGCGGCTTTTTTGCGCCTAAAAATAGGAAAACAAACGCTTTTAGTGCTTTATTATTATTGGGAACGCCAAATTCCGTAAGATTTTGCACATTGATCACTTCCCGGACACTTTTTCAAGCAAGTCCAATTTCCTGTAAAATTGATAATCTTGTAGGACGCTCTGTATTTTCTATAAATTGCCACTAGCTTTAGCTAGTGGTGAAAAGCAGAAAAATCGATTCGGCTTCAGCCGAATTTGTTGGGCTAAAGCCCTTTAATTATCCCCCTCTAAAACCATTAGCTAAAGCTAGTGGCAATTTATTGATTTCCCAGGGAACTCGGAATTCCTTTGCTATTGCGATTCTACAAACATAGCGTTTCTACTGAAACGACGGCCACTGAAATCACAGCGCCGGTCAAAAAACGGCAAACACGGTAAATGCAAAACTTACCAAATAAAAAAAAGATTCTTATTCTCTTCGGCACCAGGCCGGAAGTGATCAAGTTTGCTCCGATCATTAAAGAATTGAGAGCGCAAACCGAGTATTTCGAGACAGTTACCGTATCGACCGGGCAGCACACGGACCTGCTAAAGCCTTTCCTGAAAATATTCGATATCCGGCCCGACCTTGACCTCAATGTGATGTCTGAAAACCAGACGCCTTCGGATGTTTGCGCGCGGGTGATGAGCGCGATGGATAAAATTCTTGTCCGGGAAAACCCGGATGTTGTTCTGGTTCAGGGAGATACGTCGTCAGCGCTGGGCGGCGCGATGGCAGCTTTTCACCGCAAAATCCCGGTCGGGCACGTCGAAGCGGGGCTTCGCTCAGGAAATCCTTTGAGCCCGTTTCCCGAAGAAATGAACCGCCGGCTGATCTCGCAGGTCGCGAAATTTCATTTTGCCGCGACCGATCACAATCGCGAAACCCTTATTTCCGAAGGGTTTGACCCGACGAATATATTCGTGACAGGAAATCCGGTGGTCGATTCGCTGCGGTCTATATTGAGAGATTTTGAACCAGGCGACGCGATTAAAAGCTTACTAAACGAAACCAGCGGTTTGAAAAGGGTCCTGCTGACCACCCACCGCCGGGAAAATTTTGGGGAAGTAATGAGCGGGAATCTTGCCGCCCTGCGCCATTTTGTGGAAAAACACGAGGATATTTGCCTCTTTTTTCCGGTGCATCCGAACCCGGCTGTCCGTGAGGCAGCGCGGGACGTTTTGTCAGAGCATCCGCGTATCTATCTGATAGATCCGCTGGATTACGCCGATTTTGTTCATATGCTGGCAAACTCCTGGCTGATCGTTTCCGATTCCGGCGGTGTGCAGGAAGAAGCGCCTTCTCTGGGCAAACCTTTGCTGGTATTGCGGGAAAATACCGAAAGGCCGGAAGCGCTCTGGAGCGGAGTGGCAAAACTGGTCGGGAACGACCCGGCCGAGTTTGCCCGGATGCTCCAAGAAAATTATGGCAATACCGGGGATGATTCGTGGATCGCCTCAGTAAAAAAAGTCGCTAACCCGTTTGGCGACGGTACCGCGGCAAAAAAGATCGCCGGGATTTTGAAAAACACTCTCTTTTACGAGTCTTCTTCGAACGAGGCTTCGCGTTCCAAAGGCACCGAGACTCTGGAGTTTGAGGCGGCGGCCGCCACCCTGGTCCTTACTTAATGTCAGTTGCTTCAATTAACAGCGAAAAGAAACAACATCTTTTGACCGTCCTGGTCGAGGACTATTTCCATGTCGGCGCGTTTGAGAAACTTATTCACCAGCGCCAGTGGCAGCATTTCGATCCTCGCTATGAACACAATACGATGAAAACGCTCGACCTGCTCGATGAGTTTAAGGTCAAAGCCAGTTTTTTCGTTTTAGGATGGATCGCCGAACAAAATCCGAAACTTATCCGCGAGATCGCCTCGCGCGGTCATGAGGTCGCCAGCCGCGGCTACTATCACCGCAGCCTGCATTACTTAACGAACGAAGAATTTCGCGAAGACCTGCGCCGTGCCAACGGCGTGCTCGAAGACGCGTGCGGGCAGAAAGTGATCGGGTATCGCTCGGCGGAAAAACTGTCTTATAAGAACGATTCCTGGGTGCTGGACGTTTTAGCCGAAGAAGGCCTGCTTTATGACGCCAGCTTTTTGCCAAAGGCGAGCGATCCAAATGCAAAACGCTTTGCGCATCAGCATCATTCGGAGGGGCGCGTGCTCTGGGAATTTCCTTACTCGACACAGAATCTGGGCGGTTATTTACTGCCCATCTCGGGCGGAAATTATTTCCGGCAGATTCCCTATACGATGCTGAAATACGCCGTGCGCGATTGGCACGAAAAGCGCGACGCGCCTTTTATGCTGTATTTTCACGTCTGGGAACTAGACCCCGAACAGCCGCGCATTAACGCCGCTTCGTCATACAACCGCATTCGCCATTACCGCAAGCTGGATAAAATGGAGTGGGTCATCAAGGAATATTTCCGCCGCTATGACTTTGTTTGCGGCGCGGAATTTTTGGGCGTAAAAGAGCAGGCAAAAGCTTTGGAAGCAAAGCCCGGCAGCGGCCCGGCGATCGAAAAGATCGTTGTTTCCGGAAAGACAAGCAAGGCACGAACCCCGGTAACGGTGGTCATTCCCTGCTACAACGAAGAACCGACACTGCCGTACCTGGCCAATACCCTGCGCAGTGTAGAACAGGAATTGAGCGAAAAATATTCGGCCAATTTTATCTTTGTCGACGACAGAAGTTCCGACAACACGGCTGCCAAGATCGAAGAGCTCTTTGCCGACCGGCCAAACGTTCGCCTGATCAGGCACGAACAAAATAAAGGCGTCGCGGCCGGAATTATGACCGGGCTGCGCGCGGCGGAGACCGAGATCGTGTGCTCGATGGATTGCGACTGCACTTACGATCCCCACGAGCTGGTAAAAATGATCCCGCTGCTTCCGATAGCCCGATAAAGTCGATATGGTGACAGCCTCGCCCTATCACAGAAAGGCGGCGTGCGCAACGTACCCGAATGGCGCCTGTTCCTTTCCAAGGGAGCGTCGTTTCTTTACCGCCGCGTGCTGCGTTCAAAACTGAGCACCTATACCAGCTGTTTCCGCGTCTACCGCCGCAGCTCGATGGTCAGTCTGGAGATCAAGGAAAACGGGTTTCCTGGGCGTGGCGGAAATGCTCGGGCGACTGGACCTAAGCGGCGGAAAGATCGTCGAATACCCGGCCGTGCTGGAGGTCCGGCTGTTCGGTTTTTCCAAAATGAAAACCGCCCGCACCATCCTCGGCCATCTCAAACTTCTCTCCTGTCTTATAAAATTGCGCTGGTTACGGACGCCGGTCGATTAGACACCTCATTGGTTAAACTGGAAAACAGAACCTTCCAATTCGAATTAGGATTTCGGAATTCGCAAGCAATTAAACCTATAACTTACAGGGATTAACATTTTTTAACGGAGTATCTATGACGACAGCTTTAATGCAAGAAGAAAAACTTATGACGCTTACCGTCCGACCAGGACTTGAGCGGACGCACTTTCGGCGAAGCCGAATTGATGTACGTCACCGAGGCGCTGGAGAGCGGAACTTTAACTACGACCAAGGGGAAATTCGGCAAAATGCTGGAGCAGAAATTTGCGGAAGCGTTTGGTGCGAAATACGCCTACGCCTGTACCATCCGGCTCGGCGGCCATCCACATCGCAGTCGCGACCGTCAACCCGAATCCGGGCGACGAGATCATCACGACCTCGATCACCGACATGGGCGCGCTGACGCCGCTGATGTACCGCGGCGTGATCCCGGTATTTGCCGAGGTCGACACTAAAACTCTTAAACGTCACCGCCAAAACGATCGAAGGCCATGATCCGCGAACGCACCAAGGCGATCATCGTCACGCATCTGTTCGGCAACCCGTGCGAGATGGACGAGATCATGGCGCTTAGCGAAAGAGCACGGCATGCCCGTGATCGAAGATTCCGCGCAGACCTTTCTCGCGAAGGTACGGCGATAAGATGGCCGGCACGATCGGCGACATCGGCTGCTTTAGCCTCCAGCAGGGCAAGCACATGACCACCGGCGAAGGCGGCATGGTCGTGACCAACGACGAAACGATCGCCCGCCACATGTTCCTCTACATCAACAAGGCCTGGGGCTACGGCGACGCGAATCCCGACCACTATTTCATGGCGCTCAACTACCGCATGAGCGAACTGCAGGCCGCCGTTGCGCTCGGCCAGCTGGAAAAGCTGGAGGAGTGCGTCGACAAACCGCGTCCGCACCGCCGACATGCTGACCGAAATGTTAAAAGGAATCGACGGCATCGAAACGCCGGTCATCTCCGACAAAGCCAAACACGTTTATTGGAAATACTGCCTGACGGTGGACGACACGAAGATCGAGGGCGGTTCGCCGGGCATGGCCGACGCTGCTCAAAGAGAAGAATATTTTCTCGGCACCGCGCTACATCGTGAAACCGGCTTTCATGTGCCAGGTTTCCAGGAAAAGAACACGCTCGGCGACAGCCAGTTTCCATTCAACCTGGCGCGCCCCGAAGCCATCGATTATCGAGATGGAGAATTATCCCGACACCGCCAAAGCTCTGCACGACGTGCTGGTGCTTCCGTGGAACGAAAAATATACCGACGAGCACGTGGAATACATCGCTGAGAACGTCCGCGCCGTTGTGGCAAATCTGAGGAAGTAGATTTCGCCGCGGATGCACGGATATACACTGATAGAAATTGTCAATCTGTGATCCGTGTTTATCCTGGCCAAATTCTTATGATGAAAAAACTGAAATTTGGATTGTCGGAGCGGGCGGTATCGCCCAGGCCTATGCCCAGGCATTTAACGAAAGCGAGTGCTGCGACCTGGTAGCGGTCGCCGATATCGCGAATGAATCCGCCAAGGCGCTGGCCGAGACGTCGGCGGCAAAGCTTATCGGGATCTACCAAACGCTCTATCGAAAACGATGTGCGAACTGGATGCGGTGATCGTCGCGACTCCGCCGAATCGCACCCCGAGATAGCCTGCTATTTCATGGAGCGCGGAATGCCCGTGCTTTGTGAAAAGCCCCTCTGCACTGACCGTCGCCGAGGCCGAAAAGATGATCGCGACCGCCGAAGAAAATGCGGCGTTCTGTTCACGATGGCGTCGAAGTTTCGCTATTGCGACGATGTGATCAAGGCCAAAGGAATTCTCGCCTCGGGAACGCTCGGCGAAGTCCTGCAATTCGAAAATGCATTCACCGCGAAGGTCGATATGTCGAAACGCTGGAATTCCGACGCAGAAGATTTCCGGCGGCGGCGTGCTGATCGATAACGGCACGCATTCGGTCGATATCATCCGCTATTTTCTCGGCGGCATCGAATCTGTTCTGGCGGTGGATACCGGCGGCACCAAGGCCTGTCGGTCGATGAAAACGTAAAGATGTTTGCCAAGACAAAAGACGGCATCACCGCCAGCGTCGATCTGACATGGGGCATCAACAAGGAACTGCCCTATTTCATCAGCATCTACGGCACGAACGGCACGCTGCATATCGGCTGGCGCGAATCGAAATACAAACTCAATTCGAGCCCCGACTGGACGGTTTTCGGCAGTGGTTATGACAAGGTCGCCTCGTTCAAGGGCAAGATCGAGAATTTTTCGCGCGCGCTGCGCGGCAACGAAGAGCTGTTGATCAAGCCGTCCGACGCGCTGGCTTCCGTGCAGGTGATCGAAGCGGCTTACAAATCGCTGAACCAGAACCTCTGGCAGCCGGTGATTGAAAAAGCTGCCGGCGCTAAGATTATAGACAGGAGAACAAAGAGACGGATGAAGTGAGATAACAGGTCGCCGTTTAATGATCCGCATTCCTATCGATCTGTCATCCCTGTAAATTCTTCAGTGAAGTGCCTTATGTCAGAATTCACCCGACAGCAATAATCGAAGACGACGTCAGATCGGCGAAGGATCCAGCATCTGGGACAACGTCCACATTCGCCACGGCGCCGAGATAGGCGAGGAATGCATCGTCGGCGAAAAGAACTACATCGCCTACGACGTAAAGATCGGCAACCGCGTAAAGATCAACGCGATGGTTTATATCTGCGCGGCGGTGACGATCGAGGACGGCGTGATGATCTCGGCCTCGACGACTTTTACCAACGACCGTTTTCCGCGCGCCACCTTCCCCGACTGAAAGCTTTGCGCCCCAGCGAACCGGACGAGCATACGTTGCCGACGCTGGTGCGCGAAGGCGCGACCATCGGCGCCGGCTGCACGATCGGTAACGATCTCGAGATCGGCCGCTGGGCGATGATCGGCATGGGATCGCTGGTGACCAAGACGCGTTCCGGATTTTCACTGGCGATCGGCTCGCCGGCGCGCTCGATCGGCGCGGTCTGCAAATGCGGGCAGCTTTTTCACAAGTTCGAGGATCCGAAGCTGAGAGAGGTCAAATTGTAAAGCTGCGGATCGCGTATGCGATCTGAGCAATGAGACCGTGCGAGCGAAGTCCAGGAACGTAACCGACAGCGTAGATTCGTCGCAAAATCGTAGTAAGACGTCATTTGGCCGATTCGGTTCACGTGAGTCTGTTAAATCCCCGAAAATCGCTATCGTCGGTTCGCGGGTTTCTCGGTTTGACGCTGGCGCTGCGGCTGCCAAGGCGGGCGCGAAGGTCACCGTTTTTGAATCGTGCGCCGAGATCGGCGGGCTGGCTTCAGCCTGGCAGATCGGCGATGTCGTTTGGGACAAGCATTACCACGTCACACTTCTTTCCGATACGTACACCCGAAAAATCGTAGAGGAGATCGGCCTCGGCGAGAATTTCGAGTGGGTCGAGACAAAAACCGGTTTTTATACCGACGGCAAGCTCGTCTCGATGTCCAACACGATGGAGTTTTTAAGATTCCCGCCCCTTGGCATAATTGCAAAACTCCGCCTCGGCGGTACGATCTTTCTCGCTTCACGAATAAAGGACTGGAAAAAGCTCGAGAAAATTCTCGGTCGAAAAATGGCTGACGCGCCTCTCGGGAAAAAAGACCTTTAAGAAAATGTGGATGCCGCTGCTCAAAGCGAAACTGGGCGAGGCTTACCGTGAAACCTCCGCCGCATTTATCTGGGCCACGATCCAGCGGATGTACTCCGCGCGCAAATCCGGGCCTGAAAAAAGAAATGTTCGGTTATGTTCGGGGCGGTTATGCGCGGGTTTTAAAACGATTCGAAAAAGTGCTGCGCGAAAAAGGCGTCGAGTTCGTTCTGAATGCGCGCGTTGAGAATATTGAAAAACTTTCCACTGGAAATATAGAAATAAAGCTTTCGGAAAAGAATTTAACCGCAAAGAACGCAAAGCCAATAATAGCTGCGACGCAAAGCGCGCAAAGTGCGGCTCCCACATCAGCGGGAAATCTTCGCGGCCTTGGCGATTCTTCCTTTGCGTCCTTTGCGGTTTCTCCGAATGAATCATTCGAATTCGATAAGGTGATCTTCACAGGGCCTTCTAATATCGCGGCAAAGATCATCCCGCAGCTGGCCGGAGAAGAGAAAGAAAAACTGTGTGGCATTAAATACCAGGGAATCGTTTGCGCTTCGGTGCTGATGAAAAGATCTTTGTCGAATTTTTACGTCACGAACGTCACCGATGAAACGCCTTTTACCGGCATCATCGAAATGTCTGCGCTGGTGGATAAAAAAGAATTTGGCGGAAACGCCCTGGTCTATCTGCCTAAATACGTCGCGCCCGATGACCGGCTTTTCGAAAAAAGCGACGAAGAGATAAAGCGAATATTTTTGTCAGCTCTGGAAAAAATGTACCTGGATTTTCATCGCAGCGAAGTGGTGGAATTTCAAAGTCTCAAGAGTGCGGCAGGTTTTCCCGATCCCGGTTGTCGATTATTCACAGAAGCTGCCGAAGATAGAAACTTCGGTAAGCGGCGTGTATGTCATAAATTCCGCGCACATCGTCAATGGCACCTTGAATGTGAATGAGACCGTTCAGTTGGCGGAAAATTTTTATAAAGAATATTTGGAACAGGATGCAAAAAAAGGATGGGACGTGGACCTCAGGTTCCCGGTCCGCCTGGTTCATCCCGTTTGATTTTGGCAGCAAAATGAGAAAACCGATCGCAAGCTTATCCCTGGACCTGGACAACAAATGGTCCTACATGAAAACCCACGGCGACGCCGGGTGGGAAAGCTTTCCCGTCGTACCTGGATACGGTCGTGCCGCGCGTCACTGAATTCTTAAAAGAGCGCGATTTGAATATTACCTTTTTCATCGTCGGGCAAGACGCCGCTCTGGATAAGAACGCCGAGGCTATCGGGCAGCTTTCCGCCGCTGGGCACGAGATAGGCAATCACAGTTTTAATCACGAACCGTGGCTGCATCTTTACAGCGAAGAAGAGATCGTCAGTGAATTCGCGCGTACCGAAGACGCGCTGGAAAAAGTGACGGGCCAGCGGCCGTGCGGATTTCGCGGGCCGGGCTACAGCCTGTCGCCGACCGTGCTGAAAGTACTCGCCGAGCGTGATTATTTT
This sequence comes from uncultured Acidobacteriota bacterium, assembly GCA_963766895.1. Taxonomy (GTDB): domain Bacteria; phylum Acidobacteriota; class Blastocatellia; order Pyrinomonadales; family Pyrinomonadaceae; genus DASYKT01. The sequence continues at coordinate 686,189 of CAVYCB010000010.1, forward strand.
TACGATTGCTCGACGCTTCCGACCTATATCGGCCCGTTGGCACGTGCTTATTACTTCTTTGCTTCTAAAGACTTAAGCGCCGCAGAAAAGGAAAAACGCAAACAGCTTTTCGGCAAATTCTCGGACGGTTTCCAGCCGCTTAAGCCTTACTTTCGCCGGATCGGCGAGAAATCGCTGGTGGAAATTCCGGTCACCACGATGCCGCTCATCAAGACGCCGATCCACGCCAGCTATGTGATCTATCTTTCGACATTTTCCAAAGTGCTGGCCAAAACCTATTGGGCGACGGCGCTGGAAATGTGCCGCGCGACCGGCACGCAGCTCTCGCTGCTGCTGCACCCGCTGGATTTTTTAAGCGGCGAGGATGCGCCGGAGCTGAAATTTTTCCCCGGGATGGATCTGCCGCTTGAGAAAAAGCTGGAATTTGTCGGCGAAATACTGGACGCGCTCGACAACAAATTTGAGATCGTAAATATGCGCGAGCACGCGGAAGAGTTTGCGCGTTCGGGTAAGCCGGCGATGGGGGTAGAAGTTGGAATCGCTTAAGCTCGAACAGCCTTTATCCATTTCCGTCGGCGGCAACCTGCGCGCTTTGCTCATTGAAATGCGCCCGCGCGAGTGGAGCAAGAATCTGCTGGTTTTCAGCGGCGTGATATTTTCCAAATCGTTGACCGATACGCACAGCCTCTGGATCAGCCTGCTCGGTTTTCTTCTTTTTTGCTGTGCCAGCAGCGGCATTTATCTTTTTAACGATCTGTGCGATCTGGCGCGCGACCGCCAGCACCCGGTCAAATGCAAACGGCCGCTGGCATCGGGCGCGTTAAACCTGAACGTGGCGCGTTTTGCCCTTGTTATTTTGCTGGTGGCGGCCACGCTGGGCTCGCTGGCTCTCAATTATTCTTTCGCGCTTGTTATCGCGATCTATCTCACCACTTGTCTTTCCTATTCACTAAAGCTCAAAGACGTCGTAATTCTCGACGTGATCCTGATCGCCAGCGGATTTGTTTTGCGGGCGGTTTCCGGTGCGGTACTGATCGGTGTCGATGTGTCGGAGTGGCTGGTTCTCTGCACCTCGATGGTGGCGCTGCTGGTCGGCTTCGGCAAGCGGCGGCACGAACTCGCGCTGCTGGAAGGCGGCGCGGAAAATCACCGCCGCGCGCTGGGAGACTACTCGATACATTTTGTCGATTCGCTGATGAACATCTGCGCCGGCGCGGCCGTCATCACCTATGCGCTCTATACCCGCGCGGATGAAACGGTCCTGCGCGTCGGTTCGCATGGAATGCTACTGACCATACCTTTTGTGGTGTACGGAGTTTTCCGCTACCTCTTTCTTATTCATCGCCGTAACGAAGGCGGCGATCCGGTCCAGATACTTTTTCGCGACCGCCCTACGCTTTTAAATCTTCTGCTGTGGATACTGACCGCCGGATTTGTCATCTACCTTCCGAAGCTGTGGCATCTCGTTTAATCCAGTATGAGTAAGGCCCGGATCGTTCTTATTTTGATCTTTATCGCCGGCTCGCTGGTGCGGTTCGCCGATGTTTTGCGCCCGATCGACAAGCCTTCGTGGCGCGAGTGCGATCTCGGCAGCATCTCGCGAAACTTTGTAACAGAAGGGTTTAACCCGTTCTACCCGCAGATAGATTGGCGCGGAACGTCGCCCGGTTACGCCGAGATGGAGTTTACGCTTTATCCGGCATTGATCGCGGGCAGCTACGAAATTTTCGGAGTGCACGACTTTATCGGGCGCATCTGGGCGTTCATTTTTTCGCTCTTGACGCTGTTCTTTTTCTTTAAGCTGGCCCGCTATTATTTGGGTGATCGCTTTGCCGTTTTTGCGGCGCTCTTTTTTGCATTTAATCCGCTGGTAATTGAAATTTCCACCGCGATCCAGCCTGAGGGGTTAATGATCTTTAGCTATCTGGCGGCGGCGTATTATTTTCTTCGCTGGCAGGATAATGAAAAGAATAAGTATTTTTGGCCGGCGGTTATTTTTACCGCGCTCACCCTTTTGGCCAAAGCGCCCGCCGCGCATATCGGAATATTTTTTGCGGTGTTGCTGCTGCAGAAATACGGCGCGAGCACTATCAGGCAGACAAGGGTTTGGCTTTTTGGCGCTCTTACTTTGCTGCCCGCGGGGCTGTGGTACATCCACGCTAAAAGCCTCTGGAAAACTTACGGTAACTCGCTCGGCGTTTCCAATGAATATCACTGGATAGGGTTGGACTTTTTTACTAACCCGTATTTTATTGAAGGAATACTGCGGACGGAGTTTTTCAAGGTTTGGATGATCCTCGGGCCTGATCGTCGGCCTTTTTGCCATCTGGCGAGGGGCGGGTGAAAAGGTCACGCGGCACATGTTTTTGTGGCTGGCGGCGATCTTTGTCATTTACCTGGCCGCTGCCCGCACCACCGCGGACGATTGGGCAAGTTACTACCATATTTTTAGCGTTGCCCCCGCCGCTTTACTCTTCGGTTTCGGACTGCAAAAACTTTGGGATTACGCAAAAGAGTCGCGTACTCATATCATTTTGAAAGGTGCGGTTGTCATTTTGGTTGCCGGCTCCGCGATCTTCGCGCTGCTTTATGAAGCGGTTCGGATCAGGGCGGAAATGCTTGAAAGACATCTGGCCGATAAAAGCTTTATCTCGGCACAGCAAATAAAACCTGAACTTAAAAAGGCTGGGCTTATCGTGGCCTCAGGCGGTAATTGTTTTGATAAAGACGGTTATGCCTTGGCCTACAACGCGTCCTACATGTTTTACTGGCTCGATCGCAAAGGGTTCAGCATTTGCGTCGAAGAGCAGACGCTCGGAAAAGTGCGGGAATTTTCCACCGGCGGGGCCGCTTATTTTATCGCGCAGAGATCTCATTTGAACGACGCGCCGGGATTTGAAGCGGCGTTAAGAGAAAATTTCGCGCTTGTTTCCGGCACGGAAGATTTTCTGGTTTTCGATATTAGTAATAAATAAAAGTGCCTTATGAAATGTCCGCTCTGCCAATGTATCTCCGAAACGGCTTTTACGGTAAAAGGTTATTCGCTGCTCGATTGCCGCAAATGCACGCACCGTTTTGCCGAAGTCGCGATCAGAAATAACCACGCCCAGGCCGTTTATGACGATTCATATTTTACCGGCGGCGGCGCGGGTTATCAGGACTACCTGCAGGAAGACAAGATGCTCAGGCAGCGCGGCCGAATGTATGCGCAAAAACTGGAAAATTACCTCAGGCCGGGCCGGATGCTAGACGTCGGCGCGGCGGCCGGATTTATTTTAAAAGGTTTCACGGACGAAGGCTGGCGCGGCACGGGGCTCGAGCCGAACGAACGAATGGTCTCTTACGGACGCCGGAATCTGGGATTGGACCTGCGCTGCGGCACGCTGGAAAATTTTGAAGCGAATGGAAAATTCGACCTGGTATCGATGATCCAGGTGGCGGGGCATTTTTACCAGCCGCGAAAGGCATTTGAAAATGCCGCGCGCATCCTCGACAGTAAAGGCCACTTGCTGATCGAAACCTGGAACCGCGGTTCCTTTTCGGCGCGCGTTTTAGGCCGGCATTGGCACGAGTATTCGCCGCCGAGCGTGCTGCATTGGTTTTCGCTTAAAGGGCTGAGCGATTTTCTCTCCGGCTTAGGTTTTGAAAAGGTCACGCACGGGCGCCCGCCGAAAAAGATCAGCGGCGGCCATGCCAAATCGTTGCTTAGATATCGTTTAGGTGATAGCTTTGCATTGAAATTGATTCCCGAAGAAATGTATTTTCCGTATCCTTCGGAAGACTTGTTTTGGGCGCTATACAGGAAAAAATAAATCCCGGAGAGGCTGAGATACCGGGGCAAACAACAGGCGGGGCGTTCTTTTTTTCGTCCCCGAAATTTGTTCTGCTCTTAATGGCCGTTCATCTCGCCCTTGCCCTGCCGCTTGCTTACGTTTTAAACATCTGGGCCGACGAAGCCTCAACTCTCTACACCACTCAAAATATTTCTCATGCCTTAAGCCATGCCATGGCGGACGAACTGCAGGCGCCGCTCTATTTTTGGGTGCTGAGCGTTTGGCGGCAGATCGACGGCTCGATATTTTTTGCCAGGGCTTTTTCGATCCTTTGCAGCCTGGCGTCCATCAAGATCGCTTTTGATGTGGCCCGGCGTTTTTTGCCCGCATACGCGCGGAAATTTGCGCCTGTTATTGTTGCCATTTTCGCGCTGCACCCGCTGCTGTTTTGGGCGAGCACTGAGATCCGCGGCTATGCGCTGGTGATCCTGCTTTCAGGGCTGCTGCTGCGTTTTTTTTACGACGCTTACCTGGCAGAAAAACCGGCAATAAAAGATCGTGTGGTTTATGTCGCGATCGCGGCTGTCGCGCTATACGCAAACTATTTTCTGGGATTTATCCTGGTGGGAAATTTTTGCGCGCTGCTCGCGCTGCGGAAATTCCGCTTGGCGACACATTACCTGGGACATATGGCGGTTGTCGGAGTCTTATTTTCACCGCTGGGTTATGCGCTTACCGGGCAGCTTGAAACCCGCACTCAGATGGGCGACCGGTCGTTGTTTGAAAGCGTGCGCACCCTCTGGCAGCACCTGCAAACCTTTTTATTACCGGTAAATGTTTTTAGTGAGGAAACAAACGTTCCGGCATTTTTACGCCTCTGGATATTTCGCCTGGGCGCAGCCGGAATAGTGATCTATCTTTGGGCCAAAAGATTCAAAGGACTCTCAGAAAACACCGTCGCATTGGGAATTATCAGTTTGGTCCCGGCGTTATTTTTACTCGCGGTGGTCTGGCTGCTTGGTTCGGGTTACGCAAATATTCGTCACGGCTCGCTGCTGCTGCTGCCGGTAATAATGTTTTTTAGCGCGCTGCTTTACGAAGTTTTTGCTAAAAAAGGCTTGCTGGTGTGGACGATATTGCTCGCTTTTTTTATTCCGTTTGCGACCTTACAGGAGTTTACCGGGCAAGAATTTGCCGGGCCAGGATCTACTGCGCCAGGATCTACTGCGCCAGAATCTACTGCGCCAGGATCTACTGCGCTGGTAAAACGCGGCGATTGGGAAAAAGCGGCGGCCTACGTTGAGGCAAATGAAAAACCGGGGCAAACGATCTTGCTCTTTAAGCCGTATGATTCGCTCGCCTTCAAAGTTTATTACAAAGGCCCGAATTCGGTATTGCCCAGCGAAGGCTTTTTCACCTGGTCGCAGCAAAATCATTTTAATTTTACTGAAGCTGCCGAAGCTTTGGATGACCAAACCAATTCTCTTATTTCGCAAATTCCGCCGGGTACCGGCTGAGGTGTGGCTGCTGACCGGCGAGATCTGTGACAATCCGAAGACGCTCCGGTCCTGCCGCGCTTTGGAAGAATACTTCGATTCAAATTACACTATGGTTGATAGCAAAGAACTCTATCTGGAAAAAATTCGTTTGTATCGAAAAAAATAAAAATGGCTGTCAGGAAAATAACTGAATACCCTAACGACGTGCTCGGAAAAATGGGCGAGCCGGTGACGAAATTTGACGCGGAACTGGAAGCGCTCGCGGCCGATATGTTTGAAACGATGTACGATGCCGAGGGCGTCGGCCTGGCGGCTCAGCAGATCGGACTATCTTTGCGGTTTTTTGTGATGGATTGCGAGGGCGTCAAGCTCACTGCCGCCAACCCGGAGATCGTCGCCACCGAAGGTGAGCAATCCGGCCAGGAAGGATGCCTTTCCATCGGCAAAGTCCCGGCAGTGCTCACCCGCGCGGAAAAAGTTACGCTCCGCGCCCAGGACTTAAAAGGCGAATGGTTTGAACGCGAGGCAGAAGGGTATGCCGCGCGCTGTTTCCTGCACGAGACCGACCACTGCAACGGAAAACTCTTTGTCGACCACCTGCCGAAAATGCGGCGCGAGATGGTGATAAAAAGATTTAAGAAAGAAAAAAGATGGGGTTAATTATTTAGCCTGTTCAGGCTCTGCAGGTCGCTGATACCATCTTCCGCAAACCGCTGCAGAAACTCGACAAATATCTTGGCGGTCGCCAGTGCGTCGTCACCGGCGCGGTGCCGGTTTTCGATGGTGATCGAATAATAATCCGCCACGGTATGAAGGCGGTGGTTATCGATATTCGGCAATAATCTGCGTGAAAGCTGGACGGTGCAAAGGTGCGGATTACCCAGCCGGTAGCCGTCAAAAACTTTGCCGATCTCGTGATTGATAAAGCGTATGTCGAACTGCGCATTGTGCGCCACCAGCACCGAATCACCGACAAACGCAAGAAACTCGTCGGCAACCTCATGAAATTCAGGCGCGCTCCTTACCATTTCGTCCGAGATCCCGGTCAGCTCAGAGATAAAAGCGGGTATCGGCATTAGCGGATTGATCAGGGTTTGATATTCATCCACTATTTTGCCGCCGGAAACTCGAAAAGCTCCTATCTCGGTGATGCGGCAGGGCGGAACTTTTGCCCCGGTGGTTTCCACGTCAAAGACCACAAAATCGGTTTCGCTCAGCACCCGTGAATCGAAATCGCACGGCACCAGCTCAACGGTCAGCTCGTCGCTGAACTTCAAACGCGGATCGATCTGGATCAGGTCTGAAACCAGCAGCTTGGCAAAATTCGGTTCGGGACGTGATATTTTCATTATGGAATCGACTATATCGACCACGGTGACAGGGCCTGTCGAAGATTCCAATAGGGCAATTGTGTCGCTGATCAAGACCGAATTTGAAATGAGATTAGAATATGAAGACATCGCTTACCGGAGATTTTAGCACTTTATTTTCACTCCGCATAGAGCTTTAGGGTGTTTGGCGGTCCTAAAGCTATGTGGTTAGTTTGCGAAGTTATCATTCGGAGTAGATGATAATTGATAGATGATAGATAAAAGATCGGATCTTTCAGTTATCAGCTATGATCTTTCATCTATTCCGAATGTTATTTATCCCCGGTTGTTTTTGCCGCCCCATAAAAACCCGGAAGAAAACCACGTTAATGCATAGACTCGAAAGTGCTTTTCAGGGAAAATACTTTTAAGATGACCGAAGCCGAAATTCTCGAACATTTCCGAAGTACCAATGCCCTGCTCGAAGGGCATTTTATTTTATCCAGCGGCCTGCACAGCCCGACCTATTTGCAATGCGCGCTGGCGCTTCAAAACCCATCCGACGCGCTGCGGTTCGGGTTAGCGATAGCGGATAAGTGTGCGGGGGCCAAATTTGACGCTGTGGTTTCACCGGCGATAGGCGGCCTGGTGATAGGTTTTGCCACGGCGCAGGCGCTGGGCGTAAGGTTTATCTGGACCGAGCGTGAGGGCGGCGTGATGACGCTGCGGCGCGGGTTTACCGTTTCAGAAGGCGAGCGTTTTTTGGTGGTGGAAGATGTGATCACCACCGGCGGCTCGACCCGCGAATGCATTGCGGCGATAGAAGATCTGGGGGCAAAGGTCACTGCCGGTGCTTCGATCATCGACCGCTCCGGCGGGTCGGCCGATATCGGCGTGCCCCGCGTGGCTTTGGCGACGCTCGAAGTGGAAAGCTTAAAGCCGGAAAACTGCCCGATGTGCGCGCGCGGCGATGAGGCGGTAAAGCCCGGAAGTCGGACTAAATAGTTCAGGGTTCGGGGTTCAGAGTTTAGGGTTTAGGGTTAAAAGTAACGGGTCAGTACCGGGAACGTAGTGACCGGCTAAAATATATTGGTTTATTAAATCTTTATCTGTAACGGATGATAAATCTTTATGCCGGGAGCCGGTCACTACGTTCCCGGTACTGACTTCATTACGAACTCTGAACTCTGAAACTCTGAACCCCAAACCCTGAACTCTAAATTTTTCCATCAATTTTGATATTTCCGCGCCAGAGGTTACTATTTTTTCGGCTATCTCAGAATGAATTACCGCCTTTTGTTACAATACGACGGCACTGATTTTCACGGCTGGCAGGTGCAGGAAGGGCTGCGCACGGTGCAGGGAGAATTGACCCGTGTGCTTTCCATGCTGGAGGGCGGCGACGTTCACGTCAGCGGTTCCGGGCGGACAGACGCCGGCGTTCACGCCGAAGGGCAGGTCGCCAGTGTAAAATTGACAAAAGCGTGGGACCTGGAAAAATTGCGGCACGCCATCAATGGAAATCTCTGGTACGACCTGCGGGTTTTTGCGGTCGATAAAGTGGCGGATGATTTTCACGCGCGCTTTTCGGCCCGCAGCAAAACATATCTTTACCGGATCATCAATGCCCCGATCATTTCGCCTTTCTGGTGCCGCTTTGCGCACCTGGAAACACGCCCGCTGGATGTAACGCGGATGAATGAAGTGGGACGAAGTTTTCTGGGCACGCATGACTGGACGGCATTTTCCGCGGCCCAAAGCGATACCGAATCGCGTGTCCGCACTATTTCCAGGATACTGGTCGAATCTCGCTGGGACGACCGGGCCAACGCCAGCCTGATCCAGCTGAGCGTGACGGCAGACGGGTTTTTGCGTTACATGGTGCGCTCGATCGTAGGCACGCTGCTCGAAGTAGGACGCGGCGAAAAAAGCGCCGAGCTGATCCAGGAAGCGATCGTGACCAGGGACCGCAAATTATGCGGGCCGACCGCCCCGGCAAACGGATTGACACTTTTAGAAGTGCGCTACGATTAAATTTTAATGCTCAAACATTTCAAAGAAGTTGTTAAACCCGGCACGCCCGAGGCGGAGGCTTTGAAGCAGGTGGATTGGGCGCGGATCCCGCAGCACGTGGCGGTCATTATGGACGGCAACGGGCGCTGGGCGGCGCGGCGGGGAAAACCGCGCATCTTCGGGCATCGCGCCGGCGCCGAATCGGTCCGCGTGATCGTGGATTCAGCCGCGCGGTTGGGCGCCAAGGCGCTGACGCTCTACGCATTCTCGACCGAAAACTGGAAACGCCCCGAAGACGAAGTAAAAGCGCTGATGCGGATGCTCATCCGTTATTTAACTAACGAGCTGGAAAAGGTCCATAAGCAAGGCATTCGTTTTCAGGCGATCGGGCGGCTCGATGCGCTCGCGCCGAAAGTGCGCAAAGAAATACTGCGCGCGATGGAGGTCACCAAAGATAATAATGAAATGACCTTGAGCGTGGCGCTAAACTACGGCGGGCGGGCCGAGATCGTGGATGCCTGCCGCGCGGCCGCGGAAAAGATCATGCAAAACGGCGCTGATCCGGAAAAGATAACCGAGGAAATGATCGCCGAAAACCTCTACACCCGCGGGCTGCCTGAGGTGGACCTGATGATCAGGACCAGCGGTGAATTTCGCATCTCGAATTTTCTGCTCTGGCAGCTGGCCTATAGCGAGATATATGTGACGCCGACACTTTTCCCTGATTTTCGGCTGAAAGATTTTTTGGAAGCGGTGCTCGATTTTCAGCGCCGCGAACGGCGCTTTGGCGGGATCGGCGGCGCAGCGGCATCGAAAGCGTAAAGGCTGTGAAATAATCATTTTATGAACCGACTTTTAACCGCGCTCATCGCCTTGCCGATACTGATTGCAGCAATCATCCTGCCGTATTTTTTCCCGTTCGAATACGCCGCCAAACTTCCCTTTGTTGTCATCGCCGCTGCCGCCTTGCTGGCGGGAATGTATGAATTTTTTTCCCTGACGAAAAAGATGGAATTAAAGGCGGACGCCACAGCGGGCATTTTAGCGGCGGCGGTCCTGTTCGTCGCATTTCTTTTTGATTCGCCGGCCAAGGCTGACAATTTTTTTGGCATCGCTGTGGTTAGCGCGATTGTAATAATCCTTATCTCGCAAGCTTTCCGCTTCCGCGTTGATTTCAGCAAGATGCTGATCGGCACCAGCGTTACACTTTTAGGCATTTTTTATTTATTTTTTCTCGGCGGGTACCTGATAGCTCTGCGGATGACGCTGGAAACGCGCGGATCGCTTTCCACTAACCTGCTTATTTTCTTTTTCCTCGTCTTGTGGATCGGCGACAGCCTCGCCTACTACAGCGGGAAATACCTTGGCAAACATAAGCTCGCGCCAAAGATCAGCCCGGGTAAAACGTGGGAAGGATGCGTTGGCGGGATGATCGGCAGCCTCGGCGCGGCCGCCCTGGCAAGCTATACTTTCTTTCCCGAACTGCCGCTGCAGGCTTCACTTCCGCTTGCCGGCGCGATGAACGTACTCGGCGTGCTGGGCGACCTGACCGAAAGCGCGATCAAGCGCGGCGCCGGCGCCAAGGACGCCGCCAGCATCCTGCCCGGCCATGGCGGTTTTCTCGACCGCCTCGACAGCCTCCTCTTTAACGCCCCGCTGATATATTATTTCGCCCGCATTTACTGGGCATAGATCGAACGGGAGCGCGTGGCAGCGATGAGGTCAGAACCCGAAGCGGTAGCGAGGGGTTTCCTGATTTGCTTGCGCCCGCTCTTGTTTCAGAGTCCCGTAGGGACGTCATATTTATAGAACAAAGCATATTAAAACGATCTCAAGCTCCGTCAGGAGCGACATATACCGTTCCTACGGAACTCGAAAATCATTTCAAACTTGTAACTACAAATATACCCCTAAGGAGGGGAGTTTAAAGAGACGCTGCAAAAATGTAAGTGGGTGTTTAAAGAGGTGCTACAAAAACTCCCCTCCTTACAAAGGAGGGGTGGCCGAAGGCCGGGGTGGTTCTCTCATAAACCATAAATAAATCGAGGGGTTCTGACCTCATCACAATGGCCATCGTTTTATATTAAAGATCACCAAAAAGAACAAACTTCTCCCAAATCTTTCCTACAAAACCGAACAGCTATCGGCAATAATGGTCTCGCGGCATTTCCGTTTTTTGGTAACTCCCTGGGTTCCGCTGATCTTTCAAGCCGCTTTTAGATACTTTTGGGACATCACGCGTGATTTTTACGATTTCTGGAACATTTTTGGAACAGGGTGTTCACTTGTGCTCACTGGAACAGTGAACACTTCCGCGTCTTTTTCCTCTGGCCGACGAGTAAACAGCTTGCCTGCGAGCGAAATTTGTCGCGCGATCTTGCAGGCAGGTACGCCTGCGCTCTCAGGTTAATACGTATTACTAAACACGGCCGTGTCGTTGCCAACCTCGAAGAATTCCTCGGTTATCGACCCGCTTTCTGAGATCGTCAGCGTCGCAAATCCGTTTAAGACACGGTGGCTGTCCGGCCGGCTCGGGTCAGGCGTATGCGCGTAATAATCAACGTACGGGCCCGGTATTCCCCAACCGTCACCAAAAGGAATAGCGCCGTGGCCGATACAGCGCGAGAGAGTGTTTCTTCCCGTCTTGGTGGGTGATTTGTAGACGATAGCGTTGTGAATGTGTCCCCAATACCACGCGGCGGGGTCGCCGCCCAGAGCAAATTTTACCTCGTTGCAGAGCACGCTGTTTTCATCCGCGCCGCTGGCGCCGAGGCCCGTGTGATGCGTCATCACGATGGTCTTATCGGGTGCGAGCCCCAAACCCTGCATCCATGTCGTCTGAATTCCCGAGTTACCGCCAATGCTGCCCTGCATATAAAATTTCGCGGTCGTAAAATAAGCCGAATCGAGCCCGAGCAGCGTCCAGCCGCCGTATTGCAAGGCAAAATAGCTAAGGTGATTTTGCTGAGCAAACCTCGGGTCGGCCAGCGCCTTGTAATAGCCTTTTGCGCCGCCGTACATTTCATGGTTTGAATTGAGCGTAAACGACGTGCCGGGCGCCTGTTGCTCGGCTGTCGGCCAAACGTTGAGAAAATTATCCTGCTCTTCGTTCAGCGGGAAAAAGAGATCCGCGGTCCCGGCGTAATACACATCGCCGAGGTGAATGATGTAGTCAGGTTTCGGCGTCATTGCCATGATCTGATCTATCACAGATTGCGCTGCCGATCCGCTCTCATAAAATCCGGTTCCCCAATCGCCGACGATCGCGATCCTGACCTCTCCCGCTGTCGCGCCGGTAAGCGGTATAGGCGTTACCTGCGCCGGCGGCAAAGTACCAAACGACGCGCGGTCGTCCGCGTATTTAACGACCAGGTAATTTACATAGGCCCACATCCATTTCGGGTCCAGTTGCTCATAAGTGCTTTCGCCAAAGATGGTGCCGTCATCGGCCACTACACCCGTCGTCCTCGCCCGAGCTATCAGCGCGTTATAGTTTTCGGTGCTGAATTTGTCCGGAATGAGAAGGGTCAAAATAGTCCAGACGCCTTTTAAGATCAGGTTCGAGTCTATGTAAACCGAAATGAACGGAGGCGGATTTTTGATCCAGTAAGGTACCAGTCCCAATTCCATCGCTCCGTCGCCACCCGGGTCCGGCGGGACAGGCCCTTGCCAGATGCCGTTAGCAGCCATCAATTGGATCAGTTCGTATTGGCTGGCCTCAAGATAAGTAACGAGGTCAAAGATCGATGTCGTGACCGAAGGGATCGTGCGAAATTGCCGGATAAAGTCATTTTCCAGATCGTCCAAAAAATTCATTCTCTTCCTCTCGTAAAAACGGTTTTAACCTTGCGGTTTAAGTGCGCAAGTGTACCAGCTTATCTGAAAGATTCAAAGAATTTTCCGGTCTTCCGTCCGGTTTTTTGAGAACGGCTCTTTTGCCTTTTTCCGCGGTTCGTGGTTAATTTGTGAAGCTATCACTTTTCAGCCGTTTGCGGTGCGAAAAAGTGTTTTTATGGCGGAAAAAGGCATATCAATTTTGGGCTCTACCGGTTCTATCGGCTGCAACACGCTGAAGGTGGTCGAATTTTTGCGCGAGCCGGGATCTCGCCCTGAATTTAATGTTGTCGCGCTGGGCGCCGGTGAAAACATCGGCAAGCTGGCGGAGCAGATAGCGCGTTTCGGGCCCGAACTTGTTTCGGTCAAAAATGAGGACTGCGCCGAAAAACTGCTCGCCGCTCTTTTTGAACTGGACGCTAAACCGCCCCGGATCGAACTAGGCGAGGCAGGCCTGATCGCGGTGGCTACTCATGAACAGGCTGAGACGGTTGTTTCCGCTACGGTCGGCGCCGTCGGGTTTGTGCCTACGTTAAGAGCGATCGAGGCGGGCAAACGTATCGCCCTGGCAAACAAAGAGACGCTGGTGATGGCGGGAGAATTGATGACCGCCGCTGCCGTCAAGTCCGGCGCGGAAATTCTGCCGGTCGATTCCGAGCATAATGCGCTGCATCAATGCCTGCGCGGGGAAAAAAAGGCGGAAGTAAAACGTCTGATCCTGACCGCTTCCGGCGGCCCTTTTCGCACAAAAACCAGAGAAGAGATTGCCGCCGCCACGGTCTCTCAAGCCCTGGACCACCCGACCTGGAACATGGGTGATAAGATCACCATTGATTCCGCCACGCTGATGAACAAAGGCCTGGAGGTGATCGAGGCATATTGGCTGTTCGGATTCGGTGCGGAGCAGATAGACGTGGTGGTTCACCCGCAATCGGTCATTCATTCGATGGTGGAGCTGATGGACGGTTCCGTCATCGCCCAGATGGGCGTGACAGATATGAAACACGCCATCCAGTATGCGCTGACCTATCCCGACCGAAAGCCGAATTGCACACCTCAGCTGGACATTGCCAAGCTCTCCCAATTGACGTTTGAAGAACCCGATCTGGAGCGTTTCCCTTGCCTCGGACTGGCATACAGGGCCTTAAAAACCGGCGGCACAATGCCGGTGGTGCTTAATGCTGCCAACGAGGTAGCCGTGGAAGCTTTTCTTAAAGGCAATATTAAATTAAACGAGATCGCGCAAACTATTGAAAGCGTCCTGGATGGCCACCTATCCGGCCCCGCTGACAGCCTGGAAGCGATTCTGACTGCTGATAACAGCGCCCGGATCAAAGCCGGTGAACTTTTTACTGTTAACACTTCTATCGCCCAGCTTCAAAATCAGTAAATGTAAAGAGATTTCTTCATTTTAGTGTTTAAATTTGTTTTCAACGAATATTGGAGAAATTTAGCCACTAAGCACACGAAAAACACTAAATTCCCTCGTGAAAACTAATTTGACTCAATTTAACAGGCGGCATACACTTTATTTACTGTCTGTAGTTAGGCGGAAAGGCATTTTTAATGGGCTTTTTAGCAATAATTTTTTATTACGTTCTGGTACCCCTGTTCATTCTCGGTATCGCGATCAATATACACGAGTTCGGCCATTTTATTATCGCCCGGATTTTCGGGATGCGTGTCGAAGCCTACTCATTTTTCGGCCTCGGCCCGCGTATCTGGGGATTTAAGTGGGGAAACACCGATTACCGGATCAGCGCCATTCCGCTCGGAGCATACGTAAAGCTCTACGGCGACGAATCGAATATGGGTTTAGAGGGCGGTGAATCAGAAAAACCTGACCTCGAAGAATGGATGAATGAGCGGGATATCGCCAAGGACGACGCGGAAAAACCTGTCGTCGAGCGAGTTCCGAATTCGGAGCTTTACGAGCTGCGGCCGCGCTGGCAAAAATTTCTGGTAATGCTGGGCGGGCCGTTCATGAATATCATGCTCGCGCTGGCCATTCCCTTCGGAGCCGCTTTGTTTTACGGAATTCCCTCGATGCCCGCGCCGATCGTGGGCGTAGTCAGGGCCGGCAGTGACGCGGAAAAACAAGGGGTAAAAGAAGGCGACCGCATTGTCGCATTTAACGGCACGGAAAATCCGACCTGGAGAACCGTGCAGCTCGAAGCCTTTCTGTATCCGGATAAGCCTCTGGCAGTGACCGTAGACCGTAATGGACAGCGCATTCAATTAGAGCTGACCCCGCGCCGGCAAAAAACTTTTGGCGGACAGGAAGGCGGCGTCATCGATATGGACGTCGATATGGGCGCCATGCCCGCGATCGTGGGCGAGGTCAGCCCCGATACGCCCGCGTCCGAGGCCGGCCTGCAAAAAGGCGATCGCATGCTGGCGATCAACGGTACCAACGTACGTAACCCGCAGCAAGTGTCCGGCCTGGTCCAGCAGTTCAAGGCCGAGCCGATCAAGCTGATGATAGAGCGTGACGGCCAGACAAAAGAAATTACCGCTCTCGTCAGAAGATTGCCCGACGGCTCCGAACGGTTGGGATTCGGATTTTTGCTTCCCGATCTTCCGCTGGAACCGGCAACCCCGTACATGGCGGTGCAGCATTCGGTAGGGGTAAATGTCCTGACGATCAAAACCATCGGCACCGTCCTGGGACAAGTATTTTCCGGACAGCGCTCTGCCCGCGATGCGGGTATATCCGGACCCGTAGGGATCTTTCAGCAGTCAGCCGAAGCCACCCGCGCGCTGGGTTGGGAAGGCGTGTTTGTCATCCTCTCCGGCATCAGCCTGAGCCTGGGCGTGTTTAATTTGCTGCCGATCCCGATGCTCGACGGCGGCCAGATAATGGTGCTGGGCATCGAAAAAGTTCTTTCGTGGTTCGGGAAAACGCTTTCAATGGTGGCCAGGGAAAGAATTCAACTCACGGGGCTGGCGGTAATATTACTTCTGATGGTGTTTGTTTTCTTCCTGGATTTTTCCAGGATCGCTTCGAGTTTTTCAACCAAAGAGCCGGCGCCCGCGGCAAATACAAGTACAAGATAATTTATGCGCAGAGTTTCAAAAGCGGTCAGAGTGGGCAGTGTCCAGATCGGCGGCGGCGCGCCCGTCTCCGTGCAGTCGATGACCAAGACCGACACCACCGACGTGGCCGGCACTTTGAAACAGATCGAGGAAATGGTCGCGGCCGGATGCGAAATAGTTCGCATTGCCGTGCCCGATAAAGACGCTGCGCTCGCGCTTCCCAAGATCCGCAAACAGGTAAAAGTACCGATCGTCGCGGACATTCATTTTCACTACAAACTGGCGCTGATGGCGCTCGACGCGGGGATAGATAAGCTGCGGCTTAATCCCGGCAATATCGGTTCGATCGACCGCGTGCGCGAGGTCGTGCGCGCGACCGAGGTCCGCAAGATACCGATCCGCATCGGCGTCAACGGCGGCTCGCTGGAAAAAGACCTGCTGAAAAAATACGGCACCGCCACTCCCGAAGCGATGGTCGAATCCGGCATGCGCCACGTGCGCATCCTGGAAGACCTCGGTTTTTCCGACATCGTGATCAGCTTAAAAGCTTCAGACGTCAATCGCATGGTCGCGGCCTATCGCCTGATGGCGGAAAAGGTCGATTACCCGCTGCACCTGGGTGTGACAGAAGCAGGAACACCGTTTGGCGGCACGATCAAATCTGCCATCGGCCTGGGAACGCTGCTGCACGAAGGGATCGGCGATACCATCCGCGTCTCGCTCGCCGCCGAACCGCATGAGGAAGTTCGCGTGGGTTGGGAGATCCTGAAATCTTTGGAACTGAGAAAGCGCGGCGTGACCGTCGTGGCCTGTCCGACCTGCGGCCGGCTCGATATCGATAATTTTGTCGAGATCGTGACCGAGATCGAACGCCGCCTGGCCTACGTCGAAGAACCTTTGCACCTCTCGATCATGGGCTGCGCGGTGAACGGCCCCGGCGAAGCGCACGATTCCCAACTAGGCGTAACCTTTGGCCGCAACGTCGGAATGATCTTTAAGAACGGCGTGCCGATGCGCAAGGTCGGCGGCGAAAATATCGTCGATGAATTTGTAAAGGAAGTGGAGATCCTGCTGGAAGAGGGCGAGAAGGCAAAGCCGCTTGACCCGAAACAAAATTTGGTATCGATCAGTTGAATTCCGCCAAACAGGTCCGCATGTCATCGAGCATTTTACCCGTTTTGTCACCGATCAATTTCCATCCTTCGTCGGTATGCAATTCTTTATGATCTGAAAGATTCGCCAGTGATCTCAGATCTTTAGACATCTGCCGAGGGAAACCGGAAGGCAGTGTTTTCGAATATTCCTTCAGATCATTTAACAAAAGCCGGATATGGGCATCCGAATGCTCTCCTTCAAGCTGGCCTTGCTTCCAAAACTCGGCGGTGATCTTTCCAAGTTTTCTGCCGAGAAGAAAATACCAAAGCTTTTGTCCCGCCATTTTTTTCTCAAGCCGGGCGCTCACATCATCAATCAGCATCGTAAATGCTTTTTACGGGGGCGCTTGTTTGTAACCGCCATGCTTTTCTATATCCGCCATGATGGCCGGGTCGATCTTGTTCACGTCGTTGACCCATGATTCAGACATAAAAGGTATGCCGGGAAATTCGCTGCTGATCCAGACGCTCAACTTAAGGGTTTCAATATTTTCCTTGAACTGTCGCGCGCCGGTTTCAGGAAAGTAAAAGGTGAGTATCCCGATAGCCTTTCGTGTTTTCCCGTCAAATTCAAACGGCGTGAACTTGTACTGCAGCGCGGCGGTTTCAGCGGCGCGTCTAACGCTTCCGGCTCCAGTCCTGAATACGCTTTGGCCGAGAACACGTCTCCTCTTTCATTAACTTGCGCTAATACCTCGATGCGCGCGTAAGTATTTACCGGCAGATCGGCCGGAGAGAAAACAGGCTTCACGCGATGGGATGCTTTGGAGTTTAAGTTGCCGGTCCAGTAGGGCAGATCTTCTTTTTTCGGCGCGGGTGTTTTATCGCTCTGAGCCTGAACCGGTATCACGCAAAACATCGCTAACAAAAATAATAATTTAAGATGTATGGCCATTTTGAAAAGTTTAGGATAGGTCTTCATGGGCATTTCTGCCCGTTGATCTATTATGACGGGTAGAGTCCGGCTAGTGTGTAAAAATGTGGCTTTTAACCTGGGAGCGCAGGCATCTTGCCTGCAAAGATCGCGCAGCGATCTACAAAGACTTCTATTTAATACTTATATAGCGCGACGTATCGCGCTTGCAGGCAAGATGCCTGCGCTCCCAGGTCTACGGGCAATTTAACCGTCCTTAAGGGGTCAATAAACTAAACGGGTAACCCGGGATATTTCTCAAGACCATATAGACCAGCGAGAGCACCAAAAATCCGTACAGTAACCACGGCTTAAAAACTCCGTAGCCCAGGCCGCGCCCTCTTACTACTACCAGCGAGGTCGAGAGCAGCACATACCCAAAAAGAAACGCGTAAAACGGCCAAAGCGCGTTGAAGTGAAACGCCGCTAAAACATCGCCGTGAAGAAGCGCGTGAGCACCGCGCGTCAGCCCGCAGCCCGGACAGAAAATTCCTGTAGCCGTGTAAAGCGGACAGGCGGGAAAAAACCCGGCTGTGACGGGGTTGAAATATCCCACGGCCGCGGCGACCACGGCTCCGGTAAAAAGCACGCCGCCGTTGATGATCCGTTCGGCCGTAGATGCTTTTAATTTATTTTGCAGTGCCTGCTCCATTGCCTACTGGAAATTATAGACGATATTTACGAAAACACGTACGTTGTCGGGGATCGGCGCCGGCAGCTTGAACTTTGCCCGCCTGGCCGCACTGACCGCGGCCGCGCGTAGTAACGGATGACCGGAAATGGCTTTTGCCGAGACCACATTTCCCCTTTCACCTATCATTGCTTTAACGTTTACCTCGCCATTGGCATTTATCGCGCGGGCCGCCGCGGGGTATCGCGGTTTCGGTAAGGACAGTATAAATTCAGGTGAGGTGTTATTAAGGACATGCGCTGTCGTGACACCTTTTGGTTTCTCCTTCTCAACGAAGACCGGTTTTCCCGAAGGATAGCGAAAAGAATCAAGCTCGTACACCAGGGTTCCGGACACCATGATCGCCGGGCCGTTAACTAAAGTAGGTCGGAATGTGGTCTTTAATGCCGCTTCCTCCGCCGGCCGGCGAAGCAGCTGGGAGCCGGAAATCGCCTTAGCGGAAACTACTTTGCCGCTCACATCGATCAAGGCTTCAACATTCACCGGAGCGGACGCTTCCAAATCGTTAGGGTCAACCGAGGCAGGTAGTACGGGAACAGGCAGCGGCGAGATCGCTTTTTTATTCAAGACACCTGTTTTGATGACCGGTGTCCGCGGCGGCGTCTGAGAGGTTTGAGCTGAGATTAATACGGCCGTGAACAAAAGTAGAAATAGAACTCCTAGTAAGGCTTTGTATTTCATCGTTCCTCCGCTTGGTTTATTCTGAAATAAAAATTACTTGTTTTGTTTTATTAGACACCGGGGAAAACAATTTGTTCCGGTTCTGTCAGGGGTTTTATTTGCCCGCGTTTCATCTTCGCGAGCGAAAGAGTGAAGCAGCTGAAACAAAAATGAAACGCGGATTGTAAAAGATCAGGATGATTTGGCGGACAAAAGCCCGCGCCATTTCAAAAAAACATAAAACCGGAACCACGAAAACACGCGAAATAACACGAAAAGAACAAAAGATATTCCACCGCCCAAAGTTTCACAAAGCCTCCAAATAGCGGCTGATGGTGGCAGTTGAAACGGCCAGGCGAGAGGCGATCTCGCGCTGGGTTTTGCCTAGCAGCTTTAGGCGCCATGCTTTGGCTTTCAGTTTGCCGCGCCGCTCCTTCGCGTTTTCGCGGCATCCCTCAAGCTGAGCGCGTTCGCTGCCGTACCCGGCAAATTCAAAATTTAGAAAACAGCCGTTCTTTACCAGCCGGTATAAAATGATGTTCGAGCCCTCGTATTTAACTCCGGTGTTGCGGTGCTTGATGTGCTTTAGATAGCGCAGGTCAGGGTCCTGAAAGTTTGCGCCCAGCGCGAAAACATTATCGGCGAAATTGCTCAGCATATTCGAGCCCTGCAGATCGTTAATAGTGAGCGGCGCGGTAAAGGCGCGTTTCGGCGTGTGTGCCAGCACCAGGATCGAGACGTCGTAATACTGCTTGATATGCTTGAGAGCTTTCATCAGCTGCGCGGCGGCGGCGGCGTTTTGGTTCGTGCCCTTTAAAAAAGTAATGTTATCGACGATCACGACCCGCGCTTCCGATTCGCGCAGCAGCTGGTTGAACGAATACTGGACAAATTCCGTCAGGTTTTTGTAGCCGCAGGGGAGCTCGTCATGCGGCGCCATTTGCGCGCGCAGGAAATTCCCGGAAAATTTGTAGTGTGCGCGAAGGCTCTCGCCGGCTGCGCTGTCGTCTGCGTCCTCTGCGGCGGCGGAGTAGCGCGCGGCGAATTGTTTCTCGCTCATCTCGAAATCGAAATAGAGAACTTTTTGCGCCGCCGGCACGGCTTCAAACGGCGCGAGCGACACGCCGCGCGCTAACGATTCGGCGATCTGCACGGCCAGCGTACTTTTGCCGCGGCCGGTGTCGGAAAAAAGTATGGAAAGCTCCCCTTCCAGCCAAAAGTCGCCAAAGAGCGCCTTCTGCGCCGGACGCTTTACGGATTCCTCAACCCATTGGCTCGCGGGTTTTAGATTAAAAAGATTGTTCCAATTCTGAATCTCGTGTTCGGGGAGATCGTTGTCTTCTGGTGGAATAGCTTCGGCACCTCTCGAGAGTATTTTTTCAGAAAGTAAAGGAGATTGCGAGGGAAGATTTTAAGGATTTGGATAATTAATGAAGTCAGAACCGTTCTGCGTAAGGAGGGGAGCCTGAAGTTTATTTTGCGCTCATAAAAAGAGCATCGGTGGCGATCTTGCGGTTGATATTGACCAGCAGGTTTTCCCTGACGCGTTCGATCTCGGTGATAAAAAAGGTCAGGTCTTCGGCCGCGGCATTTTCCGCGCAGCGAGAGAGCCGGTCGTAGAGGTCGGAATTTATCAAAATGTCTTTTGCCCTGCCTTTTTTTAACTGCCAGACATCGCGCAGCAAGCTCTGCAATATCTCAAGGCGCGGTTCATAATCGTCCTTCATCCGGGCGTCGCCCATTTCTTCGGCGGCCCGCAGCAAGGCCGTGCGGTCGCTCCCAGCCGCTCCGGCCGCCGTCCTTGCTTCGACAACTTCCATCATTGCCATGCGATGTTCGCGAAATTCCTCGCCGTTCATCTCGAGCGCGCGCCCCAGGCTTCCGCCCGATATGCGCGCGGCCACCAGGGCATCTTCCGGCGAAAATTCTTTGGTCCCCGTCAAAAACTTTGCGATCTCGGTTTCAGCTATCGGCTGAAATCGCATCACCTGGCAGCGGGAAATGATGGTTGGCAAAAGCGAATTGTAACGCGAGGTGATAAGAAAAATGTGGGTTG
Source organism: uncultured Acidobacteriota bacterium (assembly GCA_963766895.1). GTDB lineage: Bacteria > Acidobacteriota > Blastocatellia > Pyrinomonadales > Pyrinomonadaceae > DASYKT01. The sequence continues at coordinate 707,128 of CAVYCB010000010.1, forward strand.
TCGGCGGAGGTTCTTCCAGCGTTTTCAGCAGCGCGTTGGCGGCCTGTACGTTCATTTTATCGGCGTCGTCAACGATAAAAAATCGCGCTTTACCTTCGTATGGGCGAAAATTCGCTTCGCGTTCGAGCGCGCGGATCGCATCGACCAGAATATTTCTCCGAAAGGCGATCACCTGTCCCACGTCGGCGTGCTCACTGATAAAAATTCGCTCGTAATCGTCTTTTTTATCCGAAGTGGGAAAAACAAATTTACTAACTCGCTTACAAATACTGCACAGCCCGCAGGCACCGAAAGTTTCCGTCCCGGCGCATAGAACGCTTCGCGCAATTTCCAGCGCAAACTGTTTTTTCCCGACGCCCTCAGGCCCGGTAAAAAGCAAAGCGCCCGGCAGCCTGCCCGCGGCGAATATTCGCCCGAGGAATTCCTTAATCTCTGTATTTCCGATAAGTGTGTCGGGCATTTTATTTTTTAATACGCTGCGCCAAAAACTCCATCACTATCGGCATCGTTCGCCGGTGAAGCTCATCCGGCGGGACATTGGCCTCGATCACGCGGAACCGTTCCGGTTCGCGGCGGGCGATCGCTAAATAACCTTCGCGCGCGAGCTCGTGAAATTTCGTTTTTTCCTTGTCCAAACGGTCGCGCGTTTTACCGGAGCTTATCCGCCGGTAGGTGCGTTCCAGAGCTTCCTCTACTGAAATATCATAAAAAAGTGTCAGGTCGGGTTTCAACCCGCCGGTGGCCAGTTCGACAACCTGTTCGACCAACTCGGAAGAAAATCCCCGCGCCACGCCCTGATAGACGCGGGTCGAATCGGCATAACGATCGGAGATAACTATTTTTCCTTCAGCAAGGGCGGGACGTATCAGGTGCTGCACATGCTGGGCGCGATCTGAAGCAAAAAGCAGGATCTCGGCCATCGGATCGACATTTTCATGGAGCTCAAGCACGGCCTGGCGCACGATCCGCCCGATATTTGTATCGCCGGGCTCAAAAGTCATGACGACTTCATGGCCCTCCCGGCGCAGAGCTTCCGCCAGCAGACGCATCTGGGTGGATTTTCCGCTACCGTCAATTCCTTCCAGGGTCAAAAAAAGTCCTGTTTCAGTCATCGCCGCAGGACCTTAATCTTTTTTATGATCGTCGTTTTTCCGGGCTAGTGAAATGGTTGAAATGGCGTGTTTAAATATCAAAACATCTTGCGTGCCGTCATCAAGCAAAACCGAGAATTTGTCAAAACTCTTAATGCGTCCGGAAAGAGTGGCTCCATGCAAAAGATGGAGTGTGACGGGCACTTTTTCACGGCGCGATGAGTTTAGAAACGCATCTTGTATATTTTGAGGAGAAGCTTTGTCCACGCGTTTAGGTCCTTCTATTAATTCTTGCTACCAAACATATTACATCAAAAAATTATTTTTTTCACAAAAAATTTAGAATAAAAATTAGCAAGAAATTATGCTAAATGCATCATTTCAAACAAGATATCCTTAGCATCCGGGTCAGAACCGAATACGCTTAACCAGATAACGCCTTCTTCGCGGCGAAACCAGGTAAGCTGCCTTTTGGCGTAATGGCGGACATCGAGTTTGGTCTGTTCGACCGCGCTTTCGAGTGTTCTTTCGCCGCGCAGGAACTCCACGGCCCGCCTGTATCCATGGGCGCCCAGCGCATTGGAATCATCGGGAACACCGTCTTTACGAAGACGTTTTACCTCTTCGATCAAACCGTTTGCAAAATGGGCCTCGGTCCGACGGTTTATTCGTTCGTAGAGCTCTGCGCGCGCCGGGGCCAGCGCAAATATTTGCAGCCGCGCGGCACATTCCGGCGGCGCTTCGCGTTTGGGTTTCATTTGCGAAAACTGCTCGCCGGTTTGAAAGAAAACTTCGAGCGCTCTTTGCACCCGCATATAATCTTTCGGGAAAAGCCGCTCAGCGGATGCTTCATCAACTCTTCTGAGCATTTTATGCAGATGCTGCCCGCCTTTTCTCAAACGAATGCCTTTTAGTTTCCCGCGCAATGCTTCGTCGGTTTTTGGCGCCTCAAAAAAAGGCTGGCGCAGGGCGCGCAAATAAAAACCGGTGCCGCCGACAAGTATTGCGGTATTGCCGCGCGCTTCGATCCCGGCGATCTTTTGGACGGCATCTTTTGCCCAATCAGCCGCCGTGTAATTTACGCGCGGGTCAACATGGTCGATCAGGTGGTGCGGCACTCCGCGGCGCTCTTCCAGCGGCACCTTAGCCGTGGCGATCTCGATCTCTTTGTATATCTGCACCGAATCGCAGTTTATTATTTCCCCGCCCACCCGCAGCGCAAGCTCGATGCCGAGTTCGCTCTTACCGGATGCCGTGGGCCCCACGATCGCATAGATTGGTTTGTTATCCGCCACTTGAAAACACAGAGTATCACAGTGGGATTTAAGAGGATAAACTATTCACTTTTAACTATGCACTATTAACTGTTTCCGGAGAATTTCTGAAAGGCAGTTAATAATTCACAGTGTATAGTTGATAGTTATAACCGTGCTAAATCCGGGGAGAGCGGGGACACTTGGCCTGCTTGCCGCGAATTCGCAGCCAGTCCCAACCGTGCAGGCTGTGCCCGACGCTCTCTACTCCAATGAGCCTTAAGTGATTTTTTGCCGTTTCATAGTTTTGGGAGTTCCATGAGAATGCTATATTTATTGTCGATTACCGCAACCCACTACCGGACGGTGAAATTGACAGGGATGCTAAAAAATATTTCCATCCCACATCTTTGAAAACGAGCATCGAAATGCCACTGACCTCTACGGGCGATAAATCTTGAACTACGCTCACTACCAAGTTTTGAAGAATTTGGTGGATGAGTTTCAAGATTACCATATGCCACTTCCTAATGGCAATCATAGCTCGAATTGGCAATGCCTGTCAAGGAGATTTCTTGATGGGTAGCAAAGCGGAGCAACCAAAAAGACTAGCAAATAAACTACGCCGGATTCGTGAGAAGCTGGGATTATCTCAAGCTGGAATGGCCGAGGCTATAGAGAGACATGGTGTGAAAACACAACGAGGTTCTATCGGGTCTTTTGAAATCAATACACGCGTGCCTACGCTTCTGGTACTGCTCGCCTATGCGGAACTCGCTAAAATATCCACGGATATTTTGATCGATGATAAAAGAGATTTGCCAAAAGGCTTTTGAGACAAGCCTCAATTTTTCCTGATGGGACACGGCAAACAAGAACACCCTCGACATCTAGCGGAAAAGCTCCGGCGAATTCGAATTGCCCTTAACTTCTCGCAATCGGAAATGGCCGATGCTTTAGCTCGTCAAGGCGTGAAAATTTACCGAGGTTATGTTGGTAACTATGAGACAGGACATTCGTTGCCGTCGTTTTTGATATTGCTCGCTTATGCCGAGATAGCGGGCGTTTCGACGGATAAATTGATTAACGATAAATTAGATCTTCCGGCAAAATATAAATAAACAGCGGGCGCAAGCAACCCTTCCCAACCTGAGAGTTGTCAGCTCGCGTGATAAATAATAAACATTCAAGTAAATAAAATTTGCAGGTCAAGGAGTTTTTTCTTGATGGGACAAGGGCGCAGACAAGAAAGACCTGAAAGATTGGCGGAAAAGTTAAAAGCTATCCGCACGAAACTAGGCTTATCGCAAACCGGAATGTCTGCTGCGCTGGAAAGGCACGGGATAAAAATGAGACCAAGTTCCGTTGCTTTATACGAGCTGGGAAAGCGCGTTCCGGGGCTTCTAACTGTGGGGGCCTATGCCGAGATAGCCGGCATTTCGACGGATAAATTGATTAAGGACAAATTAGACCTGCCAGCGAAATACAAATAAATAATTTAAGGGTCATTAAGTCCGCAAAGCGGACGTGAGAGTTTAACCCCAGGCGTAAGCCTGGGGTATAGATCGCGGTTGGTATAGCCGCGCGCGACGAGAATGTTTATTCTCGTCGCGCGCGGCAAACATTCTGGCCGTATTGCTACAGGTTCCGCTGCGCTCCACCTGTAGTTATACTCTGTCGTCAGCTTCGCTGACTTCCTACTTTTTACTCATTTGTAACTATAGATATAACGTCCCTACGGGACTAAAACAGTTTAGAGTTCAAACTTTAGTTTGTCTTTCTTAAAAAGAACAAGACAAGCTTGAACTCTAAACTGTTTTTTCCTTTCAGAAACACTAATTCATCAAGCGCACCAAAGCGATCGCCGCGATAACTGCCAGCAAGAGAAGAGAGCCGGTTATTTGGTTGCGTGAGAAGCGCATTTTATTTGGTTACTTGCACGGGAGCGCTGCCATCGGCATTGGCGATATAAATATGGGTGCTGGGAAATCTGCCCATGATAAACGCGATCTTTTTCCCATCCGGTGAAAAGCGCGCAAAAAAGCTATTGATATTGGCGGGCAGGCGCATCAGTCCTGTACCATCAGCATTCATCGTGTATAAAAAACTCCCATCGACAAAGGAACCGCTGCCGTTTGTCTCACGGTTCGAGCTGCTAAAGAGTATCCGTTTGCCGTCGGCCGACCAGCTGGGAAAAATATTATGTCCGGTATTGGCGGTAAGTAAAATTTGATTTGACCCATCGGCGTTCATCACCCAGACCTGGTCGCGGCGATCGCCTTTTTCCGTGTAATAGACCAATTTTTTTCCGTCCGGCGACCATACCGGATTGAAAAATCCGACCTTCGGATCATTCGTCAAACGTTTGACGTTCTGCCCGTAAGGATCCATCACATAGATCTGATATTTCTCGCCGTCGCGGGTGGAAACAAAAGCGATCCGCTTTCCATCCGGCGAAACCGAGGGCGCTGTGTTTTTTCCTGCTGCCTTGGTCAATTGAAACAGGCCCGATCCGTCTTTTTTTGCGAAAAAGATGTCGGACGACTTATCCGCTTTATTGTCGGCGTTAAAGATGACGGAATTGCCGTCCCTGTTCCAGGCGGCGTAAAATTCATTTTTTTCGTCGCCGGTGATCTTTACCAGGCCCGAACCATCGGCTTTGATGGTATAAATATCGGTTTTGAAATCGTTCGTCTTCTGATCGAAATCGCGCATTCCGGTAAAGACAAGGCTCTTGCCGTCCGGCGACCACTCTATTTGCTGGTGAAACATCGTGCCGCTTCCCTGCGCAAATAATGGCGCTACGGCAAAGATCACCAGTGCAAAAGCACGTATCACATTTGTTATCTTCATATAGCAAGCAAACATTTATCTTCTACGGTAAAACACAACAAATGGTTTTACTAAACATCAGAAATAAAATATTTCTTTGCTCTTCCTTAGCGGTTGTGTATTCCGTTATACTCACTATACGCGCATATTTCAGGCCGCCACCGCCCGCGGATAGGTTCCGGCCACCGGACATTAACTTGTCCGTTACCATTGTCATTTCCTAAAAAAGGAGGAGAAATAAAATGCAAGAATCATCTTTTAAGGGAGTCGGAGGCCTTAATATTTTTACGCGCACATGGCGCCCGGCGGAGACGCCGCGCGGCGTGGTCGTCATTTCGCACGGTTTTAATGCGCATAGTGGCCAATATCTTTGGGTGGCAGATCAATTTCTTGCTCAAGGTCTGGCGGTTTATGCGCTCGATCATCGCGGACGCGGCAAGTCTGACGGTGAAAGATTCTTTGTAGAAAAATTTTCCGACTACGAAGATGACCTGGCAACGTTCGTCTCAATGGTAAAGTCGGAAAATCCCGGCCTGCCGGTTTTTCTGCTGGGACACAGCGCCGGCGGTGTTATCGCCTGCAATTTTGCTTTGGACCACCAAGCGGAAATCAACGGGCTTATTTGCGAAGATTTTGCTTACCAGATCCCTGCTCCGGATTTCGCTCTTACCGTGATAAAGGGATTAAGTTATCTAGCTCCACATTTTCAGGCGCTTACACTTAAGAACGAACTCTTTTCACGTGATCCGGCCGCGGTCGAATCATTGAATAACGACCCGCTTATCGCAGGCGAATCCCAGCCACTTGAAACTCTGGCTGAAATGGTGCGTGCCGACGAAAGATTGAAAAAAGGGTTTCCTGAGATCACTCTTCCGGTATTGATAATCCATGGCGTAGCGGATAAAGTGACAAAACCGAGCGGAAGCCAGGAGTTTTATGACCACGTCGGATCAACAGACAAGACGCTGAAACTTTATGAGGACACCTATCATGACCCGCTCCACGATATAAACAAGGAGCTCGTCATGAACGACATCATCAATTGGGTCAACGAACGTATTCCGGCGGAAACATCGAGCGGCGCGGGAGCCTGAATCAGGTTTAGTATTCGCCACTAATTACACAAATAATTACAAATTTTTAATTCGTGTCATTTGTGTAATTAGTGGCCCTATCTGTGACCTCACAGACAAAGCCATCGCAGTTAATAATTTGATCATTCCTTGATCTTTTTCTTCTGCAGCTTCTTGTGTAACCTGGTTACCTCGCTCAGCGCGGCGGGACCGTACCACGGGTGAAATTCGGCTTCGAGGTAGCCGCCGCTGATAAGCGGGTCGCTCTTCAACCAGTTTTTTAGCTTCCTCAACGGTCTTTACATTAAAAATAAACAGCCCGCGCAAATCGCCTTCATCCATAAAAGGCCCGGCCAGCGACAATTTGCCTTCGTCATCCAATTTCATGATGTTTTTCATGTGCCCCGCCTGCAGGGCTTCCATTTCCTTGCCCTCCGGCCTTTTTGTTTTGCCGACGCGCAATATGGCAAAAACATACTGCTTCATTCCACGGTCGTCCGCACCAACCCGCTTGGCCATCTCCGCATCGTAAATATCAACCGAGCTGGCCGTATTTTGCCCGAACGCATTGACGGATAAGCTCAGCATTAGAATAAATAGAACTGATAGGAAACCGAATATTTTCATAAGTATCACTCCGTTTGTTTTTCCAGATAAAGTGGGAAAATAGAAATAACATATTTCATCGCTGTAGCCAATACCTTGCTTCCGGCATTAAGATAACTCTAATTTTGCCGTCTAATTTGAAAGGAAAAGTTATGAAGTGACGAGGGTATTTTACTTAATTAAAATACCTTGACTCTTCCTGCTTGCGGGTATTATTCTGTGGGCAGGCGTGCAGGCCGCCACCCGTCCGCGGACAGGACAGAGTTCACCTGAGAGCATTTTTCACTACAGGTTCCGAAGCGAGAACCTCCTTTTCGCCCGGATTAGCGGACATCGGGCACGACGCTAAAGGAGGCTCGTTATGTCAGATGACCGCAATCTTCCCGTTCGGCCCGATCTCGAACAATTAAAACACCAGGCCAAGGATCTGCTGCGCGCAATTCGCCGCGGTGACGTCGCCGCGACTGAAGGATTCAACCAATATCACCCGGACCCGCCGACGCCTGAAGAGGCGAAACTGGCCGATGCCCAGCTCGCTCTGGCGCGCAGCTACCAGGCGCCCAGCTGGACGCGCATCGTCCAGGCGTGCAAATTGATCGATGCTATCTGGCGTGACGACATCCAGGCGGTGCGCGAGCTGGTGACAAAAAATCCCCACCTGCTCCACGAACACGCCACCATCCGCAAGAGCAATTGGGGGCCTCCGTTGAGCTATGCGGCAAATCTCGGCCGTGATGAAATTATCAAAATGCTGCACGGGTTGGGCGCCACCGACCTGGAACACGCGATCGGCCGCGCCACGCTGCAAAGCAAGATCGGAACGGCCAAAATGCTGTATGAAATGATGGGCTCGCCCGCGGTGCCGGAAGATTCACTGGGCGGGCCGGCCTATACGCTGAGCGCCGCCGGAACGCAGCTGATGCTCGAACTGGGCGCGCGGGTGGTGGACGAAAACGGAAAGCGCCTGGCGCCGGTCGCGGTCGTACTGGAAAGCGACAGCCGTGATCCGGAAGCGAAACACGCAATATTGGAGATGTATGTTCAGCACGGTCTGGTGCTTCCGGACACACCTGCCATGGCGCTGCACCGCGGCCGCCTCGATCTGCTCGAAGAACATTTGCGCCACGATCCCGATCTGCTAAAACGCACGTTCACCCACGAAGAAATTTACCCGCCGGAAATGGGCTGTAATGATGAAGTGCTGGCGACGCAGGGAACGCCGCTGGGCGGAACAACGCTGCTGCATATGTGTGTGGATTATGACGAGATGGAAATTGCCAAATGGCTGATCGGGCACGGCGCGGATGTGAACACGCGCGCTGCCGTCGATGCGGACGGCTTTGGCGGCCACACCGCGCTCTTTTGCACCGTCGTCTCGCAGCCGAACTTCTGGATGAACTATCAATCTCGCGAGCAAGAGGCGCCTTTTGCCGAATTGTTATTGGCACATGGCGCGGATGTTACAGTTCGCGCTTCGCTACGAAAGCAGCTTCATCCCGGCTACGCGCCCAGGTACGATCTGGAGCTGCACGAATACCGCGACGTCACCGCACTCGAATGGGGCGAGCAGTTTCACGCAAAAGTTTTTGTCAGCGAACCGGCAATGAAGTCGATAAAAGAAGCTGGTGAACAAAAGTAAGACAAATTAATGGCGCTTCTTAAAACTCCCCTCCTTACGAAGGAGGGGTGGCGCTTTTAGCGCCGGGGTGGTTCTCAAGCCGCAAACTGCAGCTCAAGACGGGTTGATAGGACTTTCCGGATCGCTCTGGATGACCCGCTCGAGCGGGGTCCTGCCGCGAGTGTCATAAAAATCCGTGCGGCTTTCAATTTTTGCCTCCGCCAGTAAAACTTCCGGCCTGGTGCCGAGCAGGTTCAGCGTTTGAAATTTCGGATTTTTAGCAAGATAGCGCGGCAGGATCCAAAACCATTGCATAACGCCAAAGGCGAACATCATGGTGAGGTTCAAATACATTCCCTCAATGGATCTAAGGTCCACCTGCAAAATCGCTCCGGTCATAAACATTAGCGGTAACCCAACAAGGCTCAGCGGAAATGAAAGAATAAACATCGTCACCGTGACCGTTCCCATCACGTTTTCAAAAAAATGCTGCGGATCGGCCGACGAAGGCATAAAAACCGGCAGGAGCAAACAAAAACTGCTTATCAAAACCCAGATCTGGCCCAAACTTAACTTAAATCGCTCATTCATCTCGCACCTCCTTGAGTCCGTTTGTCTATTTATTAGACACCGCGAAGGAACGTTTGTTCCCTGATGTTTATGAGATATCAAAGCTCCCCTCCTTTTAAGGAGGGGTGGCGCGGCTTCCGCGACGGGGTGGTTACAGCCGCCAAGCGGGCGCAGGAAATTAGGTCGCATTGAAGTCTATAATCGTTGTAACCTGAAGCCATATGAAATCATCAGTATTTATTGCTGCCAGCCTCGACGGGTTCATCGCGCGACCCGACGGCGGGCTGGACTGGCTGCCGGAAGACCCCGAGCCGCACGGCTATGACGAATTCATCGCCACTGTGGATGCGATAGTTATGGGCCGCAAAACGTTTGAAATAGTGCTCGGGTTTGGCGCCTGGCCGTTTGGCGTTAAGCCGGTGATCGGGCTCAGTTCTCGCGCCGCGGAAATGAAAGCTCCTGACGGCGCCGTGTTTGAAGCGATGAGCGGAACCCCGCACGAGATCGTGGAGCGCCTCGCCGAGCGCGGATTTAACCATCTCTATATCGACGGCGGTGTCACCATCCAGCGCTTCCTGGAGGCAGGCCTGATCCAGCAGATGACCATCACTCGCATCCCGGTACTCCTCGGAAGCGGGATCCCATTGTTCGGACATCTCTCACACGATATCCGGCTCGAACACATTGCCACCCGGTCTTACCCCAGCGGCATTGTCCAAAGCGAGTATTTGGTGAAAAATAGACTTTGATTTCTAAAGTCATTAGCTTCAGCCGGTAACGGTTAGATCTGAATTCCGCTTGACCGCGGACGAACGTGTTTCATGTTTCAGGGGGAGTGAAACGAATGAAACAAATGAAACAACATGAAACAGAAATCTCGTAAAACTCACAAATCCGCAGACAAATTAAAAAAGAACATTGAAGTCGGAAAATTCCGGTGCGTACCGCTCTTTTCCCGACCTCCGGCCACCTGAAAGCATAGCTCAGGCGGGTGATTTAGTCGCCAAAGGTTTAATTTTATTCACGATATTTGGTGAATTTTGGTGGTTGAATTCCCGCTTGATATAACGAATTTGCGGCGTTGCCGCAGTGATGTGCGGTAAGCCTATGGCTTACCGGGGCGATTTTTTTATTTGACGGAGGCTGAGCCTCCATGTATTTCTAAAGCGCAACTCCCGGAAAGGCAAAGCCTTTCCGCACAGCACGGCGGCAAAGCCGCAAACCTTAAAACTCCCCTCCTTTTCAAGGAGGGGTGGCGCGGCTTCCGCCGAACGGGGTGGTTACTTCTTTAGCCGCAAAGCGGCGCAGGATATTAGCCCCCGGAGTGAGCGCAGCGAAAACCCCGTACTAAGTTTGTCGAGATAAACATTCACCAACGACTGGCCTTATTTACATTGATAATCATGTTAATCCACAAAGAGTAAGATTTTTGATTCCACGTAAAATATTGCTTTTCTCTTAAGTTTGTAGTATTCATAGGGCACCTTAAAGAAACTTTTCCCATCACGCACAGTTTCTAAAGATCATCAAGAAGAGTTTCATTTTTTCGGGTAGAGATACATAAATGATAAGTTTCTCTTTACACTAACGGCAAAATTAACAAATTTTACCTTTACGAATATGCTTATTACTCAGCCCAAAGGCTGGGTGAAATTAAAAGGAGAAAAAATGCAAACAGAAATACGCAGGGAAATCCCAAAAAGCGTTTCCGATGTGTTGTCTTATCAACACGATCGTCTAATCCAACGGCATTCGATGGATCACGAAATTCCTTTAGAAGAAGCTAACCGTCGTTTCACCGCCCTGAAAGAATTTATGATTGTCTGTGCTGTAAAACCTGGTTACAAAGTAACATCTGATCCGATTGACAGTATGTGGCATACGTTTTTACTTTTTACCAAAGATTACAAAAATTTCTGCGAAGAAAATCTTGGTATGTTCATCAACCATGCCCCATTTGAAACTGCCGCACCCAGTGCTTATCTGGAAACTCGGGCCTTTGCTCAAGAGTTTTTCGGACACCTCGATGAAGAATTATGGTCACCCAAAGCTAAAGCAGATTGCACGAGCGGCTGTGGGGAGTAGCGGTTACAACAAACTTTGTTAAGAGCTCATCTTGGGGCGAAGCGGAGACTGTTAGTTTTTATATAGCCCATGAAATCATGGACAAAATCTCAACAGTTTCCGTTTACGTCCGCTTAAACTGTTAGCCCTTTAAAAACAAGTTAAATAAATCAATAAGCCTTGGTCAGATCCACTCCCGTGTAGTAGTGCTTAACGATCTGATCGTATTTCTGCCCCATCTTCGCTAAACCGTAAGCGCCGTACTGGCACATGCCGACGCCGTGGCCCCAGCCGCGGCCGGTGAAGCTGTAGCTGACGGCGCGGGTACCCTCGTAGCGTTTATTCAAAACAAAGAGCTGTTCTTTCAGGCGCAGGGCAGAGCGGATCTTGCCGCCTTTTAAGTGAAACACACCGTTACTGCCTACGATCTCAAGATCAGTGGCGCGGCGGGAATAACCTTTCGCGGCGATGCGCACATCGACGAGCGTTCCGATGCCGCGAACGTAGCGTGACAGGCGCGCCTGCACGGCTGAGGCGGAAAGCGTGGCGTTCCACTGGGTAAAGCTCGACATTCGCTCGGCGGTGGTGACGGCAGTGGTGGGTTTGATCTCAAGATAATCTACCTCGCCGAGGGAGTTGGTGTGGTAGCCGACGGTCTCGCCGCCGATCAGCGCCGCTTCTTTCACCTGATAGTAGTAATCGCCGAACTGGCGAAAAAGATAAACGTCCGGACGCACGGTCAATTGCCTGGTCGACTTGCCGCTTTTTAAAACCAGCTTGCCGTCGACGCTCGGCTGCGCGGTGCCCGTTTGCATCTGCGGCATCCACTTTTTCTTGTCGTAGATCTGCAAAACCAGGCGCAGCATTTTCGCTCGCGAATAGGTGCGATTCGGCTGCAGCGTCATATCCGGGTAAAGCGACATCCAACCATCGCGAAGCAGCACGGCAATATTGGCGCGCGACTCGCGCGGAATTTCGCCGGCGTCTAAAAATGAAAGCTGGTAGTTAATGTCCGAATCACTCAGCAGCGTGTCGGCATAAGAATCCGCATACATAAATCCGGCGAGAATGCGCGCGATCTCCGTCGGCTTGGCGGAGTTTGGTGAAACGGCAGGCGTCGGTTTGCTAAAACGCAGCGCAAGCTGCCCCATCCAATTGGTCAGCTCGCTCTGGTTTGGCTGCTCTTCAAACCATTCATCGGAAAATCGCGAAGTCTGCATCGAAAATCCGTTTACGCTAAGTGTCGCCGCCTGGCGAACCAGTTCCAGATAACTTTCCTCGCGAATGCGGGAAGGCTCGCGCGAGCTTTTTACCAGGAACGGATCGAACTGCAAACGGCCTTCGAGTGAGCATTCGACGCCGCGCAGGTAGGGTTCATTAAATTCAAAAATATTCTCGGAGTTTTCCGTGCGTCCACCGCAAGTGGAAGTATACAAAGCGTTTATCGGCTTGCCGTGCCATGTCGCCACGATGCCGCGGGTTTCCTCGACCGCGCGGGTTCCCATCTGCGATTCCGAACTGTAACCGCGATAAACCTGTGAACGCGTGGTCGGCAGCAGATCAAAACCCTGCTTGCCGAATTGATTGATGTTTGCCACGGCGTAGGTGCGCGCAGCGATGGCCTGCGCTTTTTGCGCTTCGATCGCGGGCAATCCAAGTTCGTTCGGAACCACGCCGCGGAGGTAATCTTCCAGCGCGACAACGTTGACGACCGTCAGGCTGCCGCGGTCGTTTACAAAAACTTCGATACGGCCGCGATATGCTTTGCCGCCCACACGCACGGGCGTCAAGCGTTCATTGACGGAGCCGAAAGCGATCGGCTTGAGCGAAGAAAATCTCGAAGTATTACTCGTTCCCGCCACTACCACTTCGCGCAAGTTGGGATTGATCGCCGGCTGAATGATGTCGGTCATCACCGTGCTTTTCACGCCGTTGCTGCTGTTTGAATTTGGGCCGCCGGGTTTTGCCGGGGTCAAACTTCGCACCTGGGAATTACCGGTTGTTTTTAATTGCTGTGTCAGCGCCAGTGCGTCTTGCGAAGGAAGCGTGACTTTTTCGGTCGTCATCTCGGCTTCGTCAAAACCCTTGTCGCTCAAAAAATCTTTATAGGCGCCGGCCTCCTCGATCGTTTCTTTTCGCTCGCCGATGCGCACGCGCCAAGTACTAGGCGTGTTGGGTTTTTCGCCGTATGAAACTTCCGCCTTTTCACCGGTAGATTCGCGGACGTCTTTGGCCACCTGGTCGGCTTCTTCTTTAGTGGCGATGTCATCGATATCGAAGTGATAATATTCCACGACCGGCGGCTGGTAAGACCTGGCCGAAACGGTCACCTTGGCGGTCTCGAGAAATTTAGGCTGCTCGCTGGGGCTGACGGAGACCAGCTGCGTGTCGCCGGTCGAGATCGTTACCGAGCCGGCGCTCGTCGCCAGGCCGATACGGATCAGCGGTTCTTCTTTTAACCGGAAAACGGTTACCTCGGGTTCTGACGCAGAGATGGTTGAAATAGAAAGGAATAAAACGGATAAAAGAAGAAAGGCTCGTAAATTCATAACCCCTCAATGATAACAGATGAGCAAAAATTTAAGAAAATCTTTGCCGGGTGGGTAGTTGGTCAGTTTGAATGTTAAAAGAAAATCGGCCTGCTTTTTCTGGGAGCGCAGGCATCTTGCCTGCAAGCACGGCTTGCCGTGCTAACCGGGAATATGAATAAAGAATTTTTAGATCGCTAACGCGATCTTGCAGGCAGGATGCCTGCGCTCCCAGGTTTACCGCCGCATCAGCAGTTGACTAAGCGGAAATTCAACCACAAAAATACACCAAATATCGTGAATAAAATTAAACCTCTAACGACTAAATTTCCCGCCTGAGGTACGCTTAAGATGACCTGAGGTCAGGAAAAGCGCGACACGTACCTGAGTTTTCCGATCTCAATGTTCTTTTTTAATTTAGCCCGCGGATTTGTGAATTTTACGAGATTTCTGTTTCATTTTGTTTCATTTGTTTCATTTGCTTCACCCCCCCTGAAACATGAAACACGCCCACCCTTGGTCACGCGGAATGATTTCTAAACCGTTACAGCTCAAGCCGGCGGCAATTATAGCTTTAGCGGTAAAGCCGAAAACTTGTGTATTTATGAAGTTCTACAGTATCTTTTGTCCAAGCCTCATTTAAATAATTAGATGGAAAAACCACAGCTTATTCGCGGGATCGGCCGTTGGGACTTGACGGCGATCGCTATCAATACGATCATCGGCGCGGGCATTTTCGGGCTTCCGTCAAAAGCTGCGGCGCTGATCGGCACTTACAGCCTGATAGCGCTGGTTGCCTGCGCAGTGATCATCAGTTTTATCGTCTTGTGCTTTGCCGAGGTCAGCAGCCGTTTTCGCGACACCGGCGGAATGTACCTTTACGCTCGCGAAGCCTTTGGGCCGGTCGTGGGCTTTGAGGTCGGGTGGCTGTACTGGATCGTGCGCGTTACTACCTTTGCCGCTAACGCAAATTTACTGCTGGCCTATCTTGGCTTTTTTTACCCGCCGGCTAATCAGGGATGGACAAGAGTGTCGCTGATCTCCGGTATCCTGGTCCTCTTAACGCTGGTAAATTTTGCCGGCATCAGGCAATCGGTCATACTCACCAATCTTTTTACCGTCGGCAAGATCGTTCCCTTGCTTGTATTCACCGCCGTCGGGTTGTTTTTTATTCAACCGGCAAATTTCACATTCGGCGAACTTCCCGGTTATACGAATTTTTCGGCCGCCGTGCTTCTGCTGCTTTACGCATTTGTCGGGTTTGAGGCCGCGGTCATTCCGGCGGGCGAAACGCGCGACCCGCAAAAAGATATGCCGTTCGCACTGCTGACCGCGCTGGGCGTGGTGACGATACTTTTTATTTTTATTCTGGCGGTCTGCGTCGGCACACTGCCGGGGCTGGCAACATCTGAGCGCCCGCTGGCCGATGCCGCCGCGGGATTTCTGGGCGCATTCGGCGCGGCATTTATCACTATCGGCGCGCTCGTTTCGATCTCGGGAAATCTGAATAGCGGATTTCTTACCGCGTCGCGCATGCCTTTTGCGATGGCGGAGCAAAAGGAGCTGCCGCAAGTGCTGGCCGTCACTCACGAAAAATTCAAGACGCCGTATATCTCAGTATTTCTGACTGCGATCGTGGCGCTGATATTCGCGGTGCAGTCGTCGTTTATCAGCGCACTGACCATCAGCACCATCACCAGGTTGATGGTATATGCCGTGGTGTGCGCATCACTTCCTTTTTTTCGCGCGAGGGAAACTCCGGCTTCCGAAAACCTAAGATTCAAAGCGCCTTTCGGAATTGTGGCCGCCGTGCTGTCGCTGGTGCTGACGGTGTGGCTGCTGACAAATGTGGATTATCAAAAAGAAGGGTTAATGATCCTGATCTTATCGGCGGTCGGACTGGTAATATATTTTGCGTACCGTATTTTTGGCGGGACCAGGGAAATCACAGAAGATCCATAAATGTATTTGAAAGCGTAAAGTATGAGGTCAGAACCGGGAACGTAGTGACTGGGTTCCGGGTTTTGTTTGCTTTATCAATTGCCCCTGGCTTTAGCTAGTGGGTTAGTGAGAAAAAATCATTTTACGGACTTTAGTCCAATTATTCGGCTAAAGCCGAAAATTATTTTTTTTATCCTTGCAAACCATTAGCTAAAGCTAGTGGCAATTTAAAAGAAAGAACTCCTTGGAAAAGAAACTCCGTTTTGTCTTTTACTTTTTTCGGATTGCTTCGTGTGGTTTCGTACGCAGGGTTTCACCCTACGCTATTGAATCGCCTGCGGCGAAAAAGCTGGGAAAAAGAAACCCCTCGCTACTGCTTCGGGTTCTGACTTCATTGCTACTGCTCCAAAGCATTAAAGATCAGCGGAAATGTCGCCCAGGTCTGGCCGCGGTGCTGTGGGCGAAAAGCAAACATCAATATTTTCCCCTTGCCGTAATCTGCCTCGGCCAGCGCGGTCTTGCCCTGCAGGTATTTTTCGCCCAGCAGCCAACCCGAAAGCAGCACATCTTTTTTGGCATAGGCGGCGAGCGACCTCACTTTTTCATTGTCGATGATCTCATAGGCCGAGCTGTTAATAAAATAAACCGGGCTGGGCGAATTGATCCCTTTTACCCAAGACT
The DNA here is from genome assembly GCA_963766895.1 of uncultured Acidobacteriota bacterium. Classification (GTDB taxonomy): domain Bacteria; phylum Acidobacteriota; class Blastocatellia; order Pyrinomonadales; family Pyrinomonadaceae; genus DASYKT01. The sequence goes on from CAVYCB010000010.1 coordinate 723,385, forward strand.
GCGTAGCCGGGCCGTCAAGGTTCAGTATCGATCCCGGGCAGTAAAATTCGCTGCGCTTTAAACCTTCGAGCACATTTTTCACCGGCAGCTTGAATCGCTTTATCAAAGCGTTGCAGGCGGCGTCAAAACAAATTATTTTGCCGCCGTCCTCGGTGAATTTTTTCAAATTCTCGATCCCCTGCTCGCCGATCCCGCCAGTAAATTCTTCCGGATAGTTTGCCTTCTTCAAGCCGCCCACAATGTTGTCTTCCGATTGCGAAGGCAAAATGATCGCATCAACTTTTGCCCGCAGGCCGCCGCTTTTAATGTCGGCATCGCGCAGCGACGTATAAGGGATCTGAAAGTTATCAAAAACAAGGCGCGTCCACCCTTCATCCATCGAGGGCACGAAGCCTCGGTAAATCCCGGTTCGCATCTGCTTCTTTATCGGGTTTGGCAATTTGGCAAAGGGCGCGGCCGTCGGCTGCAGGTTCAATGAGCGGCGGACCTTATTTATGTCGGTCATCTTTTCGAGCTGCTGCGTATGCGGATCGCCCATGATCTGCATAACGGCGTAGGTTTCCACACCCATCTGCAACGGCAGCGTCCACCCGGCAACGTCGTAGGGCACCTCGGCGTCGCCGTTAGCATTCAGGCGCTGGGGATAAACCTGTTTGTCCATCAGCGCAACGACGTTGTTTCGCTGCGGCTGGCCGGTAAAAATAATATAGCTGCCTAAAGGCATTTCCACATGAGAAACGCTGCTGCCCGCGACCGCCGCCATCAGCTCGTGGTTCATCTTATGAACTTCGATCCCCTGCCAGAGCAGTATCTCGATAAAGCGCGCGACCTTTTCCGCGTCGGGCTGGCCGGCCAGTATGATATAGGCAGCCGGCTGTCCAGGCGGCTGCTCAGGCGTAGCTGCAGGCTGTGAGGCGGCGCGGTTTAATTCGGCAAAATTCTTGAGATAATTTGAACGAAATTTTGCCGCCACCGTCAAAAGCGAACGGCAAGCCGTCATTTCCATTGCGGCGATATCGCGCGGCCCCCACTGGCCCGGACTCCAGGGCTGCGGCTGATTAGTGCTTCGCTCCATCGGCGAATTTAGTCCGCGCGCGCGCTGGTCTTTCATTTTCTCTTCGGTCACGCGAATGGGCGTCATCAGATTTGCGCTGGCCGCCTCGGATAAAATGCCGATGGAATTATGAAAGTACGGCGATGAGCGAAAACCGCCATGCCACCAGGTGTCAAAAGTAGTGTTGGTCGCCACGCCGGCGAATTTCGCCGCCTGCAGATCGGCGGCCATCTTGTAGCCGATCAATCCCAGCTCGCGCAAAATAAGCGGCGGAATATTAGGATTGGGCGGATCGAAAAATGGCGGTATCACCATCCGCACGCCGTTCTGGCCCATCTGGTGAATGTCATAGACCACTTCCGGAAACCATTCCTGCCAAAAGAGTTTTGTCACCATTCGCGTTTCGGGCAGGTTCATCATAAACCAGTCGCGGTTGTTGTCGTGGCCGGCGTAATGGTGATAAAGTTCCGGCGGATCGGAACCTTCGAAAGGAGTTCCCAGGGTTTTACGATACCAGTCGGCAACGATGTCCACGCCGTCCGGGTTGGTCGAAGGTATCAGGATCAGCACCGTGTTATTAAGGATTTCGAGCGTCTCTTCGTCTTTCGCGGTGGCAAGTTCGTAAGCGAGGTTCATCGACATCTGCGCGGCCACCACTTCGGTCGAGTGGATCGAACAGGCAATTGAAACGATGGTTTTCCCTTTGGCGACAAGTGAGTCGAGTTCCGCTTTATCTTTTATCTTGCGCGGGTCGGCCAGTTTTTGATTGATCAGTTGTATATTGGCAAGATCGCGAATGTTTTGCTCGGAACTGATAAAAGCCACGATAAAGGGTTTTTTCAGGGTCGTTTCGCCCAGCGTTTGAACTTTGACCCGGGCACTGGCGGTGTCGAGCTTGGCAAAATAGCCGCTGATCTGCGTCCAATCGGCAAATGTTTTCTCATCGGTAGGATGAAATCCGAGAACCGACTTCGGGCTCGGTATTTCGCGAGGCTTGTCTTCGGCCTTTTTTTGCGCGTAAGCTGTTAGCGCAAGTAAACACAAAAACACGACGATTATTTTCAGGCGGATTAAATGACTGATCATGCAGAAAACCTTTTTTTGGATCTGATTGAACGAAACGAGAAGATCGTTTTTTCTGCTCAACAGTCTAACATAAGCGCCACTGACAGCCCCACCGGCAGCAGGCGGTGCGAAGCTCATCGGAAAATTGCGCTACTGGTGGTGCTGGCTGGTGGTAACCGTGCTGCTTTTGTTCATTGCCACGCCGCTGCTGATCTTTACGGCATTGCTTAACCGGCGATACTGGGTCTACCCGTGGGCGATCTGGGGGGCCGGCTTTTGGCTAAAGGCCTGCGGAACAAAACTGGTGGTCAGGGGACTGGAAAATCTGGAACCTGAAAAGTCCTATGTTTTTATCTCGAATCACCGCTCTTACCTGGATACCGCGACGCTTTTTATTTGCACCGGCAAAAGAATGGGACTGGTGGCAAAAAAAGAATTGCTGAAAGTTCCGGTGCTGGGCCCGGGAATGGCATTTGTGAACGTGCTGGCGATCGACCGCTCAAATCCGCAGCGCGCTATCGAAACCATCAATAAAGCCCGCGATGTGCTGGCCGAAGGTTTTTCTTTCGGCATTTTTGCCGAAGGGACACGAGCGATGCCGGGTGAACTTCTCCCCTTCAAAAAAGGCGCTTTTCACCTGGCCATTCAAACCGAGGCTCCGATCGTGCCGGTCGCGATCAAAAATACCGACCGGCTGATGGGTAAAAAGACCGGTTTAATGTTCCCCGGCACCATCGAAGTAGTGCTTTTTCCGGCCATCGAGACCCAAAACATCTCCGCCAAAACGGAGTTAAAGCCTTTAATGGACGAAGTTCGGGGCGTTATTGCCGAAGAATTGGCAAAAACGGAAGGGTAAGGCCCGAAATAATGCGTTTACCCTAATTTTTTTCTCATCAGGCGAGTTAAATATCGAACGAAATTTGCTAAAATGCTACAATTGGAAATTCCAAAGATACCTTGTTATCTGATCAATTGAACCGTATACGGGTTTTTTGAGGTGATTTTGTTCAGGATAAGGGGGTCAGGATTTTTATGCTCGCATTTACTGTGATAGAAATATAATGCGAATCGGATAACTTTTTAATTTCAGACACTATGAGCACTGCACAAACATCATCATCCAGGGAAAAGGAGTCCAGGAAAAGACACGATCCCAGGCTGGATCCTGATTTTACAATGGGCCAAAACGGGTCCTTGAACATCCTGGCCCAGGAAAATCGCGGGATCCTTTTCGACCTTTTCATGTTCGCCATCAATCTTTTATTGATGCCGTTTTTGACCAGGGCCTTTCTCGATCTGGGCAGGTCCGCGGCCGCCGGCAACCGCCTGTACATGGTATTCCTGGTCGTCTTTTTCGGCGCGATGTATTTTATTCAGCCTTATGGCGCGCTGTTCAAACGCTGGAGCTTTCACCAGCGAAGACGCGCCGGACGCCGCAGGAAGAAAAATACCGAGGGGATGATCTTCAATTGGACCGACGACGGGGCCTGGAGCCTGGTATTCAATCCGATCGTTTATTTTCTCTCGCTGCTTTTTATTTCGACGATGATCATCACCTATCTGAACCAGCTCGTTACGGGCAGGTTTTTCGCTGATGACGACCCGTATTTCATCGTTCTCATCCTGTTGGGCTTCCTGGTCAGCATGGTGCATGCGGTTGCGTATTACAAATATTTTCTTTCTCCTAAAAACGAGCCGAAGAAAAAGATCCTGGCCAGCCCTTTTTCCGAACCGCTGGGCGACGTGCTGTTGTTTGTCAACATTTTTATGTTCCAGCTGCTCTGGAACATCGTCAGCCTGACGCCTTTTGAAAAATCGGCGGATGCCGGCGGCTTTGCCATGAGGATAGTTTTCCTGTTCTTTGTCGGGCTGCTGATGTACTACCCCGCGCGCGTGTTTTATGCGGCGGAGGACATCCGTAATCCGCTGGCGTGGTTTACGATCGCGCTGGCGAATCTGCCGCTGATAATTCGCATATTCCTGGCGAAAATGCCGACCTAAACCTGTGTCAGCCCGGAAAGAAGACGAGACCGGCCAAACCGGTGGCAGGAATAATTTTTCGATAAAAACTCTCTTTGCCGAAACTCACCGCGGTATTCTTTTCGACATCATTATTTTCCTGGTAAGCGTGCTGTTAATGCGCACGCTTATCGCGAATTTCGTGGAGCTGGTGGGCAACGCCGATAGCGGCGACGATACCGCGGAAGCAGCCCTTTTTCTCTTTTGCCTGGGACTACTTGTCCTGCCTCCGCTCGGGGCGATCCTAAAACGTTATCAATTTCATCATCGCCTGCAGCTGCGCGGCAAAAACATCCGCGACCAAAAGTCGGGTTTTGTGATGGGGTGCCTTTTTAATCCCATCTTTTTCTTTTGCCTGACCATAGTTGTCATATCCGGCGTTAACGCATTTCTGATGCAGCTTTTGTTTGGAAAGAAAGACCCCGGACAGGTGATCTTTGTCTCCCTTACATTTGGCGGGCTGGCGGTCGCGATCCTGCAAACCTATCTCGTCTATCGCTTCTTCATGCCGCCAAAACGCGAACCGAAATGGAAATTTCTGAGCGACCCGAGGGCCGGTTTCCTGGGCGATCTCTGCGTCTTTGTAAATATGATCTTGTTTCAGGTGCTCTGGGGTGCGATCTGGGGAACCTTTGGGTTTGGGCGCGTTACCGGCATTGAGGATTTTCTGGGGAGATTGTTCCTGATCTGCTTTCTGGCTTTGCTGCTTTATTTCCCGCCGCGTATTTTGTTTCTGGCGGAAGACATCCGCCTGCCGCTGACATGGTTCACCATCCTGCTGGCAAACTCGCCCATGATCGTGCGGGTTTTATCGGGTTTCTGAACAAATTAATTTACTTCTCAGGTTTATTATTAGCCACTAATTACACAAATAACACGAATTAAAGTTCTTATTCGTGTTATTTGTGACTTATAGGCAAAGCCATTTATCTTTACGGTTTCTTCGCCGGGGTCGGAGTCGGCTTTACTTCCTCATCGTCATCCAGGATCCTGACCGTCGCGGAAGCTTCCTTGTAATCGGTGTACCTTATGCGCAGCCTGAGCCTGACGGTTTGCCCGGTCGATTCGAAAAGCAGCTCATCGTTAGAAGTAGCAAAAGTAGGGAACCAATATTTGCCGCCGATATTTTCACGCCACGTTTCTACCACCGGATACTTGCTTTTTTTATCTTCGGGCACGCCCTTGCCCTTAGACTTAACGATCTGCAGATCGTGGTCGTCCACCCAGATGCGGCCCTGGAAAAGCCGCAGGCCGGATTTGATATCAGGCATTACCTTTGGCGCGATGTCAAAAACATAGAGATCTAGTTCGTCGATCTTCTGTTTTCCGACGAACGTAATATTGTAGTAAGAGAGTTTTTCGGGTTCGAGAGCGAATGGATTTACGCCGCCCAGATCTTCCAGGTCCGCCGGGGTTATCTGGATCTCGTTTAGCGTGGGCATCGGGAAAAATAAGATCTTTTCGTACTTTTTACCGCTGTCATCAAAGGTAAAAAGTGAGGTCCGGTGATATTCGCCGGTTACCTGTCCGGCGCCAAAACCTATAGTTTGCACGATGGCATCGCGCTTAAAGGAATAATTATTCAGCGCCCGGCGATAGATGGTCTCATGATCGCTAAAGGCCTTTATTACCTTCTGAACTTCGTCCGGGCTGAGGCTGGTCTTAGTTATCTGGTCCTCTTTTTGGGCGTAAAAAGCCGGGACCGTAAGGATCAGGAGGCAAATTGCGAGCAATAATTTTTTCATTTTGAACACCGCAGATCTCTAAATTATCTATTATTTCAAATCAAATAGATGCTCAAATAGACGCTTGGGTTCACCGTTTAGTCGATAAATTCGATTTCTACCTTATTTGGAATGATGCCTTTTTCGTATCCTTCATCGAGCAAACGCTTTACACCGGCGCGGCCGCGATCCCCGTAATCGAGCGTCATATTATTGACCCACATCGCCACAAAGCGGTCTGCCATGCCCGGTTCCATGTCGCGGGCAAACTGCATTGCATAAGACAAGGCATCTTCCCGGTTATCGAGCGAATATTGAATGCTGTCCTTCAAACAGCGCGAAACGTGGTGCATCAATTCCTTGCCCAGGTCACGCCTGATCACATTTCCACCCATCGGCAGCGGCAGGCCGGTTTTTTCAAACCACCACTCGCCCAGATCGATGATCTTATCCAGGCCGAGCTGATTGTAAAAAAGCTGGCCTTCGTGGATCAGCAGTCCGGCGTCTACCTCGCCATCTAAAACCGCGTCAATAATTTTATCGAACGGGACCACCACATATTTAAAATCTGAATTAAAGATGCGCAGCGCCAGAAAAGCGCTGGTCAATTCCCCCGGAATGGCAATGGTCATATTGCCGATATCCGCAGCCTGGCGCGGCTCTTTGGAAACCACGATCGGGCCATACTTGTCGCCGATGCTCGCGCCGTGCGGCAGCAGCGCGTATTTATCGTGAATATAAGCGTAAGCATGAAAGCTGATGGCGGTAACGTCGTATACGCCGTCTTTGGCTTTTTCGTTAAGTGTTTGAATGTCGGTTAAAGTATGTTCGAATTTTAAACCGCCCGTGTCGAGCTTATTGGTAGCCAACCCGTAAAACATAAATGCATCGTCCGAATCGGGCGAATGCGCCACCGTAATTGTTTTCTTTTCAGTATTTAGATCCATATAAAAGCTGCCATTAAATGTGGCCGTAATTTACCCTCGTGTCGTAAAGAATGGTTATTTTACCTTGTTCCTCATGTTTAGTAAAAAGCACCTGCAACTCTTCGATCATATCACCGTAGCGCTCGTCGCCCCCCTCAGGCGTATCCGCAGGCATATAAGAAGACGAAAGAGCTCGGCCTTTGAGCCCTGCGAAATCGAATACTTGCTCATTTTTAAATGTTGCCACGGAGAATTCGTTACCGAAAAAAGCACGCAATTCTTTTTCGCCGGTATTTTCGTGGCGCACTTTTGTATAGTCGGTCGCAAAATGCAGGAGAAATTTTTCATACTCTCGTAAAAAATCCGTGGTGTCTGTCTGCCGTTCATTCCAGATCAGCGCGACATAGCCGCCTTTTTCCCCGCGACGCAGAATGCGTTTAAATTCCGTGCGCGTTTTTTCCGGCTCGAACCAGTGGAACGCCTGCGCGGCGATCACGATATCGACGGAACCCTCCGGCAGGTTGGTACCGGTAGAAGTGCCGTCGACGCTGGTAAAATTCGGAAAGTCTTTCAAAAATTCTTCGGCGGCGCGGCGCATCGGTTCATTAGGCTCGACGCCAAAAACGGGGTTGCCGTTTTCCAGAAAAAGCCTGGCGGAGATGCCGGTGCCGGAACCGATATCCGCGATCACGGACGAGGTTGTTAAACCCATCTCGTCACGAAAAACATTTAATATTTCCCGCGGATAACCCGGACGGTATTTGATGTAATTTTCGACCCGGTTAGAAAATCTTTTGGTAGAGTCTTTCATCTGTAATGCACTAGTGTCAGTAGCCCGACCGTCAGGAAGGGCTCCGTTTCAAAACTATTATACCGAACCCTTGCTTACGCGCGGGCTTTCGGCACATCCGCCTTCTTAACCGGCAATTCCAATTAAGATACTACTAGTCGCCGGCGACAAAGATCGTCATTTTCCATTCGCCTTTTATCTTCTCAAAACCGGCGCGGAAATTTACCGGGCTGCGGACATACTCCGCTTTTACAAAACCCTTTTTGCCGCCCAGCGTTTCCACCGCGTACCAATCCATCACGCCGTCTTTGCCGCGGCCCTCGATGGAATTTTCTTCGTCGACCATAACGATATTGTAAGAAAGCACTGCAATAACCGGGGCGTCAGCCCTTCCGTCTTTTCGCAGATTTACATTTTTGCCGATCACCACGCTATGTTTAAAGACATCCAGGTCTTCGGGAAACGCCTGAAATATATAGGGAGCGAAGAAGATCGAATTTTTACCGCCAACTTTAGTAAAGCTTCCGCCGTTAGTGATAACGGGAAGAAATTCAACCCAGAAATCATCGTTATCCGGCCCGCCGAAATCCCACCTGCTCTTGAATTCATTGATGCCGTCATCGCCGCCAAAACCGTTCTTGATATCAGGGGCGACGATGCTCAGAAGATATTTCGAGTCTTTCTTTTTCGCGGCCGCGATCAGCTTTTCTCTGAAGGCAAAAAATGAAGGATCTTTTTTTGCTTCGTCGACAGATTTTACATAACGCTCCTGTGCGGACGCCCCGGTGATTAAGGCAATAATGAGAAAAAGAAATGTAAGTGATTTGAAAAACATAATGTCCAGCGGTTAATTGTAAGCCATGCGGTTTTTTGTTAGCCACGAATTACACAAATAACACGAATTAAATCTTTATTCGTGTTATTTGTGACATTCGCGGCGTATCCGTGACCTTATAGACAGCCTTTAACGGTTTTTGGGCTCCCGGGCGCGTTGGAATGCCGGGTTAAGTTCGATCGCCCGCGCGAAATGTTTTTCGGCAAGCTCGTTCATCCCGACATTTTGCAGCCTCAAGCCCAGCATCCAGTGAAAAAGCGGATCTTTGGGCGTTGCGGCATCAGCCTGTTTTTCGTATTCCGCGGCTTCAGCAGCAGCGTCCGTATCCCCCCGTGACGCAGCCGCCCCTGCCAGCATATTGTTCGCTAAAGGAAGGCTCGCGCTTCCCGCAGCATCATTCCACGTTGAAACGGCTTCTTCTTTGCGGCCAAGCAGCCAGAGCGACTCGCCTTTTTCCTCGCGGGCGGTGATCAGATCGGGCCGTTCCGCCAAGGCACCGTCCAAGCTGGCCAGCGCCTGATCGTATCGCCCCAGGCGGTTGAGGATCGCTCCGCGGTAATACAGGCTTAGCGCCCTGCCCTGGCCTTCCTGGTGCTCCGCGGCCTTGCCGAGCAATCCAATGGCCTGTTCGGTATTGCCGGAAAGATATTCCATCCAGGCAAGTTTCGGCAGCGCCGTGCTATTTACAAACAAACCGCCGTCAATTGCTGCATGAAAATGTTTTTTACCGGCAGCGATATTTGCCTGATCGGCGGCGCTTAACCACCTGACGGGATTTGTCCGCGCGAGGGCCAGCTCGTCCGGTATCTTGAGATCTTCAAAAGCGCGCGCGCCGGCGGATTCGTTGTAGTGGATCCAGCCGCTGTGAGCGATCAGGCCGATCCACAGCAGCGCGAGAGCCAAAAACACCCAGCCCGCCCTGCGGATATTACCCGACGACTTCAAATTGAAGCGGTATAAAGACAGGTCGTTGGCGCGGAACAACCGCCACGTTCGCAGGGCGAGAAAGGTGGTGACGTAGCGATGCCGAGCGCCATCAGCATCGGCACGAGCTGGTAGACGTCCCAGACGGCCAGAAAGCTAACGAAAAATATGACCGCCCGCGGCGAGCTCTCTCCGGCCAGGTCAGCGAATAATTTTTCGTGATCGTTTTCTTAACGCCGACCGCCGGTTTGCCAAAACCGAAATACAAAGCGTCGTTCGGACAGACGCTGATGCAGTCCATGCACTTCATACAGCCCGGGTCGACCACCATCCCGTATTGTTTCACCTCGGCGTGGACGAGCACGTTCGAGGTGCAGGTGGCCGTGCAATGCCCGCACTGGTTGCAGTCGTCGGTGACGCGGATCTTGCCCGGCGCGAATTTGTCGGCGAGGGCTGAAAAAGCCGCCATACGGACAGGCGTAAGTGCAGAAACCCTTCTGAGCCCAGGAAATAGACGGTCATAAAGCCGCAGATAAAGAGAAAAGGGATGGCGACGGCGACCGAGGGAAAGGTGGCCCAAAATTCGGTGGTGACAGGTGGTTGGTGAAACGGCGGGAAGAGCGGTTCGTTCGGCGGCTTCGACAAAATAGCCGGCAAAAAACTTATATGCCGTCGGCCAAACGAACATATAAAGCGCCACGATAAGCGGCACAAAAACCAGCAGCCGCGACCGGAACGGCCTCGGCTTAATGCCGAATTTCTTCATCAGCCAGGCGCAAAAATCCTGCAGCGCGACGATGTGACAGCCCCACCCGCAAACGAAACGCCCGAAGATAAGCGTCGCTAAAATGGCCAAACTAAAGAAGATAAAGCCCGCATTGACCGCGCCGCGCTGGAGCGTGTGCATGGTCTCGGAGGGCTCGATCGGCGAGACCGTCTGGCCCGTCAGGCGCCACTGGATGACATGCGCGATCATCAGCAGGGTGAGCGCGATCAGCGCCCCGGCCCGCCAAATACTGGCCCGGGAATGGCTAATGGCCTCTCCCTGCCGCGGCGAATTATCCGGCGAATTTTTTAGGATCGGAAGCTCGATCGACCGCTTTTTCTCTGCTTTTTTGCTTGTACAACCACTTTTCATAAAACTACTGGCAGATGGTTACTATATCCTACTTGATTAAAGCACCTAAAAGAGGTATAAGGAAAGTTACGGTTATACGTACCTAAACAAACAAGAGATCACCACTTTAGCTTAGCCCCCAGGGCTGGAATCCAAAAAATTATGTTGAAAACTATCTTTTTAGTGTTGCTTCCGTTTCTCGCGTTCTTTGGCAACAGTACTGACAATACGTTGACTGGCGTCAACAAAGCCGGCCGGGACGGCAATACCGGAATCCAGGAAAAATTGATCGTGGCCAATGGCAGCGTCACGATGGACGTTAATTTGAACCGGCTCAAAGGGGCAAAAGGATCGGCGACGACCGCAATGCGGTTTGACATTGAGCGCGATGCTTTCTTTACGGTTCTTGTATTTGATGGCGAGTTGCGCGGCCCGCTGCCCAGCTCGATGGCATTGATCCCCCACAATACTCCGGCTATGCCCGCAAAATTGAGTGCTTCCTATAACCAGCTTGTGGTTGAGAGCATGCCATGGGGCGGCGAGTATCAACTTGTCGTTCGCGATGGCAAGACGGGCTTTATCTATTTCAACATTGAAGGACATCAGTTCGATTACGACTCAGCCTCGAAGACGTTCAGCGTCCAGACGGGAAGAGTTTTGCTGTCCAAAGAATTTGCCTCCGAACTCGGACGCCCGTCGGATTCCGGCGCGGTCGTCGGTCAGATCTCTATCACCGCTAACATGCGTCCGATAGAAGTCACGCAGGTCGTTGACGGCGAAGCAAGATCGGCCGACATGCCGTCCTTAAGCCCCGAAGCGGGCGGCGTACCGGGACCGGATGTCATCGTCGGTGATCTTTCCGGCCTGGCGCAGTTTAACGGATCCACCGGCACGCAGGTCGGCCTCGCCGTGGGAACGGATTCCTGCAACTTCGGTACTGAGAACCTGCACTGGTTCCGGCTGCCGGACAATGATCACCCGGTCATTCCGCAAAACCTTTACCGCATGAGCGGCGGCGCAACAAATGACGCCCGCTTTGAGCAGATCGGCCAATCCAACGTCAAACATGCTTTTACGGCATTGACCAACAATATCTGCAACCTCGGCTGTAACGGCGTGGGCGGCACCAATCTCGGCTCCGGATGCTCCGATCCCTACGATGCCGGTTTGAACGCCGGTCCGAGCCTCGGTTCGCGCGCCTGGATCAATCCCTTTACCGGTGCTTATCCGCGCGGCGATTCGCCGCAGAATCCGAACAGCCACAGCGGCCACACGCACCCCAACACGGCGCACAAGATCCTGGTCGAGATCGCTGATCTGAGCACCACTTTGAACCCCGGCGCTACCTATTATGCCGAGTCGCAGTACATCACTCCGCATGAATACGTCTGGTGCCAAAGCCATGCCGGACAGTGCAACATGAACAACAACGTTTCGTATCGCAAATACAGCGTGAACGGAACGGGCAGCCCCTTCAGCTTTACCCAGGGGGGATCGACGCAGCGCACCAAAGCGGCCATTACCGCCTGGACAGGCGCCACCCTGGTCGGGTTCGAACCGGATCCGGGCAACGATGGTATCGGAACGGTGGGCTACAAGGTGACGGAAACGTCACCGGGCGTCTGGCATTACGAATACGCCGTTTATAACCAGAACATGGACCGTGGTATCCAGTCGTTTAGCGTACCCATGGGATCAGGTGTAACGGTCAGCAACGTCGGGTTCCATGCCCCGCCCCAACAGCCGGGATGGACGTTTGACGGGACCTTCAATAATCTCGGGCTTAGCAACGCGGCCTGGGCCCAGTCTCAGGCAGGCGGCGCGATGACCTGGAATTCGGAAACGCTGGCTCAGAATCAGAACGCGAATGCTATCCGCTGGGGAACCATGTATAACTTCCGCTTCGATTCTAATCGTCCGCCGCAGACCATGAACGCGACCATCGGTTTCTATAAGACCGGTGCTCCGATCGTTGTCCAGATCCAGGGCCCGAGCCCTGTCGTCGCGACCGGCCCCTTTACAGTTAGCGGCCGCCTGACGAACGGTAATGGACAAGGCGTGGGCGGTGTCGTGGTTATCCTCGACGGCCCGGGTGGCGCGCGCTTTACGCTTTCGAGCCCGTTTGGTTTCTACAGCTTTGACCAGGTCATTGGCGGTGGAACCTACTCGGTCGGAATTTCATCGAAGCGTTTCGCGGCCGATCCGCAGACGATGGCGGTCAATGACAACTTGAACGTTGACTTTGTGCTGACACCCACAGGACGGCCTGGTAAGTAGACAATAAATTAACGCGATCTTTCGCAAAGCAAAAAGAGGCGGCTTTCGGGCCGCCTTTTTTTATTCAGGTTTATGGTTTTGCTTGATTTTAAGTAATTGATAATAGCCACTAATTACACAAATAGCACGAATTAAAGATTCTTATTCGTGCTATTTGTATAATTAGTGGCTAAAAAAATCGACTTTATAAGAAGTTCAATCCTGCGGAACTTCTTCACCCGTCCACTGTGTTTTCTTTGAATGCGGTATGCCGAACTGATCAAGAATGCGGTACACAAGATGATCGACGAGTTCCGCCACCGACTGGGGTTTGTGATAGAAACCGGGGCTGGCGGGCAGGATGCGGGCGCCGGCCCGGGCCAGCCGCAGCATGTTTTCCAGATGGATCGCGTTGTAAGGAGTTTCGCGCGGTACCAGCACCAGCTTGCGCCCTTCTTTTAGAGTGACGTCGGCCGCGCGGTGAATAAGATTTGTGCCGGCCCCGGAAGCGATCGCGCCCAGTGTTCCCATCGAGCACGGTATGATCAGCATTCCCGCCTGCGGGTGCGACCCCGACGAAGGTTTGGCAGCCATATTGTCCAGCCGCCAGAGCCGGATCAGTTTGGAATCTTCGCTCAAACCCAGCCACCCGTTGATCTTTTTCTGGTCGGCATTTTTCAAATTAACGCCCAGCTCGACCTGCGCCACGGTCACGGCGGAATCCGACATGATCAGGTTCACCGTTTCGACAGCATTGCTTTCGGCGATCATCTGAAGCGCGCGGTAAGCGTAAACGCTTCCCGAAGCTCCGGTAATGGCTAAGGTCATTTCCATGGTCAGCAAAGCTAAATTATCTACTATTTATCTTTGCGGGTAAAACCAGGCGGCTCTTTATGGAGCGCGGGCATCTTACTCTTCCCTGGCCCGAAGGCTTTATGTCAATTCATGATGCGGCGAGGGCTAGCTTGCCTGACAGCAAGCTTTGCGGGCAGAGCCCCTGGCTCCATAAATATTGAATTCTTGCTTTTCTGATGCTAACGTCATTACTAATTTATGAAAAAACGCATTCTTTTTGTCCTGATCTCACTGGTTTTGATTTCACAAACTCTCTGGGCGCAAAATGCTAAGCCGCCAACTAAACCGCCCGTTAAACCGGTGGCTACGCCGACACCCGCGCCTGCGGCGACGGCTTCGCCAACGGCGCCGGCTGCACCAGCTGCTGCGACTACTGGGGCCAAAAAAAAAGACCGATCATTTTTATTCCCGGGGTTTTAGGTTCGCGCCTTATCAACGGGGACACGGGCGAAAATGTCTGGGTCAACATCCGGCGCTCCAAAGACGACGATATGCGCCTGCCGATGTCGGCCAATCTTGCGGCCAATCGTGACAAACTCGTTGCCAACCAGGTGCTCGACAAAATAAAGATCATCAAATATTTCCCCAAGATCTCCGTCTACCAGGGCGTGGTAGATTTTTTCCAGGCCGCGGGTTACAAGCGGGGTGATTGGGAAAATCCGAACCTGGACGGCGCGGCGGGCGACCATGATACTTATTATCTTTTCGCTTACGATTGGCGGCGCGACAATGTAGAATCCGCCGCGAAATTGCTGCAGCAGATCGAACAGCTGCGCCGCAAGCTGGGAAAACCCACGCTCAAATTCGACATCATGGCGCATTCCATGGGCGGCCTGGTAGTGCGTTATGCCGCGATGTACGGACGCGCGGACCTGACCGATAATCCGCGGCCCAACTGGGAAGGAACAAAATATTTTCACGACATTTGTCTTCTCGGGGTGCCGAACGACGGGGCGATGGAAGCATTTGACACGATGCTCAACGGGTACACTTTTGCCACCTTTGCCGGCCGGCGCCATCTCGGAGTTTTAAATAGCGAGGTCGCGCTTTCTTCGCCGGCCCTGTTCGAACTTTTACCTCACGGCGATTCTCTGAATTTCTACGACGAAGATATGCAGCCGATGCATTTGGATATTTACGATCCCGCCACCTGGAAGACCTATGGCTGGTCAGCCGCCTTTGATGAAAAATTCCGGTCTACCCTGAGCAAAACGGCGCTGGCGCAAATGGATAATTATTTCACCGCCGTGTTAGGCCGCGCTAAAAAATTCCATAACGCGCTGGCGGTCAGATCGCCGCCGCCGCCAAACCTTTTCTTTTTTACCTACGGCAGCAACTGCAAGCCTACGCTGGACGGCGCGGTCCTCTACAAGGAAAAAGACAGCAGCGCCTGGAAAACTCTGACCCGCGGAGATTCTTTCCTCAATTCCCGTGGTGAAAAAATCGACGATAAGCAGGTCAAAAGACTGCTCTATACTGAGGGCGACGGAACGGTCACGAAAAGTTCTTTGATGGTAGACGGGCTTTATGCGAGCGCAGAAAAAGGGACCAAACCGATCGGCAATGCCGCCGCGGTATTTTTTGCCTGTGAAAATCACGCCTCGCTCATGAATAACAAGATCATTCAGGATAGCGTGCTCGAACAGTTGCTTAGGGATCAATAAGCTAGGGATTGATAAGAACGTAGAGGCGGTCGGCCCAGTCGGACCTGGCGTTGCGTAATATCTGGTATTGAACCTCCGCCTGGTCGCGGTCGTTTTGTTTTAAGTAGGCGCGGCCGAGATCGTACCGGGCCTTGTCAAAATCAGGATCGCTGCCGAGCGAGTTATTAAAAGCGTCTATGCTCTCGCTCATTCTTCCCAACTCCAGATAACATTCGCCCAGGTAGTTAAAGGTCTTGGCTTCCGGCCGGTAATTGCGCACCTGTTCAAAAGCTTGCAGAGCTTCGCCATAGCGCTTGAATTTAAAGTAAGCCTGCCCCAGGTGGTCGTAGGCATTGATATGATCCGGTTTGCTGGAGACGGCGCGCTTGTAAGCGAGAATTTCTTCCTCGGTCCGGTTGAGTTTATTAAAACTAAGCCCTAAGGCATATTGCGCTTCGGCGTTTTCCGGGTCGAGCTTGGTCGCGTTCTTATAAGCGTCAGCGGCATCTTTGAACTGCCCCAGCGCAAATGATGACGCGCCTATATTGACAAAAGTTTCCGCCCAATCAGGACGAAGCCGCGCTGCCTGCCGCGAAGACCGCAGCGCTTCATTATGCCGGCCCAGCATCCCGTAACAAAATCCTGCCTGGTACCAGGCCTCGGCGTAATCAGGATCGGTATCGGTCGCCCTTTCAAAAAAGACCACGGCGCGGGCATAATCGTCGCGCGATAAAATTCCCAGCCCCTGCGAATATAATTTTTCCGCCGCCGCTCTTTTGCTGCGCTTGGCTTCGGAATTCAGATTATTAAAGGTTTGCAAACTGCCGATCTTTAATTGCGAAATTCTTTCTGAGGGCACGGCGAAATTAAGGCTTTGCCCTTCGGCCGCCTGCAGGGTGGCAACGCCCACGACCTGTCCCGCCATATTGACCACCGGGGAACCGCTGGAACCCGGTGAGATCGGCGCCGTGATCTGAATGATCTTGCCGTAGCCCGGTATCACGCGTACGGCGGAAACGATGCCGTTTGAGACCGAGCCTTCCAGGCCGTACGGATTACCGATGACGACAATGCTTTCGCCTTCCAGCGGCGTCGTCTTATCGATGGAAAGCGGCCTGACGTTTTCCCGCGGCACATCTACCTGCAGCAGCGCCAGATCGCCTTCGCCGTCTACGGCCAGCACGCCCTTCACCACGTAACGCTTGTCGTTCATCAGGCTGATCTCTACACGCTGGGCGTTTTCGATCACGTGGCGGTTGGTAATGACCTTGTCGACCGCGACAAAAAAGCCGCTCCCGCGAGAGAGCTGCTCGCCGCGGGCCGAAAATGTTTCAATAGATACCGCCGAAGGCTTGATGCGCTTGACGAGCTCCGGCAGCAGTTCCTGCGCACCGATACCCGCGCAGCCAAAGGCCGAAATGAGCAAAACAAGTAGAATTGTGCCTTTTTTGAACTGCATAGGCATGGGTAACATATAAGTCTAACCGCGATCATAGCAGAGGGCAAGAGGTATGGAACCAAGGAAGTAATGCGGACGATTACTATTCTCCATTCAAGTGGATAGACCTCTCAGGTCGGGAAGGGTTGCTTGCACCGCTTTCGTGGTTCAAATCATGCTTCATTGACTTTGTTTAAGAAGCGGGCGCAAGCAACCCTCCCGACCTGCAAATTCGATCAACATCTAAATTGATCCCCACTAAAGAATTTACTTGACAGGTAAGCTATAGCTTACGTATTATGAAAGAGTTTTATGGATCAAATAACAAAAACGTCCCGGCAGGCAGACATAGACGCCTTTACAGCGATCGCGCATCCGGCGCGAAGACAAATATTAGACCTTTTAGCGGCGGGGGAAAGCTCGGTGCAAAACCTGGCCGAGCCTTTTGAGATGTCTCGCCCGGCTGTTTCGCAGCATTTGCGGGTCTTGCTGGATGTAGGGCTGGTGGAAGTGCGGAGAAGCGGCCGTGAGCAGCGTTACCGGCTCCGCGCCGCGCAATTGCAAGGGGTCTATGATTGGGTCGCCCACTATACGCGGTTCTGGGAAGAAAAACTGGACAATTTAGGTAAATACCTGGAGGAAAACGAATGAAGCGAGATATTAAGATGGAGGCTTTCTATCCCTACCCGCCGGAGCGCGTGTGGCGGGCCGTCACCGACGGCAAAGCGATGGCAAAGTGGCTGATGCCTAACGATTTTGAACCAAAGCTCGGACACAAGTTTCAGTTTCGCACAAAGCCCGCGCCGGGTTTTGACGGGATCGTTCATTGCGAGGTTTTGGAACTCCAGGAACCACGGCTTTTACGGATCAGCTGGCGAGGCGGCCCGATCGACACGGTCCTAAAACTTTTGCTCGAACCCGTGCCGGGCGGCACCAAACTTTATCTCGAACACACCGGCTTTAGCGGGGTGAAGGGACTGATGATCAGCTATATGATGAGCAGCGGCTGGAAGAAAATGTTTCGCACTTCTCTGCCCGCGGTCATCAAAAATATCGACCGTCTTGATGAGCTTCCCGAAGACCTGAAATCCTGCAACCCGGAAACAGTTTGAGGCCCGAAACGGTGTAAATTTGTTTCTCCAGTAACCGGCCATGAGTTATTATTCTCGAATAACTCATGGCCGGCAGCTTATCTGCGCTTTTCGTGTCTTTTAGTGTGGGTTCGTGGTCACTCTTTAGTCCCGTAGGGACGACATATTTATAGTATTTGAACCGAAGTATAGTATTGAGCTCCATAGGAATGGTCGTGTTATTACGCACCTACGGAGCTGGAATTCTTTCAATAATTTTCTATAAATATGACGTTCCTAACGGAATTAATTATAAAACCACCAAGCTACACAAAAATAAGAATCCGAAATGCGATTGTGATAAAATCTGGCTATGAAAATAGCCATTGCCGCCGACCACGCGGGTTTTGAGGAAAAAGAGAAGTTAAAGCCTTTTTTGGACGAATTAGGTGTGGAATACAATGATCTGGGCACAAATTCGTGCGACTCGGTCGATTACCCGGATTACGCCAAAAAGGTCGGCGAAGCGGTAGCTAAAGGCGAGGCCGAGGAAGGCATTTTATTTTGCGGCTCCGGCACGGGGATGGCGATTTCCGCGAACAAGATCCACGGCATCCGCGCCGCCGTCGCCTGGAACCCTGACATTGCCCGCCTGGCGCGCGAACACAACAATGCGAACGTGCTCGCGCTGCCCGCGCGTTTTACTTCCGACGACGAAGCAAAAAACATCGTCAAGGCCTGGTTCGAGGCCAAATTCGAAGGCGGACGCCACGAGCGAAGGGTAGAAAAAATAAGCGAATTGGAGAAATGATCCATGATCACAATCAATAGCTGGGCGGCGCTCGCATTTATAGGAAGCGCGGCGATAATTTTTACGGTCGCTTATTTTCGCCGGAAAAAAACTTCATCGCCGACGCGCAGGATCTATCTCCTGGTTGAAGCGTTCATGATGCAGGGCGTGATCCTTTTCGTTTTGGCTTTTTGGACCATTCCCTCATACATTTCCATGCCGTCAGAGCCGATCGATATCAGCGGCGTGACCCCGCAATATCTTCAGAACCAAAACGAACGATTAAGAAAGATCGACAGCGATCTGGGGCACGCGAGATTTTTGCTCATTATGGGCGAGTTTGTATTACTAGGCGGAATGGGAATTCTATTTAAACTCCGTACGAAAAAAAATGAAACGGAACAACCGCTGACTTTGGGACTTAGTGAAAATACATAAATGTTCGATTTTACGCAGCATCAGCAAGACATAGATCGCCTTTGCCGTAAATACGGCATCGCTCGTTTCGAGATATTCGGATCGGCGCTGCGAGAAGATTTTTCTGCCGAAAGTGATATTGACTGTCTGATCGATTTTACCGCGGACGGCGGCAACTATTTTGAACTTTTTTTCGAATTTAAGTACGAACTTGAAAGCTTGTTCGAACGACCGGTCGATCTGATCGTCAGGAAAGCCCTTCGCAATCCTTATTTTATTCAAGAGATGGAAGAAAATAAACAATTAGTCTATGCCGCGTGATATTAGAAAAATTTGTTTTGACATACTACAAGCGGTCAAAGAGTTAGAAGACTTTACCGTCAATAAAACTTTTTTCAGATTATCAAAGCGACAGAATGTTGCAGATGGCGGTTGAGCGCGGATTTGAAATTATCGGTGAAGCACTGCGCAGAATGAGAGATGAATTCCCTGAAAATTTCGCATCAGTCAGCGACGGACGAAAGATAATAGACTTTCGCAATATTCTGACACATGGATACGATGTAATATCAGACGAGATCGTTTGGAACGCGATCGAAAATAACCTGGTTGTACTAAAAAAAGAAGTTGAACATATCTCAAGCAAAGCAATATTATGAATGATTTTTTTACGGCAAATATAGCGGAAGTCGATCCGGTGATCAGCGGAGCGATCGACAATGAAGTGCGCGCCAGGCGAACGGCCTGGAGCTGATCGCCTCGGAAAATTTTGTGTCCGAAGCCGTGCTGCAGGCGATGGGCTCGGTCTTTACCAACAAGTATGCCGAAGGTTATCCGCGGAAACGTTATTACGGCGGGTGCGAATTTGCCGACGTGGTCGAGCAGGCGGCCATCGACCGCGCGAAGGAAATATTCGGCGCCGAGCACGCCAACGTTCAGCCGCACAGCGGCGCGCAGGCCAACATGGCTGTGCTGATGGCGGCGCTCGAACACGGCGACCAGATTCTGGGAATGAACCTCTCGCACGGCGGCCATCTGACGCACGGGCATCCGCTGAATTTTTCCGGCTTAAATTACAAGGTCGCCGATTACGGCGTTTCGCGCGAGACGGAGACGATCGATTACGACGAGCTGCAGCGACTCGCCGAAGAGCACGCCCGAAATTGCTGGTCTGCGGCGCTTCGGCTTACCCGCGCATCATCGATTTCGAGCGGATCGGCGAGATCGCGCGCGGCGTGGGCGCGAAAGTGATGGCGGATATCGCGCACATCGCCGGCCTGGTCGCGGCGGGGCTGCATCCTTCGCCCGTCCCGCACTGCGGATTACGTCACGACCACCACGCACAAAACTCTGCGCGGCCCGCGCGGCGGGATTGATTCTGTGCAAAGAAGAATTTGCGAAAGATGTGAACGAACGGCGTTTTCCCCGGCGTGCAGGGCGGCCCGCTGGTGCACATCATCGCGGCCAAGGCCGTCGCGTTCGGCGAAGCGCTGCGTACGGATTTCAAGGCATACCAGCAGCAGATATCTCGATAACGCAAGGTGCTGGCCGGTGAATTCAGGAGCAGGGACTGCGCATCGTTTCCGGCGGCACGGACAATCACCTGATGCTCGTCGATGTGTTTATGGACGGCAAGGGAATAACCGGCAAAGAGGCGGAAAAAGCGCTTGATAGACGTGCATATCACGGTCAATAAAAACACCATTCCTTTCGATCCGAACAAACCTTTCGTCGCCTCGGGCATCCGCATCGGGACGCCGGCGCTGACCACGCGCGGAATGAAGGAAGCCGGAGATGCGCCAGATCGGCGCGCATGATCGCCGGCTGTTATTCGCGAACCGGAATCGGAAGAGGTTAAAACACAAGTGCAGCGCGAGGTGGCCGGAACTGACCGCAAAATTCCCGATGTATCCGGGAAGGTTGAAACAGGATAAGGCGGATGTGGTCACAGTGGAATAATTATCCATTGTTCATTGTCAATTTTTCATTGTTTTTGGAAATGAATAATTAACAATTGAAAATTAAAAATGAAAAGCCCCGGCAGATCACCGGGCTTTTTGCTTTTCATTTTTAGTTTAATTTGTTAAGAATCCAGCTCGTCGAGGAGTTCCTGCGCATCTTCCGACTCGTAATCATAAGCCTGCTGTTCGAGCGCCATGCGGACGATGCCGGAGTACAGCGGGTCTTCGAGCAGCGGTATAAGCGCCGGGATGGGCATCAGCGCCAGGGCTTCCTGCGCCAAAGCGCGAACGGCGCCGTTGGTCGTTTGGCGCGCTATCTCGCAGATCTCGCCCACCGAAAACCTGTCGCCGAGCACATTGGCCAGTACGTCCAGCTTGTCATAATCTTCGCGGTTCAGCGCTCGCTCGGCCAATTGAATAAATACCTCGGCGGATTCGGTTTGCGCTTCGAGCACATCGGCACACGTTTTTGCCATCCGCTTTATTTCGGCCAGTTTTTCCGGATTTTTACGAACTTCGGGGTCGGCGGCCTGTTCATCCAGGGCGGTCAGCAGGCGGCTCAGTTCCCAATCGGCGTGAGCGTCGTATGAATAGCTTTTACTGAGGTTGGGGGCGGTCGAACCGGTATTGCCGGTAACATTCTGTAGTGCGGCAACTATCATTTTGCGAGTCATGGGCCGTAGGCCTTCCCAGACACTGACAACTCGCGCTCCTAGATCTTTTATCGTCATCTTCTATCGTATAGGGTAACACAGGACTAAAAAACAGTGAATAGCCAAGGGGAGTCGAGAGAGTCTAGCGGGTCTATCGAGTCTATCGAGTCTATTGAGTCTGGCGAGCACTGAGAGTTCCGAGAGATTCCCCGGACGCTCGACTCTTAAGACTCGATAGACCCGCTAGACTCTATGGACTCGACAGGCTTCCTGGGCTCGAGCAGCCTTTGTTCCAGTTCACCACGTATCTCATCGCGGGCTTCTTCGTCCTGCCCGGCTTCAAAAACTTCTACTAAAGCAAAAGGAGCGTCGCCAAAAAGGCGAAGCTCCCATGCTTCTCTGTCTTTACCGGAAGCGCGCGAAAACCACGCCGCGTCCTTTCCGAATCCCACGATCGGGGCAGTGCCGAATAATTCCTGGACCGAACCTTTCAGATCACGCCGGCTCTCTTCGCTTAACAAGACCCGCCGCAGCGTCCAGCCATGCTTTTTATAGAGACTGAGCGCCTCAAGAATATTTTCAGCCCGCGACATTATTACTTCTGCTGATTAGCCAGCGGCTGGCCCGGCCTTTTCAGCGGTTTTTCGATCTTCTCATTCGGAACCTGCATCGGTTTGAACGTATTGCCGTTTGCCCCGTTCTTGTTGGCCAGCGGGTTGATAGGTACGTTTCCTAAACCGCGGGCATTTGCGTTCTCCTGTTCGCGCACGCTCTGCGGAGTGCCCACTTTTTTGATCTTGCCGAAAAACAGATCGCCAAGCGCCAGTTTCCATCCATTCCCTTCCTTAACAAAGGGGATATCGTCCCAGGTGCCTTTTGATGTTTTTACTTCCATCGAGGCAACATTGCCGTCATCCGACATTCGAACATCACGGGTTTGCGGCATTTTTTCCTGCATGGCGGTTTCGGTAAAACCATTCTTGTAAGATTCGGCGCAGGATTTTTTGTAGCTATTGGCGGTAAATTGCGCCAGCTCACGGGTCGCTTTTGAAGAGATCTGCTTTACCCCTTCGATGTCGCCTCTTTTCACTGCTTCAAACAAAAAAGTATAGGCCTCGACCGGAGAATTGATCGCCACCGCGGGCTCGCCGCCGCCTTCCGCGCATTCGCCGCCGGAGTGCGGCACGCGGCCGACGTTCGGGTCGCTGTTGCTGTTGGCCCCTGCCGAATTGAGTGCCTGCCCGGTAGTGCCGGCACAGCCCATCAGGCCGGCCAGGCACAAAGAAAGAATAACGGATATCAATAAAAATGCTGTTTTGCTCATAATCATCCTAGTAAAGATTTTTTGTAAGTATATACAAAATCTCTCCGGTAGCTAAATCTAAAACGCCCTGATCTTATACGTGTCTTATATGGGCCGGCCGCTTTCCTCTCCCACGGGGCCCGGGCGGCCCTGAAACAAAAATTCCATAAAATCATAAAAAAGCATAGTTTGATAGTGAAAAAGGCTCGAAAGTTTATTACACTAATGAAAGTCCTTACACAGTTTAAGAATTTGATGATTTTTAGCGACACCCCCGGGCTTTATTTAGGTTTTTCTGGTCTCGAACGATGAAAGTCTGTCCAAAATGTCACTCCAGCTTTACGGATGAAACGTTGAGTTTTTGCCTGACGGACGGCTCTCCGCTTGTTCATACTGACGCGAATCCGGACTTTTCATCCACGGAATTTTCCGATGCCGACACGGTCTTTGACCGCGAGCCTACCCTGGCCGGCTCTTTTGCCAACCCGACCACGACCCATTTTGCGGCGCAGCAAACCCAGGTCTTTGAAGGCAAGCCAAGATCATCCAAAACCTTGATCTACCTGGTCGTGGTGCTTTTGATCGTGGCCGGCGGCGGCGTCACGGTCTGGTGGTTTCTCGGGGATAATATTCGCGAGATCTACAATCCGCCAAAAGTGGTCATCGCTTCTTCCGAAGCAAAAAAGATCATCTCGCCGCTGACGCCTGAGCAAACGGCCCAGATACAAAAAGAGGTAGAGGATTTTCTTAACTCGTGGAAAAGTTCGATCGAGAAACGCGACATCAACGACCAGATGCGCCACTATGCCAAGACACTGGAAATTTTTTATCGCGACAGCGGCAAGGACCAGAACAGCGTGCGGGCCGAGCGGCTAAAAGCGATCGAGCGTTACAACACATTGAACCTTCACCTGACAAAGATCGAGGTAACGCCTGAATCGGACCGCTTTGCCAAAGTGGTCTTTGATAAGAACTGGGTCTTTCACGGTAAAGACAGGTTTTCATCCGGCGCGGTGCAGCAGGAAATGGGCCTGGTCAAAAGCGACGGCAAATGGTACATCGTGATCGAAAAAGACCTGCAGATCTACAATATGAACAACAGTCAAAATCCCGCCGGCGCTAACGCCGCTAATGTTAATGCCAACCAATGACCACCTCTCCGGAAATAATTTTTCGTTCGGCGACCAATGAGGACGCCGGGCAAATAAAAAAGATCGTCTACGGTGTTCTGGAAGAATATGGATTAGTTCCGGAACCGGGCGGCACCGACTCCGACCTTGAAGATATCGATAAAAATTATTTACAGCGCGGCGGCGTTTTTGAGGTACTGGAAGATACGCAAGGAAATATGATGGGAACCGTCGGGCTTTATCCGATGCCTTATCCGATCGACGGCGAAATCCCAAAAACACCAAAAACAGTCGAACTGCGCAAGATGTATTTTCTTCCCGGCTTTGCGCGGGCAAGGCTGGGGCAAGAAGACCTTGACCAGAATGATCGAACGCGCCCGCGAACTCGGTTTTGAGCGCCTCATTCTGGAAACCCACAGCTCATTAAAAGAAGCGATCGGTTTGTATAAAAGCTTCGGCTTTGCGGAATCCTGCGAAGGCAAACATTCCGCGCGCTGCGATCAGACTTTCTCGTTGGAATTATGAAAGCGCTCCGTTTTGAAAACAACAAATTGAGCCTGGCGGATGTCGCCCAGCCGACCGTGGAGGGTGCGGAAAACGAAGCGCTTGTTCGGGTGACGATGTCCGGCATCTGCAACACCGATCTTGAGATCGTGCGCGGCTACGCCGGATTTTCCGGAACGATCGGGCATGAATTTGTCGGCGTAGTAGAGCGCGCGGACGACGCGCCGCACCTGGTTGGAAAACGCGTGGTCGGCGAAATTAACGCGGGCTGCGGAAAATGTGTTTTGTGCAGCGCAAAAGGGGCGGGTGACCCGCGCCACTGCCCGACGCGCACGGTGCTTGGCATTGTCGGGCGGGACGGCGCTCATGCCGAATTCCTGACACTTCCCTCACGCAATCTGCTCGAAGTTCCCGACGGAGTCACCGACGAGCAAGCTGTTTTTACCGAACCTCTCGCCGCCGCGTTTGGCATCACCGAGCAATTGCAGCCCGCGCCCGAACACGAGCCCCAATACAAGGTTGCCGTCATCGGCGACGGCAAGCTGGGTATTTTGTGTGCCCAGGCGCTGGCGCTCGGAAACCCCAACGTGACGCTGATCGGAAAGCACAAGGAAAAATTAAAGCTCGCGCAGGATCGCGGGATCGAAAGCCTGCTATTACCGGAAGCGGAAAAGATCAAGCGTGGTTTTGATGTGGTAGTGGAAGCAAGCGGCTCCGAAAGCGGATTCGCGCTGGCGCTCGATCTGCTGAAAACCCGCGGCAAACTGGTCTTGAAATCCACCTTTCACGGTGAGACGAAGTGGCCCGCCTGGCGGGTGGTGGTCGACGAGATAACGATAATCGGCTCGCGCTGCGGCCGTTTTGCCCCGGCGCTCGAGCTTCTGCGCAGCGGGCAAGTAAATGTGGAAAGCCTGATCAGCGAAGAGTTTAGCTTATCCTCCGGCCTCGCCGCCATGAACCGCGCCGCCGAAAAAGACGTGATGAAAGTTCTGTTAAAGCCGTAAGTTCCGGGTTTAGAGTTCAAGGTTCCGGGTTTAGAGTTACGCCTTAGGCGTGATTCCTTAAAATGCTAACGCGTACGAGCACAACTCCGAACCTTGAACTCCGAACCTTGAACTCGTATACTCATTATCTGTCGGATTTTCGATAAATTTAGTTGAGGGCGCTTGTATTATGGCTATCAAAGAAAACACTGATCTTTTGGAAAAACGTATCCTGCAAAAACTTGCGGTATTTATTTTGGTTTTGTCGGCCGGGCTTCTGACTGTCGGGGGTTTTCTGGGCTATTCACTGGCTGGACGCAGTGCCAAAGCCACCCCGGCGCCGGAATCAGCGCTTACTGCCGAGTATCTTTCCGCCTCGTTTGCCGAAGTCGCAAAAACGGTCGAACCGGCCGTGGTCAATATAGACACCAAAGGCAGAATTCCTGAGGTCGCGGTAAAACCGTCCCAGGGTGACGAAAAAGGCGACAAGGAACTTTACGATTTTCTGCAAAAGCAGTTCGCGCCGCGCCCGGTATATGGTGTGGGCAGCGGTTTTATCGTTGACCCGAAGGGCTACATTTTAACCAACTACCATGTAATTTCTGATTCGTCGCGCATTACCGTTCGCCTGCAGAACGGCGAAGAATATATCGGGACGGTGGTCGGCACCGATGAGGAAACGGACCTGGCAGTGGTCAAGGTAAATGCGGGCCGCGATCTGCCGGCGGTCAAACTGGGAGATTCAAATGCCGTACAGGTCGGTGATTGGGTGCTGGCGATCGGCTCTCCTTTTGGCCTCGCGCAAAGCGTCACGGCGGGCATCATTTCCCAACTAGGGCGAGAGACGCCGGGCGGTACCGTTTTTAGAAAATTCATTCAAACCGATGCCGCGATCAATAAAGGAAATTCCGGCGGGCCGCTGGTAAATATGCGCGGCGAGGTGATCGGAATAAATTCTCAGATCGCTTCGGTAACGGGCGATTTTAACGGCATCGGTTTCGCGCTGCCTTCAAACGAAGTAGCTTTTGTCTATCAGCAAATTCTCGCCGAGGGCAAAGTAAAACGCGGTTATCTGGGTGTCAACCTGGAATCTCTCCGGCCAGAATTTGGCAAAGTTTATGAAATGCCGAGCCTGACCGGCGCCGTTATAACCAACGTTCAGAACCGGGAAAGCCCGGCGGGAAAAGCGGGGCTTCAGGCGGGCGATATCATCATTGAAATAGATGGAAAACCGGTCACCGGTTCGCAGGACCTGATCTCAAAGATCGCGTCGATAGCACCTGACCGGCAGGTCAGCCTGACCTACTATCGAGAGGCCAATGCGAAACTTGAGAAAAGCTCGGTGATGGTAAAATTGGGCGAGCGGCCGAATACCAGCTTAACGACATCAGAGACACCGGACGCTCCGAAAAAATTAACGCCAGGCACCGCCGAAACAAAACCGTGGGGGCTCAACCTGATCGAGCTTACGCCGCAGGCCGCCGCGACCGCCAAAATGGAAGGCTTAAAAGGCGTCGTGGTAAAAGGCATCGATCCGGCGGGTTTTCTGGCTGATGTGGGCGATGACAACGGGCAAAATATGCTGCTTCAGAATGATCTGATCCAGGGTGTGAACCGGTTACCGGTAAAAAATATCGCCGAATTTACGGCCCTGGTGGCTAAATTAAAAACCGGTGATGCGGTTGTATTGCAGGTCATGCGCTATGAGCCTCGCGTGCAAAAGGCCGTGCCGCACCTGGTGCAGTTTACGGTTCAATAGTTTAGGTTTATCATTATCGATTCGGCCTGACTATGCCTGATAAATCACTGATAAACTGCCACTAATTACCCAAATAGCACGAATAAGAATCTTAATGCGTGTTATTTGGGTAATTAGCGGCAAACGATGAGCGCCTGATTTATTTTCTTGCTAAGAAAAGACTTTTTAGGCAAAGCAACTGACTATTACTTATTACCAATTACTATTAAATTATGGCTAAAGCACAACCGGCAAAAATATCATCGGCTAAAACTACTAAAAAAACTTCAACTAAAACTTATTACAATTACATCGGCGGTGAGTGGGTAAAAAGCTCTTCCGGCGAATGGTTTGAAAATCTCAATCCGGCGGACACTTCGGATGCGGTCGGGCGTTTTCCGCGTTCAAACGCAGAGGACGTAGACAGTGCCGTCTCCGCCGCCAAATCAGCCGCCGACCGTTGGCGCCTGACCCCGGCACCAAAACGCGCTGAGCTTCTTTTCAAGCTCGGCGAGATCCTGCGAAAAAACAAAGACGCCTACACCCGCGACATGACGCGCGAGATGGGCAAGGTACTAAAGGAAGCGGGCGGCGACGTTCAGGAAGCCATCGACTGCACTTATTACACTGCCGGTGAAGGCCGCCGTTTGCACGGTTTTACTACGCCGGCCGAAATGCCCAACAAATTCGCGATGTGCGTGCGCCAGCCGGTCGGCATCTGCGGGCTTATCACGCCCTGGAATTTCCCGATGGCGATCCCGAGCTGGAAACTTATTCCTGCCCTGGTGTGCGGCAATACCGTCGTCATTAAATCCGGTGAAGACGTGCCGCTTTCGACCATCAACCTGGTCAAGGCCTGCGAAGAAGCGGGCATTCCGAAAGGCGTGGTCAACGTCATCAACGGCTTCGGCCCGGATGCCGGTTCGCCGCTGACCAATCACAAAGACGTAAGATTAATTTCCTTCACCGGCTCGACGCAGACCGGGCGCGTGGTAGCTGAAGCCTGCGCCGCGCGCAACGCTATCGTCTCGCTCGAGATGGGCGGAAAAAATGCCATTATTGTGATGGACGATGCCGATATCGATAACGCCGTCGAAGGCAGTTTGTGGGGCGCGTTCGGTACCAGCGGACAACGCTGCACCGCCTCATCGCGGTTGGTAGTTCACAAAAAGATCTACAAAAAATTTGTTGCAAAATTGGTCGAGAAAGTTAAACAGCTTCGCGTCGGCAACGGGTTGGACGGGAAAACTGAAATGGGCCCGGTCATCAACCAAAAAGCCGTGGACAAGATCATGGGCTATATCGATATCGGTAAGAACCAGGATAAAGCCACGCTCGCGTGCGGCGGAAATCAGCTGACGAACGGCGCGTATAAAAAAGGCTTCTTTATCGAGCCGACAGTTTTCAGCGACGCTTCGCCGCAGATGCGTATTTCCCAAGAGGAAATTTTCGGCCCTGTGACCACGGTCATTCCGTTTTCGACGCTCGATGAAGCGATCAAGATCGTCAACGGCGTACAGTACGGGCTGTCTTCGGCAATTTATACACAGGATGTCAATCAGGCTTTTCACGCCATGCAGGAGCTTTACACCGGTATCTGCTACATCAATTCGGCTACCATCGGCGCTGAGGTCCACCTGCCTTTCGGCGGAACCAAAGGCACCGGCAACGGCCACCGCGAAGCAGGCACGCAGGTGCTCGATATCTTCAGCGAATGGAAGTCGATCTACGTCGATTACTCCGGCAAACTCCAGAAAGCGCAGATCGACGAAGTAGAGATCTAGAAGAGTAGATATCAGATGTTAGATTTTAGAGGTTAGTGAGGATCTCGGACTTGAGTACTCCCATCAAAAGTCATCGGGATTTGATTGCCTTCGCAAATACGCCTATCGTCTTTTATCAATTTAGAATTAGATACGCATTTGAATTGGCACTTAGAATGAATTATGTAAGTGAAGAAATACATAAGAATTTGAAAAATAAATTGGATGAAGTTGGCAGGATTTTGAATGGATTGATTCGTTCTATCGAAGGTAAAAACTAACATCCAGCATCTGACATCTAACATCTGACTCAGATTTTTGTAGACAAAACCAGGGCATTAGTTCGATAATGGGATAGTAGTTCGCTGCTGTCCCTTTTGCTTTTCTTCTTTTTTCAAATCACGGAGATCAAAAATAATGCTTATCAAATCCAACCTCAAACTTTTCGGGATTTTACTGTTTGTCATTCTGGTATCTACCGGGAAAAGCTTCGCACAGGGTGTGACGGTAAATGAAAAGTTTGCGGCCCACGCGCTGCAAACTATCCACGCGGCCGAAGCGACGTTTTCCGTCTACGGCCGGTTCGGGAAATTTTGGAAGCCTGCAGCAGCTGCGAGATGCCGGGTTCATCGATGCCGCATTGGCCGCGGGTGAAAAATACGGTTACAGATTTTCGCTGACCACCTCTCCGTTCATTCCCGGCCAGAGCCTGGCAAGGTTTCAGGTGTCGGCCGTTCCGCTACGCTATGTGAAAACAGGAAAGCGTTCTTTTTATATCGACCAGTCAGGCTCAATCCGTGGCGAAGACCATAACGGCGAACCGGCCACCATTAAAGATCCGCTCATTACTATCTGTTACGGTGAGTCTACCGTTATCGCTTCGATGCGGGCCCTCCACTCCGCGGAGTCGACTTATTTCTCAACCGCGGGGGCAAATTTTCACTACGGCTCCCTTTTCCAGCTTAACAATATGTTATTGATCGATCAGGCGCTCGTCGACGGAGAAAAGTGCGGTTACTTTTTCCAGATCACAACCATTGACGCCGTGCCGGCAACGGCAACACCGGCGACGTTTAAGGTTTTGGCTCGCCCCTGGCAATATCCCGTGACCGGGATCAGGTCTTTTTATATCGATCAGACGGGCGTGCTTCGCGGCGCGGACCACGCCGGCAGCTTCGGCAGCGTGAATGATCCCCCAATACAAAACTAAAAGTTAGTTATACGACTATAGTTGATACCCTAGGCCCGTCTTCAATTCCGATGGTTCGCAGAAGCTGTTGGAAATGAGCGTCGTCGTGTAAAACAAAAAGATCGAGTTCTGCCTGCAGATGCACCATTCGCCAGTCGCGTTTTTCAACCAGCTCGTCGAGATATTCAAAAGCCTTGTCAAACTCACCCAGATTCGCGTAGATGGTAGCAAATTCATAAGCTACGTCATTTTCTTTCCCCAGGGCCTCAAGTTTTTGCAGGCAATTCTGCGCCTCCTCGGTCCTGCCCGCACGGGCAAAGGCTGAGCCGAAAGTGCCGATCAATTCCTTGGCCCCGTCAAACGAACGCATCGAAAGCGTTTCCGCTTTGCGCAGCAGAGCAAAGGCGACGTCGTGCTGCTGGTGGATCGAATAGCTCGTCCCGAAAAGCAGATAGACGTGATAAAGCTTTGGTTCGTCTCTGTATTCCTCTATCAGTTTCTCGCCAATGTCCCAGGCTAATTCAAAATTTTTCTCGCGGTAATAAAGCTGCGCCTTAAGCCAAAGGGTTTGAAACGAAGACGAGTCCAGCTCCAGCGCGCGCTGTATTTGTTCGTGAGCTTCACGAAAGCAGCCCCTGCGGCGAGAAAATTCGCATAAAGACGGTGGGTTTCCACGTCGTTCGGACTGATCTCGAGCGCGTTTTGAAATTCCTTTTCGGCGCGCTCCCAATTCCAGTCGTAAAAGTACGCAAAATAACCGAGCGTAGCGTGGGCCTCGGCGATCGTCGGATCGAGTTCGAGCGCTTTCGTAAGCCAGGCGCGCGCCTTTACCAGATGTTCACTGGCGGGCGAAAGCGACATCCGCAGATGCAAATGCGCATAAACATCGGCCAGGCCGCAAAACGCGAGCGCGAAATTCGGGTCAAGCTGCGTCGCCGAAACGAACTGCTCAAAAGCTTCCCAGAGATTCTGCGGCGTCTGTTTACTCAGATAAAAACGGCCCTTCAGGTATGCCTGGTAGGCCTGGGCATTCGGCAGATGTTTAGGCGACAAAGCCGCCCGTTCTTCGTTCGTCATATTTAACAGTATTTGCTGCGCGATCTGCTCTGAGATCATATCCTGTAGGCGCGGCAGGTCCTGCAGTTTTGCCTCAAATTTCTCTCCAAACGTAGTGCTCTGGGTGGCCAGGTTTATTCCCTGAACGGTTATTTTTACATCTTCGCCGATCTGCATCAAAACACCGTCAAGAACGAACTGGACATCGAGATCGGCGCCTATCTGCAGCGGATTTCTGTCCTTTTCGACATACTGTAAAACGCTCCCGGTAGGACGGACAACGATCCTCTTGATACTGCTCAGGCGCGTGATCAATGAATCGGCAAACCCGAGCCCGAGATACTTGTCTTCTTCAGCTAAACCGATGACCTGGAATGGCAGGATCGCCAGCGAGACCGATTGCAGAAAATTTTCTTCAGAAGATTTTGAGATCTTTCTGACATCGGCGACAAAGCGATAGCCGAAACGCGAAACTGTCTCGATAAATTTAGGGTTTCTGTGATCGTTATCGTCAAAAACTTTTCGTAAGACCGAAATGTTTCGCGTCAGCCCGATCTCTTCGACGATCACGTCGCCCCAGACGATCTTCATCAACTCGTCTTTGGTCACCAATTGATTTTCTTTTTCGACTAGGGCGAGGAGAGTTTCAAAAGCTTTCGGGGTCAGCGCGATAGGACGGTCGCCCCGCGAAAGCTGCCGTTCAGCCGGAGAAAGGCGATAATTGCCAAACTCGTACAAAAAAGACTTGTCGTCCGCCATTTTTAGTCTATTATTGGTAAAAATTCCAAAATTGTAAGCCTTTTGTAAGGACTTTTCGCGCTTATTCGGGCACAATTTTCCTCGAACTACAGCAACGCTCGTTTTACATCGTTATCACGAAAAAATCGAATAGGCAATTTTTGAGGAATAAATTTATGACAAACCCATACCGAAATTCAATTGAAGAAAAAAAGAACGCCAGTCTCGCGCGGGGAGTTATTTTAGCCGCCATGCTTTTCGGTGTTTTTGTGTTCTCCGGCGTTCAGGCATTTGCCCAGGTTCCGTGCGACGTGGTGGCGGCGCAGGTGGTAACCAGCATCTCGACCCATTACACGAATGCTCAAACAGGTGCCTTTGGTGAATCGGGTTATCATATTCTAAATAGCGGCGAAACAGACCACTACATTCACATCTTTTACGACGCGCCGGATAATACGATTTTCAAGGCTTACTTTAACGGAACGGAGATAGCGACATTGGAGCGCGTCCCCAATTCGCTCTTTGGCGAATACTGGGCATGGGAAGGGTTCGGACTGCCGCATCCGGTCGGCCACGTCGGTGACGTGATGTCGGTAACGATGAACGGCCAGCCGTTTGTCACCGGCAGCTACACGCGAGAGGTAGTTGATTACGAAGCCGCGGACGCCAGCACCCGGGTTTCGCCTACTGCTAACTGCACGGTCTACCGGGCCAAGGCGTTTCTTCCTACTTCAGCGCATCCGTACACTTTGAGATCGGCCTTTATGTGGACCGTCACTCCGGCCGCGAATCCGGTAACCAAAATTACGATCAATGAGCCGAGTGAGGATGCGCCAGGAGTTATCGGCGCTGAGATCGCTCAATTACAGCTTGGTAATACCACCACTTTTAACGGTTGGTTAACGACCCGCATCGCGCAAACGGACACTGTTTTGACCGAGGACCAATTCACCATGATGAGGCAGGGCCTTTTGACGGTGAATACTTACACCGCCGCGCATCCCGGGGGTTATTCGAGCATCACGATCCATACGCAGGGTATTAACACCGGCAGCGATTTCGAGGGGGACGGGATGGCCGACCTCACTGTTTTCCGGCCATCCGAGCTGGCGTGGTATATGAAGTTAAGTTCTACGGATCAAACGCAGAGCGTGATCTTCGGGAATGCGAACGATAAATTGCTTGTCGGCGATTACGACAGCGATCGCAAGGCTGACATTGCGACCTTCCAGCCCGATCATCCTGATTACCCCGGTAAAGGCGCATGGCGGATTCTCAGATCGTCTGATGGCGTGCTTCAAACTATTCAATGGGGCCTGGACAGCGATATTCCGATCGCCATGAGCATCGACACCAACAACGCCGTCGATCTGGGTGTTTTCCGCCCGTCGACCGGCACGTGGTATATCAAGCGAATGGGCGACATTATCAAGCCGCTCGCGAGATCAGCGAAATCAGTCGCTCCGGAAAACGCAATGGCTCCGGAAAACGGCGGAGCGCAGTATTATGTCTTCCAATGGGGCACGAATGGGGACATACCCCTGGCCGGGGATTTTGATAACGATAAGATC
Organism: uncultured Acidobacteriota bacterium; assembly: GCA_963766895.1. Taxonomy (GTDB): domain Bacteria; phylum Acidobacteriota; class Blastocatellia; order Pyrinomonadales; family Pyrinomonadaceae; genus DASYKT01. The sequence continues at coordinate 756,897 of CAVYCB010000010.1, forward strand.
GACGAACTGGTGGTTTTTCGTCCGTCGGAAGGCAATTGGTATATCTATAATTTTGCCAGGAACAGTTTCGAGATTTTCCATTGGGGGGCCGGCGGCGACATTCCGATAGTTCGTGACTTTGATGGTGATCGCCGGGCGGATATAGCGGTTTATCGACCGTCGAACGGCACCTGGTACATATACGCCAGCCTGGAAGATAACGTGATCATACGTAACCTGGGTATCAGCGGAGATATACCCGTTCCGGCTGATTTCGATAAGGACGGCGTGGCTGATATCGCTGTTTTCCGCCCGAGAAACGGCGTTTGGTATATATACGGAAGCGCTAATAATTCGTATTATTTCACCAAATTTGGCGTAAATGGCGACATTCCTGCTGTCTCACCAAGATAAAAGGGTATTTCCTTTCCTTTGGGTAAGCGGGGGCTGATAAGGCCTCCGCTTTTTTTGTCAGATCGCCCATCAGCAAAACCCGGGGGCGGTTTTTCAGTTTTCGAGCCGGTGCACATTAGTAAAAATTAAAAAAATCGGCATAATGTAAATATATTTCAGTAATACAAAATATACATTTTTGGAGTGAATAATGAAGATCGGATTACCGAAAGAGATAAAGGACAATGAATATCGCGTAGGCCTGACGCCGGCCGGCGTACGCGCTTTTACGGATGCCGGACATACCGTGTCGGTGCAAAAAAGTGCCGGTGAGGGCTCGGGTTTTGAAGATGCGCTTTATGTAAAATCGGGCGCTACCATTCTGGATACGGCCGACGAGATCTGGGCCGAAGGCGATATGATCGTCAAGGTCAAGGAACCCATCGCACCGGAATACCCGCGCATGCGCGAAAACCAATTGCTTTTCACCTACCTGCACCTGGCGCCGGAACCGGAATTGACCAAGCAGCTGCTGGAAAGAAAAGTGACCGGCGTGGCTTATGAGACCATCACCGATAAACAGGGACGGCTGCCGCTGTTGACCCCGATGTCGGAAGTGGCCGGCAGAATGTCGGTTCAGGTCGGCGCGACGTACTTAGAGAAAATGAACGGCGGTAAAGGAATTCTGCTCGGCGGCGTGCCGGGCGTGCCGGCCGGGCGCGTAGTAATAATCGGCGGCGGCGTGGTCGGAACCGAAGCCGCTAAGATGGCGATCGGCCTGGGCGCGCACGTGACCATCATCGACAAAAGTCTGGACCGGCTGCGTTATCTCGATGACATTTTTCTTTCCAAAGTGTCCACGCTTGCTTCCAGCCGCTATCAAATTCACGAAGCCATTTCACATGCCGATCTGGTCATCGGCGCCGTGCTGGTAGTCGGCGCGGCCGCCCCGAAACTGGTGACGCGCGATATGCTTTCCGACATTCTCAAAGGCTCGATACTGGTGGACGTCGCGGTAGATCAGGGCGGGTGCTTTGAAACAACGCACGCTACCACGCACTCAAACCCGACTTATTACGAAGAAGGTGTTTTGCATTATTGCGTGGCAAATATGCCGGGCGCGGTTCCGCGCACATCGACCTTCGCACTAACCAACGCCACCCTGCCGTACGCGCTCGACCTGGCGAATAAAGGTTTCTTAAAAGCGGTCGGAGATGATGCGGGATTAAAAGAAGGCGTTAATACCTATGCCGGCAAACTAACCTACGAAGCGGTTGCTGCTTCGCAAGGCCTGGAATACACGCCGTTCGATTCGTTGGTTTAGCACGGAGCGCGGACTTTAGTCTGCAAATGAACGCGCAGCGTTCATAGCTCTTGATTTTCGTCACATCATGATCTTAGCCGGTGGGCGGATCCGGATGCAAAGCATCCGCTGCAGACTAAAGTCCGCGTTCCCGGTTAGGCAGAAGTAAGGACGGGCTGGAGAAGTTCGGAAAGAACGGAAGACCAGCTCGTCCTTTCAGTTTACGGTTTTTAGTAATTGCGCGTTGGCAAAGAGCCGCCATGTCGGGAAACTCGTTTAGCCCTGCGTGATAAAGCGTTTGTTTATAACAAATATCATTGTCCTTTATGTGCTTTGACCGCGAGCTTATTTTCCGAAAAAGTTTTGTCAAACGCATCTGTGTTAAAATGCGTCTTATCAATAGTTAGATACCAGGAACCTAAAGTGGTTCTCTTTATGTATTAAATGTACGAATTTGCAGTCACACCAGCCGTCACCCAACTACGCCGTCCGGGGGTTCTGCTTACCGAAGTAGATGCCGGGAGCCTGGCTGAAGAATTAGAGCTCGCGCCGGGCGATCGCATCGTCAAAGTGAACGGCCGGACCGTCCGCGATTATCTCGATTTTCGTTTTCAAACCGCGGGCGAGACTGAGATGACCTGGCTGGTGCGCAAGCCGAACGGCGAAAGCTGGGAGATCGAACTCGAACGCGACGAAGGCGAAGACTTCGGAATGATGTTTGAGCAGATCGTGCCCCGCCAGTGTGCCAACGAATGCCTGTTCTGCTTCTGCAAGGGCAACCCGGAAACCGCGCGGCCTTCGCTTTTTGTGCGCGACGAAGACGTCCGTCTTTCGTTTCTCTACGGCAATTACACCACGCTGACCTCGATCACACCGGACGAGATGAACCGCATCGTCGAGCAGCGCCTCTCACCGCAGTACGTGTCCGTCCACGCGACCGATCTCGACGTGCGCGCCTACCTGCTGGGCGTAAATAAAAAGCGCGCGGACATCTCTGACAAACTGCAGCGATTACTCGACAACGACATTGAAATTCACGCGCAAGTGGTCTTGTGTCCCGGCATCAATGACGGCGAAGTGCTGCAAAAAACCGTGCGCGACCTCAGCAGCCACTATCCGAAAATAATCAGCACGGCGATCGTGCCGCTCGGACTGACGCGCTATAATACCGATGAGCGCCTGACCGCCGTCACACCGGAATTTTGCCGGCAGGTGATAGAAGAAATTACCCCGCTGCAGCGCGAATTTCGCAAAAAATTTGGAGTTACCTTTGCTTTTCTGGGCGACGAAATATATTTGAAAGCTGGGCTGCCCATCCCGTCGCGCGCGCATTACGGAAAATACCCGCAGATCGAAGACGGCGTCGGCATGGTGCGCACTTTTTTGAATAAATTCGACAATGTTCTAAGGAAAGCCGGGAGCGCAAACTTGAGCCTGCATAAAGACAAACTTTACGCACAAGTAAGTGCCGATGTAAGAACGCACCCACTTGCCATAAAACCCGAGAATCCAAAATCCAAAATCCAAAATCTAAAATCCCTCCACGGCACCGTCTTTACCGGCGAGATGTTTGCGCCCGTGTTGGCTGAGCAGATCGAAAAATTTAACAAGCTTACCGGCGCGCGGCTTAGTGTAATGGGTGTTCCGAATACCTATTTCGGCGGCGATGTCGCGGTGGCGGGACTTTTGACCGGACAGGACTTTCTGGCCGTGAAAGACAGGGTCAAAGGTGATTTTGCCGTCATTCCCAAAAACACAATCAAATCCGATGAGCCTATCTTTCTCGATGGAATGAAGTTCGACGAACTTAAAGCTCAATTCAAAGTTCCCGTCTATGACATGGATGTGATCGATCTGATCAACAGGCTTCTTACCGATAAAAATAAGCTGTATTAATATGGCTTTACCTCTGAAGCCCTGGTCGATAACTTTTTAAGCGGGTGTTCATTATTAGCCACGAATAGCACGAATTAAAAATTCTTATTCGTGACATTAGTGGCAGATATCCGCAACTTTACAAGCAAGCCATTCCGAATAAAAAATGAGGCGGAAATATACATTTCCGCCTCATAAATAAAAAGTATCAGAAGAAATTAAACACTACCCGTTAGAAAACTTGTAGATGATCACGCCCGTAACTTTTACCGCTTGTCCGGTCAGTAAGGTCGGGCCGAATTTCGCCTGGCGTGCGGCCTGTTCCGCTGCTTGTCTCAACAGCTGGTGCCCGCTCACGGCTTTGGCCGAGATCACATTCCCCCCCTCATCTATCACCACCTGAACGCTGACGCTGTCAGAGATATTCATCAGCTGCGCCGGTTTCGGGTAGGGCGGTCTCGGCAGCGATTTTGCCTGGCCGTTTAATACTCCGCCGGAAACGAGGGTGGTGCGTCTTGGCTGCTCCGGGTCCTTTTTCGGCATCACCGGAGGTTTATCTTCCCCGCTGCCGTCGTTATTAGCTATCGTGCCGGAATTGGAAAAGCCGTTATTACCGCCGCCATCGTTATTTCCGCGCGGGCCAACACCGGGGGAGCCATCTGTTTCCGGTCCCGGGGATATCTTGAACACCCCGCTTCTTGGCCGCTCTTTTTGCGCGTTAGGCGTTGTGGAAATATTGTTCGGGATAACGTGGCTTTCATCCACCCGCTCTACCAGCGCCTGGCGCGTGGCGATCTCGCTCCTGGCGCTCGTCTGCTCCTGGCGCGGCTGCTGTTGCGGCGGTTCCGGCTTAGGCGGTTCGACGTCCGGAATGGGGACCGGTGCGATCATCGCGGAAAGCTCCAAACCGTCATCGGTTAGCGTTAATTCCGCCGCCATGATGCTCCAGACAAAAACCGAAAAACATCCTACTAAAACCACTACGGCCGTGCCCAGGAAAAATGCGCGAAACTTTCTGCTCTCCCTGCGGTGCCCGCCCGATACTACCAATTGATCTAACATAACTTCCTCCCTATTTTCGGTGCCGCCGAGGTGCAGGGAATTTGTCATAAAAAACGGTGCCAAACAACGAATGGAACGTTTTCCATCCAGTTATTAGACACCGGTTCGCGAGATTTGTTCCCGTTCGATCTATAAAAAGGAATGCCCGATTTTTCTTGCTTTATTTCCCAAATACAAGCTAAACTTACGTTTAATAGGTTCTCGCAGCAGATGCGTATCTGCGCCCGTGCTCGACAATAAAAGCGACGTTTTCGGTCCGGTTAGAGAGTTAGTGTAAGGTCACTTGAGGGAAGCGATTGTTATTTTTACAATAGGGGTTGGGGCGTCGCGGGTAGTTGGATTTGCAGCAGTTTTGTGTTTTCGGTTTACTTTCCTTCCTGGCTTCTTCCAAAATAATTTAAAGGAAAATGAATAATAAACTTTACGTAGGAAATTTGAGTTTCCGTGTATCCAGCGAAGACCTGCAAGCTCTTTTTGGTGAAGTTGGATCGGTGGAATCGGCGCGCGTTATCGAAGACCGTGAAACGGGGCGTTCACGCGGTTTTGGTTTTGTGGAAATGGCAACTGCCGACGAAGCGGCAAATGCTATCGACAAATTTAACGGTATGGATTACGAAGGCCGTAACATGGCGGTCAAAGAAGCACAGCCGCGCGAAGACCGCGGTGGAGGCGGTGGCGGTGGACGCCGTAATAATTATAATGGTGATGGCGGCGGCGGACGCTGGTAAATAAACACAATTAACATTTCAGTAAGCGTAAAGGAGTTCTTCTTTTACGCTTTTTTTGTGTAAACCAGAGGCAGTTATGGAGCGTGTTCTCTTTTAAATTCCATAATTCCACGTTTCGCATTCCAAAAATTCCAGCACGAACTGACTGGAATCTTGGAATGTTGAAATATTGGAATAGAATTGGCGCGCTCCATAACTGTCGCGTTTCTGCCTTTTATTCTAAACTGTCAGATATGACCAAAAAGATCAGGCTAGGGTTTATCGGCACTGGATTTACGCGGTTGATACAGATCCCCGCGTTTCAGATGTTTCCGGAGGTCGAAGTAGTTTCCATCGCCAGCGGCTCGCTGGAAAACGCGGAAAAGACCGCCCGCGAATTTAACGTCCCGCACTTTACCGCCGACTGGCGCGAAACCGTCGCGCGTGACGATATCGATCTGATCAGTATTGTCACACCGCCCTTTCTGCACAAAGAAATGGCCATGGCCGCGCTCGAAGCGGGCAAACACATTCTCTGCGAAAAACCCACGGCGATGAACGCTGCTGAAGCCCTGGCGATGCTCGAAAAAGCGCGTGAGAAAAAGCTGCTGGCGCTGATCGATCACGAATTGCGTTTTCTGCCCGGACGCCGGAAGGCATTTGAGATGATCCGCCACGGCGACATCGGAAAGATCACTCATATAAAGGTCTGGTTCCGTAATGCTTCGCGCGGGCACGAAGGTGTGAAGTGGAATTGGTGGTCCGATATCGAGCGCGGGGGCGGCACGCTGGGCGCGATCGGCTCGCACGCGGTCGATACGCTGCGCTGGTTTTCCGGCGCGGAGGTGAGCGAGGTTTTCTGCCTGTTAAAAACGAATTTTAAAGAACGGCTCGATGAATCGTCGGGTAAAAAACGCGCGGTCACCAGCGATGACGAAGCAAACCTGATCCTGAAAATGGCGGATGGTGAATTTACCGGTGACACCAGCGCTGTGATCTCGATGTCGGTTACCGAATCAGGCAAGTATGGCCATCTCACTGAGATCTACGGCGACAAAGGCGGTATGGTGATAGACGACAGCGGTGAATTGAAATTTGCCGGGATCACGGACACCGATTGGCGGGATATCGAAGTCGAGCTCGGCGAGGTGCCGCCGGGCAGCAAAGTCGGCGGATGGTCGCGCGGGTTTTTAGGTTTTGCGCGAGAAATAAGAGACGCACTATTGGAAGGCAGAACAGAGATTCCGCAAGCCGCCGATCTTGTAGATGGTTACCGTAACCAGCTGGTGCTTGATGCCGCACGCGAATCCGACGCTTCGGGATGTTTCGTGAAAGTACCTGAAAGCACAGGCGTTTAGCATCTTAATCACTTTGTTAAATTAGACGCCTCTTTGAATACGTGATTTTTTTAGCTAAGCTTTAAAAATGGCACCATTAGTATTTTTATTTGGTTCATTTTTTCTGTTTCTCCTCATCAACAGATATTTACTCAAAAATAAGTTCAGCTTTTCATTTATCGGCAGAGCGGCGCTTTCGGTAATGCTCATAGTTACCGGCTCGGCACATTTTGCCGCTCCCGATCTGATGATCGCGATGATGCCCGATGTGATGCCGGTAAAACGTGAAGTAGTTTATCTGACCGGCGTACTGGAATTTCTTGCCGTCATAGGGCTATTGATCGACAGGCTTTCGAAGCTGACGGCTATTATGCTGATAATATTTTTTATCTGTATCCTTCCAGCCAACATCGTCGGCAGTTTTAAACAGGTAGAAATAGGCGGCATGGAAAATGGGCCCGCATATCTCTATTTCAGGATCCCGCTGCAGATCTTTTTTATTTTGTGGACCTATTATTTTGGGATCAGGATAAACAGAAAGGCAGTAAGTTTTGAGCCGCGCCTTTAGGAGTTCTAAAACTGCCCTCCTTACAAAGGAGGGGTGCCGCTTTAGCGGCGGGGTGGTTCTTCTTTCGAACGCCCCGCGTTCGTTGCGGGCAGGGATGCCCGCGCTCCATAGCTACTTCCGCGTCGCCGGCACTACTTTCAGCGTGAGTTTTTCCGTCCCGCGGATCACCACGATCTCGTATTCCACTCCCGCTTTCATCTCGCCGAGGATCTGGGTGTAATCCATCGCATTTCTCACTTCTTTTCCGGCCAGCATGATCACTTTATCACCTACTTTTAATCCTGCTTTGGCGGCGGGCGAATCTTCACGAACGGCATCAAGAAGCATTCCGTCGCCGTTACCGGAGTAATTAGGAAATACTCCCAGCGAAACACTGAACGCAGGCCGCCCGGCCATACCCGAACTTTTCGCCACAGCATACGCGGGCTTCACGGGACCCTGATCGATGTTTTTAATGATCGCGGAAATATAGGCGACGATGCGGCTTTCACCCGCATAATTGATCTTATCCGCCGTGTCCGAAGGCTTGTGATAATCCTCGTGGCTGCCGGTAAAAAAGAACAGGACCGGGATCTGCTTGCTGTAAAAAGACGAGTGATCGGACGGGCCGTAACCGTCCTCATCCAATTGGAGCTGGAAAGCGGGCGTGACGGTGTTTTTTCCTTCGACCAGCGCTTTCCATTCAGCGGAAGTGCCGATGCCGCCGATGGTCAGCTTTTCATCTTTAAGCCGCCCGATCATATCCATATTGATCATCGCTATGGTCTTATCGAGCGGAAACGCCGGGTCGTTGATGTAGGCCTTTGATCCCAGCAGGCCTTCTTCTTCGCCGCTAAAGCACATAAAGATCAGCGTGCGCTTATTGTTTTTTGCCGCGGCGAATTGGCGCGCCAATTCTAAAACGGCGGCCGTGCCGGAAGCATTGTCGTCAGCCCCATGATGTATCTCGGTTGAATTAAGCGCGAGGCTGCTCGGCCCGCCGTGGCCCAAATGATCGTAGTGCGCGCCGATGATGATCGCTTCGTTCTTTAACTGCGGATCGGTGCCTTCTAAAATGCCGATAACATTTGCTGCTTCGACTTGTTTTTTAATCAGGTCAACTTTTATTTCCGCCGAAGCCTTGGGCCGGCCGGAAAGATTCAGTTTGATCTCGCCTGCTTCCTTTCGCAGGCCGATCCACTGCTCATCTTTTTTTAATTCTTCTTCGCTCTGGTCACCTAAAAGGAGCGCTCCTACCGCCCGTGCGATCACCCCCGCCGGTATCGCGGTATCGCCTAATGTCTGGTCGAATTTAAGCTGCGCGAGTTTATCGTCCTCCAGCTTTGTTTCGCCGGAAATTACCAGCAGAGCTTTGGCGCCTTTATCATGAGCGATCTTTGCCTTGACGCGCACATCGCTAAACCGCATTAACGGCGAGTGCGGATTTCCCGCGTCGGGCGCGCCGCTAAAAACCAGTACGATCTTATCTTTTACATCCAGCCCGGCATATTCGTCGACCTTTCCTTCTTCCGATACGATGCCGTAACCGGCAAAGACGATATCGGTATTCGGCAGCGAGCCGTTTGAAGAAAATCCGACCGGCAGCCAATTCGATCTCAGATTGATCGCGGCGGACATCTGCGGCAGCGTTATTTTTAACGCGTTATTTTTACCCAGATCGACGCCGGAAAAATATGGGAACGATCGAAGATACGATCCCTTTAAGCCCGGTTTAAGTTTTAGCGCGGTGAACCGGCCGGCGATATAGCTTGCCGCCGAGATCGCGCCGGGTGTGCCGGTTTCGCGGCCCTCGAGTTTATCGGAAGCAAGATAGGTCACATCCGCCCGCAATCGCTCCTGGACGCCGTCCGGCTTTGCCGCCACCGCGGCCTTTTGCGCTGAAACACTGACAACAAACGAGATTAAAAGAAGAAAACTAAATAATTGCTTTTTCATATATTACTTAATATCCATCGTACGCATGAAAACAGTCCCTGACGGAGAGAGGCTTTCCTTTGCCAAATACGACATCTTTTTCATCGACTGTCGGGGTAGCTTTAGGAGGTGCCGCCCCTTCAGGAACGAGCCATAATTCTAAAGTCGCCTCGTCTCTATAGCCGCCCTCTATCAGAATAATATTGTTTTCGTCAAATTTCCGCCCCTTCGCATAGAGCGGAACCTCTCTTGCCAAATTTAATGCGTTCCCTCGCCTCGGCCTAAAGACCTTCTCTTCGTACTTCTTTAATCTGTTATTCCACACTGCTTGCGGGTGGCCTTTGCCTTCGTAATAAAAGACATAAAGTTTCGACGTTGGGCCCCTCATCTGCTCGGCAAACGCGTTATCCAAAAGGGCCATTATATGACCGCAAGGCACCCAGCTGTATTCTGAAATTTTCCGCGCCTTATTTTCCTGCGAAAATGCAGAGATGGAAAATAAACAGCAGATCAGCAGCAGGAGAATTTTGCTTTTCATAGCTTGATCGACCTGGCAAACAAATCCCTGATCCTGGCACTATTTTGCATTATCTCTCTAACCGCGGCCACATCTTTTGCGGTCAATTTGTCGCGCTTTTTGTCAGCGTCGAGAATGCGCATGGCTTTGCCGGCGGAAAAATAAACTCTGCGCTCCGCGGGAACTTCCTCATCATTTTCCGCTTTCATAAAATAAAAGATCAGTGCGCCGCTTTTATCATAAAGAAATTCCCGGGTATAAGAGCGTGATGAAATGTTCTGCCGCACTTTAACCATCACCAGTTCATCCGGATATAAATGCTCTTCGCTATCGCCGCCGCGGTAAAAGAATTTGTAGGTCAAAACATAGTTGCCGACGGCGCGCCATTGGTGCCGGCGCTTATTGATGACAAGTTCGTTCATCACCAGTTCGCCAAACTCACCTTGATCGTCTTCTTCTTCGGCTGCCCTGGCTTTTTCCGCGATCTCATCATAGGCCGCACGGATCTTCTCCACGGTCTTTTCAACTGTCTGCGCAGAGACAGCGCCGGCAAAAAGTAGAATGAGGAAAAAACCCGGCAGATATTTTTTCATATTGAAACTTGTTCAGAGCTCAGACAGCGTTGCCATAAATGAAATAGATGATTATCGTAATGGAGTCAGTACCGGGAACGCAGTGACCGGCTTTCGGTATAAAACTTTACCATCCTATCTACGGCTAAATTGAACGAACCGATGTATCGTTAGCCGGTCACTACGTTCCCGGTACTGACCCGTTACTTTTCGACTTCAACTAAATTCTGGTAATGCCTCCTGAACTTAGGAGCATCGAGCTACCAGATCCAGTCGGCAATGAACACATTAGTATCGCCCTGTTTCGCGGCTTCGCGGTTCGAGGCAAAGACCAGTTTCTTGCCGTCGGGCGAAAACATCGGGAACCCGTCAAAAGTTTCGTTGAACGTAACTCGTTCCAAACCGGTGCCGTCTGCATTTATCAGGGCCAGATCGAAATTGCGTTTGCGACGCATCGGTGGCGAAATAATTGGTGCAGAAAATTATCCGCTTGCCGTCAGGCGTGAAGAAACGGGGCAAACGAAGCCACACCGAGATTCGTGATCTGCTTTTTATTTGAGCCGTCGGCATTCATCGTCCACACTTCAAACACGGTCGGCTGCGACAAGATCTTTGCGCAGAGTCGTTCTTTATAGAGCGCGATATCGGCGTCGGTCTTCGGATGGCTGCCGCGATAAACGATCTGCTTGTTGTCAGGCGAGAAAAAAGCGCCGCCGTCATAGCCGAGTTCGTTGGTCAGCCGTTTTACGTTTTTGCCGTCCTTATCCATCACATATAGATCGAGATCGCCATCGCGCGTTGAAGTAAAAATGATTTTTTTCCCGTCGGGCGAGATCGTGGCTTCCGCGTCATAGCCCGGCGTGTCGGTCATTTTCTTGATGCCGGTACCGTCAGGATTTGAAGTGTAAATATCGTAATCGGGATAGATTGCCCAGACATAGCCTTTGGAATAATCAGGGTTCGGCGGGCATTCTTTTTTGCCGCCAAAGGTCGAAGCGTAAAGCACTTTTTTCCCGCCTTTGAAAAAATACGAGCAGGTCGTGCGGCCTTCGCCGTTTGAAACCATCTTGACCTCAGACCCGTCGATATTCATGCGGTAGATCTGGTCACAGCCGCGCCCGTCGCGTTTTGATTGGAAAATAAGCTGCTTGCCGTCAAAGGAAAAATACGCTTCGGCGTTTTCGCCGCCAAAGGTCAATTGCTTGATATTTTTCAGATGTTTTTCGCCGGGGACAGCCAGAGAATTATTTTGTGCGAAAATCGCAGCTGAAAAGGTTATAATCAAAAAGAACAATAAAAATGCTTGCTTCATGCGCTCAATCATAGCATTACAGCTCCAATTCACTGAATCTGAGAGAATAAGTTAGGCGAATAATAAAGTTAAGCGGTCTTGATTATTATTCGCTAAAATTGTAGAAAAGTTTCCAAATTTGCAATAATATATGCTTTTTGAGACAAACAAAGAAGTGCTTGATTGGTATGAACGGCAGAAACGTTCGCTGACCAAGGAATTTATCGACAATATCCCCTGGGACCAGGTCAAAGACCACCCGTTGGACGAGCGTTTTGTGCGCGTACTGCTTTATATGCGCGACGTGGAAAAATTGACCGAAGAATACCACAACCATATGATGCGCACACCTACCGGCAAAGATCCGGTCATCAGCAAATTTATGGAGCGCTGGGGCGTGGAAGAAACCACGCACGGCGACGTGCTGAACCGCTTCTTAAACGAAGCCGGGCACCACACCGACGAGAATTGGTACGAAGAGCTAAAGCAAGGCATCGGCCGCGTTTATAAAACCAACGTTTGGCTGATCGCAAATCTGGCTAATCTTGTCGGTAAAAGATTCACCGCCACGCACATGTCGTTTGGCGCGATCAACGAGCTTTGCACGGCGCAGAGCTATCGCCGGATGAGAGAGATCTGCAATCATCCCGTGCTGGAAAAAATATTGACGGCCATCGTCCGCGAAGAATCTATTCACACCACCTTCTACTGGAGCGTGGCCCGTCTGGAACTGCGTAAATCCCAGGGCGCGCAAAAACTGGCGCGATTTATTATCGATAATTTTTGGGTTCCGGTGGGCCAGGGATTGAAATCGCCGACGGATGCCAATTATGCGACCAAGACTCTTTTTCAGAATGAAAAGGGCCTTAAAATCCTGGACAGAAATGTCACCCAGCGTGTCAGACAGCTGCCTGGATTTGACGGCCTGACCAAGGTTAATAAAGTTTTAGGCGATATCGTACTGGCGGAATAATTAAACTCCCCTCCAGCCTGAGGAGGGGGTGGGGCGGCGCAGCCGTGACGGGGTGGTGGGAGTTCTTAAAATTTATTAGCCGTTACGCCCGGCAAAATCATTCATAAAATCTATTAATTTTTCGACGCCTTCTTTCGGGAAGGCGTTGTAAATAGAAGCGCGAATACCGCCCACGCTGCGGTGCCCGCGCAATCCGTCGAGCCCTTGCGTCAAAGCTTCCTCGCAAAACTTTTCTTCTAATTCCGCGTCAGGCAAATTAAAAGTTACGTTCATCAGCGAACGCGCGCTGCGCTCGGCCCGGCCGCGATAATACCCGTCACTTTTATCGAGCGCGTCATAGAGCAATTTTGCTTTCGCTTCATTCTCGCTCTGCATTGCGGCCAGCCCGCCCTTTTCCTTTAGCCAACGGCTGACCAGATCGATGATGTAGATCCCAAAAGTATTCGGCGTATTTCCGCGCGAACCGTTTTCGGCGTGATAACGATAATCAAGCATCTTATGTTGGCCGGCAGGTACGCGTTCCAGCATTTCATCGCTGATAATGACCAGCGTGATCCCGGCAGGGCCGATGTTTTTCTGCGCCCCCGCGTAGATCATTGAGTATTTGGAAATATCGATCGGTTTGGACAAAATATTGGACGAAGCATCGCAAACTACGGGTGTGCCCCCGCCCTCGAGATCATAGTTAAACTCAACGCCGTCAATGGTTTCGTTAGATACATAATGAAGATAGCGGGCTTCCCTGTCGAACTTTAATTCTTCCTGTTTGGGGATGGCCGTGAAATTGTCTGCTTCGGAATCGTAGACCGTATTTACATTTCCGCACCGGCGCGCTTCGGCGCGCGCTTTCTTTCCCCAGATGCCGGTGATGACAAAATCCGCCGATGCGCCCACCGACTCATTGGCGGCTAAAAAGTTCATCGGCACCATATTAAATTGCAGCGAAGCCCCGCCCTGCAAAAAAAGTATCTGGTAATTATCCGGCACCGAAAGTATGTCTTTGATACCGCCTCGCGCATCATCCAGAATTTTGTCAAAGATCTTTGAGCGGTGGCTGATCTCCATCACCGACATTCCACTGCCGTTAATTGAAAGCAATTCGTCACGCGCCTGTTCTAAAACGGGCAGCGGGAGCATCGCCGGGCCAGAGCTGAAATTGAAAATTCTTTCGCTTGAAGTTATTACCTGCATCAAATTATTTTTTATCAAATTTTCCCCGCAGCGCGTTACCGATCACTCTTGTTATCAAACTGTTTGGCGTAATGGTAACGGCATAAGCCACGAATTTATTTACCGTGCCGGAGATGACCACGGTCTTTTTTCGCTCGACACCGCGCAGCGCCGTATCGACCACTTGCTCCGGTGTTTGCATTCCTTTTACTTTGAACGGGTCATTGATCTTGGCGGCGGCGAAAAAGTTAGTATCGGTCACCCCGGGGCAGAGCGCCGTGACCTGTATGCCATGGGGACGGTTTTCGGCGGCAATGCCTTCGGTAAAGGCGGTCACAAAAGCTTTACTCGCGGCATAGGTCGACATAAAAGGGAGCGGCTGGAAACTGATGGTAGAAGAAACATTGATGATCGTCCCGCGTTTTCGTTCGCGCATCTGCGGAAGATATCGATGGGTCAGCGCTACCAGCGCGCGTACATTAAGATCGACCATTTCCAGTTCGCGCTCGAGCGGGAGCTCAGTGAAATCACCCATCGAACCAAACCCGGCGTTATTGATCAGCCAGTCTATTTCAAAACCGTGTTTTTGTGTTTCTTCAAAAAGACGCTCGTCGGCGCCGTGTTTCGACAGATCAAGCGCGACATAGTGAGCGATGATCTTATGCTCAAGCATCAGTTCATCACAGAGTTCGTGCAGCTTTTTTTCCGAACGCGCAACAAGCACCAGGTCGTGCTTTTTTGCCGCCAGCCTGCGCGCAAAAACTTCGCCTATCCCGCTCGATGCCCCGGTTATTAACGTATAAACCATTAACAATATCGTAACATTAGCCACAGAGAACACAGAGGTCACAGAGCAAAAAATTCAAGCCCGGATCTGTAAAATAAAACGGGGTATCTTAGCCGATATATGTTTATTTTATTGCGCTCTCTGTGTTCTCTGTGTTCTCTGTGGCTATTTCAAAACTCCCATTTGGCGAGGAAATCTTTGATATGAGCGCGGTTGGCGTTTTGTGACTCTGCCAGCAGAAAATTGTAGAAATTTTCCTGTTCGGCGGCATAATCAGCGTCTTCAAAAAATCCGCAAAAATGTGCCAGCCGCAGCCAGACGAGATACGTGTTGAGCGTATCTATCTCGTTATAAGCAATAATCTTAGCCAGCTGACCGCTTAGCCAGAGATCGGGAACTTGTTTGCCGTCCATATCGATCTTGCCGGGAAAACCGCACATCTTTGCCAGCTCGTTTAGCGAAGGCGTCTGGCGCAGATTCGGCCCGCAAAGCAGCTTCAATATATCGATATGCCACTCGCCGTAATCGGAATAATAATCGCGGCCTTCCCATGGTTTATCGGGACGCAGGTTAAATTCTTTTGCTTCGATATCGTTTACCATCGCGCGCTGCACCAACACGCGGATGTCGGAATTAAGCGAATTAAAGCCGACGAGCTGCGGTTTGCGTTCGCCGACGTAATGCAGGAATTTCGCGAGAAGAACAGCCTCGTCTTTCTCCTCCGGATCTTCGGGCATCGAGTGCAGCCGGAAAACGACCTGCGTTTCGCCGTCAATGCTTTCCAGGTTGCGCGAAAGAAACGCAATCGATACCACGCGAGAAAAAAGATATTTCAAGAACGGCATCGGCTTTTCTTCCGTCGCACCGGCGTGTTTCCAAAGCGCTTCGAAAGCTTCGCGCTCGGAGGCAGTCTCCGGCAGATCGCACAGGCGCCGCGCGGCCACCGCATCCGGCACCCACTCCAGATCGTAAAACCAGATGCGTTGATGAATTCCGTTTTTAAGCATTGTAGGAACTTTGGGTAGATTCTTGAGCACGGCCGGTAAGGACATGCTCATATTAAAATCACTTGTCTCTAAAAGTAGTGATCGCGAAGCGATCCGTCATACCTACCGCTGCCCAGGCAGCAGTTTTTGAAATCTGCGGTTCGATCCGCAGGGACATGGATCTTTCCGGCCCAATTTTTCGAATAGTTCCTTGTCGTTATGAACTACCCTCAGGCCTCGTTTAACCTGAGTTTCGGACGGATAACCTCTTCTACGTTTACTGGACCTTTCAAAAGGAGTATTGCTCCTCGAATTTTTTCCCGGACTTTGTTGACATTGTTTTGTCCTCCTATTCTAAATTACTTGTGTTTCTTTTTGGCCGACCAATTAGCGATCAATGCCACCGGCAGGCCGATCAGCAGCGCGTGGCCGACGATGCTATTGACCAGCGGCCAATCGAACGTCAAAGCCGGATAGCGGCCGATGGCGGAATTCGGCACCACCACGTACTGCATAAAGAAATGAACGCCGATGCCGTAAAGCGGCCCCCAGATCCACGGCTGGCGGTAAATAAACTTTAGCTGCGTGCAGAGCAGGTAGAAAAATACCGCGACACCCAGCGCCACCACATAATGCATCGCCAAGCCGATCAGCCCCATAGTGGCGCCGCCTGCCCGGGCTGCCTCGCCTCCATACAAGCCGGCCGCCACGCCCTGAAATACGCGAAAAAACGATATGTTGTAGTAAAAGCCAAAAAAGAAATAAGCGTCGAACATATCCAGAACGCCGACCGCCAGCCAACCGAGCAGAATGGTCTCAAACGCGCGCGGTTTTCCCATTTTGGGTGAATCTTCACTCATAAAAATTACCTCGTATTTGATGTTTCACGTGGTTTCGGAATTATACGCCAAAACAAAAACCACTAAAAACATTGATTTTAAATGCTTACGTGGTTTGATGCGTCGAGCGAGGTTTTGGTTCCGGCCCTAAGAGATTTTTTATCGAGGTCAGATTGTTGACCCGTAGGGGCGGTTTTCGTGTGTTTGGCATATTTCGTGGTTAAACTCTTACAGTTGTCTACATTAATGAGCTAAAAAGGCTGACCACGAAACACACGAAATACACTAAACGAGTTTCATCTGTAGGCCGCCTCATGAAGCTTTATGGGCGACGCCATCTTACATTTGCCCTCACCATAATTGACGAGAAATTAAAAATGAAGCTCATCGGCCCGTTGCAATGCGAAAACCGCGAAAATACTTTTCAGTACTTCCGCGGTTTTTTTTGATCAACTTAAGAGGGCTGATCTAACTAAATATTGCTGCCATTATTGTAGCGTAATTTTGGCCAGGGCGGGCTGATAAACGTTAAGTTATTACAAGAATTGAAATTAAAAAAACCACGGAAGCTTTTTAAGGCCTCCGCGGTTCTTATCACAACTTTTGTGATGTCTATTCTTTACTGCAGAGCTATCGTCGAGGTCGGCGCGCCATCAATTGCATTGCCCTGACGCATGTTGTTGGTAAAGGACGTGATAACTCCGCCCGTTATGTTCAAGCCGGTGCCGTTGTTCGTGATCGTATTGCCCGAAAGCCTGACGACCGAACCCGTGCTGGCCGTAACTCCGACGGTATTGTGCGAAACATCGCAGCCTGAAAGGGCCATTTCAGCGTTGAACGTTCCCACGCCCGTGCCGTTGCCGCTGATGGTCGTATTGCTGACAGAGGCCTTGGTGCCGTTGCTCAGGTTGATGCCGGTGTTAGAGTTAGCGTAAATTTTCGAATCGGCTATCGCCAATGTTACGCTTCCGCCAATGATGAACGAATTGATGCCGTTGCTTGCATTGTTGCGGATAAGGCTGTTGCCGATATTGACCTTGGTCGTACCGGTGGTCGTTTCGAGTGAAACTCCGTGCTGGGTTACGCCTTGGATGACAACTTCATCCAGGGTCACCTGGCTGGCCGACAGTACGCGAATGCCGTTGATGCCGGTGCCCGCGCCGTTGATGCTTATTCCGCGGAGCATGAATGCTTTTTTGGTGTCGGTCACGGCAGTGATGTTGACGATCACGCCGTTGGTGCCGGCTGACAGGATCGAACCCTGGGTGTCTTCACAATCGATGGTGATCGATTTGGAAACGGTCACTGCGCCGTAACCGGCCGGGTCTAAACAATTGATCTCGCCATTGGTGGCGGTTTTTGAAATAGCGCCCGCAAATGTTTTACAGGGTGCGGTACGGCTGCATGGATTGACG
This sequence comes from uncultured Acidobacteriota bacterium, assembly GCA_963766895.1. Classification (GTDB taxonomy): domain Bacteria; phylum Acidobacteriota; class Blastocatellia; order Pyrinomonadales; family Pyrinomonadaceae; genus DASYKT01. Next base: position 774,585 of record CAVYCB010000010.1, read on the forward strand.
TCATCGCCTACACCTGATACCCATGTACGTGTCGCCTGAGCCTGAGCTGTCAACGATGCCGCCGCCAAAATAATGCCGGCGAAAATTGAAGTGCGCAATATAAACATGATCTTATTCATTCGAAAGTATCTCCTTTTATCTTTCTTGAAAGTGACAATTGATATCGTGTGTGGGAAAAATTAAACACGGACTATTTACATAAAATTAGCTAGAGTATATTCCTCTTTTTCGAAGCGTCATAACCATAAGACGGGGCTATTTGGGCTTTTTGCCAAGATTTTAAAAGATTTAAGGAATGCCGTCAAAAGTCCTTATTTTTGAATATTTAGCGTATTTTTGCCTCGGCAGTGCCACCGGTGCCTCCTGTGTCTAAGAACCACCCCGCCGTTCGGGCGCCCCCGCTTCGTAAAGAGGGGAGTTCTGTAGCGCCTCTTTAAACTCCCACTTTACAAAGGAGGGTGGCGCGGCCCCCAGCGCGACGGGATGGTTCTTTTAGTCCCCAAGAGACATTATTGCAGCCCGGCCGGCACCACATTTCCGGATGGCGCGTTGTTGGTGCCGTTACCGGTGATCGAATTATTGCCGTAAGAAAGGATCGCTCCTTTCGGGTAATTCAAATTAGTGGTGTTTTCGCTGATCGTATTGCCGGAGATCCTGACCGTACCGCCAAGAGCGGTCCGAATTCCCGTGTTATTTCCCGCGATCAGGCAATCCGTCACCGCCACGTCTGACGTCTGCGCGGTTATTCCCTCTCCATTGCCCAGTATCTGCGAGCGGATGATCGCCGCTTTTGAAGGGCTGCCGTCCGAAGACATTACGTTAATGCCGGTCACCGCATTGTTTCTAAAGGTAGTATTGTTGATCAGGAGCTGCGGCGCTCCCGAGGCCCCCGGAGCCTCCAGTGAAACTCCGCTGTTGGTAAATCCGTCAATGGCCGTGTCTTCGATAGTCACCCGGCTGGCCGCGAATATCCGCACGCCGTATGCACCCCCGTTCTGCCCGCTGAGTGTTAAACCGCGCAGGCGTACTATGGCGCCGGCACTATTAATGGTGATAGCGTTGCCGGTTGATACCAAAATGCTTCCAAAAGCACCCGAACAATCGAACGTAATGCTCTTCGAGATCGTCACACCTCCAAAGCCGCCCGGATCGAGACAGTTGATCTCGCCGCCGGCGGCGGTCTTTGAGATCGACCCGGCAAACGTTTTACACGGCGCGGTGCGGCTGCAGGGATTGGCATCGTCGCCCACACCGGAGATCCACGTGCGCGTGGCCTGCGCCTGGGCTGTGGCTGCCGCCGTAAAAATAAGAATAGCTAAAACAAAGACGTGGAAGAGAGACTGTTTCATGGGGAAACTCCTTTTATTTAATTTTTTGTAAAAACAAACATCCCGGTATGGGAAAGTAAAACCGCCCTGCTTGTAGGGTTCAATTGTTTTATACGCGGTGTAAGAGCGGGTGTCAATAAAAAAAACGCTGAGCAAATACCCCCCCTTCGAAGAAGGGGAGGCGCGGCCCCGGCGCGACGGGGTGTTTCTTTCTAACGTCCCTACGGGACTTCGTCAGTAAGAGCGGGCGTAAGCGGCCCTTCCGGACTGCAAATTTATTAGGCTTTAATATTTATCCTTCAAGTTTGAAGTACCTCTCAGGTCAGGGGGGTTGCTTGCGCCCGCTTTTAAAATTATATTGACCGGATTTTAGAGGCAAAGCCCAGCTAAAGCTCGAACAGCAAGTCGGTTGGCGGCAATACGCCGTGAAAGGTTTTGCGGTGCAAAGGGCAGGCGCCATGGGTGCGGAGGGCGGCTTTATGTGTTTTGGTAGCGTATCCGACGTGGGAATTAAATCCGTATTGCGGATAAACGTCGTGCATTTCCCGCATCAGATTATCGCGATAAGTTTTGGCAATGACGGAGGCGGCGGCGATCGAGGCGGAAATGGAATCGCCCCTGATAATGCCGAGCTGCGGAAGCAGCAATTCTTTTAACTGAAGCGCATCGACGAGCAAAAAATCAGCGCCCGGCTGTAATTTTTCAACAGCCAGGCGCATCGCTTTTTTCGAAGCCTGTAAAATATTTATCCGGTCGATCTCTTCGGCATCGACTTCCGCTACGGCATAGCAGACGGCTCTTTGCTTGATCTTTTCGGCAATCGTCTCACGCTGTTTAAGTGTGAGCTGCTTGGAATCGTTCAAGCCTTTTGGCAGCGGCTTTTGCAGGTCCAAAATGACCGCCCCCGCCACGACGGCGCCGGCCAGACAACCGCGGCCGACCTCATCGACCCCGGCTACGAAACGGTAGCCGTCAATGACTGCCTGTCTTTCGAAATGAAGGCCGACTGCCATCCTTTAAAGTTAGTCTTTTTTGCCTGTCGCTTTGCCTTTTCCGGTGGCCGCATCCTTGTTGCGGGTATCCAGTTCGCGAATGCGGGCCGCTTTACCGCGCAGGTTGCGCAGGTAGTAAAGCTTGGCGCGGCGAACGCGTCCCCGGCGGATCAGCTCGATCTTGGAAATGATCGTGGCATGCAGCGGGAAAATTCTTTCCACGCCGATGCCGCCGGCGCTCACCTTACGAACGGTAAATGTTTCGCGCACTCCGCCATGCTTGCGGGCGATCACTATGCCTTCAAAAGCCTGCAGGCGTTCTTTGCCGCCTTCTTTGATGCGCACTTGCACGCGCACTGTGTCACCGGCTTTAAAATCCGGGATATCACTCTTTACTTGTGTTTTTTCAACTGAATCTAATCGGTTCATTTCTCTAATTAGGCGGAGAGGTTGACCCTAGTCAACGTCCGCTTTTCCTTTCAATAGATCAGGTCTATTAGATATTGTTTTTTCCAGCGCTTTTTCTTTGCGCCATTTATCAATTTCAATATGGTTGCCGCCCTGCAGCACCAGGGGAACTTCCATCCCCATAAATTCCGCCGGCCTTGTGTAATGCGGATAATCCAGCAGGCCCCCCAAACTGGCGCTAAAAGATTCGTTTTCCGCCGAGGTTTCGCTTCCCAGCGCTCCCGGCAATAGTCTTGTTATCGCATCGACCAGCACCAGCGCCGCCGCTTCCCCGCCTGAGAGCACGTAATCTCCGATCGAGATCTCGTCTGTTACCAGCGCTTCATTTACGCGCTCATCGACACCTTCGTAGCGGCCGCATATCAAAATAATATGTTTGGCGTCTTCGGAAAATTCCCTGACAATACTCTGCTTGAGCGGCCTGCCTTGCGGTGAAAGCAATACCACTCTCGTCGCTGGCGGATATTCGTCTCTTTTCAAAGTGCCGGTAAACTGTTCCACCGCGGCAAAGATCGGTTCGGGTTTGATCACCATCCCGTCGCCGCCGCCAAAAGGGCGATCGTCGATCTGCTTGCGCTTATCGGCTTTTTCGACAAATTCCCGCAGATCGTGAATTTCGATCTGCATAATTTTTGCGGCCTGCGCGCGGCGAATTATGCCAAAGTCAAAGACCTCGCGAAAGAACCCCGGGAAAATTGTTAAGACATCAATCTTCATTTGTCTTTTTATTTAAGAATAGCGATCAAAGCAAAAAGCCCGGATATAAATGAGGGCTAAATCTTAACCCTTGCTAACGCGCGGGTTTCTGCCTAAAACTCCATTCAAAAATCCAATAAACCGTCGGGAGGATCTATTCTGATTATCTTATTTTCAATATCTACTTCTACACAGATGGTTTCGGCAAAAGGCACCAGGTGATCTTTGCCTTTCTCCTCTTCATCAGCTACGACGAGGAGCTCTGTGCCGCCGGTGCGCATCAGTTCGCGCACTATCCCTACCTTCTTACCTTCCAGCGTTAAAACCACGCAGCCTTCAAGCTGCCAATCGAAAAACTCACCGGCCTCGAGCGTCACTGCTTCGCCTTCCGGCACACAGACCCGGCAGCCTACCAGCGTCTGCGCGGTTTCGATGGAATCGGCACCGGCGAATTTCAACACGATGCGGTTCTTCTGAAACCAGAAATCTTCAATTTTCAAACTATCTTTTCGACCGTCCGGTTTTATCAGGGTTACTTCTTCTAAACCCTCGAATCGTTCGGGAAAGTCGGTCAGCAGATCGGCTACCAGTTCGCCGCGAAGCCCGCGCGGCCTGACCGTAAAAGCTATCGCAACAAGTTCGCCGGTGTTAGCGCTCACGCTTTTTACTCGGCGATCTCGAGCTGGTAACGCTTACCCTGCTTTTGGCTGACGGCGTAAAGTATCGAACGGATCGCTTTGACCGTACGGCCTTCGCGCCCGATCAACCGGCCGATATCCGCCTGCTCGACGTGAACCTGCAGCACGGTGGTCGAACCATTCTGCTTTTCGATCACCTCGACCGCTTCGGCGTTGCCGACCAGCGAGCGCACCAGATTTTCCATGGCTTCTTTCATAAAAACTTGCCTGCAAAAACCTTTAAACTCTTCCGCCGGAGCGGCAGTAGCTTCAACACTATTAAAGGTTTTGATCAAACGCTTGACGGTGTCGGTCGGCTGCGCGCCGACGCTGACCCAGTAATTCACGCGGTCGATCTTCAAGTTAACGGTTGAAGGGTCGGTCATCGGATCGTATGTTCCGAGATTTTCCAAACAAGCACCGTCACGCTTGCTGCGTTTTTCTTTTACTACTACGCGATAAAAAGGTTTTTTCTTCGCGCCCATTCTCATTAAACTGATTGCTAACATTTATCTTTGTCCTTCGTCCTTCGTCTTTCGTCCCTGGTGACCGGTTATTGGTAATTAGTATTTGGTAATTGGTTAAAACTTTTTCCGGAGTTCCATCAATTACTAACTACTAATGACCAATGACTATTACCAAATACCATTACCGCTTTTTATGGCGTTTCTTCTTTTTTATCCTCTTGGATAATGAATCTGTTTCATCGGGCGCATCACCTCCACCCATTCCGCCGAGCAGGCCGCCCGGGATGCCATTACCAAGGCCTCCCATACCGCCGCCGCCCATCATATTGCCTAAGCCGCCCATCATTCCGCGGCCCAGCTTGCCGAGTAATCCGCCTTTGTTCATCTGCGTCATCATCTGGCGCATCTGGCCGTATTGCTTGAGCAGCGCGTTGACATCGGCGATCGTCGTTCCCGAACCGTTGGCGATCCTCGTCTTGCGGCCGGCGTTGATGACCTTGGCGTTGTTGCGCTCTTCGCGCGTCATCGAATCGATCAGGGCCTCGGTCTTTTTCATTTCCGATTCGATCTTCGCCGATTGCTCATCGTCTAACTGAATGCCGCCCGTCAATTGCTCCGGCAGCATATTCATTATTTTTGAGAAAGAACCGAGTTTCTTAAACTGCCGCAGCTGATCGCGAAAATCTTCGAGCGAAAACTCGTTGCGCTGCATTTTGGCAAGCTGTTTTTCAGCCTCGCCCTGATCGATCTTGTCCTGGACCTCTTCGATCAGCGACAGCACGTCGCCCATACCCAATATGCGCTGCGCTACGCGGTCGGGATAAAACTGCTCGATCGCGTCGTACTTTTCACCGACGCCGACAAACTTCACCGGCTGGCCGATCACCTGCTTGATGGAAAGTGCCGCGCCGCCGCGCGCATCGCCGTCCATCTTGGTCAGGATCACACCAGTCAGGCCGACCCGGCGATGAAATTCTTCCGCCGATTTGACCGCGTCCTGCCCGGTCATCGCGTCCGCCACGAACAACACTTCCGAAGGTTTCGTCTCCGCCTTGATCTGCTCGAGCTCGGCCATCAGATCGTCGTCTATATGCAGACGCCCGGCGGTGTCGATCATCAGCGTGTCGTAACCCATCTCCTGCGCGTACTTGTGAGCTTCGCGCACCAGGGTCAGCGGATCGTTCGTTTCGGAATTTTCAAATATCGCTTGTCCGACTGCCGTTGCGACAACCTTTAACTGGGCGCGCGCCGCGGGACGATAAACGTCAACCGATACTAAAAGCGGTTTTCGTTCCTGATTTTTCGCCAGCCAGTTGGCGACCTTACCTGTCGAGGTCGTCTTACCCGAACCCTGCAGGCCGACGATCATCACCGTGTTCGGGATCTGCCGGGTAAAGACCAGCCGCGACGATGTGCCGCCGAGCAATTCGACCAGTTCGTCATAGACGATCTTGACCACCTGCTCGTGAGGTTTCAGGTCGGTCCAAACCGCCTGGCCCTCGGCCTTCATTTTCACGGAAGCGATAAAGTCTTTTGCGACCTTATAATTAACGTCAGCTTCCAGCAGCGCCATCCGGATCTCCCGCAATGCCGCATCAACGTGCTCGGGGGTCAATGTCCCTTCCCCGCGCAGGTTTTTCAGCGTTCGCTTGAGCTTATCGGATAATGACTCGAACATACAGAGACACTTCCGGCCTTAGAGCCGAAACTATAAATACTATATACATGTGCTTAAACTGTCAAGAAAACAAAGACAAGTAAAACAATTTAAAGGGTTTGTGGTCGAATGTAGCGCCGTCCGCTTTGGGTGAATTGGCAAAAAAATTCACTTAGGAAGAAACAGAGCTATAAAATTATAAAAATAGATGCTGTTATAATAGCCTATCAAAAACGATCCGTTTTAGCTCACTACATTGATTTTTAATACCTACATCGCAGTTATGAAACCAATATTTATACTTATCCTTCTTCCGTTAATAATTGTAGCTTACTCCTATTCTCAAAATAACAACTCACCCGCCGTTAAATTGCCTCGGCCGATTACAGAACAGACAATTTGGCAGCCGGCGCAAGGCTATTCACAAATGCCGATATGGCCGGGAGCTGTGCCGAATGCGCGGAGTCTCGACGGTGCCGAAGTCTTTGGCCGGGTGATCGAAGATAACGGTAGTGAGGCGCTGGTCGGCGGCAGGCCGTGGATTTATGTCGACAGAGTCTCGCAACCAACCATGACGATCTATTCGCCGCAGGTTCACAACACTGGTGCTGCCGTGATTGTTTTTCCCGGAGGAGGCTACAATGTTTTGGCTATTGATCTTGAGGGAACGGAAGCCTGTGATTGGCTCACATCACGGGGGATCACTTGCGTCTTATCAAAATATCGTGTTCCTTGTATAAAGATAGGCCCCTACGAAACTGCCCGACGGCTATGCAAGACGCGCAGAGGACGGTGGGATTAGTGCGATCAAAGGCCGCACAGTTGCATATAGATCCAAAGAAGATCGGAGTACTCGGCTTTTCGGCGGGGGGGCATCTCGTTGCCGCGCTGAGCAACGATTGGCAAAAGCGTCTATACCCGGCCGTGGATGCCGCTGACAAGGAAAGCTGTCGGCCGGATTTCGCAATCGCCCTTTATCCTGGACACCTGGCAGTTCCTGAAAAAGGCTTTGTTTTGAACCCTGATATCAAAGTCACAAGTCGAACTCCGCCAACGCTCTTGATTCAAGCTCAGGATGACCCAGTGGATCCGGTCGAGAATTCCCTGGTCTATTATTCGGCGTTGAGGAAATTGGGCGTTCCCGCAGAGATGCACATATATTTAAAGGGCGGGCATGCATTTGGGCTCCGACCGACAGAATTCCCTATTACACGGTGGCCACAACTTGTGGAGACGTGGCTTACGGCCATTAATATGATCTCGAACAAATCAGAGAAAACGCCCTGACGGCTAATGAAAGCGAGCTTAGGTTCAGCCTAATCTAAATAAACAATTCAACCTTAACCGGGAGCGCGGACGGCTCGTCCGCATACGCCATAGGAAAGTGGTTTTCCTTATATTTCCTCCACAAAATTCCTATATTGCACTACTTGGGGCGGGAGCGCGGCCCTGCCTTACTGAACGCAAAGCGTTCAGCCTCCCCATGAGTTAGGCAGTCTTCCGGCGCGCTCCCATAAAAGATCATGGCTTTTGCTTTGCCGCCATATTATTGTTGTCCAGCACCAGGCTGTTTTTGCCGAACTGCAGGTCGACCCGAACATTCCAGACCCCAACTCCCTGGTGCGTCTGGCTGATACCGCAAACATAGTAAGTTTTCGCTTCCAAACCTTTTACAACAGCTTTCCCCCACGAGTCGGTAATGATGAATTTGATCGCCTGGCTTCTTAATTCTTCCAGCGCTCTTTCAAAATCCGGGGCGTCTCTGCTTTTTTTCAATATATCCTCGGCGCTTTTTTCCAGCACATAAAAGACTTGTCCGGTTAGCGGCTGGGCGCCGCCGGTTTCGTACATCACCGCCGCTTCGATCTCCAGAACAGGGTTAAGGCCTAGTCTCATAACTTTTGGGAATGTGGTAAGAACACGCTACCGCTTACTTAATTACCGTTAATCACCCACGATCTTTCACAGCACAGCCATGAAACCGCGTAATGGTAATTTCAGCCAAAACGTCAGCCGTTCATATGTTCAAAGTAATTTGGGTATTGGTTGGGTTTAGAAATATTACCATCACAGGAGAGCAAGTCAAAGCGGTAATAACATGCGCTTTTGCGCACATTCTAAAATGGGTGGCGAGCAAAGTGTAAACTTCAAGTGGTGGGAAAGTTCGCGAGATTCGTTTTAGACAAAGAAAGAACCACCCCGTCGCGCTAACGCGCGGCACCCCTCCTTCGTAAGGAGGGGAGCCTAAAGAGGTGCTACAAAACTCCCCTCCTTACGAAGGAGGGTGCCCGAAGGGCGGGGTGGTTCTCCCAAAAAGTCCGATAGATCTGCATCTGGAAAAACCGCTTCTAATTCTTCACCCCCGCAATGCAGCAGGCATTTTTGGTGGCGGGAGGCACGGTCGATTTAAGATAACAGCGCGCGCCGGGCGCTTGCACGCCGGGGTTAACGTAAACGTAGGCCCGGCACTTTGAATCTTTGGCGCATTCAGTGCGGCACAATTCAAAGGTGGGCTGCGGCAGCTCGATAAGTTTGTAGTCGTTTCCCGCGCGGTCCGTGCTTAGTTCCAGGCTAAAAGTAACGGGAGTACTGGGGACGGCATTATTATTGTTTCCGCCATCGGGTTTGCCTCCCCGGCCGAAAAGAAGGAACAACAGGATCACGATCAGGATCAAGGCCGCGCCGGCGACAATAAGTATCCACCAGGGAAAAGACTTTTTCACCGGAAGGGCTTCCGGTTGTTTCACTTCCACGTTCACGGTTTGCCCCTCGGTAAATTCCTCGTCCGGATTGGCGGCCGAGAACACGTCCAGCCGGAAAGGAAATTTCTCCGTAGCGCCCGGAGCCGCGGAACCGGCCGGCTTGCTGAATTCGACCGTGAACTGCTCCGTACCGTGAGCGCTAAAATCTCTTTCCGGCTCCCCTTTTACACTGAGCCAATCCTGCAGCGTGTTGTCCAGTGCTTTGGCCTTGGCAATACCGCGGACGGGGGTATTTAAAGCATTGGTCACAGTAAAAATGGCGGTTGCTTTGCCCTCAGCATCTGCTTTTATATCTGTCGCATCAACAGTGATATTAAAAATGTTTGCCATGTTTTTTCTCCGGGATCGGGATATTTTTCAAGTAAGGATACCATTCTTCGGCCGGTTTTTCGATGAAAGTTTTATTCACCGCTAGCGTATTGAGAAACTTACTTAAAAGCTTTAAAGCGGGTGCAAGCAACCCTTCCCGACCTGTGAGGCATTCAACTTGAAAGATAAATATTAAGGCCTGATAAAATTTGCAGTCCGGAAGGGCCGCTTGCGCCCGCTCTTTCAAACCCCTATTTAAATTGCCACTAGCTTTAGCTAGTGGTTGAAGCCAAACAATAAAATGGGCTTTAGCCAACCACCGCATTCAGCTAATTCCAACCAACCCCAATAAACACCGCAATCCCTTCTACCTGTACCGCTTTGGTTTCCCGTACCATTTCTTTGCTAGGCTTCCGCCTGATACGGAACTGCTCTTTAAGAACATGAAAGCTTTTATCTAATAAGGCCCTAAACAACTAAAAGAAACGCGTTCCTGATGATAAACAATGGGAATCCTCAAAAACTGCTATAAAACCCTGGAACATCCGCAAAGTTTACAAAAACTCAGAAACTATTGTGACGTAAGGCTTTATGAATGTGACATATTTCACAATTGGGGCAGGTGGGGCACTGGCGCACACTGGAGCATGCGCCGCTCCAGGAGAAAATCGAAAAAAAACTTTTTCCGGTACAAGTTTTGCACCTTATATCGTTCTTTGGGTCTGGATGTATGCAATTACTACATCTTTAATACTGTCCGAATGGACAAAAATGGAGGATTAGAATGAAGTATAAAGTTTTAACATTAACGGTTGGTTTGCTGGCCCTGAGCATAGTTTTTGCGGCCTGCAGCGGAACTACACCCGGTACGAATGCAACTGCGAACCGTGCGGCAGCTAATGCCAATCTGAACGCAAATAATACCGCGGTAGTGGTCAATTCCAACTCTACCGGTACAAATTCAAACCGCTGGAATTCCAACATCAGCAAGGAGGACTACGAGAAGGACAAGGCCGGTTATGAGAAACAAAAGTCGACGACAGAGGTCATCGGCACGGGCATAAACGATAGCTGGCTGTGGTTCAAGCTGCGCTCAGCGCTGGCGACGGTTGACGATCTGCGTGATTCGACGATCAGCGTGAGCGTTTCGAACGAAGTAGCAACTTTGGCCGGAACCGTGGGAAGCGCTGCTCAGAAAGCCTCGGCGGAAAAAACCGCCAAAGGTATCACCGGCGTTAAAAGCGTCAAAAACGAACTGAAGGTTTCCGCTACCGATTCAGTGGCCAATCACGTGGTCAACGGAAACACCAGGCTGGCAAACGCGAACAAGAAGTAACATCCTAAAGTTCGCAAAAACAAAAGGCGGGGTATTAACTACCTCGCCTTTTCGGATAACTTTTTTAAAGCAGCTTAGTGGGGTACGTTGGCGTTAGCCGGTTTATTGGTATTGCCCACTGCCGCCATATTCACGGCCATATTCGTATTTGCCGCAGCGTTGGTGTTACTCGCGATTCCGACATTTGCCGTGTTTGCGTTCGAGTTGGCCGGTGGTTTAGGCGGCGGCGCCGGTTCCTCATGATGAGTGCAAAACCACGCACCAAAGATGATCAAAATAATGATGATTATAAGCGGCGCTAGCCATTTCATAGTCGAAGTCTCTCTTTCCTCTGGAGTAACGGCTGATCTTTGATAGCTTTGAGTTTCAGTAACTTTACCTTATTTTTGCTCCAACCGCCACTTTTTTCCTTTTTCCATCAGGGCATCGAGCGCAGCCTGGAGTTCCTTTTGTTTATTTTCCGTATCTTGCTTTTCGCCCTTTTCACCCTTCGAAGTCGGAACATAGATCGGTTCGCCGATGAAAACCCTGGCTTTGGTGAACGGGCGCGGTATCTGCATCTTGTCCCAGCTATTTGTTTCGCTGAAATGTTTTACCTCAATATGAAGCGGCAGCATAGGCATTCCCGCTTTCTTGGCCAGCAAAACAGCGCCGTCCTTGGCAACATAAGGAGGCCCTTTTGGCCCGTCCACGATAAAACACATCGCAATACCCTGTTTTGCCAGGCGGATCATTTCCACCAAACCTTTGACACCGCCGCGGGTTGATGACCCGCGCACCGCGCCGTTGCCCTGCAGCTGGATCAGACGGGCAATGTATTCCCCATCGAAGCTTTGCGAGGTCATGGCGATGATCTTTCGCTTGCGCAGGTAATATGTGCTCAGAAAAAGGCGATCGTGCCATAAAACCCAGATCGCTTTCTCACCCTTCTTAAGGATATTTTCGTAATGCTGCTCGCCTTCGATTTCAAAATGGATGGTTCGGGCGGTAAGGCCGATCAGCCAGTACGCCACCCGCGCTATCGCCCGGATCTGCAGCCCTTTGCCCGAGGAATAATCCTCAAGGCCGGACAGCTGAAACGCTTCGATTTTTTCCAGTTCCTGATCGTTCATCAAATTGCTTCAAAGATGATGCGAAAAAGTGCTATTATTTGCAACAAGTGCTGAAATTTTGACGTAGATTATTTTAGAGCTTTCCCCGATGGCTGAGTTGTGTAAAAAATGCAGCGTAAGATCCTATTAATCGATGACCATGACGACCTCGGCACCGCTTTGGACGTAACATTCAGCGGCCTGGGACATCTGGTGATGGCGCTGGATAACCGCCCCGAAGCCCTGGAAGTATCAGGTCTCGCCGACTTTGACCTGATAATAACGGACCTTGATAACATCGATCATTGCGCAAACCTGAATCTGAACGGTAACACTACGGCCTGCCTGCCTTCAAATATTTCTTCTACCTCTGACGATGAGGTGATAAAAGCTTTCAAGATCTCGGCCGCGAATTATTCCCGCCGCAATTTTGACGAAAACGAATTGCTGGAGCTTTTTGCCATCGCTCTCGACTTCAAGGAAAAATATGTCGATAAAGCCGAAGACATCCAAAATGTCAGGGAGAAGATCGAGTTTGAACTGCCCAGCACTATCGCGCTGATGCATGTCGTGCTCGATTACCTGATGAAGCGGACGGAAAAAGTCGGCGTTTGCGACGTCGAAGGTTCCAATCTTTTTGTCGCGCTGGACGAAGCTTTCGTCAACGCCGTCAAGCACGGCAATCGTTACAACCCGGACAAACTGGTACGCATTACGGCCGACGTCTCTACTAAAGAAGTGAGTTTTACCGTTGAAGACGAAGGGGACGGCTTTAATGTCGCCGAAATTCCCGACCCGCTCGATCCCGACAATCTTTTCAAAACTTCCGGCCGCGGCGTCCTGCTGATACACAACATAATGGACGAAGTAACCTATAACGATCGCGGCAACCGCCTGACAATGGTCAAGAAAAAATCTCACGACCATCAGCATCCCGCCAAGAGCTAGCAACTTGTTTTAGTTCCAGGTGCGGTTTCAATGGAGCAATGAACAGGTTGAGCTCTGACGAATCGCATAACCGGTGCTGTTACAGGCAGATGCGATAAAGGATGTGAAGTGGGGCACTGCGCCAGGGTGACCCACTGCCCCACCTGCGCCACTTTTGCCCCAGAAATCTTAAAAATCATACACGATCGCCCAAAAATAAATAAAAGCGGTTTGAAAAGATCGGTGGAAAGTTAGAACTTCCGCAAATAGAAATACCGCGAGGATATTGTGGCCGATAGCTGTCCGTTTTTGTAGAAGAGGTTTTGGAGAAGCCTGTTTTTTGGTGATCTTAATGACTTTGCCTCTAAAGTCCCAATTCTAAATTAGTAGCTCGCTGAATTTCAAAGGGATCGACGTTACACCTGGGAGCGCAGGCATCTTGCCTGCAAGCGCGATTCTCGCGCTAAATAGCTATCGAATAAAGAGCTTTTAGATCGCTGCGCGATCTTGCAGGCAAGATGCCTGCGCTCCCAGGTAAAGACGAATGTTTTACAGATAACTTGTTTGCTTATAAAACTCCGAACTTCTTCGACTTTAGAGGCAAAACCATCTTTAATATAAAACGATTGCCATTGTAATGAGGCCAGAACCTCAGAATGCCACCTATTGCTATGACCGGTTTGTCGCCGAAGGCGATAGATAAGAGCGAGCGCAAGCAACCCTTCCGGACTGCGAATTTATTGGGCTTCAAATTTCATCACTCAAGTTGAGCGCCAATCAGGTTGCTTGCACCCGCTCCAGATTTATTTATGGATCTTTTTAGAAATGGTTTAAAAAGCTTTTGCACGGGGCTTGGGGTAAATACCGCGTCATTTACCTTCTTCCCGTGCAAAAGCTCCTTTAGCGAGAAAGACCGTGTTTAGTCTTCTTTGTTAGAGGAGGAAACTATTTTCACACCGCCATTTACGGTGACTACTCTGACCGGGGCGCCGCCGCCATTGATGTCAGTGCTGATGCGAACGGCCCTGGGCGCGCCGTATTTATTTTGGCGATCTTCCGGAGCGGAAATACCCGCGATCTCGCTCTTGAATCCGCCGTTGACGGTTCCGGTCTCAACGTGGGCCGCATAATTTTCCGGCATCGAAACGACGATGCCGCCGTTGGTCGTCTGCACGTCAAGGCCCGTGCCGTTCCAGCTTTTGCCGCCGAGATCGATCTTCACGCCGCCGTTGGTCGTTCTGCCTTTGACCGTGCCGGAAACCCGCTTAATTTGATCCCGCCGTTTAGCGCCGAAAATTCCATCGTGCTGTTCACGCCCGTAATTTTGATACCGCCGTTATGCGTATCCAATTTCAGATCAGTGTTGCGCGGAACATAAATGCGGTAACAAACTCCCCAACCCCTGTCGGCAGACGTGTCGCCTTCAGCGCTGATGGTCGCGCCCGTATGAATGGTTATGCCTTTGGCTACTGCGCGGGCTTCTTCCTCGGTTTTTCCGTGGGCCTGGACGCAGGCGCGGATAAAAATATCGCCTCTGTCTTCGCCGATAATGCTGATCCCGCCATTAGTTCCGCCATCGACGGTCAGGCTGCCGCTGCCCGCCACGGTATATTCGCGCACTTCATTGACCGAAGCTCTGTCGCCGTAATTCCAGTTGTTACAGAATTCGTCCTGCCCGGTTTTGGCTGCCGCTTTTTCCTGCGCGATGCAAGCCATCGAACCGGCTAAACCGATTGTTACCAATAATAAAGAAATGAAATAAGATCTCGTATTTCCCAGGTTAGTTTTCATCTAGTTCCTCCAAAAGATATGCCTTAAATTTTTGCGAATTGCGCTTCTGAAAATGTAAACACCACCGCGCGAGATTTTGAGACAGTTCTTCGTATGGCAAACGGAAGAAAAATGTTGGAGAATGTAAAATAAGTTCAAATGAAAGTCACAATCGGACAAATCAACACGACCAACGGCGACATCGAAGGCAACGTCGCCAAAATCATGGCAGCAATCGAAAAAGCGAAAGCGGACGGATCGGATATGATCGTTTTTCCCGAGGTCGTCACGCACGGCTACACTTCGCTGGATTGGTTTCAGGACCGCGACATCATCGAAAACGCGCTCGAGCCGCTCGAAAGAATCATTCCCGCCACCGCAGGGCATCACGGCCGTTGTCGGCACGATTCGCCCGAATCCGGAAGCGGACGGAAAGCGCCTGATATAATTCCGCGGCCGTCATTCACGACGGCAAAACTGCTCGGTTTTGCCGACAAAACCTCTTGCCCGAATACGACGTTTTCGACGATCCGCGCTATTTCGAGCCGGCGGAGCACGAAAGAATTTTCGAGATCGACGGCGCTGAAAGATCGGCGTCGTCGTTTGCGAAGATTTTTGGAACGACAAGACTTTCTGGAAAGAAAGACTTTACGACGTTGACCCGGCGGACGAACTGATCATGCAAGGCGCGGATCTGATCGTCGCCGATCAACGCTTCGCCTTATAACAAAGGCAAAATCAAACTGCGCTGCGACATGGTCGCGCACCGCGCCGAGAAGCCCGAAAATGCCGATCGTTTTCGTCAATCTGGTCGGCGGCAACGACGGAATAATTTTTGACGGCGCGAGCCTGATCGCCGACGAAGAAGGCGACATCATTTTGCAGGCGGCGGCCTTCGAGGAATTTGTCGAAACGGTCGAGCTCGACGTGCGCAAACCCGACGCGCGCGGCATCACCGGCGACGAATGCGAAACGATCCGGCAGGCGCTGGTTCTGGGCATCCGCGATTACGCGGGCAAAAATGGATTTAAGAAAGCCGTTCTCGGGCTTTCCGGCGGCATCGATTCGGCGCTGGTCGCGGCCCTGGCGGCCGAAGCGCTCGGCGCGGAAAATGTTTTGTGCGTGATGATGCCGTCGCCGTTTTCTTCCGAAGGCAGCATCAAAGATTCGGAAGAGCTGATAAAAAATCTCGGCTGCGAAAGCCGCATCGAACCGATTTCGGGCGCGTTCGAAGTTTTGCTCAAGCAGCTCGAATTGAACAAACCGACCAAGGGCGGCGAAACTCTGGCGGCGGAAAATATGCAGTCGCGGCTGCGCGGCGTGATCCTGATGGCGATTTCCAACGCCGAAGGCCGCCTGCTGCTTTCGACCGGAAATAAATCCGAACTGGCCGTCGGTTACTGCACGCTTTACGGCGACACGAACGGCGGTCTGGCGGTACTCGGCGATGTCTTAAAGACCGAGGTTTGGCAGATCGCGCGCCATATCAATGCAACGGCCGGACGCGAAATAATCCCGAACGAGATCATCGACAAAAAGCCTTCCGCCGAGCTCGCGCCGAACCAATTCGACCAGGATACGCTGCCGCCCTACGAACTGATGGACCCGATTTTGCAGCTTTATTTTGAGCAAAAACTTTCGCCCGAAGAGATCATCGCGGACGGCCACGATCGCGATCTTGATCTACGATATTTTGAACAAGGTCGAATCTCCGGCCAACGAATTCAAACGCCAGCAGCTTCCGCCGACGCTGATCATTTCAAAAAATGCCATCGGCGTCGGCCGCCGCCGGCCGATCACGCATAAATACCGGCGCGTGGCGAAATGATTTTGGCTTTGTTTCTAAGGTTATAATTGCGGCCGGATTGAGCTGGCAACGGTTTAGAAATCATTCCGCGTGAGCGGAGGACGGAAGTGTTCACCTGTTCCAGTGAGCACAAGTGAACACCCTGTTCCAAAAATGTTCCAGAAATCTCGTAAAATTCACAAATCCGCAGGCTAAATTAAAAAAGAACATTGAGATCGGAAAATTCAGGTAAGTGCCGTTCTTTCCTGACCTCTGGCCACCTGAAAGCATAACTCAGCCGGGTAATTTAGTCGTCATTGGTTTAATTTTATTCGTGTTATTTGGTGGTTTTGTGATCTATCAATTGCCACTAGCTTTAGCAAGAAGATTTTAGTCCCGTAGGGACGTCATATCTGTAGTATAAATTTCAGAAAATTCTTTTGAGTTCCGTAGGAACGGCATATTTCGCTCCTAACGGAGCCTGGGTCATTTTAAATATCTCTGTTCTATAAATATAACGTCCCTACGGGACTTTGAGGTAAGAGCGGGCGCAAGCGGCCCTTCCGAACCTGCAAATTTCTTTACTTAAATGTTTATTATTATCACGCGAGTGGACCACCTCTCAGGTTGGGAAGGGTTGCTTGCGCCCGCTTTAAAGAACAGAATCTAATGCTTTGGTTTGGCTGGAAGTTTGGCAGGCAGATCTAATTTGTCGTTGATAATGTAATCAGTCGAAATTCGCGCAGCATTGGCATAAGCCAACGTGACTAATAGAGTTGGGACACGCTGTCCATATTCGTACAAACTTACATAGCCTAAATGAATATCCGCGCCTTCGTTTGTAAGAATCTCAAACATCTCTTCCCTGGAAAGTTCTAGTTTTTCTCTAATCTCTCTCAGCTTCTTGGCTATTCTTTTTGGTTGTTTGGCTTTTTTGCGGCCCATCAGGATTTATCCTCCTGACGGGTGCACATTTTGCTTTGACAATAATCTCTAAATAGAGATATACTTTTCGAATCCAAACGGTACGCCCAAAATACCTGGGAGTATGATCTGGTTTGGTTCAAATGAAGTTACCCCTACGCGGTTTCATTGATCTGCTTTTACTGTCAAAAATCGTGGGACGGCAACGTTGAAAGATTAACAGAATTTCGGTAAGTGATAAAGAAGGAATTGCTTCGGGACGCGTAGCGTCTCTGTGATAGTAGCCGTGGGTTTTAACCCACGGTTCGTTGAAATTGGACGTCATACGTCGCGGCAGCGACGATTGAATTGTTTCATTCTACCGTGGATTAAAATCCACGGCTACATTCAACCCACCACTAACGCGGCGAAGAATATAACACTCTTAGACTCCTACAACTATGAGAAAACAAAAAAACGGCGGCGAGGGGAACGCGAGCTTGATGGTAAAGGTCGAAACGGAATCGAGCTTTGTGGAATTAGACGCGCACATGATGGCCGGACAGGTATTTTATATTTTGGACAGGGACCTCTCGGAAATATTAGAAGAAAACAAAAACGCGATCTGGGGAGACTTGTTAAAAAAGAGGAGCTTGTTTTCAGACACCTCAAGAGGAGAACACCTCAGAGAGATATTACTGGCGCCAGAGAACACTCGCAAATATCCGGCGGCACTTATCTGCACGGCTGAGAAAGCCTCGCGGATGAGCCCGGCCATGGGTGTCAGTTACGCCAAAGCGATTGACGTTCTAAGCGCCCGCGCAGTTAGACTCTTTGTCATCGATTCGGAGGGGAAAGCCGCGCTGGAGGATCTAAAACCCGGGAATTGTTATGTCTGCGGCATAGGTAAAACAAAAAAGAAGAGCGGCGTCTGGAACGTGCAGGTTGAGCTGAAACCGGGCAAAAATAATTTGATACTGGACAGCAGGAACATGACCGGAAGACGAATTTTATGATCTTTCGGGAGCGCGGAGATAGTTTGCCGGAAAAGAGAGAACCACCCCGTCACGCGAAGCGCGTGCCCACCCCTCCTTGGTAAGGAGGGGAGTTTGTTTTTATGGATGCGCCTCACGGAAAGGCAGAGCCTTTCCGCACAGCACGGCGGCGGAGCCGCGAAAAACACAAACTTGACCTTGAATAAGGGAAACCCGGTCGCTGCTCCCACCACCCCATCAGCCGAAGCGGCTGCCACCCTCCTCTGGCAGGAAGGGAGTTTCCCGATTCTGACCTCATGGCATTATCGCGCGAGTATTTAATCTAAAAAAGCGGAGCAACCTTTCTCTTTAAAAATATCTCAAAACACCTAATTTATAAATATATGCGTATTCGAGGTGTTATGAGTTTGCTGCGTATCTTTCTCTTTATCACACTTTTTACATGTACGACTTTTGGCATTGTCTTTGGCCAAACGGATACTTCCCTCTTCACTCTTAAGGGCACATTCGATTTCGAAAATCCGGCGGAAGAGATCGTCACTCATCGTTTGCTGGGCGACGGGCGAAAGCTGTGGATGCTGGGCGAGAATACGGTCCAGATCTGGGATGTGGAAAAACAGAAAGTAATTTCCTCGCGGCGGCACGAGATCGACGAGCTGCGCCGCTACACCCTGGACGAGCTAAGCCCGGACGCGAGCAAACTTTTTTATACGCGCCGCAAACGCATAGAGTACGGACGTTTTGAATCCGCTTATGTCTTCGACCTTGGTTCGTTAAAACAAATGCAGGTTTTTGATCCATCGCCTCTTATTAGTGGGGCATGGAGCAAGAACGGCAAGATCTTTTACACCGTTTCTAACGGACCAAAAACCGATAAGAAAGATGATGTGAAAAATCTGGTGGTTTCTTTCTGGGACGGCGAAACCCTGGCCCCGCTTCGAACCCTTACGATTCAAGATCTCGATTGGTGGTATTTAAGCCCGGACGGCGCGCAATTTTTTACCACCTCGGTCCCCACAAAAAAATGGCTCGGCCTGATCCCGAATGAGATGGCCAACAAGGCGACCATGATAACTGTTTGGAATACAAAAACAGGACAAGTGGCGAAAAATCTTTCCGTCGGCGATGAAGATTTTGGAGTTCTGACCTGGAAGCTGATGCCCAGCCCGAGCGGGCGTTATATGGCCATGGTTTCAAAACACAAGTCAAAGGAAGAAGAACACCGAATACTTTTCTGGGAACTAAACGGCAGCGACGCGCCTAAATATTCCATCAAGGCAGATCCGCGGCTAAGTGATTCGAATATCCGTTACAGCCCGGATGAAAGATTTTTCGCGGTCGATTCGGGGAAAAATATTCAAGTGTACCAATCCGAAACCGGGCAAAAGAAAGGCGAGATCTTAAACACGAACCTGCCGGATTATTGGCTGCCCGGCGACCAGCTGCTCTTTACGACATTTGCCAAAAAAATGCGCGCTTTTAGCGTTGCGAGCGGTCATCTGTTGTATGAAAATCCGCTGATCTATGAGTCTTATAGTTCGTCTAGTACTGATGTGAGCGGGGATACTACCAGTACCGAAACTATTGTTACCGATCAAACGGTCGTGGTGCCAAACCCCGCCGGAAAGGTTTATCTTACCTACAGTAATCAGTACGTAAAGCTCTATAAAGCCGATTCCGGCGAGCTGATCGAAACCGTCTTGCAGCCGCCTTTAACGGTGGTAAAACTAAAACGCGCGATACGAGAAAAGGCGTACGTCAAAAAAGCGGGTTGGAGTGAGGATGGCAAAATGCTATGGGTCATTAACGCCGATGAAACCGCGATGTCGCTCTGGGATTTTAAGAATAATTAGACTTGGAATTTGTGGTAAACTCTAGCTTAGGAAAACACAACACCGAGACTTTAAATGGATCTGATATTTGAGTGGGACAAAAACAAAGCCAACGCCAATTTGCGAAAGCACAATGTCAGTTTTGATGAGGCAAGGACTGTTTTCGAAGATGAATTGTTGTTAACTTTTCCCGACGATCTTAACCCTGCTGAGGAAAACAGATTTATTAGCATTGGATTCTCGGCATATAGCCGAATTTTGTTGGTCGTTCATACTGAAAACGATGAAAATAATAATGCTATCGTAATAAGAATAATAAGTTGTCGTAAAGCGACGAGATCCGAGCGTGAAGTTTATGAAAAAGGTAAGTAAAAAAATGTCGGCGGAATACGACTTTTCAGGCAAGAAAGGCGTGCGCGGAAAGTATAGTAAAACGCTTAGAAACGGTTACACCGTAAAGATCTATGATAAAGATAAAATTATCAGTGTGCAGTATTTTGCCGCCATCGAACCGGATATACAACCGTATTTTCCCGATTCCAAAGCCATCAATAAGGCTTTACGTTCGCTGATTTCATTGATTCCCAGATCCGCTCAGAAAACAGTTAAATAAAACTGGCTGCATTTCAAAGTAAATAGCCCCGGTGAACCAGGGGCTATGCTTTTAGCGAACTGTTAAAAAACTTACCTATCCAACCCGTAATCCCGCAATCTGCGATAAAGAGTCGAAGGCGAAATGCCGAGCATATCCGCCGTGCGGCCGCGGTGCCAGCCGGTTTGCTCCAGCGCTTTTAATATCTGCTGTTTTTCCGTTTCGCGCAGCGAAGACGAATTCACGTTAAAAAAGCTCGTCGTAGTGTACTCTGCCGGCGGGTTGTAGCTGGTGGAAATTACCGGTTCGGGTTTTCCTGTCAACACTTCCGGCGGAAGTTCGCGCGGCGTGATCTTGCCATTATCGGCCAGCAGCACGGCGCGTTCCAGGCAATTGCGCAACTGGCGCACATTTCCCTGCCAGTGATACGAACACAGCGCGTCCATCGCGGACGGTGTGATCTCCGGCGCGTTTGCACCGGCCAGTTTTTGCATAATGTGGCTGGCAAGCGGTTCGATATCTTCGGGGCGCTCGCGCAGCGGCGGAACGTTGATCTCAAAACTATTGATACGGTACAAAAGGTCGGCGCGGAACATTTCTTCGGCCACCGCTTTTTTCGGGTCGCGATTGGTCGCCGCCACCAGGCGGACGTCGACATCTACTTTACGCACTCCGCCCACGCGGAAGAACGAGCGGGTTTCCAGCGCCCGTAATAATTTTGACTGCAGCGCCATCGGCATTTCCATCACTTCGTCAAGGAAGAGCGTGCCGTGATCGGCGATCTCGAATAATCCGAGCTTGCGCGCGCGGGCGCCGGAAAACGCCCCGGCTTCGTGGCCGAAGAGTTCCGATTCAAGCAGCGTATCCTGGAGCGCGGCGCAGTTCAGGTCGACAAACGACATTTTCGCGCGACGCGAAAGCTGGTGGATCGTCTGGGCGATCAATTCTTTACCCACACCGGACTCACCCGTAATAAGAACAGATGTTTCCGACACGGCCACGCGCTGGGCGAGCCGCAGCACTTCTTTCATCTGTGCCGATTCGGCAACCATCTCGGGCAGTGTTGAAGTTCTTTCAAGCTGCGCGCGCAAACGCTGGTTGTCCAGCTGCAGCTGCTTTTTGTCAGCGGCTTTCATCACCAGCGCGGTCAGTTCGGTTATGCGATACGGTTTGGTGAGATAGTCATATGCGCCCAGCTTCATCGTCTCGATCGCGGTTTCGAGCGAAGCATGGCCGGTGAGCATGATAACTTCAGGAGGATTCTGACGTTTTTCGCGCAGGCGGCGCAGCAGGCTGATACCGTCTAAGCGGGGCATGTTGATATCACAGAGCATGACATCGAAATCTTTTTCTTCGAGCAGTACCCAGGCGGCTTCGCCGTCGGCTGCAGTTTCGACTTCGTGTCCAAGACGGCTTAGTTCTTTCTGAACTACCATCCGCAAATTGTTTTCGTCATCGACAACTAAAAATCGCGACATAAGTTAGCGTACCTTCTCATTTGTGAGTTTTTCTTCATAGACAGGGACGTAGATCGTGAAAGTTGTCCCTTTGCCGGGATTGGAGCGAACACTGAGTTTGCCCTGATGTTCGGTGACGATGCCGTAAGTGACGGCGAGCCCCAAACCGGTGCCTTTTCCTACTTCTTTAGTGGTAAAGAATGGTTCGAATATCTTGGGCATATCTTCGGCGGCGATCCCGATGCCCGTGTCTTCGATCTCGAGAACGATCTGCCGTGCCTGATGAGACAAGCGGAAGGTCAGGGTTCCACCGTCAGGCATCGCGTCGATCGCGTTACTGGCAAGTGCTATTACAGCTTGCTGTAATTTGCCTTCGTCGCCGTTTACAGGCGGAAGGCCGTCTGTGTTCTTGATCTTTATCTCAATGTTATTTTTGCGCTTCTGGTGCTCAAGCAGCCGCACGGATGAAGAGACTATTTTATCCACCTCGACCGGCGCCCAGTTTCCCGAACGCAGCCGGCTGAAATTTAGCAGGTTGTCCGTGATCGATTTGCAGCGGAAAGTTTCGCTGCGGATCAACGCCAGATATTCTTTCAGATCGTCCACTTCCGGCGAAGCGGAAAAAGCTCCTTCCGCTGCCCTGACTTCCAGCGACTCTGCACAGGCAGAGATCGTCGCCAGCGGATTATTTATCTCATGCACTACGCCTGCTGCCAGCCGGCCGACCGCCGCGAGTTTTTCCGCGCGGGAAACGGCGTGAATGGCTTCGACGCGCATCGTGATATCTTCACCGACCGAGATAACGTGCGTCACCTCGCCGGTCTTTTCGTCGCGCATCGGGATCTTGCTGATCAGCCAATGACGCGTGCCGCCTGCTTCATCGGTAGTGCGCTGCTCTATCCGCTCGATCCTGCCGAGGCGAAAGGCCCGCTCGAATTCGGTCTTGAGTTTTGATTGCGGCTGGCGGGTCAGCACTTCAAAAACATTTTTACCCAGCGCTTCTTCGCGCGGAACGCCCTGGCTGCCGATCTCGCGATGTTTGTTCCAGGCTACGATCTTAAAATCACGGTCGATCACGTAGAGTGAAAGCGGCAAAGTGTCGAGCACGGCGCCGGTAAATTTTTGATGTTCTTCGCGGGCGCGTTTAAGCGAAGCCTTGATGGCTGAATCGTCTTTCAGGCTCAAGCTCATCGCCATGGCGGCGACCTGCGCGACCGCGTCTATAATGAACCTCTGCGATTTGCTGGGCCCTTCGGTCTCTTTAAAACCGATCACGATCGCGCCGGATATCTTTCCGCCGATCACCAGCGGCGTAACAAATTCAGCACTGTGGCTGCTTTTTTTCAGCCACAAATTTTCTTTTTGTGAAAAAGGGATTGCTGCCGGAGAAATATTCATCCATTCGGCTATCGTGTTTTCGTCGAGAACAGCTTTTTCACTTTTATCTCTGCTTTGACAAGAGCCGACCAATTCACCTATGCCGGCTTCGACCACCGCGGCACATACTTCGCCGTCCAGCATTTCGAAAAGCAGCTCAGCGGTTTTTCTTACCGTATGCCGCAGGTCCGATTCCGCGGAAACATCACGGACAAACTCCGACAAGAACTGGATCTCGCTATAGAGATCCGCCCCGGACTCATTCACAAAACTGCCTGAGTTTTTCTTAACGATTTTCGGAGTGGACAGCATTTTAGTCAGAATAAACTTGTCGCGATTGACGAGGTGAAGTTAAAACTGTAGAGAGAAGTCAACAAGCTTCCTTTTCTATTGAACAAAAATGTTGAACATTTGTCAACGTTTTTTGACCGTTAAGTGGAGATTTTTTGTATATTTAGCTGTTACTTTGGCCTGATTTTTAATACTATTTAGTTAGCAATGAAAGCTTTAGGAGTCAATTTCAGGTTTTTCGGCTGGTTAACGCTATTTTTAGGGCTTTTCGGAGCATTTGCTCCGGCGCAGGGCCAGGAAATAGTGGATAAAACGGTTGCAACTGTCAGCGACCGTGTTCGCACGGAGCTAATCACTCGCTCGGATCTGTTGTGGCAATTAGCTTTACAGCCACGATCGCCGCTCGATTCACCAAGTAAGGACGATCTGGACCAGGCGCTCCGACTGGTGATAGACCAGCGTTTGATCATCCTGGAAACGCGGCGGCTCCCCTCGATATCGGTAACCGAGGCTGAAACCCAGGCAGAGATAAAACGGGTCGTGGACCAGTTTCCTTCAACGGCCGAATTTGCCCAGCGGCTTCGTGCGGTGGGTTTTGAGTCGATAACCGATTACAACTTCCAAAAATTGATGTCACAACGGGTGGCAGTAGAAAAATACCTCGATTTCCGTTTTCGTTCGTTTGTCGTGATCACGGGCGATGAAGAAGAAAGCTACTACCGCGACGTTTTTGTTCCCGCCTTTCGCCAGCGCAATCCTGGCGTGGTCGTACCGCCGGTCGCTGAGGTCCGCAGCCGGATCAACCAGGATATGACCACCTCGCGGATCGCCAGCGATCTGGACCGGTTTTTAGATAACGCGCGCGAAAGAGCCGAGATAGTTATCCTCAACGAGCCCTGATCTAATAAAAATCGATGCCAAACTTGACTTAGATATGGGAAATTATTATTTTAAGTGTTCCGCCTTAAACGGCGGTTTCAGTTTTTCCGCAGTAGCTCAATGGCAGAGCATTCGGCTGTTAACCGAAGGGTTGTAAGTTCGAGTCTTACCTGCGGAGCCAATATTAATCAACAAGTTACGGGCACCTTCAAGGTGCCCGTGTTGCTTTACTCACACCTTTACTCACACCTTCACTTCAAACAATTTTATTGACTCGATAGATAAGAATGTAATAATGGCAATCAGTAAATAAGATTCTATTTCAAGGTAATAATTACTTGTATTTTCCCTGGAAAAGCCAGTATAAAAAACGAGACAAACTTCCAAAATTCTTAGCTGATGTGAGATTCAGTTCTTGTATTTGTTGATTTCTGTGAAAACTGAAGACGAGGCATGATTTTGTTGCTATTCCTCAAAATAGACGGTTTTGGTAAAAGATCTTCCCTCTTTTATCAGCCCTGTTTGAAAAAGATCCGATTATGAAACCGCGGGATTCTAGAGAATAGTTGCTTTTTAATTTGTTTAATTGAGAGAGAGAGTATGAGTGAAAAAATATCGACGGATGTAGAGCGCAAAATAATTGAGGATTTTGCTGCTGAAATTAGAACGAAGGCGGAAAAAGGCAGTCACCCGGAAAAAACGGTTATTGATTTCCGGAACGATCGTCAGCGAGGTGCAGCCGGTGAGCGCGAGGTTTATCTTGTCCCTACCAAGCTTTTGCGTTTCCGAAAGGATAACGGTCGAATAGCCTCAGATATCGCTAGCTATGAAAAGTTGCATGGTTTTTTAGATGAAACAACCGAAAAGACCCAGGGAATAATACGAGGATTTCTAAAAAGTAAGGACGAAGAAAATAACATTAAACTTAGTAAATCCATCGAACATTCCGGCCAAAACGAACCGGCAATCGTTACTTGTGATGGCTTTCTGATAAACGGCAATAGACGGAAAATGACTATTGAGGCTTTGGCCGATAAAACAAAAGACAAAAAGTACGAAGTCATGAAGGTTGTAATCCTTCCAGGTCGAGACGACGAAGGCGGTCCCCCGACAATAAAAGAAATTGAGAAAATTGAAAACAGATATCAATTGCAAAGTGACGGTAAATCAGAATATACAAATTTTGATAGGGCCATTTCTATACAACGGAAAATTCGAGCTGGTATGTCTTTAGAAGAGCAACTGAGAGATGATCCAAGTCTGGTTGGCCTTACGGAAAAGGAATTTAAAAAAGAAATTAAGAAATACCAAGACCAGTTCTTAGGTCCCCTTGAATGCGTTGACAGGTATTTGGATCAGTTAAATCGAACGAATTTATACGACACTATATCGGAAGGAAGATCCGACCGAGAAGGAAGATGGTATTCATTTATCGACTATTATAGTTTTCGTAAACAGCTAATCGATGAGAAGAGTGAATTGACTAGTCGAGCAATTGCATTGGGAGTAGAGGAAGACGAATTAGGAGAAATTGAGGATATTGCTTTTAAGATAATCAGAAAAAAGGATTTCCCAGGTTACAAAACCCACGAAATAATTAGAAAACTTCCCAAATTATTAGGTAATCGTGATGCAAAAAAAGAAGTGATGAAAATTAAGCACGTTTCCGACGCAATTTCTAGCGAAGACTTTGACGAAAGTGAGGATTTCAAGGTTCAAGATAAAAAATGGGGTAGTAAAAATGCCACTCTTATCCTCGGCAGAGTAAATACCGCAATTAAAATTGTAGATCACGAAACGGAAACAGAAACACCGCTTACATTGTTGGAAGATGCGTTGAAAAAGTTAAAACATGGAAATATGGATCCGAAGACGATAAATGTTTTCAAACTTAAAAAAGCAATGGGACTAGCTCGTGAAATACAAGAAGCTGCCAGCGACCTTGAGGGTCAGTTTTATAGACTGGATAAAGAATTCGGGAAATTATCTAATAAGAAATGATTTTAGATTTCTCACAAAACAAACTTAGTATTGAGGACATTTCACTTAAATCCTATCAAAAAAGCCAATTGTCTGCGTGGGGCTTTAGAAATTCGGGTGAAAATTATTTAGAATTTGTCGGAGAGAATGCTGACCGAATCTTGCCCAAGGTGTTGAGGTATTTTCAAAAAGAAAAACTTGATTATGAGACAACACCCGAGTGTGCTTCCAAAATTGATCAAATATCAAAAACCCTTCTAACATTTCAAAATTTTAAGGTATTGGGCGAGTCTTTCAAAAATGGTGGCTATGATAATGAGACTTTCAAGGAATTCAAGAAATTTTTGAAAACTTATGTGCATAGGAAATTGAAATCTCACCAAATCAAAGCAGCTTTTCATCTTTACATAGTTAGCAACGGCGCAAATTTTTCTGTTCCTGGAAGCGGGAAAACCTCTGTTGTCTTGAGTGTATATGAAAAGTTAAAACACGAGGGAAAGGTAAACGTTCTTTTCGTGGTGGGGCCTGTTGCTTGTTTTGGACCCTGGAGAAATGAGTTCACCGAAACATTACGGAGAGATTTGAACTACAGAGTCTTAGCCGGAGGGGACAAGTGCATTCGTAAAGGGGAATACTACGCAAGCGAGAGTAATAAGGCGGAATTATATCTTACTACTTTTCAAACACTTATAAACGATCAAACAGAAATTAACACTTTTTTTTCTCAGGATGGTATTAATGTTTTTCTTGTAATAGACGAGGCGCATTATATAAAACAAGTTAATGGGAATTGGGCAAGTGCCGTGCTTAATATCTCCAAACATTCAAAGTTCAGATGTGTTTTGACGGGGACACCAATTCCCAAGAGTTTTTCTGATATCTATAATCTCTTTGACTTTTTGTGGCCTGAAAATGAGCCTATCGAATCGCGTGCAAAAATTATTCTTCAAAGACTAGAGCGAAACAATGAAATTGAAGAAGCAAAAAAGATTTTGGATTCAAAAGTGGGACTTTTATTTTACCGTGTGCGGAAAAAAGATCTTCACTTGAAAGAGCCCCAATTTCACGATCCAATAATTCTTCAAATGAATAAGTACGAGCAAATGATTTATGATGCGATTGAGAAAAAAATTAAATCTTATGTGATAGATGATTATTTACTCAATATTGATTTTGTCAATGGGCTAAAACGAGGAAGGATAATGCGTTTACGACAAAGCGTGTCATATATTTCCCTACTTAACAAAGCCATTGAAAATTATGATGAAGATCTTCTTAAAAATGAGAAGGATTTACGACACATCATTAGAAACTATAATAAATTAGAAATACCCGCAAAACTCGAATATTTAACTAAAAAAATAAAAGATTTGCGGACAAAAAAAGAAAAGGTCGTTGTTTGGACAAATTTCGTAGGAACAATTGAAAAATTAGAAAAATACTTTAACGAAGAACTGGGCTTATATTGTCGATCCATATACGGTAAGACCCCCATTGAGCAAACGTCACTTTCTGATGAATTGACCAGGGAACAGGTTAGAGATGAATTTGTTGATCAAACCAGTGGGCTGGATATCCTGATAGCTAACCCCGCTGCCTGCGCGGAATCAATATCTCTTCACAAAACTTGTCACAACGCAATCTACTACGACCTCAGTTACAATTGTGCTCAATACCTTCAGTCACTTGACCGAATACACAGAGTTGGCGGTTCGGAAAATATAGTAGCAAATTACTTCTTTCTACAATACAAAAATTCTATTGATCAAGACATTCTTAAGAATTTGAGAAGAAAGGCTGAAAGGATGAGTAGAATTATCGACTCTGATTACGAAATTTACGCTTTGGATATGTTTGACGATGAAAACGACGAATTGACGGCATACAATCGTTTATTTGATAACAAATGAGACAACCTTTTGAGAATATCAGACTTTCCCAACTGCTAACTCTTTGCTATACGGTTGTTGACTCAGACATTCGGCAAGTTGACTACATTAGACGAAAGTATTCCGAAAACGCTTTGTGGTTTGAGGACACGTTAGAACTATTAAAAGATCTAAAAATCATATCAACCGAAGCGGGCGAATTGTTTCCGTCAGATAATTTCTTTTTTTTTGATGGGCGGATAGAAGATTATAGGGAAAGGTTTTTGCAAGTATTATTTTCTGCTGTTGGTCCGGTATCGGAGAAACTTCGAGAATTCTTAATACATTTTCATATTGAAACTGACAAAATAATTTTCAAGGCAAAGCCCTCAGAGAAAATGAAATTTAGTGATACACGGGCACTGTTGCTTGAATTGGAATTCATTTTTTCAAGTTTTGACAATGAAAGCTATTTAGTAAATCCAATCTATGCAGAGTTGTTTTTGCACAAAGTCAGTCGACAAATCGTTTCCCCTGAGACGCTAAGAAAAAGACTTAAAGATAGGGAGGACCTTGGCCTGACAGCCGAAGTCGCGGTCATCGAGTTTGAGATTGCACGGCTCGCGACACTTTCTATTCATATAAGCGAGATAGAACATACTGCTAAAATAAATGTTGCGGCCGGTTATGACATTATAAGTTTTGAAAACTACCTTGATGAAAATTCAAAGAGAATTGAAAGGTATGTTGAGGTAAAAGCAGTTTCAATTGAAGATTATAATTTTTTTTGGAGTAGAAACGAAATTCTAGTGGCAAAGATTTTTGGAGAGAAATATTTTTTGTACCTACTCCCGGTGATCTCAAGCACAGCTTTTGATTTTGCTAATTTACTAATGATTGCTAATCCATATAAAAACGTTTACTTAAATCAATCTGAGTGGAAAAAAGAAGAAGAAAGTATTTCCTTCTCAAAATCAGCAACAAGTTAGGTTATGAAGAAAAAGAGTTTCAACGCAAATATTCTATATAACGGAGATTCAGGGAAGCTTCTTTCAGACCCGGAAAAATTTCCCGATAAGAGTGTTAATTTAATTATGACCTCTCCACCATACGCGGACAAAAGGAAAGATTCGTACACCGGTGTCCATCCTGATAAATACGTCGAATGGTTTCTTCCAGTATCAGAACAACTAAAAAGGATTTTAAAAGACAGCGGATCTTTTATTCTCAATATTAAAGAACATCCTAAAAACGGCCAAAGAGAGACGTATGTTTTGGAATTGATTTTGGCTATGAAAAAACAAGGATGGATTTGGATTGAGGAATATTGCTGGTATAAGAAGAATTCATTTCCGGGTAGATGGCCGAATAGATTTAGAGATTCTTGGGAGCGCTGCCTACATTTTACAAAAAAGAAGAATTTCAAGATGTATCAGGATGCCGTTAAAGTTCCAATAGGTGATTGGGCCGAAAAACGTTTTAAATCGATGAGTGAAAATGATTTTATTAGACATATATCGAAGAACAATTCTCATCTAGGCAGGAACGTTTCAAATTGGCTGAATAAGAAAAAAGTTTTTCCTCATAATGTAATAGTTTTTGAAGAGGAGCATCGCTTATATCTAGGCAATGTAGTTGAGACGGCAGTTGATTCTTCGCATAAAAACCATAGCGCGATCTTTCCAATTGAATTGCCTTCTTGGTTTATTCGATTATTTACAAAAGAAGGAGACGTTGTGTTGGATCCGTTTCTTGGGTCAGGGACCTCCGCCGTGGCGGCGACTATGCATAAGCGGAAGTATCTTGGTATTGAGCTAAAAAAAGAGTATTTTGCCGAGGCTGAAAAAAATATTACCGAAGCTAAAAAACTAGTGGCTTCAAACTAGGTACTTACCTCCAAGATGCCATTTCTTAGCGTTTTGTTAAAGGATGAAAACGATACAACGAAATTGAATAGTTTGAGAATGCTGCCCGCTAGCGCCCGATCCCGAACCGGGGGCGTATGGTACAGGCGCAAAGGAAACTTGGACGCACTGGCAGGCAAAAGAAAAAGTTTGGGACGGTGAAAGTCCCAAATGGTGGCACAGCAATAATGCTGTAGAACATTCAAGACACGAAAATTTTCACGACGCGACTTTAGAAAGTGCACTACTCGCTATGGCTGGACTACTTGTGGTCCTTTTGTATCACAAAAGCACAGAATTAGAGTATGTAGCGCGATGGGAAGCGATTGATAATTTTGGATCCAGGGGCGCGTTTATTTAGCTTCGCAATGGGATGTTCTGTGGCTCCAGAATTGTCATTAGACTAGCACCACAGCTTTAGGACACTACCACTTGAAGGAAAATATTGACAAAGAACGGAACTATGCTAACATTCACCGAATGCCTTATCGAATTTGTGATTTTGGATTTTTTGACTTTTGCTGATACCCGTCGACACTCACACTGAAAATGGTTCAGTTACGACTACAAGGTCAATATTACAATATGGTGAGGTCATGGCACCGATAACTACTTTCACAAATCGTCATTATTGGAGAATTGATTACTGGAGTCACAGGTAAATTGAGAAATATTATGTTAGCTCATATACTAACACCTGCCTGAGAAGGTTAAAAAGTGGCTGCTCTAAATACCTATATCAAATTAAAGATAGACAGATAGCGATAGAAGCGATTCGTGGCTTCATCGCTGTCGTGCTTTGGTGATAGTCGCATCTCCCTAGGCTATAAACTGCATTGCCATTACATTTTTTCAAACGTAGAACTTTGATCGTGGTAAGTAAATCGACAAAAATGACACTGTTTATTCTTAGGATTAATTCATGTCACAAGAGTTGTTAATTCATTCGCATAAAGTCATTTCGCGTGGTGACGTGAATGATTGTGTGAAAAATTTGGATGAAGCCCTCAAAGAGGATCAGCCAAGGTTTTTATTGCGCGTCAAGGGCCCCGTTGAGGATGTCGATATCCTTCTGATCGCATATTTTACTTTGTACAAACTTAAAAAGCCTGCGCTCGAAATCGAGATCATTTTGGATGCTGAGAATAAAGGACGCAACGACCTAATCTATAAGCTCAGGCAATACCGGGCACACGCATTTCTGTCTACGCCTGATAATATCCTGGTAGCAAATAAAGACATTTTTAAGGTTACGTTTACGGACGGCACAAGTGAACAAGATTTTCCCTTTCCCGAGGATTGGTTCGATTTTTCGACAACATTTGCGCCCTTGTTGCTGGTAACGCAGGAAACACTTAATCCTTTGTTCTTTAATCCGCTTGAAAAGCCATCTGCGCCCGGTTTCAGCCCGCAATTTAACACCGACAATAATAGTTTGTTTGGCAATTACAAAACAGCGCTGCTAAACACTATCCATAGTCCGGAAATAAAATATAAGACGGCGGCTATAGGTAATCTGGGGTTTTGGGAGGCACTTCGTCGGGCGAAAATTTTGAACTTCTTTCTTTGTGAGGACGACAATTTTGAGGGCTGTACCAGTAGCATGCTTTCACCTAAGAATTCTGTCGAATATTTTAAAACTTGTTCGGGGAATTTTTATTGAGCTCGAAAACAAACCTCCGATCTTCCATTTCCTTTATTATTTACTACTGTCCTCGAGTATGCTGCCGGGTTCGTTGACCAGTGGAAATTCTGTAAATTTTCAAGCCGTTCTCAGAAATCTTCGGAATTTTACAGAGCGACTTGTTAATGGTGTCTCGGAGCTGGCACGAAATATTACCGAACATTCATCAGACCGCTTCGGCGCTATCACATTGAGAATGTACAGTGGCGAGCGATTTTCTGAATTAGTGGGGATCAGTACAAGTACGGTCTCCGGAAAACTCGACGCACTTAAACGGTCTCCGTTTATTTTCGATATAAATGTGATCGATTTGGGGCACGCGGGTGTAACGGAGACTCTACGAAGAGTATCGAATCGCTGGTAGAAAAGGAAAACGGCGATCTGAAAGTGTCTCTACATACGGACATTCAGAATTTGAAAACCGGCAAAGTCAGATTAGAGCACCTGATCAACCGCGAAAGCGGCGTTCATTTAGACCACCAGGCGAAACGGGCGATTGCGCACCTTGGTCTGCAAATATTTTCGAATGTGATAGCTGAAAACAAAGGATTGATCCGGGCTTCGTCTCCTCTTTATAAGTCGCTAGAGCGAGACCCGGCCATTGTCGCCAGGATCCGGATGCCGCCAGTAACCTGTGGATGATCGATAAAGGAACGAATTTCAATGTGTTGTGTCCGGTTGATCCCACTTGTGAATATGGAACCCGCCTGCCCGGATCCTTGTCATTATTGACTGAAAGCTCGGTCAGTGAGTTACGTCAGATCGAGACTCTTTTTGATATCACAACGGTTTCCATGCTTGAGAACTCTAAGGCTGCATCGGCGGCCGATTCACACCATTTAGATAGCTTGTACAGTTATACGTTTCCTGCTATGCCGATAGACAATCGTGAAGATGAGGCAGAACTTTGGCAAAAAATTTACAAAATTCGGAAACAGGGATTTGAAAGCGCTAAATTCCGCGCGTTAAATTTCGAAAATCTTTCCCTGAGCGGAAGTCAGTTGTTCAGATTCCTGGGCAGATGGGAACTGGAATTCGGCGGCAAACACCTTATTATTTATAATATCTCGAACAACTTGTTCTTCGAATTGACGAAAATCAACAAGGATTATACCCAGCGCATTCAGGGTCACAACCCTGATTTCCCTTATTGGAATGAGAAAACAATGACACTCGTTTATAGTTTCACAAGCGATGAAAACGCAAGATTCCATTTCACAGACGCCCTCTGGGGTAAAGAAAAACAAGGGTTTATTGCAATTAATAAGCTGCTTAAAAATACAAATTTTTACAATTCAGTCTCGCTCCTGAGGGACAGCCTTGACATAGGGGAAGCCGAAAAACTGCCGGCGAATGTAACAGCGTTGCTGCAGCGCTTTGACTTTTTTTATGATGGAACAACTTTGCTGCCGTTCGATCTGCTCCTTAGATGCCAGAGCGGCGAGTCAATATTTGAACAAAACGCTCACTTTTTGTTAATGAATTCTTTGTCGACTGAATAGTAATTACCATGCCGTCCGTTTACGATGAAATTAAGAAACTGCCCGGCTTTCGAATCTCTGAGTCTCATTTTCGCATCGGCTCAAAAATACATGTGTCCGAATTCTATTACGCGAAACGTTTCTTTCAAAACAGCTATTTTGCCAGCAGACTGGGGTTTATCATCGCAAAGGAGATCCTTGAGGAAAACGCGGATCAGCTGGAGGTAATCAAAGAACAAGGACTGACCTTGATAGGTTACGGGCTCTATTCTGAGTTGCTCCTTAGTTTGGTTGAGCGATTTTTAAAACGGCGATTGCCCCTGGTAAATCATGACCTGGTTAGCGATATCGACGAACCTGTACTAATCAAAGAGTATGAGCCGATTCACCAGTTTGTCTCGATTATTGTACCCATTGCCAGCACTTTTTTAACTTCAATGAAAATAGAGGAATCGCTGCGTTCCTTCCGCGAATTTTCCGACAAAACATTTTTCAATACTCACATTAATGTTTTGCACGTGTATGATGATGTCGGCGATAAGGAGGGTGTTACAGAACTGGAGAAAAGTTTTGGCTGGATAAAAAAAGACCGGAAATCGCGAACCGTTTCGGTGCACCCCTATTTCTCCCCAGTGACTCAGACAATGAGAGTAAGGCGCGGCTTCAGAAATACATTATAGGCTTGCCATCAAAATGGCAAAAAATTGAGCACTGCAAAATTTGTCTCCCGCCGGACCCTCGTAATGAAAAGCCGCTTTTTATTACCGATAAATCTTCGGTAACTCCCGATTTGATCTTTGATTTTCCCAAAGAGCGATCTAAATCCCTAGATCGCAGGTTTATTTTAGATCCCGTACACTTATCTCACGGGCATCTTACCCGTGAACATACCCACTACCGGTATTATGTCCACATTGAAGACTTTTTCAGGAGGAACGAACCGGGTATAAAAAAATGGCTGGAATCTGTACGAACGACCTCGGAGTTTCGTGGTATATGTTCAGAAATTGACCGAATCGTTATACTGGCGCCGGGACATTTTTCTAACGCCGGATTTGTAAACACTGTTAACGAAGTTCTCTTTTCCAATTCTGCGACAGTTATTCATTACGATGCTCGCGAGGATGAGATCCAGAATTTTCGAAGATTCTATGAAAATGAGATAGCAGACCCCAATGTAAAAATCTTCTTTGTCGATGACACGATTACCACCGGCACGATGTTTATCCGCACCAATTACTTTATTAAATTTTCCAGGAAAGCAATTAAGGAGGATGAGCTTAGAGGCTTGGATGGTTTTATCGTAATGCTAGATAGGTCGAACGAATTTGTCTTCGAAAATGTGAAAAGAAAATTGGAACATAGAGGAGATAGTTTTTTCGCGTTCGCCAACCTGCATATACCGTTATTGAGGCCAATTGGCCGGCGATGCCCGCTTTGTCTGGAGGGAGATAGATACGAAAATCTGGCGGAAACATGCTATCTGGATCGAATAAAAGCTCATTTTTTAAAACAGCGGATAAAGTTATCAAAGTCGGAAACAAGGGACTCGCACAGAGATTTATTTTCCAGCCCCGAGCTTGCCACAAACAGTAAAAACCACAAGGCCGAGAAAGTGAAGAAAAAGGTTGAAGCGATGTATCGTATATCGGAATGGTTCTCTAACCCGAAAAATCGTTTTTCCGATGTTGAATCTTTCGATACATGGATCAAGGATCTTTTCAAAATAGCACTCCCTTTTATTTCAATTCTACATTTGACCGAGGCGCATAATTCATTTACAGAAACAAAGGCAATAGTTATCAAGGTTCTTGTTTGTCCTGAAATTATGATTTTCGAACCCTTGAGAACAAAAGTATTCAAATGGGTCCTGGAAATGCTCAGCGATTGTGTAAAGCTAATAACGGAAGAAATAAACGCCGGCTCCTTTTCCATGAATCGACTACGGGAGTTAAAGTTTTTGATCCGCCGCGCCGCGTTATTAAAATCCAATTATCTGATCTCGGAAGAATTCTTTACTTTGCTTCAAATTTATTAGAAGACCGCGTCTCGCAAATGATCTACGACAAAGCTCCTGCAGCTGCGTATCAACTGCCGGATGATGGTGAAGAAAGCAGATCGGTATCTGCGGGCGCTCCCCTGCTTCCGTTTGAAAATAATAACCTTGGGTCCGAATACGCGATCGAAGATGGCAAAGATGTACTTTCAAAGTTTGTAAGCTTCTGTACAGCTCAAGTTAAAGAGTTATGTTCATAAATGAGTTGCTTTGCGTAATCCTGGAAAAGGAACTCAACGATTTCGACGGCAAAAATGCGGCTGATATGCCCTCGCGTTTTCGCCGGTTAACTCGTTCCTGCGAGCCGAAAATGGAGTGGTCATTCAAAATTTTTGGCAATTCGCTCAAAAGCATATCAATCAGGATGAAGAAAAACTGCCTGTGCAGAACCGGTCAGAATTGGAACAGCTTTTCAATAAGCAGGCCATAACGAATCATTACCGTTTTCAAACGCTGACTTCTTACTTTGCCAAAGTGCCGAAGAAATAGCGAAGGGATAGTTTGAATAAATATTTGCAGTTGGCTTTGTTCTTTCTCAGGAACAGGAAGATTTGCGTTTGTTGGGCGAAAAAAACAGTTCCCCAACGCTCGCTGAGAGAAAAAACCACCTTCATTATCGAGAGATTAAAAGCGATAGTTTGTGATGAACCAGACAAGAGCGGTGCTTTCTTTATTGTCCGCTACAAGAAGGGCCCTTATATAACGTATCAACAGAAAGAGCATTTCGTGGCGCACACTCCGGCTCTTCGGGCATACTCGATATAGATAAATTCTTCTCTGAAGATCAGGCTTATCTTGGTACTTTTTTTGATGGTGATTCGGGAATACAGAGGCGGATAGCACAAATGAATTCACCGAATCCGTTATAGCTTCATTGTGAAGGAGATGGTTGGTATGACGCATATTCGATCGAAAAAGAACAAAAGCAAATAGGAAAAGACTTTTTGCCTCCTGAGTTTGACCGGTTGCTCCTGATACGTTTCGCAAAAAAAGAATTAAAGGAAAAAGAGATAAAGGGAAAAGAAATAAAAGATACTCCCTGGGGCATTGCGGGATTTTATTACCAAGGAAATAATGATTCAGAAGCTAGGACTCTGGGTCTGCTGGACATCAGAAAAACACGCTACTTGCTCCTTTTACGACAATCCCTCAGCGAATTTATTGCAAAACATCACTCTAACGATGAATTTCGCGACTGGATCGAAGCCGATAAACGTCAAAAATTAGCACTGCTTACCGGGCATGGGCGCGAAATGCTCCTGCGGTTGGCAACTTATGAAAAACCGCGGGAAAAATACCAGCAAATAATTTCCACCATCTTAATGGCGCAGCGATTTATCATTGATTGCAATGACGAAGCTGAAATATATGAGGGAGTGATTACAAAGGAGTCTGGTTTTAGTGTCAAGCGGGCCTTCAGGGAATTTTATCGTCCGGACGCCGAAATGATCGATAACAGTTTCGTTGATACCTTGCATGAGCTAGCTAAAGATCTCTTTTTGTCGGAGTATATCGAAAATCCGGAATTACTGATTCTTCCTCCGCCGGAAATCGCCGACCTTACATTTAAATTCTCGCGCCGAATACTGAAAATGATTTGTTTCGAATTGCTGGTAAATGCAAAGAAGAATCGCTGATATTTTCCCCCGGCGAAAATTTTACTGTGGAAGGAGAGATTCTAAAAGGAAATAAAATTTGGATCTCGTTTAAAAAGACAACTGAAAACAATATCAGTATCAAGATAGCGAATACCGGACCGCAAGTTGATACTGCGGACATCAGGACGCTGAATTCGCCCGAAGGACAGGTAAAGAAGTCTGAGTCCGTCGCTGGGACAAAATTGATCAGGACACTCCTAACCGTATTCAACTTAGGAGATATCTTTTTTAGCCAGGAAAAACTGGATGGAAATCTTTGGCAATTTACCGCTGCTTTAACACTTTATGATTGGGATGAACAACACGGCTAAAAGACGTATCGTAATAGTAGAAAATCAACTTTATGAATTTAAGTTGATAATCGCTAATATGGCGAAATACGATTATTACCCTTCGGTAGATGAGTTCAAAGATTTTCTCGATAATATCGAGATCTTTCTGAATCCCCGTTATCCAACAACAAAACAGGATTCTGCCCGGGAATATATTTTTCAAAAATTAAGATATCTCAAACCGGAGATGTTCATTCTCGATTATATATTGGTGGGAAATCACCGGGGTTTAACCGGAGTGGATCTGGGCCTTGAGCTAGCAAAAGAATTTAAGGTTCCGATAATATTCCTCAGCCACACTGAAAGTAACAAGGATTATATCAAAGAGGGGCTTGAAAAATTTACAGATGTCAAAGCCACTTGGTTGCCAAAAGGCTTTTCAGGCGTACCGCTCCTGGACAAAACTTATTTTTTTTAGAACGTGTGGTCACGGAAATTGACAAATCTTTTAAATCATCGGAGACGAATGAATTCAATATGATAATTGATAAAATGCTAGACTCAGCTACATTCGATAATTATGGTAATAGAAAAGGAAAACTCTTTGAACGCCTGGAAAAATTACGAGACGGGCCGATCACGGAAATCGAGGAAAAACTTATTAGGGATTTTGATTCGATCCAAATTCCCAATGATGCCCAAATCAAAAACTTTTTGCGTGATATTCTTAATCGTAATTAGCCTCATCGCTAACTAGGCGGAAAGTTGTGTGTCATTATGTTTGTTACATTAGCAAAACTTTTTAATTTGAACTTGATCAGCGTTCTGATAGGCGTAATAAGCGGGTTTGGAATCAATCTTTTTACCGCGGAAGATGGTTTGACCATTTATTTTTGGCCGGTAATTTTCTTTTTTGCCGCTTTTTTGGCTCTGCTTTTCGGGCTGAATATGCGCGACAAGTTTTCAAACCAGTTTCAGATAATTAAAAACGACGGGGACTCCAGAACGCTTAGCAACGACCAAATTCTGGATAGGGCGATCACTCATAAAAAAAGCTGGCCCTGGATCTTTTTGTTATTGATAATATGTTTTCTCGCTACTGCCGGATCGGGTGTATATTCCGCGCAGCAAGTAAATGTTTCTGTAGCAAAAAAACAAAAGGACGAGAAATCTGAAGCCGAAAAAGTTTTTGCAAGCAAAATCGAACAGTTAGAAAAAGAAGTTCAGAAAGCAAATCAAAGTCTGGGGGCCACTCCATTGTGTAAAATCAGTAGTTCAGTTAAAAAATAATTGCAACAAAAACGATTAAACGCTCGGATCCGATGATGCGGGCGCTATTTTATTTGCAAAATATGCTCGTCTGATTCCGTATAAAAGACTTACAATGTTAATTAACAAATTCAATCTCTAAGCTTTATTTTAAAGACAGTTGGACAATGACACTATTAACATCATGGGTACGCAAAAGGTCTGATGGAAATGAAGAGCTCATTATTGCATCGGATAGTAGAATTAACTCTGCGGGCAATTTAGATTGTGCTCCAAAAATTCTTCCATTGCCCCGTGGTGACGCCGCAATTGCATTCGCTGGTGATACGTATTTTGGCTATCCATTGATTCTTCAACTTCAACAAGCGGTGCATACATATTCTCCCCTATTGGATCGTGCTGAAGATTTTTCCGTTTTGCGAACTCACACTCTGGCTATTTTCAATAGTATGGTAGATTCATTCGACGAACAGGTGGCCGGAATAGGTACGCCCGATTCAGAGTTTCTCTTAGCGGGGTATTCGTGGAAACAGAAATCATTTAAGATGGCGGCCATCAGTTATTTGAAGAAAGAGAAAAAATTTGCTTACCACCCGTCTTTCGGAAATATAAGGAATTTCACTCCCATTGTTCTTGCAGGCGATAAAAAAAGAAAAGCCAAAAAAAACTTAACAGAGCTATTGCAACAACGTTTTGGGGAAAAAATAGTTTACACCTCAACAAAGATCCGCCCGAAAAAAGATTACAACATGGAGCCATTTGAGATCCTGCGTGATATTTTACGTGAAACTGATTCCCATGATACGGTCGGCGGGCCTCCGCAAATGGTTAAGATAACCTCGTATATGCAGTGTCGCAGGCTGGCTGTTAGATGGGGCGGAAAGATTTACCTCGGCGGTCGTATGCTTTTGGATTATGAAAATGTAGACTGCCGGGTTCTCGACCCTGATACTTTTGAAATAGTGACCTTTGCAAAATCAGTCTAAAAACGCCTTTATTTTACCAGTTCGGAATTAAGTCCTAACAAGGCAAAAGTGGTGCTTAAGTCTCACTCTCGAGCGCTACTTTCATCTATAGTCTTTCTTATTTATTATTTTGAATAGTTCTACACCCTCCACATTAATCGCATCGGTGCAATCCCGTCCGCGCACAGAAAGATAGAGCTTTTTGCCATCGTCGTCGCCCTAAGCCATATTGTGGATATATTGTGAGTTTTGATTGCCGAGATGCTTCCCTTCTGCTGAAATCACCCACAAACCGCCCGGACCGGAAACATACAGATTGCCGAGTTTATCGACCTTGATACCGTCCAGCACGTCTTCGCCAGGCACAAAAGTATTTTGAGCAGAACCAGGCGCGGCTGCACGACGTGCCGCGAAAAGCGAGGAGATACATATAATCGATATTGGCACGTATTCACGCGGCGCTGTCTTAGGGTTATTTGCTCCATAGGGGTTATCAAAAAAAACCACCTTTTTTCGACCGCGAAATCACTTTAGTGTCATCCATAAACATCAACCTAAAAGGGTGTTACTTATTCAAAAATGCTTGAGGTTTTGAATACAAGACTTTAAGCCCTCGTGTGTCTGCGAAAAAGCCACGTATATAAACCTTAAATCGGGCAGAATGCCTAAATAAAGAGTAGATTAAGGTTGATGCCTTTGGTTCTCAAATTTCGCGAATTTTCTACCAAGTAGAAAATTGTTCTATCAGCAAAAGCATTTCGTTTGACAGGCAGTATTGGGCCGATTGAACCGTTCGAGGTAGAAATCACTACACCACGCTTAGCCATTGTTTTCGAATTCACCCAGTTAAAGCTTATGAATGTTCAGTTTGTCCTGTTTGCCGACGGTTTATTATTTGATACAGGTGTTTCCTGCTCCGTTCCCGTCCTGAAGAAGAATTCGGAAATCGGCTTCAATGGCTGCGATTTCTTTGCGGTCTGTAACATGGCGTAAAAGTGAATTTATTAAAAAGTCGATCAATACCCGGAGCATCATGTCGAATTGCTCCCGGGTGAATTTCTCCTGCCGGCCCAGCCGGGTCTTCTCGATCGTTTCCACCAGTTTTCTTTCGGTTTCGGCGGTGCTCTGGATATCCTTGATCAAAAGCCCATTTCCCAGCCCTTCTAAAACGATCTTCTTTACCATCCCAAAATGGTAAGGCTGGCGACTAACTATATCATCCTCATAAGCATAAACCGCCTCTTTCAGCTTCATCCACGCAGCCGTCGATTCGCCGGTGTCGAGCTGTTCATATTGGAGAGTCTGAATGCCTTGGATCGTCAATAAAGTTTCTTCCAGATTTTCCAATGAGTCGCCGGCCAGCATTTCGATGCGACCCACAAAGTTTTGGTCTTTGAAGAATGAATATTTGGCAAACTTGCCGTCTTTGAAATTCGCACTGGCGGGACCGGACGGGGTTTCGCCCCCGTGGTTCCGGCATTTACCGGTCGCACTCATTTTTGACGGCGACTGAAAGCAAGGCTGGAACGGCGTATTTTCTGGCACGTTCGATCCCCGGCGCTTATGGGCCAAACAGAACGGATGGTGTTTGTCGCATTTTGGGCACTTTTCGCACGGATCGTCAGGATCGATCGGCAACCTTGATTTTCCCTCTTCTAGAACGATCATTTTGCTACAGTTTCCGCACGGGATTTTTCGCGGGCTAGTTGTGTCCGTCTTAGGGTTATTTTTCGCCATAGGGTTTCCAAAATACGTGAATTATTTTAGCGTCTTATTAACTCTGAGAATATTGATATTTCCTGATCGAAACATGACGTACGCCTTCACCTTCAATTATTGCGAATACGCGAGTCTATCCATTGTCTATGTGTGCAATATTCTGCATTTTAAACACACAGTAGTTACTTAAGGAAGAAAACCCATTTTTCTTGCTTTAGACAAAAGACCTGGTAGCTACGTTTTTGACACGGCGATTTAGGAAATTCGTAGAATTTCGGCCCTAACCGCTTAAAGGCTTCTAAAAAACCTAGCGTGAGGAGTGGGGATGGATCGTCAACGT
This sequence comes from uncultured Acidobacteriota bacterium, assembly GCA_963766895.1. Taxonomy (GTDB): domain Bacteria; phylum Acidobacteriota; class Blastocatellia; order Pyrinomonadales; family Pyrinomonadaceae; genus DASYKT01. The sequence goes on from CAVYCB010000010.1 coordinate 816,373, forward strand.
TTTCCAGCACTCTTCGAACAATATCGGTATCATCTTCAACGAATTGTTTATCATAGTTGATTTTTGCTTTTTCTCTTCCTAAGACGTAAATCCCTACTCGAGATTTTAGAAATGCTGCCGCTTCTCTGGAAGGTAACCCCAGTTCTTCTTTAACTTTATTAATCTCTTTGGTTCGCAGTGTTATTTCAAGGCGCACTCGTCCCCTCGCTAATTCAACCTCTTGTGAGAAGGTTTTGAGCGGATCAGCTCGTGATACTTACTATATATCTTGACTTGGATATACTGACATTTACTTCGGGGTTCAAAATACGCTGTTGTCTTGTCGTACGTTCGTCCTCGAAATTTCGGATGATCTAATAAGTAGAATTTGCGAAATAGACGATGTATCTCATTCTCATGGACTATTGTGTCCTCAACGAAATCGACTCTGCAAAGGCTTGCCCGTTCTGCGTCAAATGGCTTATCACTTATTTCCTCTACATATCTTGAAAGTGTGTCCAACGCGCGAGATATTTTCGACTCTGGTAAAGTAATAACATTCGAATCGTTTAACCATTTTGGAAGGCAAACTTCCGCTCGCAAATACCACAGACCATTTTCTCTTTGCATAAAAGTTAATCGAGGTAGATACGATCCATTCTTGTAAACGTAGATATACCCCGAATAACTCCCGTGCGCCAATCATAGAGTGGCCGCCAGTTAAATTTGGAGGCGAACGTGGGTGACAGTCCGGTCCGGAATCCAAGTTCCATGGCAACAGTATCTATCATATTCCTAAATAAGTTGCTGTTACTTATTTGCTATTCGTATTTTTGGTGTGCTGTTCAATGTATTGCGTAAGCAATTGCTCAGTAAAAAGGACTCTGCGGCCAATGCGTAGATGTGGCATTCTTCTTTTAGCTACCTCTCGATCTAACGTGACAACGGAGATTCCCAATCTTTGCGCGGCTTCCTTACGATCAAACGTAATTTTTTCAGAACTCATGTTTTCTTCCATATAACTAAAGACATCAGAAAGTTATTTCTGTATGCCATTGATTACACCAGAGGCGTCTAGTACATTTCGACTGATAATCAGGAATATTATAGGAGTGAATTTTTATGAAAAATACCTACAATATATTTCAAGTTGTAGGTATTCCTGAAAGGTCTTAGAACTGCTTACGGTCTTCCCTTTTTGTTCTTTTCTTCGCTAACATTCGGGCTTCAAGTACTTTTCTTTCGACCGTTCCAGAATTATATCCAAGTTGTTTTCCCAAATGAATAAATGCCAGTTCCGCTGGCTTTCTTTCTAAATCAGTCTGTGAATAGGAGAGTGTCTGAAAGTTTTTATAGAGGTAAGCTTTCCAGTATTTCAACCAGCTATTTTCATGGGCATTAACGTTGACCCTAAAGTATGCATCTCTCTGCAATTTGTAATCTTTCTTTATTCGCTTGTAGTTTATGCGGATCTGATCGTATTCGAGGTGTAAATTAGACATTCGTTCCGGTGTTCTCGTATGTTGCTTTTTTTTCAAAGACCGTTGTCTATACTCCGTCAGATCTTTATCGACAGTTTCAACATAATTAAATAGTTCATATTTCGGCCCGGGAAATAGTTTGATAAGGTCGGTCAAACGCATTGTCGGAAGAAGTGTGAAAGCCTTTGGTTTCCCCGAGACAGTCCAGTTTTCTTTGTTATCAGGTTCGATTATCGTTTTGATATTGGATATCACTGATTCTTTCACGGATTGGTAGAACGAATGACAAAGAATGACAGGTAAGAGGCTTATATAGTTCACTAGCAACCCAATCAACGTTTCTATAACAACTTCATTTTTTTCCAACGGATCGAAGTCAAAGAGCTCAAAAGCCTGCGGAGTTGAAAAAATTTTCTCCAAATCATCAAGCATTTCCGCAGCCGTATAGCGTAACGTACACGTCACATTCGCGGTAGTCATATCTGGATTTAGTTCAATATTTAAAATTATGTCATCGCCCACATCTTGAAATAATACTTTCCATAGCGAGTCAGAACGATTATATGTATCAGGTGAGAATTCAGTATTTTTATTCTTTTAATTGCCTCTCGACACGCCTTAAGCGCAATACTCCCTTGTCGTTCATATTCTTTGTACTCACTAGAGGTCGACTGCCTTTTCCTAGCTTTTTCCGGCATAAGTTAGAATTTCTCAAAAGTTATACTTAACTACTGAATTATCTGGCTATCATCTTCAGTTTGAAGCGTCGAATTGGCGTGATAGGTGCCGAGTACATCTGCAATTCTTTTCACCGAATCTTCGTTGGGATTTACATATCTAGCAAAAGTGGTCCATTGTGTGTGGCCCGATGCTTTCATAATTTCCATCGGCGGAAGACCGGCATTGACCATTCGGGTTATTGCGGTATGGCGAATATCGTGAAAGCGGAAATCTTCAATCTTTGCCTCATTGAGAATGTTGGTAAAGCCATTCTGAAAATTGTCCTTTATACCGAACACCAAATTCGTTTCGTCCTGCGGGCTTTTATTCCACAACTCTTGAAGCTGTTCAAAAACGCGACTAGTCATGCCGATCTTACGTTCTTTTGCGGTTTTGCTATTCATAGCTGTAATTGTGATAAGTCGCATAGAAAAGTCCACATCTTTCCATTGCAGTTTCAGAAGCTCGCCTTTTCTCATCGCTGTATCAAGCGCGACTATAACCAGAGCTTTAAGGTACTCGCGGCCGCCTTTACGCTTCGCCTGTATCTCTTTTCCATTGCGGGTATAGGTCATAAGCCTTTCTCCCGTACAAACGTCCAAGAGACGCGCTTCTTCGTCAAAACTCAATACTCTTTCGCGCTTTAGCTCATCCGCGCGAGAAATTAGCGGATCGCCTTTGTCGAAAGGTGATTTAGACATCCAATCGCTGCGGACTGCGAAACTCAAAATCGTTCTAAGTAATTCCAGGGAACGGTTCACATCAGTAATACTTCTTTCGCCGCGCTTCGAGGGTTCTTTGAGGCGTTTGGCCTTGAAATCTTCAATCTCCGAGTGAGTAATATTTTTGAGCAGCTTGGCTCCGAAATACTCACGCAAAACGTTCAAATAATGCAGGCTCGGCCCGAGCGATCGCACACCGGCGACCTTGCGACGGGCTTTGCCTGTGCCGTGATATTCGGCCTCGAATAGCTTTCTCTTAGCATAGATGTCGGCCAGATCGCGGAAACGCATCTTATCGCCCTCAATAGCCATTTCGCCGCGCTCATTGAACTTTTGTTCGAGTTCGTCGCGCAGTCTACGGGCATGAGTCTTGTTATCCGCTTTGGCTGTGTATTGCTTCTTTTTGCCATTGCCGTCAAAGCGGATTATGCGGGCGTACCAAAATGCACTTCCGTCTTTTTCTTTGCGTTTAATAATGCCCCAATCTCGTGAAGCCTTTTCTGATGTTATAGTTACCATAGATTTTTACTCACACCTTTACTCACACCTTGAGTGATATTTCAGGATAATTTTAGCAAATTTAAGATTACGGCGCAAGAGAGTAAATGACTGTATTACTTAAGATTAGCTGATTTAGATGAGTTAGGAAAACTGGCGAAAAATGCCTTGTTTCGGCTGTTTAACCGAAGGGTTGTAAGTTCGAGTCTTACCTGCTGAGCCATATTAAGCGACAAGTTACGGGTGCCTTGAGGTGCCCGTTTTGTTTTATTCATACCTTCATTCTTTGTACATTAGTAAATGATTTCGGGGCATCATTTGATTGCTCTTTCGTAACCACAGCCAGACTCTATCAGACCTGGTTTTAGTCGAAATCAGGTAGTGGGTCAGTTAAAATCTGTCCTTAAAAGTCCCCGGCGGGGACAAAAGAAAATAGCCCAGGGTAAGTGCCGGTGAGTGAAAGCAGCGAGCGCCACCCTGGGTATCTGATTCCAAAACAATCCAGCCCTGAAAGGGCGACAGAATCCGGCTATTTCTGCCGCCCTTTCAGGGCCGGCACCTCAAATTGATCAGCACCCAGGGCTAAAGCCTGGGCTATTTTCTATAGTCCGCTGCGCGGACATTATCGTTTTCAAACTGACCCGCTACCGAAAATCAAACCTGTTTTTTTTCCTGTCTTAATGCTAGGATACTTGCTAGTCCTAAATTTTTCCGAAAATATACCCTATAAAACGATGTTAGTTAAAACTTGCGTTGCATTACTCTCACTTGGATTGCTTTTCGGCCAATTCACTTCGTCCGCATTTGCCCAAAATCAGACCACGGGAAGCATTACCGGTTCCGTAAAGGATCAAAGCGGCGCTCTGGTCGTCGGCGCAGACGTAGAGGTCAGCAACAAGGCGACCGGCGAAAAGAGACACGTTGTTACCGACAATGAGGCCGGCTTCGTAGTGCCCCTTCTGACGCCCGGTACATATTCCGTCAGGGTGGCATACAGCGGTTTCGCTGACGCCGTATTTGAACCGGTGCAGGTTGTCCTCACTGAAACGACCCGTGTAAATGCGGAGCTGGCGCCCGCCGGCCCGGACGCCCAGTCCGTATTGAGTGATCCGCTGGTCCAGGAAGACGGACCGCGACTCGGCCGCGTGGTCGATTCGCGCGCAGTATCAGGGTTGCCGCTCGCGACCCGCAACTTCACGCAGATCCTCGCACTCTCTCCGGGGACCGTTGTCTCCCTGCCCGATAACACGGCGCTTGGCCGGAATTCACAAAATGTAGCGGTTAACGGAGCGCGCGTTACGCAGAACAATTTCGAGATCAACGGCATCGATGCGAATAATCTGGCTACGAATGCGGCTTCGCTGGTGGCCGTGCCGGCGCCTGAGAGCATTCAGGAATTCAAAGTCCAGACCTCGCTTTATGCGGCGGTTTACGGGCGGGGCGGCGGCGGTAGTATCCAGGCGATAACTAAAAGCGGGGGCAATAATTTTCACGGCGCGGCCTATGAATATTTTCGCAATGCGTCTCTTAACGCCAACAACCCGTTCCTGATCGCAGCCGATGTTCGCCGTCCTACCTTGGACCGCAATGCCTTCGGCGGCGTACTCGGAGGTCCGATCAAGCCTGATAAATTATTTTTCTTTGTCTCGTACCAGCGCACGCGCGAACGCAATGGCGCCTCGCCCAATAGCCTGACGTCCAACGTCTTTATCGCGCCGGGCCTGACGGACGACCGCTCCCAACAAACGCTTCTGGCGACTTTCAGCCCGCGTATTACGCCGACCTCGCCGGTGGCGACCTCGATCCATCCGGTCGCGCTTGCCCTGCTTAATACAAGGCTTTCGGACGGTCAATTCATGATTCCGACGCCGCGATCCGATGGCCGTTTTTCGGGGACAGCTCTCTCCACATATCGTGAGGACCAATTCAATGCGAACATCGACTTCCGCTTAAGCGAACATGATTGGCTTGCGGGAAGGTTTTTCCTTTCAAATGCGCCGCAGTTTTTTGCGCTTCCCACCAATGGCGCAAATGTTCCCGGGTTTGGTGCCGATCAAGAACAGAACAATCGTTTGTTCTCGCTCCAGCACGTGCGCACGATCACGGCAAAAATCATAAACGAGGCGCGAATCGGCTACAATTTTATTCGAGCGGACACGGTAGGGCAGACACCTCTTAACGACTCGACGATCGGCATCACACGGGCCAATGCGGCTGCTTACCCGGGCCTCGGGATAATCAGGATAGGACCCGACGGAACGAACGCGGCAGCGATCGGAAATGCCGGCACAAATGTCGATACCGGAAATGCCCAGTCTTCGACCACATTAACCGATATTCTTTCGGTAATCCGCGCACGGCATAACATCCGGATAGGCGCGAGCTTCATTTTTTACCGGAATGATCTGGTCGCGAACAATAACCGGCGGGGCACGATAACATTTCGGGATTTCAATAATTTTCTGCTCGGCCGGGCCGCCAGCTCGGTTTACGGAGACGGCATCGGGACCCGCAATCTGAAGGCGGCGGACTACAGTTTCTTTATCCAGGACGACTGGCGGGTTTTCGCCGGCGTGAATCTTAATCTCGGCTTGCGCTACGAATTGGATCTTCCCCCCTTTGAAACGAGCGGGGCGATGTCGACGTTCGATCCCGCGCTTTACAGGCCGAGGATGGCGGTCGACGGCAGCGGAAACCCGGTCGGACCGCCGATCGGCGGATTTGTACAAGCCGGGAATGTAATTCCCCAATACGATCTGGCGGAGGTTCCCAATGTCGGCAAGCGGATCCTGACAGGCATCGATAAAAACAACTTTGGCCCGCGGGTCGGGTTTGCCTACTCGGTATTAAAAACAGGCCGCCTTGTCGCGCGCGGCGGCTACGGTATTTATTTTTCGCGGCCATCAAATGCCTATATCGGAAGCTCTATCAACGCTCCACCCATATACACCATTCGCCGCAGTCCAACGGGCGCGGTGGTTCCACTGTCGACGCCGTTTTTTCCACTGCCGTCGCAGGGTCAATTTCCGGCGATCGTGACGGGCGTTGATCTGACCGGTCAGGTATTCGACCGCGGCCTTCGGACGGCTTATATTCAACAGTATAATGGCGGCGTTCAATATTCTCTGAGCAAAGACCTTTTGTTAGAAGCAGCTTACGTAGGATCGCGCGGAATCAACCTGATCCGCAGCATTGCCATCAATCAGGCGCGGCTCGCCAGCCCGCAGAACCCGATCACAAACGCGGTAACCGGGCAGGTCATCACTACAAACACGCCCGCTAATGTCGCAGCGCGCGCGCCCTTTCAAGGTGTCGCGGTGGGAAATTTTCTGCAGATCCAGTCGACGGCCCAATCCGGCTACAACTCGATGCAGCTAAGTTTGACCCGGCGTTTTTCGAAGGGGCTGCAATTTCTCGCCTCATATACCTACGGCAAATCACTCGACAACGCCTCAGGCGGCAGCGACAGTACCGGAGAGGCCCGAGATACGATCAATATCGCCGGCGACCAGACAAATAACCGCGCCAATAGGGGCGTATCGGATTTTGACCGGACCCATCGTTTTGCCTTTAGCTATTTATGGGATCTGCCGCGTCCCTCCGGTTTTGCCGCCCGGTCAACTGCCGCGAGATGGGTATTCTCCAACTGGCAATTGGCAGGGATCGTGACGGTTATGTCCGGCTTACCGATCGATATAGTTGACGGCGGGGCTGGTTCTTTTTACGGTTTGAGCGGCGGCAATAACGGGCTCATGCGGCCAAGCTGGGCGCCGGGCGCAACGGTTAGTACCGCGACCCACAACGTACCGGCCGGATATTTCTTCAATCCGTCCGCATTTGCCCGTCCTGTTGTTTTGCAGGGCCGGATAATTCCGAGTTCAAACGGGACGGCGACGGCGGGTGCAGCGGGAACGGACTTTGGCAACGTCGGCCGCAATGTCCTTCGCGGGCCGGGACAAAAGAATGTGGACCTTGCTGTCATAAGGCGATTTCCCATCAGCGAAGCGAAAAACATTGAGCTGCGCGCCGAGTTTTTTAACATCTTCAATATCGCCAACTTTACAAACCCGATCAGTAATCTAAGCGCCGTTCCGGCCGTCTCGGTAGACGCCGTCACCGGGCAGATCACCGGCGATCCGGGCGATTTTGGCAGGATCCTTTCGACGAGCAGCAATCCGCGCCTGATCCAATTGGCGGTAAAGTTCAATTTTTGACCTTAAGGGAAGAGTGCGGGCCGCGCGACAGCCTTTTGTGACAAATATTATTATTATGAGCTTTGTCTCTAAAGTCATTAATTGCGCCGGCTTCAGCCGGTTAACGGTTCAGGATCTAAGATCCGCGTGAGCGGAGGACGGAAGTGTTCACCTGTTCCAGTGAGCACAAGTGAACACCCTGTTCCAAAAATGTTCCAGAAATTACGTAAAATTCACAAATCAATTGATTAAATTAAAAAAGAACATTGAGATCGGGAAATTCAGGTACGTGCCGCTCTTCTCCGGATCTCAGGCCACCTGAAAGCATAGCTCAGCCGGAAAATGTAGTCGTTAAGAGATTCGAGGTAATCAGGATTTTCGCGTCGATTTTGAATGGGATTTGAAGAGAGCAAGCAGAGAAAGAGGTCAGAACCGGGGAGCCGTAGCGACCGGGTCTCTTATTAATTTATAACGGTGAACGATCAGTGATTAATTTAAGAGATAACTAACGGGCACACTAATCATTAAAAAGAAACCCAGTCGCTACCGCTCCCGGTTCTGACCTCATCACGATAGTCATCGGTTTCATTTATGGGTAAAATCAAAAGGAGCAAGCTTGAATATATTTATTTCGCGGAGGCTGAGCTTCCAATTTCATAGGGCGCGACTCCCGGAAAGGCAAGCCTTTCCGCACATCGGACGGCGCAGCCGTTAAATGCCGGCACCGACAGCATTTTTGCTAGTATGTTGACATCGAGTCCGCAATAGCAATAGAATGTGCTAGTCAAATTTAAAAATTAGTGTTTGATATGTAGCAAGGAATGTTTGAGACGCCTTAGCACTCGGTGTCAGAACTCTTATCATCATCCTGCATCCTGATATTATTACGAGGTTTAGCCCGGATCTGGATCTTCCCATATCGCGGTTGGGAAGTCGGCATTTGGTTTACGAGGCACGGAGCAGCCGGATAAATGCAAGACCGAAGACTTGAAGTTTTCGAGTCTTTCTTGGCGGAAAAACCGATCTCTTGTAATGGGCGCTGATTCAGCTGCCTCAAATGCTCCGCGGCCCAAACCATAAAGACGAGAAAATCTTCAACTCGACAGGAAACTCTATGCAACGCATTAAAATAACGAGAGACAGCAACAATAACGTCGAATTCGAAACCGTATCGGTCAATAGCAGCGAGAACGTGTTTTTTATCAATCTTGACCCTACAGAGGCGCATTGGCCCACAATTGCCTCTAATCAACTCGGACCGGCGCCATCGGCTCCATCAAGCCAATGCCAACCCGACCCGACGGCTACCCTGACCCAGGTAATTTACCAGTGCCAGATCCCGGGGCACACCAATGAGCAGGGGATCATCAATATTTTCGCTCAGCTTGCCGCCGCCAACACAACCTTGAACCCGGCAGTCAGCGGCCGGCCGATCGCTTCGCAGCAGGTGGTACAGGGAGGAATGTCTCCCTATCAAATCTCCGGCCAGTTGTTTGAGGTTGAAGGGCTTGTACCGCAAAGCGGCTCCGGCATCGGGCCGGGACTCCAGTTGACCCCAACGACAGACAACACAGGGGTATTCGTGAGTGGTACACCGACACTGTCCGGCACCTATACTTTCACCTTCACGGTGGACGACGGAATGGGAGAGAATCTCCAGCAAGTTCAGTATACGATGGTAGTGAATTGAAAACGCGTGCGGCCTTATAGGTCCCCCAGCAAAAGGAAAGAGGATTTATATGAAAACAGCTAATAGTAGAGTATTTAAGAATAGCCGTACCGCACGCATCATTACGATGGTAACGATCGTCGCCGTAATCGTAGTTACCGCGCTGCTGCAATTCCCATTTGTAACTACGCCTCCGGTCGAAGCTCAGCTGGGAAGTCCCGCATTCGTAAATCCGCCTGAGCTGGCCTCCGACCCGGCGAAGAAGCGGCTGAGGGGGACCATGGAGATCATCAACGGCTCGTTTTCGGTGCCCGGCTTAAAGACGGAGCAGTATCGGCAGTTTCGCGGACACTATCCTAACACTCCTCTCGTTCCGGGTACTGCTGTCGGTCCCGGCCCGACCTTGCGCGCTCGTCTCGGAGATCAGGTGCAGTTGACGTTCCTTAATAAGGTCGATGAGAATCAGTTTCCATACACTTACGTCACAGGCAAAGATAAACCGCCGTTCTCTGACCTTGGCTGCGACCAGGCCGGTTTGCCTGTTGCCAATGGCAAGTTCCCGTACCCGGCAGACGATATTTACCCGAATTGCTTTCACGGTTCCAACACCGCCAACATCCATTTTCACGGCACCCACACCAGCCCCGATGGGTTAGGTGATAATGTGCTGGTCCAGGTGCTGCCCGAACCCAGGCAGCCTGACTGGACGTCCGTTTTTAACCAGATCTATAACTCCGGCACGATCCCGCAAAATTGGGCCGACCTGCCGCTGGCATTCCGTAAAGCGCAGATAGCGATGGTCAAGAAGCGTGATGCCGTGGACATGGCAAAGGCGATGAAGAACAACCTGCGCCCGCCTGAGTCCATGTCGAAGGCAAATGATGAACAGATCGCGGCTGGTGAGTGGCCGCAGTATTTCATAGGCGCGTTTCCCAACTTCTTCGACATCCCGGACTATAGCTCGGGCAATTATAAGGCCGGTCAGGCGCCCGGCACCCATTGGTATCACGCGCACAAACACGGCTCGACTTCACTCCACATGCGCAACGGACTCGCGGGGGCTTTCGTCATAGAGTCCAGTCAGGAAGGCGGTTACGATCACTTCATCCGCAAATCCTTCGGGTGGGGCGCGGCTTACGGAGATCATGAAAAGATCTTCGTCTTTCAGCAATTCGACCCGACGTCGAATCTCGAAAGGAACCCGCAAGGCGGCGCTAAAGGCAGTAAGCAAGTGGTTGTCAACGGCCTGCTCACCCCGACCATTACTATGAAACCCGGCGAAGTTCAGCTCTGGCGTATGGTGAACGCAACCGAGGGAAATGGGAACGGGGTAATTAAGGCCGGAACTACCGCCACCGGGGTGTTCGGGGCCGCGACGTTCAAAATTGTCCAGACCGCGCAGGACGGCGTACAGTTTAGCCCGGACAACTATGCCGGACAACCGTATCTCAACGGCACCGCATCGAGTGCCGGTCTCGTTTTAGCGGGCGGCAATCGTGCCGATCTATTGGTCCAGGCTCCGCTTCAGACCGGTACTGTGCCATTTACATCCGGCGGAGTGACCCTTTTCTTTGTCAAGGTCGAAGGCAGCGCGGTTACTCCGGCCGTGTCCTTTCCCACAACCTGGGCCGAGATGCCAAAGTTCCTGCTCGACCTGCCCAAGCCGGGTCCGAAGGACATTCCAAATCCCAATTCACCCGTGCAATTCCAGTGGGAAGCAGGCAGAACCGGCCCCGGGCCGACGACGGCGGTGCCGCCGGCCGCGCCGCACTTTATGATCAGCGGTAAACAGTTTGGTGAAAGCGGGCCGATAGTCGACCAGTGTATGCCGCTCGATGGTTTGCAGGATTGGGTGCTCGAGAATTATACGTCGGTTATTGCCCATCCGTTCCACATTCACATCAATCCGTTTCAGGTGATCCGAGTTGAAACCCCGACGGCAGTGGGCCAATATGCCCCGGCTTATGAACCGAAGGACAACTTCATCTGGCAGGATGTGATCGCGGTGCCGGCAGCTAAAATCAGTTCGGACGGTACACAGATCACTCCCGGCAGGATCGTTATCCGGCAGACTTATCTTGATTTTACCGGGACTTATGTGCTTCACTGCCACATTCTCGCGCACGAGGACCGGGGCATGATGCAGCTCGTTCGTGTTGTGCCTTTAGCAAATTATCCAGCGGGCTGTCAGGCTGCTCCGCCTCAACACCATTAAGATGAGACGCGTTGATACGGGGAGAACTACTATTCTCATTTTCCGCTAACCGAAGGGTTGTAAGTTCGCTTCTTATCTGCAGCTAATTTGATCAGTAGAAAAGCCTGCTTCAGTAAAGAGCAGGCTTTTTTATTTTGGCCTGGAGTCTCGAAGATCTAAACGCCGCTACGCCGCGCGTGCTTCGCGTATTATCTCGATAAACTGTTTCGCTCGTTCCGTAATGACGTGAGCTTCGCCCGCGCGGATAGCTTTTACGTCGACCAGGTCGGTTCCGACACCAAGGGCGCTGGCCCCGGCCTTGATAAAGTCAGCGGCGGTTTTTAGCGAAACTCCTCCGGTCGGGATGAACTTGATCTGGGGCAGCGGCCCTTTGAGATTCTTGATATAGCTTGCTCCGCCAACCGAGCCCGCGGGAAATATTTTTACAAAGTCAGCACCGGCGGTCCAGGCCGTCACGACCTCAGTCGGCGTGAGAGCTCCGGGTATGATGGGAACTCCATAACGGCGGCAGATAGCGATCGTGTCAACATTTAGCGCCGGGCTTACGACAAACTGCGCCCCCGCAAGGATGCAGACACGCGCGGTTTCCGGATCAAGCACCGTACCGGCGCCGACCGTCGCATCCGAGCCGTATCGTTTTACTACTTCCTCAATGACCCCGACCGCGCCGGGAACGGTCATCGTTATTTCGAGAACGGAGATCCCGCCTGCTTTTATCGCATCGATCGCGCGCATCGCCTCATCCGCCGAGGCCGCGCGAACCACCGGGATCAAACCCAACTCTTCAATAGTATTTACAATGTCTGTTCGGCTCATCTTTTTATTTTCTTTTTGCTTTTGTTTGCTTTGCGCTATAAAAATTCCGCTGTTTATTTTGATTTTATCTGGCCACGCGGGCGCCGCCGCCTTTCATTACGCGCTGCACATCCGCGAAACTCGCCATCGTGGTATCGCCCGGCGTGGTCATCGCCAGCGCTCCATGGGCCGCCCCGCAATTTACCGCGTACTGCGGAGACTCGCCGCTTAAAAAACCATAGATCAAACCCGACGCAAATGAATCGCCGCCGCCGACGCGGTCAAATATTTCCAGATTCTCTCGCAAAGGTGCCTGAAATAGTTCGCCGTTAGTAAAACAAACCGCTCCCCAATCGTTGACGGTCGCGGTCTTTGCGTTTCTCAAGGTCGTCGCGGCAACCGCGAAATTTGGAAAATCGGCAACGGCCCGCCTGATCATCTTTTCAAAATTTACAATGTCGAGCTTGGAGTGGTTTTCATCCTGGCCTTCTACTTCGTAACCGAGACAGGCGGTAAAATCTTCCTCGTTGCCGATCATCACATCAACATAGCGGCCGAGCTCGCGATTCACTTCCTGGGCTTTGGCCGGCCCGCCGATCGATCTCCAGAGCGAGTCGCGAAAGTTGAGATCATAAGAGATGATGGTGCCGTGTTTTTTTGCCGTCTCCATCGCCTCCCTGGCGACTTCAGGCGTGGATTCGGAAAGGGCGCAAAAAATTCCGCCGGTATGAAACCACCGCGCGCCCTCTTCGCCGAATATTTTTTCCCAATCGATATCGCCTTTCTTAAGCTGCGAGACGGCCGTGTTGCCGCGATCCGAACACCCCAACGCCGCGCGTACGCCAAAGCCGCGTTCGGTAAAATTCATCCCGTTTCGCACCGTGCGGCCGACGCCGTCATACTTGACCCATTTTACGTGTGACTGATCGACGCCGCCCTGATAGATAAGGTCCTGGACAAGCCGGCCAACCGGATTGTCCGCGAATGCCGTGACGACCGCCGCGTCCAAACCGAAACAGCGTTTTAATCCGCGCGCGACGTTGTACTCGCCCCCGCCTTCCCATATGTCGAAGGAGCGGGTGGTGTGTATCCGCTTGTCTCCCGGATCGAGCCGGAGCATCACTTCGCCCAGGCTGACGATGTCCCACTTACAAGTATCTTTTGATTTGATCTTCAACATTTCGCTTTTTTGTTTTTATTTGCTTTGCCTCCGAAGTGAAAATTCACTTCGGCAAACACGAATTAAATTGTTAATTATTAATTGTACATTGTTCATTATTTTTCGGAGAATCCCTGAAAAACCAATTAATAATGAACAATGTACAATTAACAATTCTTCACTCAACGCGCCATCCATCCGCCGTCCACCACCAGTATGTGCCCTTGCATGTAGTCGCTGGCCGCCGATGAAAGGAAGACCGTGGCCCCGGTAAGCTCATCGGGCGTACCCCACCGTCCGGCGGGAATGCGTTCGAGTATCTGGCGGTTGCGCGTTTCGTCGGCACGAAGTGCGGCCGTGTTATCGGTAACCATGTAGCCGGGGGCGATGGCGTTTACGTTCACGCCCAGTTTTGCCCATTCGTTGGCAAGCGCTTTGGTCACACCGGCGACGCCTGATTTGGAAGCCGTATAAGCCGGAACAGTGATGCCGCCCTGAAACGAAAGCAATGAAGCGATATTCACGATCTTGCCTGAGCCTTGGCGGATCATATGCCGCCCGGCAGCCTGTGACATGCGAAAGACGCTGGAGAGATTGACCTCGATGACCGCTGACCAGTCTTCCTCGGAAAGATCAACTGCCGGTGTTCGGCGGATCATCCCGGCGTTATTTATCAGGACGTCGATGCGGCCAAATTCTGCAATGACCGCTTCGACCACTTTCCCCGGCGTGTCTTTCTCAGACATATCCCCTGCAACCGAAAACGCGCGGCGGCCAAGCTCCGTGATCGCCGCCAGCGTTTCCCCCGCGCCACCATCGCCACCTTCATTTCGGCAATGGCAGGCGACATCGGCGCCGGCTTCTGCCAACGCGATCGCGATCGCCTTTCCGATACCGCGCGCGGAACCGGTTACCAGCGCTGTTTTGCCGTCGAGTTTGAATTTATCAAGGATCATTTGCGCGACGCTTCTAAACCCGAACCGCCCGCGGCATATTCCGGTTGGACATTCACCACGCCAAACTGGCGGTCATCGCCCTCGCGATTTGCGGCCATCATCCATAAAAATTTGATCGAGCTTCCCGGCGCGGCAACATTCGGGTGGTAACCTTGCGGCATTATCACAACGTCGCCTTCGTGAACAACCTGAACCAGCTCAGGCTCTTCGAGGTTTGTGTATACCATTTGAATTCCCCATTGCGGCGCGGGCATATCGATGTAGAGATATGCTTCTTCGAGCATATCCTGATGCTCATGCGGCGGAAATGAGGTCCAATTGCCATCCGTCGAAAACGTGACACCGGCCATGATGCGCCCGGCCTCGACGTTTTTTCCGAGCAGTATATTCAGATCGCGTTCGGCGGGCGGTTTGCCGGCCATAAAATGAAGCGCCGGATCCTCGCGCACATCACTAAACGCGACAAACTGCAGCGGATATTTCTTCTCGACCGGTGACGAAAGTTCGGCGAGATCAAACCCGGTCTCACTGGCGGCCGTTATATTGGAATCGCGCGGCACATAGAGCGCGTCATAGCGGTTCATCGCAAATGTTTGCCCGCCGGTCGTAACATTTCCCGAACCGTTCAAACAGATCAGCCCGGTTTCGTGCGATCCGTTATCAAAGGCGATGGGCGCGTCGCCGGGTTCGAGAATAATCCGGCCGTAAAAAAGATTTCGCGACGCCGTCTCGCCGGGTTTGACGGAAATATTTCTCCCTTTGAGCTGATGCGTTCCCTTAACGACGCAGGTTGCGGGATCAATATTTTCTAATTTTGTCTGTGTTTGCATACTTGTTTGAGTTTGCGCATTCGCGCGTGGAAAAAACATCCGGCTATAAGCTAATAGCTGTCAGCTAACAGCTCTTAATCGTCAATGGTAACTTTATAGGCAAAACTAATATCAAAGCGAAACGGTTTGTTCCGCCCAGAATTGAAACTCGCGATGTTTCAGAATCTCGGCTTTGGCCGCGATCTCGCCGCTCGCCACTTTCCGCAGATGTTCGAAAAGCCGCGTGCCGACTTCCGCGATGCTTTCGGTTCCTTCGATCACATTTCCGGCGGAAATATCCAGGTCCTGTGACATTCGTTCAAACACGCTGTTATTGGAAGCGAGCTTGATGACAGGCGCGATGGCATTGCCGATCGTCGTGCCGTTGCCGGTCGTAAAAATAATCGCCGTCGCCCCGGCGGCAACGAGTCCCGGCGTCGATTCCTGGTCGTAGCCCGGCCCCTGCATCAGATTGATGCCGCGGATTCGTCGGCGTTTCGGCATACTCGACGCAATCTTCGATCCGGGTCGTTCCGGCTTTAACGATCGCCCCGAGCGATTTGATCGTGATGTTCAGCAGCCCGCCGGCCTTATTGCCGGTGCTCGGGTTTTGACTGAGCACGCCGCCGAATTTCGACGCGTAATCCTTATACCAATCGACCAGCGCATAGATCTTGCGGCCGGTCTCCGAATCTTTCGCGCGGTTCGCCAGAATATGTTCGGCGCCGCAAAATTCCGGCACCTCGGTGAGCAGAACGGTGCCGCCGCTGCGCACCAGCAGGTCGGAGCATAGCCGAGCGATGGGTTGGCCGAGATGCCGGAAAACCCATCGGAGCTGCCGCATTTTACGCCCAGCACCAGTTCGCTGACCGGAAATTCTTCGCGGACGCATCTGTTCACTTCCGGCAGCATCTTTTCAACCTCTTTCAGGCCGATCTCGATCGCCGCCTGCGTGCCGCCGACGTCCTGGATGCCGATCTTGAAGACCGGTTTCTCGATCGGCTTTTCGCGTTTTGTCAGATATTTTTCGACGAATGAAAGATTCGTTTTTTCGCAGCCGAGGTCGATCAGAATCACGCCGCCGACATTCGGATGATCGGCATAATTCGACAGCGTGCGCATCATCACATCAAGCGTCGAGCCGTCCTGGCAGCCGCAGCCTTTGTTGTGCGGGATCGCGACGACGCCATCGACATTCGGGAATTTTTCGCGGCTGTAATGCATGAACTCCGACATCATCGAGATCTGCGTCGCCTCGTGGCTCGCGCACATCGAGGTCGGCACGATCAGCACAAAATTCCGCGTCCCGACGCGGCCGTCCGGCCGGCGAAATCCCATGAAGGTCGCGATCTCGTCTCGAGGCGAAATAATCCGGGCGCAGGAGTGTGCAGGTCCTCGGGCAGATCGCGCACAACCGGCACATCGTCCGTCATATTGTCGTGGGTGATCCACTCGCCTTTTTCGATTCCGAGCGATGTGCCGATCGGCTGGCCGTACTGGCGAACAAACTCGCCCGCCGGGTATATCGCTGCGTGGCAAACCGGTGCCCGGGCGGCACGGCATGTCTTTAACGATCGACCGTATCTCCGAATGGCAGCGTCAGAGCCAGCCCGCGCGACGTCTCGTTCTTGACCACGGCGACGTTGTCGTCGGGATTGACGATGATCGCGTAATCGCTGATCGGGTACGGCCGTTTCTATATAAAGTATCCGCCATAAAATGTTACCCAAAAGATCCGGCAAAACGTACGACCTCAC
The DNA here is from genome assembly GCA_963766895.1 of uncultured Acidobacteriota bacterium. Lineage (GTDB taxonomy): Bacteria > Acidobacteriota > Blastocatellia > Pyrinomonadales > Pyrinomonadaceae > DASYKT01. The sequence continues at coordinate 833,326 of CAVYCB010000010.1, forward strand.
ATTCTGGTGCAAACTGAATCCAGAAGCCCGGGATTCTCATCAAGCTGTTTCTGCAGTTCGCCGCGTCTGTCGGAAAGTTCGGTTTCGAGTCATTCGCTTAAAACTTTCGCGCTTTGCCGGCGCGGTCGATGCGTCCACGATCGACTGCACGATCCTTTTTGCACCCAGAATCGCCGCCGGGCCGAGTGTCAGAATATAGGTCGCGTTCCGGCATTCCGCTTCGTCCGCCTCGGAAACGTCACTGCCACCGACCTTAAATTTGGTGATATGATGTTCGAGAATGCTTGGGCTAGATCGGAATGATTCCGGCAAAGTCTGAAAACGTCGCGCCGCAGCCGGGCTTGATATAACAAAGATGCGACGCCGCTTCGGCCTCCGGGCCGAGCCCGAGAAAAAAGATATCGATGCCGCCGAGTGACCTTCAGTTTTTCCAGATAACCTGTGAATGCACTTTCCAGATCGTCCGTCGCAGCCTTGGTAGTCGGTCAGCATCGGCGTAAAGCTTTTCATCTTCGCGAAAAAGTCTTCCCCCAGCAGCCGCTCAAAATCGCGTACAAAGCTGAGCCCGTTCGCCATCCGCATCGGCGCCAGGGCGTCCTGCGTAAATACGTGCAGCCGGCCGAGCAGGCCATCGATCTCATCGGTTTCGGCGAGTGTATTAATAAGCCGATACATCGCCTGTGCTCCGCGGCCGCCAAGCAGGATGATAGTGATATCGCCGGGTGTCTCGCCGGCATAAGCTACCAGTTCGTCAAACATCGCCCTTCCCACCGCGTCCTCCGTTTCGAGAACGTTGCAGCTAAATTCCCGTCCGGGCGCCGCCACGCTTGCAGCTTTTTTAGGGGCGTCCGGAAAACCCAGCCAGATGTTGTTTCCACTGACACGACGGTCTACTATCTTTTTTGAGGACGTTTTCACTCTTATGTCTTTCGAATCTCTATAGTCTAACATTTTAATTGGTTAAACCAATTAAAATCAAGTATAATTTCCGGAATGTTTAAAATACACCTTGATATTGTGGAATTTTTGGGTAAGTATGGGCGATGTCAAGCTGTTTACGGGTTTTACGATCTGATTTTACATTAGGCAAATGAGCAGCAAAAGAACTAAAATGGTCATACCTTTGTAAAAATAGAGTCATTGCCCAATTTCTAATCTTTGATTTTATGAGCTATTCCAAATTGGATCTGGACGGCCGCACAGCCGTCGTTATCGGGGGCACTTCAGGCATCGGGCGGGCGATCGCTCACGGCCTGGCTGAGGCCGGGGCTGATGTTGTTTGTTCATCGCGAAGGACCGAGCAGGTGGAAACTACTGCCGCCGAGATCGAGGCGATCGGGCGCAAAACGCTCCGCGTGATATCTGATGTGCTGGACAAGCCGTCACTCGATAACCTGCTGAACGAATGCGTCAACGCTTTTGGCAAAGTCGATATTCTTGTAAATTCAGCGGGCCGGACAAAACGTGAACCAAGCCTGGATCTGGATGACGAGACATGGAATTCCATTCTCGAAACGAATCTGACCGGAACGCTGCGTTCGTGTCAGGTATTTGGCCGGCACATGATCGGAAACGGCTATGGCCGGATCGTCAATATCGCTTCCCTCTCCACATTTGTTTCGCTATTTGAAGTCGCAGCCTATTCCGCCAGCAAAGCGGCGGTCGCATCGCTGACAAAATCACTCGCGATCGAATGGGCACGTCACGGAGTAAATGTGAACGCGATCGCGCCCGGTGTTTTCCGCACGGCACTAAATGAAAAACTGCTTGACGAAACACCTCGCGGCCGGGAGTTTTTAACTCGCACGCCGATGGGGCGTTTTGGCAATGTCGAAGAGCTTGCCGGCGCCGCTGTATTTCTGGCGTCTGAAGCGGCAAGTTACGTGACCGGCGAAGTTTTGGTAGTAGACGGCGGATTTTTGGCGAGCGGTGTGAACCAATAAACGCACCCTATGAATGAAGAGCTCGAAGAAAAAACCGGACGGCTTGTCGAATTACTTGAACGCGAAAATATCGGCGCAGTGCTGCTTAATTCTCAGCACAATTTCGCATGGCTTACCGGCGGCGGATCTAATGGCATAGACGCGAGCCGCGAAAATGGTGCGGCATCGCTCTTGGTAACACGGGACGGCAAGCGGTTTGTGGTCGCGAACAATATTGAAATGACGCGGATGCTTTCGGAAGAAGTTCCCCCGGAAATCCTGGGTGCCGATTTCGAGCCGCTTGAGTATTCATGGCAGGACGAAAAAGCGAACGGCAGTTTTGTAATAGAGAAAGCTAAACAGTTGCTGGAAAAGGGAGCATCGATCGCGACGGATATCCCGCTCGACCCGGCAGCACCAATGATAGAAAACAAGATCGCCGCCTGCCGCTACTCTCTAACGAGCCACGAAATCGACCGCTATCGTTTGCTGGGCCGTGACGCGGGAGCGGCTGTAAGAAGAGTTATTGACAAGTTAGATCAAGGTGAAACAGAGCTTGAGATCGCCGAAAAGATGCGGCATGAACTGGCTTTGGGTGGGATGGTCTCGGTGGTAACGCTGGTTGCGGCGGACGAAAGAATTTCACAGTTTCGCCATCCGCTTCCGACCGTAAATCGTTGGAAGAAAACGCTTTTGCTGGTTACCTGTGCCAAGCGCCAAGGGCTCATCGTCAGCCTCAGCCGAATGATCCAGGCGAGCAATGTGCCGGGCGAACTGAAAATAAAGACCGAAGCCGCCGCCTATGTCAACGCTCACCTGCTCGATGCAACCCGAAGCGGAGCAACAGGGGCCGAGCTTTACGCGGCAGCGGCAAACGCTTACTCAAAAAAAGGTTTCGCTGACGAAATAAACCGCCATCATCAGGGCGGTGCCGCCGGGTACAAAACGCGCGAGTGGGTCGCGCACCCGCGAAGCGCGGAAGTTGTGCGGCCGGGCCAGGCCTTTGCATGGAACCCGTCGATCACGGGAACCAAGGTTGAAGAAACATGCATTACAGCAGTGGATGGGGCGGATGGAGCCGATGGTATCGAAGTTATTACCACGTCGCCGGATTTTCCGCAGATCGCAAATACCATACAAGGCCGTGAATATTTTTCACCGGGAATATTGTCTTTATAGGAGCCAAAACTGAATGGGCGATATAAACGAGATCGTCGAAGAATTTGAAGAGCCAAAATCCCTCTCTGAGGTTTCGCCTCCGGAGGAATCGGCATCGACCGCTACCGGCGCTGTTATCGCTGCCATGGAGGAAAAAACGCCCGCGCGTGTCGGCAATTTCCGTTGGGCGATCTGCTCGCTGCTTTTTTTCGCGGCTACCGTCAATTACATTGACCGCCAGGTGATCAGCATTCTTAAGCCGACGCTGGCCGGCGAATTCGGCTGGACGGAGCTCGATTACAGCTGGATCGTGTTTTCCTTTCAGACCGCTTACGCCATCGGGCTGCTTTTTGTCGGCAAGCTGATGGACAGGATCGGCACCAAGAAAGGTTTTGCTCTGGCCATCATGGTCTGGGGCGTGGCGGCTATCGCACATGCGTGGGCGATCTCGATCGGAACAATTTCATCCCCGGTCGTCGCACCTATCGTGGCCGCGGTGGTGTCAGCGTTTAACGGGATCAGCTCGCTCTTTGGCGCGGCCCCCTGGACATTTACCTTGTCGGTCTCGGTGATCGGATTCATGGTCGCGCGTTTTGTGCTGGGGCTGGGTGAGGCCGGGAATTTTCCCGCCTCGATCAAAACCGTGGCGGAGTGGTTCCCGAAAAAAGAACGCGCGCTGGCCACCGGTATTTTCAATGCCGGCACCAATGTCGGCGCCCTTGCCACGCCGCTGCTCGTGCCGGTGATCGTGCTCGCCTGGGGCTGGTTCGAGGCATTTATTTTTACCGGCGTCATCGGTTTTATCTGGCTCTTCTTTTGGCTGCTTATTTATAAACGGCCCGAGGAACACACGCGACTGTCGGCTGCGAACTGGCATATATTCAGAGTGATCCGGTCGAGCCGACGGCGAAAATACCCTGGCGGCGGCTCTTTCCTCACCGGCAAACATGGGCTTTCGCCATCGGGAAATTCCTGACCGACCCGATCTGGTGGGTATACCTGTTTTGGCTGCCTGATTTTCTCAACAAAAAACACGGCTTCGATCTTAAGAATTTCGGTATTCCGATGGCGATCATTTATATCATTGCCGATGTCGGCAGCATCGGCGGCGGGTATATCTCTTCAAAGTTGATCAAACGCGGCTGGACGATAAACCGCAGCCGCAAATTCGCGATGCTCATTTGTGCCCTGGCTGTCGTGCCGATAGTTTTTGCCTCGATCACGTCCAGCCTGTGGATCGCCGTCATTTTGATCGGCATCGCCGCGGCGGCCCACCAGGGCTGGTCGGCGAATATTTTTACCATCGCGTCCGATATGTTTCCAAAACAGGCGGTCGGTTCCGTGGTCGGGATCGGCGGGATGATGGGCGCGGTGGGCGGGATGGTGATCTCGCCGCTGGTCGGTTGGATACTCTACAAGACGGGCAGCTACGTGCCGATCTTTATCATCGCGGCTTCGGCTTACCTGATCGCATTGCTTATAATTCATTTATTGGCGCCAAAGCTCGAGCCTGCGAATATTAATTATGAATAGTTTATAAAATAAACACGGTTTAGAGTTCAAGCTTTAGCTTGTCTTATTTTGGATGATAAGAACAAACTAAAGTTTGAACTCTAAACCGTTAAATAGACTTCCGCTCTCCTCTAAAACTGCTACCGGTTTCTTGATTTAATTTGATTACTCGTTCAAAACGAAACCAATCGATATCGACTGATCCGGCGTCATTGAATTTACCGGGGCGAATGAAGAAGAAGCCGATTTTGGCGCCTATCCAACGGCCTTCGCGCGCCTGGAATGCTTCGCCGATATTTTGAAAAACTTTCCCATCGGTGCTGAAACTAAACCGGCATATTGCGCCTTCGACGACCCTGACGCGCAGGTAAAATTCATTTGCGGCGATAGGCTGCGGCGGGCTTTCCTTTTCAGCAGTTCCCGTATCGGCGTTTTTTGCCGTTGCCTGCGCGAGATAAAGTTTGCCGTTCCGGTAAGTCACTCCCAGATAGGAATAATCCAGCCCCATAATAACCAGGCCGAATTTTTCACCTTCAAACCGGGGTTCCAGTCTAACCTTCGCGGTTGCCGTGAAACGCTCGGCGGGAAACTTTTGCAAAAGCAGATTCGGCAGGTCCCAAAGATTTTTGTACCAATCCGGCAATTGCGCGGAGCTCATTCGCAGCACGCCTCTTTGCGGGAAAGGAAACGCCCATTCGGCTTTCGGGTTGGCGTGCCATTGCCACTGAAGGCCGATGCTGCTGCCGTCAAACTCATCTGAATCCGCTGGTGTTTCAACCGGCCAGGTCTTCCCGACATTCGGCTTCTTATATCTCGTGACCGGCTCGCCCGTCCCGTCGCCGTCCGCGTCAGAGCCGATGACCGGGAATCCGTTTTTCCAGACTGGCAGGTTGAAGATGAATCACGCGGCCATAAGCGCCTTTGTCCTGAAAATGCAGAAACCACCATTCGCCCGCCGGTGTATCGACCAGGGCGCCCTGATGCGGGCCGCCCGTCGCCGAATTTCCCTGGGCCAGTACTATCTTTTTTTCATAAGGGCCGTAGATCTGTTTAGACCTGAGCGCCAGCTGCCAGCCCGTTGCCACGCCGCCGGCCGGTGCCAGTATGTAATAGTAACCGTTAAGCTTATAAAATTTCGGCCCCTCGACCGTCGGGATCAGAATCGTGCCCGTCAAATACCATCACGCCGTCGTCCAAAAGCTGCGTGCCGTCGGCGTTCATCCTGTTGACGACCAGAATGCTCTTGATGCCCGCGCGGCTTCCGGCAAATGCGTGGACGAGATAAGCATTGCCGTCGTCATCCCAAAAGGGGCACGGGTCGATCCAACCCTTCGCCTCTTTTATCAGCTTTGGTTCCGACCACCGGCCCGCCGGATCTTTTGCCTTGGTCATGTAGATACCAAAGTCCGGGTCGCCATAGTAAATATAAAATTCGCCGTCGTGAAAACGTATCGACGGGCCCACACGCCGCCGCCGTGCTGAGGCCTGGCAAAAATTTCACGCGGCGCCTGCTCGCGGAAAACGTGATCCACGATCCGCCAGTTAACAAGATCTTTTGAACGGAGTATCGGCAATCCCGGCGCCGCGTTAAAACTCGATGCCGTCATATAAAAATCTTCACCCACACGGATCGCGTCCGGGTCGGAATAATCGGCGTGGATGATCGGGTTTTTGTATGTGCCGTCGCCGTTGTCCGCGGTCCATACGCCGGAAATATTAGGGGAAATGAGGAACGATCGCTTTGTTTGGGAATAAATGCAAACCGGAGACAGGGCCAGCCCAAAGATGACCCAAAGAAGAGCGGTTCTATAGACGCGGATCATCTAGTACCGTCAGTCCGCAGAACTGCTGCCGTTAAGAGCGGCGGCGTCTTCCTGTTCTTCAAGGCGCTGCGCTTTTTGAGTTTCGATGAGATGGTCATGCATCGCGCGGCGGGCCGCTTCCGGATCGCGCTCACGCATCGCCCGATAGATATTGTGGTGCTGCTCGGCAGATTGTTTCAGGTCCTTTGCCCGTTTTACGGTTTTGCTGCGGTTGTCAAAAAGTATCGTCGCGATCATGTTCATCAGCGACGTGAGGATGCGGTTATTGGATGCGGCCGCGATCGTCTGGTGAAACTTCATGTCGTGGACCAGATACTGCTCCGGTTCATTTAGCGAAGCGTACATTCCCGCGATCTCCTCGGCCATCAATGTCATCTGTTCGCTGGTCGCGCGCTCGGCCGCCAGGCCCGCAATGCTCATTTCCAAAGCCAGGCGCGCCTCGAACATTTCGTCCGAGGTAAAACCGTGAAGCGCCGAAAGCATTCGCAGCGGGCTGCTGTCGAGCGTCGGCGATTCGCCCCGCTCCGCGACAAAAGTTCCCGCACCCTGGCGCGATTGCAAAATACCTACCGTCGCCAGCGATCTGATACCCGCCCGAAGGGTCGGCCGGCTGACCCCGAGTATTTTGGCCAGGTCGCGCTCCGGCGGAAGACGGTCGCCCGGTGACAATTCGCCCCTGTGGATCATGTCGCGCAGGCGCGTCACGACCTCTTCGGCGGTGGTGCCGTTTTTCTCGGAGTTGAGATTACTAAAAATGGCGGGGTTCTTTCGTGGCATTTTATGCAATTTTAGCCTTATTTTATCGTAAGTTCGCCTGCTTGTCGAAAATTTTGCGCCTTTCTTATAACGCGCTCATTTCGCGGGCTGCGCTCCGGCGAAGACCTTGATCAATATCATGGAAAAGCCCTTTCCCGTGACAGTGCGCTGATGCGGCGTACCGCGCGGCACAATGACCAGATCGCCTTTTTTAATGATCACCTTTTGCCCGCCTGTCGCCGTCTTAGCCCGCCATTCGCCCGGCGAGATCTCCGTCGCATCGACCTGCGAGCCTCCCAGCATTAAGGTGGCAGTGCCTTTCAGCACGTAATAAATATCGTCGGAAGTATCGTGAACTTCGACCAGATCGTTTTCGCGTTTCTCATCGTGAAAAACAGCGACCCGCATCTGCATTCCGCTCGCGGCAACGATGTCTTCGTTCTTATTTCCGGGTTGTCCGGCAAGCGTTTTTTGAATATCGGCAACCTGCTGTTTTGTCTTAACGACAAAGGGCCGGGTCGCGGTCGAAGGCCCGCGCGTCTGCGCTGATGCCGAAACACAAAGAACAAAAATGACAATAGGCAGTAAGGTTTTCATATCGATTTATTTTTATATAGCAACACGGAATCTAGCCGGTCTTTTCGCGCGTTTCGTGTGATTCGTGGTTAATCCCGTTTTTTATTATTTAGATGTACCGGACATTAACCACGAATCACACGAAACACACTAAACACACCATCTTACAAATCATTATTTTTTCACCTGCGCCAAAAGCCAGCGGCTCAGATCATTCATTGCTTTGAAATTTTCGTATTCCGCCGGCAGCTCGCGGCCGTCCGTATATTCGTCATAAAGCCATGGATCGCCGACGGCGAAAACCGTGCCTTTACCGAATTTTGCGGTTGCCATCAAAACTTTGCCGTTCTGTGAAAGAAGCGGCGTTGCCGGCTTGCTCAAGGAAAGAGAAGAAATTTCTTTCAGGTACAAAGTTTTCGCGGTGGTAAAAACCGCATTCGGCGAATCAACCAAAACCTTACCCTGCTCGAACTGCGTTCCCTGCACGCGATTCAAACTGTCCTCATTGAATCTGATACCGAAAGTTTTTGCCAACTCATTGAGATGCGTGAACTCACAGTTGCCGGTATCGTTTGCCATCAACACCAGCACGCCGCCTTTTTTTACCCAACCGGAGATCGCTTTGATATCAGCGGCGGAAATAAAATTCGGCTTTGACGTTTCTTTGTCCGTGTCGGGGTCGACGATGATATAGACATTCGCCCGGGTAAGGTTCGCTGCCGTCGGGGCGGAAGACAGCGTCGCCGTCCCCGCGCCCAAACGATTAAAAACATCGCCCCACAAATAATAGCCGCCGTTGGACATTTCATCCCATTTGTAATGCCAGGTTATTTCGCGCCCGCTACGACTGGTGTCGTCTTTTTTGAGCTCGTGATTGAAATAGTCGTCAAGCAGAACGGTCTTGCCCAGACGGTACTCTGCCCGTGTTTTCCATTTCTACTGCGGCGAGAATGAACGCTGCCCACACCTTTCGGATCGTTGGTCACTATTTTTTCGTTTACGTAATAGTTAAAGGTGCCGTCACGATACGGATTGCCGCCGAGGCCCGCTCCGCCGATCGTTTTGAGCAAGTTAATTCCGGAATCTTTACTCTCGACAAACTCTTTCTGAATACCATTCCACGCTGCATTTGCCGGTGTCATAAAGCGGGCAGGCAGATAACCCATCCGCACGCCTTTGGCCATGGCGTAGATGAACATGCACGACGCCGATGCTTCCAGGTAATTCCCCTTCTTATCCGGCATATCGAGGATCAGCCACCAGAGGCCGGTGCGTTTATCCTGCACCTTTTCCAGCGCCGTCATTTCGCGGTTGAGAATCGCGATCAGTTCACCGCGTTTCGGATGATCTTTCGGCAGATAATCGAGCACGTCTACCAGCGCCATCGCGTACCAGCCCATCGCCCGACCCCAAAACATCGGCGCGCGTCCTGTCGCCTTGTCCGCCCATGGCATTTTTTTCGATTCGTCCCACCGTGATAGAGCAAGCCGGTCTTATCGTCGCGCACGTGGCGCTCCATCCAGATAAATTGGTTGGTGATGTCATCCCAATTATTTTCGCCAAAAATCTGCGAGTACTCGGCGTAAAACGGCTCGCCCATATAGAGCCCGTCGAGCCACATCTGATACGGGTAAATTTTCTTGTGCCAAAAGCCGCCCTCGTTCGTGCGGGGATGTCCTCCCAGCTGCGAGCGAATTAGGTCCGCGGCCTTTTTGTATTTGGCCTCGCCGGTGACGCGATAGAGCATTAAAACCGCCGAACCCATTCGCACCTGATCGATATTGTATTCCTCGACCGTATAGGTTTTGATCGTGCCATCTTCTTTTACGAATGTATCCACCCCGCGTTTGATGACATCGAAATAACGACGGTCGCCGGTGGCATTCCACTTCGTTTTCATGCCGTTTAGAATAACGCCGAAATCATAGATCCATTTCGGTGGAATTCCTTTGCCGTTTGGCGACTCGATCCAAATGCGGTTCATCGCAGTCTCAGCCATTTGCTCTGACAGCGGACCGGGTTGCGCAAAAGCTGATAGTACGCCGGCGAAAATGAGCAGGATAAAAATGATGTTTTTTTGTAAATTCATTGTCATTTTTTATAGGCTGTTAGCTGACAGCTATTAGCTAATAGCTAAACTGATTTTTCTTACTTAGCCTTTTTCAAATATTTTTTCAGCTTCAGTTTATCTTCGCGGATGCCTTCCACCACAAGCTTTGCCATCTCTTCGGCTCCCGCCGGGCGAAAGTGTGTATTGTCTTCGATGCCGTTCGGATAGTTCGCATTCTCGCCGGATTTAAGCTGCAAAAACAGCGCCCGCGAACCATCGGCCCCATACCGTTTTATCACCGCCTCGCTCTTGCGATGCATATCGATAAGCGGCACCTTTTGTTCCTTCGCCACACTGCGAACGATGTCCGGATATTCGCCGTGGGTATCCAGAAACACGCCGTCCTTATCAAATTTACGCCGCATCACCGGCGTCAGCAGAACGATATGAGCTTTTTTCGCTTTCACATCCGCGATAAAACGAACGAGGTTGGCGCGATAAGCAAGGGGCGGCGTATATCGCTCGCCTTTTTCTTTCGACTCGTCATTGTGGCCGAACTCGACAAACACCCAATCACCGCGTCGTAGTTTATCCAGGATCGCCTGCCAACGGCCTTCGGAAATAAACGTCTTTGTGCTGCGGCCGTTTTGCGCGTGATTTTCGATCTTCACCCTGCCTGGGTCGAAGTATTGCTGCAGCATCTCGCCCCAGCCGGTTTCCGGGCGTTTCTCAGGCAATTTAGCCGCACAGGTCGAATCACCTGCGAGATAGATCATGAGCTGGGCCCTGCCGACATGGTAAGCCAAGAATGTAAGCAATATCACAATAAGCGCTTTATCATTATCTGAACACCGCGTGATTTACTTCTTATAAATTGCCACTAGCTAAGACGAGTGGTTCGGGTCATAAATTAGAAAATCCGGCATTTAGCCAAAATAAAATCTTTAGGGTTGGGCTAAAGCTTTAAATAAAATTGCATTCAATATCCACTAGCTAAAGCTAGTGGCAATCTGAAAAAACTAACTATCAATTTCAGCTCACCCGCAATATTGCCGTTGAACCTTACATTCTCAAGCGTTAAGCCTTTGAGATTTTTCACCACATTTCCTTTTGCCACATTGTTAAAAGCGCTGTTTGTGATCGTCACGTCATATACGGGAGCATTATCCAGTCCCTGTATGTCCACCCCATACCGGCTCTTGCCGCTCTGCAAATTATCGACGACAAAATTTCGCATGACGGGCGTAAATTTTCCCTTCGCTCCTTCTTCGTAGTTAAAATCGATCGTTATCGCGGCATGAGCGACCTGGCCGATGGTGATATTACGAAAGTAAAAATTTTCCAGCAGTCCGCCGCGGGCCGCATTGTTTTTGACACGCAGAGCGTGGTCCAGATTCGGGCTGTCCATCCGGCAGTTTTCCGCGAAGACATTTCGCACGCCGCCCGAGATCTCGCTTCCGATGGTTACACCGCCATGGCCGTCTTTCATTTCGCAATCACGGATAATTACATTTTCGGTGGCGACGCCGATGCGCCGGCCATCTTCATTACGTCCGGCCTTTATCGCGATGCAGTCGTCACCGGTATCGAAATAACAATTCTCAATCAGTACATCCCTGCACGATTCGGGATCGCAGCCGTCGTTATTCGGCCCGTGCGAAGAGATCCGTAACTTTCGTATCGTGACGTTTTCGCAAAGCACCGGGTGAACTTCCCACATCGGCGAATTTATGATCTTGACGCCCTCGATAAGCACATTTTTACAACGGTAAGGCTGAATGAAATTGGGCCTAAGACGCGAGGCCTCGCCAAAAACGCGCTCTTCTACGGCCACGCCTCTTTGCATCATATCGTAAAGTTTGGCGCGCGCCGCTTTTTGGTTGGGCATGCCTTCTTTCCAACCGTATTTCGGATTACCGTGCCACAGCCACCAATGCTCATTATCGCTCTGGCCGTCGAGCGTGCCTTCGCCGGTGATGGCGATATTGTTTTGCTCAAAGGCGTAGATGAACGGCGAAACATTCATGCATTCCATGCCTTCCCAGCGGGTAAACACGACCGGATATTTTGAGCTGTCGGTGGAGAATTTCAGCGTCGCGCCTTTTGAGATATAGAGATTGACGTTCGACTTCAGATGAACTGCGCCGGTCAAAAATTCGCCCGCCGGTATGACAACACGCCCGCCGCCAGTTTTGCTGCAAGCGTCGATCGCCCGGGTGATAGCGTTGGTGGAATCGTTGCTTGTACCCGCTTCGGCGCCGAATTTTGTAATAACAAAATCTTTCCTGCGAAACTTCGGAGGCTTGATACGCCCGAGGATCTGCGGGAAAGCGATTTCCCAGGCATCTTTCGTTTGGCCAAAAGCGATTCGCGGTAAGATTACCGCGCCCGCCGTTCCGATCATTAAAGTTTTTAGAAAATCCCGTCTGTTTTGCATAAGCGTCGTTAATTCTGAAAGATCGTGCTTCCCTGGGAGCGCAGGCATCTTGCCTGCATGAACGCGCAGCGTTCAAAAAGCATCCGGATCACGCGCACCAAAACCGTGTTCTCAGGCTGCAAGCAGCCTTGCAGGCAAGAGCCTCTGGCTCCCAGGTTTACCGGTCATGTTTTATTTACCGCCGGCCTTCCATTTTGGATATTCTTTTTCCAAAAGTTCGTTCGGTGATAAAACGTACCACGCGTACCCGTTGCGCCGCTCAGATTCTATTTCCGCCACGTCATATTTAATGACCGAATCCCGCCCGAGAAATATCGGCTTCATCGTGTCCAGTTCATAAAATCTTGCCCAGATCGGCGGTGCGGCCGCACTCTTAACTATCCGGTTCTGGCCGTCTGTTCGCACCCAGCGAATGCCGGTAAGCCGTGTCTGGCGAAACCATTCTATCGCCGCATCTATTGCCCGGGTGATCTCAGGTGTTCGCTTCTCCTGCATCAGGAAACGCACGATGCCGACACTTTCGCTGCTGGCCAGGCACGGCGGTTCAAATTTTCGCGCCCATGCGGGTTCGAGCGTCACTTCGTCATACTGCTGCGCCCAAACGGTTTTCTTCTCCGCGCTATCAACCTGTAGTTTCAGGATAAGCGCGATCCCCTTGGCGACTGCCGTGCCGGCTTTCGCCCGGCGCTCTTCATCGACAAATTTATAATCGTCCGCTTTTCCCGCAATATCGCGAAGCACCTCAAGCACGCCGATCATAGCGTCGTCATTAAAAGTAATGCGGGTATAGTAACCCCTCTTGAGCGGAAAGTATTGCGGAAAGCCGCCGTTATCGTATTGCGACGCAAGCAGGTAATCGAGAGCGCGGTTAAACGCTTCTTTGTATTTCGGAAAATTTGCCGGCGGAGTTTGTTTGAGCATACTCGCCGTGATAACCCGCGCGAGATAAGCGGCCTGTGGATAGGTAGTGCGGTTATCGATGGTCGTTTCGCTGGTGTCTGAGCGCCGGGCGGCGAGCGCTTCTTTTTCCTGCCGGGTCAGCATTAACGCCATGTCGATATTTTTTTCCCACCCGCCGTTTTCTTTTTGATAGATGAGAAGCTGATCGGCGATACGCGCGGCTTCATCGGTTTGATACCACAGCGGCTTTTGCTTGAATACCTCGTTCCAGCTGACGAGTTTCCAATCGGGCGCCGTTTTTTCCAGCCACGAATCATCCGCCTTTTTTGGATTCCAACCGTCTTTTCCTCTCAGGAAATTCTCCGTGGAAAAAGCCCTTGCTTCGTCTTTGGTAAGCTGGTGCGCCCACTTGACGCGCGCCGCGTTGTTCGCCCCTTTGCCCGATGATCTGTACTCAGCAAAATAAGCCGTTTTCTCACGTTCGGCCGTCCAGTGGTGCCAGCCTTCGGGGCGTATGAACTCATCCATTTCCGTATCGAGAAAAACCGTGCGGCCGTAATCGCGCCACGGGCGTCCGAGATAAACACCGCCTTTCACGTTTTCGCCCGTCAACCGGCATTTGTTAAAAACAAAACCGCTGGGTTCATCCGCGGCGAAACGCATCGGGGCGGTGAGATAGCCGTCGCCCCTGCTGTGGATCTCGCAATTCTCAAACACTGCTGAAGCCTGGCCAAATATAAAATCGACATGGCCGGCAATATAGCAATCCTGGTAAAACTGCCTTCCATTTTTGGCATAAAGCGTATCCTGCCAGCCTAAAAAGCGGCAGCGTTTGAAAACTACGCGATCGGCCTCGGCTAAAACTGCGACGGCCTGCGAACCGGTGCCGAATGAATTCTCGAAAGTAATATTTTCAGCGTAAAAATCATGCCCGCCGATGTACGTGGCATAAGCGGCGGATGTCGAACCGGCTTCTTTATTTGAAACGCTAAACGTCAGGATAGTGTTTTCAGCGGATTCACCGATGAATGAGATAAACGGTTTATTCGCGGGGACGCGGACCTGTTCTTTATAAACGCCCGGCTTGATGGCGATGACAAATCTCTTTGAATTGTTATCCGGCACCTTGTTTATCGCTTCCTGCACACTCTTAACGTTACCGCTGCCGTCCGCCGCAACAGTCAAGTCAATGCCACCGACGGCCATGGCTGCCGGCGGAATAACCAGAAACATGAGAACAATGCAAAAAAATCGAAATGCTTTCATTAAAAATAATGAGGTCAGTACCGGGAACGCAGTGACCGGCTGTTTAGTGATTAATGATAAATGGTTTCTTTTACCAGCTGCTAAAATTAATAATTAAGCATTACCGGAAGCCGGTCACTGCGTTCCCGGTACTGACCTCGTTGCCTTTGCACCTCACATTCTATTTATAGGAAAGCTTCAAAATAGAGTAAAAAAATGCGTCACATAAAGCGCCTCGTAAAGGGACGGCCGTTCATGTGACGCGTAGCTTGATCAGACTAAAGTCTAAACCGGCGTTCTAGAATGTAAATCGTCCGCCGATCTGAACGTCCCTGGGCGGCTGCCGCGTCGGGCCCGATGTAAACCCAAATCTGCCGAGATTGTTGGCCGTCGGATCGAGCAGATTCGGGACGTTGCCCGGTGTCAGATTCGGCGGCGAGAAGTACGGATTGTTAAGAAGGTTGACCGCTTCCACGCGGATCTGGAACTTCATTCCTTCACGAATACGAAAATTCTTCGACATTCCGAGGTTAAAGTTTAAGAAGCGCTGGTTTCTTAAGCCCGCGGTCGTCAGCGGGAAATAACGCACTGTGTTGGCCCCGGCCTGGGTGGTGTTAACACCCACGCCGATCGACGCCGGCGCCGCGCTGCCGTTGATCACAAACCCTGCCGGATAAAATCCCGTGACATCAAAGGCCGGAATATCGACGCCGTAGCGGCGGCCCTGGGAATCTTTTTTCCCGAGCTTGCTAACCAAACTCTGCGGATCTCCATTAAAAAATACATTTGCAAAGATCAGCGGTTCACCGCTCTGCCATTCGTAATTGGTTTGGAACTGCCATCCTCCGACAAGAGCGTCGACCAGATGATTCCAATTCTTTCCGATATAGCGGCCGCGGCCGATCGGCAGTTCGTAAATTGCCGAAAACGCAAAGCGGTGCGGGCGGTCGTTAGGCCCGATCTGCTCCGTAAGATTTAAGTCCTGCGGGTTCAGACGGCTTGTCCTCTCCTTTTCCTGTGAAAAGGTGTAAGAACCATTAAGCGACAAACCCTTGGTAAAACGCTTGACGATCTGAAGCTGTAATGAATTGTAGCTGTTTGTCCCGTTGTATTCCGTCTGGGTAATATTTCCGAATCCCGGAAATGGGGTGAGCAAAGACCGGCGGGCGATCGTCGCCGCGTTGTATGTCGCGTTGCTCGGCACCAGGGTCCTGAACGGATTAGGGACCGACGCCGACAGGAATGTTGAAACCGCCGCGTCGAAGGTAGGCGTGGTGGTATTAAGGTACTGAAGCGGGATGTAGTTGATCTGGCGGGCGACCGCTAAATTGGAGCCGCGCGCTACAACCACAGTGGCCTCAAAACCGACGCCAAAGGGCAGTTCGCGTTGAACACTTACGATAAATCTACGGTACTGGGCGTTCTTACGGTCGTGCGCCAAAACCGTCAGGTCGCGGCCGATAAATGTCGCGAGCCCCAGGCTCGAGCCCGGTGACGGCGCTACGCCGCCCGGAAACGGATTGGCCAAAGTCGCAATGAACGTCAGGCCATTGTTGGTCGAAGGAACGAACAAGGTCGGCGTTGAAAATCCCGACTGATTGGGGGCCTGGATCTGGAACGGCGCGGTAAATATCGCGAAGCCCGCCCGCAGAACCGTTTTATTATCCAGCGACCACGAAACTCCGACGCGCGGCTGGAAATTATTTTTGTCGGCCGACTGGCCCGCGCGGTTGCCATTGTCCGCAAACTGCAGGCCGCCCAGAACGCCAAACCCCGCGGGCACGCCCGACGGCGGGCTGGCCGTGAAATTGGTCTGTGCCGCCGATTGCAGCGGATTTGGGGTGATGGTGTCAAAGCCGGTCACGATCCGGTTTTCCGAATCCATGATCCCGCCTTCCAGCTCATAACGCAGGCCGAGATTTAAGGTCAATTTCGGCGTCACGCGCCAATCGTCCTGGAAAAAGAGCCCGTGATATTTCGACTTCACATTATAAACCGTCGGATTATCGATCAAACTATTAGCATTCGCCGTGGGTATTCCAAGCAGGAATGCGGCCAGGTCACGGCCATAAGCATTTCTCAGCGCCGTACTCGAGTTTGAAGCCGGCGTCGTATAAGTTCCGTCGAACAGGAAACGTCCGGCATTAAATCCGTTCGAACTGAATTGTTCCTGGAGCTGCCGGAAATCGTATCCGTACCTGAATGTGTGATTGCCTGCGAGCTGAGTGATGGTCGGTTGAAGGGAAAACAAAGTGAATGGGACCAGGCGGCCTTCGTTATAATCAGCGCGGTTCGAACCGATCGCGTTGGAAATATTGGTCGAAGCAAAACTGGCAAAGTCCATCCTGGGCATTACCTCGGCATTTCCAAAGGCGGTCAATGCCGCGCCCGTAAATCCGATCTCGGCCGGTGAGATGGGGCTGGCGTTCGCGCGCTGCAAGCTGAATAAATTGTAGCTGCCGCGGATATCGAGTATGAATCTCGATGAGATCATGGCAGTGTAATCTACATTGCCGCCTTTATTGATACGATATTCAAACCCGCGGGTGGGCGAATCGTCCCCGCCGATCCAGTTGTAACGGTCTTCCTGGCTCTTACTAAAATAATACTTGCCAAAGATCTTTTGCTTGCCGCTGATGTTATGGTCGATGCGTCCCAGGTAAGATGAGTAAGGACGATGCAGATTCATATTCGAAGCATACTGTCCGATGCCGTTAAGTACCGGCAGATTCGGCAGCGGATAGAGCGCCAGGTAGTTCAGCGCAACCTGATTTAGCCTTAACGCCGGGATCAGGTTTCCCGCAAATGCATTGCGGCAAACAACACCGGCTGCGCAGGGGCCGCCTGTGAAAGCGGTCGCCGGATCGTAGATCGGTGTGGTTGAAAGTATTTCGGAAAAGTTGCCGGTTCGCTGGAGGGCGGTAGGAACGAAGAATGTGGTCGGCTGGGCTACGTTATCATTTTGCTTTTCATACGAAAAAAGGAAAAATGTCCGGTTGCGGCCGTTATATAGTTTCGGAATAAAGACCGGGCCGTTCACCACCCCGCCCATACGAAAATATTTTCGCTCGGGACGTTCCAGTCCCTGCTTGTTATTAAAAAAATTGTTTGCCGTGCGGCTCTTATCGCGGTTGAAATAATAAAGCGCCCCATGAAGCTTATTTGTTCCGCTCTTTAAGGCGACGTTTACGGTTGACCCTGAAGTAAATCCGTTTTGGGCGTCAAAACTGTTCGTGTTTACCTTAAATTCCTGAACGGCATCCGACGGTGGTGTAAAAGCCACGGCCGCATTCGACCCGAGATTCGGCGAACCATCAAGGTTGATCAGGTTCCCCGCCGTACCGTTCGTACGAAAGCCCGCCAGGTTGCCGTTTGCGGTAGGCCCGACGAAATTGGGGTCGCCGGTGTAATTAATGCCGGGCGACTGTGTGGCCAATGTGAAGACCGCGCCTTCGGGCAGCGGGAGTTCTTCTACCTGCCGTGAATTGATGACCAATCCGGTCGTCACTGCTCCCCGCTCAAGAAGTTCATCGCCGGCGACGATCGTCACCTCGGCCGTGCTGCCGATCTCTAATTTGAAATCAACCGTCAATCGGTCATCAACATTGACGCCAAGGTTTTCTCTGGTGGAAGTCTTAAAGCCGTTTCCCGTTGCTGAGACGGTATAATTTCCCGGTATCAACGCGGTCACCGTGTACGCCCCGTCATCATTCGTTTTGACGGTCGTGGCGATATTGGTTTCCGTGTTCTTTACCACCACGGTGGAGCCCGGAAGGACAGCTCCATTTGGGTCGGCCACAGTTCCGGTTATGGTTCCGCGAAATTCCTGTGCGAAACCTGCCTGTACCAGGGTCATAAATACCAAAACGCTAAAAAACGTTACTTTGGCGATCAATTTTCTGTTCATAACCGTACATCCTTCTTATTTTAATGGGTCATGACTGATCCGTCATGATCTACCGCAAACAACAATTTTGAAAATCATGTGTGAAAAGATGATTGGTGTTACCAATTTTCCCGAACATTGTTTTTTCAACATTCTCTCTTCTTTTGCTTGTTCTTACAAAATATGCCGTGTTATTTATGTGTGTGATGCGCAGTTATTATGCACAAGACAAAAAAACTTGTCAAGGGTGTTTTACCAATCTAGATAAAAAAGTTTGATGGGTTTGACCAATCGAATAAGGTTAATGATTAGGCATGCCAGGAGATCGCCCGAGGTATGGCCACTAATTGCACAAATAACACGAATTAAGATTTCTATTCGTGTCATTTGTGTAATTAGTGGCTAAAAATTAAAGTCCGGTGCCTGTTAATAAGAAAAATTAGAAGCACGCCTTGAAGGCAATTATCTCCAGCAGGGCGAATCGGAATACTCGGGATATTGATCGAACCGCTGCTCGTAATCGCCGGCATATTCTTTGAGATTGTGCTTGATCTTATTGAAAACGTGGCAATAAAAGATCTCTTTACTAATGCGTTCTTTCAAAAAAAGCATTGCGTTGATCTCGCTCCAATATTCACGGCTCGCCCATAACTCGGTAGGCGTTCCGCCCATCTGCGCGGCAAGGTCGACCAGCTTTTTATCATTTGTATCCGAGCCGTTTTTCAGGAAGATCGAAATATAGACCGGCGTCAGCTTATTCTGCAGCTGCAAAGATTTCACATTTGCCTGGGCGGTTTGATTGACGTGCCCGATCTCGTGAGAGATCTTGGTGGCGGCGAGGATCTTTCCGCTTATCGAGTATGACCCGCCGGTCGATAAGGAATTCAGTACCGGGTAATAAACGGGTGCGGGGTAGCCGTCATCAAGCTCGCCGCCGAGTGTAATAGTGGCGCCGACAAAATTGCCGGCGGTGTCCCATTGGAACTTGTCGGTTCCGGCTCCTTTTCCTTTATCGCCGGTAACTTTGATCGTCAGGACAAATCCCTTGTTGTTCGCATAGGTTTCCCATTGCCGGCGGCCAAATTCGGTGGAGAGCAATTCCGTTTTCCACTTTTCGAACCTGGCCCTGTACTTTTTGGGAATGTCTTCTTTGATGCCGCCATCCGTGGGCGTGTTAACGATATGCACTTCCGTGTCCGAAGTCTCAAAGGCATCGGCCAGGCCGGGCATCAATAATGAGGATGACGATCCGTGAACCCCTTCATAAAAAACTACCGGTGCAGGACGAAGTTCGCTGTGAGCATTAAGGCTAGTGAAAGACGCAGCAATAACAAGGAGAGCAGATATTAAAAGAGAAAAGAGTTGTCGCAGTTTCATCGAAAAGCCCTCAACTTTTACAATTTCAGATCGACAGAAGTGCGCGATCAATTACTAAGCCTTTCTCACAAGATCTCCCGTCCGTATTAGGCCGTTCTTTCTTTCCACGTTTGCGGGTTACTGCCGTCGTCGCGGCGCTCCATCGTGATCGCGCCGGGTGAGGGGCAGATCAGGTAGCAGAGATTGCAGCCGACGCATTCTTCTTCGATCACGTGCGGGTAACGTTTGCCGTCGACCGTTTCGAAATCGAAAGCTCTGGTGCGCGCCGTCTTCGCAGGCGACGTAGCAGAGATTGCAGCGGATGCAGTGTTCCTTGTTGACGTGGGCCTTGACGTCGTAGTTGAGATCGAGATTTCCCCAATCGGTCACGCGGCTGACGGATTTGCCGATGATGTCGTTGACCGAGGCAAAACCTTTCTCGTCAAGATAATTGTTCAGCCCGTCGATCATGTCCTCGACGATGCGGTAGCCGTAATGCATCACCGCCGTGCAGACCTGAACATTGCCCGCGCCGAGCAGCATAAATTCGACCGCGTCGCGCCAGGTGTTGATGCCGCCGATGCCGCTGATCGGGATGTTGAACTCAGCGTCGCGGGCGAGCTCGGAAACCATATTCAGCGCGATCGGTTTCACCGCCGTGCCGCAATAGCCGCCGTGCGCCGCCATGCCGTTGACGTTCGGGTACGGGATCATCGTGTCGATATCGACACCGATCACCGAGTTGATCGTGTTGATAAGCGAAACGGCATCGGCACCGCCTTTCTGCGCCGCGCGGCCGGGCGGGACGATGTGCGTGACATTCGGCGTAAGCTTAACGATCACCGGCAGGTTCGAAACTTCTTTGACCCACTCCGTGACCATGCACGTGTATTCCGGCACCTGTCCCATCGCGGCGCCCATTCCGCGCTCCGCTCATCCCGTGCGGGCAGCCGAAATTCAGCTCGAACCCGTCGCAGCCCGTGTCCTGCGATCGTTTGACGATCTCGTGCCAGGCTTCGCTGTTTCGACTCGACCATCAGACGAAACGATCACCGCGTGGTTCGGATATTTCTTTTTGCACTCCGCGATCTCTTTGAGATTTACTTCAAGCGAACGGTCGGTGATCAGCTCGATGTTGTTCAAGCCCGATCATGCCGCATCGGCCCCGTGATCGAGCGCCGCCAGCCGCGACGAAACATTCGTGATCGGTTCGCCCAGCGTTTTCCAAACCGCCCCGCCCCAACCGGCGTCAAACGCGCGCTCGACCATCGAACCCATATTCGTCGGCGGCGCCGAAGCCAGCCAAAAAGGATTGGGCGATTTTATTCCCGCAAAATTGATACTCAGATCTGCCATATTTTATTATCGGAAAAGTTATTCGATCTAATTTCTGGAAATGACTGCGCATATTATCTCACAAATTTCAAAACTTATCGTAACTTTTCAAATGCTAATATGCGCCTCGCTCAGGGTCGAAAAGCGGCACTGCGCTAATATCATACCTCGCTAAAGTTATGGTTTGTTAAAACCATTAGATATCCCTTCTATTCAAATCTCACGAATTTATCAAAACTACTGAAAAATCAATAAATTGGGCAGAAGCACCGGAAGTCGCAAAAATATGATTGAAAGCGTTTATTCTGAACTTTAAACTCATCCTTCGTCTCACCCCACGAACAAAACTTAAGGAGAGAATAAACTATGAAAACTATTTGGCTGATGATTTTATTTGCGTCGGTGTTAATGTTTTGCAGTACCGCAGTGTTAGCTACTATAGGTCCCGGCTGCGTCCTCGTCGGAGGCACCCCAACCGGAAAACACGATGACAATTACTTTTACACTGATTGCTGGGACGACACCGGCGACGACACGTCCAGGCTCCAAAATGCTATGTCGGCAGCGGCAGGATCCACGTTGATTTTTAATGAATCCGATTATCAGATAAGCGCGGCGCTGCCCGTCTATTCCAACTCCATTCTGGAAGGAACAGCCCCGGCCGAAGGCAGCAACAACTCAAAGATCACCTTAACGGTCACCGGCGGCGGCACCCAGAGCGTATTCAAGATCGGCACCGGCATCCGCGCGGTAACAATAAAGAACCTGGGGCTTTATGCCACACAGGCCAACACATACGGTATAGAAGCGCTCGGAACGACGGGTTCCGCCTCCAGCCAGTTGTTTCATTTCAGCAATATGTGGATCAAAGGCTTTACCAAGGGGATCTATGTCCATACCACCGACGGCACGAAAGGCTGGCAGTTTGATGACGTCCATGTGGAAGACACGGCTTTTGATTCGTGCGACGACGGAATATATCTGGACACCCAAAATACGGGATGGCAGATGAACAACCTGATGTTCGGTTCGGCCGCCGGCAAAAACGCGATTCACATTGAATATGGCGGTTACATTAACATGAATTTGATAGTGGGCAACGGAACTTTTGTTTCCGGTGTTCAGGCAGCCGGCGAATTCATTCGCATCGAAGGGCATCACGGGCCGATAAATATGCAAAATGTTAATGGCGAGGGATATAAAAAGACGTTGATCGTAAACGGCATCGACAGTTTTAAGACCTTTCCGATAATGATCTCCAACAGCGATCTGCAGGAGTGTCACTGGGTAGACGGCGGTACCACAAAGCCTTCCGTTGTTTTCAAAAACACGACCGTGGTTTCTCAAGCTAACAGTTATGCTTGTTACGGAAAGGTCGCCCGGCCGAGCATTGAAGGCTGGACGGAAGTTTACTCGACCGGGGACAAGTTCTGCTATGACACCACTGCCGAGTGTTTCGACACCAGCGACCCTTATGACGATAGTACACGCAGCGGCTGGGCTATAAACAGTCCTCTCGCCCTGGTACGAACTGACTCGATCGGAGACTATGACGACTGGACCAAAGCCTTTATGGACCTCACGTCCACTTACGGCCCGGGAGAAGCGCCTTATAAGCCTCTGCTTTCTCTAACCCACAGCCTTTATAGTTCGGGGACCTGGTATAAATACCGTTACACGTTCACCAGAAACGTAAGTACCGGGCGGCTTGAGATGGATGGCGATTTAAACGGCACCTATCCTCATAGTTCCAGCAGCCCGTCTATCGGCTATTACTTTAAGAACGGGCCGGTACAGTTGCATGGCGTTACCGCGGCCACCCTGTCTGGCGGAACTTACAATTGGCCGAGTGGTGACAAGGGATCAATGCTTTATTGTTCCGATTGCACGGCTGGGACAAACCCTTGTTCAACTTCCGGCGGAGGCGGCGGCGCGCTCGCGATCAGGATCGAAAGCGGTAACTGGGCATGTAAATAGATCGACTTCCTGCAATAAGGAGAGCTTCGTGGCTGCGAGGCTCTCTTCATTAATTTGTTAGCTTTGCCTGTTAAATTCGAATAAGGGTTATTTAAGTTGCCGCTAGCTTTAGCTAGTGGATAACGAAGCTTATTTCTTGATTTGGGCTTTAGCCCAATAGACATAAGAATTTGGCTTAAAGCCAATTTTATTTTAATGCCCGCAAACCACTAGCTAAAGCTAGTGGCAATTTATGACAAAATCATTCTTTCTCTAATTTTAAGGGAAACTTTGTTTATTTCTTATCTTTTTGTGCCAATTCATACATCTTTTCATTCAGCACCGTTTCGTCATTGAAAGTAAAATCCGGGTCGATATATGCGACCTTGCCTTTTTGATCGACGATCACCGAGACGCGGTTGTTATAACCCTGCGGATTGTAGCTAAAATATTGGGACGAGACCGAATAATCCGGGTCGTTCGCATATTCGACATTATCCGTTCCGATAACCAGCTTCCATCTGATCAAAATAGAAGTGGTCGAGCTTGAGATCATGATCCGCCGCGGCTCTTTCGGGGCTTTTTTGGGAACGCGATCGATGGCTTTTATTTGCATGATGCAAGTCTCTATCTGCGCGCCGAAGAGCGGGCTTATTGCCGCTATCCTGAACTCGCCGGGTTTGGGCAATGTCCCGCTAAACGCCGCCGGGTAAAACGAAAGCAGAACGACCGTACCGCGCAGATCGGAAAGTTTTTCCTTGTCGTTCACACGAAAATCCGGCGCCTTGTCGCCGACCTTCAAAGTTTTTTTGATCGGAGTTACTTTTTCATAGAGGCCGTTGAGTTCTTTCAGCTTATTCTCCAAGGGTTTCAAATGCTCGCCCTGCGCCCGGTAAGCCCTGTCAATATGAGAGATAATGTCTTTCGAATCGAGCAGGACTACTGTGGAATCCGCATTTTTTCCCGCCGGTTGGCCTACCTCGACAGAGGAAAACCAGTCTCCCTTTTCGTCGTAGATGACAGTCATCCCGCCCAGGATATTCATCGTGCTTTTAGATTCGTCAGGCTTATCTTTTATTATTAAGAATATTTTAGTTGTAGGAGCCTTTGGACCTTCAAAGGCCAGTTTTTGGTCAAAGTAATAATAGAACGATTGTGTGAGCATGCTCGCATAATCACAATCATGGGTGAGCGAAGGCATAAAAACGACGATCGTATTATCGGCCGGCTTTTTATCTTTGGGTAAATTTTCTACCGGAAATTTTGCCCCGAGAGTGAGCTTTTCCGCGCTGGCCGCGCAAACCAGGCCGCAAGCCAAAATCAGCGCCGCCATCAGGTATGTTACTTTTTTCATCTGCACTTCCTCACCCGCAAAATTCACTTATTGTTTAGAGGCGGGCCGGAGACCGCTAAACCTAATTAGTGTGCGGGCGACTTTTCAACCACGGGAACCTTTGCTCCCGCGAAGTTAACTCTTTCTCCCGTAAGCTTGAGATGTATTCCCTGCGCCGCGAGTTTCCCCATCTGCGAGGCGTCCACGGCTTCCCGGCCGCCGTTTACGCAATCGCCCCCGGCAAAGATCTGCGAATTGCTGGTTTGCATCGTTTCCGGATCGACCTTTACCTTTCCGTCGATATCGGTTTCAACCCCCGCGGCGGCGAGAAAACCGCGCATTTTTTGCTGGCCGGTGGCTTTGATCACCATCTCGCAGGGGATGTCGAAAATTTCGTCTGACGAATTTAACTTACAGCGCAGCGCGGTCACCGAAGCTTCACCGACGACCTCGACCGGTACGGTATTCCAATGAAATTCGATCTCGTCTTTTTTCGCCAGCTCGTATTCGTAATCGTAAGCGGGCATATCTTTTTGCGAGCGGCGATAGATCATCATTACTTTTTCGGCGCCTAAGCGCTTTGCCTGTGTCACGGCATCTACTGCCGTGTTGCCCGCGCCGATCACCGCCACCGTTTTTCCGAGCGGCACACTTTTCCAATCGCGCGTTTTCACGTATTCGATAAACGCGAGCGCGTCATAAACTCCTGCCAGATTTTCGCCGGGAATATTCAAATGATTCGTGTTTCCCAATCCGACGGCGAGAAAAACTGCGTCGTGATCGGCGAGAATAGCCGCGACCGGGATCTCTTTTCCTATCTCAGTTCCGGTCTTAAATTCCACGCCCATTTTTTTAACGTGCTCCACTTCATCAAGCGAAACTTTTTGCGGCATTTTGTATTCCGCCATGCCGTAGGTATCAAGGCCGCCGGCCATCGGCTTGCGCTCAAAAACGGTCACTTCGTAACCGAGGCGTGCGAGATATGACGCGCAGGAAATGCCCGCCGGGCCGGAACCGATAATGGCGACGGATTTTCCGTTCGGTTCGCCCTTCTCGTATATCTGCCGGCCTTTTTCCATCGCGTAGTCGGTGGCATAGCGCTGCAGACGTCCGATCTCGATGGGTTTATCGATCAGGGTTTTTTCCACACATGCGCCTTCGCACAGGACTTCGACCGGGCAGACGCGCGCGCAGGTCGCGCCGATCGGGTTGGCGTCAAAGATCACCCGCGCCGAGCCCATCAGATTTCCGCTGGCGATCTTTTTAATAAAAGACGGCACGTCGATATGCGTGGGGCAGGCCCGGATGCACGGCGCGTCATAACAATACAGGCAGCGGTTCGCCTCATGCAGCGCCTCGGCTTCGGTCAGCGCCGGATTTATCTCCGCAAAGTTTTTCTCGATCTGCGAAATATCGAGCGGTGAATGATGTGTTATGGACATAATGTTTTAATTCGCCAGAGGACCCGAGTTCACAGAGAATGTTAACAGGAATGAAGAGGATAAAAGAGATATTTAAAAGATCATATTCTGAAAATGTTTATCCTATTCATCCCTTTTATCCTCTGTAATTTTTCTCTGTGTTCTATAGTGCGCTCTGTGGCTAATTCTTAAAATTCTGCATCGACCTCGATCTCGATCAGCATATCGGGATCGACAAGTTTGGCGATCTCGACCATCGTGGCGCAAGGCATGACCTCACCAAAAAATTCGCCGTGCGCTCGGCCATATTCTTCCCAGCGCGAAATATCGGTGACGAACATCCGCGTTCTGACCACATTTTCCAGCCCGGCGTCTAAAGCTTTCAAAGCTTTTTCTATATTGCGGATCGCCTGCACAGTTTGCGCGTAAGCGTCACCGGGTGCGACGATCGCGCCGCTTTCATTTGTTGCCGTCGTTCCCGTAACATAGATGCGTTCGCCGACCTTGATCGCCCGCGAATAACCCACGACCGATTCCCACTTCGTGCCTGAGAAATATTTTTGCCTTTCGCGCATTTTGCTTCAGCCGACCTTTACAAAATAAGTACCGTCAAATCTGTAATTGATCTGTTTGACCGTTACCTTGCCGTTGGGATATTCCTTATCTTCGATCACGACCGGTATCTTGAGCGTATTCGTTTTCTTATCGAACTTGATCAGCTCAAACGATCCGTTCCGGTCACTTATCGACCACGGATTGTATTCAAACCCGAGTGTGTTTGTTAGTCCTGAACCGGTTTTGATCAACTTTATTTTATCGTTTATCTTGCCGCCGGTTATTTGGAACAGGTCTGCCGATTGATAGTGGTCTGATCTGTCACCGATCGAGGTCGAACAGACGATATAAACGGTGCCGCTTTTTGTTGCGACCGAAAAAACGTCGTAAACAAAACTTCCGTTGTCGCCCTCTTCCGTTTCGCTTTCGCCTCTTGAATAGACCTTGCCGTCGGCGCCTTTATACTGGTACACGCGCGCATAATAGTGCATCGTGCCGCCGTTTTCCATGTCCCATGAATAGATGCGGAGCTTCCCGTCATCGGAAGTGGCGATATGCATCAGCTGCCCTAACGCGCCGAATTTGTAGGCGAGCGTCGGGGCGGCCTTTGTGTATTTCAGAAGCTTTTTCTCAAAAGCATCGTTAGTTTCGGTAAGCTTCTCCTCATCGTAGCCGCTCCCGTAGGTCGAATATTTTTCTACCTCTTTGAGAGACGCGATCAATTCTTTCTCGATCTGCGCGTTGGTCTGTGCTGCAGCGGGCAGGGTGAAAAACACCAACAAAAAGATAAAGCTAATAAGTATTTTCATTCGTTTTTTGCTTTGCCTGTAAAAGTAAGAATTTAGCTATAAGCTAATAGCTGTTAGCTGACAGCTTTTGGCATTCCTGCCGGCAAGCCTTTGTTTAGTCAGCCACGATCGGCCCGTAAGCATCCGGGCGTCGGTCGCGGAAAAACTGCCAGGTGTTGCGCACTTCACGGATCTTGTCCATGTCGAGATCGGCCACGATCAGTTCATCTTTGTCGCGGCTGCCTTCGGCGATGATCTGCCCGCGCGGATCGCAGAAATAACTTTGCCCGTAAAATTCGCCGATGTTCCAGGGCGCTTCGGTACCGACGCGGTTGATCGCGCCGACGAAATAACCGTTGGCCACGGCGTGCGCGGGCTGTTCGAGTTTCCAAAGATATTCCGAAAGCCCTGCGACCGTCGCCGATGGGTTAAAGATTATCTCGGCGCCGTTTAGACCCAAGCATCTTGCGCCTTCCGGAAAATGCCGGTCGTAGCAAATATAGACGCCGATGCGCGCAAACGCCGTATCGAAACAAGGATAACCCATATTGCCCGGGCGGAAATAGAATTTTTCCCAAAAGCCGGGGTTGACGTGCGGGATGTGCGTCTTGCGGTATTTGCCCAGGTATTTCCCATCGGCGTCGATCACCGCGGCGGAATTGTAATAAATGCCGGAAATTTCTTCTTCGTAGATCGGCACGATCAGCACCATCCCATACTGCTTGGCTACGTCCTGCATCAGCTTGACGGTCGGCCCATCGGGAATTTTCTCTACCGCTTCGTACCAGCGCGTCTGCTGCTCGGCGCAAAAATACGGCATCGTAAAAATTTCCTGGAAGCAGAGCATCTGCACGCCTTGCTTGGCCGCCTCTTCCACCAATTTCATCTGGTGGTCAAGATTGCCTTTTCTGATCTCTTCGATCGGCGCATCCGTCGCCACCTGGTTGTGGGCCTGAATAAGCCCGCCCTTAATAATTCTTGACATAGTTTCTCCACAGATCGGTCATTAAATAATTGCCTCTGAGTTTTTCTTCAAAGGCCTTCCAGAGATTTTCATCTTCTATTCCGAGTTTTTTAATACCGGTAACTTCGATCGATTCCTCACGCAGACGGTCCGTTTTTCCATCGTCGTTTGCCAGCAAAGTGATCGACTTTACTTTCAGGTCTTTTAGAATTCCCGCGGCCGCCCGGTAGCTGCGCGCATCTTTTTCATAACCCGCCGCGACATACGCCTCAGCCTGAGGCGTGCCTTTCAGCTTATATTCCGTGCTTTTTATCAGCGCCAGGTGGCCGTTTCCCTTGCCTTCCTGATCGAGCCAGATTATCACGCCTTCCCCCTGTTGTTCGACCCAAAATTGCGCCAGTTCCATCTGCTCGCGGCAGTCGCACTCGATGCTGTTGAAAATGTGCGCGCCCGTGCAGTGCGAATGAATGCGGCAAAGAACATTTTCCTTATTTTCGACATCGCCCATCACCAGCGCGATAGATTCTTTTTTCCCGTCGTAATAAAGGACCTCGCGGAACTCTCCGAACTTTGTTTTTAATTTTCTTTCCGCTAATCTTACAACCATAAACCAGATAATTTGTGCGTCGAAGACGCCTTAAGAAAGTAGCCAGATGTGAAACGTCTGGAAAAGTCGGCAATAATAGTATTCGCGTTGAAGACGCGAAAGAACATTACCACAAATAGCGCTCATCATATTCTATGTCGTTAAGCTGCAACAGTTCAATATATTCTTCCTGAAAGCTTTTCCGCCTATGCTGTTCAGCCTGGTCCATAACATATTTTCTTACATTTTCTCTTGCGCCGGGACTTACGGTAAATGCGCCGTAACCTTTTTGCCATTCGAATTTCTTTTGCAGTTCTTTATGTACCCACTCGGACGAATCTCCTTTTAAATCACGCATAAAGTAATCAAAACGGTAAGTCGTCTTTAAACTGACAAGCAGGTGGACATGATCTGCAACCCCACCAACCGCAAGAGGCATGCCGTTTAATCCCTTTACAAGGCCGCCCAAATAAGCATGCAATCTATCACGCCAATCTTCAACAATTAGAGGCAGTCTTTCCTTGGTAGAAAAAACAAGATGAAAATTCAAACTAGTGTGGGTAGAAGGCATTTTCTTTTTGCGTCTTCAACGCAGGAATTATGTTCAATTAGCTTACCAGAAGCTTCGCATCTGGCTACTATCTTTTGGTCGCTTTGCGACCCGAAAATGTCCTTATTTTAACTTGGGCGAAAATCTCTCTTCATCAATCGGCACATTATTTTTAACCGTCAAGGCCCTTCTTGTCCAGCTTAAATTAGGCATCGACCAGCGCGTGGTCATCGGAATTTTCACGCCGTCAAACGCTTTGTAGTCTTCATAATCGACCTGAAACTGAAAAACACCCAGCACCGTCATAATAGACGCCGTCCGCCGCACCAGCAAGCCCGTTTGCACATCGAAATACAGCCGTTCGCGCTGCCCTGCAGCCGTCGTCGCTCTTACCACATAAACTTCCCGTTCCCTGAGCTTATCCGCAGCGCCAAAAACCATCTGCGCGTATAACGTTTTGATGTTTAAAATATCGAAAAGTTCCGCTTCGCGTTTTATCTGTTCCGACTCCTCGGCATAGAGCGCGATATTTTCTCCATCGCCTCTCTTCCATGCCGCGGCGCCGTCGTAACCTTCGGTGACCAGGTATTTACCGTAGGCAGTTATCATCAGCGACTTGTTGGGCGCTTTCAGATAGACGTCTTCAGTCTCGACCGTCTTACCATCGGCCTCGATACGCTGGGCTTTTATCACGCGGGTCTTGATCTTGCCGAGCGCCGCTTTGCCGCCGAGTGCTTTCTCGTAATTATCCAAAATGGTATCGACGCGCAACTTATTTTCAGTCTCAGACGGTTTTTGCGCTGTCGGCTGCTGCGACATTGGCAACATTAAAGAGGGCAGCGAGATCGCCGAGACCGGATGCTCTCGCCCCCGGTGACAGGTATTGCAGGTGACCTCAAGCTTGCCGTCAAAATAATCTTTGTTCAGCATAAAGGTCATCGCGATCATTTTACGCGCGATGTCTTTTTCCTTCTTGCCGTCTTTATCAAATTCAGTTTCCGATATGTGGCAAAAATTACAATCAACACCGAGTGATGCCGACATGATGTTCATCACTTTGCCCATCTGGTCGGCGGGCATGTCATTCAGCACTTTTATATTCTTGAATTTCTGCCCGGCGGTGACCGCGCCCCCACTCGCGGTCTGGCCGGCCGCTTTTTCCAAAAAGTGTTTTCAAACAGCAAAACAAATAACGGAAGGCTGCAGCACAGAATAAGAATTTTTATTTTTCTCATTATTAAAAAAAACAGCGGCTTAATCTGTAAAATTCAGCCACGAATTACACCAATAACACGAATGAGAATCTCATAATTCGTGTCATTAGTGTAATTCGTGGCCGGTAACCAAAACCATTCACTAAAAAGCGAGCCGCGCCGAAAATTGGAAATTGCGCGAACCGCCGCCGCCCAGGAAAGGATTGCCTATCCCTACATCCGGGGTAACGGTGATCGGCAGAAAGCCCTGGCCGCGCCCGGCGGCGTCGAGGCCGTTAAACCCCGCGTCCACCGAAAAGCCCGGAAGCAGCGGCGAGGCAAAGTTAGGCCGGTTCAGGATATTGAACACTTCGGCGCGGAGTTGGAGATTCACCCTTTCCGTTATTTTCGTATTTTTGAAAAGCGAGAAATCGAGATTCTTATAATCCGGGCCGATCAGAGAATTTCTGCCCGAGATTGCCGAAATGATATGTTCCCGGCAGACAGGCCCCGCCGCCGTCGAGCGTGCATGGGCACCTGAAATGCCGAAAGGTTCAGGAAGTTGTCCGGCGCGCTGGTTCCGGCATACGGATCGCCGACCAGATCGGGCCGCGGGAAAAATTCACCCGTGCCGTTGTAATCGTCAAAAAAGTTTACGTGAAACGGGCTGCCGCTCCTTAAGGTCCAGATCGCGTTCACCTGCCAGCCGCTGCCCAGCCGCGGGTAACGCTTGCTGAAATTCGGCACCTCGTAACTGACGGCCGCGACGAAGCGGTGGCGAATATCGAAATTCGAGTTTCCCCGCTCGAAATCCGGCCGGTAACTGTTATCGGGCTGGGTCGCGTTCGCCACATAATCCTGCCCGTCTGAGGCGTTGTCGATCGAGTGCGACCAGGTGTAATTTATCTGCGCCGTAAAACCTTTGAACCCACGCGCGCTGAGGCTCGTTTGCATCGCGTTATACTCAGATTCGGCTGTCGTCTCCAGGTAATTAACATAAAAGAAGGTGCCGCCCGACGGCGCGAACGGGCCGTTATCAAATGGACGGGCGGTCGACACGGCCGGGTTTACCGGCTGATTTATATCGCGGTAGCGAAACAGCTTTCGCCCGCGCGAACCGACATAACCGATCTGCCAAACCACGTTCGGAACAGCTCCTGCTGCAGGTTCAGATTGAAATTCTGCACCGTCGGCGTTCCCAGATTCCGGTCGACCGCAAACACATCCGAATCGAGATAATCCGTAAAAATAGGAACGTTGTTTAGTATCTGCGGAACGGTGGAGAACGAGAACAGGATCGGCGAAGGGCCGGTCGGGTTGTACGCCGGGCCGGGATTAAAAGTATTAAAAGGCAGCTGCCCGACAAAGAAGTCCTGCGAAAACGCGTCGTAAAAAATACCCCAGCCCGCCTCTCACGACCGTCTTGCTTTTCCCGGTCACGTCCCACGCAAAACCGACGCGCGGGCTAAAGTTGCTCCATTCGGGATCGTAGAGCCTGTCCAACCCGCCGGTGCCGACCATGTACCAAACCCTGGGCGAGATCGAAATTGCTCAGCAGATCGTTCTTCTCGCCAAGCACTCCGAAATAATCCCAGCGCAGACCCGCATTGACCGTCAGATTCCGGTTGACGCGCCACTTGTCCTGGACATAAGCGGCGTGCGAATTCTGAAAAGTTTGCCGCTGCGAATCGCCCGGGCCGAACGTCCGCCGCTTAAAGTGCCGCTGAGAAAATCCGCCAGCGAATCGAAATCGAGCCGGCCGCGATAACCCGCGTCGAAAAACGCATCGACGTCCGTGCGGCGAAATTCATAGCCGAGCTTCACATCGTGGCTCCCCATTTTCCAGGAAAAATTATCGATAAAATGCCAGTTCACATCCGTTCGCGCTCTGCGGCACGGAAAGATTCGCGCCGATCGAAGCGATCGAGCCGATGGCGTCATTTCTGATGCGAATGAACGGCAGGCCGAAATCCCGCTCGTTCGTCACGCCCGTGTTCAGGCCGATCGTGCGCGGATCGAAATCGCCGTCCTCGGGGAAAAATCCCTGTTTGAAATTGTTGTAGCCGAAACGCGCCTCGTTGAGCTTGTCCGGCGAAAAGATCTTCAAATACGAGATGGAAACCAGGTGCACGTCGGTCGGGGTCACGGTGTTATAACCCGGCAGAACGTTACCGCCCTGAATTGCCAGCGGGAACGATTGGTTGCTGGTCCCGAAATAGTACCGCCCCGATAAAAGATTGTCCTTGTCGAAGGAATGATCGATCTTCCCGATAAAGCTGTCAACATCATTGAGCGCCCGGGTCGTGACAAACAGATTCGGTGTGCCCGTATCGTCAAAAAGCGGCAGGGGACGGTTTGGCGTGCCCCATGGATTTCGCTGCAGCAGCTGGGCGATCACCGGATTTGTCGGGCCGCCGAGGGCCGCTATCTCGCCCGGGTCCGGAATGCGGGCGGTGGAATTTAAGCCTACGCGCTCGCGCTGCCCTTCGTAATTCAGGAAAAAGAATGTCTTGTTGCGGACGAGCCGCCCGCCGAAAGAGGCCCCGAATTGATTGTTGCTGAGCGGCGGTTTGCTGGTCCGGCTTCGGATTAAAAAAGTTTCGCGCATCAAAAACGTCGTTCCGGATAAACTCGAACAGCGCCCCGTGAAAATCGTTGGTGCCGGACTTGGTCACGATGTTGACCACCGTGCCGGAATTTCGCCCGTACTC
The DNA here is from genome assembly GCA_963766895.1 of uncultured Acidobacteriota bacterium. Classification (GTDB taxonomy): domain Bacteria; phylum Acidobacteriota; class Blastocatellia; order Pyrinomonadales; family Pyrinomonadaceae; genus DASYKT01. The sequence goes on from CAVYCB010000010.1 coordinate 866,339, forward strand.
GGCTTCAAAGTTTGAGAGAACGGCCACTTCCTGAATGGCTTCCAGCGGCAGAATCGTCGCCGGGGTACCGAAAACGCCTGCCTCGTTTATCGCCGGCAGGTTGCGGTAGCCGTCGTTCATATCGGTTCCGTCAAGCAGGTAATTATTCGAACGCCCGCGGTTTCCATTCGCGCTAAAAAGTCCGAAGGACCCGGGCGAATCGGTCGCCCCGGAAGGGTCTCCGGCCGCGCCGGGCACCAGCACAAGAAACTTGGTGAAATCGCGCCCGTTAACCGGCAGCGATTCTACCGTCCGCGCGGAGATCGTGCCTCCGAGCGTGGTACTGGCGGTTTCGACTTGCTCCTGCGCGGCGATGACGACCGTTTGGGTTCCGCCCGTGACATGCATGGGAATATTGACTTGCCGGTCGCCGGCAACCTCGACCAGTACGCCGCTGATCGTATCGCTTTCCAGCCCCGTGGCGGTCGCGCGAACTTCGTATTGGCCGATCTGCAGTTCGGTCACGACAAAGTTACCTTCCTCGTCGGTGATCGTGCTGCGCTCGATACCGGTCCCGAGATTTTTAGCAGTCACGGTCGCGCCCGGAACGGCCGCCCCGTTCGGATCGGTCACGGTGCCGAGTATCCTGCCCCGGAACGACTGCGCGGCGACGCTGCCTGCCAATAAACAAATAACCAGACAAAGTGCCCATATACCAAATGGGAGTTTTACCGACACGATATTTCCAGTTTTTCTCATTGTTTTGTTCTCCTAAATAAATGACCAAAAAGTCTCAAAGATTCCTAAAAAGCAGCTACGATACTTCTTCAGAAATCGTATTTTTCGGCGGCAATGCACTCATTAATATATAATACGCGACCCCTGATACTCCAAAGCCGACAAACCACGCATAGTCGAATATTCCTTTGGTATATTCCGACAGCATATTAGGATGGCTTTTCAGATCGATGCCATAACCAAACCAGTAGACGGCCAATACGATCCACCAGCTCCAGGCAAAGAAACAGCCCAGAAGTGTGGCAATAACTGCGCGCCAATTCCAGCCGCCGGCATATTTGTACCTGCCTTCCCTGCGATAGAGATCGCCGAGATCCAATTCCTTTTTCCTCAACAGCCAATAGTCAACGACCAAAACGCCGGCGATCGAACCAAGCCCGCCGGAATAACCTACCAGCCAATCAAAAATATAAACGCTGGCATCGGACAAAAGACGCCATGGCTGGATAAGGATGCCGATGATACCGGTGATCAATCCGCCGGTGCTGAAACAGATCCAGCGCGGAAATGCGTTGGCAAAATCGTTAGCGGGTGAGACGACATTGGCGGCGATATTGACGGAAAGGGTCGCGACAATAATGGTGAACATCGAGATCGCCACCACCAGCGGCTGGGAAAATTGCCCGACCAGTTTTACCGGGTCCCAAAGCTCGGAAGACTTTATCCCGGAAAAACAACGACCGCTGCCGAGGTGATCAAAATTCCCATCGCGGCAAACAATACCATCGTCGTCGGCAGCGCCACCACCTGCCCGACAGCTTGCTCTTTCTGGCTTCTGCCGAAGCGCGTAAAGTCAGGCATATTTAGACTTAGCGTTGCCCAAAAACCGATCATCGCGGTCAGCGAAGGAACAAAGACCGGATAAAATTCCGCCCACGTATGGAACTTGCCGGGCTCGTGCAGTAAAAATCCCACGCCGCCGGCCTGCCACAGTATCCACCCGAGCAGCACCGCAGTCATCACCAGCACGAATGGCGCCGCCCAGTTTTCCACGTGCCTGAGCAGGTCCATGCCGCGGTAGATGATAAAGATATTCATCCCCCAAAAGATCAAAAACGAAAGCCACTCCGTCGGTGTGTGGCCGCCGATCTCGCCGCCCAGCAAATTGTTCCAGCCGGGAATAATCGAATTGAAGAAAATATGTATCGCCTGGCCGCCGATCCACGCCTGTATGCCAAACCAGCCGCAGGCCACGATCGCGCGCATCAGCGCCGGCAGGTTCGAGCCGTATGTGCCATATGCAGCGCGCGCAAAGACCGGAAACGGAATGCCGTATTTTGTGCCGGGGTGCGAATTGAGCAGAATGGGAACGAGCACGATGACATTTCCGAGCAGAATGGTGATCAGCGCCTGCCACCAGTTCATCCCGGCCGAGATCAATCCCGAAGCCATCATATAGGTCGGGATGCAATGCGCCATCGAGATCCACAGCGCGGCATAGTTATACGTCGTCCAGTTGCGCTTTTCTATCGCCACCGGCGCCAGGTCTTCGTTATACAGCGGGCTCGCGCTTATTTCCCGCAAAGCCTCGGGCTGGAGCTCAACCCGTCCGTCGTCGTGCAAAATTGTCTGGGTGTTATTCATAGGCTCACCAACCTTAAAATGAACTTCTGAAACCGTTATTATCTTTTCGCCGGAGAAAACCTGGTAATACGACGGACAAATTCCATCCGCTGAAAGACAGAGTGCCGCCTTAAACGTTCGCTTTTTTACATGATCCCGGTATTTTCTCAGCAAAAATATTAAATCGCATCGTCTTTTTACTGTATACAAGACATTTCAAAAAACAATTGGAGGATTCAAAATGAGCAACATGCAATCCGATGCCGGAGAATTTCAGGAACCTAACACCCAAAACGCGCCTCAGGAACCGAACACTCAAAACGCGCCGCAAGAGCCGAATACTGACGAACCCCGGGAACCGAATACTCTTGACCGGGAACCGAGCAACGCGCCGCAGGAACCGAACACCCAAAACGCGCCGCAAGAGCCGAATACTGACGAACCCCGGGAACCGAATACTGTCGACCGGGAACCCAATACCTAAACAGGCAGCCGGGCGTTTTCGTCCGGCACCTTAAAGCCGATCTTTCGCAGAAACGGCGCCCACCTCGGATCGTTATGAAGAGGGCGAAGCCGCGGATTGACCATCGAATGGGTCACTCCCGGATCGCGCTCTTCATACGCCTGTTCGAGCCATGTGAACGCTTGATCGGTTTCCCCGCGCATGGAGTGTGCCTCGGCTACCTGGTAAGTATTTCCCTCGGCATGTTTTTCTTTTAAGATCCGCAGAGACTCATCCGACCTGCCCTGATCGCCTTTTGCGTGATACAAAATAGCGAACGCCCACAGCCGCCACATTTCGTAAGGCTCTTTCGCTGCCTGTTCCAGGGCTTCATCCGCCTTGCCCTGATCCATTTTCACCAGTGCGAGCAAAGCATTTGAAACCAGCCGCTGCGGCACCAGCTTGAGCGCCCTGATAAAGGCTTCTTCCGATTCGCCGAGACGGCGCCGCATGGCACGTCAGCCCGAGATTGTGCCAAAAAGCCGCCTGCAAGGGATCCTGTACCAACACGCGGCGCCCAAGTTCGACAGCCCCTTCCAGCCGGTTCAGCTTATATTCCAGCACGCTAAAGCCGTCCAGCACGGACGAACTTCCCGGCGCCAGATTTATCGCCCGCCCATATGACGTTTCCGCGCCTTCTATATCAAGATCATGCGTCAGCTGGATACGTCCGAGCTGTGCATGGCCTTCGGCCAGATCGGGTTCGATCGACAATGCTTTTTGCACTGCCTCGCGCGAACGGTCAAAGCCTTGCTGAACGGGAACCCACGCGCGCCCGGCCTCTATCGAATAAGCGCGGCCCAACTCTGCCCAGCAGAGCGCGTATTCGGGATCGATCTCCAGCGCTTTCTGAAAACATTCCACCGCCCTGGCCGTATCCTCACGAGTAAGCCGGTCTAAAAACGCGCGTCCCAAAAACATTAGTCGCTGTGCTTCCGGATCATCGGCGCGTCCCTTTACCGCGGCGGCGACTTCACCTATGATCTGCGCGCTCACCGCGGAGCCGGTGTCTTCGCCCAACAACCTGGTCCTGAGCTCTCCGACCACAGATTGCGCGATCTCATCCTGCACGGCAAAGATATCGTCCATCAGCCGGTCATAGCTTTCCGACCAAAAATGATAGCCGTCCGCCACTTTTACCAGCTGCACCGAGATGCGAATACGGTTCCCGACGATCCTGATGCTGCCTTCGAGCACAGAAGCGACGTTTAATACCAGGCCGATCTCCGCGATCGTTGTGCGCTTTCCTTTAAATGAAAAAGCCGACGTCCGCGCGGCGACCCGCAGTCCGCGGATCTTTGAAAGCACATTCAGCAGTTCTTCCGCCAGGCCGTCGCAAAAATATTCATTCTCCGGTTCGGCGCTCATGTTTGCAAACGGCAAAACGGCGATCGAATTGGCGGGAGCGGCGTCTTCGAATCGCGCGAAGGATGCACCGGGCGATCCGAATAACGACGCATGGCTCGCCGCAGCCCAAATGTTAGGATCGGCCACGGTCGGCGTATCCGCCGCATCGTTCCCAGGAATCAGCGCGCTTCCGTCGTCAAGACAATAAAGCATGCCTTCGTCGTCGTAGTAGCTGCGTCCGCATCTTGGGCATCGTTTCATTAGATTTAGATTTTACCTTTATTCGCAAAAAACCAAAGACTGCGCTGATTTGAGAGTAGAGGAACTCTAATTTTTCGCCCCATCAGTACGATTTGAGATCTGCCCGCCTCTATAAAACGCAAAAGTAGTATCCGGTTTGAGTCACTTCCTTTTGCGCTCTCTATATCAAGGGGATAACGCGAAATCGACCGCATATTTTGCATGGATCATTGTGGTGTCAAAAACCGGTACGCTGCAATCGTCTTGTTTGATAAGTAAGGGAATTTCAGTGCAGCCAAGGATGATGCCTTCGGCGCCTTCTTTACTCAACCGGTCAATTATTTGCAGGTATCGCTGTTTGGTTTCGTCGCGGAATATTTCTTTGCCCAGTTCGTCAAAGATCGAATTGTGAATAAAATCGCGGTCTTGCTTTTCCGGAACGATCGTCTCAATACCAAATGTCAGCAGCCTGTTCTGGTAAAAGTCATTATCCATGGTAAAGCCCGTTCCGAGCAGCGCCACTTTTTTACCGTGTTGTTTTTCGATCTCCATGGCTACGGCATCCACGATGTGAAGCACCGGAATGCCTACGCTTTCCCGGACAGTTTCGGCAACGATATGCATTGTATTTGCGCATAATACAATCGCTCCAGCGCCGATGCTTTCAAGCCGGGCGGCGAGGTCCGATAGGCGTTCGCCGATCGCTTTCCAATTACCTTCATCAGCCCACGCTTTGATCTCAGCAAAATTCAACGAATAAAGAATGAGCTCGGCCGAAGCCGAGCCGCCCAATCTCCCAGCGGCCATCTTGTTGATGTAGCTGTAATAATCCACTGTCGAAACCCAGGTGGTTCCGCCTATCAAGCCGAGCGTTTTCATAATTTCTTTACCATCGTATAAGCTGTGCCTTCTTCGCTGAAGATTTCAAATCCGACTCTGCGATACAACCTTACAGCGCGATTTTGTTTATCGACACTCAGGGATACTTTTTCAACGCCGTTATTTTTTAATTTGCTGAAAATTGTTTCAATTAACCGCGTTCCGAACCCGCTGCCCCTGTAACTCTCTTTAAGAGCCATGCTAAGTTCTGGTGTAGATGCGTCCACAAAGCCATAACCTTTTTCTTCTTCGGAAAACAAACGTATCCAAATTGCACCGATCAACTGCTCTTTGTTTGTCAGAACAAACGCCAGGTCGCCTTGTCTGCCAAAATCATCCACATATTTTGAAAGATAAGGTTCATCGACAACCGATCTTGGTAATTTCTCTTCGCCGTCGGGAATATAGATCGCTTCATATAACATCTCGAACAAAAACTCGTGCTCGCCCGGTTTTATCTCGCGAATTTCAAACATTTAACTTTTTAACTGCCACTTTGTACGCGTGTAGGCGATGCGAAAATTATTCTTTTGCGCATTTTTCTGCGACTGGCTGCCCGGCGCCGTGACCATCATTGCCAGCGTGCAGCCGCGCTCCGCGGCAAACGTGAGACGCGACCGCAGCAAAGCATTTTGCGCGCCGAGATTTCGCCCTTCGGGGATCGTGCTGGCGCCCGCCAAAATGGCCACCTCGCCATACATAAGGAGCATGCCGGCCGCAATTGCTTTGCCATCGTATTCCGCCAGAAAAGGCGACGCGCCCGCGCTGCCCGCGCCGATCCGTCCAAAGGTAAGCATAAAATCCGAGAGCCCGGCGGCCTCGGTCGCCCAGCCGCCGGCGGACGTGGCCGCCCACGCGTCGATCTCATCACCCGCAACTATCCGCGTCGAGATCTGCCCGCCGGCCGGGGCAGAATTTATCACACCCGGTTCGAGTGGCTGAAATAAAACGTTCGACAATTCCAACGGCTGATAACCTCGCGCGTTCAAGAGCGATAAAAGTGCAGGGTCAGCCATCGGGCTCACCTCATGAAAAACGGGCGCTCCATGCGCGACAAAAAAACCTTCCAGCTTTTCCATTTCGCCATCGCCTATTTCGTCAAACAGCCCCAGCCCGAACGTCTGCGTACACGGCGACTCCACCCCGTCAAACATCGCGTAAGCGCCCGCCACCTCGATCCACTGCGCCCCGCTTTCCGGATAAAGCTGCGCCCGCGATTCGACAAAGCCGGCATTGGCGCGCGCCTCGGTCCGTTCCAGTTTTTGCGAAAGAGTTTTGTCGGAAAAGATCATCATACCTTAAAGAATTCGTGTAATTTTGTGTAATTCGTGGCAAAATTTTCCTGCTTTTTACAGGCAAAAAACCTTTAAATATTCACGCAAGTACCGCGTTTTAAAAATTGCCCGCTGCCCTTATCGACCATGCATTCGCCGTTTTCGATCACCACGCGGCCGCGCGAGAGAACGGTTTCGACCGCGCCTTTTATCTTTTTTGCCTTCGTAGGTGCAGTAATCGACATTCATATGTTGGGCTTCGAGCGTGAGCGTGTGTTCTTTTTCCGCGTCGAAGATCACGATGTCGGCATCAGAACCGATGGCGATCGTACCCTTGCGCGGAAACAGCCCGAACATCTTTGCCGCCGCAGTCGAAGTCAATTCGACAAAGCGATTTAAGGAGATTCGATTTTCCACCACGCCGCCGTTATAGATCAGCGACATGCGGTATTCCACGCCCGGCGCGCCGTTCGGGATCTTCGAAAAATCGTGCTTGCCTAATTCTTTTTGCTCTTTCATACAGAACGGGCAATGATCCGTCGAGATCACCTGCAGGTCGTCCATCTTCAGGCCTTTCCACAGATCGTCCTGGTTCGATTTTTCGCGCAGCGGCGGCGTCATCACATATTTTGCGCCGTTAAAATCTGTCGCCGTAATCGTCAATGGAAAGGAAAAGATACTGCGGGCAGGTTTCGGCAAAGGCGGGGATGCCGCGGTCGCGCGCCTCGCGCACCTGATTTAGAGCGTCTGAGCAGGAAAGGTGCACGATATAAACGGGCGATTCCGCCATTTCGGCAATGGCGATCGCTCGATGCACGCCCTCAGCCTCGGCGACGGTTGGCCGTGTCAGGGCATGATATTTAGGCGCCGTGCGCCCCTGTGCCAAGGCGCGCTTTACTATCTCGTTGATCACGATGCCGTTTTCGGCGTGCATGCAGACCAGGCCGCCGCGCTCGCCGGCCGCGGACATCGCGCGAAAGATAGTCGCGTCGTCCGCCAGAAAAACACCGGGATAGGCCATGAACAATTTTGAAGCTCGTGATGCCTTCGTCCATCAGCTTATACATTTCGGTTTCGACGGCCGTCTTCAAAATCGGTGGTGATAAGATGAAAGCCGTAGTCGATGACGGTTTTGCCTTCGGCCTTGGCGTGCCAGTTATCGACCGCCTGGATCATCGACTCGCCTTTGTACTGCACCGCGAAATCGATGATCGTCGTCGTTCCGCCAAACGCCGCCGCGCGCGTGCCGGTAAAAAAATCGTCCGACGATGACGTGCCGCCAAACGGTAATTCCATATGCGTGTGCGGATCGATTCCGCCGGGTATCACCAATTTGCCGCTCGCGTCGATCACCTTATCGGCTTCCATGTCCAAAGTCGCGCCGATGACCGAAACTTTTTCATCTTCGATCAAAATATCGGCGTGGTAGTCGTCAACCGCGGTCACGACGCGCCCGTTTTTAATTAATGTTTTCATCTCAAGTTCTCCGGCATATTTCTATTCGGATCATTCTTACTTTCCGCCTCAGCCGACTTGTTTTGTTGCGCGGCCTGCGGTTTGTCCCTTAAATAAATATTTACATCATCGACGTAAATATTTGAACCCATCACCATTGTCGTTATCAAGAGCGCGGTGCCCAGCACGACGAGAATAATGCCCGGTGAGGCAGATTTGACCGACAGCTTTACACTTGAAGCTTCGCCGCTCAGATCTGACATTTCCTCCTGCAGCTTACCCAAAATAAACACCGCCCCCACCATCGCGAGCATCATTCCCGTCAGGAAACCGAAATACCTGGTCAGCATCTGAGTAAACAAGATCGAGTGTGTCGTGTTATACCGCCGGTAAAGCGTTTCTCTCTCAATTAGAACCAAAGATCTCCACTTTACATATTCCAGCCCCGTTTCTTTGTTCTCATTCAGAATAACCGTGTCCTTAACCGGATCTTCACCGGCCCCCATGACACGCATTAGTTCCTCCTGGCTTTTATTGGCGGCATCGAGCCGCAATCTGAAATTTCCAAATTCCCAGAAGCTGATAAAAACAAAAGCCACCGTTAAAACGATCAAGGTAATCGCCATGTAAGGCAGGAGTTTTTTCTGCCAAAGTCTATTACTTGCACCGGATCCATCAGCCATTTCCATCTCCTGTATAATGGGTGCGCTTCGCTGGAATTGTCGCGACGATGTGCCCGTTTTTAATTAGTGTTTTCATATATTTGAAAATTCAGAATATTCTTGCGATCACTCTCACCAAGAAATTCATGAGATACGAATTTTGTACACCGATAGTATCTTTTCCGGGACGTGTCGAAGTCATGATACTTGCTCTGCCATTTTCGTTGACGGAAAAAGAGATTTTATTACTGACTAGAGTTATCCCTTCATGAACACTTTTATTATAACCAAAAAGAAAATCATATTTTCCGGAAGGTATATCGAGCGAAATTGAGAAGCGTTTTTTTTCTCCGGCGTTCAATTTCAGAAAATGTTGAAGAGAAGAAGCGTCCGTATTTGTTGAAATTGAAAATGTTTTTGACGAAACGGTCTCCCCCTCAGCATTTGTAACTGTAAAACTTTTTATGGAAATCCATTGCCCGGCATTATCAAGATTACACCTGGTTATATGTGCCATTGATTTTCCATCCGAAGGAGAAAAAAAGTCATCTGGCTCTTTCTCTCCTAAAAGGGTAGGAGCGATGTCTGAGGTTTCAAAAACTATGGGTTTTCCCGATAGATTTTCAATTTCGAGTTCAAAAGTGATCCCATTTTTCGTTTCAAATTCCGGCGTCGCCGTGAGTTTTAATTCTGCGCTTTGAAACTCGGAGGGCTTTTCAATAACTTCGAATTCTGTTATTAAACCGTCGCCGGGGTTTGCTGGTTGAATGACCTCTTTTGCATCTATAATTATCGCCGTTCCTTCATACTTACGGAGCTTTTCTTTCTTTTTATCCGTGATATACATCAGATACGGTCCGGCGTAAAGATAACAAGTGTCCCATTGGTCGTAGATAACTACGCCCGAATATTTTCCAGGCCCTCGAATACCGCCGAATGCATTCGAAAGAAAGAGTAATAGGATAATTACTTTAGCAAGGGATTTTCCGAACATAAAATCACTTCACTTTGCTTAATAGCTCACGACATCCTCTGATCTTCATCTTTTCGCGTGCGGCAAAACGCCCGACCCCATTTGTTAAATTCGCCGCGCAGACGTTCAAATGTTTGCGGCTCTTTGTCTTTAATAGTTGGCCTGTTCGCGTTCGTCAACCTTATCGGCTCCATATCCAGACTCACGCCGATGACGGAGATCTTTTCATTTTCGATAAGGATATCGGTGGTAATCATCCACCGCCGTCACGACTCGTCCGTTTTTAATTAGTGTTTTCATAAATTTAAAAGATTAGGTCAATTAGTTTTTGTATATAAAAACTGTCAAGATAACTCCGATCAAAGAAATAAGCAGGGGGAAAATCAGCCAAAGAACATGAGAATTTGAAGCTACTCTCACCACAAGAAACAGCTTATCCCCTTCGCGGTCTTTATCAGCATTTCGTTTTATGTCAGCCATATTGTTCGGAGATTCTTTAAACCACAAGGAATCCAGCTTATCTATAACTTGATTGGCTCTATGTTTATTTCCCAAAGAACGTTCTGTATAAGATGCGCTAAATAAAAACCCCAATAAGCCAACTGCCATTAAAACAATTGTTAATGGCGAATCATCCCTGTGCAATCCTCCAAGCGCTATTAAACTGACAAGCCCGGCCGAAGAGGCAATAAGATAATTGATAATATTTGCCCTCATGGTTTCATTATGTCGAGCGTGGTTCCTGTATTCCTGGTAGAGGCCCCAAAGCAGTTCTTTCTGTATTTTGAGTCGATCGTCTTCGTTCATATATATTAATTCCAGCTCCCGATATCACTCTTGACCGGCGAGTTCGGTTTTGTCAGCTTTTCGGGTATGCCAGCACTCCCGATTCCCATTTGTTAAATTCGCCGCGCAGGCGTTCAAATGTTTGCGGCTCTTTGTCTTTGTAGTTGGCCTGTTCGCGTTCGTCGATCGACAGATCAAAGAGAAATTCGGTCTTTCCTTCGCGGATATATTTCCATTTGCCGCTGCGCGCGGCTCCCTGCGTGCGGGTCCGCCAAAAAAATGTCCGGTCATACAGGCCGCGCTTGCCGCCGATAACAGACTTAATGTCTTCACCGTCGAGCGGATATTCCGGCGCCGGTTTTGCGCCCGCGGCGGCGATCATCGTAGCGGTCCAGTCCATCGTGATGACAGTCTGGTCGCTCGAGCTTCCGGCGGTAGTGACTCCCGGCCAGCGAACGATACCCGGCACACGCACGCCGCCTTCGCGAACGTTCATTTTTTGGCCGGTGAACGGCCAGTTGTATGAAAATCGCTCGCCGCCATTGTCGCTGGTGAAAATTACCAGGGTGTTGCGGTCAAGGCCGGCGGCTTTTAGTGCTTCGAGCACTTTTCCGATACCATCGTCCAGGCTCTTCATCATCTCCGCATAAACCTTCAGCGAGCCGCCGCTTCTGAAAGCCTCCGGGCCTAAGCCCAGTTTAAGGCTTACGGCCTCGTCCTTCGGGCCTTCCCAGGGCCAGTGCGGCGCGGTGTAGTGCAGGCTAAGATAAAAAGGTTTTTTGTGCGGGCGGCGGATGTAGTCTACCGCCTTGTCGGTCAACAGATCGGTAATATATCCCACGCGTTCCACCGGAACTTCGCCTTCAAACAGGTCCGGGTTGCCCATCATGTCTGTGTGCGAAAAAAAATCTCCCGCGCCGCTCATGATCCCGAAAAATTCATCGAAACCGCAGCGCAGCGGCCCGAACACCGGCAGATAGCCGAGATGCCATTTACCTATCAGCGCCGTGTCGTAACCCGGCGCTTTGATGAGGGACGAGACCGTGGGATGATCAGGCGAAAGGCCGACGGTCTTGATGCGCTCGCCAAGCTCTTTGCGTTCCGTGATCGGCTCTTCAAGGCCGACAGCAAGCCGCGCAGGGTAACGTCCGGTAAGAAATCCGACGCGGGTAGGCGTGCAGACAGGAGCCGCCGAATAGGCGTTGGTGAAACGAATTCCCTGCTGGGCAAGTCGGTCTAAGTTAGGCGTGCGATAATCAGGCCGGCCGTAACAGCTCAGATCTCCCCAGCCCAGATCGTCCGCCAGGATAAATAAAATATTCGGCCGCTCGGCGGCAGAGACTGGAGAACCGGAAATAACACTCGCAACCGCAGCGGCGCCCATTGCTCCGCCCACAAACTGCCGGCGGGTAAGTTTCCGGTCATTATTATTCATAGTTTTTTAGCCACTGAGGTCACAGAGAACACAGAGCACAGAAAACATTGATCTGCCGAAGTCTTATCCTCTTCATCCTGTCTATCCCTGTTAATTCTCTTCTCTGTGAACTCTGCGTTCTCTGTGGCAAAGATTCTTAACAAAGCGCAAAGCCGGCATCCATCGCTTCGACCATTTCATCCACATCCGCGGTAGTGGAATTAAGCATCAGGCCGGTGCGGATGACATTGCCGTAAAGGCCGCCTTTGCCGATCAGCACGCCCTGGCGCTTGGTTTCTTCGAAGACTTTCAGCACCGCCTGCGGGGTCAGGTTCTTTTGTTTTACGGTCTTTGACCAGCTCGATCGCCGTGCATAATGCCCATCCCGCGAACGTCGCCGATAATCGGATATTTTTCCTGCAGCTCCAGCATGCTGTTCGTGGAAATAATCGCCGACCACGCGGCAGTTGGTCCGCAGATCGTCTTCTTCGATCACATTTATCACCGCCAGGCCGACGGCCATCGAAACCGGGTTGCCGCCAAAGGTCGAGAAGGTCAGCCCGGGAAATGCGTCGGCCACCTCAGGCGTCGCGATCGTCCAGCCGATCGGCACACCGTTGCCCATTCCCTTGGCCGAGGTGATGATGTCCGGCTCGACGCCGTAATGCTCGATGCCGAACCACTTGTCGCCGGTCCGGCCCCAGGCGGTCTGCACTTCGTCCGAGATAAAGAGGCCGCCGTGATTCCGCGTGATCTCCTCGACGCGTTTGAAATAATCCTTCGGCGGCACGATAAACCCGCCGACGCCGAGGATCGTCTCGGACATAAACGCCGCGATCTCGCCGGTCGTCGTCGTTTTTATCAGCTCTTCAATGTCGTTTGCGCACGCCAGGCCGCAATTGTCGGGCGTCGCGTTGAACGGGCAGCGGTAACAATACGGCGCGTGAGCGTGAACGAAACCCGGCCTGCTGCGACGCGATCGGCTTCCAGGTCGAATGCCCGATCGTCGAAAGCGCCGTCGCCGAGCGCCCGGCATAGCTGTGCCGCAAAACGACGACCTCGTTACGCCCCGTCGCCAGTTTTGCCGCCAGGATCGCCGTATCGTCGGCCTCGGTGCCGCTGTTGGTAAAGAAACGATTTCTTCAGCCGTCCGGGCGTGATCTCGGCCAGCTTTTCGGCCAGATCGCCCTGCGGCCCGTTGGCATAAAGCGTCGACGTGTGCGCGATCGTGTTGACCTGGTCGATCCAGGCCTTGTTGACCCGCGGCTCGGCATGCCCGACGCTCACCGTCAGCACGCCGCCGAAGCAATCCAGGTACTTGTTACCCTGGTCGTCCCAGACATATTCGCCCTCGCCCTTGACCAGCGCGAGCGGCTCCTGGTAGTAAGTGGCGACGGCCGGGAAAAGAAATTCCTTGTGCTTGCTGACCGCGTCGGAAACTGTCGATTTTTGTTCTGCTTGACTCATAATTTTAATATCCTAAAAAATTGCTCACCGGTCTTTTATTTACTGACGGATTCGGCTCGCGTCCTGGTTGGTGGCATTGATGAAAAACAAACCGTCAAATTCCTTGCCTATGACTGTCGGCGCCGAAAATTTTGCTCAGGGGAGCCGGGCAATAGGCCGACCGATCGAACGCATGCTAATTGTCCAAAGACAGTTAAGCGCCGGGAAATAAATGTCCGGCGACGGTGTCTTTATCGCAATTTCAAATTTAGAACTAGCCGGTCTAAATGCTGACAGGATTAATAATTAACTTCGGGAATGATAGCAGAAATGAGGTGACAATGGAATGCTTTTTGAACCTTGACAGAGAACCACCCCGCCCTTCGCCCCCCTTCGTAAGGAGGGGACTTAAAGAGAGTCGCTTTAAACTCCCTCCTTACGAAGGAGGGGAGGCGCGGCTTTCGCGACGGGGTGGTTCTTTCTGTGAAATACCAATTAAAACAAAGAGCCTTTATCATCCTTGCCCATCATCGCTTTACGGACGAGCGGGATCGGCGGGCCTCCGTATGACAGGAATTGATCGTGAAACTGTTTCCAGGCGCTGCGGCCTCCGCGTGAGGCGCACCAATCGTCGCGCAGTTTTCTGATCATCAGTTTGCCCATCGTGTAATTGAGATAAGCCGGGTCGAAAGTTCCGCGTTCGGCTTGCTGTTCGGCATTGCCCGCGTCCTGCATTCCCTGTTCGATGAACATTTCCTTTGATTCTTCGACCGTCATGCCCTTGGTGTGCAGCCCGATCGTCGAAAGAAAGCGGATGTTGCGCAGCAGCGCTTCCTGCAGCTGGCCGATGTGCATTTCCGGATCGTCTTCGCCTAAACCGGCGTCGTACATCATCTCTTCGGTGTAATGCGCCCAGCCCTCGGCATAGGCGTAGCCGACAAAGACCTGTCCGAATTTCGACTGCGACCGGTTGGCGTGCAGAAACTGGAGAAAGTGGCCGGGATAAACTTCGTGGACCGAAGTGAAAAGCAGGCTGCCCTTGCCCGGCAAGTAAGCTTCCTGTTTTTCCTTCGGCCACGTCGGGTCCGGCGGTGAAACATAGTAGGTCGACGGCAGTCCGGTCTCGTACGGGCCGGGAATATTTATGTAAGCAAAATTCCAGGCTTTGTATGGCGGGGACAATCCGACCTTGGCCTGTTCGGTCCCCGGCATGCTTACCAGGTCGTTGTCCGTGATGAATTTGCGCAACCCGTCGAGCTGTTTGGTCGCCATATCCACCACGTTCGTGCCTTCGGCTTTACTGGCAGACGCTTTTTCGCTGCACTCTTTAAGAGATTTGCCCGGCGCGTATTTATCGCATTCTGCTTTTAGCGCATCCAGATTTTTTTGCAGGTCTGCTTGGCGATCTCTTCTAGTTTTGCCAGATCGATCTCTACGCCTTCGGTGGCTTTCAGCATCCGGGTGAACAGTTTGTCGCCCAATGCGAAACCGCCGGATTTGCTGGCTTCCTGCTCGCTAAGCCATTTATCAAAATCCTTAATGGCCTTAGCCGCGGCTTCGTTCGCTTCTTTAAAATCTTTTTGCGACTGTTCGTCTTTTACCGGTTCAAAAACTTTCGGCACATCTTTCTCATAAAAGTCCGCCAGGCCGCCGATCGTGGTCTTACCGATCTTGATCAAGGTCGGCGCCATCGGGAATTTCAGATTTTTCTTGACCTGTTCGAGCGCGGCGGGAACGTTTTTGGCATACGCGGTGTAAGCCTTGATCCGCACGTCGAGCGGCGCGTAATCACGCGAAACATAGACGTCCGGGTCGAGCGCGTCCGAGTAAAAAGTAGGATTTTTGTGCGGCTGGTCGGCCGTCTCCCGCCAGAAGAGGTCTTTGTCGATCTGCGCGATCAAATAATCGCGCTCAAAACGCTGGCGTTCGTCAAGCTGCTCGTCCTTAAAGGCTGATGCTTTATCACGCTCGGCCTTGAGCCGGGCGATCTCTTTTTTCAGGCCTTCTTCACTCCAATCCGGCATTTTGCCATCGAATTCGTGTTTGCCCGAATAAACTGCGAACGAAGGATTTGCGACAAAATAATCGTCCAAAAATTTTGCGACATAAGCGTCCCATTGGGCGTTTGTTCCCGCGCTGTTCGTATTTGAATTTGCCACTTGATTTGATACCACCGGCTTTTGCTGGCAGCCGGAAAAAAGTATTGTAACTATCAAAAAGAAAACAAAACTTGCTCTAAGGCGCATAAATCTCTCCTTAACTTATGAAATTACGTGAAAACCGTTACCGAAATTAGAGTTGTAAACGAGCTGCCGCCGATTTTGTTTCATCGGTTTATATTGGAGCGCCCAATTTATTGGGCCATAATGCAGACTAAAGTCTGCGCTCCTTTTACAGCCATTTTTTCAGCCAGCCATGCAGCTCCGTATAAAAATAACGGCTGTCTTCGGCCTTTAGTATCCAGTGGTTTTCCTCCGGGAAAACGATCAGCCGGCTGGGGACTTTCATCCTCTGCAGCGCCGCAAAATTTTCCAGCGAATTATTGAGCGGCACGCGAAAATCGTTCTCGCCGACCGTTACCAGGATCGGCGTCTTGAAATTTTTCGCATACTTGATCGGGTTTTGATCGTTCCATACTTTTTCCCAGTGCGGCGCGCCCTGATTTTTTTCGCGGTCGAAAATACTGTCGCTGGTTCCCCACTGCGCTTCGGCGTTGACCAATCCGGCATGCGCCACAATGCATTTATAACGCGTGGTGGTAGCTTCCATCCAGTTTGCCAAATGGCCGCCGTAGCTGGCGCCCGCCGCGCATTGACGGGTGCCGTCAACGAATGAAAAACGCTTGATGGCTTCATCGGCCGCTTCATTGATCTCATCGGCGGGCGTGCGGAACGGGTCGCCTTGAATACCCTGCGCGAATTTTTCACCAAACCCGGTCGAACCCGTGTAGTTCGTCAAAAGAACGATATATCCGGGCGAAGCCAGCAAATGATAATTCCAGCGCAGGCCCCAATTATCGCGCCACTGGCTGTGCGGGCCGCCGTGCATCACTACCAGCAACGGGTATTTTTTATTCGGATCGAAATTCGGCGGCGTCACATACATATTGTGAATGCGGCTGCCGGCCTTACTGGTGAACCAAAACTCTTTCACCGGTTCGACATCCCATTTCGCTAACGCTTCCGAGTTAAAATTGGTCAGCGCTTTTCCCGATTTTTCATTACCGACACCCAGGGTGTATATTTCCGGCGGATTTATCGCGCTGTCCCAATTAACAAAAAGCTGCGGTGTATTTGATTTAGACGCGATCGCCAAATTCGTGTAGCAGCCATTATTGAGCTCGGTCATCCTGTTGACCTCGCCGCCGCCGGCCGGCATCGTATAAATTTTTTCATGCCCCGCCTCTTCCGCGGTTAGATAGATGAGCTTGCTGTCAGGCGACAGCGCAAAACTTCCGACCGACCGGTCAAAGGTTGACGTAAGAACTTTCGCCTCACCGGGGTTTGCCCAATCGACCGAAGCCAGGCGCGTCAAGGTTATAAACTTTTTCCCCGAACGGGCTAAAGGTCAGGTAAAGCGTTTTCCCATCGGGGCTAAATATCGGGCGGCCATACTCGCCGTTGCCGTGGGTGATTTGCGCAGCTTCGCCGCCGCCGGTGCTGATACGGTAAGCGTTGATCTTATTGTCTTCCGAAGCGCCCGAAGCGCGATTTACCGAAGCGATAAATACTACGGAATTTCCGTCCGGCGCCCAGACCGCATCGATATCGTCGCTGCCGCTGCCGATGCGCCCGCCAAAGCCTTTTTCCGCGACCAATTTTGTACCGGCCAGCAGATCTTTTGGTTTCGCCCCGTCATAGAGATCCTGAACGATGACGTGCGTCTGCATTTCATCGATCCAACTGTCCCAATTGCGCACGGGAAATGAATCGAAGACGCGCGCCTTGTATTTGCGGTCTTTGCTTTCTTTGGCCATGCGTTTATTATCGTCGTCGTTCATCGCGCCGGGAAAACGCTGCTGATAAACAGAGCGCCTTTGCCGTCGGGCCGCCAGTGCGGATTGCGCGCGCCGGTCGAAATATTGGTCGCCCGAACGGCCTCGCCGCCGCTGATATCGAGCACATAAATTTGATTGACTTCGTCCGTTTCGCGCTTGGCCGAAAAAGCGATCCGCGTGCTGTCCGGCGACCAGTCGGCGCCGCTTTCCCCGGCTTTGGTCGAGGTCAGCCGGCGCGGTTTTACACTGCCGTCCCAATCCGCTGCTACGATCCACAGATCCGAAACTTGGTCTTTTTCGTCATAGGCCGGCTCGGTCAGCGAAAATACCACCCATTTTCCGTCCGGGCTGGGGATCGGCGCCCCGTCCGCTTCAAAAGCCACATCGATTCGTGCGTGATCGGAACTTTGCCCTGGGCAAAAGCCTGCCAGGTGAAGGATAAAATTAAACTAAAAAATAAAACTCGGAAGGTTAAGGTTTTAAACGGACGCATTCTTCTCCTTATACGATTCGATGAAATATCAGAACGGGCTCAAGCTGCCCTTCCCGACTGCAAATTTAATGTAGAACTTAATATTCACCTTCAAAGCCGAGACACCTCTCAGGTCAGGAAGGGTTGCTTGCGCCCGCTCTTAAATCCAGCCTCTGCAAGTCATTTTATATTAATACAGATTGCCTTCACGCTTGCGCCCGGTGTAATCCACATAGACCACTTTCAGCTCGGTATAAAAATCGAGCGCGGTCGAGCCTTGCTCGCGATCGCCGATGCCGGTGCCTTTGATTCCGCCAAACGGAATGTGCGCTTCGCCGCCGGTGGTCGGCGAATTGATGTGCGTCATGCCGGTTTCGATCTCGTCAACGAAACGGAAAATGCGCGCGGCGTCGTTCGTAAAATATCGACGACGAAAGCCGATACTCGGTGTCGTTCGCGACAACCATCGCTTCCTCAAAATCCTTCACGCGCAGCACCGACAGCACCGGTCCAAAGATTTCTTCACGCGCGATCCGCATGTCCGGCGTGACATGATCGAAGACGGTGGGATGAACAAAGAAACCTTTGTCGAGTCCGTCGCCGGTCGCGCGCGTGCCGCCGCAAAGCAGCGTTGCGCCATCTTCTCGCCCGATGTCGATATATTCCAGCACCGTTTTAAACTGACTCTTCATCAACGCGACGGGCCCATTGCGGTTTTGGGTCCATGCCGTCACCGATGCACGATGTTCTTGGCGTTCTCGACGATCTTCGCGACAAATTCATCGGCGACATCGATTCGACACGATCGCGCGGCTGGTCGCCGTGCAGCGCTGGCCCGAGGAGCCGAAAGCGCCCTGCGCGGTCGATTCAACCGCCAGATCCAGGTCGGCATCTTCCAGAATCACGACCGGATTTTTTCCGCCCATCTCGCACTGCACTTTCGCGCCGCGCCTTGCGACCTGCTTCGTATAGCTCGAATCCCGACCTCATTCGAACCGGTAAACGAAACCGCTTTCACCGCCGGGTGATTGATGATCTCGTCGCCCGCTTCCGAGCCCGAGCCGAGCACCAGATTCAGAACGCCCGGGGGAATTCCGGCCTCGGCGAAAATCTCGACGATGCGAACCGCGGTCGCCGGAGTCAGGGTCGCGGGTTTGAAAACGACGGTGTTTCCGGCGACGAGCGCGGGCGCAATTTTCCAGACCGGAATCGCCACCGGAAAATTCCAGGGCGTGATGCACGCCACGACGCCGAGCGGCTGTTTGATCGTGTAGGCGAAATTGGCAGGGAGCTCCGATTGAATCGTTTCGCCGTTCATCCGGCGCGATTCACCCGCGCAAAACTCCGCCACATTGATCGAGCGGTGCAGCTCGCCGCGCGATTCGGCAATCGTCTTTCCTTCTTCGCGCGTGAGAATCTGCGCCAGTTCTTCCTTATGGTCTTCCATCAGCCGCGCCGCGCGGGCGACAATTTTTCCGCGCTGCGGAGCGGGCGTGTCGCGCCAGCGCTTGAAGTTTTCCCAGGCAAATTCAACCGCCATTTTTGCTTCATGGCGCGTCGCCAGCTTGACCGTACCGATCACGTCATCCGTGCAGGCGGGGTTTATATTCGGGACGGTTCGCTCCGAAGACGATTCGACCCATTGTCCGTTGATAAAATTCTTATAGACAGTCATATTTTTGTTGATTATAACCCTAGCTTACATATATTAATAAACGGCGTGTGCCCATAAAAGAATAAAGCTTGTCTTGATGAGCGATGCATTTCGTGTGTTTAGTGTGATTCGTGGCAAAAATTCCGGAATTAACCACGAAATGCACTAAACACACGAAAAGCCCCCCAAACAATGAGCGGCTTTCGTATTTTTTCGGATTCTGCTGTTAAGGCAAACTGACATCCGGCGTATGATAAACTTTTTCCACGCCGGGCCAATTTTCAATACTCTTCAGACATTCTTCCGGTGAGCCCTCGTCCGAAACTATTACCTGCAGGTAACGGCGCAGTTCGTGTTCTTCCTTCGATAGCTGTTTGGGATCGGCCCCCGCCAATTCCGGAATTTTATGGATCACGCGGCATTTTTCCGGGAGCGTTTTTTTAAGGGAGAATTTCTCTCCCTTATCGGACGTTATCGTATCGCGCCGTTCATTCAAAACCCAGCCGGGTTTCAATTTTACTTCCACGAACTTTTTGATCCCGGAATCTTCCGGTAATGGTATTGCGGGGATCATTGTTACTTCGCACCCTATACTTGCGTCATCGCCTTAGCCAGATTGGGCAGCGGCCCGATATTTTGCGTTAGCGGAACTCCCGGCCCGGCCTGCTGCGGCGTGCCTGTATCCATAAGTATCTTCCTCACTCTGGCGGGTGTCAATGGCGCGCCGTTTTTCGCTTTGGCGCGTCCCTGCAGGCAGGCAGCAGCGCCGGTAACGATCGGCGAAGCGCTCGAAGTTCCGGAAAAACGCAGCGTATACCAGTTGTTTTCGGAAGCCGATCCACCCTGCGCGTCACCGTAACCCAGCGTGGTAACGTCCGGCCCCAACCCTGAACATTTACGATCTTTCCATAGTTTGAGAAAGAGATGCGCGAGCGCGGAACGCCCATGTTCGAATAACCCGGGGATGCCGCGCCAAATCCGTCAACGTCAAAATAATTCGTCGGGGGGAATGCCGGCGCCGACCACGATCGCGCCGCTGTCTTTTTGCAGCCCCGTGTTGTTAAAGACCGGCAGATCGAAATTATCGTCCCCGTTACCGGCGGCTTCGACCACGG
This sequence comes from uncultured Acidobacteriota bacterium, assembly GCA_963766895.1. Taxonomy (GTDB): domain Bacteria; phylum Acidobacteriota; class Blastocatellia; order Pyrinomonadales; family Pyrinomonadaceae; genus DASYKT01. The sequence goes on from CAVYCB010000010.1 coordinate 886,895, forward strand.
TGATGCCTTTTGCCACGGCCGCCCTGATGGCGGTATAAATGTCATCCCAATATTGCATTGCGACATATTTACCATTCGGGCCGGTAGCCTGTAATTCGATCAGCATCACATCGCCGGCTTTTAATTTGCCGGCCGCGTTGGTGATCGCCGCCGCCGTATTAAAGACGCCATTGGTAAAAGCGGAATTAACCACCGCAGTGGCTTCCCGGCAGATGCCGACGGTGCCGAATTGATTAGACACCGAAACCATTTCGCCCAAAACAGCGGTGCCGTGATTGCGCCAGCCGATATCGGTAAGCATATTGCCGCCGATCAGCTGAATGCCCGGCAGGTCTTCATGACGCAGATTCCACGCGCCTTCGATGTCGCAGATGGTAACGCCTTTGCCCTTGGCGCCGGCCAGCGGCCAGACGCCCATCGCATCTATACCGTCAGGAGCAGAACAGAGATATCCCTGGCTGGGTTCAAAATTGCGGCTCCCCACCGCGGCGCCGCTTAAGCTGGCCGGAACGGGCCTTGGCGCTGCATAAGCCTGCCAAACAGAATTATGTTTTTGCAGGGCCTGGGCGATCTTCTTCGCGTCCGAGCCTTTCTTGGGAACTATCTGCACGAAACCGCTTTTCAGGAATTCTTCGTCAGCGCCCTTTGATTTGAATTTCTTTATTTCGGGCTCCGCCGGCAGGGCGCTCGCGACCGCAATTCTCTCTTTTACCTCGTCGATCTTCATCTGAAAATGCGAACCCATTTTCTCGATCTCAAATCTCTCCAGGATCTTATTAAGTGATTCTGCTTCGGGCTTTGCGGCCGCCGGGGCGGCAAATTTAGTGGTGGTAAAAGCTACCGGGCTTTCATACCGTAATTCTGCAATAACATAATCAGGGGCATCGGGCGTTTCAAACTCCGACATAACAAACCCGGCTTTGGTTTGATACCCGAACGATTGGCCTTTATTTTTCATAAGAAAACTCCTTTAAAAAAACGATCAATAAAATCAAGGCGCTCTTCCCGGGAGCGCCGGCATCTTGCCGGCCAAGCGCGATTCGCGGTGCTAACTGCCAAAAGGCAGATGCGTCCTCGTTTATACCTGTTAATGAGAAAAGCCCTGAAATGTTACACTAATCCCCGGCGTTACTTACAACTTTTAAGGCCCTGGAATTTTTGCAGACGATGGTGAAACCACAAACCTTGCGCGAACTGCTGGAACAGCGCTGCGCGGAAAAACCTGACGAAACTTTTTTGATCTCCGAAGCAGACGGCAGGCGTTGGACCTTTGCGGAGCTGAACAAAACCGTCAATCGCACCGCTAATCTGCTAAAAGCGAATGGGATCGGCAAAGGCGATGTCGTTAGCCTGCTGATGCCCAACAGCGCGGAATATATAATTGCCTATTTTGCCTGCTTTAAGATCGGCGCCCTGGCCGGGCCGGTCAATTCTTTACTCAAAGCCGAAGAGATCCAATATGTCGTAAATAATTCGGAAGCGAAGCTGCTGCTCTGGAGCGCACCTGGGAGCGCAGACTTCAGTCTGCCTCGTCGGGAAGCCATGCCATTGCTAACCGGCGTCATTGAATTCAACGACGTTGATACGGCCACTCGGGATCAAAGCGATGAACTTGAGGGCGTCGAATTATCCGTTGACGACAACGCCATTATTATTTACACCAGCGGCACGACCGGAAAGCCAAAAGGCTGTTTGCTCACTCACGGCAATCTTATTGCCAACGCCCATCAGATAACCGAGTGGCTCAGGTTTTCGGAGAAAGACCGGCTGCTGACGATCATGCCGCTTTTTCATATGAACGCGGTTTCGGTAACGACGATGACGCCGCTCTACGCCGGCGGTTCCAGCGTTGTCAGCCCGAAATTTTCCGCTTCAAAATTCTGGCAGATAATTTCCGACTACCAAATTACTTCGTTCGGCTCGGTCGCCACCATGCTCTCGATGCTGCTGCAAAAATTTCCCGGTGGCGTGCCGGAAAATTTCGACACTGCGCAGCTTCGTTTTGCGATGTGCGGCTCCGCGCCGGTTCCGGCAGAGGTCATGAAAAAGTTTGAAGAAACCTTTAACTGCCCTGTAATAGAAGGTTACGGCCTGTCTGAATCAACCTGCCGCTCTACCTTTAATCCGCCCGATAAAGATCGCCGGGCCGGTTCGTGCGGCAAACCCATCGGCAATGAAATGGCCGTGTTTGACGAAGAAGACCGCCCCGTCCCGGACGGCGAATTGGGTGAGATCGTCCTGCGCGGCGACAATATCTTTAAAGCCTATTTCAAAAATGAAGAGGCGACCGAAAAAGCTTTCAGGGGCGGCTGGTTTCATACCGGGGACATCGGCTACCGCTCGCCTGACGGTTTCTTTTATATCGCCGATCGCAAATCCGATATGATCATCCGCGGCGGTGAAAATATCTACCCGCGCGAGATCGACGAGCTTCTTTTTTCTCATCCTGCCGTGGCTTCAGCGGCGGTGATCGGCGTGCCCGATGAGCTCTATGGCGAGGAAGTTGCGGCGTTTATTGTTTTGAAAGACGGAGCCCAAATAACCGAAGATGAAGTAATAAATTTCTGCCGCGAACGTCTGGCCGATTTCAAATGCCCAAAGTCCGTGCATTTTTTAGCAGACATTCCCAAAGGCCCGACCGGCAAACTCCTCAAACGTGAATTGGCCAGAATGTTTAAGGAAACCAGGAATATTTAGTAGTTGTCAGGAGAGAACCACCCCGCCCTTCGGGCACCCCTCCTTCGTAAGGAGGGGAGTTTTGCGGGGGGCTATATAACTCCCCTCCTTACGAAGGAGGGGTGGCGCGGCTTGACGCGACGGGGTGGTTCTCTCTTAATTCACATCAGCTTGTCGATAAAAATAAAAATGCCCGAAACATATCAGGCATTTCATATTCAACTATAAAACTTACGCTACCCGATAAACATTTCCTCGTCCGTATAAACGCGGTCGATCTGTTTCGGTGACGGCGCCAGCAGCACTTCCAATCCCTTTCGCAAACCGGCCATGATCGCAGCGACCTCGCGCGCGGGCTGGACGATACGTTCCTGGATAAACTCCGTCGTGTTCGTTACCTGGAGCTGAGTTTTATCTATCGTCTGGCTGACCAGTGCGACCTTGTCCTTCGCTACTAGTGCCGTATGCCCGACCAGTTCTTTTAGCTCGGCAACTTCTTCCTTGATCAGCTCGGTAGATTCCGCCAGGTTCTTGGCCGCCGACGCGAGATGCCCGGATACTTCATTAAATTGACCGGCCATTTCCTTACCCTGATCGCCGATCATGGTCACCTTATCGATCAGCGGTTCGATCCGCTCCTCGACGCGGTGCACGGTTTGCACCGCCCGCCGCACCAGCATCGCAATAAATATCACGGTGAGCGCGATCACGATAAAAGATATCGCGATCACGATCGAGGCGACCATTATCCAAAAAATAGGTTCACTGGCATTCATAATCTTCGCTAGTTATTATTTCCGCTGTCCTGGTCTTTTACCGGATAGGTCGGGCGTTCTTCAGTATCGCCGCCGTCGGTTTTATGCTTTTCCTCGTAATAGGCTTTCTTACCGGCCTCGACCGCCGCGGTAAACGGGTTCGCCGTGCGCGTGGCCACTTCACGGGCGCGTCCGGCCAGTTCTTCGGCTTTTTCCTGCGCGGCGCTGTAAAGCTCGCCCGTCTTGTCTTTGGCTACTTCATAATAATCGCCGGCGGCCTCGCCCAGGTGCCCCGCGGCCTCACGGCCTTTTTCCAGGCCCTTGCGGGTCACATCGGCAATATCCTCACGAAGCTCCTGTCCCGATTTCGGCGCGAAAAGCAGCGCCAGAATAGCACCTATACCCCCGCCGATTATCAGGTAAGTAAGCTTGGTCATCGCTCCCGATTCATCATCTCTTTCGTATCCCATAGTAAATAAATCCTTTCCGGCACTGGTGCCGAACAATAGTTCTAAACTTTTCTATACCTAAATATTAACAGAAAAGAGATTAGGTGGGCAATGAAAATGTGAAATTAAGTTATTACGCTTGCCATTAGGCTGTATGTCACTGCCCGCACGATCAACAGCTTATAAAAAATGCGGTACCGGCCGAGACGTGATTCGGGTGGTGCACTGCGCCAGGGTGCCCCACTGCACCACCTGCACCACTTTTGCACCAGAAATCTTAAAAATCATAAGCGATCGCCCAAAAGCAAATAGACGCGGCTTGAAAAGATCGGCGAGATCAGAAAACTTGCGCGAAACAGAAGTACCGCGAGGTTATTATTGCCGATAGATATTATTTTGGTAAGAAAGGCTTTGGAAGTTTTGCTTTGTTCGCTGGTTTTGTCTATGAATGAACGGATCGCTACCCGAGATGAGATCAGAACCCGAACGAAGCGGTAGCGAGGGGTTTGGTTGATCGGAGCCTTGGTTGGTTTGTGAAAGAACCACCCCGCCCTTCGGGCACCCCCTCCTTCGTAAGGAGGGGAGCTTTGTAGCACTTCTTAAACTCCCCTCCTTACGAAGGAGGGGTGGCGCGGTTTCCGCGACGGGGTGGTTCTTTCTTATGTGTTTATTTGTATTTCGCGGGCAGATCTAATTCATCATCGATCAAAACATCAGTTGAGATACCTACTGCTCGTGCGTAGGCTAGTGTAACCATGTGTGACGGCAACCGGTCATCATTTTCGTAAAGCCCAATATATCCCAAGTGAATCTTAGCTCCCTTACTTTTTAGCAGGTCATACATTTGCTGTTGGGTAAAGCCTAAATTAAGCCTGATCGCTTTAACTTTCTCTCCCATTCGCTTGGGTGTATCCAGTAATTTCTTGGCCATTTCAGGTAAGCCTCCTGAAATAACCAAATATTTTCGCTTGACCAAATACTCGTGATAGAGATATACTTTTCGAACTCAAACGATACCCCCAAAATACCTGGGAGTATGATCTGGTTTGATTCAACTGAAATTACCCTTACGCGTTTTCATTAGCTGTTTATTGTCAAAAATCGTGGGGGATACAACGTTGAAAGATTAACAGAATTTCCGTAAGTGATAAAGATTGAAATGGTTTTGGACGCGTAGCGTCCCCTTGATAGTAGCCGTGGGTTTTAACCCACGGTACGTTTAAATAACAAGCGGCGCGTCGCGCGAGCGACGATTGATTCATTCGTCGCTGACGCGACCCAATCATATTTTTTTATCTTTTTCCGTGGATTAAAATCCACGGCTACTGTCAGTACACCGCTGACGCGGTGAAAGCTCCCAAACTCCCGAAACTATGAAACTAGGCCTTAACCCTGTTCTGGAGATCGAAGCGGCAGCTCCAGCGAAGCGGCATATGTCGCGCCTAACGGAGCTTGGGTCGTTTTAAATATCTTTTGTTCTACAAATATAACGTCCCTACGGGACTTCGAAAGTGAGAGCAGGCGTCTTAAGAAATACCATTGACTCTAATCCACAAAATCCATCTTTAACCCTGCCTTTGCCTGCTCATTTCCATTCTTTCCGTAATATTCCTCTAATTTCCTATACAGGGTTTTCCGCCCGATACCGAGGAGTTTTGACGTCCGGGTCTTGTCGCCGTTAGCGTAATCGAGCGTGGCTTCGATGACCATTCGTTCGATCTCGTCGATGGTAGACGGCACCTCGATCTCGAGACTCAGCGAGCGTCCTTCGCTCGAAGCGCGCAATCTTTCCTGGCGGGTCTCCGCGGAATTTTCCAGCGCTGTTCAACCGATCGCTTCCGGCAGGTCCTCGGCTTCGATCTGGCGGCCCGAAGCGATGATAACCGCGCGCTCGATAGCATTCTCCAGTTCGCGCACATTGCCCGGCCACGCGTAATTCACCAGTGCCGACATTGCTTCTTTCGAAATGCCGGAAACAAAGCGCCCGGTCTTTTGCTTGTAGAGTTCCAGGAAATGCAGGACCAGCAGGTGGATGTCCGCCGCGCGTTCGCGCAAGGGCGGAAGAGTGACGGGAAACACGGAAAGACGATAATACAGATCGCGGCGGAATTTTCCTTCCTCTACGGCCTGTTCCAGATTAACGTTCGAAGCCGCCAGCACGCGCACATCCGTCTTTACCACTTCCTTGCCGCCGACGCGGTTAAATTCACCATCCTGCAGCACGCGCAAAAGTTTTACCTGCGCCGACATCGACATCTCTCCGATCTCGTCAAGAAAAAGCGTGCCGGTATCGGCTTCTTCAAAGCGTCCAAGCCGCCGCGAGCGCGCGTCGGTAAAAGCGCCTTTCTCATGGCCGAAGAGTTCCGATTCGAGCAAACTTTCCGGTATCGCGCCGCAGTTCAGTTTTATATACGGATTATTTTTGCGGTCCGAATTGTAATGAATAAGATTTGCGATCAGTTCCTTGCCCGTACCGGATTCGCCCTGTACCAAAACAGTGGTCTGGGTGTCGGCCACATTAAGGGCCAATTCGATCGCGCGGCGAATACCGCTTGCCTGGCCGATCAGTTTGCTGCCGTCCCGCCGCTGGTGCAGCTCGCTTTTTAGGCGCATCACTTCGGCGGAAAGCTGGTCGCGTTCAAGCGCGGTACCGATCTGATCGGCAATACCTTCAACCAATGCGACGTCGTGTTCGCCAAAGGTTTCGTCGCGCTCCGTTCCCCAGACGAAGCCCAGCAAACCGAAAGATTGCCCCGCCACCTTTACCGGGGAAACCAGCGCGGCCTTGCCGTTGAGCTGCGAATTAAATATCAGCCGGATGGCAAACGGAAGCTGCGTGTCGACGATGCTCAGCGTTTTGCCCGAAGTTAAAATTTCGCCGAGCGCCGGGAACGGCTCGATATCGAGCGACTGGCCGTGCTCTTCTATCATTTGCATCACGGCGGTTGGCTCCACATTCGGCGCCTGCTTGAAAGATGCCAGCGATATTTTTTTGCCCGTTTGATCGAGCACGCCGAGCGCGCCGTAATCGGCGCCGACGAGTTCTATCGCGCGCTCTAAAACTTTTGCCGAAACTTCGCCGAAATCGGAATGCGAATTGAGAATATTTGCGATCTCAAGCAGCGCGTTGGTGCGCTTGGTTTCCTGCTCCTGAGTTACATAAAGCCGCGTGTACTGGTAACCGGTCGCTATCTCGCGCGCGATCGACTGCAAAAATTCAACTTCTTCGTCCAGCCACACGCGCGGTTCATAAACGTTGTGCAGCCCGAGCAGACCGAAAACTTTGCCGTTCAGCATGATGGGAATGACCAGCAGCGAACGCGTTTCCAGCGCCTTGGTAAAAAACCGCACGGTCGCGTTCTTGGCGGCGGAGGTGTCATTGATCCGGATCGGTTTGGTCAGGTCGAATTGCTCAGCGAGTTTTGCGGCATCGATGGGAATAGTGGTGCCTTCGCTGGGAGGAATATCTTCGGAAGCGCGCCATTCATGGCTGATGCGCAGGTCGCTGCCGTGCGCCAGCTGCAAAAGATCACAGCGGTCGGCATTCATCATCCGTCCGATCTCCGAAACGACTACGTTTAGAAACCGCTCGAGGTCGATATTTGTCGGCAGATCACGTGCCAGGCGGCTGATAATACCCTCACGCGCCTCATGCATCTTGATCTTGCGCTCAAGCGAAAGTTCCTGATTTTCCTTATTTTCCCTGGATTTGGAAGCCATAAACTTTAAATATTGTGTAATTTTGATGCGATGATGTCAAATTGACACACGGAAAGGCAGAAACGCGACAGTTATGGAGCGTGTTTTCTATTCCAGAATTCCACGATTCCATAATTCCAGACGAGACACTTTGGAATTATGGAATCTTTTGAAATCTTGAAATAATGACACGCTCCATAACTGTCGCGTTTCTGCTTTTTTAGTTTACTAGCTGCCGTACCGTTCAGCCGCCCGGGCTTTCGCTTTGGCGGCCTCTTCTTCGCGGTTTTTTGGCGGCGCGTTGGTCACCAGGGAGTCGATCAATTCACGCGCGGCGCGGGAAACTTTTTCCACCGCGGCATCGAACGCTTCTTCGTTTGCTTTTGACGGGCTATTAAACCCGCTCAGTTTTCTCACGAACTGCAGCGACAACGCCTGAATTTCCTCATCCGTCGCCGGCGGCGCAAAATTGTAAAGATTTTTGATATTACGACACATAACTCTATTCTCTCACGCCTCTATTTCCGGCGTCACGGTAAAGACCCGGCGATACAAAATATATGAACCAAAGATCAACACCAGCGCAATCACCGGGCCCAGCGTCATCGGCAGCGGATCACCGCTCGACACATGCGAATAAAAAGCACCGACAACATCGATCACCAACCCGGCATACGCCCACTCACGCAAGCGCGGAAACCAGGGTTGGAGCACGCCGATCACTCCCAGCAGCTTGGCCACGCCGAGAAAGGGCAGCAGGTACGGCGGGTAGCCAAGATGAGCCATAACTTCCACCGCTTCTTTGATCTGTAGAATGTCAGGTATCGCCGAAATCCCCATGAAGGCAACCATCAATCCGGTCACAATGTAATATGCAATTTTCATTTTTCTTTCCTCTTTTTACAGCGCCGCTTACATTGTGGGCCGGAGCAGCGGCGCATAAGCTGCGCGATAGTAATAAGCGACGAAACAATTTGCCAGGATCAGTAAGATCGCCACCGGCAGCGCCGCCGGCATGAGCATCAGGTTAACAAAGAAAATATTTATGATCACGGGCGCGATAACGACCGTCGCCAGCGGAACATAGTAACCGGAGACGAATGCCAAACCGCAGACCAGCTCGGTAGCTTTTAGTAAAGTCAAAAAGTAGCCGGATGCGATATAACCATTCATTAATATCTTTATACTTTCCGGCGCATCGGGTGGCGGCGCAGCAGGCATCAAACCGATAAGCATCGGTACCGATGCCAATATAAACAACAGCCCCATCAGAGTTCGTACGATTATCATTGCGATCTTCATAATTTTTTCCTTGATCCAGCGTTTAAGTTTCTCAAACTTCGCGGGGCCGCTGAAACCCCGCGAAGCCTTTGTTCCTTACGTTCTTGTTATTTGGCTTCTCTGCAATTGATCAGCCATTTAAACCCGTATTTGTCGGTGAACATGCCGAAATAATCTCCCCACGGTGCATCGCTCATCGGCATCGTGACGCTGCCGCCGTCCGAGAGGCTGCCAAATAACTTGTCGGCCTCGCCGCGGTCGTTCGTGCCGATGGCGATCGAAACGCTGCTGCCGGCGGTCACGTCGTCGCCCGGCGTATCGCTGCCCATCAATACGCTGTCGCCGGAGATCGGCAGAGCCACGTGCATTATCTTATCGGCGTTATCGCCCGCGTTCGGATCCATCTCGCTAAACCGCATTTTGGACGCGAATTCGCCGCCAAAAGCCCCGCGATAAAAATCAAAAGCTTCTTCACAATTACCGTCAAAAAGTAAGTATGGATTTATGTTTGCCATTATTCTATGATTCTCCTTGATTTTATTTACTTAACTATATAATGCCGAGTTTTCGACATACATTTCCAGCCGGTTCATACACTCAGACCAGCCGCCGTAATGTTCTGCCGCATCTTCGGCGAATTCAAAGACTCCCTGATGCAAAGTGAATCTCGTTTTTCCGTTGTCGTCCTCAAAAGTGGCGGTTACCACGGAATTACTTCTCGGGTTTCCCTGCAGATCTTTGCGCTCCCAGGTAAAAACTATCCGCTCCGGTTCGGCGATCTCCCGGTACTCGCCCCATACCCAGTGGTCCTCACCTGCGGGCGAGCGCATACAGTATTTGTAAGAACCGCCGACGCGAAAATCCATTTCGCAAACCGGCAGCGTGAAATCATTCGGCCCCCACCAGCGCGTCACCTGTTCAGGCCGTGTCCAGACACTGAAAACAAGTTCGCGGGGCGCGTCAAAAACGCGCGTTATGAGCAGTTCGCGGTCGCTTGGTGCGGCTGTCGTCGTTGTATTCAAAACAATTCTCCGTTATCGAAGCAGATAGAAAAACGCCGTAATACATTAAATACAGCTCACGGCGTTTTTCACATTAGCCCGTATGGTTACATCACCGGCGATTCAAATATCATCGCCGCTTTCCAGTTATCGCCGTCTTTTACCAAAAGGTAAGTTCCGATCAGCGAGGGTACCGGTTTGCCGTCGCAGGTTCCTTCGGCATTTCCCTTCAGGGTTACGATGGCCATATCCTTGCCAAAAGCGGTGCTCCTGGCGTCGTCAAATGAAACGCCTTTGATCTCGCACTTTCCTTCGGACCACATTTTCACCGCGCCGGCGCTGTCCAGGCGGCTGCCCAGCGGATTGATCATGACAAAATCCTTGGCAAGGCTGTCGCCCAAGGCTTTGGTGTCACGATTTTTCCAGGCTTCCCAGCCTTTTTTCACCACAGCTATATAAGGGTCTTCGGCGGGCGCGGGTGTTTTATCGTCGGGCGCATTCGCGGATTTCTTATCAGCTTCGGGCGCAGCTTTCTTTTCAGCCGGCGGCGGTTTGGTTCCGGCGTCCGGTTTGGCGGACGGGTCAATTACCATGGCCTCATTATGATACGCGCCCTTCCATGTATCGCCGCTGCGGACATACACACTGGCCGCCCACATTGCCGGCGGCAGGGTTTGCGTGCCGCATTTGCCTTCGTATGCGATCTTATAGGTGACAATGGCGGCATCCGCGCCGGCTGGTGTCATCTGTTCGTCGGAAAATGCAGACTTGGTGATCTCGCATTTGTCTTCAGTGAGCATCTTGATGACGCCGGCTTTATCAACGCTCTTTCCGTGTTCGCTCAACCCGACATAATTGTCGACCAGGAAGCCTTCCCAGAATTTGGTGTCTTTGTTTTTCCAGGCTTCGAAAGCTTTGGTTTCCAGCGCCATCAGCGCTTCCCTGGTCGGCGCCGGCGCGGTCGTTTTCGCCGCGTTGGCATTTGTAGTGTTAGTGTTAGCCGGTTTGTTGTTAACGGCTTCGCCGCTGCAGGCGATCATGACCGCCGTCGCGATCATCGTAACTATGAGCAAGAGAGCTCTTTTCATACATTCTCCTTATAGAAAATTATCAGTTCGGAATATCTTAAAAGGATAAATCTCCTCTTGAGAGTTCCGTCCGCTTGGATACATTATTTTCGGCTATTTCTAACACTCACAATATTTATTGTCAAGAATTTTCGGGCTTCTGATTGTCACTAACCCCGATCGAATGGCACCAGCGACCGCAGCCTCGCGTTGCGCAAATAAAGCCCGCCCCAGATAAACGCCGCGATTATGAACGGAAAGACAATATTAAAAGGCTCCCCGCCAAACCCGTGGTTTGTTTCCGGCGAACTTACCCGCACCTGCGTCGCCACCGCGCCGCCCAGGTATCCGGTCAAAAATATCGCGCCCAGCACCGAGGTACGCGGAAAGGCATAGAGCAGCGTACAGATCAGCAAAACGATGGCGATCGGGACGATGGCGCTTTCGGCGTAACCGAGTTTTTTGTTTATATCAATAACCATCTCCGGTTTCATCAATTTCGTTACCCCGTCCATTAATAAAAACAATATTGCCAGGACGCTGATGACCCATCCGATCAAGATCATCGTTTTTGAAGATGTGTTTATTTTATTTTCTGACTCCATGACTTCTCTTCCTCTAATTTGTGTTTTTAAATTGCCACTAGCTTTAGCTGGTGGATAGAAAACCTCTCTGCTTTTAAGGCCTTAGCCCAAACAATTTTGGCTAAAGCCGGCTATGAACTCTTGATCCTTAACCACTTGCCTTAGCTAGTGGCAATTTATGATTTTGAAAGCAAGCCGCGCAATTTATCCTTTCGCTGCTTTTTGCCCGGCCAGGTAATCCGCCAATCTTCCGAGCGTTTGTTTCATTCCCTCGATGGCGCCAAATTTCTCTACCGTGCGGTCGCGTTCGGCTTTTGTCGGGAACACCGCCGTCATCGAAAGTTTGGTTTTGCGCTCACCTTCTTCATCAAAGATGACGGTCGTGTGAAAGATCGGGCTCGGGCCGTGATCGTATTCGATCCGCTCGGGAGGCACGATATCGCTAAAGGTTATTTCATTGCGATAATCCGTTCCATCGGGCCCATGCATCGTGAATAACCACAAACCGCCGGGCTTCAGATCAAATTGTTTGGTAGTGACCGTGAAACCATTCGGGCCCCACCATTGCCCGATATGCTCCGGATCGGTCCACACTTTCCATACCAATTCGCGCGGCGCGTCAAAGACGCGTGTCGAAGCGATCTCGCGCTCGGCGGTATTAGTATTTTCGTTACTCATAAATAATTCTTTCTCTACACCCGTTCCTGGTCCTTTATTTCTCAATTTCCCCAATTTCCTTGTTTCCTGCTTCCCGCTTCTTTCCTGTTGCCAATTTCCCGCCCAGCCATGCGCATAACGGTGTAACCAGCACCAGAGCGACCGGGTACCACATATCCGGGAGCCTCATCCCAATCGCCATAAAGATGCCCATGATGCCAATCACGACGCCGATCCCGCCCAGTATCCACGCATGAAGCATCGGCCTGCTGGGCGCCAGAAGGGCCGTGATATAGCAGCCCAGCACCGAAAAAACGAAGCGGTAACAGAGCGCGCCGATCAGCATCCCGGTGTTGGGAAATCCCTTACTTAGCGGCGTCAATATCCCGTAATACTCCAGTATCATATCGGTGCCGGTGTGTGTTAAAAAGATAAATACAAGGCCCGCCAAAACTGCCAGAATGCTCCATACAATCTTCATTTAGTTATCCTTTTTTCATCCCCAGATAGCCGTCGCGCTGGTTTTTATCGAAGTGCTCGATCGCCATTCTTAAGGTGATCCGCGGCATCGTCGCGGCGTGTTTGTCCAAAAATTTCATTAATCTTTCACGATCCACACCGCCCGCCGTGCGAAGCATCCACCCGGTTCCTTTATTTACAAACTCGTCCTTGTCACCCACCAGCATCTCGGCGATCTCAAAAGCGTCATCCACTTCCTTTAGTTTCATGATGAAATGCGCGGTCGCCAGAATTGCCGTGCGGCGCTCCCACGGACTTTTTGATTTCGCCAGCTTATACAAGATCTTGCGCGGCTTGTCCGCCAGGTAGCGGCCAACCACGTAATGCGCCGCGAGGTCGACCAGGTCCCAGTTATTGACGCGGTCGTGCCGGCGAATATAAAGATCGTAAAGCTCCTTTAGCCTTTCCGGGCTTACTTTTTTGACTGAAGCCGACTTTCCCATTATGCTGAGCGCCCCGGCGCGCACTTCATGGATCGAACTTTCCATCAGCTTTTCGATCTCGTCCACGGGCATATCAATGAACTCTTTTGCTACTTCAAAGACATGCCCCATCCGTACGCCGGCAAATTCATCATCGCCCTTTCGTTTATCCAGCGGAAAATATCGCTCGTATTTTTTGAGCTCCGCCGCAGACTGGAAAGTTTTCAGTTTTTTGACGAATTCGACCGCCGTAAGTTTCGACATCTTATCTACCTTTTTATTACTCGTTATTTTCCGTCGTATGCGTCCTGTATGTCCTTGATAATGATCTTTTTCATCTTCATCATCGCCGCCATTACCCGCGCGGCTTGTTCCGGCGTGCCGTTGGCCATCATTTCGTTCATCACTGCCGGACAGACCTGCCATGACAAACCGAACCTGTCTTTCAGCCAGCCGCACATGCTTTCCTCGCCGCCATCCGCCGTCAGCGCGTTCCAATAGTAGTCGATCTCTTCCTGGTCCTGGCAATCGATCATCAGCGAGATCGCTTCGGTGAATTTGAACATCGGCCCGCCGTTTAAAGCCATGAATTTTTGCCCGGCGAGTTCGAACGTAGCCGCCAGCAGCGCGCCTTCCGGCATTCCCATCTGCGCGGCCGATTCCTTGGTATAGCGAGAGCCTTTGTTGATCTTGGAATCTTTAAAGATCGAAGCGTAAAAATCCATCGCTTCCTCGCCGTTCTTATCAAACCATAAACACGGTGTTATTTTTTGCATTCTACTATCTCCGTTGTCAGTTAAAACTTTCCTTCTAATTCCCTGCTCCCAGCGCGTTTCTGTCCGTGGCCGCCAGCAGGTCGTCGAGTTTTTCGTAGCCGTCACTTACGCCGCGCTCCATACCGGACTGGATCATTCCGTCGCGGTCGGCGACCGATTGAAAAACAGATTGATGGACCAGGCGGGTGCGATTGCCGGGCAGTTCTTCAAATTTCGTCGTACCGAGAATGACGTGGCCTTTTTCCGGCAGCCCGTCGAATTCGAAGGTGCCAATGATCCGCTCCGGCGTCAGCGCTTCGTGATAGACACCGTGAAATGTGTATTTGTGGCCGTCCCTTTCGTGAACGAACCTGAATGAGCCGCCGTCACGCGCGTCCATCTCTTCGACCGTCATGGTAAGGTCACGCGGCCCGAGCCATTTTTGATATATCTCAGGATCAGTGTGCGCCTTAAAAACCAATTCACGCGGCGCTTCAAATTCACGGATAATAAAAAGTTCCTGTTTGCCCGGTTCGGCGATTATTTCTGTTTTGTTGTTAGACATAATATTTTCTCCTTAATAAATTCGGTTCTAAAGCTCCCCTCCTTTGTAAAGGAGGGAGGCCGGAGGCCGGGGTGGTTCTTGTTCAATTTACCCCGGCCGCTACAGCTCCCGTTCTGACAGACTACTTCTGCAGTTCGGCCAAATATTCATCCATCTTTTCAAAGCTGGATTTCCAGCCTTCGACGACGCCCATTGCTTCGTGTTTCTTCTTATCTTCCGGCGTCGGATGTGCCACACGCACAGTCAGCTTGCTTTTCTTTTCCGATACCACGTCGAACAATGTAGTGAGGGTCATCCCCTGCGGCAGATCGACTCCGCCGTCCACTTTCTCAAAGCCGTCGCCGAATTCGTCCGTGCTGACGATGCGGTCTTTCGGCGAAATTTCAAGAAAAGTCGCTTTGCCCGGATATTCCGTCCCATCCGGTCCCACCATCACATAACGCGACTTGCCGCCGACGCGAAAATCCAGTTCGTCGACGCGCGTGTCGAAGCCTTTCGGCCCGAACCATTTTTCAACATGCTTGCTTTCGGTCCACACATCCCACAGAAGGTCGCGCGGAGCGTCAAATTCGCGGATGATCTCTATTACGTTTTCGTTTGCCATTTCTACTGCTGTCATGTTTCTTCTCCTTATGATTGCTTTATTTAATTTTTATTTCCGTCAGCCATCGCACGCACCAGCTTTGCCAATTTGTCATAAAGCAGGGCCGCGCCGGTCATTTCTTTTTCTCTTTGGCTTTAACCTTCCCGTTTTCCTTAACTCCCTTTATTCCCTTAATTTCCTTAATTTCCTTCACTTCCTTCATTTCCTTTTCTGTCCCGGCTTCCATGGCCTGGAGTTCTTTCAGATATTCATCCAGCCGGTCAAAGCTCTGTTCCCAGAAATCGCGGTAGCGGTCGATCCAGTCCAAAGCCTCTTTTAACGGGGCCGCCTGCAGCGCGACCGGGCGCCATTGCGCCGTCCGGCTTCGTTTTACCAGGCCGGCCTTTGACAGCACCTTTAAATGCTTCGAGACCGCCGGCAGCGTCATCTTGAACGGCCGGGCGATCTCATTAACGGAAGCCTCGCCCGACGCCAGCTTGGCCAGTATCGCCCGCCGGGTCGGATCGGCCAGTGCCGCAAAAGTTGAACTGAGATGATCGGTCGCCATGTGTATTTTACCTTTCGGTTAATTAACTAATTGGTAAAATACCATCTCGGAAAACACTTTGTCAAGGCTTTTTTACAAAAATCTCTTGCGGCGAGCGTTTTGGAAAATCCTTAACAAAATAGGGGGTTTTCAGTTATGATGGGGGCGCTAGCTTGATCATAAGAGAATATATGAAGAGATTTTTGCTTTTTTGCCTGCTTCTGTTTGCGGCCGGCCAGGCGGTTTTTGCGCAGGTGCCGCCGCCCGGACAGACGCCCACACCGGCACCGGGAGAAGACCGCGATGTCGTCAAGATCACCACCAACCTGATCCAGATAGACGTAACCGTGACCGATTCCAAAGGCCGGATCGTTACCGACCTAAAGCCGGAAGAGATCGAGGTATACGAAAATAACGAAAAACAGGCGATCACTAACTTCTCTTTTATCAACGCCGAAACCACGGAAAGCCAGCAGCTTGTTACTAATGCCGGTAAGAATAAGCCCGCAGTGCCTGAGATACCCAGATCGTTAAAACCGAACCAGGTGAGAAGGACCATTGCCCTGGTGGTGGATGATCTGAACCTGTCTTTTGAAAGTTCAAACCATGTCCGCCAGGCGCTGAAAAAATTTGTCGATGAACAGATGCAGCCCGAGGACCTGGTGGCTATCGTCCGCACCGGGAGCGGCGTTGGTGCGCTGCAGCAATTTACCTCGAACAAGCGTCAGCTCTATGCCGCCATTGAACGGGTAAAATGGAGCCCTTCCGGAAAGGCGGGCATTTCTGCCGTTGAGCCGATAGAGACCGGCCTCCCGGACTTTATCCGACCGCTCAGCCTGATCGGTAAACAGCCCGATGAAGACACGAAAGAGCTGGAACAATACCGGCAGGAAGTGTTTTCCGTAGGCACGCTGGGTTCGGTCAATTATATCGTGCGCGGGATGAGAAATATGCCCGGGCGTAAATCCGTCGTGCTGTTTTCCGATGGTTTGAACCTCCAGGCGGATTTCGGCATGAACCCCAGAGTAATGTCGTCCGTCAGGATGTTGGCCGACCTGGCGAATCGCGCCGCCGTGGTCATTTATACGATGGATCCGCGCGGCCTGCAGCCGTTCGGTATGACCGCAGCAGATAGCATCGGGGGCTTAAATCCCCAGGATGTGCAGGCCCAGTTTGGTAAATTGGACAAACAGAAAGGTGATTTTTTTGATTCTCAATCGGGATTGAATTATCTGGCCAAAGTTACCGGCGGGATCGCGATCATGAACCAGAATGACTTAAGCGCAGGACTGGCAAAGATCATGGACGACCAGAAAGGCTACTACCTGCTCGGATACCAGCCTGACGGCGACACCTTTGACCCGGTAAAAAGAAAATTCAACAACCTGGATGTCAAAGTAATACGCCCCGGCCTAAAGGTGCGTTTCCGGAGCGGTTTTTTCGGCATCACCAATGATAAAGCGAAACCGGCTGCTAAAACTCCGAGTGAACAGGTCATCGACGCATTGACCTCTCCTTTTACCACCGGCGAGATCACTATCCGCCTGACGCCGGTATTTACCAACGATATTAAACTGGGTTCTTACATCAGCTCGCTAATACATATCAAAGCTTCAGACCTGAAATTTACCGACGACCCGGACGGATCGAAAAAGATCGACTTCGATATTGTCGCCATTGCCTTGGGAGACAACGATGAAATAGTCGACCAGCTTTCCCGCACCGAGACGATAAAGGTGAACGAGTCGGGCTATGAAAAAATAATGCGGGACGGTTTTGTTTACGCCGTTCCTTTCCCGATCAAGAAAGCCGGTGCTTATCAATTGCGGATCGCCTTGCGCGATGCCGGAACTTCGAAGATCGGATCCGCCAATCAATTTATCGAGGTGCCCGATCTAAAAAAAGACCGCCTTATTATTTCAGATATTATTCTGCAGAATGTCGCGCCCGAAAACGTCAAAAGTGATTCGGAAGCACCGGATGACTCTGCCTCCGACTATTTGCTAAATACGGCGCTGCGTCAATTCAGATCGGGATCGGCGTTGTTTTACAATACGATGATATTCAATCCGAAGATGGGGGCGGCCGGGCGGCCCGATCTGAAAACTCAGGTCAAGATATTCCGGGACAGAAAAGAGGTCTTTAGCGGGGAAGAGACCCCATACGTTTTAGACGGTCTTTCAAATCCCAAAAGACTTCCTTTGCGCGGGGCCCTGCGGCTGGGCGCGGCCTTACCGCCGGGTGATTATGTTTTGCAGATAATCGTAGCCGATATGTCCGCGAAGGAAAAAAATCACCTGAAAACCAAATGGATAGATTTTGAGATCGTAAAATGATCCCCAAAATACTGTGGAAGTGATCGTCGGCACAGCCGGACATATTGACCACGGCAAAACCGCTTTGGTAAAAGCGCTCACGGGCGTTGATGCCGATCGGCTGCCGGAAGAAAAACGCCGCGGAATAACCATTGAGCTGGGTTTTGCGGAACTCGATCTGGGCGACCTGCGGATCGGGTTTATCGACGTCCCGGGCCATGAAAGATTCGTCAAGAACATGCTGGCCGGGGCGCACGGTATCGACCTTGTCGCACTGGTGATCGCCGCCGACGAAGGCGTAATGCCGCAAACCCGCGAACACTTTGATATCTGCCGCCTGCTCAGTATTAAAACAGGCTTGATAATTCTCACCAAGATAGACCTTGTCGATGAAGAAATGCTCGAGCTGGCTAAACTCGACGTCCGCGAACTGGTAAAAAACTCATTTCTCGAAAATGCGCCGGTCATCTGCGTCAGCGCAAGAACCGGCGAAGGTGTGCCGGAATTAAATGAAGCGCTGCGCGACGCGGCCTCCAAGATTCCCGCGCGGAATAACGATCATGTGGCGCGGCTTCCGATCGACCGCGTTTTTTCCGTTAAGGGATTTGGCGCGGTCGTCACCGGCACGCTCGTTTCCGGCGAGATAAAAACAGGTGATGAGCTCGAGCTTTTGCCCGCCGGGAAAAAAGTTCGTGTGCGTAATTTACAGGTACACGGTAAAGACGTGGAAAACTCCTCGGCAGGAAATAGAGTCGCGGTAAACCTGGGCGGGATAAATACTTCTGATATCGAGCGGGGAATGACACTTGCTCCGCCGGGAGCATTGTCACCTACCCAGAGCATTGATGTGCAAATGGAAGTTTTAACCGGGATCGCCAGGCCGCTAAAAACGCGCCAGCGAGTGCGGGTCCATCTTGGCACCAGTGAGATCCTGGGCCGGCTGCAGATCATCGGCAAAGCTAACGAGGACGAAGCTAACGGGGGCGAAACCAGCGAGATCCTTGCCGGTCAGTCCGGATTTGCCCAGATAAGGCTGGAATCCGAAATAGTTGCGATAGCCGGCGAGCGCTTTGTCATTCGTTCCTATTCGCCGCAGATCACCATTGCCGGTGGGACGGTGCTAAATAATTCCGCTGTCCGGCACCGCCGGCGCGATTTTGCGGATGTAAAGAAATGGCTGAAAGAAATGGCGGCGGCAAGGAATGTAGGTGACAAACAGGCGCAGCTAAAACTTTTTCTCGCTGCCGCGGGGGAACACGGCCTGGCCAAATCAGCCCTTCAGTCCCGCACGGGATGGCACACAGATGTATTGAATGAAACCCTTCAAAAAGCGATCGGCGCGGCAAACGTCATTGATGCGGCCATTAATGCAGGCAGCATATTTCTCAGCCGCGAACATTTTGAAACCCTGTCTTTAAAAACCGTCGCGGAGATAGAAAGTTTTCACCGGCGCGAGCCTTTGGCGCGCGGCATGTTAAAAGAAACTTTGCGTGAAAAACTGTTTTCGCACTTGCCCGTTGAGGTGTTTCACAAAACGCTGCACGTGCTGGAAGGCCGGGAAAAGATCGTGGCCGAAAAAGACACCGTCAGCGCGGCCTCTTATCACCTGGACCTCACTTCACCGGACAAAGCGGTCCGGCAAAAACTTTTGGATATCTATTGCGGCGCCGGACTGGAGGTTCCGGTTTTGGAAAGCGCCCTAACTGAGGCCGCTGAGGCCGCCGGGGAGAGTTCGGTATCTAAAGATCAGGCGCGGCGGATCGCCCAACTGCTGCTCGATTCCGGTGAACTGGTGCGGGTTTCCCTGGAACTGCTCTTTCATCGGGATGAGATCTACAAATTGGTCCAAACTATCCGCGCTTTTGCCGAGGGGTCCTCCGACCGGCTGATAGATATCAGTATTTTCAAAGAGTTAGCCGGAATCTCACGTAAATACGCTATTCCGCTGCTGGAATATCTGGATCGCGAAAAAATAACGCGCCGCGCCGGTGATAAAAGACTGGTCTTGTAAGAAACTTCTTGCCTTTTGTGACAAAAAAGCGTTACCATTAGGCAAATTCCGAAGAAATTTTGTACTAAGCCGAATTTTGATATTTTGAGTGTTCTAAATGCTTTACGCGGTTACTAAAGCTTCCTTTTTCGTTGAGGTGGTCGAGTTGCCCTGAGACCCGGTTAAAAGCATCACTTTTTTACGGTTAAACAGGCTTATTCCTTTAATTTGCTGCAGTTAGCGGCCAACTCGGTAGTGATCGATAAAAGCGCCTAAACTTTTCTGATTGCCGGAGGGTAACTTATGAAAGATATGCTTTCTATTGGAGTCGGTATAATAGCCGTCGCGATCGGAGCATGGCAAATGTATGCTTATATTACTCAGCCCCCGAAAGACCCCAGCAGCATGCATCTTATCATTGCCATTGCGGCCGCCGTCGTGGCGATCGTCTGCGGTGTTTTCTTTATGCTCGGCAGAGTAAACAAACAGGAAGAGATACACATTACAAAATAACTCGCTTCCTTAGCAAGATCGCCCTTTGCGTCCAATTCACCGGAATGGCGCAAAGGGCTTTTTATTTGAAACAGAACCTGGGAGCGCAGGCATCTTTCCTGCAAAAGATCGCGCAGCGATCTAAAAATCCTTTAATTTAAACCCTATTTAGCGCGACTTTGCCGCGCTTGCAGGCGGGACGCCTGCGCTCCCGGGTTTACGTCGTCCTTTTTTAGCTCGACATATTATTTTTTTCGTGTACATTGCGTGTAGGTTTATGAGTGAAACACGCGTGCCGACAAGATTCGGGTCCCTGGTTTTTCGCGGAAAAGCGACGCTGCTGCAGGTCAGGCGCCGGGCAGAAGACTTGCTCGATCCCAACCTGAAACGCTTCCCGCAAGCTAAAAATAACCCGGAAATACCGGCTATTGCCGAATCCAGGACCGCCCTGTGGACCGAGACCGCGCCGGAAGAGCAATTTCTGCAGGCCGGCAAAATTCATAACTTAAGGTTGGCCGTTAAGGGACTCGACGGGCTGGAGGTCCCCGCCGGTTCGGTCTTTAGCTTTTGGAAACACGTGGGACGCGCCGGAAGGTCCGGCGGTTACGTCGCGGGCCGGGAACTTCGCGAAGGCTGCATCATTCCAAATGTCGGCGGCGGGCTCTGCCAGCTGTCAAATGCTCTTTACGATGCGGCGCTGCAGGCAAATTTTGAGATAGTAGAGCGCCACGCGCATACACAGGTTATCCCCGGTTCGTCCGCCGAACTCGGGCGTGACGCGACCGTATTCTGGAACTACATCGATCTGCGTTTCCGCGCGCCGCTCACCTACCGCATCGAAGCTTTTCTAGACAGCGAATACCTGAACGTAAGATTTAAGAGCGATACCCAAAAGCCCCAAACATTAATTCAAATTTCCAAACTAAAAATTCAGCATTCCGGCGGCAGCAGCCCGAATAGCTGCGCCTCGTGCGGGATCGACGATTGTTTCCGGGTGGTAAAGCACTCGGCAAAAACTCTTGATTTTGGGCGGGCCGCTTTTTTAGTCGATGAATTTACCCCGGAGCTGGACGAATACATTCAGCGGCGAAGGACCGGAAAAGATATTCTGTTTCTGCCGCTGGACGGCAAGCGATTTCGCAAGGCGAATTACGCCTGGAGTGTGAACGGTTTCGCAAAAGTAAATCAAAGCTACCTGGTCACCGCAGAGCGCGCCTATCGTTCGCGCAAACTTGCTACCCAGGGCGCGGCGCGCCAGCTCAACCTGCTTTCGATGGCGGAGAAATTGGCGGCGGGCTATGCCGCGCGTTTGAAATACGATGCGCTTCATTTGACCGTACAGCAAGATCTTTTGCCTTACCTTTGGCTGGGCGGTTTTCTAGGCGGGCGCACGTTCGACGTGCTGATGACCGCGCTGCCGATGAGCGAGCTGCAAAAGCGCCTGGACACGGCTAAAACCTTGCATCCCGAAAGTAAAACGCTGGGAGATTTTCGCGCCGACCCTCTGCTGGTAAAAGCTGAAGGCGAAGCTTTGGCGCGAGCGCGAAAAATAATCACGCCGCATTCCGACATTGCATCTCTCTTTGCCGAAAAGGTGGAATTGCTGGAGTGGAAAATGCCGGTGCGTGAACGCCGCGCAGCCGCCAAACAGGACCGTCCAAAGATCGTCTTTCCGGCGGCGACCGTCGGGCGCAAGGGCGCTTATGAGCTCCGCGAAGCTTTGCGCGGGCTTGATGTAACGCTTATCACCGTCGGGGCGCAGATCGAGGACGCCGATTTCTGGCAGGGCTTTGATACCGAGCAGCGCCCGGCAGCTAACGGCTGGCTCGATGACGCAAGCCTGGTCGTTCTTCCTGCCTTTGTCGAACACAGGCCCCGCCGCCTGATAGAAGCCGCCGCAAGAAAGATCCCGGTCATTGCCTCCGAAGCCTGCGGTGTGTCGCAGATCGAAGGCGTCGAAACTGTCGCCGCCGGTCAGATAGACATCCTGAGAGAAAAGATCCTGCAGATCATAAAATAAACCCCGCAAGATAGAACCTTTTTCTTTTTTTCGCATCTAATTTTTGTTGCACTTGCATCAGATCGTCTAAAAGCCTATGAAAAAGATCCTTCTTCTTTCTCTCGTATTTTTCTGCAGCTCATTTGCTTTATTCGCCCAGGCCACGCCGTTTCAGTTCAGCCATCGCGGCAGCATTTTGCATATCAAATTCAGCCCTGACGGTTCGCAGCTTCTTTCCTACTCATCCGGCAATCAGGATATGTGTCTCTGGGAAGTAAAAAGCGGCCGGCTTATCTGGAAACGCCCTATCTCTTTTATCCGCAAGACGGATGAGTATTACACGCTGAACGCTTTTGCCTGGAGCCCGGATCAAAGCCTGATAGCTACCGGGAGCGGCAACGGCACCGTGCAATTATGGGATGCAAAAACCGGCCAATTTCTCTGGCGGGCTGATGCCCACAGTAAGGACGTGACCGTCGTCGCCTTCAGCAATGACGGCAGCAAGCTTGTGTCTGCGTCGTCAGCAGATAAGGAGGGGGTAAGAATAATGCGCGTGGCGGACGGCCAGGTGCTGAAAGTTTTGCCGGGCGATCCCTGCACGGGTGTGACAGCGGCTTTTGGTGAGGACGATAAAACTGTCAGGATCGGAAACCTGGATGGAAATATCACCACCTGGGACATTGGATCGGGCCGGCAGGACGATCTGGCCCCGGTCCCCTGCCGGCAGATGAGAACTTATGATTGGGATACTTCCTTCAGCCGGGACCTGCAGGTGTCCGTTAGCCCAAGTGGATCTTCAGAAATTTCGATCAAAGACAATTCCATCAACAAAACCGTTAAGACTGTTGGAAAGGAAGTCCTTCATCCCCGCTCTGCCGTCAGCGACAACGGCAAAAAAGTGGTCATCTATCAAAATGGTTACCGTTATTACGACCTGGAAACCGGCAAGGATCTTCCTCTCAATGAAAATTTGTCCGCCTCGACGACCTTTGCCTTAAGCGGCAGCGGAGATCTTTTTGCGCAGGAAGGCCGCCCTTTCTATACGTCAATTTTGGTAACCGATATAAAAAGCGGTAAAACCTGGTCTCTGGATGGGCACCCCGGCAGTATCAACTCTCTCAACTACAGCCCCGACGGAAAGATACTGGCAGCTGCGGGCAATGATGGAAACATCTACTTTTTTGACCCCGCCTCGCGGATCCTGCTTAAAACACTCGCCGGGGGCAACCGGCGGATCACGGCTCTCGCCTTTAGCCCGGATGGGGAACGCCTGATCTCCGGCGACGATAAAGGCGGAATTCAAGTGTGGGATCTGTCGTCGGGAAAAGTTTTAGATGAGCTCCGGGCAAGCAATAGAAGTAACGACGTCGACAAGATCGAATTCAACAAAACAGGAAAAGCGTTTTCCGTTTTTATCAATGGCGCATTGACCTTATGGAATACTGAAACGCTAAAACCGCGGCTCGACATACACACCGCTGAAGGCTATGAGTCAAAGTCGGGCTATATGACCAGCAGCTATGCAAGCGTGCCGATAAATTCCGCGGCATTTGGCGCGGACGGCGGCAGCATTATCACCGGGCACGTCGACGGCACATTGCGTATCTGGGATGCGCGAACCGGCGCCCAAACCGCCAAATTCAAGATCGGCGACGGTGTCTCATTCGTTACGGTGCTTCCGGACGGGCAAAACGTCGTGGCCAGGGTGTCGAAAAAGGAAAAAACAAACTTCCAATCGATCGACATTAAAAGCGGCAGGGTTCTCCGGAGTTCGAGCGGTATCGATGTCGGGTATGTGGAAAAAACATCGATAAGTAATGATGGGAAATATTTTGCGGCGACCGATATAACCGGCGACGCCTATATATTGGATGCAAAAAATCTTCTCCTTATCCACGACCTCGATTATGAATATTCCGGCGGAGATTCCGTCGCTTTTAGTCCTGACGGCCAAACGTTTTTCATCGGGGGCGAAAATCAAAATCTTTTTCAGTACGAGACCGCGACCGGCCGGAAACTCTGGCAGTTGTTACCTTCTTTCCAGCCCGGCGAAGCCGAATTAAAGCTGGAAGCTGAAAGTAAAAAGCGGCGGGACATTGTGGCGGAGATAAAAAACAAACGCGATACACAGGCCGCGATCGACGTGGAGAATTTTCGTAAAAACGTCTATATCACTTTTGAGCATTATGGAGATATGTCTGACCCCGGTGAGAAGAGATTGGTCGAATCCAACGAGCCTAAAGAGAGCGTGGCTGCCAAAACGGCCAAAAACGCGAGCGCCGTCTGGCTGCGTTTGCACAACGATTCTCCGCTTCCTATCGTTGTCCCGACCGTGAGCATGTACCTGCCCGACCCCAAACGTTTTCATCTTTTTTCCAACGGAGAGAAAATGCGCGGTTTGTGTGACAACCGCGAGATCGGCGTCTGGTTTGGCGTACAGGATAAAGCAGGAAAGTGGGTGCCCTATGGATTTGATTTTGGATCGTCCGCGACGCTGCTGCCCGGCAAATCGGTTCTTTTTCCGGTGCCGCTCGCCATCTTGCAAAAAGATCATTCCATCGTCTTC
The DNA here is from genome assembly GCA_963766895.1 of uncultured Acidobacteriota bacterium. Classification (GTDB taxonomy): domain Bacteria; phylum Acidobacteriota; class Blastocatellia; order Pyrinomonadales; family Pyrinomonadaceae; genus DASYKT01. The sequence continues at coordinate 911,817 of CAVYCB010000010.1, forward strand.
CATTACTCTTTTCAAAACGTAAAGGCGAGCGAAAACGACCGTGACTTAGATTACGGTAAAAAGATCGAGCTAAAATTCGGCAAGGGAGATCTGCCTAAATAAAAGCCAGGCGCCCAAACAAAAGCCCCCGGTTTTCCGAGGGCTTTCTTTTCGTTACTTCTAGAAACTACCAGCGGTTGTTTCCTCCGCCTCCGCCGCGTCCGCCGCCGTAGCCGCCGCCACCGCCGCGATGACCACCGCCGCCGCCACCGCCGCGATTTTCGCGCGGGCGGGCTTCGTTGACCTTCAACTCACGGCCGTTGAGCTCCTTGCCGTTAAGCTCAGAGATAGCCGTTTCGCCTTCCGCCTGTGAAGCCATTTCGACAAATCCGAATCCGCGTGAGCGGCCGGTGTCGCGGTCTTCGACAACGTTGGCCGATTCAACCGTGCCCACGGTTGAAAAGTGCTGCTGCAGATCTTCGTTAGTAGTTTGAAAAGACAGATTTCCTACGTAAAGTTTCATAAATAAAAATTATCCTCATCCCCTGTATTCAGGGAATATCTGTAAGAAGCATTGGAACAGGATTTAACTTCGAAGAAACGGTCAGCTGCGAAGGGTCGAGTTCTGGTACTCAAAAAATAAGCGTGGCTTCTTTTAACCAAATAACAGCCAACTCTCGAACTCATCCCTGACGCCGTCAAATGAAACTCTATCGGACTGGCGCATCACCGTTGATGCGCGAGAGAAGGATTAACTATTTTAATAATGCACAATTCGCAAAATCGTTGCAACTGTTATTTTTAAATTTCAGATGTCTTAATTTGAAGGTGCGCCGTGACCGTGTCAGTAGCCCGACCGTTAGGGAGGGCGCCCTTGCTTACGCGCGGGCTACCGACACGCTTTTGCCGATCGTAGAAACTCAAACTAAGACACTGCCTTAGTTAAGTTCTTCAGGATATATTTTTCCCTGTACCCTCGCGGGCGCACCCGATGGCGCGACGCCTAAATTGATTTTAGGTGTCATTTATGGAACACTCTAAAATGCCGAATGACTCCATCAGAAGCACTTTCATTTCCAAGACAGCAAACAAGCGCGGACATTGCGGCCGGTGAACAGGTGTGTTCGGTTTGCGCGCGCGAAACGGATGAATACGTTTCGGTGGACACCTTGCCGGAGCGGCTGGCCAAACTTATCCGCGCCAATGCGCCGGGCTCATCGGCTGCCGAAAATGTCTGCACGCGCTGTGTCGATCTTTTTTCCCGCGCGCGCAAGCAGATCGTAAAAGACGCCGCCATGGCCAAGGACGGCTCGCACGTGCTTTCCACGCCTCTGCGGCTCGACGCCGACGAACGCTATACCGGCAAAGGCGTCACGATAGCTTTCCTCGATTCCGGATTTTACCCGCACAAAGACCTGACCGTTCCCGAAAACCGCATCCTCGGTTACCGCAGCCTGCTCGATGAAGAAGACGATCTCACTTCTCTCTTTGAGCCCGACGTCGCGAGTTGGCACGGAATGATGACCAGCGTGGTCGCCGCCGGAAACGGCTCGCTTTCAAACGGCTTTTACCGCGGCATCGCGCCCGGATCGAATGTCGTGCTGGTAAAGCTCGCTAAAACCGGCCGCATCAGCGAACAGGATATTCAAACAGGGCTGGAATGGGTGCTGGAAAATCGCGCGAAATACGACATCAAGGTGGTGAACATTTCCGCCGGCGGCGATTTTGAACAATCTTACCTGCACGACCCGCTGTCGCAAACGGTGGAAGAATGCGTCCGCGCCGGGCTGGTGATCGTCTGCGCCGTGGGCAATGCGGGCAACGCTCCGGGCCATCCTGTTTTCCCGCCGGCCAGCGCGCCTTCATCGATCGCGGTCGGCGGTCTGGACGACAATAATTCGATCAATCGCGCCAAACGCGGAATGTACCGCTCTTCGTATGGGCCGACGCCCGATGGTTTGCAAAAACCCGAGATAATAGCGCCCAGCATCTGGGTGCCGGCGCCGATCCTGCCCAACACGCCGACCGCCAAAGAAGCCGCGCTTCTGGAAATTCTCGACAAGGCAAAGAACAGCGACCTGCACGGTATCATCCGGGCGAATCCGGGTGTGGTGGCCGAGCTTGACGCCGCGCTTAACCAGCCGGTCTATGCCCTGCGGCAGATCATCGCGCTGCAGATACGCGATGAAAATGTTATTAACCGCTATTACAAATACGTCGACGGAACTTCCTTTTCCGCGCCGATAGTTTCGTCCGTCGTCGCCTGTATGCTGGAAGCCAATCCCGGGCTTACGCCGCAGCAGGTCAAGCGTATTTTGATCTCGACCGCCGAACGCCTGCCGCATTACGAGGTGGACCGGCAGGGCTGGGGCGTGATGAATCCGCGCATGGCTATCGAAACCGCTTTGTCCTTTTCGTCGGAAAACGCCTAATAGAAGATGACCGATCTGGCAACAATTAAAACACCCGCGCTTATTCTCGACGTGGAAAAGATGAAGCGCAACGCCGCGCGCATGAGCGAGCGTATCACATCACTCGGCGCGCATTTGCGTCCGCACGTGAAGACCCACAAATCGGCCGAGATCGCCCGCATTCAAACCGCCGGCCCCACTGGCCCTACTGACGAGGGCGGCGGCCGCATCATGGTTTCGACGCTCGCCGAAGCACGTTCATTCTTATCCGCCGGTTTCACCGACATCACTTACGGCGTGCCGGTCGAGCCGGGCAAATTCGCTGAAGTTTTTGAACTCTCACGGGCCTGTGAGCGGTTTGCCGTGCTGACCGACGATGCGGAAACCGTATCTCTGCTCGCCGCGGAGAGCGAAAAAGCTGGCGCGGAGGTTTCAGTCTTTCTCGAGATCGACACCGGCGATCATCGCAGCGGTGTCGCGCCTGATTCCGCAGCCGCGCGGGAAATATCCCGCCACATCTCCGCCGCGAAGAACCTGCGTTTTGCCGGCATACTGACGCACGCCGGACACTCGTACGATGCTCCCGAAGCCGGTGCACGGCTGACGATCGCCCGCGCCGAACGCGACCTCATGCGAGGCCTGGCGGAAAAACTAATTGCGGACGGCATCGAGGTTCCGGATGTGAGTGTCGGTTCGACACCGACCATGGCCGCGATCGATCATCTCGACGGTGTAACCGAGGCTCGCCCGGGAAATTACATTTTTTACGATGTGTTCCAGGCAAAACTGGGCAGCTGTTCGCTGGCCGATTGCGCGCTGACCGTGCTGGCCGCCGTCGTCCATCGCAGCTTTGACCGCCGCCAGGTGATCGTTGATGCCGGCGCTATCGCGCTCTCAAAAGATCGCGGCGCGGTGCAGTTCGATGCGGGCTGCGGTTACGGCACAGTGCTCGACCTCGAAGGAAATCCGCTTGGGCTAAATATTGACGGGGTTTCGCAGGAACACGGCAAAATTTTCGTGGGCGAAGATGCGCTGCTGGCGAAACTGCCGGTCGGCACGCGCCTGCGCATTCTGGCCAATCATTCGTGTCTGACCGCCGCGCAATTTGAGGCTTACAACGTGCTGGAAAATGGCGTTGTCGTCGATCGCTGGGCACGCTTTAACGGTTGGTAACTTACGGGCAGTAAAAGGATCGAAGACCGCAAGTCAGCGAAGCTGACGCACGATAATAGCCTCGGGCTTTAGCCCGGGGTAGCGCATCAAACGAGATGAAAAAGCCCGCTTTGACGGGCGAAAGATATCGCCAAAGTTCTGTCGCCCGTTAAAACGGGCTGGAGTTTTGAGTCGCTTAAACCCCGGGCTGAAGTCCGGGGCTATACAAAGAGTCCATAGAAGCGGAATTATCGATGGGCAATTCGCATGAGTAAACTTATTTAGCACTTGATCCGTAGAATTTAAAAGGAGTCATTTTTATGCGCCGCAATTTTCTGCAACTCTTCGCACTTATTTTCATTCTTTCGTTCGTTTCTCTGGCTCAAACAGCTTCTCTCGATGACAAGCTCAAAGAGATCGATGCCTACGCGCAAAAAGTCATGGCCGACTGGGACCAGCCGGGCATGGCGATCGCGATCGTAAAAGATGACAAGGTAGTTTTCGCCAGGGGTTATGGTGTACGCGAATTGGGCAAGCCCGACAAGGTTGACGAAAATACACTCTTTGCGATCGCATCGAATTCCAAGGCGTTCACCACCGCGGCGCTCGCCATTTTGGTCGATGAAAAGAAATTGAACTGGAATGACAAAGTAACAAAGTACTTACCCGATTTTAAGATGCCGGACGATTATGTCACCAACGAAATGACCATTCGCGATATCGTCAGCCATCGGTCAGGGCTTGCCACTTTTAGCGGCGACCTGCTCTGGTACGAAACTACTTATTCACCGGCGGAAGTTTTGCGCCGCGTGCGTTATCTGAAACCGACCTCGAGTTTTCGCTCCGCTTACGGGTATCAGAATTTGATGTTCATCGCCGCCGGCCAGGTGATACAAAAAGTATCGGGCAAACCGTGGGCGCAATTCGTCAAAGAACGCATTCTGGACCCGCTGGGGATGTCGCGCACCACGACCAGCATAAAAGATTTAAAAGACAACGCGGCGATGCCGCACAACGAATCAGGCGGAACGATGCGCGCACTGCATCGCGGAAACGTGGACGGCGCGGATTCCGCCGCGGGGCTTAATGCGTCGGTCGCCGATCTTTCGAAATGGATCCGCCTGCAGCTCGGCCGCGGAACGTTCGAAGGAAAACAGATCTTTAGTTCGCAGCGCTCGTGGGAGATGTGGCAGCCGAATATCATGATCCCTATCAGCGAAAATGCGGCCAAAGCAAATCCGACCCGGCACTTTAACAGTTACGGAATGGGATGGTTTCTTTTCGATTACCAGGGTAAAAAGGTGATGAACCACAGCGGCGGCCTGGATGGGATGCTCTCCTACACAACGCTGGTGCCGGAAGACAACCTCGGCTTTGTGGTGCTGAGTAATAGCGAAACACCGGCTTTTTCAATAATGAACAGCACCATTCTGGATATTTTTACGAACGCCCCGAAACGCGACCGCAGCGCGGAATTGCTAAAGCAGACAAAGGCCGGGAAAGAAGCTGAGGCCGCCGAGATCAAAAAAGCGGATGATGAGCGTAAAGCCAATACCAAGCCAACGCTCGCACTCAGCAGTTATGCCGGAACCTATTCCAGCCAGATGTACGGCGATGTCACTATCGCGGCGGAAAACGGAAAACTCGTTTTGCGGATGATCCCATCGCCGAATTTTGTCGCCGACCTCGAGCACTGGCAGGACGATACCTTCCAGATAAAATGGCGCCCGACCGTGGCCTACAATTTTCCGCGCGGCTTTGTCAGTTTTACCATCGCCGCCGGCAAATCCGATCAGCTTAAGATCGACCAGCCAAATAACGATTTCTGGTTCTATGAGCTCGAACTTAAACGAAAGTGATATGTTCCGTAAATTTGATAACTTATCTCGTCAGATAGAAGTATGGGTCTGAAGGCTCATACTTTTTTATTAATCTTTAATGTTTATTAAGGTAACTTCTAGTAATGAAAAATCTGTCAAAGTCGCTTCCCTTTATAATTTTGATCTTGTGTGTTGGTTTGGGCTGTAGCAGTGTGACGAAATTTATGGCGAGCAAAACCTGCACTGCGGACAGCGTACCGAACCCGGCAACATCAGATGATTTTGTGCAGCGCGCCGGCGTGCATATGGAAAAAGGCAATCACGCCGAGCAGTTCAACCAGTGTGTCTATCAGGATCTAGACCAGGCGGTAAAACTTGACGATAAGAATTTTATCGCTTACACGGGACGCGGTCTGATGCTCATGTGCGACAAGCGATTTGACGAAGCCAAAGCAGATTTTGACAGAGCGATCCTGCTTGATCCTACATATTCGACCGCCTATCTCTATCGCAGCAGGCTCTATAAAGAAACTGGCGATCTGGCGGGTGCCGTCGCCGATATGGACAATACCATCGAACTCGCGCCGGCGGAGAATAACTACATAACCCGCGCCGGGCTTCACGAGAAGAAAGGCGACTACGAAAAAGCCGTCAGCGACTATTCCGAGGCGATCGGTATTAGCGCGGACGGCGCCGTCTATCGCGATGATGGTTTAAAGTCCTACTATGAATTGCGCGCCGCAGCCTACAAGAAGCTGGGCCGGGACGACCTTGCGAAACAAGACGAGGAAACCTCGAAGAAGACCTTTCTCGCAGAAAAATCGGATAAGGCGGGCGGCGAAGTGCGCACCGGCGACAGCCGCGCCAAAGCCGGAGGGCTGCTCAATGATAAAGCCACCCAAATGCCCCAGCCGGTATATCCGCCCACCGCCCGCGCGGTCAGAGCGGCAGGAAAGGTTGTTGTAAATATCGAAGTGGCGCCCGACGGCAGCGTTGTAAAAGCTAATGCGGAAAGCGGCCACCCGCTCTTAAGGGCCGCCGCCGTCGCGGCCGCGCGCCAGGCGAAATTCAAACCTGGTCCGTCCCCGATCTTAGGTTCCCTCGAGTATGAATTTAAGGCTCAGTGAATTATGCGATAGATCAGCCGGCCCAATTAGCGATTTCCGGTTTCATAAATTGGAGTTAAAACGTAGTAAATGGCTCTTGTTACTGCAAAATAAAGCCGTTATGAACATTAAAATTATTATCGAACCCGGCGAGGATGGTTATTTTGTGGCCAGAGTGCCCTCCCTCAAAGGCTGCTGGTCTCAAGGCAAAACCCGGGATGAGGCTTTAGATAATATTCGTGAAGCGATCAATCTGTTTCTCGACCCGAAGATGCGGAATTCATAAAAATACAGAACAAGAAGTTGTCGAATTGGCAATATGAAACTCCCATTGCTTTCCGGAAAGCAAATAGTCAAAGCACTAGAAAGATTAAATTTTATTGAAGTTAGCCGCAAAGGAAGTCACGTCAAGATGAAACATGCGGACGGCAGAGTGATCGTGTTTCCCTTTCATGATGAAGTGGATAGATTTACTCTTAAAGGTGCCTTGCGCGACGCAGAGATCGAGATCGAAAACTTCATCAAAGCCGTTAAGTAATTCTCTTTACAAAATCTTCTGTAACCGTGCATTAAAAGCGTACCGGGATTCATTCGCGTAACTCGTGGCCACCACTTTTGATCAAAAATAACCAAATACCAGCGATTCAGCCAAATCTCTCAAATAACCGCTTTTTATTGCAGTGATAAAAGGGAAATCCGCTATAATCACCAGACCGCATACACGGTAAATTTACTCTCAAGGAGCCCACGAAAATGAAAAAATTAAGATGGATATTTACGTTAGCAGTGCTGGCAACGGCCGGTTTTGTAGCCGTTACTACGCAGCGCAGCCAGGCCCAAAGCCAGTATTACTTCTTTTATGCCACTGTAATAAATGCCTCGAACGGTGAATTTCAGTACACCGGCGCTTTAGCCGCGGCGACCGAAAAACAGCTTAAAAGCGCGGCGGCGGCAGGGAGCACGAGCGGCACCGCCATTCTGATCGGTAACGGCAGCGGCGACCCGGGTGAGCCCATTACCGATATTCAGATAGTAGGTATCGGCGGTAAAGCATACGGCGAGATACAGTTCTGCCCGCCGCCGGAAGAATAGAGAACAAAGGCCAGCTCCCACAGGCTTGCTTTTATTTGCTCAAACTCGACAAAACATCGCACTATGTGCCAAAATTCTCTGTTATTAACACTTTATTCGTAATACAATCATTAAAAGGAGTTTTTTAAGTAATGGAAGAAAACGGAACTGCCCCGGCGGCAGAAGCAGTAACAGCGCCAAAAGCTGAGGAAACGGCCGCCGCCGAAACAAGTGCAGCGGCAACGACCGACACACCGGTTGCGGAAGCCCCGGCGGAAACGCCTGTCGAAGCCTCTGTCGAAGCGCCGGTTGAAGCAGCAGAGCCGGAAGAAATTTCGTATCACGCGGTAGAAAAAGAAGGCCATGTCACGGCGATCTGGGAAATGCAGGGACGTAAGCACCTGCGCACGATCGACCCGCGCTCCAGTGAGGGTAAGCAGATCATGGAACTCTACACCGCCGAAACCCACGAATAATTTCTCATCAGCTCAATTTATTCTAATAAGAAAGCCGTTCGTTATTTGAACGGCTGGCTTTATCTGTGTTTTTGAATACCTGCCTCGGGCGTGGCAGAAGCCCGCGCTTGAAGCTTGGGCTCATTTCAAAGCCCTTCTTTACAGTCGGGCTTCTGGCCGGACTCTAAGCTATATCCACCACATCTTCGCGCGTCACGCCCGGAATCTCCAATATCATATCCGCCCCATAAGCCTTTGCCGGGGTCTGAAATCCGCGCGGAGCCTGACCGGCAATTATGCGTTCGGCGATCTTGAGCGCGGCATAAACCGTCAGATCGTAGGCTTCCGGCCCAAACAGGCGAGAGACAACTTTGTTGCCCTCTTCGTCCGAGGCTTCCCCGTAAAGATACACTTTCCCTTTAGCGCGCTCCTCGGCTGAAGCTCCGCCCGGCGGAATACGCGATTGCAGATATTTCTGCGCCGGCTTTGTCGCCAGCAGCCATCCGATATAGCGGCTTAAGACCAGCATCTTCTGTGCCTGCGGCGGGACGACCGTATACACTTCGATATTCGGGATCCCGGTCGAGTAATACGCGGTCGAAACGTCGCCCCAGGGAATGGTCACGCCGCGCTTTAAGACCGGGCCAAAATCGATCGGGCGCACCTTCCACGCCGCCGGAACGCTGACGATCTCTCCGTTACGGCGAACCGCGCCGCCGCGGCCGATGTTCATGGTCATCGTGGCCTGTGTCCCGTGCGAGATCTTTCCCGTCCCGTGAAAAGCCAGCGTCAGATTTGTCGCCGAGGGCAGAGCGGTTTTTCAGATGCAGTGCCAGCGAATCAGAAGGCACGACATCAAAACCAACTCCAGGCATGATCATGATATCCGCCGCCTTCGCTTTTTCATCGAGCCGCGCCATCGCTTCGAAAACCACTATCTCGCCCGTAATGTCCAGATAGTGTCTGCCGGTACGCAGACAAGCCTGGCACATCGGCTTCGAGGTTATTGAGAACGGCCCGGCGCAGTGGAGCACGAAATCAACCTCGTTGAGCGCGGCATCAAGTTTGTCGGTTTCATCGAGCGAGAAAATACGAAACGGCAACCGAGTTCCGCCGCCAGTTTCTCGATGCTTTCTTTTTTCCGTCCAGCGAGAATTGGTTTTAATCCGCGCTTTGCCGCTTCGCGGGCAATGATCTCGCCCGTGTAACCATTCGCTCCGTAGATAAGAAAATTCATAGTTGATACTCTTCAGGTAGTGTCTGGAAATTTGTGTGTTTTCAATTGAACCGACGATCATTTCGGAGTAGATAATAGATGATAACTGATAGCTGAAAGATCTGATCTATTATCTTTCAGCTACCGGTTATTATCTATTCCGAATGGTATCTCAGAATCAACACCACAAGCTTAGGACACTACTCTACTTTTAAGATCTCCTGCACCCTGCCGACCTGTCCGTCGGTCAATCTTACTTTAATTCCGTGCGGGTGGTGCGAAGAATTTGTCAGGATGTCTTTTACCGTGCCGGTAGTTTGCCTGGCCGTCCGTTGGTCCTGCTTTAGCACGATCGCCACTTTCAGGCCCGCGCGGATATTTTTACGTTCGCGATGCGGCATTATTTTTTCACCATTTTTTTTCGGCTATTTCTTTGTTCTTTTTTCAAGAGCTTTTTTCAGCACCATTATCTGTCCCAAATGGTACGCATTATGATCGGCCACTAGCAGTGCTTCGCGCAGCAGTGTCTGGCCGCTGCCGTGCGGTATCCTGGCATATAGATCATTCTTTTCGTTCGCCACCATATCACACATCGTTTTCAAATCTTTGTGGATCTGCCGGACAGACTTTTTCCAACTCTTTTCATCACCTTTGGGGCCTTTCGCACCTTTTTTTGGCGGCCAGTAGCCGTCGGGAAATTCGGGTGATTCATGATCCGGGGTGCGGCTAAATTCGACGATGTCCCATTGCGCGAGGCGCAAATGTTCCAGCAGGTCCCATGCCGAATGCGGTGAATGTTTTACTTTTTTATTTATCTTTCCTAAAGGAAAATCTTTCAGCGCACTTTTCAGATCGATGTGCGCGGACCTTCCGTCCAGCAGTTCCAATACGTGCGTGCGTAACTCCTTTTGCTTATCCATAATTCCACCTAAAATATTTTTAACCCCAACCCCTGCGTATCTTCAAGTTTATCAAGAAACTCCGCCCGGTCTATCTCTTTCGCGCCCAGCATTTCGAAATGCGGCGTCATCACCTCGATATCGAGCCAGGTTGCGCCGCGCTCTTTCAGATGCTCGATCAAAAAAAGCACGGCAAATTTCGACGCGTTAGAGCGAAAATGAAACATACTTTCGCCGCAAAATACGCCGCCGCAATCGACCCCGTAAAGCCCCCCGACAAGTTCGCCCATTTCTTCGCCTTCCCAGACCTCGACGCTGTGCGCCATGCCCGCCTGGTACAGCTCATAAAAACCTCGCACAAACTCTCCGGTGATCCACGAGGGGCCGCGCTGTCCCTGGCGCTTTACCGCGCGGCAGGTCCTGATCACGCCGAGAAAATTGCGGTCGATAGAAAAAGTAAATTGAGTTTTTTTCCATTCACGCCGCAAACTCCGCGGTATTTTCAGATCGGCAAATTCGAGGATGGCGCGCCGCTGCGGGCAATACCACGGCAGCGGCACATACGGGCTGACATCCCACGGAAAAATGCCCTTGTGATAGGCTTCCGTCAGGGTTTCAAGCGTGAGCGGGGTGCCGAAACACACGATGTCCTTGGCGTCGAAATGCGCGCCTTCAACCTCGAGCCAGCGCGGAAAATCATACGTCCGCAGATCGGGAAAATACTTGTTTTCTATACTGTTTGCAGCTTCCATTTACCACGCCGGAAAAGCACACCCGTAATGAGCGCATAGACTGAAAAAGCTATCGTGATCGCCCAAAAAACACCGTACATCTTCATGCTGGTATGGTAAGCCAAAACATAGGCCAACGGAATCTCGAACAGCCAGAAAATAAACAGATTTATGTAAGTCGGCGTCCAGGTGTCACCGGCGCCGTTAAATGAAGTGCCGAACACCATGCCGAATGCATAAAAAACAAAACCGTAGGCAACCGTTCGCAGGCAGTTTGCCGCGTATTCGACCACTGCCGGGTCTTTATTATCAAAAAGTCCCACTATCGGATAAGCGAAAATGACGAACAGCAAGCCTGTCACTCCCAGAAAAGCCGCGTTGTAAAATGCCGCCTTCCAGACCGCTTCTTCAGCTCTATCAGGTTTTCCCGCGCCGAGTGATTGGCCGACCAGCGTGGCCGCGGCGTTGCTCATTCCTATCGAAGGCAGCAGCGCAAATATGATCACCCGGATTCCGATCACATACCCGGCGAGCGCTTCGCTGCCAAATCCTGACATGATCCGGATCAGTCCCATCCAGCTCAGCATACCGATAGTGACCTGAAACATTGCCGCGCCCGAAAGTTTGACCAGGTGCCAGATCAGCACAAAGTCCGGTTTCCAGTGATGCGCGTGAATTTCAAATTTGTTGCCGCGCCGCAGCAACATCGAGAATGCAAAGATCACACCCACGCTGCGCCCGATGGTCGTCGCTACCGCGGAGCCCACCACGCCCAGTTCCGGAAAAAACCACAATCCGAAAATAAAACAAGGGTTGAGAATTATGTTGATCGTATTTGCCAGGATAAGCGTGCGCATCGCGATCGCGGCATTTCCCGCGCCGCGAAAGATGCCGTTGATGAGAAATATCATTACGACGCTCATCGAACTGCCCAACAGAACACGGGTAAAATTCACATGCGCGATCACCTCAGGCGCGGCGCCCATCAACTCTAAAAATCGATGAGCGAACAGCGCCCCGGCCAATCCGAAAACCGCCGAGACGATGATCCCCAGATAGATCACCTGCACCGCTGTTTTCGCCGCCGCGTCCGGATCTTTTTCACCGATGCGCCGGGCTACCGTGGCCGTCGCGCCGATGCTGAGGCCGATCGCGACCGCATAAACCAATGTGATCAGCGATTCCGTAATACCGACGACCGCCACCGAATCCGCGCCCAGCTTGGAAACAAAGAAAATGTCCACGATGGCAAAAAGGCTCTCCATGAACATCTCGATCACCATCGGCACCGCCAATAAAAAGATCGCCAGCCCGATCGGGATCTCCGTCAGATCACGCTTCGTTCCCCAAACCGCTTCACGCAGGATCGACCAAAAAGAATTGCTCATCTCTGCCTCAGGCAGAGTTTTATCGAAGTTTTCCATATAAAAATTTTAAATTATTAAAAAGTTAAGACACAAAAGTGCCTGAAAGAATTTTACCGTTGGGCGTGAGACCCGCACAGCAAACCATTAACGAGCGGAGTTAGCGGACAAGGATTTTCATAGTTTTGAAACTATAACATAAAGAAGCACGGCTGCAAAAATCAACAGCCGGATCCTTTTTTTATGTTACAAGTAAAATCGACAGCTACAAGCTAATAGCTGTCAGCTAACAGCTTTAATTTACCGGCTAAATATTAATTCTTTTTTAAAAACTGAATCGCACCTCGAATTCGACCCGGCGGTTGCCTGCCTGGCCTCCGCCTCCGCCGCCAAATCCAAACCCTGAGGCCAGTGAAGTGGACCGGCCAAAAAACGGCGAGCGCAGGTTGCCTACCGGCGTGCCAAGGTTGGTGCGGTTAAAAATATTGCGGATCTGCACGGCAAATTCCAAGCTGAATCGTTTTTCCTCATTGCCTCCACTGCCGCCGCCGCGTTGTCGTCCCCCTCCACCGCTGCCAAACGGGCCATTTCCCCCGCCCCGTCTTCCGCCTCCGGCGCCACCGCCTTGGCTTTGCGACGATGCCGAAGCTTGCTTTTCGCTGCCGCCGAAACTAAAAGTTTTTGCGGCGCGCAGATTTACATTAAAAAATTCCGGGCCGCGGCCGTAATTACGCGGGATGATCGTATCGCCTGGATCGGGCGTCGGGTCAAAAGCGCCAAAAGGTGTGACGACAATACCGGGCTCCGCCAGATCGGTGGCAAAAGCGGGCCGTTCGGTAAAAAGATTATCGCCGTTTAGGTCCGCGCCGGTCGTGATGTTAAAGGGAACACCCGAACGATAGGTAATAAATGGGCTCAGGCGTATTCCCCACGGCGCAGTAAAATTTCCGCCCACGGTAAAGCGGTGCCGGATATCGAGCCCGGCATTGCCGTATTCCCCGGTCAGATCATAAGAATTTGCCGGAAAACTTCCCGCGCCGTCCGAATCGCTTTTCGCGCCGCCAAAGGAATAATTTGCAAAGAGCGATACGCTGTTCAGAAAATTTGAACGGGCATTTAAGATCAGTTGGTTTTGATCGAACCGTCCGGTGGATTCGTACTCGAAAATATCTCCCCTCGCCGGATCGGGACGCACTCCGTTAAGCGGCGCATTGATGTTGCGTGACCGCAAGAGCCGCCGGGTTCGCGCGTTGACAAAAGTGGCGCTAAAAGTTGTTTTAAAGGGCAATTGCCGCTCGAGGGCTATGGCGGCCTGCATCGTATAGGGCGCCTGCAGATCGGGAGATACCGCCCGGATTATGCTCGTTCCCGGCAAAACCGCTCCGATCTGTGCCGCTGTTAGCGAATTTGTCACGCCGTTTAAGGTGAATACCGGCTGACCCAAAAGCATGATCGCGATCTGCCTTCTGACCGGGTCGGGGTCATCCGCGCTGACCGTGTAATTTATTTGATTTACGCCATTAAAACGGATCGCCTGGAGCGTCAGGTTTTCGCTGAAGCGATCGTAAAATATACCGAACCCGCCGCGAAAAACTGTTTTTGCCTGTTTGTTTCCGCCGGCGCCGGGCGCATAGGCAAATCCGAAGCGCGGCGCAAAATTATTATTGCTCGAAATATTATTTTGATTTTCGTAACGCATCCCGAACGAAAGCGTGAGTTTCGGGCTATAGCGCCAATCGTCCTGGAAAAAAACACCCATGTCCGTTTGGCTCACGCCCGCTTCCGGCGTTCCACCGGCGATGGTAAATTGCGTCGGGAATAGCGCCCGGTGAATTGAGAATAGTATTGCGGTACTGATCGAGCGTTGTGAAAGTATACGTTCCCGCGAAATTATTCGGCGAGGCGTTATCGGATTTGTTAAAACGCCACCGGATACCGAATTTAAATGCATGTCTTCCCCGCAGAACGGACATGTTATTTTGAAATTCAAAACGGTCTTCGTCGGAAAAACCGAATCCGACATTGGCGCCACCGCCGGTGAAGGCATCGTTAACGCGAACGGTCGGGTTGCTGGCGTCGCCCTCCTGCCGGCTGCTGCGGCGAATATATTGAAAACGCGCTTCGTTGATCACTGTGGGGCTAACTATCGCCGTTTCAGTCAAGCGGATGCTCTGGTCGCTGTTGTGCGTATTGTATGCCCGCGAAAGCAGGTCGAACCCGCCTAAACCGGAATTTTCCGAATTGGAACGGGAAAAATTGTAACGCGCGACAAGCGTGTTGTTTTCGTTGATCTTGAGATCAATCGCGGGACTGAACTCAAAGTCTTTTGACGGCGTGCGCACGGCCAGTTGAAACGGCACGACATTTAAACCGGGGTCGAGGATCAAGGCATTGATCAGCGCATTGTTGTCGGTAGCCTGGTACTCGATATCAAAAAAGAAAGACGCGCGTTTTTTGATCAAAGGCCCGCCCAGGTTGCCGTCGATATTACGAACTTGAAACGGAGCGCGGTTCGGCGCAAAAGGATTGCGCGAATTGAAAGTTTCATCTTCAAATTCAAATTCTAATTCGCCGCGGTATTTGTCCGTGCCGGGTTTGGTCAATATCTCGATGCGCCCGAACCCAAGACGGTCGTATTCGGAAGAAAACGGATTTTGATTGATACGGATCTCGCGAATGGTATTGCGCGGCGGCAATCTTCCCCCGCTAAAACCATCGATAAAGATCTCCCCTCCATTCGGGCCTGCGCCCGGTCCCGCCAGCGCCTGTAAAGCGGCGGCTAGTTCATCAGGGTCGTCGGGCAAGGCTTCCAGATCTTTGTCCTTAAGCACGATAGCGCCGGCGGTGGCTTCGGGATCGGTACCGACCGCCTGGTTCTGATCTACATCGACCTTGATCTCCTGCGCCGCGATATCCAGGGCGATGTCCAGCGACACGCTTTTTCCGGCTTCGACGATGACTCCGGTGTTTTCATAATTTGCGAAACCGGCCGCGCTGACCCGCAAAGTATATTTTCCCGCCGCCAGGCCGCCGATCGTGAACGAGCCTTCCTGATTGGCCTGCGCCGTTTTTTCCGCACCGGTTTCATTTACCGCCGTCGCGGCTGCGCCGCCGATCAGCGCGCCGACGGAGTCGACCACTTTGCCGCGGATCGTCCCTGTCTGCTGCGCGCCCGCCTGCTGCGCACTAACCGAAATAAAAAGCGCAAGCACCGCTAAAAGCGGTCCCGCGCCGCGAAATAATATCTTTCTTAAATAGTCCGTCACGATCATAAACCCCTTGAAAACTAATATTTAGCTGTTAAAAGCCCTTTTGACGGAGAGTATGTAAAAAGCGGACGAATGCGTCCACATCTTGTTAGACGCAAAAAGGGGCGGGTTTGGTTACAGGAAAATGATGATCGGAAAATAAGGACTTGCTAATGTTACGCGCATACACAAATAAGGATCTTTAATTCGTGTTATTTGTGTAATTAGTGGCTAATAATGGATGCACGGTTTCGCCTGATTTGAATTTATTTAAAGGCCTGCAGTTTACAAATTCATCAACAACTCTTTTTCATCCGCATCCACTTCGACGCTGCCGCCTTCTGCCAGCTTTCCGAAAAGAATTTCGCTAGCCAGCGGCTGTTTTATCTTGTCATGGATGAGGCGCTGCATTGGGCGGGCGCCGAATTTCGGGTCAAAGCCGTGTTTGGCCAGCCATTCGCGCGCCGGCTCGGTGAGTTTTACCAGCACGCGTTTTTCTATCAGCTGGGTATTGAGCTCGGTGATAAATTTATCGACGACGAGTATGATCATGTCCATTCCGAGCGGCTTGAACGGCACCCAGGCGTCAAGGCGATTGCGAAACTCCGGCGTAAAGGTGCGCTCGATCACGCCCTTGGCCTGGCCCTTGGTGTCGCTGGAGTTGCGGAAGCCCACGCCGCCCGATGAGAGTTCGCGCGCGCCGGCGTTGGTGGTCATGATCAAAATGACGTTGCGGAAATCGGCCTTCTTGCCGTTGTTGTCGGTCAGCGTGGCATTATCCATCACCTGCAGCAGCAGATTGAAAAGATTCGGATGGGCTTTTTCGATCTCGTCAAGCACCAGCACGGCGTGCGGCGTTTTCATTATCGCTTCCGTCAGCAGCCCGCCCTGGTCAAAGCCGACATATCCCGGCGGCGCGCCGATCAGCCGCGAAACGGTGTGCGGCTCGGCATACTCGCTCATGTCAAAGCGGATAAATTCCACGCCCAGCTGTTCCGCCAGCTGTTTGGAAAGCTCGGTCTTGCCCACACCCGTCGGGCCTGAGAATAAAAATGATCCGACCGGTTTTGTCTGGTGGCCCAAACCCGCGCGCGAGATCTGTATCGCATCGACCACGCGATCGATGGCTTCGTCCTGCCCGAAGATGAAATCGCTTGATGTCGTCGCGCAGTGTTTTCAAGCGCTCTTTTTCATCGGCCACAACGGTCTTCGGCGGGATCTTTGCCATCCGCGCGATGGTGTTCTCAACCATTCGCGTCGTGATCTTTTTCGGCCGCTTGCTCTCCGGCAAAAGCTTGACCGCCGCGCCGACTTCGTCGATCACGTCGATGGCCTTGTCCGGAAGGAACCGGTCGTTGATGTATTTTCCGGCGAGCTCTGCCGCCACTTTCAAAGCCTCGTCCGTATAGTTAACGCCGTGATGTTTCTCGTAAAACTTTTTCAAGCCCTGCAGGATCTGGTAGGTTTCTTCGATCGTCGGTTCGCCGATCTCGATCTTTTGAAAACGGCGCGCCAGCGCCCGGTCACGTTCAAAAGCGGCTTTGTATTCGGTGTAGGTGGTCGAACCGATACAGCGCAGATCGCCCGCCGCCAGCGCCGGTTTCAAGATGTTCGAAGCATCCATCGAGCCGCCCTGTACCGCGCCCGCGCCGACGATGGTGTGGATTTCGTCAATGAACAGGATGGCGTTCTCCTGCTTGCTTGCAGTTCATTGATGATAAATTTAAACCGCTGCTCGAAATCGCCGCGGTAACGCGTGCCGGCCAGCACCGCGCCCATGTCGAGCGCAAAAACTTTTGCATCCTTCAGCACATCGGGCACATCGCCTTCGCTGAATCTTCAGCGCCAGGCCTTCGGCCAATCGCGGTCTTGCCCGACGCCCGGTTCGCCCACGTACAGCGGATTATTCTTCTTGCCGGCGGCAGAGCACCTGGATCGTGCGCTCGATCTCGGCCATACGGCCGATCGATCGGATCGATCAACCCTTCGGCGGCTTTGGCGACAAGCTCGACGGTGAATTGCTCGAGCGTGTTGCGCTGGCGGCGGGGCATCCCGTCCATGTCAAATTCATCTTCATCGCCCTCAAAACCCGGTTCGCCTTCTTCATAGATCTTTGAAATGCCGTGCGAGATATAATTTAAAACGTCGAGCTTGGTTACGCCCTGCTGTTTTAACAAATAAAGCGCGTAGGATTGCTCGGCCTGAAAGATCGCCGCCAGGATGTTTCCACCGTCAATAGATTTCTGCCCGCTGCCTTCAGCTTGCCGGATAGCATAATCGACTATCGCCTGGAACGACGAGGTCAGCTCCGGCATTTGCTGCACGTTTTCAGGAAGCTTTTCGATGACCTCGGAAAGATAGGTTTCGAGCAGTGTGCGCAGCCCGCTAATATCCGCTCCGCAATTAAGCAATACTTCCGACGCCGCGTCGTCCGACAGCAGCGCAAAAAGCAGATGCTCAAGCGTGACGTATTCGTGCCGCCGCTTGACCGCTTCGTCAACCGCAATTCCCAATGTCGCTTCTAATTCTTTCGTCAGCATAAAAACTTTGATTCAAATATAACGCAAAATATCGCCTGTATTAAAGTACTACTCTTCTTCTACTGTACAAAGCAGCGGAAATTCGTGCGAGCGGGCCAGGCTCATCGTTTTTTCGGCTTTCATATTGGCGATCTCGTAAGTATAGGTGCCGGCGATACCTACGCCTTCCTGGTGAACCTTCATCATAGTATAAAAAGCATCGGCTTCGGATTTGTGAAAGACGGTGAGCAGCACAAAAACGACGAATTCCATGGTGGTGAAATCATCGTTGTGCAGCAAGACCTTAAAAAGCGGCGGCTTTTCCAGTTTAGCTTCGCTCTCGGTCAGAACATCGGTATCAAGATCGCTCATAAGTGAGAAGACAGAATTCAGAATACAGAAGATAGCTGTCGATAACAAAATGGTGGCCTTCAAATAAGAAAAAATGCGCCAAACCTGGGAGCGCAGGCATCTTGCCTGCAAAGATCGCGCAGCGATCTAAAAGTTCTCCACTTAATAGCTGTTTAGCGCGACCTGGTCACGCTTGCAGGCAAGATGCCTGCGCTCCCAGGTTAACGCCAAATCTTTTAACTTCGGGCGATAAACATTAAACTATATCTTGTTCACTTCGAAGAATGCTTTAATTGAATTGTACTTGGCAGAGTTATTGAGAATGTCGAAAACCTGCGCAAAGTTTTCCAGGCCCTCGACCTTGTGTGTGAGAATTCTCTTAAGCCAGCCGGCATACATCGCTTCGCTTAGCGCCAGGTCGCGCACGCCCATTTCAAAATGTTCGCGGCCGGCATTAACGGTACCGACCATCACGCGGTTGCCGAGCACGAATTGCTGGTTGATCTTATCCGAAGGCACGGCGTCGATCGTTCGCGAGCCGCCGGTCACACTGGAAAGTATCAGCACGCCGTTTTTGCTCAAGATCTGCATCGCGTCAAAAACTATCGGCGAAAATCCGGTGCATTCAAACACCAGGTCGTAAGGGCCGTACTTTTTCAAGCTTTCGACCGGCGGCAGATCGACGGTCGAATCATAGGTAGCACCGATGGCTTCAAGGAGATCAGCGTTCAGGTACCCCTCGCGCGGCTGTCTTCCGAATCCGTGCACTTCGACACCGCGCACACGAAAAGCCATCGCTGCCAGCAAGCCCACCGTTCCCGTGCCAAAGATCGCGGCCGACTTCGGCTTCCATATCTTTAGCCGCTCCTGTATCACATAGGCCTGCCAAATGCCTTTTTCTATTATAGATAGCGGTTCGAGCAGGACGGCGATGTCGGCAATTTCCGGCGGGATCTTCACCAGAAAATCGGCTGACTCTACGTAGAATTCCGCCATGTAGCCATGCAGGCGTGAAATGCCGCGTTCGAAATATTCTTCGTCAAGTGTAAAATCCTGCTCGCCGATCTGATCGTAAAAACTTTTGCCCGGCCGGCGCACGCTGGCCACAACGTAGTCACCCACGGCCAATTCTTTTACGTTTTCGCCGATCTCGGCCACGCGCCCAAGATTTTCGTGCCCCAGCACCAAAAACTCCGAGCCCGGCGGGGCAACGCCATACTCGGCGTTGTTTATCTCGCGGTCCGTACCGCAGGCGCCGACCCGCAGCACTTCGACCAGCACGCCGCGCTCGTTTGGCACGTCAGAAACCTTCGGCTTGTCCATCTCAACCAGATGGACCGAATTCGCTTTTTTAGGAATGACCGCAACAGCTTTCATAAGAGTTTATTGAGTAAATAGAGTTTGTTGAGTTAGTAGAGTGTTCAGCCTTTTTGCAAATGTTTGCATAAAGACATTGTCATTCTTGAAATTTCGTCGAAAACTTTGTATAGCTCTGAAAACTCACTTTCACTAATGTATCCTAAATCGAGCGCTATGTATAAATGAGATTGAACCTCCGCGGCTGAGCCGTGCGACATTACCAGAAAATTCGCAAAATCTTTATTTGTTTTTCGGCCATTTCCTTCGGCAATATTAGCCATAATAGACACTGAGGCCCGGCGAATTTGATTAGCCAACCCAACATCTTTTGAAAATTCTTTACCCTTTGTTACTTGATAAATTCATATTTTGTCGCTTGTCTCGATTTTTGCCAAACTTGAATATCTTCAAATCTCTGAAAAGTTGCCATGGGAGCGTCTCCTTTTCGTGTCTTCTTTTCTTTTACATTTAATAGTTCACAACCTTTTTTATCTCTACTTACTCAACGAACTCTATTTACTCAATAAACTTCTTTTACCGTGGCTTTTCTTTCCAGTTTGCCCCAACCGACCACCGCGCCGCGGATCGCCGTATAAACCGATTTTACCATCACCCAGTACATAACCTGGCGATAACCGAAGCGCTGGATAAACAGCCACCAGAGCAGATTTTTCTGTTCGCGGCGCTCCAGCATAAAAGCAAAGAAAGCGCCCAGCCAATCGACCAGCAGAAACAGCGCGTAGTAAAACATCACGGCGCCGATATTGGTCGGCGTGTATTCTTTCTGGTGCTCAAGATAGACCATCATCTCCGAGATAAAAGTCCAGATGAACATCAAATCCATCAACGGCGAGATCAGCGGAAAGATTACCTGGTAGATCCAGACATTCGGCATCGCAATAAAACCGAGCGTGCTATATTTCGGATTAAAAAGCGCGCGCTTGTGTTTCCACATACATTGCAGCGTGCCGTATGACCAGCGGAATCTTTGTTTGGCCAGGCCGCCTAGCGTATCGGGCGCTTCGGTCAGGCCGATCGCGTTTTCTTCGTAGCCTACCAGGTAGCCTAGTTTGCGGATCTGAATGGTCAGGTCCTGATCTTCCGCTAGCGTGTCGGCGGAAAATCCGCCGGTTCGCTCTAATATCTCACGCCGCCAGGCGCCTACCGAACCCGGCACGACCGTGATGCAATTCAAGCTGGAAAACGCGCGGCGGTCCATATTTTGCGACGTTATATATTCGAGCGCCTGCCATTTGGTAACGATATTAATACGGTTGCCGACCTTGGCGTTGCCCGCCACCGCGCCGATCTTTTCATCGGCAAACCTGTGAATAAGTTCGGAAATCGTGTTGGGCAAAAACAAAGTATCGGCATCCAGCGCAATAATTATTTCGCCCGTCGCCTGCCGCCAGCCAAAGTTAAGCGCCGACGCTTTACCGCCGTTCTCCTTACGAAAGATCCTGATCTGCGGATTACCGGCAAATTTTTCTCTGGCCAGGTCGTAGGTCGAATCGGCCGAGCCGTCATCCACCACGATGATCTCGAAATTTTTGTGATCGGATGTTAGCAGGCTTTCAATGGTTTTGCAGATAACTTTTTCTTCGTTGTAGGCGGGTACGACAACCGAAACAAAAGGAGCGTATTTTTCCCCGAAATGTTCCTGCTCTCTTTTGCGCGAGCGCAAGTATTGCGCCAGTGCCAGCGCGCCAATGATGAGCGAACGCGATATGCCTAAAATTATCCCCGCCAAAAAGATCAGCCGGATCAGCCAGCCGCCCATTGCCAGCGTGTAAAATACTACGCCATCTACGCGAACGTAAAAATTTTGTTCCTGCGGCACGGCGGGCATTGCCTGTTCGTCGGTAATTCCCGCCAGATCCGCCACGGTCGTAAATTCGTAACCCTTGGCTTTTAGTTCGTGAATTATCCTGGGCAGTGCTTCGATAGTGGCCTGGCGGTTTCCGCCGCCGTCGTGCAGCAGCATGACGGAACCGCGTTCTTCCGGGTTGGTCACCGCCGCTGCGTCCAGTGCCGCTTGGACCATATCGTCGGCCGTGCGGGCGCGCCCCTGGTCATCCGTCAGCTTCCAGTCGTCAGGGTCGAGATGAAGCCCGACGGTGATGTAACCAAGATTTTGCGACACGACCGTCGGCTGCACTTCATCGGGCGTGCGCGGCTCGGCGTCGCCAAAATATGGCGCGCGAAAAAGCCGGGTGGAGTGCCCCGTCAAAGATTCGATCAACCGCTGGGTGGCGTTAAGCTCAAGATCGGTGACGGTATCGGGCACTTCGCCGAGGTTGGGGTGGGTGAAAGAATGGTTTCCTACCGCGTGCCCTTCGTCAAAAATGCGTCTGACCAGGTCCGGATTTGCCTGGCCGTTTTCCCCGACAATAAAAAACGTGGCTTTTACATTTTCCTGTTTCAGGATGTCGAGAATTTTCGGCGTCCACTCCGCATCGGGCCCGTCATCAAAAGTAAGCGCGATCTTGCCCTGCTTATAACCGGTGCGCATCATTACATAGGACGACGGTATCTGTTGATAGATCTCACCGGTGATCCTGGTATCTCCATTGGCGCCGTCGGTCTTGAAATCGCGCAGGCCCGTTTTCGGCTGCGCCTTTACTTGCAGGATTTCACCTTCGCCCTCGAAATCGACATCATACCCGTATTCGATCGTTGCTATATCGTCCAGCGAATCCGCCTTGCTTCCGTTGCCAAATATTTCCCAAAGCGACGGGTCCTCGCTCCCCATCCGCCACATCGCCAGTCCCGCTACTTTTTTATCGCGCGCGCTCCGGATCTGGTTGTAGGCGGTAGCCGCATCGAGAAACCAGATGGTATGCGTCTGGCCGTCCTCCTCTTCGTAACTGAAATACGGGTTTCGCGAGACGGGGTCGAATTTGATGTCGGCGGGTGAATCGAGCGAGTCTCGGGCGGCCAGCACGGCTTCCTGAAAGCTTACGTCTTCGGCGCTCTTCGCGCCCTTTATCCAATCGTACCCGTAGTTGCCGAAACAGACGATGGTGTGTTCCGACGCCAGCTCTTTCATCCGTTTTTGCAGAACTGAGTCGTACCAGTCCTGCCCGGCGATAGGGCCGGCTCGCCGGTCGACCAGTGCTGGTCGTAAGCCATCAACATCAGATAATCATTGACCTTGGCATACGCCGGATAATCCCACGCCGGGTTGTCAAACGGCACGGCTTGCGCCAGCATTAATCCTTTTTCACTAAAAGCTTTGTGAAGCTCCGTCATGAAAGCGAACAGGTCTGCCTGTGATGATTCCGGCACTTCTTCGAGGTCGATGGTCAGCCCGCCGAATTTATTTTTCTGCACCGTGTCGAGCAGCGAATTTATTAAATTCGCGCGCGCCGCCTGGCTTCCGATCGCCTTTGCCAGTATTTCCGAATTCCACTCTTCGTTTTTGTAATTTTGCACCAGCGGCAAGATCGGCATCGAAGGTTTTTTCTGCTGGATATAATCGATCGCGTTCTGGTCAAAGTCTAAAACGAGTGGGGCCTTTTCATCGCCCGAAAGCCTGATCCATTCCGGCACCAGCCAATCCAGGCGATCGATGTTGCGCTTTAGCGAGATGTAGCTTGAATCGTCCCAATTCACATAAAAGCCTATCGCCAGCTCATGATCGGGTGTTTTGAGCAGCGCGGTTTGTTTAGCCGGATCGAGCTGCGCTCTCTGAATTCTTGCTTGTTCGATCCTTTTTTGGCGGGTAACCTTTTCGGTTTTTACTTTTTGGGTGATCTGTTTTAACTGGGCTTCGTGGCGGCTGGTGGGCCCAAGTTCCAAAAGATTCGGTTTGGCATTTGCCAGGGCGGGATAGACCGGCTTTAGTTTCACCTCGGGCAGGAAAGGATTTATCAGCAGGCTAAGCGCAAAAAACAAAAAGAGAACGGTTGATACTATCGTTATTATCAGCCACACCGCTTTGAATATTTTGCCGCGTTTTCCCTTGGAATCGAAAAAAACGGGTTTATCCGTAATGCGGCTAAAGAGATCCGGAGAGTCGCTCATAACATCTTAACTCCCCTCCTTTTGAAGGAGGGGTGGCATCGCCGCAGGCGATGACGCGGTGGTTACCGCTCGCGCGTTTGTGCCGAATAAATTCGGCGCTCCACTAACGCCTCAAAGTATACGCAATTATTCGCCGCTTTGTTGTGTTTATTCTAAATAAATACGTTATGGCCAGAGAGGCCGGTTTTTGATCTCTTCTTCAAGTTTTTGGCGTTTTAATTCAGCGGCAATAAACGGCGCGTGTCTTTGGAGGATTTCTAAAGCCGTGCTGTCTTTCTTTTTGATATAAAGATTTAACCAGTGCTGGCGATCTTTTATGGTGGTATTCAGGTCGTTTAACTTTAATCGCTCGATGGAAGATTCCACCGCTTGGCGCATGTGATCCGGAGCATCATCCCCGGCCTTAACCTTCAGCGTGTCAAAATCAATAGCAAACCATCCGTCCTTGATCTCAAAAGGATCCAGGACATCGAATTCTCTTTTAATGCCGTTTATCCTGCCTGAGGAGAGCCGGTAATTGCTCCACTCATATGCCAGCGACGGGTTTTTGCTTTTTGGCACATAATGATCCACGTGCTCGTTGCCCTTGGGCGAGATCCACGTACAGCAGTAAGAACAAATTCCGTCGTACAGGTCATATAATGTGCCCTTTACATCAGTCCAATAGCTATGGCTCCCCCATTGTTTTGAGCTTGGGAGCGGGGTGTTGGTAAGAAATTTTATGCCCTTTTGCCTCACCTTGTCATCAAAATCATCTGGTTCGGCAAAGCGTTGGAGTCGCATCATATCTTAACGCCGTGTTTTTCTGCGAAATATAGCCACAGGGGCCAAAACTCATCGTGTTCGGAAAGATGTTCCTTCAATTCATCAAAAACTTCCGCGATCTCTTCTTTCGTAGGCTCTTTTTTTTCCTGCAGATCTTTTGCCTTTCCAATGGCAAGTTCCCGCTCTTTCGAGCTCGATTGCTTCAAGCCGAAAAGATCCGACGTCAGCCATGCGTCGATCGTGCCGTACGGGTAGAAATTTATTTCTTCGATCTTAACGTCATCCCCCTCATCCGCCATTCTTAGATGGAAAAGCGCGTCTCTGTCTTTATCGAAAACGGCTTCGAGTGAAGCCATTACCAGCGGCGAATGGCTAGCCACGAAAAACTGGATATCGAGTTCCTGATCCAGTTCTTTTCCTACTTCCAGCAAAGCGGCCAGGGCGGTTCGCTGCCATTGCGGATGCAAATGAGCCTCGATCTCGTCCACCAATACGGACATCTTTTTTTGCAAGGGCCGATTATACAATGTTGCATAAACTTTATGTTCGTTTAGGCCCACACGATCATATACGCAAGGCTCAATATACGGCGGATGGCCGCCGAGGCATAGGGAACAGGAACGGTTCCGTATGAGTGTTCGATGGTCGGGATCTCGCGCGGATCGCCGGGAAGGCGAGTGGATTTGCCGGGCAGCAGGGCGCCCATATCCGGCGGAGAGAGTTTTTTCAGAACGTTCTTAAAAATCTCGAAAGGATGTTCCTGCTCGGCGCTTTGCCATTTTACCCAATCACGCAGAAGCCCTTCAATTCCCTGCGAGCCATCCCAAACGTCGCTTCTTTTAAACACTCTTTGCTCATTGGTCGGGCTTCCTTCAATGCTGTCCCGCATCGAATCCCATATCGCATATGAGCCGTCTACTCTTGAATAAACCGCTAATCCCTCTTGCTTTGCTCTGCCTGTGCCTTTCCAATCCTGCAATGAGGGATCAAAGTGAAACTTTATTTCCGGCAAGGTGAATTCTTTGCGCTCAACAGACTGTTCTTTTTCTGGCCCGGAAGGTAAGCTCGGGATATTAAGCCGGTTGGCTTCATCGACCCTACCCAGCATTCGATAGGTGTTTGCCAGATTGTTCAGATGCTCCGCATAATAAGGATGTTCTTTACCGATGGTCCTTTCATCTATCTCTATTGCGCGCGTGTACAAATCGACTGCCTCGTCGTATTGGCCCTGCAAATAATAAACACCCGCCAGATTATTAAGGTGCACCGCATAATACGGATTCTCTTTGCCGTGGACCTTTTCATCTATATCTATCACCTGTCTGTATATCTCGATCGCCTCGTCGTATTTGCCTTGTGAATAGTAGGCGCCCGCCAAATTATTCAAACGGTTCGCGTATACGGGATGCTCTCTGCCAAGGGTTTTTTCACCTATCTCTATCGCCCGCGCATACAGGTCGGCAGCCTGCTCGTATTTGCCTTGCGCGTCATAAACCATCGCGAGATTATTTAGGCCTCGCGCATAATCAGGGTGTTCTTTACCGACGGTCTTTTCAGCTATCCTTGTAACCAGTTTGTATAACTCAATTGCCTCTTTGTGTTTGCCTTGCGCCTCATAAACTAATCCGAGATTATTCAAATGCTTGGCATGGTCGGGATGTTCTCTGCCGATCGTTTTTTTATCTATTTCTAATGCTTGAAGATATAATTTTCCTGCCTCGTCGTATCTGTTTTGCATTCTATAAACCAGCGCCAGATTACTCAGGCGGTTAGCATAATCGGGATGCTCAACCCCGGTCTCTACTTGGCTGATCTCCAAAGCCTGCTTATGAAATTCAACCGCTTTATTATAATTTCCCAATGCTGAATATACATTTCCCAGGCTGCCCAATGCTTTGGCTTCTCCGTTGTCATCCCCAGCTTCCCGGCTCATCGTAAGAGCTTCACTAAAGAATTGTTCGGCGTCCCCGTAATTTGCCAGTTCATATTCGACACGGCCCAGTTGCCACGTAGTTCGGGCGGCCCCTTTTTCCTCTTTAAACCGTTGAATTTACTTCAGTGATCTTCGGAAATAACTTCTGGCTTCGGTATATTTCGCCTGTTCAAAGGCTAGTTCACCCAATTCATAAAATGGTGCAGCTTTAGCGACAAAATCTTCGGGTTTTTCTTCTTCCCATGCGGTTGATGGATCGGACGTCGGAGAAATGATGTCGGCCAGGGCGATATCACCTTTATCAGGTTGTGATTGCGACGAAAGCAAGGATGTGCCTGCTTTGTCCCCTTCGGAAAATTTGAAAGCAATTTCGGATTCGGTTGTTCCGGTTCGCGGTTGGGCCGGATACTGCGCCCATTTTCCGCTTAATGCCCACCAAATTATTTCCAGGACAAAACTCTTGCCCAGCCCGTTATCGCCGACCAGAAGATTGAGGCGTTCGCCGGGATTGATCTCGGATCTCCCTGGCAGGACCAATATTTTTGCAGCGAAGAAAAGAAATCATAGACTGTTTTTATGAAGGAGTATCATCCATTTTCAAAGGAATTAGCCGGTAGTTTTCCGGACGTGCTCATTATAACAACTATACGGAAAATCTAAAACGCAGTTATCGGTCCGGCTCACTCGCCGCTTTGTTGTAATAATTTTGCTACTAATCCCGTCCAGCCGGTTTGATGGCTGGCGCCCAAGCCCGCGCCGTTGTCGCCGTGAAAATATTCGTAAAAAAGAATATGGTCGCGCAAATGTTGATCCGTCTGAAACTTCTCGTCATTGCCGAAAACCGCCCGCCTGCTGTCCGCATCTTTCAGAAAGATACGATGACAAGCGGCCGCGAGAGTTCGCTGGCTCACTTCCCAAAGATTCAACATATTCGCCGGAACCGGTCGGAAATTCGACCTTGAAATCGTCGCCGTAATAGTAGTGAAATTTTTGCAGCGATTCGATCAGCAGATAGTTTGACGGAAACCAGACCGGCCCGCGCCAGTTCGAATTTCCCCCAAAGAACCCGGAGCGCGATTCCGCCGGCTCGTAGCCAACGCGATGTTCCATCCCGTCAAGCTGCAGGACAAAAGGCTCGTCTTTGTGAATGCGCGAAAGCGCGCGGATGCCGTGGTCTGACAAGAAATTCAGCTTCGTCCAGCATTACCTGCAGAACACGGCGCAGGCGGTCGCGGTTGACCACGGCCAGCAGCCGCCGCTCGTATTTGCCCGGGATCTCCAGCATGCAGCGACATTCGTCGGTCAGGTCCGGGCGGTTCTTTAGAACCATTCCATGCGTCTGCTTAAAATCCGGTAGATGCATCCAGCCAGTTCCTGTTCCAGCGTTTCCACGGCAAACAAGCGGTATCAGCCCCACCATCGAGCGTACCTTTATCTGCGTACTGCTTTCCGTCGGCAGTGCAGCACGTCATAGAAAAATCCGTCCTGCTCGTTCCACAACTCGATATCATCCTCGGCCCATGATTGTTCATCGCATCGGCGATATGAACAAAATGCTCGAAAAACTTGCTGGCGACATCCTCGTAGGCCTTATCTTCTTTTGCCAGCTCCAGCGCGATGGCGAGCATATTCAGGCAGTACATCGCCATCCAGCTCGTGCCGTCGGATTGTTCCAGATGGCCGCCGTTCGGCAGCGGTGCGCTGCGGTCAAAAACGCCGATGTTGTCCAGTCCGAGAAAGCCGCCCTCGAAAACGTTATTGCCTTCGGCGTCCTTGCGGTTCACCCACCAGGTAAAATTCGAGCAGCAGTTTGTGAAATACTCTTTCCAGAAAAACACGGTCGCCGATTGCCCGATGCGTTTGCCTTCGATCTGGTAAACGCGCAGCGCGGCCCACGCGTGCACCGGCGGGTTCACATCGCTCAAAATTCCATTCGTAGGCCGGAATTTGCCCGTTCGGATGCATGTACCATTCCCGCAGCATCAGGATGAGCTGTTCCTTGGCAAACTCCGGATCGACCATGCGCCAGCGGGATGCAATGAAAAGCCAGATCCCAGGCCGCATACCACGGATACTCCCATTTGTCCGGCATCGAGATCACATCTTCATTGTAGAGATGCTGTCCAGTCGTGCGTTCCGGCCCTTTTTACGCGATCTCCGGCGGCGGCGGGAAAGCCGGATCACCATCGAGCCAGTGTTCTGACGACGTAATGATAAAACTGCTTGGACCACAATGCAGCCGCCCAGCGATTGCCGCATCACGTTCTTTGCGTCGTCCGATAGTCCTGCAGGAATTATTTCGGCGTAAAATTCGTCCGCTTCCTGTTTTCTTTTGGTAAAAACTTCTTCGCAATTTTTGGGAAAGGCTTTCTCCGGTTGTAGATAGTTTTTTATCGGTAAAACGTAAATAGACAACTTCTTTCCCACGCGCGGGAATGGTCAACTGGTAATATGCTGCGGCTTTGGTACCGTGCTGCTCGGGGCATACCGCGTCTTTATTTCCACCCACCACGAAATCGCCTATGCCGTCTTTTACAAACGCCGATTTATTTTCCCCGTTATAAAGGCGCGCGTAGTTAGTTTCATTTTCCGTAAATAATAAAGAGCCTCCGCCCACGCAATAAAGCCTGCGAATCCC
This sequence comes from uncultured Acidobacteriota bacterium, assembly GCA_963766895.1. GTDB lineage: Bacteria > Acidobacteriota > Blastocatellia > Pyrinomonadales > Pyrinomonadaceae > DASYKT01. Next base: position 940,860 of record CAVYCB010000010.1, read on the forward strand.
TCGCAATTCTTCTTCCAAATGAACGACCGAAAGGCCTGAACCGTCTTCCTCGGCTTTTAATAAAGGGCGGGGGCGGTCATTCGCCCAAGACCAGGTATTGCGAAACCAGATCGTCGGCAGCAAATGCAGCATGGCCTCTTCGGGGCCGCGATTTTCGGCGGTTACACGAATGCAGATATCTTCGGCGTCAAACTTGGCGTACTCGACCGTGATGTCAAAGTACCGGTCTTCATCAAAGACGCCGGTGTCGATCAATTCAAACTCAGGTTTTTCTTTACCGCGGCTGCGATTTTCGTCGCGCAAGAGTTGGTAGGGAAATTCCGCCTGCGGGTATTTGTAAAGCTGTTTGACATAAGAGTGTGTCGGTGTCGAATCGAGATAGTAATAATATTCCTTGACGTCCTCGCCATGGTTTCCTTCCGGATTGTTCAATCCGAAAAGCCTTTCCTTAAGAAACGGATCCCTGCCGTTCCAAAAAGCCATCGCGAAACAAATGCGCTGGCGGCGGTCGCAAAAACCGGCAATACCGTCCTCGTTCCAGCGGTATGTCTTGGAACGCGCGTGATCGAAAGGAAAATAGTCCCAAGCCGCGCCGTCCGCGCTGTAATCTTCGCGGACCGTGCCCCACGCGCGCTCACTGACATAAGGCCCCCAGCGTTTCCAAACGGCCTTTCGCTCTTTGTCTTCCTGCAGCCTCTGTTTTTCGGCGGTCAAAGTACTTCTCCCTCGATGTAAAAATCAGCGCATAAAAGCATGGCATATCGCGTTAAAAAAAGACAGAAGCGGAGAAACGAGTAGGGTCAGTTTGAAAATGTTTCCCCTAAAGTCCCCAACGGGGACAAAGAAAATAGCTCAGGGTAAGTGAGCGAAGCGAGCGCCACCCTGGGTATCGGAACCCCAAAAACGTTCCAGCCCTGGAGGGGCGGCAGAACCAGTCAATCTGCCGCCCCTCCAGGGCTAACGTCAGATTGATCGTTCGTTACCCAGGGCTGAAGCCCTGGGCTATTCTCTACAGTCCGCTACGCGGACATATTTCAAAACAAAAAGATCACCGCCGTGTCTTTTTTATCCGCCTGCCTGCACTGTCTTAGCGAGGGGGCAGTAAAAATTAAACAAGGAGTTGGTTTTATGAAAAGTTATCAGGGGTATATTTCAGGTGTTCTTTTTATTTTTGCATTTGTAATTTTTGGCAATATTAATGCATTTGCGCAGAAGCCGGGTCTCGCGGGAATTAACGGCGGCGGCGGGCCCACGGCAACCATTGACGACCTGCGCCCGTTTGATTTCAGCGACAAATATTACGCGTTGAACGGTGTGCGGCCGGATAAACTTATCAACCGTCACACCGGCGAAGACGGATTATCGGTTATCGACAGTGCGGCCGACCAGGATCATAACAACGTCCGCATTCTCGCGACGCGTCCGGCTTATGGTACCGAAGGCGAGACGCTTTACTGGAATTTTTACGGCGGATTTTTTAAAGACGGTTTTACCGGCGACGACGCGGGAAACGCGGCTTATAACATGGTCTACGATTTCCCAATCTACATCTTTCCCGGTGAAAGCCGAAGCAAAACGGAGCGTCAATCTCCTATCATCGATCTCACCGCGGGATATTTCGAAAAGAACGTACTTGGATTAGGCGCATTAATGCTGGTGGAATACAACCACAGCGCGGTTAAGACCAAAATGGACGTAGCGTTTTTGGAACAGCTGGCAAAACAAAATGGCTTTTCGACCGATGGAACGCCGATCATCCGCACGGTAAAAGAACTCGGCCAGCTGCAGCGCAGAAACCTGGTTTCCGTAACTCCGAATGACGTACGCGGGCAGATCGCGTATGTTGTCGGCAAAGTGCTTCGCTATCCCGAACATGGCGCGATCGCTCCGGATGCGTTCCTTCTCTATACGATGGACGCGCAGCAAAAACCGCTGGAAAGTGAATTGTTCTTTCTCGAAAAATTTAATTGCTTAAAAGATTACGGAAGCCTTTGCTCTCAGTAAGAATAAGCAGCAAAGTCCCCGACGGGGACAAAGAAAATAGCCCAGGGTAAGTGAGCGAAGCGAGCGCCACCCTGGGTATCGGTCCCCAAACATTCCAGCCCTGGAGGGGCGGCAGAACTGACTGGAGGTTCTGCCGCCCCTCCAGGGCTAATATTTAATTAATCGTCGTTACCCAGGGCTGAAGCCCTGGGCTATTCTCTCCAGTCCGCTAACGCGGACATACTGTTTCAAATGACCCGTTTAAATAAAACCTCTAGACTCTCGCTCAAAAGTTTGTTAGATTTCTAAAAGTGTTTACTAAGTAGCCACTTCTGGAAAAGGCCGAAAAGTGCCGGAGTGGCTTGGAAAACACTGAAACATAAGTGTTTAGATGAAAAAAAGCCGGCTTTCCACTAAATCTAAAGGAACCCTGACAGATGCTTCTACGCAGCCTCTGCGGCCCGTTGTGGCAGCGGGCGGGCGCAAGCTAAAGCCGGTGACGCGCGAAGAGCTTTCCCGGTTTTATGAAGAAATACAAGAAAAGCTCGATCTGGGGCTTTCCAGCGCTGCTCAAAATCAGATCGAGCTGATCTTTAGCACCTACAATTTAAAGATCCAGGATACCGCCACCCTCCATTCTTTCCTCTCTCTGGCGCTTGAGATGCGCGGCAAATATCAGGACGCGCTCGAAGCTGTCCGGCCTTACGAAGACGACAACCTGGTCGAAGAGATCGAAGATGAATCGGCCGCCATTCCGGTATTGGTGCAGCTCGCCCTCTGTTATAGCAACATCGGTGACTACCCGAAAGCGGTCGCTATTTTAAAGATCGTATTAGAAGAAGCCCAGGGCCTTTCGCTCCATCAGCTTTACGGAAAGATCCACACCGCGCTCGCGCGGGTATACCGCAAGCTCAATGAACATTCGATCGCGCGCGATTACGCCGCAAAAGGTTTGACCGAATACCGCGAGGCCGGCGATTGGCGCGGAATGGCACAGGCCTATTATACGACCGCGACGGCATATTTTTATGAAAGTAAAAGTGAGGAAGCCGTCGAAGGATTTAAACAGGTCATCAGCATTATCGGCGACCGCCCCGCTCCTTTCCTGCTGGGTATTGCCTACGCCGATCTGGCGGGCGCTTACTGGCTGCTGCGCCAGCCCCACAAGGGCATCGAGTGCCTGGTCAAATCCATCGATTATTTTAAGAAGACCGAGCACAAATCACACGCGATCGGCGCTTATAACAATCTTGGGTTGAACCTGATGTTGATCGGGGATTGGAAGCAGGCCGAAGAAACCTTTAAACATTCACTCGACATTGCCACCGAAATAGACAGCCCGCATATTGCCGTGGTGATGGATTCCCTGGGAGAGCTTAAATATCTCCGCGGCGAATTTGAAGCGGCCCAGGATTATCTCGACCGCGCGATGGTGGTCGCTACTGAATCAAAGCGCGACTGGTACCGGATCCAGATACTGCAAAACCTGGCGCGCTGTTATCTTGCCCAGGAAAAAATTCCCAAGGCAGTCAGCATGGCGCAGGAAACCGTTTCCTTCGGAGAAAAGATCGGCGAAGGCCAGTGGGCAAGTCTGGCAAATACTATTCTGGCTGAAACTTATATCGAAGCCGGCGAGCTTTTAAAGGCGGAGTCGATCCTGCAAAAGCTTGAGGAGATGGATGTTTCGACCGATTTCGCGGTCTCCGGCGAAGCGCAGAGGGCGCGCGGCTTAGTTGCGCTGGCACAATCCAAAGACGATCTGGCGGCACACTATTTTAGCCGCAGCCTTTCGATCTTTGAAACGACCGGCGATGTGTATCGAAGCGCCCGGGCAAATTACGAGCTCGGAAAGGCCATCGGCGGCACGCAAACTGACAAGGCCCTCAAGAACCTGACCGGCGCGATCGAGGTTTTTCGTAAATTAGGCGCCCAGCCGCTGCTGAAAAAAGCTGAGGCCGAACTCGAAAAGATAAAGACCCAGGAGCCCGGCAAAAAACATGTGCCTTCGGCCTCGACCCAATTGATGGTGCTGCGACTGGCGGAAGCGGTTGCTTCCCGGGAACTTTTATTCCGTGAGCTACAGGCCGTGCTGCTGCAGGAAACCAAGGCCAAGCGTGTTCTGGTGGTCCAGCCGAACGAAGAAAAAGAACTCTCAGTTGCGGTTTCGCATGGTTATGATCTGAAAGCCGGCTCTGAACTGGCTAATAAATTCAAAGAAGCGAAAGCAAACGACCGGCTGGAAAACTTCAGCCAGACGGAAAATCTGGCGATCTTTCACCTGCATTCGCCAAATTCCTTTCCCGCCGAACTTCTTATTTACCCGCGCTCGGCCACGACCGTTTTTGACGGCACTTCGGTCCAGCCTTTTTTGCGTATCGTCGAGCTGGGAATGGACATCTGCGCGCTGCGTGAGAAAGATAAAACGATGCTCAGCGATCTCGACACGAGCTCAATGAGCGCGCACAGCCTGCTGCCGGGATTTATTCATTCGAGTCCGGCGATGACCACGCTGGTGGAAGAAATTTACAAGATCCGTTCTTCGAATGTGACGGTTTTGGTGACCGGCGAATCAGGCACCGGTAAGGAATTGGTCTCGCGCGCTATCCACGCCGCGTCGGCCCGTAAAGACAAAGCCTTTATTCCATTTAACTGCACTGCGGTTCCCAAGGAATTGGCGGAAGGCCATTTGTTCGGCTATAAAAAGGGCGCCTTTACCGGCGCGGTTGCCGATTCGCCCGGCGTCATACGTTCCGCCGCCGACGGTACTTTGTTTTTGGATGAGGTTGGCGATCTGCCGTTAGATGTGCAGCCGAAATTGCTGCGTTTCCTGCAGGAAGGTGAAATTCAGCCGCTCGGCGAAAGAAAACCGATCAGCATAGACGTCCGCATCATTGCCGCGACCAACGTTCCGCTGGAAGAAAAAGTCGAACAGGGCCTGTTTCGCGAAGACCTGTATTACCGTCTCAATGTTATCCGGCTGCGCGTTCCCCCGCTGCGCGAACGCCGTTCCGAGATCCCGCCGATGGTCAGTTACTATCTGAATCATTACGCGGCAAAATTCACCCGCCGCGACATCACCATCACGCCGGAAGCAGTCGATCTGCTAATGGTTTGCGAATGGGAAGGAAACGTCCGGCAGCTGTGCAACGAATTGCAGCGCCTGGTGGCGCGGGCCGCCGATGGCGAGGTGATCACCGCGGCACAGCTTTCACCGGAACTAAACCGCAGCGCCATGCCGATGGCGGCGCCGGGGGGGAATGTGAGGAGTATCAGTTCCTTTACCAGCGGGCTGTCCGGTTCCTTTAACGTAAATACCGAAGGCGCAACTATGGAAGAAGCGGTCACTGAGTTGGAAAAAAATATGATCAGAGAGTCAATGGACCGTAACAACGGGAACATCTCTCGCGTGTCGCGCGAACTCGGCCTCACGCGCCGCGGCTTGTATCTTAAGCTGGAGCGGTACCAGCTAAGTAAGATCGCTTAAAAATAAAATGCAGGTAAACCTGGGAGCGCAGGCATCTTGCCTGCAAGCGCGATTTTGTCGCGCTAAATAGTCATTAATAAAGTGTCGTAGATCGCTGCGCGGGACGCCTGAGCTTCCAGGTTAACGTCGAGCTTTTAAAATTTACGAATCCATAATTTAAGCCGGGGCGGTATCGGCCAAATAAAGCTCTTCCCGCGGTTCTTCGACCGGAGCGCCAAGCGGCGTGACAACCTTCTTGCGGTAATAGCTTGCCGCAATTCCCATCAAAAAATAAAACACCATGGCCACTTCCTGATCGCCATAGTTGTAATGCACCAGCCCGCTGATAAAAAACCCGATCGCGCCCCCTAAAATACCGAGAATTATCCCGCGGTCCTGCCACAGGCTCAGCTGATTGCTCTTTAACAGCCGCCGCAGCATTTTTAAATACACCCAGATAAAAAAGAACCACGCGGCCAGCGCCGGCAATCCGCGTTCAACCGCTATCTGCAGGTAGGTGGAATGAAAATGGCCGATCGGAAGTTTGCCGCCTTCAAATAAATTCCATTCCTGCCAGTAACGCTTGATCGAATCCATCCCGACGCCGACAGCCAAATTACGCGGGTTATCCGTCAGCAGCTTTACTCCCTCGCCATAAACGGTTTCGCGCCAGGTGGTCGAAGTATCGTTCTGATCAAAAAATCCCACCCCCCGGCTTTGCTGCAAAACATAAACCCCGATGGCCGCCAGCGGTACCAATATCGCGAGAAAAGCCAGCACCGTTTTTCTGTTTGCGCTAAGCGATACCATCAGCAGCGCCGACACCGCAAATGCTCCCTGCGAAGCGCGTGTTACGGTCAGAAGCAGCGCCAGGCACATGGCGGCAACGGTTACGATCAGGATCAGGCTGAGCCTGGATTTTTTATCCGGGAGCAGAAGCCACAGACCCAGGGTCAGCGAAAGAATAAGCTGCAAAACTTCCGAGTAAGTGGTGTAGTGTCCGTAAAATCCCGCTGAGCGCCAGTTGCGGCTTTTGTTCCAACTTTCAATGCCCAGCCTTTGATTTGTAAGATCGCCCGGCAGCAGATCGGCGCGTTTTACGTCGACGTAAAAATAAAAATCGGGCCGGTAAAAATCCACCCGGGTTGTTTCATTGTTTTCAAATTCGGTGCGCAGCTGATCAGGCTGGGTGATCTTTTTGCCGTTGGCTTTTAGCAAAGTGTCGCCTTCGTAAAGCAGCGCCCTGGCCAGCGGGCTGTCCGGCGCAATGCCGTGAATTTCCACCCCGCGCCCGAGCAGGCGCTCGACCGGCGTCCATAAGACGTTTATCATGCACGATGCTATCAAGACCGTGACCAGCAATCTCGCCGCCCGGCCGGTGCGCACGTTCGCCACCACAAAATAGACGATCGGAAACAACGCCGCTCCGCGCAGTTTGTCGATGGAAATATCCGGGGCATAAGAAAGCAGCGAGGAAATTACCGTTATCCCAAAAAATATCCAGATAGCTTTATCGAGAGGTGTGCGAGGCAGCGCCGGACGAGGTTTGATCGTTAGCCTGATAAACCAGAGCAGCATTCCCGTCAGCCAGGCGATCTGGGTAGCGGCAATGGAATGCGGCATCGCCGCCGCCATTAGTATCAGAAATACGAATATCGCGCGCTCAAGCGTGACGACGAGCCGGCCATCCGCACCGATATCCGCGATCTTATCCAGTTTGTTAAGAATTTCCCGCACTGATCCTTCGCTCAATCTTGCCATGCTTGCCGTTTAGAGTTCAAACGGCTTTGCCGGTAAAGTCACGGATACAGCCACGAATGTCACAAATAACACAAATAAAAACCTTTAATTCGTGTTATTAGTGTAATTAGTGACTAATAAAGAAATCTTAGACTTCGCATAGTAATGAAGCCAAAGCTGGAACTCTAAACTAGGAAAGATTTTTATTGTAAGCATCCGGGATATGTGAGAAAACATCTTATGGTGAACTACCGTCCCTTCTGGGGCGTATCAAAAATATGAACCGGAACTTAGCTGTAAAACTTCTCCTGATCCTTACCTTCTCTTTGACCGTTTCCTGCCAGGGTGTAAATACTATTGCTCAAAAAGCGAGCGGCACGTTAATGGGCGAGGCGTTGCTGGAAAAACCGCTCGCGCCCGGCACGCCCGAGGCAATTAAAAAGATGCTCGAAGGCGCCGTCGAGCAGACCAAGGTGACAAAAACCTATGATCCGGCCTACGTCGTGCTGGCCTACCCGAACGGCGACGTTCCCGCCGAGCGCGGCGTCTGTACCGACGTCATTATCCGCGCGGTGCGCAAAGCCGGCATCGACCTGCAAAAAGAAGTGCACGAAGACATGGTAGCGAATTTTTCTCTCTACCCGAAGAAGTGGGGACTTCCCGCGGCCGATTCGAACATCGATCATCGCCGTGTGCCCAACCTGCAAACCTACTTCACCCGCAAAGGCAAATCACTATCCGTGACCGCAAATTCCGATGATTATAAACCCGGCGACCTTGTCACCTGGGACCTGGACGGCAAAGGTATGACGCATATCGGCATCGTTTCCAACATCTGGTCGGAAAAAAATAAACGCTATTACATCATTCACAACATCGGCGACGGTGCGCAGGCCGAAGACCGCATTTTCGATTGGAAAGTCACTGGCCACTACCGGTATTTTTAGAAACCGGATTCTTGTCAGTAGCGTCGGTGTTAGCCGATGCGTGTCAGAACTACCTGCGTTAGCGGGTAGCATCTTAAAGCTCCCCTCTTTTAAAGGAGAGGTAGCATTGCCATAGGCGATGACGGGTGGTCACCTCTTGGAACGCCCGAAGCGTGCGTTGCGGGCAGGTTGCCCGCGCTCCATATCGGACAAACTAAAGTTTGAACTCTAAACCGTTTTACCGTGTTTTGTTTTATAATCTGAGCAGTAATCTTATTCGGAGAATGTGATGAAAATTCTGTTCGCTCTTTTAATTATTTCATTGGCGCAAATTTCGCTTTCCGCCCAAACAGCCAATATGTCTAAAAGCGATGAAAAAATTGCCGCGGCCATCCGCAAAGTAATGGACGACCAGGCTGCCGCCTGGAATCGCGGCGATGTCGAAGGCTTTATGCAGGGTTACTGGAGGTCGGAGAAATTAAATTTTGTTTCCGGCACTGATGTCGCCCGCGGCTGGCAGGCGGCGCTTGACCGCTACAAGAAAAATTACGATTCAAAAGCCAAAATGGGCACTCTTACTTTTTCCGGCCTTGAGATCACCGTTCTTTCCAAGGATTCCGCGGTCGTGCTCGGCAGTTGGGCGCTCAGTCGCGAGAAAGATAATCCCGGCGGAAAATTTACTCTCATCTTTCGCAAATTCAAGGACGGCTGGAAGATCATTCACGATCATACAAGCTAGTTAAGATATTCCTCGGTTGCTTTTGCTGTTCATCTTTTTTATGTTTTAAGCGATGCCTGTAAAATCCAAATCTCAAAACCAAAAGCCGCTCGTCTCCATTATCATGGGCAGCAAATCCGATTGGGCGACGATGCGGCACGCTGCCGAAATGCTGGAGGCGTTTGGCGTGCCGCACGAAACCAAAGTGGTTTCGGCGCACCGCACTCCGAAACTGATGGCGGAGTTTTCGGGCTCCGCCGAAGGCCGCGGCATCGAGGTCATCATTGCGGGCGCCGGCGGCGCGGCCCATTTGCCGGGAATGGTCGCGGCGCAAACCGTCGTTCCCGTGCTGGGCGTGCCGGTCGAGAGCCGCGCGCTAAAAGGTTTGGATTCCCTGCTTTCGATCGCCCAGATGCCGGCCGGCATTCCCGTCGGCACGCTCGCCATCGGCGAGGCCGGAGCAAAAAATGCCGCGCTGCTGGCGGTGGCAATTTTGTCTAACACGAGAAAAGACCTGCGGGGAGAAATTAAAAAAATTCCGCGCCGATCAAACCAAAACCGTTTTAAGATCCCAGTTGGATTGAGTGTGTTCAGAGTTACGTCTAAAAACGTAACTCTGAACTGTTTACTAATTTACCAAGCCTAGAAGTCCTTGCGTTGATCGATGTAGCCGATATAGGCCCAATCGATCGCAGAAAAAGGATCGTCGATTATCAGCTTGTAATTGTTGCCTACAGGTGCCCCTACGCCATAGGCATTTCCCGCGCAGCTGCTGCACTTCAGCACACCGTCACGATAAACGTCCCAGTAGCCCTTGATCGTATCAGGGTCGGTGCCGACCGAATTGTTGAGCGAAAACTCATAATAATGTGGGCCACAGCCGTGAACGAAGCCTTCGGCTTGCGACACGCCGCGGAAATGGGCCTGCGCCGGATAACCCGGCGTGTATTCCGTCCAAGATGTCGCCATGTCAAACTTTTCAAGAATTGTGTTTTCACAACCGTTCGACGCGTCCACGATCGAGATCCCGTTATTATTTGTCCAAACGCTGTGCGTGCTTAACTGGGCCGCTGCCGGCACCGACAATAGCCCGGCTATCATCAATGCAAAAAAAGTTACCATTATTCTCTTTTTCATTTTATTTTCTCTCCTAAGTAGGTTTCACCAGAGAGCGGGGGAAGCACTTGAGGAGTTTCTCCTTCGCGTACTTTCTGTTTCTTAGGTGGTTTAAGTCTTAAAAGTTATTCGGGTGTTATTCGGGCCGCGTCCGGCTCCCGGGGAGACACGGGCACGACTAACACACACGTTTGACAAGATGTGAAAAGATACGAACGGCCACGGCTAAAAAGCTCGCATTTTTATGCTTGCATCTGCAGGGGTCGAAGTGATCCCACGGGCGTAGGAGCGCGCGGGTTAAAGAAATTCAAACAAAATCCTGTTTCGCCTGAATTTTGTCGATCGGGTTTCGCAACAGAGATTTTGTGTTCTGTTCGCAGACTATCAAGTTTTCTATTGCTAAGCAATATTTAATGCAAGTGGTTTTTGGATATTTGTGAATTTTAAAGAGAATAGGCAAAATCGAGGAAATTCCGGCAAAAAAAGGAGCCGGGAGACTCACCTTAGGGCGGGAATCCCAGCTCCTTGAAGCGGTTAAGCTGGATTCTGACAGCTTAACCGGAAATTAGAAGTCATAGCGTGAATTAACATTGGAATAAAACTGCCATGCGCCCACACCATTAAACGGATCGTCGATGTCCACAAAATAAGTGGTGCTGACGGCCGCATTTAAATTAGAAGCCGTTCCGGTGCAGCCGGAGCAGACCAGGCTGCCGTCGCGGTAAACATCCCACGTACCCACAATATTTTCCTTGTCCGTCTGCGATGCATCTATCAGTCGAAAATCATAGTCGTGAGTTCCGCAGAAAAAAGAACCCGAAGCATTCACCACGACCCCGCGAAAATGAGCGATCGCGGGATAAAGCGGCGGGCCTTCCTCAGACCACGAAGTTATCGACCGCCATTTTTGGATCGACGAGTATGAACAACCCGTGTTGCCGTCGCGTACCGAAACCGGATCGTCTTCCGTCCAAACACTGTGCGTGTGGATGGTGCCGCCGGCCAGAACGTTTCTGAGTATCGCTCTGCCTGAGAACAGGACCCCGGCGACCAACACTACCGAAATTGATATAACCGCTATTCTTTTCTTTGTCATAATAACCTCCTTATGGCCATTTTGTTTTTAAGGCCCGGGCAGACATTTTTTGCAGTCCTGGCCATTGTTTTGAGAGAGAACTAAAAGTCGTCGCGGGCATCGATAAACCCGCTGTAAAACCACGCTCCGGATCCGTAGACCGGATCGTCTATGGTCACCTTGTAATAATTGGTGACCGGCTGGATCAGTCCGTTAGCCGACCCCGTGCAGCTGCTGCACACCAGCACGCCGTCGCGATAAACGTCCCAAATACCTTGAATGCTGTTGAAGTTCGTAACGGTCGTTTGGATAAGCGTGAACTCGTAAAAATGATTGTCACAGCCGCGGTTAGGGGAAAAAGTGATCGCCACGCCGCGCCAATGGGCCTCTGCCGGGTAGCCGGGCGTCGGTTCCGTCCACGCAGATATCATTCGGAACTTTTCAAAGGTCGTAACCTCGCATCCGAGTTCCGGGTCGTTTAACTGACGCCCGCCGCCATCGAAGGTCCAGATGCCGCGTGTGGTCAGCTGGGCCATTACCGGCACCGAGATCATTCCGGTGATAATTAACGCAATAAAAGTCAGGAAGGTCTTTTTCATTTCTCTCTCCTTTTTAAACACTCGGCGTTAAAGTTTGAAAGGATGAACCGTAAAGTTCATCCCCGTTGGCAGAGCTAGTAGTCGTTTCGCACGTCTATAAGACCGCTAAATTCCCACGCCGCCGTCCCGTAGACCGGGTCATCGATGAGCAGATCGTAAGAATTACCTACCGTCTGATTCAAACCGGTTACTGATCCGCTGCAGGCGGAGCACAGCAGCGTGCCGTCGCGGCGAACATCCCAACTGCCCGTGATCGCGCTCACTGAAGTGGCGCTCGCGGAATTGAGCGTGAATTCATACACATGCTCGCCGCACGGCCCGGGAAAGAACCTGCTAAAAGATGCGAAACCGCGAAAATGCGCCTCGCCGTTGTAACCGGGCGAAATTTCCGTCCAGGATGTGATGGTCCGGAATTTGAAAAAAGACGTGGCTTCGCAGCCGATATCCGGATCGATCATCTTGAGACCTCCGCTGTTGTTGGTCCAGACGCTGTGGGTATGGTCAAACGCCGCTGCCGAAACCGTCATCATGCCAGTTACGATCAGAGCAAAGAAGGCCGGAACGATATACTTTTTCATTTCTCTCTCCTTTAATTTTCGTGGGTGAAAAAATTTAAGGGACGAACGTTATCGTAGCGCCGGCGTCCCGCTCGCGCTTCTTAATTTAGCAAGCGCGGGACGCACTCGCGACGGCCCCTTAACAGAAGCAACAGTGCCGCTACAATTTGAAATTCATCCCCCGTTGTCGTTGCTAAAAGTCGTCGCGGGCATCGATAAACCCGCTGTACAACCAGGCCCCGGTCCCATAGATCGGATCGTCGATAACGAGGCTGTAAGAGTTGGTAACTGCCTGGTTCATGCCCGTAGCCTGCCCGGCGCAGCCGCCGCACAGTAAAGTGCCGTCACGAGAAACGTCCCAGTAACCGGTAATGGTACTGCTGGTCGTGGCGGTCGATTCGCTGAGCGTGAATTCGTAAAAATGGTCTCCGCAGGGTTCACCCGGATCACTGATCGCGATGCCGCGAAAATGAGCCTGTGCCTGGTAGCCGGGTGTTACTTCCGTCCATGAAGTTACCATCCGGAATTTTTCAAAAGTTATATAGTCGCACCCGAAACCCGCAGTCGGATCGTTTACCTGTATCCCTCCACTGTTGTGTGTCCGGACATTGTGGCTGTGATCGATGGCAGCTGCCTGCACCGAAATTAATGCGGTAACGATCAGGGCAAAGAAGGCCGAAACGATATGCTTTTTCATTTTTCTCTCCTTTTGAAACTTTCGGGAAATACAATTCGGGAATGAACTTTATCGTAGCGCCGGCGTCCCGCCGGCTGTCGCGAGTGCCTTCCGCTCGCACTTTCTTAATTTACGAGCGAAACGCACTCGCGTGCGTCCGACGAGACGGTGGCGCTACAATTTTAAAATTCACCCTAGAAATCCTTGCGCTGGTCGATGTAACCGATGTAGTACCAGATTGCCGGAGCATAGATCGGGTCATTGATATGAAGTTTGTAATAAGCGCCGCTGCCCGCACTTCCGGACAGGGCGACCGCGGTGCCCCCGCAAGTGCCGCACATAAGCACGCCATCGCGATAAACGTCCCAGTAACCCTTGATCGTGTCGGCGTCGGTATAGACCGAATTGTTGAGTTCAAATTCGTAAAAATGGTTTCCGCAGAAATGGGTCCAGCCGTAAGCCAGCGCTATCCCCCGGAAATGCGCCTGCGCCGGTTTAACGGGCGTTGGCTCTGTCCAGGAAGTCGCCATTTCAAATTTGTCAAAGAGGGAATATTCACACCCGTTTGAAGCATCGCCGATCACAAGGCCGTTATTGTCCGTCCAAACACTGTGCGTGTTTTTCTGCGCCATCGCCGACATCGAAAACATTCCGACGAGTACTAAAACAAAAATAGTTAGAACAGTCTTTTTCATTTTTTCTCTCCTTTAAAAGTTGTGGGGATGAACGTTTTAAAATTCATCCCCGATCTTATGCACCTAAAAGTCCTTACGGACATCAATAAACCCGCTATAGAGCCACGTCTGCGGCCCGGCAAACGGGTCGTCGATATACAGCTTGTAGTAATTGCCGACGCCCGCCGCCTGGCTCAGCCCGTAGGCCGTTCCGTTGCAGGCGGCGCAGACCAGCACGTTATTGCGGTAAACATCCCATGTGCCGTCGATGTTATCCGGCCCGGTAACCGTCGAAGCTACCAGCCGGAAATCATAAAATCTGACGCCGCAGGCTATGCCCGCTCCGCCCGCTTTGGCCACGCCGCGAAAATGAGCATCGGCCGGATTGCCCGGTGTCGGCTCCGTCCATGAGGTGGCCATATTAAAGCCGGCAAATGAAGGGTAGAGACACCCGGTCTGGGCATCGCGAATATAAAACCCGTTAAAGTTCGTCCACACGCTGTGCGTAAACGGCTGCGCCATTGCCGACCCCGAGAGCATCCCGGTGAATACCAAAACAAAAATGGTTAGAACAGTTTTTTTCATTTTTTCTCCTTTAAAGTTTCAGGAGACGAATCTTTTTCATTCGTCTCCTGAAGGCAGATCATTAAAAATCCTTACGGACATCGAGATACCCGCTATAAAGCCACGTCTGCGGCCCGGCAAACGGGTCGTCAATATAGACCTTGTAGTAATTGCCGACGCCGGCCGGCACGCTCAGGTTATAGGCGATACCGTTGCAGGCGGCGCAGACCAGCGCCCCGTTGCGGAAAATGTTCCAGGTTCCGCTAATGCTGTCGGGAAGGGTCGCCGTCGAAGCCACCAGGCGAAAATCATAGGTCCGGGTTACACAGGCAAGGGAAAATCCCACCGCTTTGCCGACGCCGCGAAAATGCGCGTCCGCCGGGTTGCCGGGCGTCGGTTCCGTCCATGATGTCGCCATGTTAAAACCGGAAAATCCGCCGGTCAGAGAGTTGTAGTTACAACCGGTTTGCGCGTCGCGAATGGCCAGCCCGTTATTGTTTGTCCAGACGCTGTGCGTAAAAGGCTGGGCCATTGCCGCAACTGACAAAAGGCTTAGTGCCATCATCGCGAAAAACGCTATGACTAATTTTTTCATCTTAAAATACCCTCCTAAGGTTCGATCTTTCACCAAAGAGAATGGAAGAAATGTAGGAGTACACTCTTTATATTCTTAGGTGGTTGTGGGTTTAGTAGTGACCTTGATGTTATTCAGGCCGAGTCGGAAAACGCTCGCGGCTGCGTGGCCGGAGTGTTAGGAGACGGCTAACACACAGGGTGGCAAAAAAGCGAAGAAGACAAAATACGTCCGTTACCGAAAGCTCGCGCTTATACGTGTTATTTCGGGAGCGAAATGAACTTGCCGCGGGTAGGGAAATCCGCAGCTGAAAATGCAAAAATCAAAATTCAGTTCACCTGAATTCTTCACCGCATTGCACCGATTTATTCAATCTGTCTGCGAGAGTATCAAATTCAACGACGTTTTGCAATATTTAACGCTATGAATTTGCCGAAAAATTGTAAACTCTTCCTATGTTACTGAAAATATAGGCTTTACTTGGGCGCCGGACGTCTTTCAGCGCAAAAATAAAGCCGTTTTATTTAGAATAAAGCGGCTTTCCTGATGAAGGAAGAGTGGTTTTTTAGAAAACACTTTCTTTATTCGGTTTTGGGAAAGATCAGTGAATACAGCTGTTTTTGATTTTCCTGTTCGAAGGGAAAATTACCGGAATTCAGCCGCCACTGGGTAATGACTTTATACCCGCCGGCGACATATCCTTCGTAAGCGTCCTGGGCGCTTTGATGCCCGATGGGATCATTCGGCCCGTCAGCTTCAAACTTCGCGCCGTAGGCCAGCAGATCTCCGTTGACCTTTATTTGCGTGAATTCCTCCTGCAGGCCGGAATCGTAATAAAGCTGCAGGTTAAGAAAATCGACACTGCTATTTACCGCGTCCGCCTGGAGATTCAGTGTGGCGTCCGGAGAGAGGGTCAGGTAATAATGCTTGTCGGTTTCCTGATCGAAACGCGCGCGAATCGCCTTAAGCAGCATGGCAAATTGGTCCGGTGTCAGGGCGCAATAGGCCGGGCTTTCCCAATCAATATCAAAGCCGTCCAGCCCGTAGTTTTTCAGGTACGCCATCAGATTGTCGGCAAAATTATCTGCGTTCTGCTGGTCGGTGTGACCCTTAGGCGAAAAAATGTTTTTCAGTGTGATCTCTTTTCCCCAATCGAGCGTGACCATGAACTTGATGTTCGGGTTGTTGTTCCTTGCATCCCTGAGGACCCAATTCATATATTGCTGGTTGGTCAGCCCGCCCGGGTGCGGCGGATCTGTCGCCGGCTCTAACTGCACGGTGAATGAAGTGCCGTCACCCGTGGGCACGGTGTCGCTCCCGGTCGCGACCGTCGTCACAAAACATATGAACAGGATATCCACGCAACTGTAGACATCGTTTTTTATCAGCGCCTGGTAAGCACTCTGCGAATTACCATAAGGCACCCCTGGCGGGTCATCCTCACTTAAGAGGATCCAGGCATTAACTAGTTTGTCACCGGAAGCCATATTTTCTCCTTTATGAAAAGTATCTTTTTAAAAGCGATACCGTCTATGTTAGTGGCTTTTGCCCGGTGTTAGCAAGGTATTTTCTTTTTGGGTCGTGCGCCCAGTTTTGAAAACAACATGTCCGCGTAGCGGACTATAGAGAATAGCCCAGGGCTTTAGCCCTGGGTAACGATTAATTCGAAGTGCCAGCCCTGAAAGGGCGACAGAACTGACTAGGGTTCTGCCCCGTTTTATGTGAGTACGAGATAAAAATTAAAACAGGATTCGAAACAATTTTTCTTCTGTTATAAAATTCTCGTGATTTCCTCGTAATATCACCATGATCCTTCCGAATTCAACCGTGGGTGTGCTGGGAAGCGGACAGCTCGGGCGGATGTTTGCCATCGCCGCGCGCCGCATGGGTTATCGCGTCCACACTTTTTCGCCCGAGAGCGACACTCCGACCGGGCAGGTGGCGGACCACGAGGTGACCGCGCCCTATGAAGACTTAGACGCAGTGCGTGAGTTTGCCCGCGGCGTGCAGGTTGTCACTTTCGAATTCGAGAACGTTCCGTCCGCCACCGCGGGTGCGGTAGCGGAGATCGTTCCCGTCCACCCGCGCGGCGAGGTTTTGCATATCACGCAAAACCGTCTGCGCGAAAAAACTTTTCTTGCCGGCAATGGATTTCCCGTTACGTGTTTTCGCCATATAAAAAACATTGACGATCTGCGCAGCGCCGTAGCCGAGATCGGATCGCCCTGTATCTTAAAGACCGCCGGATTTGGCTATGACGGTAAAGGACAATCAAAGATCAGGACGGCCGAAGATATCGACACGGCTTTCGCCGATCTGAACGGCAACGAGGCGGTTTTAGAAGCTTTCGTGGATTTTGAAAAAGAAGTTTCCGTGGTAGCCGCGCGCGATGAGAAGGGAAACTTTGCGGCTTATGGCGTGATCGAGAACGCGCATGCGAACCATATCCTCGATATAAGTTTTGCGCCTGCTTTTGTTTCCGAAAAAGTACATTCCGAAGCCGTCGAGATCGCGCGCAATGTTTTGGAAACGCTGGATGTCGTGGGGGTAATGTGCGTTGAGTTTTTTCTCACTAAAAAGGAAAGGCTATTGATAAATGAACTCGCGCCGCGCCCGCACAATTCCGGCCACCTGACGGTCGATGCCTGTATCACTTCCCAATTCGAGCAGCAGCTTCGCGCGGTTTGCGGTTTGCCGCTAGGCTCCACGGAATTTCTCCGGCCGGCGGCAATGGCAAATTTGCTTGGCGATCTCTGGGAAAATGGCGATCCGAATTGGCCTAATTGGGAAGAAGTATTGAAAATTCCCAACGTCAAACTGCATCTCTACGGCAAAGCCGATGCCCGGCCGGGAAGAAAAATGGGGCATCTGACCGCACTGGGAAACACTGTGGATGAAGCGGTTAAAACAGTAAGAAAAGCTCGGGAAGATTTGATTGATAAAACAAAATTCTCCTAAAAGACAAAATAGGAAAAGGCATTGCCCAGAAAATCTAAAAGTTATTCTGATGAGCGATACGTTTCGTGTGTTTAGTATGATTCGTGGTAAAACTTCCGGGAAAATTAACCACGAAACACACGAAAGTCAGCTGCCCACATCCTGAGTGTAAATGAAAAACGAATTTATGGGCAGCGCCGTATTAAATTTTCCTACCCAACCAAACCCCCGCCGCCACGCCTAGAAACCCGACGGCAAAACTAAGGCCCACATACAAAATAGCGGTCAATAAATTCTTTTCGCGCATCAGCTCAAACGTCTCCAGTTCAAATGTTGAGAACGTCGTAAAGGCGCCGAGGAATCCGGTTATCGCCAGCAGTTTCATCGTGTCGCTGATATCGAATTTAACGGCCAAAAACCCGATCAGAAAAGAACCGCTGACGTTAATGATAAAGGTGTGAAAAGGAAATGGCTGTAGAAACGCCGCGACGGGTGAAATGTTTATCAGGTAGCGCGCGACCGCGCCAAAAGCACCGCCCAAAGCAACCAGTAAAACCTTTATCAGGCCATCGTAAAACATCGCCAAAATATTATCACAAAAACAAAGCTCCCCTCCTTACAAAGGAGGGGAGGGGAGGCGCGGCGAAGCCGTGACGGGGTGGTTCTCTCTTTTGCTTTTGTTCGTGTTTCTTCGTGTCTTTTCGTGGTTACAGTCTTAACGCTCATTCACTCGCTCCACGAAAAACAAAACAGTTCAGAGTTCAAACTTTAGTTTGTCTTTGATCTTAAAAGTAAGACAAGCTGAAGCTTGAACTCTAAACCGTTTACTCTAACTGTTTTAAAAAGTAAAACGGCTTCCCTGTTATCAGAGAAGCCGCCAAAATAAAACGATCATTGCTTAAGGAATAATTTCAAAATTACCAGGTTGCCGGCACGAGCCTCGGCGCTGCTTTCTTCTTCAGCAAGCGGCGCAGTTTAAGGCGCGCTTTGTGAAGCTGTGATTTCGAAGTACCCACCGAGCATCCCAAAAGCTTTGAGATCTCTTCGTGTTCATAGCCTTCGATATCGTGAAGAACAAACACCGACCGGTATCCCGGAGGCAGCTGCTCTATCGCATTATCAAGCGCGATCTTATCCACGATGCGCATGTGGCTCGGGTTTTCCGTGCCTGAGACGATCTGCTCGGGCGTGTCGCCTTCCTCGGTCGTTTTCTCAAACTTTACGCTTCGTTTGCGAAAGTGCATCAGGACCTGATTAACGGTCATCCTGTGCAGCCAGGTCGTAAAGGCCGAGTCTCCGCGAAAGCTGCCGATCTTCCTGTACAACTGGATAAAAACTTCCTGTGTCAGGTCTTCGGCTTCGACCGGGTTTTGCAGCATTCTCAAACAAAGGCTGTAAACCCTGCGATGATGGCGGTTGTAAAGCTCTTCAAAAGCCATCTTGTCGCCCCATCCCGCGGCCTGCGCCAGCGAAATATCGGTTTTTGTACCGTTTTCGGACGATTTATCGGCGTCCTCAAATTTTTCGTTTGCCACAACTTCAATGTTTGCAGCGCTTTGTACCAAAGGATAAGTTAAAACTTCAGTCATTGTTTTCTACCCCCCTCATCCTGCTATATCTCAATTGCCGTGCCATAATTGATTTCGTTGCCCACGTAAATTCAGATTTCATTAAAACGTCCTATTTTATAAGGTTTTATGGGCATCTCACTATTGCCCTCCCTCATCTCAACCACCAGATCAACCTAAATCGTGTAGCTTTTCGCGCACGAATTATACCGTTTGAGTTGTTTTCTGTATGCCCTCCATATTTATTTCACGTTATTAGACAAGTTTTAGCATCAAAAGTTCCGGGAAAACCTTTTTGCGAAACCTTGCCAAACCTTTGCCAAACTTTGGAGGAAGTAACGGGCGGGTGTTACTATCGCCGATAGAGATGTTTAGTTTCGTGTCAAAAGTATTAATAGCCTCTTTTTTTTCAGTCGTATTCTTCGCCGGTTCTTTCTCCGCACAAACCGCAATGGTCGATGAAGTGGTGCAGGAGGTCTCAGAAGCCGATAACGTGCCGGTGATAATGAAGCACTTGCCGGATTACGAAAAAGTGAAGGATAAGGCGGTTTTTGCTTCGAGCTCGGAAGATTTTCTCAAGGCGGTAAATAACAACTCTCTTGCGCTCACCGTAGCATTTGCCCCCGGTACCGAAGCCGCCATCGCCGATTATGACGCCGGAAAACTGGCGATCGTGGAATTCACCTCGCCGCAGTTAGCGACCGAGGCTGACGCAAAGATTCAGGCATATCTTGGTGAAGCGACCGGCCCTAACAGCGGCAGCCAAAATGTTCCCGTTTATCGCCGGATAGGAAACTACGCGGTATTTGTCTTTAATTCTAAGGATGACGCAGCCGCTGCGGCGCTGATCGACCAGGTCAAATACGAAAAAGTGGTCCAGTGGCTGGGCCGCAATCCCAATATTCAGCAAAAGAAAGAGCGGGATACTGTCCGCACTACTTCCGAGGTAGTTTTAAACGCGATACAGATAACTGGTTATATTCTGCTGGTTACCCTCGCGATCGGGGGCTTCGCGGGCTTTATGGTCTTCCGCTCACGCAACCGACAGCGCCTGCAAGCCGATACTTACACAGATGCCGGCGGGATGACGCGGCTAAATCTGGAAGCCTCTCCGGTATCTACCGACAAATTGCTGGATTAAATGGAGCGCCGAATTTATTCGGCATTTTTTGAACCCGCGGGTTCATTGCAGACTGCAGACTGAAGTCTGCGCTTCAATAAATGCAGCGCTACCCTCTAAGGCAAAGCTTCTACCAATCTATCTATATCTTCCAGATCATTAAAAAGATGCGGCGCTATTCGCAGGCGGCCCTCGCGGGCGGAGACGACGATCTTTTTGGCTTCTAACTGGTGATAGATGTCGTTCGCATTCATTCCCCCACGATGGTTAAGGCAGACGATCTGCGATCTTTCACCGGGCGCGCGCGAGCTCACGATCTCGTAATTTTTTCCCTGCAGGCTGTCGCAAAGGTGATCGGTCAATACGCCTAAGTGGCTTTCGATATTTTCGATCCCGACCGAGCGCAGCAGTTCGAGGCTGTTGGTCAACCCGAAATAAAGCGCGTTTCGGCCCGGTACCGGTTTCCCACGCCAGGGCATTGTTGTACCACTGCATTTCGCCGCCGGTAAAGCTTTCCCAGCCCTCGACGCTGGTCCAACCTACGAGCGTCGGCTGGATAACCTCCCGCGCGCGGTCTGAAAGGTACATTATCCCGCAGCCTTCCGGCGCGCAGAGCCATTTGTGGCTGCTGCCGGCCGCGGCGTCGACAAATTCCATGTCAAATGTTTTCGCGCCGAAAGCCTGGATAAAATCTACGATAAAAAGCGCCCCGTGCTGCCGAGCCGCTTGCCCGATACGCCGCAGATCGGCGCTGTAACCCGAACCGTATTGCACCGCGCTGATGGCGACCACTCGCGTTCGCTCGTTTATCAGCGAGATGAACTCATCGAGATCGATGCGGCCTTCGCGTTCCGGGCAAAGCCTGATCTCAACGCCAAGCTGGTCACGGATTCGCCGCCACGGGTAAAAATTAGAAGGAAATTCCCGTTCGAAGCTGACTATGTTGTCGCCGCTCTGCCACGAAACGCCGTTTGCCAGCGCGGACAGCCCGTCAGAGGTATTTCGCATGAACGCGATCTGTTCCGGACGCACTTTTAGCAGCCCGGCAATGATCTCTCTGGCGCGCTGTTTATTACCCAGCCATTTCATAAAATGGGTCGAGCCGTTGTACATCACGTCCTGCAGCGCAGAATTGACCTCTTTGACGGTCGTCCAGGGCAGCGGCGCCACCGCCGCGCTGTTCAGGTAGACGTAGTCTTTAGTAATGGGGAAAAGATGCCGGACGTTTTCGTTCATAAGGCTTAATTACTTCTTTAGTGTCGATCAAAACTATTCACTATAAACTGTGAACTATTAACTGTTTATCAATGGAAAATAGTGGATAGTTCACAGTTTATAGTGAATAGTCTGATCGTATTCGAACACTTCAGACCGATTCGTTGCTTAATTACCTTACTTCGTTGACAAAACAGGCCGAATAAGGCAAATTTTGAACTGGAGAAAGGTGATTTCCAACCTCTGGCGGCTGGTCTTCATCAAAACTCTCGCGCGTATGTTCGGCTTTAATAATAAACCAAAATCCCCATTCGGTTCTATCTCGATAGATGACGACCCTTCGATAGACGTGCAGCGTCTGAAAAAGGATTCGCGGCGCGGGCTCTGGGCGGAAATATTTTTGCTTTTTCGCGACATCCTGCTGGTGCTGACGGTGATGATACTTTTTGGAGTTTTCGTCGCCCAGCCGGTGGTGGTGGACGGCGAATCGATGCTGCCCAATCTGCACAACGGCGAGCGCCTGCTGGTCAATAAACTCATTTATTACAAGTTTCCCAGCCTGGAACCTTACGGTTGGACCAAACTGGAACGCGGCGATATCGTTGTCTTCTGGTGGCCGAACGACCCGGAAAAAAGCTTCGTCAAACGCCTGATCGCCTTTCCGAATGAAACGGTCGAGATCCGCAACGGCACGGTTTTGATCGACGGCAAGGAATTGCAGGAGCCCTATCTCGACGCGACGCTAAACGAAAATCATACCAATATGGCGCCCGTAACGGTCAAGCAGCACCAGTTTTTCGTGCTGGGCGATAACCGGGATAATTCTTCCGATTCGCACATCTGGGGACAAGTACCGGAAAAGTATGTCTACGGCAAGGTGTTCTTTCGCTACTGGATGCCTTCAAATGTCGGATTTATCGTGCGCGGTGCCAGCGATTTCAAAGACCATCCCGGTAATGAACGCAATGAGAACCAATATCGTTCCCCGGGCAGCCGCGATGACCAGGACAGCCGCAACGAATGAGTTCCTATAAAACCGCATTGCTAATGCTTGAAGACGGGCGCGCCTTTCGCGGGCGTTCATGGGGGGCCGACAGCGAGATCTGCGGCGAAGTTGTTTTTAACACCTCCATGACCGGTTACCAGGAGATCCTGACCGACCCTTCCTATGCCGGGCAGATCGTCTGCATGACCTATCCGCTGATCGGCAACTATGGAACGACCGGCGAAGATGCCGAATCGCGCCGCGCGTGGGTAGAAGGTTTTATCGTCCGTGAGGCCAGCCCGGCGATGTCTAACTGGCGGGCCGAAGAAACCCTGGATGCCTACTTAAAGCGCTGGAACATTCCCGCTATCGAACACATCGACACCCGCGCTCTGGTGCGCCACATTCGTGACAAAGGCGCCATGCGTGCCTGTTTGTCTTCGATCGACCTCGATGTGGAAAGCTTATTGTACAAAGCCCGCACTTCACCGGAGATGAATAACCTCGAGCTGGCCAGCCGCGTCACGACACCGGAAAAGTACAGCTTTGAGGCTTTTGGCGAAGCAAAATACCACCTTGTCTGCTACGACTTTGGCGTGAAGGCCAATTCCCTGCGCGAGTTTGCCAAACAGGGCTGCCGCCTGACCGTCGTCCCGGAAAATACCGGCGCCGAAGAGATCTTTGCGCTTAAGCCCGACGGCGTCTTTTTGTCCAACGGACCGGGCGATCCCGGTTCGATGCAGCCGGTAGTGGAAGAAATTAAAAAAGTGGTCGATGCCGGCGTGCCGACATTTGGCATTTGCCTGGGCCACCAGATACTCGGACAGGTTTTTGGCGGAAGCACTTATAAACTCAAATTTGGCCATCGCGGCGGCAACCAGCCGGTGATGGATCTACCTCACGACAAGATCGAGATCACCTCGCACAATCACGGTTTTGCGGTCGATGCCGATAGCCTGCCGGAAGACGTCGAGGTCACGCATCTCAATCTCAACGACAAATGCGTCGAAGGAATGCGGCACAAACACCTGCCCGTCTTTTCCGTGCAATACCACCCCGAAGCCGCCCCCGGCCCCCATGACGCCGAAGATTATTTCCGCCGATTTGTGGAATTGATCGAAACCAAGAAGTAGCCGGAGCGCCGAATTCATTCGGCAATGCACAATAAATTGTGCGCTCCATTCAACGAAAATTCCCAAAAAATCAGAGACGCATTTTTTTGAGAATCTCCTGAAAACGCACCTCATCGCGAAACTCTTCAAAATTCGGGTCAACCTTAATAACATGCATCAAACCATCGCGCTCCGCAAAAGCCTTTTCTATTCTTTCCAGCGCCTTTTCCTTATTTCCTAAAGCCGCAAAGCTGCGCGCCAGAACATAATCCGAGATGGGCTGATCTTTCGCCAAATTTAGTAGCTCTGCGAGCTTTGCTTCCGCTTCCTTTTTTTGCCCGCTTTTGACCAGTGAACGGATCGAGGCCGAAATAAAAAATGAACTCCCTCCGGAATTTTGAATTGCTTTTTGATACTCGGCCAGGGATTCCTTGTACATTCCTTTGCCTTCATAGCTCCTGCCCAAATAGTAGAGCGCGAGCGGGAAATTCGGTTCCAGTTCCAGGGCCGGCTTTATTTTCTCGATGGTCTGGTCATATTTTCCCGCCGCCAGGTACGGGAAAGCGCGCGCCGTGTTGGTCGAAAGCGATAACGGGTCGAGTTCGAATGCCTTTTCTACTTCCGTAATACTTTCTTCGGTCCTGCCCATAAAGCCCAGGAATTCGCCGTAGGCCTGGTGGGCGGTCGGATAACTTGAATTGGTCGCGATAGCGCGTTTAAATTCGCGCTCAGAGCCTTCCCAATCCCATTCCTGCTGCGCCTTGTACATCGCCAAAGCTGTGCGCGCTTCTGCGAGATTTTCGTCCAGGCTCAGGGCTTTTTCCGCTGCCTGCCGGGCTTTTGAAAAATTCTCCTTGTTTTGATGCGGGCTGAAAAGATGAAGCAAAACGTAGCTTTCCGCCAGGCCTGAATAAGCAAGCGCGTAATTCCCATCCAGCGCAATGGCCTGTTCGTAAAACGCGATGCTTTTCCGCAGGTCTTCACTGTTGCGATTGTTCCAGAAAAAACGCCCCTTATTATAAAGCTGGTAAGCTTCGATGTTTTCCGTATAGCGGCGTTTCAATCTGTCGTTCTCGTCGGGGTTTAGTTCTAAAGATAGCGATCTGGCAACTTTCTCTGAGATCGAATCCTGCAGGGCGAAAATATCCGTGTCGCGTTCGTCAAAATTTTCCGCCCAGAGCAGTGCGCCGTCACTGACGCGAAAAAGACGTACCGCAACGCGGATCCGTCCATCTGCTTTTTGAATGTTTCCTTCCAAAACCGAGTCGACATTTATCTCACGCCCGGCCTTTATCGCATCCGGTGTCGTGTCGGCATAGCGAATGACGCTTTTTGTCTGGCGCACGACGATACTTTTGAGATGGCTCAATTTTGTGATCACCGCGTCCGCCATCCCGATCCCGAGAAGCTGATCTTCCCTATCCGGTTCAACGCTGCCCGACTCGATGTTCCTAAACGGCAAGACCGCAATGGAACGGACTTCCTTCGTCGATGGCGGCAGGGAAATTTGCGCTTCCTTCAGGTTCCAGAACGAATACGCGGCGGCGATCAGGCAAACTGCCAGGACCGCAGCGAAAGCAAGTAGATAAATTTTTCGATAATTGGATGCGGGAGCTGCGGTAGTGACGGCAGCGGCGGCGGCCTGCTTCTCTTCAAGTCCGGCTTCATCACCGCCGGATCCTTTGACCGGCGCGACAAAACGATAACCTTTTCCGCTTTCGGTAACGATAAAACGGTGCTCGTTGGGATTTTCGCCAAGTGTTTTTCGCAAAACCGATATCGTTTGGGTCAGATTTGCTTCTTCGACAAAGCTGTCCTGCCACACCTTCGCCATCAGCTCGTCTTTGCTGACGAGCTCGCCGTGATTTTCGACCAGCAGCAACAGCACTTGAAAGGCTTTCCGCGTGATCGCAACCGTTTCGCCCTGCGGCAGACGCAGAAGCCTGTTTCTCGAAGCATCGATCTGAAAATCTTCGAAAAAGTAATTCTTTTCTAATCTTTCACCCATATCTTAGAAAATTTTAGAAAATTTGAGCCGTTTTATTAGGACATTTTAACAGCTTTCGTGGCCAACTCGGTAAAAAGAAATTCCCTGGCGAATAAATTAAAAGCACCAAATCAAGGAGTAATAAAATGAAACGAATTAAGAAATTAGCGGGTAAATGTTTGTTGAACCTTTTGGCAATATTCTTACTGGTAAATTTAGTTTCGGCGGCGGCGGTCGTCCGGCAGGCCTCAGGAGCGAATAATGTTGCGATCAACGCGGCAGTTTCACTATTCCGCTTAGATTTGGGCGGACAACTGAATCCTAACACGATGCAAACCTTTACAACTGGCCGGCGCGAGATCAACTGGGACGATATTCCCGAACAATCGGCTTATCCAAACAGTATTCCGGGTCACTATTATAATACCGTCAGTCCGGCGGGCGTGATCTTCTCTACACCGTTGAACAACTGGAATCTTAATACCGGGAATTTTATGGTCAGTACCGGCCTCAATCCCGGACCAACCCGTTTCGAGAATATTGACCCCAGCTACGACGACGCTCTTAGACTGTATAGCGGGGAAAGAATAGCGTCAGTACGACCCTATCCCGGAATTGAAGCACCTTCCATAATAAACGTCCATTTTTTTATTCCGGGAACTGATACTCCGGCAACGGTGAGAGGATTCGGTATTGTTTTTACCGATGTTGACAGCGCTGAAAATGCGACAGT
Source organism: uncultured Acidobacteriota bacterium (assembly GCA_963766895.1). Lineage (GTDB taxonomy): Bacteria > Acidobacteriota > Blastocatellia > Pyrinomonadales > Pyrinomonadaceae > DASYKT01. The sequence goes on from CAVYCB010000010.1 coordinate 967,182, forward strand.
GCGTTTTTTTGGCGTCGATGGCCGTGTGCTGACCGGTATTCAGTCACCCCTGCCCGCTAATAACGGGCTTTCATTTATTGGAGTCAGTTACAACGCCGGAGAACGGATAGCCCGGGTCGAGATCAAGTGCGGGAAAGATCCGCTCAGGTTAGGCAATGTCGATGGACAGAATGGCATTGATGTAGTCGCAATGGATGACATCATCTATGGCGAACCGCACGCGGCACGAGTTTCATCCGGGCGATTTCGACGGCGACGGCGCTTCCGACTCGGCCATCTTCCGCCCCGGCACCGGATCATGGTTTATTTTAAATAGCGGAACAGGCACGTTCTCGATCGGACAATGGGGAATGAACGGCGATGTGCCCTTAAGCGGCGATTTTGACGGCGATGCGCGGGCGGATATGACGATCTTTCGCCCTTCGAACGGCCTCTGGTTTATCAATTCCAGTTCGAACGGGGCAACCTTGGGAAGGCAGTTCGGACAAAACGGGGACAAACCGGTGGTCAGTGATTATGACAAGGACGGCATTAGTGACATTGCGGTCTGGCGTCCGTCAGACGGTAACTTTTATGTCAGCGGAAGCCGCGGCGGTTTTTTGAACTATTATTCTTATCCGTTTGGCGTAAGTGGTGATATTCCGGTGGGCACCGGGGTTTTTCCCTAGCCGGAGCGCCGAATTCATTCGGCTTCTTTTTACATGGGCACAATAAATCGTGCGCTCCCGGTTATTCGCTCGGCTCCGGCGGCACAGCGGTGGCCTCGCCTTCGAGGAAATTTGCCATCAGTGTCGTCCGGCCGGTGATCCAGAGGATGTGTTTATAAAGCACTGCCAGGATCGCCACCACCGGGATGGAGAGGAATATTCCTACCACTCCGCCGATCTCCGCGCCGGCCAGAACAGCCAGGATGATCGCGATCGGGTGAAGATGTATTCCTTCGCGGACAATGCGCGGATAGGTCACATAATCATGCACGCCGCGCAGGACCGTGAGAAATATGCCGACATTAAGCGCTTGCCAGGGAGAATAGAAAAGGCATATCGAGACAGTGATCAAACCGATGATCAGCGGCCCGACCAATGGGATAAATTCCAGCGCGCCGGCGATTATACCCAGCAGCAAAGCATAGGGAACCCCCAGAATATAAAATGCGATCGTGCAAACCGTGCCGATCAGCAGGCACGAGATAAGCTGCGCGCGCGTGTAGGCCGCCAGCGTCCGGTTCAGATCGTAAAAAAAGACCTCGGCCTGGTAGCGCCAGCGCCCGGCGGGAAACAATCCCAGCGCCGCCACCTTGAATTCGTTTATGTCTTTTAAGAAAAAAAAGGCGATCACCGGTATCAGCACCAGCCACGGCAGGTAAGGCACCAGGGTGGTCAGAAAATTTCCCGCTCCGGCCGCCATGTTTTCTCCCAGGTCGGCCAGCAGGGTCTGCGCCCGCTCATTTATCGCCTCACGCACCTTTTCCGGGATCGGATAGCTCCTGTAACGCTCGCTCAGGTCGTTCATCCGGTTGCGCACGGCATCGGAATAACCGGGAAAAGCATTGGTAAATTCGCGAAACTGGTCGCTGATGCGCGGCGCAAGATAGGAAATGAAAAGCGTCAGAACGGTAAAAACCGCCAGGTAGGCGACCACTATCGCCAGCCAGCGCGGCATAAATTTGACGAGCCCTCGTTGTTTGAACGGCCGGCGGATGAGTTTTACGAGCGGGTCGATCAGGTAGCCGAAAAAGACGGCCAGGATCACCAGCAGGATCAGATTGTGCAGAGAGTAGAAAAGAAATCCGAGCAGGGCGACAAGCTGCAGTATCACCAAAGTAACGACCACCACGCGGCTGATCGATCGCACAGCCGGTGTCGAAGGGTCGAATAATACCCTTCGTTCGGTTTTATTATTTTCCTGCGGTTCGGGTTCGGTCATTGTAAAGGCTGGCTAAACTTTGCTCGATCATCTTAAAAATCGTCGTAATCTTCTGCGGCATGAAGCGCGGCAATTCGCTTGGGGGCTTGATCGTAAAGTTTCTTTTCCCATTTTTCCTGAGAACTGACCAGTTCGAGCGCGCGCCTGGGGGTGGGCAGCATTTCTCTCCAGCCGGAGGACTTCCGCCTCAACCGCTACCTCCCGGTTCTTTTCGTCTATGACATAAAGATTGACCTTTGTGCCCACGTCGGGCAGTTCACGCGGCAAGTGGATCAGCGTACCGCTGACGCCAATGTTTTCCGTGAGCCCTTCTTCGACCTTGGGTTGGCCGTCCTGGCCTTTCCATTCGACCCGGACAGGCATCGCCAACACGTACCGGTCGCCTCTTCTTCTTTCTTCTGCCAATACCATAACTTCCTTTCTGGTGGTTTCCGTGAGAAAGGGAAACTCTTGCAATATACGAAATCTGCATAGCGCCCGTCTATATCAAAAACGTGATTTAAGAAAATTAATTTTCAAAACTTGTGGTGTTTAACGGCGTTCAACACAATATCTTGTGAGGATGGACAAAATAGGCTTTTTTTGCTACTATTAATTCACATGTGACAAAGATACCCAAAAAATAGTCGCACAGTAATCTTAACCTAATCCCTTAAATTTACTTTTTACGCTGTGTGCATTTGCCGATGGGCGAAGTGTTTTTGTTATGTTTATTTTTATTTTTGAAGAAAGGAGGACAATGGATGATCAAAACTTCAGTTAAATTCAGTATTTTATCTATATTACTATTCGTTTTAATTAACGTTTTCTATATTCAGCCTGATGCACAGGCTTTTCCATATAACAAATCGGATGCTTTACAAGTAGAAGTAACCCCGTTACCGGTAACCGAAGAAGCCATACTTACCCCCCCAGTTGACGCAGTTGAGATACCTATCAACGATGCCTCAACCGTAGCGGTAAATACGACTTCCAAGGCGGCCCCTACATCTTTGGGCGCCGGAAAGACCGAACCGCTCGTAATAACGACCGAAGCGCTCACAATGATGGGAGCATTTCGGGCGACTGCTTATTGTTTAAAAGGAAGGACCGCCTCGGGCGGCGGCGTTCGCCGCGGTATCGTGGCGGCAGACCCGCGTGTCTTACCGTTGGGCTCTCGCATTCAGCTTAATGCCGGAACTTATAGCGGAACTTATATTGTCGCCGACACCGGCGGTGCTATTCGCGGACGTATTCTGGATATCTGGGTTCCGAGCTGTGCCGAAGCAAATCGTTTCGGACGCCGCACGGTCCACGTTAGCAGAGTCGGACAAAACAGTAAAAAAGCTAAATAACCGATCGACAGGTTAGACCCTAAAGCCGCTATCTATACAGGTAGCGGCTTTTTGCGCTCCCGGGTAAAGCAAGCTAACATCTATTCTGATGCCTGACGAAACTTCTCGATCGCCCGGTGAGGTTCTGGTTCACATCACCCGCGGCGGCACGCTTGAATCCCTGCACCGCGGCCATCTCGTTATTCTGGATGGCGGCGGCAATACGGTCACATCTCTGGGTGACACCGAAAGAGTGGCGTTTATTCGCTCGTCCTCCAAGCCGCTGCAGGTAATGCCCTTTGTAATGAGCGGCGGGGTCGAAGAACTCGGTTTCACCGAAAAAGAGATCGCGCTGGCATGCGGTTCCCACGGCGGCGAACCCATGCACACCGAGACCGCCGCGGCGATGCTGGATAAAGCGGGCTTGAGGGAGAGAGATCTGCGCTGCGGCACGCACACGCCTTTTAACGAAGCAGCCGCCCGCGCCCTGAGCGAGGCTCACCGTGAACCTAACCAGCTTCATAATAATTGCTCCGGCAAGCACGCGGCCATGCTGGCCTTTGCCAAATACCTGGGCGCACCGCTAAACAATTATGAAACACCCGAGCACCCGATCCAGCAAAAGATGCTCGGGATGATGGCGAAGATGTGCGAGGTACCGCGTGAGGAAATAAAGATCGGCATCGATGGCTGCTGCGCGCCTAACTTTGCGCTGCCGCTGGTAAATATGGCCCGGGGTTTTCTCACCTGGCTTGTCCGCCCGAAAATTTCGATGAAGAATTACGAAAAGCATGCCGCCGGGTGGCCTCGGCAATGATGAGCTACCCGGAAATGATCGGCGGCACCGAGCGGCTGGATACGCTGATAATGCAGTGCCTGAGCGGGCAGATCATCTCCAAGATCGGGGCGGAAGGCGTATGGCTGGCGGGTATCTTGCCGTCGCCCAAATTCGAAACCGGCCTGGGGATCGCCTTAAAGATAGAGGATGGCAACGATAACCGCGCCCGGGCCGCCGCCGCGCTGGAGATATTAAAACAGTTGGGCGTTTTAAGTGAGGCTGATCATCAGATGCTCTGGGAACATTCGCCGCTGGCGATAAAAAACAGGCGCGGTGATATAGTGGGTGAGGTCAAGCCGGTCTTTAATATTTTATGAACGAAGCAGCACAACAAAGCGCCCCGCCAAAGCTCAGGCTTGGTGACGGCGGTAAATTAGATAACGGTTCCATAGCGGATGTATTGGAGTGGTTTTTAAACAACGACCAGCGCGTCGGTACCATGCGGCACCCGCACGTCGAGGAGCTTTTTGCCTGGAAACAGCAGGATGATAAGACGAGCGGTATTACACCTTCGCCCTTCACCACGGCCGAAGAGCGTTTTGCCATCGGCATTGTGTTAGCGCTGCAGGAAAACAATTCCCAGCCGCTGCTGCAAATGTGGATAACTGATGTGCTGGAAGCTCTGGGCCAGGCCAAAGAAACGACCGAGCGGATCGATCATAGTTATAAACTGGAAACGAATACGGGAAAATCGCCGGTCGAAGAAGCCAACAAAATTCCTTCCAACACGGAGAAGCGTTTATATCTAACCGGCAGCTGGCTGGAAGCGCTCTGCACCGCCGAAGCACGCGTTTTAGGCTGGATTTACCAGGAAATTTACGGCGCGGCCTTTGAACCGAGCCTGCCTCCCGCGTAAATCTTTTTCGGTTACGGGTCAGTACCGGGAACGTAGTGACCGGCTTTCTTTAGGATGAACGATTAGTGATTAATGATTGACGAAAATAGGGTTTTAATAATCATGTCGTTTATCACTATTCACTAAAACCAGCCGGTCACTGCGTTCCCGGTACTGACCTCATACTCGAAACTATTTTCCGCCGAAAGTATTGCATTGCCGCAGATCGCCCGTCTTCAATCCTTGCGAAAACCAGGTCATACGTTCACGCGCCGAGCCATGGGTGAAAGAATCCGGGACCACGAAGCCTTGAGACCGTTTTTGGATCTGGTCGTCGCCAACCGCCGAAGCGGCGCGTAAAGCTTCCTCGATATCGCCGGTCTCGACCAATCCTTTGCCCTGCGCGTATTTTGCCCAGATGCCGGCATAGCAATCCGCCTGGAGTTCGAGCCGGACGGAATATTGATTTGCCTGGGTACGGCTGCCGCGCGACTGTGCCTGCGCGACCTTGTCCATCGTGCCCAGCAGATTTTGCACATGATGGCCCACTTCGTGGGCGATCACATAAGCCTCGGCAAAATCGCCCGGCGCTTTAAATTCGTTTCTTAGCTCGCGGAAAAAAGCCGTATCGAGATATAGCTGTTCGTCACCCGGGCAATAGAACGGGCCGACCGAAGAGCTGCTGGTGCCGCAGGCAGAGCGCACGGCATCGGAATAAAGAACCAGTTTAGGCGGGCGATACCTTGCGCCGTTTCGCTCGAAAACATCGCTCCAAGCGTCTTCGGTGCTTCCTAAAACGCTGGCGACGAATTGTTTCACATCATCGTTTTGCGGCGCTCTTTGATTTTGCGTCTGGACATCGGTGTCCGCCGGCAGCTGCTGCAGCAGCGTACGCGGGTCCTGGCCGCAAAGCAGCGCCAGGACAATAATAACGATCGTACCCAGGCCGCCGCCGCCGATCGCGATGTTGCGTCCTGAAAACCCGCGGCGGTCTTCGACATTCGAACTTTGTCTTTGGTCTCTCCAGCGCATAATGTATTGCTGTATTATAGCCGTGGCGAAAACAAACTGCTAATAAATTATTCATTACCTCTTATGACGTTGCCTATGAGGCTGCCTATGACGCTGGATGATTGGAAACAAGCGGGGAAATATTTTACCTATGGTGAGCACCCGATCTTCTACCGGGATAATTCGGCAGACGCTGAGGCGACACTTTTACTGCACGGCTTTCCTTCATCATCCTTCGACTTTCACAAAATTTGGAACCGGCTTAATGAAAGCTTTCCGCTGCTCGCCTGCGACATGATCGGTTACGGTTTTTCCGCCAAGCCGCGCAGTTTTTCCTATACGACCTTTGACCAGGCCGATCTCCTGCAGGCGCTTCTGCAGCATTTGCAGATAAATAAGGTCCACATACTTGCGCACGACTATGGCAATACTATTACCCAGGAGCTGCTAGCCCTCGCGGAAGAGAGGCGGTTAAATTTTCAGATCGGGTCGATCTGTATGCTCAACGGCGCTTTGTTTCCCGAAACTCATCGCCCCGTTTTGGCGCAGAAAATTCTCATCTCGCCCATCGGTTTTCTTTTTGCGAAACTAATTTCCGATAAAAAATTTGCACGAAGTTTTTCCGCCATCTTTGGCAGAGATACCAAACCTACAGGAGAAGAGCTGGCGGATTTTCGCACGGTATTTAAATACAATGACGGGAAAAAGATCGCCCATAAACTGATCCGCTATATGAGCGAGCGAAAAATTTATCGCGAGCGTTGGGTAGGGGCGCTGCAGCAAACAAACATTCCTTTCAGGTTTATTAACGGCCTGGACGATCCGGTTTCGGGCGCGCATCTCGTCGCTCGCTTTCGTGAAATAATGCCGCAAACAGACATCATCGAACTGCCCGGCATCGGCCATTACCCGCATTTTGAATGCCCCGAGAAAGTGTTGGAATTGTATCTGGAATTTCGGAAAAGAATTACTAAATGAAACAGATGGCAATCGCGATGAGGTCAGAACCGGGGAGCGGTAGCGAAGGGGTTTGCGGCTCTGCCGCCGTGCTGTGCGGAAAGGCTCCGCCTTTCCGTGAGTAGCTTTTTAAAATACACGGAGGCTGAGCCTCCGCCAAAATAATGATCAGGCCTCTCTGCCGGTAAGCCATAGGCTTACCGCACATCACTGCGGCAAAGCCGCGAATCTCCGCTAACTCTGCCAACTTTCCAAATCCTTTATCGTAAGCAAACGCCGAATTGCCTTACCATTTAATGTTCGCCGCCCTTTAGAAGATGCGGCGCGAGTTCTTTGAAGTCTAAATTTCCCGATCTCAATGTTCTTTTTTAATTTAACCTGCGGATTTGGGAATTTTACGAGATTTCTGTTTCATTTTGTTTCATTTGTTCCATTTGTTTCACTCCCCCTGAAACATGAAACACGCCCGTCCTCCGCTCACGTGGATAGATTCTAAACCGTTACCCGGCTGAAGCCGGCGGCAATTTAATGTCTTTAGAGGCAAAGCCTTCATTAAACAATGAACAATTGGCAATTAATTATTGATAGTTACAATTTCACATTCCTCAATCGCAGAGCATTTACGATCACCGAAACCGAGCTGAAGGTCATTGCCGCGCTGGCGATCATGGGTGAAAGCAGCAGCCCGAAAAAGGGGTAGAGAATTCCCGCCGCTATCGGCACGCCGAGCACGTTATAGACAAATGCAAAGAATAAATTTTGCCGGATATTTGCCATCACGGCGCGGCTTAGTTTTCGCGCCCGCACGATACCTCGCAGGTCGCCTTTTATGAGCGTGATATCCGCGCTTTCCATCGCGACGTCGGTACCGGTCCCCATCGCGATACCGACATCCGCTGCGGCAAGCGCCGGCGCGTCGTTGATGCCGTCACCCGCCATGGCAACTATGTTTCCCGCGTCCTGAAATTCTTTTATCACGGCATTTTTACCCTCCGGTAAAACTTCCGCCTTTATTTGCGATATGCCCAACTGTTTCGCGACCGCACTCGCCGTCACGCGGTTATCACCGGTCAGCATTACGATCTCCAGGCCTTTCTTGCGAAGCTCGACGATCGCTTCGCGTGCGGAATCTTTCACCGTGTCCGCCACCCCGAGAAGCCCGGCGCACTTTCCGTCGGCGGCAACGAACACCACCGTTTGCCCTTCATTTCTTAACGTTTCCGCCTGGCCCAGCAGGTGATCATCCACAGTGATACCCAGCTGCTCAATAAAATTTTGATTTCCCAGCGCGGCTTGTTTTCCATTAACAAAACCGATGACGCCTTTTCCGGTAACGGACTTAAAACCTTCCGCCGAAAATATTTCGGCGCCGCGTTCTTTCGCGCCGGTGACGATCGCTTCCGCCAGCGGGTGTTCGCTGTGATTTTCCAGGCCGCCGCGATGCTCAGAAGTTCGTTCTCGCCCCCTTTTTCACTGGTGTTTGAAACTACGGAGACAAGACGCGGGTTTCCTTCCGTTAGCGTTCCGGTCTTGTCCAGCACCAGTACATTTACTTTCCTCAGCACTTCCAGCGCCTCGGCGGCCTTTACCAGTACGCCCGCGCGCGCTCCGCGCCCCGTTCCGACCATGACGGACATCGGTGTCGCCAAACCCAGCGCGCACGGGCAGGCGATTATCAACACCGCGATAGCATTTGCCAGCGCAAGGCCAAGCTGCGGTTCGGGCCCGAGAAACATCCAGGCAATAAAAGTAATTATCGCCGCGACGATCACGGCCGGAACAAAATAAGCCGAAACTAGATCGGCTAAGCGCTGGATCGGCGCGCGGCTGCGCTGTGCCTCACTGACCATCTTTACGATCTGCGCCAGCAGCGTATCGCTGCCCACGCGTTCGGCCCGCATTACAAAACTGCCGGTGCCGTTAATTGTGCCGCCGGTTACTTTGCTTCCGGTTTCTTTTTCAACCGCGATCGGTTCACCCGTGATCATCGATTCATCGACCGAGCTGTGGCCTTCGACTACGCTTCCGTCCACCGGAATTTTTTCACCGGGCCGCACGCGCAGCATCGCGCCCACCTGTACATGCCCGAGCGGAATATCTTCTTCGGTTCTGTCCGGCATCACCACCCGCGCGGTTTGCGGCTGAAGGCCAAGAAGCTCCCTGATAGCGCTGGAAGTTTTGCTGCGCGCGCGCAGTTCCAAAACCTGCCCGAGCAAAACGAGTGTAGTGATCACTGCCGCTGCTTCGAAATAGAGCGGCACCGTGCCGGTGTGACCCCGCAGCGTATGCGGAAATATCTCGGGAATAAAAAAAGCGATGACGCTATATACCCAAGCCGTACCGGTGCCCAGCGCGATCAGCGTGAACATGTTCAGGCTGCGGTTAATGACGGACATTACACCGCGTTCAAAAAACGGCAGCCCGCCCCACAAAACTACCGGTGTCGCAAGCAAAAGCTGTATCCATCCCTCCGTACCTGCCGGCAGAACTTTCATAAAAGAATCACCCGGCAGCATCTCCGCCATCCCCAGCAAAAAAACCGGCAGGGCAAAAACAGCGCAGATCCAAAACCGGCGCGTCATATCGTTCAACTCGAAATTATCTTCTTCTGCGTCCAGCGAAAAAACTTTCGGTTCGAGCGCCATCCCGCAGATCGGGCAGCTGCCTGGGCCTATCTGCACTATCTCCGGGTGCATCGGGCAGGTGTACTCGACATCAGCTTTCTCCTGGGCTTTCTCTTGTATCGGGGCGAGATAATATTCCGGGTTTTGCTTGAATTTATTCAGGCAGCCAGCCGCGCAAAAATAGTAAGTTTTGCCTTTGTATAAAAAACTACTGACGGCGGTTTGCGGCGAGACCGTCATTCCGCATACGGGGTCTAAAACATTTTCGCTGCCCGCCGCTTTGTCAGGTAGATTTTTATTGCTCATCTCTTCAGCCATATCTGCTTATATCTATAGGGTTTACCGGCATATCCCGCGCTTTTGAGAGGCTTATTTTGCTAAACCCGTGATTCTAAATACGATAAATTTTATTTTATCAGGGCTGATTATTTCTTGACAGCTACTAAGTATAATTTTTATTATAACTTACAGAGTCTTTACGTAGTCCTCGGTGTTTTTTGTCTCCAATTTCAGAATCTCAGAGGAATTAGCCATGATCAAATTAGATATTGTTAATCGCTTAGCTGACCAAACCGGTGTTTCCAAACAGAAAGCCGAACAAGTGGTAGACTCGCTCTTTGATGCCATGAAAGAAGGCCTGGCTCAAGGAAAAAGGATAGAATTACGCGGTTTCGGAGTATTTGTAGTAAAACCGCGCAAGCGTGGGATAGGGCGCAATCCGCGGACCGGGCAGGAAGTCGCTATTCCGGCGGGTAAAACCATCCGCTTTAAACCCGGCAAGGATCTGCAGGCTTCCAGCACCGATGACGAATAAAGCTGTAAGCCTGTAAATCAAAAAATATATCCCTGAGCTTGCTCGTCGCCGGTTATAGTTAATGTCTGATCCAGCTTTTTCATCAGTTGAGTATTTGCCGCGACGAGTAAGTCACCCGCCCGCCGGCGTCTGGCTCAAACACCTCTTCTGGTTTTTAATTACTTTTATTACCACCACTCTTACCGGTGGGCTGCCTCTTTTATCTTTAGGGGACAGTCTCGAAGCCCAGTTGCCGGAAACGCAAAGCTGGATCGATACTTTTCAGCAGATCGCGCTGCTTCCCAGCCTGTATTTTCAAACAATAGGCAAATTGATACTTTCTCTGCCCGCTCATCCTGAGGTTTTGCTCGAGGGTTTGAAATATTCGGTCTCTTTACTTTTCATTTTGATCTGCCATGAATTCGGCCATTATATTGCCTGCCGGATCTATCGGATCGATGCGTCTCTTCCATATTTTCTTCCGTCGCCGCCATTGATAGGTATCGGAACATTCGGCGCTTTCATAAGAATTCGCGAACCGCTGCCTTCGCGGCGGGCGGTTTTTGATATCGGTGTCGCCGGCCCGATCGCCGGCTTTATCGCTTTGATCCCGATAGCGATAGTCGGGGTTTATCTCACCCAACCGGTACCGCCGGACTTTAAAGCGGGCCTTGTCTTTAACGATCCTCTCTTGATGCGTTTGATAGCGTGGTTTATGGGCGTTGACCTGGCAAATTCGATGGGTGGGCCTTTCTATTTTTCTGCCTGGCTGGGATTGATAGTGACCAGTCTGAATCTGATACCTGCCGGACAGCTGGATGGCGGACACGCGGTCTACGCGGTTTTTGGAGAGCGCCTGCACGCCGTTATAGCGAAAATCGCATTTGCCGCGATGCTCGTTCTGACGGTTTTAGGAATGATCTTTTTCAACAGCCCGAGCGGGCTCCTTTTCCTGGTGATACTGGTAATTATGCTGCGCATCGGGCACCCGGAACCTTACGATAACACCCCTCTGGATCTAAAACGGCGTTTGGTCGCCGCCTTTACACTGCTGGTATTTATACTTTCCTTTACGCCGTTTCCGATACAGGTCAATTTCTAGACCAGCGTGGTTTCCGGCAGCATTCCTTTTATTTCTTTTACTATCCTCTGTACTTCCTCATGATCGTCGAGCGCGATCATAAAAAATTCATAACCGTATTTGAAACAGACGACGCCGTTGCCAAAAAGCCAGATGCCTTCAAGCACCGGGTTTCCGCCGAGTATCCAGCTGATCGGCGCACCGGTAATGCGCGCGGGATTAAAAATGTGCCACCACATCGCCGCGCCTGCCGCGCAGCTAAAAGCGCCGAGCAGCGGAGCGCCGACGTATTTCACGATGTCGCGTTCGAATTTTACGCGTTCCGCCTCGGCCTCGGTCAATTCTCCCTGCCGGATAAGGTCTTCCTGATTGGTGAGATATTCCAGGTAATAATCGCTGACCTTTTTCATGCCCCACACGGGCAGCGCCGAGCTATAGATCCAATGCGAACCCAGGCCGGTAAAGACAAGTGCGCCGATCGAACCGGCTGCCACCGAAACCCCCGAGCCAACGGCCTTTAAAGGATAATCTCGCACCCACTGTCCTGTTTTATTTATTCCAGTAAGTGCGGCGTCGATGGTCCGCGTCCAGCTCATGCCGAAGTTAAAAATTCCCGAAGCGCGGTTCGCGGTTTCTTCAAACGAGCTGGCCGTATCTTTAAATACTTCGCCCGCTTTTTCTACCGCTGTGTTTATCACTTCACCGGCTTTCCCGCCCGCTTCCGTAGCCGCGCCGCGCAGAGGCTCGCTGGCGTCCCAAACTTTTTCGGCGGTTTCCTTGGCCTGTTTGCCGAATTCGTCAACCTGTTTTCCCAGCTCGGTATCTTCAGCCAGTTTTTCCGCACCGGCCCGGATCTTCTCGGCGCCGTCCTTTAGCACTTCAGCGCCTTTTTCGGCGGTTTCGCGCACGCTTTTGCCTGCGTCTCCGAGTTTGTCCGTAATGCCGAACTGTTTATCGATATCCGCCAGCTTTTCCTGCGCTGTTTTTTGCCATTCTTCCAGTGTTTCTTTATAACTTGCCATCGGTCACACTTCTCCTTCGCTGCTGCAGACAAATACGCTTTTCGCGGGCGTTTTGTTCACTAAAACATAAATTATAACACTATTTGCGCCCTTCAAATCTCTCAACTATCCTCTCTCAGCTATCATCTATTCCGGAATAGCTACCGGGGTAAAAGATGAGAACTGAGTGGGAAAGCCGAATATGCTAAAATTTCAGTAATTTATGCCTTTAGTGAATTGCCCAACCTGCCGGAAACAGATCGAATGGTCTGAGAGTGAACACCGGCCTTTTTGTTCGGAAAAATGCAAACTGCTCGATCTGGGCGAATGGATCGAGGAAGGTTACCGTGTGCCGGACGAAAACTCTTCGCTTAATGAAGAGGACCTGCGGCAGATTGAATCGGCGCTGGAGGCTGCAGAAAATGACGAACATTCCTGAATTTTTTAACGTAAAATAAACACTATGGAAATTATCGGCGGCGGTATTTTATTGTTGGTTTTAATAGCGGGCGTGGTGATCTTTTTTATCGGGCGCAAAGTCATGAAGATGGCCGTGCGGCTGGTGATCGCCGGCGTAGTGCTGCTGATCGTCATCGTCGGCGCGGTCTCTCTCTGGTACTTCAACTCCTCCGGCGGCAGCGACAAACGCCCCTCGCCCACACGAAAATCACGTTAAAATTCATGTTCGAGGTTCAGAGTTCAAACTTTAGCTCGTTTTATTGTTAAATAAGAGACAGAATAAAGTTGTACTCTGAACTCTGAGCCTTGGACTCTGAACCGTTTTATTCCGGCTGCCCGTCCTGTGCCATTTCTTTTTTCAACTGCTCCATCATGGAACGGATAGCCGTTGCCTCCACGCTACCCGGCGCCGTCTTTAAGTATTGCTCGTATACTTTTATCGCCTCTTTATAATTCCTGGTTTTTTCATAGAGCTCCCCGAGGAGCTGGTACAGCACCGGCTCAGTATCAAAAAGCTGGCTGACGGCGATCTTGAACTCCTTTATCGCCTCATCGTATTTTTCCTGTTCCTGATAGATCAAACCCAGCCCGGTGTGCGCCTCCGGCTGATAGCCGCGGCCTTCTTTGACGGCGCGATTATAAGCTTTGATGGCGTTTTCGTCGTCGATATCCGCGTGATAGATGCGGCCTTCGACTGCCGAGATCTCCGGAAAAACGGGCCGGTCGCGCCGCGCCTTCACGACCTGCTGCATCGCACTGTCGGTGTCTTTCAGATCGAAATAAACACGCGCCAGCCCCAGGTATGCTTCGGGAAATTTCGGGCGGATCTTTATCGCCTGCTCATAAAGATCGATAGCCTTTTTCCGGTCGTCTTCGCCCGCCCCCGGTTTTTCGCGCAGCGCTTCGGCTTTTTGAAAAAGCAATTCGGCCGCATCGCCTGTCACCTGCAAATTTACTCTGACAACTCCTTTTGAAGCCGCCGTCAGATTTATCGCCGCCTGCTTAAATCCGTCAGCGCGTACGCGCAGGATTTTGCTCGCCGCGGAAAGCTTTACGCCCGTGAGTTTTCCGTTCGTATCGGTCACGCCGCGTTTTACATCATCTACCCAGACGGTTGCGTTAGGTTCGGTGGAAACGGTGATCGTGCGCGCCGAAGCGGCGGCCGGTCTGGCTGCTTTTTGTGAGAATACCGGAAATGAAAAGATAAAAACGATGGATACTAGGAATAACGCGCTCTTTAGCTTCATAAATGCCTCTGCGACGATTCTAATCCATTTTAGATGAAATCGCCTCGAAAAACGCCGCCTTCAAATCACTTGACGTTTTTGGGGATAAATCTTAATCTTTAAAGTTCGTGGCTGGGTAGCTCAGATGGTTAGAGCGTGGGATTCATAACCCCAAGGTCGGGAGTTCGATCCTCCCCCCCGCCACCATAAATTAACGGTAAGCTTTCGGGCTTGCCGTTTTCTTTTCCGCTGCCAACTCGTTACCGGATCGGCGAAACCGTTTAAATTCTCAACCGCGCGTCTGATCGCTGAATCGGTGGTGGCTATTTATTTTGGGTTGTACCCGCTAATTACCTGGCGTTCGCCACGCAAGCTGCAGAAATTACTAAACGTGCGGTAGCATATCTTAACGCGGTGGAAGGAGTGTGCTTTACCCGATGAGAGTTCTTGTTTTTTCTTTTATGCTTTTATTAGCAGCTTGTCAGCCTCATACATTGTCGCAAGCTGATCCTAATAACTCCAATATAAGATTAGTCGACGCCGCACCGTCGCTGGCGGCAGCGCCCGCCGAAACTCCGCCGGAAACGCAAACACAATGGCGAAAGACTATTGACGGCATCGCATTTGACTGGGATACAAAAGACCTGTCGGTGCAAATTAAAGAAATAAAGCTCAAGTTATTTTCTGAAATAGCTGAGAGTCACCATAGATCATTACTCAGATCCGCTAGTGATCAGGGTTGCGAAGATGGCCACTTTTTTAGATTATCTTCTGTCGTGGGAAATTTGGTTAGTTTTGAGCATGAAATAGGTTTTTCATGTGGAGCAGTCACCTCTTCAGATTGGAGGTACGCGACGATAGATGTGGCGAAAGAGGGTAACTTGGCCTATCCAAAAACAAGAGTTCCGGACGGCAAAACCCGTGGGGGAAATGTTTCAAGTAAAGTATTAAATCTATCTGAGTTATTTTCTGAAGATGATATTCTTTCGGCGTTTTTAGCGAACAAAATGGTTTCCGATGAAATTTCTAAGGCGTTGGACAAGCGTACAATTACTTCGCCTCCTAAAACTATGGCGGATTTTAGCGAGTTGTTCACAAAAACCGATTACAGTTTATTTGACGGGAGTTTTTATTTGGCGTCGGATTTCTTGAGCCGATTTGCATTTAATAGGATCGAAGCGGGAAAAGTTGCAGTATGAATAAGCCTGACGCCCGCTTCCCATGCAAATCAGGCCGATCATGAACACATTGAAATTCTTTTACCTATACCTGATAAAATGCGGCAGTCCTTATTAGTGGCAGATTCAAAAGAAGAAGGCTTTTTTGATGAAGGATGCCGGGGAGGTGGTAGGAACCAGTTTTGCAAAATTTGAGTTCAGCGGTCGCAAGTGATCTTCTATGCCTGAATATGTTGCGAAGGTTGAGGAAAAGATCACATGAATGGATTTGAAACACTTGTGGGGAAGGAACCAGGCGCGGTGGTTTTCGTAAGAGACTATATTCGCTTGCAGTTTTGAGTCTCTGCTGCCATGCGAACACGAATCGATTCAACACCGGTTTTTGTTTATAACAAAAGGTATTTTGTGCGCCGATAATGTCCTTACATCGTGAGGTTATCGAGAGAATTTGTAGTCTCGATAGCATTGAGCAGCGCCGGACTATTTTCAAGGATAGTTTCCGCTTGAATAGCATCGGTCGGTTTGGAATAAAAAAAGCCTTGCCCGAAAGCGCAGTCCAGATCGATCAATTGTAAGGCTTGTTCCTCGGTTTCTACTCCCTCGGCGATCACCTGCATATTCAGGTTTTTAGCCAGCATCACTATCGCGCGGACGATCTCACCGTTTTCGTGTTTTGAATTCATTAAATTAATGAACGAACGGTCAATTTTCAGGTAGTCGATCGGCAGGCGCTGCAGATGGCTTAAGGAAGAATAGCCTGTGCCGAAATCGTCGATTGAAAGCCGCACACCGAGCTCGCGCAGGCGATTCATGATCGTAATTGCCGAATGACTGTTTTCCATCACGTGACTCTCGGTTATTTCCAGCCGTAAGAATCGTCCTTCTAATCCGGTTTCCCGCAAGATCGCGGCGACCCGCTCGGCCAGATCGACCTGCATGAATTGCTTGCATGAAAGATTGACGCTGATGGTCAGATCGCTTTGGGCAGGAAAACGCAGCTGCCACTGCCGGACCTGCCGGCAGCTTTCACGAAGTACCCATTCGCCCAGTGGAATGATCAAGCCCATTTCTTCGGCGATCGGAATAAATTCGTCCGGCATGATCCGGCCGCGCTCGGGATGAAACCATCGTACCAAGGCTTCAAAACCGATCAATTGATTAGCGGAAAGCTGCATGATCGGCTGATAGAAAACGGAAAATTCACCGCGTTCTAAGGCCAGGCGTAATTCGGTTTCGAATCGCAAACGATTGCTTACTTGCTCGCGCATCGCCTGGCTAAAGGTTTCATGCCGTCCTTTGCCGCTTGATTTGGCGCGGTACATGGCGATATCGGCATCACGCAGCATCTCTTCCGGGGTCTTATATTTTGTGCTTCTTAATGTCACCCCGATGCTGACAGTGATAAAGATCTCCCGTCCATCGAGATTGAAAGGCTCTTTAAAGAGATCCTTGATCCTTTCGATAACGAATAGGGCGTCTTTTGAATCGGTTAATTCATTAAGCAAAATGGTAAATTCATCGCCGCCGAGCCGGGCCACAACATCGTCGCCGCGGAGCAGCGATTCCAGCCGCCGCGCGATCATTTTAAGAAGATTGTCACCTTCCAGATGTCCGAGCGAGTCGTTAATAAGTTTGAATCCGTCAAAATCCAGGAACAGAACGGCAAAGGTCTTTTCGTGTCGTGGCGAGCGTCCCATTGCGCGGCGCAGGTGTTCGAGAAAAAGAGCGCGATTCGGCAGCCCGGTTAGCGCGTCATGAAGAGCATTGTGCAGCAGCTGCTCTTCCGCCCGTTTGCGCTCGGTGATATCGGTGTGGACACTCATCGAACCGATGACGTTGCCATCCATATCATGTGTCGGAACGGCGCCCACGAGCGACCAGATCATTTTGCCCTGGCTGGTTCGCAGCTGCAGCTCGTAATTTTCCGAAGCGCCTTCGCGCCGGCGCTGGTTGGCTTTTTCTACAATTTTTTGTCCTTCGTTATCGAGCAGCAGCAATGAAGCATTTTGGCCGATCAATTCTTCTTCCCGGTAGCCGAGCATCTCGCAAAAACGCTTGTTGGTGAAAATTATATGGTCCTCGTGGTCGAGATGAAGCAGTCCCTCGCTCATATTTTCGACCAGGGTGCGAAGCTTGTATTCGCTTTCGCGAAGAGCGGTGTTTGCCTTGACGCGGGACGTCGCATCACGATTGATGCTTAAAACCGCCGGCTTGCCTTCAAATTCAATGACCGAGGAACTTATCAAAATGTTGATCGGCGTACCATCCTTGTGGTAGTGAACGCTCTCAGACGATTCGGCCGCATCATTGTTCCGCATTCTGCCAATAGCGCCGCGCTGGTCGCCTTTGAAAATATCATTCAGGCTGCGCCCGACCAGTTCTTCCCGCGAGTAACCATACATTTTGCAGGCATAATCGTTGACGTTAAGCACGATCTCGTTTTCCGGTTCAAAAATAATGATCGCATCATTGGCCAGTTCGAAAAGATTGCGATACTCTTCCGATTTTCTTAAAGCCTCTTCGGCGCGCTTGCGCTCCGTTATGTCGCGCACAACAAGCGTAAATACTCTCTCGCCATCGGAACTATACTCACCAAAAGAAATTTCAATTAAGAACTCGTGGCCGTATTTGTGCAGCGCAGAAACTTCTACTACCTGGGGAGAAAGATGCCGCTTTTCAGCTCCTAAATAGCGTCTCAGCCTCGCCTGGTAACGCCGGCGCATTTTTTCGGACATTAGTTTGTCGAGTTTTTCACCCATTAATTCATCCGCTTTATAACCGAAGATCTGTTCGGCGGATTGGTTGACAAACAAAATAGCGGCTGTTTCATCAATTGTGATAATGGCATCCGAAGCTGAATCGGTAACGACGCGGTAACGCGCTTCGCTGGCATCGAGCTTTGCCGTGTTTTCGGCGATCTGCAGCATCTCTTTTTGCCCGCGCAAACAGGAAAGGATCAGGAAAATATCTTCAAATATGACCCAGCCGGCATGTTCCAGCCAACGCCAGTTCTCCGGCGCCAGAACACCAAACACCGACTCCGGATAGAACGAACCGCGAAATATATGGTCGAGTGCGACCACCACCGTCGCCGGGATCAATACACGCCAATCACGGTAAAACGATAGAAAAGCCAGGGAACCGAAGACGTGAAAATGCGTCTCTATACGGCCGCCCGTCAGATGGATCAAAAGGCCGGACATCAACATTTGTCCGATCGCGATCGTGTGGCGCGTCAAAGTATGCCCGGGGCGAAAAACCGCCAGGATGATCGGGAAAAAGCTGATCACGCCGCCCAAGAAAATGGCCGCCCAAACATGCAGGTGAGTTTGGCTGGTTTGCCCGATCCAGGTCTGCGGTGAGATCACCAAAGCCGCCACGATACCCGCTATCCATTGGATCAGCATCAGGACGGCAAACATGCGGTCGGTTTGCCGGTAAATTTGCTGCTGATGCCCGGCATAAATTTCTCCAACCTGCCTTTTAACGACCGGTTTGGATCTGCTTGTCGTGTTTGGAATTTTACTGTTGTGCATATTGCATTAACTCACCCTGGCAGTCTTTGTTGTGTAAAGGACAACCGAAAACGGAGGTTTTTGTCCCCTCGCCAATGTCCTGCGTGACAATTTCAAAGATAGCGCGGCTTCCCGCATTGTCACCTTCGAGCCCCCGCGAAGCGGTTATTCCGCCGTCAAAACGCAAATTTCCCTGTCGATCGTATAGCAATACCAAGCCGGATGTCTGAGCGTTAAAGATCCCGGTTTCGCGTTGGTCTTCGTCGATCAGAACATGAATATTGGGGATGGCTTCGGCACTCGAGCGCGAGTCGGTTTGTGTCCATTGTTCGCTTTCATCCTGCGGCTTGATAAAGACCACATATGCGTTTAACTTGTCATTAACTTTCGTCATTAGACGTGAAAGCTCGCGCAGGCTGGCTCGTGTACACGGGCATTTCGGATGAGCAAAGAAAATAAGCGTCGGACGGTCGGCATCGCGCGCAATATTACTTTCAACCGGGAAGGCCGTCGGATAAGAAACATTTTTTTCACCCGGGGTGCTCTCATATCGCATTAAATAAAAAACACCCCCGACGGCTGCCGAGAACCACAATATGGCGCAAAAGAGAAACAAGAACCTCATAGAAATTTATGCAAAGACAAAGGGACTCAGGGGTCATAGCAGGAGTGTTATGAATGATAATTAACTTAGTTTTGGGTGAGTGTTAGCAAGGGAGTTGCTATTACTATTCTACAAAAACGTATGAGAATATACAATAATTAATTTTTTAAGTGGTTGAAGGCCTAAATGTTACTTAATTTTTCCAAATAGATTTCGCCGTAGCGGTTCATTACGATTCCGATCACCCGGAGTCTGCTTTAATGGATCAGGAGATCGAATACTACAGGAAGCACAATATACCCTACAAGACTCTGCGGGACGGTGAAGTAATAATTATTGATGGCGACCGCCTTGACGTGTTGGTTTAGTAAGAACCGACAGGTCGCGAGTTGGGTACTTCACCGCCGCCAAATATTGAAACCGGCAGTTTAAAAGCTGCCGGCTTCTTATTATTTATTTTGGTTCAGATGCGAAAAGTTTAATCACATCGCCAGGTATTGTTTATGCGTTTCGCAAACGCCCCGTCAACTCCGGCCGTTCCCTGCACGCAAATGCCCGAGCCATTTTTCGCGCAGTCTTTGCAATAGACCAGCGTGCCGTCAGTGATCACCGGAAGACCGTTGAAGATTGTGCTTGCGTAAGTCACAATATCGCTAAAAGTCATATCTTTATCGAATTGCACCGGGCCGTTAATAACAACGCCGCGATACGGCTTATTCTGGTTGCCCAAAATGTTAAGAAAACCGTTATCTCCCGAACGTTTGAAATCGTAATAGTAGTTCTGCCCGAGCCGGAGCAGAGGTTTATTAAAGTTATACGACCGGGAAAACAACATCGGGTCATTATTATTCGTATCGTCGTCTGCCATCAGGACATCAAATCCAAAAAAGGTCGGCCGCTTTACGATCTCGTCGGCTCCCGAGCCTTCCTTCGGGCGTCCCGTCTGAAACACCATTCTGCCTCCGACAAAATTGGGATTGCTGACGTTGTTTCCCAAACCGTCTTTGCATACGCCCGGAAAAATGTCCGGGTCATAGCAAAACCGGTCCCCGTTTGAGGTGAGCATGACGGTGGAATCTGCCTGTACCGTGGTGGCGCCATAGGAGCTTCCGCTCGAGATATAATTCACCCCTCCGTGAAGCTCGATCAGATCGCCGAAGGTGCCGCCGATATTAGTTATCATCACCGAACGGGTAGCCCCCAGCGGATTCATATAGATGCTTCGCCGGCCGCGCTCGGAAGCGGAATTTATTATCGTTACGTTGCCCACCGTGTCGATATACAAAAATGTGCCGCCGATGCCGCCGCCGTAATCGTAACCGCCGCCAAAGGTTTGCTCCAGCAGCACGGTCCCGGCTTTTTTGATATGTATTCCGTTTCCGGGCGCGTTGGCCTCGACATATGCCAGAAAAGTATTGGTGATCTTCCAATCGGTATCGTAGGTGTCGATCAGAATACCGGTCCTGTTATTGTAGAACGTACAATGGTCTACTTTCACATAATCGAATTGCCAGGCGAAGCAAAATTGGTTCGCGGGATTGCAGTTTTCGTCATTGACGTTGTGAACATAAAGCGCTTTGTCCAGATTTTGAAAGGTAACATTTTCAAATTTGAAGTTTTGACTTGAATTGGGTACATGGACCGGCTGGCCGCCCTTTGGCGGCGGAAGTATCGCCCATTTACCATACCCTTCAATACCGTAATCGCCGGTCGGATCGCGCGGCTGTTCCCCGTAAAGCGCCGAGTTGCCTAACAGTTCGATAAAGCGGACCGTTATTTGGTTAGTGCATCCGCCGATACGAAAGATCGTCTGGCCGGGATGACGCAAACGGATCCGCGTAGGCGAGGACTTTTCGGGAACATTCGTAGTGGGGATGGAAAAATTGGAGCTCGCTCCCTGGATAACAACCCCGGAAGGTAGCGTGATGGCTTTGTAAGCAGGATCGATCGTATTACCGTTGGTCGTTCCCACCACATAATCCCCCGCCGGAAAAAACAAAGTTCCGCCTTGTTTCGCCGCCATAAAGTACAGGGCGTTTCTGATCGTACTGGTATAATCCGCGGGCTCGCTGACGCTGTAGGTCGGCGGCATGCTGGCGACGTAGGTAACCGGCCGAAAATCTTTGACATTGATAAAACCGGTGTTTTTTGTAGTGGGATACCAGAGGTAGGCGGCATTGGTGGTCAATTTAATATCATAAAAATCCTCACCGCCGTTAAAACACCACTGGCCGTCGCCGTTAGTAAGGACCGTATTACCGCCGGTAATGACGCTGCCGTTGCAGCCCGTCAGCCCGGTTGCCGCCGCCGCCTGGCCGGTACCGGCAATATAAACGGTAATACTATTGTTCGGATAACTGAGATATTGCAGCGGACACGCGCCGGTACTATCAGCGTTAAGGCTAAAGGAATATCCTTCGAATTTGTTTGCAAAAGTCACCGCGGCGAGCGCCAGCATGATCACAATACCGCAAAATAGTTTTGTTACTTTCATTTTTATCCTCCTTAAATTCGGGTGTCGCACGAGACACTTCGAAGCCGTACTGAAGCACAAATTTCAGGGAGCGCTCGTAAAACCTTTTTCGCTTTTTATCTGTGCAGCAGTTATGTCGCGGCCAATTTCCTGACCAAACAGGAATATGACCGGTTAGCTTGGTTTAAAGAAGGGACACTGGGATAACGACGATAAACGTATATCTTGTTTTCGGCAGCAAGGGAGCGCGGGTCTGGATCTTGTTTGACCTTTATGTGTCAGCAAAATAACAGATCACGCTCATCGAGCATTATTTTTGATGCCCCGGAAATGCGTTTTTAGTGTTATGGATGAATGTCAGACCACATAAAAACGGGAAAACTTTTATGCGGAAACCGGTGATTTTGTACGGGAAATCTCGCTAAAGTAAGCCCGTATGATCTGACCCTTGAAAAACAAAAAGCAATTGTTTTTTACGCGAAAGACAAATTGTCTGAACTATTTTGAAACTACTATCTTCGAAAACTTAAGTCAACAAATTTTTTGGCGGCTTTTAATCTCACGCGTTTTTAGTTCAGTTTTGCTGAGCGGGTTTTGGTTTTGAAAAGAGAAAGGTTTATCTTATTCTGCATGAGAGTATTGCCCGTTTTATTAACTTTCCTTTTTGTTTTTCTGATGACCAACTCTATCGACGCACAATCGCCGCAGGACCTTGCCGCCATTTGGGATAAACAGCACATCACGACGATGCCCGCTTCGCAGGTGCGCCACGCCGATCTGAAAAAGTATCTCGAGAAACTAAAACAAGCCGGGATCAGAGTTGAGCAGATGGGGCTTTCCGGTGAAAACCGCGAGATCTACCAGGTCGAATGGGGTAAAGGTAAAACAAAGGTCTTTATGTGGTCGCAGATGCACGGCGACGAACCGACCGCCACCAGCGCGCTGATGGATATGTTTTACTTTCTGCAAAAAAATAAGAATTTGAAGTGGGTGGCGGAACTGGAAAAAGCGGTTACCATCCGCGCGCTGCCGATGCTCAATCCCGACGGCCAGGAGCGTTTTCAGCGCCGCAACGCGCAAGCGATCGATATCAATCGCGACGCCCGCGACCTCGCCACGCCCGAAGGCCGGCTCTTAAAAAGCTTGCGCGACGCGTGGCAGCCGGAGATCGGTTTTAATCTTCACAACCAAAACAGCCTGACCACCGTAGGCAAAAGCCGCGACCAATCGACCATCTCGCTGCTGGCGGTTTCCGGCAATCCCGAGAGCAAATTTTCCCCCGAAGGCGAGCGCAACAAACGCCTCTGCGCGGTGATGATAAATGCGCTGAATAATTTTATCAAAGGCCACGTCGCGCGTTACGAGGACGATTATAACCCGCGCGCCTTTGGCGACCGCATGAGCGAATGGGGCACGGCGACCATCCTGATCGAAACCGGCGAGCTTCACGGCAAGGACGAAATGTTTTTGATCAAGATGAATTTCGTCGCTTTTCTTTCCGCCTTTCACGCGCTGGCCGGCGGCAGCGAAAAACAGGCCGACGCCAAAATTTATGACTCGCTGACATTTAACGATAACGGCTGGCTTTACAGTTACATCTTTCGCGACGGCAGCATCGTCGAACTCCCGGCCGATCCTACCGCTAAACCCGCGCCCTTTAAAGCCGACGTCGCGGTCAATTCCTACCGCCGCCGCGCCGGCGATGAACCCGCGCTCTCCGTGCAGGAGATCGGCGATCTCGATAATTTTTTTGGCCTGGAAGAAATAGATGTCAGCAATTATTATCTCGTTCCACTTGCTGGTGGCGACGGCAGCACACTGCGCCCCGGCTCGTCCGCCGGCTTTCTCTTTTACCAAAAAGACAAAGCTCAAAATATCGACTGGACCGAAAAAGACCTGCAAAAGAAATATCCGCCCGACGGCATTTTTGAAAAAGGCAAATGGGTCAAGCCGCTGAAATAAATGTTCCTGACGCCTAGCCTGGAAACAGGGGCCGAGTTCAACAAATCCCATAAACACTGCTGTTACAGGCAGATGCTTTAAAAGCGTGACGTGTAACACCCTGTTCCAGGCTGTTACTGCGTTACACCTGACCCGCTCCCCTAAAATTACTCCACAGTTAAGTAGAACACATTAGAATAAAGATGTGTGGGGGTAAAAGTGATGAGACAGGGAGCGAGTGACGAAGAGGTAATCAGGTTGCTGCGAGGTTTTGAAGAGAGCGGACAGTCGGTCAGGGCTTATTGCCGGGAGAAGGGTATCAGCGTGGCGACGCTGTATAACTGGAAGAAGCGTTTCGGGCAGATGGATGTGCCGGAGGTGAGGCAGATGCGGACGCTGGAGCGCGAGAATGCGCGGTTGAAGCGGCTATTGGCGGAGCGCGATCTTGAGATCGATGTGGTGAAGGAAGCGCTGCGAAAAAAGTGGTAACGACCGGCGGTCGCCGTGAGTTGGTGAGTTATCTTAGGGGAGCGGGTTTGAGCGAGCGTCGTGCGTGCAGTTTGATAAAGCTGAACCGGAAGAGCTGCCGGTACCTATCGGTCATGGCGGATAAGGATGCCGGGTGGGAAGAGAAGATCGGGAGTTTGTCGCTGGAGCATCCGCGCTACGGTTATCGGCGGGTATGGGCGTGTCTGGTAAGAGCAGGAGAGCAGATAAGCCGAAAGAAGGTGTGGCGGTTGTGGCAGAAGCTGGGATTGGGGCTGGCCCGGAAGAGGCCGAAGCGCAAAAAAGCTGCCGCGAACCAAACTGACCTGGTAAAGGCCGGGCGGGCCGACCATATCTGGAGCTGCGACTTTGTTTTCGACCGGACGATCGGCGGGCGGCAGCTGAAGATGCTGACAATGGTGGATGAATATACCAGGGAATGCCTGGCGGTGGAGACGGCCGCGTCGATCACGAGCGCCGATGTGAGACGCGTGCTGGAGCGTGTTTGCGGTGAAAGAGGATATCCGGAGGCGATCCGCTCCGACAACGGGAGCGAGTTTATCGCGGCGTCGGTCGGAAACTGGCTGGCAGCCAAAGGGATCAAGCGAATATTCTCGCAGCCCGGCAAACCGTGGCAAAACGGATACATTGAAAGCTTCAACGGCAAACTGCGCGATGAACTGCTCAGCCGGGCCTATTTCCACTCGCTGCGCGAAGCAAAGGCGGAGATCGAACTTTGGCGGCAAGACTACAATACCGCGCGACCGCATTCGGCGCTCGGATATATGACACCGATTGAATTCAGAGGCAAACTCGCCTCTGAATCAACCTGAAATCGTTCTACTTATCCGTGGAGTAAAAAATGGGGGCTGGACACACCTGTTCCAAAAATGTTACAGAAATCTTAAAAATCATTGTAACATCCCAAAAATAAATAAAAGCGGCTTGAAAAGAGCGGCGGAAGGAGGTGGACTCCGGCAAAACAGAAATACCGCGAGGTTATTATCGCCCGATTGTTATTATTTTGATAAGAAAGGCTTTGGAAGTTTTGTTCTTTTGGCGAGCTTTAATATAAAACGATGGCCATTATGATGAAGTCAGAACCCGAAGCGGTAGCGAGGGGGTTTGGTTGATCGGAACCTTCCTGGTTGGTTTATGAAAGAACCACCCCGCCCTTCGGGCACCCCTCCTTCGTAAGGAGGGGAGCTTTGTAGCACTTCTTAAACTCCCCTCCTTACGAAGGAGGGGTGGCGCGGTTTCCGCGACGGGGTGGTTCTTCTTTATGTGTTTATTTGTATTTCGCAGGCAAGTCTAATTCGTCATCAATAAATTGATCAATGGATACTCCGGCTATCTTAGCGTAATCCGTATTAAAAGAAATCGAGCTCGGCATAAAACCCGGTATCATTCAAATTAAAAAATAAATCATCGCCTCTCTCTAGCAACCGTCCTATACTTGCAACATTCTTGCATAAACAATATACTCTAAAGTCCGATGAACACGGGCAAGAACAATGACGGGTTTACGGTTTGTGGCGAATCCGCCAAATCCGTGGCATGCGCAGGAGTCGGAGTGGCTGGGAGAGCCGCCGGCGGCAAAATTGCAAGTCTTTGAGGAGACCGCCACCAAACACATCATCACGAAAAACAGCAGCCCCGACGTCGGTTTTGATTACACCGTCAACGTCTACCGGGGCTGTACCCACGCCTGTAATTACTGCTTTGCGCGGCCGTATCATGAATACCTGGATTTTGGCGCCGGGACGGATTTTGAGACCAAGATCGTGGTCAAAATAAACGCTCCCGAGCTTCTCCGCGCCGACATCAAGGCCAACCGGCACAAAGGCGACCGCATCATGTTTTCGTTCGCCTCCGACGCTTACCAGCCGCTCGAAGGCGTTTATAAATTGACCAGAGAGTGTTTGAAAGTCTGTCTTGAGATGAACCAGCGCGTCGGCATTTTGACCAAAGGGCCGCTGATCACGCGCGACATCGACATTCTCGCTCCGATGGCGGAAAAAGGTTTGCTTGCCGGCATTCATATGACCATCCCGTTTGTCGATCCGAAACTGTCACAGGCTTTTGAACCGCACACCGCTTTACCCGCGAGCCGTTTCCGGGCGCTCAAAAAATTATCCGACGCCGGAATAAAAACCGGCGTGGCGATCGCGCCGATCATTCCCGGTGTAAATGCGCAGCAGATCCCGCTCGTACTGCAGGCCGCCAAAGATGCCGGGGCCTGTTGGGCTTTTATGAACTATCTGCGCCTGCCGGGCAGCGTCGCGCCGTATTTTGTCGAAACGACCCGGCGCCGGCTGCCGCTGATGGCCGACAAGATCATCAATAAAGTAAAGCGCGAACGGCACGGAAAGCTCAATAACCCCCAGTTCTTTGAACGGATGAAAGGCACGACCGAGGAATACCACACGGCAGTCAGGCTCTTTAACCTCTGGCACAAAAAACTGGGCTTTGTCGCGCGCAGGCCCGCGGAAAGCGAGACAACCGGGCTTAAAGATCTTTTGACGGAAAACCCTTCACAAACGCAGCAGCCCAGCTTGTTTTAAGGAAATCGTTTTTTGGTAGTGGGTCAGTTTGAAAACGATAATGTCCGCGCAGCGGACTGTAGAAAATAGCCCAGGGCTTTAGCCCTGGGTACTGATCAATTTGAGGTGCCGGCCCTGAAACCCACTGCCAATACTTACTTTTTGCTTTACAACATTAGAAGTCTGGGCTAAGCTGTCTAAAATTTTTTAACCTAAAAAGAAGGAATACCAAATGAAAAATTCATTGACCTTTATCTGTGCCTTGTCGATTCTTATTTTTGTCGGCCTGGCTTGTTCGCCGCCGGCGGATAAACCCGCGACAAACTCAGGCACTACCGCCCCGCCGTCCGCACAAAATTCCAGCACCACCAAAACCACTGCCTCGTCTAGCCCGGAAGCGCCCGCGGCCATAAAGGTGACCGCCGCTGAACTGATGCAGGCTTATTCGGACAATAAAGTTAAGGCGGACGACACTTACAAGGATAAAACCGTCGAAGTATCGGGCGTCGTCAGCGAAGTGGGCAAAGATATTATGAATAGCCCTTACGTTGCGCTGAAAACCAAAGAGATGATCTATACCGTGCAGGTTTATTTCACCGACGAGGAAAACAAAAAGTTGGGCGACCTCAAAAAAGGCCAGTCCATCAAGGCGATCGGAAAATGCACCGGCGCGCTCGGCAATGTCATGGTTAAAGAAGCCGTGTTAGGAAAATAGTCGGGGCAGATAATATAGTTCGGGCTGATAAAAATAGTGGTAAATTATAAGGAAGCATTCTCATATTGCTTCCTTATATATTTTCTATAAAGGAGGAAACGGCCGTTTCGCGAGCCGTTTATAAAAGTAGATGGCAGAGATATTAGTCGGCAAAGGCACAAACGAAGTAAAGTTAAAGAGCAAGATGGCAAACCGCCATGGCCTGATCTCCGGCGCGACCGGAACCGGCAAGACGGTAACGCTGCAGCGCCTGGCACAGGGTTTTTCCGAGCTTGGCGTGCCGGTATTTATGGCCGACGTCAAAGGCGATCTTTCCGGGATGGCCAAGGCAGGCACGCTCAGCGATCGCATCAAAGCGCGAATGGAACAGCTCGGCTACCCGATGCCTGAATTTCGCGCGGTGCCGGTGCAGTTTTGGGATGTCTGGGGCGAACAGGGCACTAACCTGCGCACCACCATCTCCGAAATGGGCCCGATGCTTTTGGGCCGGCTGCTGGCGCTCAACGACACTCAGACCGGTGTGTTAAGCGCCGCCTTTAAATATGCCGACGACAAGGGAATGCTGCTGCTCGACCTAAAAGACCTGCAGCAGCTGCTGATCTATCTCGCCGATCACACTGATGAATTGCGCGCGGAATACGGCAACATCAGCCCGGCCAGCCTCGGGACCATCCAGCGAAACCTTTTGTCCCTGGAACAGCAGGGCGGCGACGAGCTTTTCGGCGAGCCCGCGCTGCAATTAGAAGACCTGGCGCGTGTCGAGGGCGGCAAAGGCGTGGTCAACATCATTGCGGCCGATAAACTGCTGCTTTCCCCGCTGACCTATTCCACCCTGCTTTTATGGCTGCTTTCGGAATTGTTTGAACAGCTGCCCGAAGTAGGCGATCAGGAACTGCCAAAACTGGTCTTCTTTTTTGACGAAGCGCACCTTTTATTTAAAGACACGCCCAAAGCCTTAGTCGATAAGGTCGAGCAGCTTGTCCGCCTGATCCGTTCAAAAGGCGTAGGGGTTTATTTCGTCACGCAAAACCCGCTCGACATTCCCGAGCTTATCGCCGCGCAGCTTGGCAACCGTGTGCAGCACGCGCTCCGCGCCTTTACCGTGAAAGATCAAAAGGCGGTCAAGGCCGTCGCCGAAAATTTCCGCCAGGATAAAAGTTTTGATGTCGAGGAAGCCGTGACCACCATGGGCGTGGGCGAAGCGCTGGTTTCTTTTCTCGCGCCGGACGGCACTCCCGAATTTGTCCAGCGCGCCTTTATTCTTCCCCCGGAAAGCCAGATCGGAATGATCACGGCCGATGAACGTAAAGCGGTCACAGGTAATTCGCCGTTTCACGCTTATACGCAAAAACTCGACCGCGAATCTGCTTATGAGATCCTGACCGCGCAGGGCCAGCAGGAACTCAACCAGGCCGCCCAACAGCAGCAGGCGGAAGTCGATGCCAAAGCCGCCGCCGCCCAGGCAAAGATAGACGCCGCGCAGGCGAAAGCCGATGCCAGGGCCGCGGAAATTCAGGCAAAGGCCGATGAAAAGGCCGCCGCCCAGCGAAACAAGGTGATCGGCAGTGTCGCCACCAGCGTCGTCCGTTCGATCGGTGTGCAGCTCAGCGGTTCGCTCGTTCGCGGCCTGATGGGCACCATCTTTGGCGGAAGAAAAAGATAGATTTGGAAGAGCTTGGTAATCTTTTAAATTGCCACTAGCTTTAGCTAGTGGATCAGATGCTAATTTGGAAGGGCTTTAGCCAAACTGCTATTGGGCTAAAGCCCTTTCTGTAAATTGATATTTTTATCCACTAGCTAAAGCTAGTGGCAATTTATAAAGCACGGCTCTCAACAGACTTCTTCATCCTTACGCAAAAACCCCAATTCCTTTTCGTCCCTATATCAACGTTGTTTTAATTTCGCTTTTCCGTCTGTGATGCGGGCAAATAATAAAACAAAGGTCAGCGTCTTGTAGTCAGGCTCCCGGTTGGGTTCATGCCGACCAAAAATGTTTTCCGGTCTTGCAAGGCACTCAAAATTTTTAGAGATTTAACCGCGTTCATTTGAGAGATAAGAGCGCGGGTTCATTTACGAATAAATTTCTCATCCGACGTTTATGTTCGATGAAACAGATGCACGCTTAGAGGCTTGGACAAAAAGCGCTCTGGAGGGTATCGAGGTGTCACTGTCTCCGCCCTCCGATAGCGCCGATAAAAAGTGCGTTAGCCTTTATCTGATGGAAGTGGTGCCGGTGCCGCCTGCCCGGGGCGTGAGGCAGCCGCCGGTGCAGGCCATATTACGTTATTTGATAACCGCCCAGGCAGAAGATCAGAAAGGCGCGCACCGGCTCCTGGGAGAGCTAATGGTAGCTGCCGCCGACGAACCTGATTTCGAAATGGAAAAAGAACCGCTGCCCGTGGAATTGTGGCAGTCATTCAACTTAAGCCCGCGTCCCGCTTTCGTTTTACGGGTTCCTTTCAAACACGAAAGAAAGGAAAGGCCGGTAAAGATCGTGCGTTACCCGCTGCACCTGGAAAAATTGTCGCTAGCGCCGCTGCAGGGAAAAGTGATCGGCACCGGAAATATCCCGCTGGTGGGCGCCAAGGTCGAATTGCCGACTTTCAAACTTTATACCACCACCAATGCCGACGGGGTCTTTATTTTTCCGGCCGTACCGGTTGATCCCAAGATCAAAAATTTATTCATTCGCGCTAAGGGGCGTGAGTTTTCGATTTCCACAAAACAAGCCGAAAGCAAAGGCGGAAAGCTTGTGATTCAGTTACCAATGGAGGAGTAAAATGCCAAATTATCAAACACCCGGAGTTTATATCGAGGAGATATCGACAGGCACGCGGCCGATCGAAGCAGTCGGCACCAGCACGGCCGCTTTTATCGGTGTCGCGCCGAAAGAAGATGCTCCGCTTAACACGCCGTTGGCGGTCAATAACTGGACGCAGTTTGTCACGCAATTCATCGGCACTGCTACGGCCAGCACGTATCTTTCCAACGCCGTTTATGGATTTTTCCAGAATGGCGGCAGCCGCTGCTATGTGGTCAATGTCGGAAAGGACGGTTCCCTCAAAGGCGACGGCAAGGGCAAGCAGGGTATCGACAGTCTCGAATCCGTGGACGAAGTCGCAATCGTGGCCGCGCCCGGTTATACCGATCTCGCATCGTATAACGCCGTGCTCGACCACTGCAACAAGATGCTCGACCGCGTCGCCATTCTCGACGCTCCTGAAAACGTCGCTAATATCGATCAGCTCAAGACCGTCGCCAGCGGAGGCAAGACCAAAAAGCCGGCGGCCGGTGATGCCCCTGACACGGGGGGCGATGATAAAAGCGGTATGCGTCCGCCGACGCAGGATAAGGGCTTTGGCTCGTTTTACTTTCCATGGCTTAGCGTGGCCGACCCGCTCAACCCGAAAGGCGATTCGATAAATGTTCCGCCCTCAGGTCACATGGCCGGTATTTACGCCCGCACCGATGCGACCCGCGGCGTCCATAAGGCCCCCGCTAATGAGGTCGTGCGCGGAGCGCTCGACCTGACCTATCGCATCACGCCGCAGGAACAGGGCGAATTAAACACCAACGGCGTGAACTGTATCCGGTTTTTCCCGACCCAGGGCATTCGTGTCTGGGGCGCGCGCACCCTGGCCGACGCGGCCAACGAGTGGCGATATATCAACGTTCGCCGCCTTTTTAATATGATCGAGGAATCGATCGCGCGCGGAACCCGCTGGGTTGTTTTTGAACCCAACGATATGACGCTCTGGAAAGGTATCAAACGTGATATCAGCGCTTTTCTCACGCTGCAATGGCGGCAGGGGGCCTTAATGGGCGCCACGCCGGAAGAAGCGTTTTTTGTGCAATGCGATGCGGAAACAAATCCGCCGGATGTGATCGACGCAGGCCAGGTGGTGGCCGTGATCGGTATCGCTCCCGTAAAACCCGCGGAGTTCGTTATTTTCCGTATCGGCCAAAGCGCCGGCGGAACTCAGGTAGAAACTGCCTAAGAAGGAGGAATTAGACAATGGCTGATCCAGCAACACCACAACCGGCGGCACCGGCACCGGCAATGAGTACATTTATCGACCCGTATCGCGCTTATAACTTCAAAATGGATATTTTGGGTATAACCGAAGCGCATTTTACCGAGGTCAGCAACATGGAGATCAAGGTAAACCCGATCGCCTACCGCGAAGGCGGCGGCCAGGTGGTGCACTATGTTCCGGGTTATGTGGAATACGGCACCATTACCTTGCGCTACGGGCTGACTAAATCGCGCGAGCTCTGGGACTGGTTCATGAGCGGCGCAAAAGGCAAAGTGGAACGCAAAAACATTTCCATCATATTGCTTGACGCCGACGGTACGACCTCGGTCATGCAGTGGAATTTGCGTGACGCCTGGCCGACACACTGGCGCGGTTCCATGCTCAATGCGCTAAGCCAGGAAGTGGCGATCGAATCGCTCACGCTGGTTTGTGAAACTATCGAAAGAGACTAGGTGACGGAGGCGAACTTTGCGTTTGGCTGAAATAAAAGACGGCTTCTTTGGTTTTCTCGTGCAGGTTTTCGATTCGTGGGCGGAGTTTCTGCGCCTGCGGATCGAGCTGCGAACCGAAGAAAAACCGGCGCCAAAAGATCCGTTCGTCTCTGCTCCTCCGGACCACTGGCTGGAAATGACCGCCGGGCTTTCGTTCACCGATTGGGGAACCGAAGAAGTTGAAGCCGAAAGCAGCCGCCCAAAAGGTGCGGAAGGTGAGGCGCCTGTCTTATCTGATCTACCGGGGCATACGAAAACCGGGGCGGGATTCGAAAGTGTGGAGGGCGCTTATCCGGTTTTACCTGATCTACCTGGACCTGCGGAAACGGTAGCGGCATCCGAAAGTGTGAAGGGTGCTTATCCGGTTTTACCTGATCTACCTGGACCTGCGGAAACGGTAGCGGCATCCGAAAGTGTGAAGGGTGCTTATCCGGTTTTATCTGATCTACTGACGTCTGCGGAAATGGTGGTGAAACCCGAAAGTGTGAGGGGCGCTTATCCTGATAATTCTCAATGGGCAGCACCGCCGGCAACATCTCCCGGTTCCACGGCAAGTCCCTCTTTTATCGATAAAAGATTAGCGACACCTGAAGAAGCGGAATTTGTGCGGCGCCAGATCCGCACGACAGACAGCAAGACAAGTTTCCTGAGTTTTTCCGGCAAAAGGAATGAGACGGAAACGGGCGCTAAATTTGTGCCGGCGCGAAAACCCGCGGAACGGTTACCGGCGCGATTTTTGGAGATCACGCCGTCAGCCGGTACCGAAGGCGAAAGATCCGCGCTGGGCTTAAAAGCTGCGGAAACAAAACCTGACATTGCGGAGAGTGGTTTTGTGCGCCCCTTTGCGCATGGCGGGGCAAATAACGAAAGTGCGACCCAAAAATCCGCATTCGTTAAACCGCAAGGCGGGCCGGAAACAAAAAGCTCGTTTATCGGTAAAGGCCGTAAAATGCGGCACGTACCGGCCGAGTTTCCGAAACGGCATATTACGGCCGATATTCCAGCTATATTTTCCGAACCGCATACTTCGTCAATGCCGGTGGCGGCGACTTCAGGCAAAGCTGACATTTCCCGGCCTGAGGTTTCAAGGCCCGGAGTTTCCGACCCTAAAATTTCAGAAGGCATAGCGTTCGTGAATTCTCCTTTCGTGTCCTTTCCCGGGCGTCCCGCGAACTTTGACCAAAAGGCTGTTTCGCCGGAAGCTGGCCGGGCGGGCGTGGGCGAAAATGTTTTTCTCGCGGCGCCGGCGCGAAAAGAAATTGCCGGTATTTTTCCGCCGGGCAGAAACACCGGAGCACCGGCTGGAACACCGGATGAAACGCCTGGGAATAATTCTTTAGTTCCGCCTTCTAAGTGGGCCGACCTGCCGGAACTTGATTTGAATAGCGCGACCAGAGCGCCGGGAGCGGAAAATTTGCGGCGGCGGCATTTGACGCTGCTCGACCGTGAGCAGAAGGGTGAACGATGGAGCGTGTAGCGTTTTTGATCGAAGAAACGGGTGAACGCATCTCCTGTATGTTGAACCCGGAAAGCCTGACCGTGCGGCGCACGGCCGGTATCGGAACGCGCCGCTCGCTGGGCGGAAACCTGACCGGTGTGGGATTGACCGACGATACTTTGCTCTATACCGGCGGCGGCATGACCGAGATGGACCTGGAACTGCTCTTTGAAGTGGCGATCCCGGATGACCCGGCCATTATCACGCCTGACGTGCGCAGCCTGACGGCGCCGCTCTGGCAGCTGGCGGAAAATACCAATGGCGGCAATGACAGCTACGGACTGCCTGACATGGTGCGATTCCTTTGGGGAAAGAGCTGGAACATTCTCGGTGTGGTGGCGGCGGTTTCCGAGCATCTGGATTTTTTTGATTCGACCGGTATCCCGCTGCGCTCCTGGCTGAAGATGCGTTTTCTGCGCGTGACGGAAAAATTAAAAGAGGATATCGAACGCGCGCCTTTGCCCGTGGAAGCATTTCCTAATCAATCGCTGCCGGACGATCTGGCGCGCGAAGCGCAGACGATCACTGAAACGCCGAACGCCGAGGTAAAACTCCACCAGTACGTCGCCGGGCAGCGGCTTGATCAGCTGGTGCGGGAAAATTACGGATTTTACGGGCACCCGTCGCTGTGGCGCCTGATCGCTGCTTATAACGGTATTTCGGACCCTCTTAATATTGATATCGGAAAGATAATACAGTTTCCGCCGATCTCGGTTTTGGAGAATAAATAATGAACAGGCAATTGCAAATATTACCGCGCCTCTCCATCGAGTTGGACGGCTCCGCGCTTAGCAGTGCGGATATGTCTAACATCGCGGAGGCGCGCGTGCAGCGAAGCCTGTCATTGCCGGCGGTTTGTGAGATCACTTTTTTTTCTCCCACAGAATCTCTCAGCACCTCCGGTTCATTAGCACCCGGAAAGTCGCTGCGATTGAATATTAATGATGATGCGAATTCTCTTTTCGACGGCCAGGTAACCGCGGTGCAGCAGATCTACAGCGCCAACGGCGAGCGCCAGATCCGCGTGCGCGGTTATGACAAACTCAATATCTTGCGCAAACGCCAGCCCGTACGGGCCTTCGTGCAAACGACGCTTTCCGATCTGGTAAGTGAGCTCACCAAAGACTTAGGCATCAGTGTCGAACTGGCCGAAAACAGCACGCTGCTTCCGCGCATTATTCAGTTCGAACAAACGGATTTCGATCTGCTCTCGCGCTACGCCCAGGAGAACGGCCTTTACTTTAATTTGCATAACGGCACGCTCGGCATCTTTACCCTGGAAGGAAGCGGCGACGCCGTCGAACTAAAATTAGGCGCCAATCTTTTCGAAGCGCAAGCCGAGATAAATGCCGAACATGCCTGCCGCGGTGTTACCGCTACCGGCTGGGACGCCACGCGCGCAGAACCTTTTTCCGCCGCCGCGGCCGCCGGGCGCAGCGGGCGCAGTGTTAGCGCCGAAATAGACGCGAGTTCATTTACCGGCGGGATGGAAAGATTTTTGGTTGACCGCGCGGTATTCGACGAAAGCCAGGCGCAAACCATCTCTCAGTCCGAGCTGGATTGGCGCACCGCTCGCGAAATTTCTCTCTGGGGCGTAACCGAAGGAAATACGAATTTGATTCCTGGTGTGCCGCTAAACGTTTCGGGGCTGGCTGCTAATTTATCGGGCGATTATATTCTCGGCTCGGTCACGCATACCATCGACACCGAAAAAGGTTTTATCTCTGAAATATCCACGCTGCCGCCCACGCCGGTCTCTCACCTGCATCGCTCATTAGCGACGCTGGGAATTGTGACCAAGGTCGATGACCCGGACAGATTCGGGCGTGTATGCGTTAAACTGCCCAATTACAATGACGTGGAAACCGATTGGCTGCAAGTACTTACAGCCGGCGCGGGAATCGGCAAAGGCCTGCTGGCGATACCGGACGTAGAAGATTCCGTGCTGGTATTTTTCCCGAATGGCGAGTTGACCCAGGGTATCGTACTCGGCGGCCTTTTCGGCGCGATGCAGCGCGAAGATTTTGACTGGGGCGTGGACGATGCGCGCGTCAAACGCTTTTCACTGCTCACCGGCGGCGGCCAGAAAATGATCTTTGACGACACCGCCCAGAAACTGCGGGTGGAAAACAGCGACGGCAGTTTTATCGAAATGTCGCCGGAAAAATTTAAGCTGCACGCGCAGCGTGATCTGGAAATAGAAGCGCCCGGCCGCGCGATCCGGATAAAAGCCAAGACCGTAGATTTTGAGCAGGGCTGATTTGAACAGGGCTGATATGTTTGTGTTGAATGAAAAGGCGAGTTTGAGCTGCAATCATCCCGGAGCGGTGCAAAATGCTCCTTCGCAGGATTGGGTCACGATCGAAAAACAGCGAATGCTGGTCGAACCCGACACTGTTAAATGGGAGATCACAGGCTGTCCTAATGAGCCGCCGGCGATGAAGCCTTGTAAGATAACCGAGACGGTAGAAAGCGGCTATTCAACCTGGATCCGGGTAAACGGCAAGCGCATCTGCCTTGATACACTGACCGGCTTTACTGATGGCATTGCGTTTCACACGGCCCTTTACACAGTAGTTCAGCCGGGCCAGGCATTTGTATCGGAGAAATAGGAAAAAGGTGTTTGTATTAACTGAAAATGGAGTTCTGATCTGCCTGCACACGCGCGGGATAGTTTAACGACAAGGCGTCGCAGAATTGGGTACGCATTGCCCAGAGCCCGGTACAGGTCGATAGCGACCCGGAGAGCAAAAGTATCGGCGGCTGTCCGAACATCGGCGTCGGCATAAAACCGTGTACGACAACCTTGAAAGTAGAAAAAGGTTATTCCAGCTGGATAAAGATCGGCGGACGAAGTATTTGCCTCGATACCGTAACGGGACTAACCGACGGTACACCGCCGGGAGTAGTGCACTACATCGTGCGCGAACCGGGACAAGTTTTTGTTTCGGAGAAATAAGATGAGAAAAAGCCGCTACCGCTCATGGAAATTTGTGCATCCGGACCTGGCCTATACCTTTGGCCTGTGGTCGGGCATCAGTGAGGAGAATGCACAGAAACTGCGTGCCCGGTTTGGCAATGACGATGATATCAAAAAGGCCGGACAAGATGCGGTAGCAAGGCTGATCGGGGAAAAGGAGGCGGAAAAACTTTTCCTTTTAATGGAAACCCAGGAACTGCCCGGCCTTAACGTTTCTCCGACCGGCGGTATCGAGATGGTCGAGGAAAAAGATTCCGTCAGGCAGGCGATCTTTATGCTGCTTTCGACCATTCCCGGCGAGCGCGTGATGCGGCCCGATTACGGGTGCGATCTTTATAAACTGATCTTTGCGCCAAACGATTATACGACCGCCGGCCTGGCGATCCATTATGTAAGACAGGCGATAGACCGCTGGGAAAGGCGAGTGGAAATACTACTTCTCGATGCCTATAACGACCGGCAAAATCAGGAAAAACTGAATATCGTGATGGAGTACCGCCTCCGCGCGACACAGACGATAGACCAATTGAATTTTTCGCTTCATTTAGCAGGGGAGCAAAGTTAATGTCATTAAGAGCGCCCAATTTAGATAATCGCAGTTTCGACCAGATGGTCGAAGAGTCAAAGAACCGGATCAGAGAACTGTGCCCGCAGTGGACGGATACCTCGCCGAGCGATCCCGGCATTATTCTTCTCGAGCTTTTCGCTTACCTGAATGAAGCGATGATCTACCGGCTCAATCGCCTGCCGGAAAAAGCCTACGTGGAATTTCTGCGGCTGATCGGCGTGACGGTCAGCGCGCCTTCGGCGGCGGTGGTCAATTTGAAGTTCAGCGTGCCAAAAGCGGCCGCGGCCGCGATCGAAATACCGCGCGGAACAAAAGTCACCATCAGCCGTTCGGGCGGCGGACAGGAACCGCCTGTCTTTACCACCTTGAAAACTGTCGCGATACCAAAAAATAAGACCGAGATCGAGGTGCTTGCTTACCAATGTGAGTGGATCGAGGCTGAGTTGGCCGGTAAAGGTACCGGAACTTTTGGCTTGTCGATCGCCGTCAAGCGCCCGCCCATCGTCTCGCCGGTCAACGACGATCTGAAAATGATCATCGGCGTTGAAACTCCGGTCGAAGAATTAACGGAAAGAGTGCCGGTCATTAAATACGGTGAAAAAGCCTATCGCATCTGGGACGAGGTGCCGAATTTCAGCAATCTCGACGATAAGCAATTCGTCTATACGGTCGACCGCGTAACGGGTAAGATCTCTTTCGCGCCGCAGGTACAGTTAAAAGAACCCCAGGGACAGCTGGAACTTATCGGACGCGGCCTGGCGGAAAAACCTCGGGAAAATAGCGAAATACGCGTGTGGTATTGCCGCGGCGGCGGAGCGCAGGGCAACGTTTCAAAAGAAACGCTGGTGGTGATGAAATCTCCTATCGCCGGTGTCTCGGTGATCAATCCCGAAGCCGCCACCGGCGGCCGCGATACCGAATCGTTGCAGAATGCGCTGCTTCGCGGGCCGCAGGAATTTCATTCGCTGCAGCGCGCCGTAACCGCCAGCGACTTTGAATTATTGGCCCGGCGAAGTTCGGGTGCGGTCGCCCGCGCCAAGGCCATCACCCGCGCCGATCTTTGGGTCCACGCGCTGCCCGGCACCGTCGAGGTCCTGCTAGTGCCCGAGGTCCCCGCCGAACAAAGATCGGGCGACAGGGTCGATATTAAAGCTTTGCAGGAAAGAGAAACCAACGAAGCCAAGAAAATAATCTACAACGCGCTCGAGGAAAAACGCCCTCTGGGAACATCAACGATGGTTAACTGGGTGCGCTATAAAAAAGTGAGCGCTTCGGCGCGCGCCGTGATGCGCCACGGTTCCGACGCGGCCTCGTTAAAGTCGCGCATTCTCAAACGCCTCTACAGCCATATCAATCCGCTGCCGACTGAAACTTCGGGTGGCTGGGAATTCGGCGAACCGCTGCGCGTTTCACATATTTACGACATAGTTTTGAAAGAACCCGACGTTCGTTATGTCGAAGACGTTAAGCTTCATCTAGACGAGGTGCCGGAATCCAATATTTCCTCGCTCGCGGCGGATGCGTTTCAGCCAAATACCTGGTATTCGTCAACCGGGCCCGAATTGTTCCGCTCAATGGATAACGGCGACGGCTGGGAGCTGATCAAAACATTTACCGGCGAAGATATCCAGCTCATAAACTGCAATAAGAACCGCGCCGGAATGACGGCAGTAGTAACCACGCTGCCCGACAATGGCTCGCACCTTTACGTTTCAGAAGACTGCGGCGAATCATGGCGGGCGATCGCGCAGACACCGTTCCTTATCAACGATCTTTCCTGGACGATACGCAACGGCCTGTCGCTGCTGATACTGGCTACCGACAAGGGCCTTTACGAGCTTTCATTAGAGGAAGGTGCAAGCCCCGTTATGCTCGAGGTCGATCCGCAAAAACGCGACTTGGGATTTTATGCGGTAACTGCCTCGGTAGGTATTCGCGGAACTTTTTACGTGGCGGTCGCGGCGCGAAACCTCGCCGGCGTTTATCTTTCCAGCCAGGGCGGACGGAAAGAAACTTTTACCCATATCGGCCTGCAGAAAGAAAATATCCGGGTGCTGCGCATCCAGCAGGATGGCGTGCGCACGTATCTTTGGGCGGGAATTACCGTCACCGGAAGTGAGCCCGGCAAAGGCTGTTTCCGCTGGGAGCTGCAGGGTTCTGACCCGCCGACATCGGGCACCAAGTTTCAAAAGAACTGGGATGGCGGAAGTTGTCACGGGTTGGCTTTTAAGGGGCCTTACGTTTTTGCCGCGACACATGACAAGGGAGTTTTATGGCTGGACGCAACTAAAGGCGAAGCTGCTTCATGGCACGTACCGCCCGATCTGAATGTCGGCTTGCCGGTGCGCGACGCCGATCGCGTCTTTCAGCCCGTCACCGAGGTGGCCGCCCATCCTGAAGGGGCCCATTTGATGGCCGGGGGAATAAACGGCATCTATCGCAGTGTGGATGACGGCACCTCTTACCAGTCGGTTTCCAAAAACGTCTTTACCGATAAAGTGACACTGCCCAGCACCTGGCTTTTATGCTCAGGCGAACACCGGATAGAAGTGGTTTCCGAAGATGAAGCAAAACGAGATTAAACAATTTCTGCCGGCCGTAATTCAACGAACCGTCGTAGAACCGGATGAGAAAATGGCGCAGCCGGGAAATTTGATGTACGCGTTCCTGCGGGTCATGGAAGATCTGCATACGCCGACCGATATTATCCTCGGCAAGATCGACGCGGTCTTTGACCCGTACCGCACGGCGGACAGGTTTGTTCCCTTTTTGGCAAGCTGGGTCGATTTTGATTATGTATTGGGCGGGCTTTCGGATGAAGAAGTTTTAAGTTCGCCGGATTATAGATCACGAATGGCGTGTATCCGCGATCTGATCTCGAATGCCGCTTTTCTTTCGCAATGGCGTGGTACAAATAAGGGCTTAATGGCGTTTTTGGAATTGGCTACAGGCGTAACTGGGTTTAAGATAGAAGAAACAGTACTAGATGAATCCCAAAAGATAAAGCCTTTTCACCTAAAGATATTAATACCGCCCGCGGCGGAACAATTTACCGATCTGATCAGGCGTATCGTGGATACGGAAAAACCGATTTATGTAACTTATGAACTCGAGGTTTTAAAAACGGCCTGACCCCCACTAAAGGAAAAAACCATGGGAAACATTTTTGCGATCACGACTGCTGCGGAGGATATTGACGCGGATGCCGCAGGTAAAGCCACTGCGATCTTCACCGTCACCAATACTTCCACCAAACCGATGCGCGCGATGGCCAAGACAAGGCCGATCGACAATACCGAACAGAATTGGCTGGACATCGAGGGAGAATCGGAAAGGGACTTCGGCGCCGGCGCCACCCAACAGTTCACTGTAAATTTCAACCGGCCCTCAGGTGGAACGGGAAAATTTCCCTTTCGCCTGGATGTGGCTTCGGCCATCGACCCCGACGAGCAGTTCACCGAAGGACCTTAAGGTGACCGTGAAGATGAGCGCCCCCGCGGCTACGCCGAAAAAGGGTTTTCCTTTGTGGATCATAATCGTCATAGCGGCCGTCTTGCTGCTGATCGTTGGGGGCATCCTGTTCTTCGTGCTGAGAAGCCCTGCCCCGAAAGAAACCGGCAATAATAATCCTCCCCGGACAACCCCGACTCCGGTTCCAGTCGCCCCGTTCGAAGGAACATGGATGGCCAAGCGCGCGGAATTGGTTTATCTGCAAAAATGCGAGATCCGGCAAAACGGTAAGTCCCTCAGCGTCAAATTAACGATGCGCGATACCGAAAGGAGCGGGGCCGGCAAGTTGCTGGGCACTTTTAACGGCGAAATGCTGGCCGATGGAACGGCTGAAGTAGGGGTAACGACTCCCACCCACGGGGTCTTTAACGGTTATTTAAAGATCAGTTTAAGATCGCTGGCCCCCGATCAGATACTGGTCCGGGCGGCATATTACAGAAACAAAACAGCTCCTGGGGGAGCGCCCGATGGCATGATTACTCAGGTCCTGTACAAGTAATTTTTTATCAGATCAAAAATCAAAAAAGGAGAAAAGGCCATGTCCCACATTTTTGCGATCACCCCTTCCGGCGACACCAAAGCCGCCGCCCCCACCCAGGCCTTCACCGCGCCGGCCAAAAACACTTTCCGCCGGCTAATGATGATCGGCGGGCTGCTCTTACTGGTAACTTTTATTACGGGCTGCCCCGGCGGTAAAGTAGCCGTCAATAATGAACTGCCGCCGGCCCCGACCCCGGCCCCCAACCTTGCGGGAGTCTGGCTGGAAAATGACGTTTCCGAAATAAGTCCGATCAGTAGGTGTGAGATTCAACAAACGCCTAACTTCTTTATCGTTAATTTATGGACGCGCGATCGAGGAGCGTCGTCCGAAACCGCTCTCGGCACTTTTAGAGGCGCGCTGCGGCCTGATGGAACGGCTGAAGCCGAAGGGACATTTAGCCAACCGGGGGCGTCAGCGTCGTATCTCGAAATTGACCTCAGATCGCTGTCCGCCGACGAATTGTTGATCCAGCTGACCATTTACGAACGCAAAAACGCTGCTGACGGCCCCCCGAGTGTGGAGATCAGCCAGCTTTTGAAAAGATAGGATCTCTTATTGAGGTTTATTAAAAGAAATACCCGGGCAGGATCGGCTGTGGAGAACCGGGCAATATCCGGCCTATTCTGTCTAAAAACAGCATGGCCGGCGAAACGGGCCGGGATAAGGCAAAGAATTTTATTTAAAGTATTTCAGCGAGGAGTGTTTTGAGGTACATTTAGTTAAAGTAATTTATGGCGAACATTTTTGCGATCACCACTTCTGCTGTCGATATTAAGGCGGACGCTGAAGGAAAGGCTTCGGCGGTTTTTACTGTTACAAATACTACCGGCAAGCCGATCCGCGGCATCGTTAAAGCCAGGGCGATGGGAAACACTCAGCAGGAATGGCTGGATACCGAGGGGGAGCTGGAGCGTGATTTCGGCGCTAACGGAACACAGCAATTCACGGTCAACTTCAGGAAACCGGCCGGCTGCCGTGTTGACCGCGGACGAGAGATTTCCTTTTCGTTTCGATATCGCCTCAACGCTCAATCCTGACGAACAATTTACCGAGGGGCCGACGGGTAAACATCGAGGTCAAGGGAGCGCCCGCGGCCCCGCCGCCAAAAAAATCTTTCCCTTTATGGCTGATATTGGCCATCGCCGGGGGTGTGCTTCTGGTCATCGTGCTGATCCTGTTTATAGTTCTTCAGAGAGGCTGTAATTCGGGCGGCGGTGGAAACGGCAACAACAGCAATTCAGCCCCGCAAGTAACGGATCTCGGGGGAACCTGGCGGCCGGATAATGCCGATCCTAACTTCACTTTTGTCGGGGCGGCTGAAATAAAACAGTCGGGGCGCGACGTCCAGGTAAAGATCCTTTGCCGGCTTATCGTTTGCGATGACTGGGGTGTCGGTGAAGGAAAAGTCGTAGGCGATAGCGCTACCGTGGAGTGGAAGAACGCGGCGGTGACGGGAAAGGTCAAGATCACGCTGCTTGAACCGACCCGTATAATGATGGATGGCTCGTTCGAACCGAAAAGCGGCATGCTGCACCCAACCGTAAAAGCGGTGCTGATAAAGAATTAGAAAAGATCTTAGGATTATTCCTGTTCACCTCGGCCCAGGGATGCCGCGAGTTACGTACGAACCGGGATAAAACAACTCTCACAAAAGATATTTTTGTAGAGGAAAAATTATGGCTAACATTTTTGCTATTACTACCGCGACGGACGTCATCAAGGCGAGCGCCGACGGGAAAGCAACTACGGTTTTCACCGTTACCAATACTTCTAATAAACCGATGCGCGGCATTGCCAAGGCGCGGCCGCTGGGAAACACCCAGCAGGACTGGCTCAGCGTGGAAGGTGAAACGGAACGCGATTTTTCCGCCAATGGAACTCAGCAGTTCACGGTAAATTTCCGCAAACCCGTTACCCCGGCAGCGGCCGGCACTCCCGCTACTCCTGAGAAATTTCCCTTCCGTCTCGACGTAGCTTCAGCTCTTAATCCGGACGAACAATTTACCGAAGGCCCGACCATAAACGTCGAAGTAACACCGCTGGTCATAAAGCCTCCGCCACCGCCTTTTAAATGGTGGATCATTCTGATAATCGTCGGCGCCGTGGCGTTGATCGCGGGTGTGGTGATCTTCTTTGCTTTCTGCGGCAAGGGCAGCGGAAAATTCAGCGGCAACTGGGTCAACGCAAACCCTGCCGCGACCCCTCCGCCTGCTTTTCCTTTTGTGGTGACCAAGCTCGAGATAGATCAATCGGGAAATACGCTGCAGATGCATGCCCTAAGCAAATGCACGCCCGCCGATTGTGACTTCGGCAGGGCATCCGGAACGGTCGGTGACGATGGAAAAGGCAAGCTCATGCTGGATCACGGCTATCTCTATCACAATGTCGAGCTCACCAAAGATGATGCGAACGACAAGATCACTATCACCATGAACATGATAATCAGGTACAGTCCGACCTCCGCGCCCCAAACGGCGACTTTTACGTTTAATAGGCAACCGCCGCAATAGGCTGGGCTCTCTGACAGGTAAAACTATGGCGAAATTTTTTGCGATCACAACAACCACCGAAAATCTGATAGCGGATGTTAATGGCACGGCTAAAGCCTCCATCATTTTTACCGTTACTAATAATTCCGAAAAGCCTATCCGCGGTATCGCGAATCTGCAGCCGCTGGAGAGGACCGAGGAATCCTGGCTTTCGTTTGACGGCGAAGCGGAAAAGGACTTTCCCGCCGGCGGCACGCTGCAGTACACCGTTATCTTTAATAAGCCGCTGCAGCCTCTTGCTCAGGGCCAGACCGAACCGGAGGAAAAATATCCCTATCGTTTAATTATTGCCTCCGCCGTGCGGCCGGATGAAGATTTTGACGAGGGCCCGTTAGTAACCATTTTTAAGCCGGAAAGAAAAAGTCAGGAAAAAAAGAAGGGAATACCCTGGTGGGTTTTCCTTATTATCGGGGTCGTTGCTTTGGCGATCGTGGGTGCTGTCCTGTTTTTCATTTTCAGCGGTGAGAAAGCGAAAAAACGGATACCTGATGTGACCAGCAAGGTAACTACCGTTGATGATGCCAAAAAGCAGATCGAAGACGCGGGTTTTACCTCTGAGATAAAAGATATTTTGGCCGGCGATAAAAAAGTAGGAACCGTTGTCAGCCAGGATCCCCTCGCGAATGCGGAAGCGGAAAACAACACCGTGGTAAAACTTA
The DNA here is from genome assembly GCA_963766895.1 of uncultured Acidobacteriota bacterium. Taxonomy (GTDB): domain Bacteria; phylum Acidobacteriota; class Blastocatellia; order Pyrinomonadales; family Pyrinomonadaceae; genus DASYKT01. The sequence continues at coordinate 1,011,534 of CAVYCB010000010.1, forward strand.
CCCAGCCGGAAAAGGCCACCGTGCCGACGATGCAAAACATCTGCCTGGTGGAGGCGATGTCCATTATTTCCAAGGCCGGGTTAAAGGTCAACGACAATATAAACGGTAATCTGGCCGACATCCAGGCATGTACCAGTAAAGTTCAAACTACCTCGCCCACCGGAAAAAGCGTAGTCGCCAAAGGTTCTTCCGTAACCCTGAACTTCAACTGTGTCAACAAACCGGGTAAGCTCTGCGTAAATATCCGGACCGGGGATGTCAACGTCAAATTAGTCGACAACATAAAGGGGATCGATACAAAGGTAATCGATGGCACAAAGTCGATGGCCACCCCGACGACAACTATAAAATCCCGTAAACCGTGATCGTTTTTGTTTAGCTTATGGATCGAAACAAGATCATTCTTCTCATTGTTTTGGTGCTGATCGTGGCGGCATATATTTTCTTTGTCGTGTGGGGGGCAACGAGCGACGATAACAAGGCCGATCCCGCGCACCCGAAAAAAACCCCGGTCGACGGCAAAAATTACTCACCCGACCCTTCAACCAAGCAGTTCGGCAACATCATGGGAGATTGGCTGGGGCGCTTTCTTCCCGACTCCGGCATTCCCTGCGCTATTCCCGCCGCGAAAGGTGCCGAGCTTACCTGTGAAGCTTTATCGATAGGCGAGATCCGGATCCCCGCGAAAAAAGGAACTACTTTTCGCATCGCCACGCTGGTATGGAAAAAAGGTGAAGCTGACGTGAAATATAACGATGAGGCCGATAAGACCGGTGAGGACGACATGGATGATCACCAGGATTTTGTCCTGGCTAATTCAGGTGCCGATACCGTAAAAAAGAACACGATCATTATTTTTGAGGACGGCGGAAAGCTGACGATCTCCTGCCTTCACAATACCCAATGCCAGGTAGGGGTAAAATAAACAATGCTTGAGAGCCTGCGAAAACCTTTCTTTATTATCGCGCTGGTCGTGATGGCGATCGTCGTGCTGATAGAGATCGGTTCGCCGTGGCTGATGGAGCACACCAAAGGTTTCGACACGCCGGGCTACGGGATCATGTATATGTCGTTCATCGATGGGCTGCTGCTCTATGTGACGATATTGATAGCGTTAGCGATGCTCCTGCCGGAAAGCGTACAGGGCAGGATCCAGGGCATCGTCACGCTGATAGTCTCATTTTTCGGATGCCTGGGCGCGATCGCTTCCTGTTTCACGGCACTGATCTTTTTACTCATAATGGTCACCATGCTGCTGGCGCCGATCTTCGGCACGATCGCATATTTCGTGATCTACGGCGATTTCGACCGTTCGGGCGCGGCCATTACTTTGAGCACCATCATGACGCTCAAGCTCGTCTTCATCGTTTTACTGCTGCTGGCGCATCAGAAATTCGTCGAAAACAAAAGCCTGGTCCTTTTGATACTGACCTCGCTGTTGTGCAATCTGATTATCGGCTTTCTGCACAATTTTCTCCCGATATTTTTGGTCAGCATCACCGATGCGGTGGGCGGGATCATCGTGGCGATAATTGCCATCATCTGGCTGATAATTTTTCTGGTAATGGCGATCGTTTCGATCGTCAAGGCTATTCATTAACTAAAGCTTCTCTCCCCTGAGTTTCAGAGCAGCTCGCAATTTTAACCCCTGTTTTTCATCGATAAATTTTTCCCTGGACAAAGAAAAAGGAGAAGTATTTCTATGCCTGAAGGCTTAAAGATTTTTTTAACTGTTATCGTTTCGCTCGCGCTGGGAATTCCCATGGCGATACTGCTGTTCGCCGTTAGCGGCCTGACCAACATGATGGTGGCCGTATGGATCGGCCTGATCTTTGGTTTGCTTTACGGATTGGAAGCCGGTGTGCTTTTGATCTACAAATTGGACGAACCCCTGGGGTGGCTGCTGATGGTCGTGGACCTGACCTGGAGCCTGCCCAACACGATGTTCGGGTTTGTGCTGGGAAATATTATTTATGTTTTCGTCGCTGGACTTCCCTCTCGCAAGCTAAGCGAGGGCAACGGCTGGATCTCTTTTGACGGGCATTTTGGCAGTGATACCGACCAGGTTCTGCAAACGCTCGGAAACGTCAATCTCGGCGGAGCGGGCGCCCACGAAAAGGTGCATCTTTTACAAGCGCGCGTATTCGGCCCTTCGTACCTGCCGATATTCGGCTTGAACTACGCCGTCAATTTTCTGATCCAATGTCTTTTCAGTATTACCATCGGTATGATCCTGTGGAAGACTGGCGTCCGGGACACGCCGTATTTTCGCCCGTCCAGCACCTCTGCGGTAAGCGGATTTTTCGGTTGGATCTATTGGGCTAATCTCTTTGAACAATGGGCTTACGGAACCGAGTAAGCGTGGGCGCGAAGAGGAGTTTTACAGGGATATACAGGATAAACAGAGGATAAGAAACTGTTATATGCAGAAAGTTTTCATCCTGTCCATCCCTGTTATTTCTTTAAGCCGTTTTGGAGCAGCATTATCACGGCTTCGCCCTTAAGGACCATTTCACCATTTTGATTCGTGCAGTTAGTTTCGAGCGTCACTATCTGCTTCTCTTTACGAATATTTTTTACCGTGGCGCTGGCAGTTATCGTATCGTCGACAAAAACCGGCGCGGTAAATTTTAGCGTTTGGCCAAGGTAGAGAACTTTGCGTTCGCTTAACTGATAGCCGAGCACTCCTGAGATTAACCCCGCAGTCAGCAATCCGTGCGCGATGCGTTTTCCGAAGCGCGTCGTCTTTGCATACTCGTCATCCAGGTGAATAGGATTGTAGTCGTTCACCAGATCGGCAAACGTGCGTATCTCTTTATCCGTGATCTGTTTTGTCGAGGAGAAAGTGTCTCCGATTTTTAAAGTCATATATTTATTGGAGCGCAGATTTTAATCTGCACGAATGCGCAGCATTCGAATGCACAATAAATTGTGCGCTCCTATTTCTTTTCTAAAAATTTTAACAGCGCAGCATTAAACTCGACGGCTTTTTCGAGCATCGGGGCGTGGCCGCACTGGTCATAAACTATTAGCTCGGAACCGGCGATCTCTCTCTTAAAACGCTCGCCAAATTCGGCCAGCGTGAGCAAACCGTCCTGCTTGCCCCAGATGATAAGCGTCGGTTTTTTCAGGTCTTTCAATTTCCCGTCAAGCATATCTTCGCCGCGTTTGATCGATTCGATCATTGATTGAATAGTGTACCCGTCACCCGCGGAAACTCGCGATGCGATGGCCGCATCTATAAAAGCATCGTTCACCAGCATCTGGTTGTAGACCACCAGCTTGAGCACCTCGCGCACTTGTTCGCGAGTCGAAGGATTGAGGCTTTGTAATATCCTCTGATCGAGATCTTTTCGCGGCGCAAAACCGGCCGCGTCCACCAGCACCAGCTTGTCCACCCGGTCCGGGTATTTCAATGCATAAAATGCGGCGATCCAACCGCCCAGCGAATTTCCCACCAGGGTCGCTTTTTCTATTTTTAGTTCCGTCAGGAATTTATCGAGAAAATCCGAGTAAGTCCCGATGCGATAGCCAAGCAGAGGTTTATCCGACCTTCCGAAACCGACTTGGTCCGGCACCAGCACATGATATTTTGCCGCCAGCGCCGCAGTATTAAATGCCCAGTTACCGGAATCGCCGCCCAACCCATGCAGCAGCACAACGGTTGGTGCGCTCGCGTCCCCGGCTTCGAGATAATGGATCTTCGCGCCGAATACGGTGACCGTTTTGTCCTGCGCCTGTGCGGACGCAGCCGACGATAGGATCAATATGAAAAGAATAAACAGGCCGGCGCGGATTTGAGCCCTGAACATGAATTATTGCCTCCGAGACGCTTTAAAGTTTTGGTGATTATACACAAGTTCTTACGCGATATTGTTCGACCGGCAAAATATTTGGTTTCGGATGCGTTACAGAAAGTGTGGGTGAAGTCTTATTTTGAGTTTTACACAGGTCGCACAAACGTGTCGGTAGCTCGCGCGTCAGCAAGGGCGCCCTCCCTAACGGTCAGGCTACTGACACGCTGCGGCGCATCTTCAAATTAAGAAACACCACCAAAGCGTGTTAATGCTAGGCAGCTTTTAAATGTTCTCTATGAACGAGGGAGAAAAAAGACTTTTTTAATTCGGTATCTTCGACCAGCCGGGCGATGAACTCAGCCTCTTCGTAAAAGCCCTGCTCGGCAAACTGCCAGGCGGCATTTACCCGGGCGGCATCGTCGATCCGGGGTGAAAAAGGTGAAAGGTATTCGCGTAAATTTTCGAGCCCGGCAATTTCCAATTCTTCCGCCCAATCTTTCGCAGCCAGCGGGCGCAGGCGAAAAATATTTTTTGTGCGCGGCTGCAGCGCAAATTTTAATTTCATCGCCGCTTCGTCGCCGGCCTTATCGGCATCCGTTGCCAGCATCACAGCTTTACCCGCTAATTTCTCAGCCAGCCAGGCCGGGCCCGTAGTACCGATCATCGCTATCGCCGGAACGCCGCACGTTTGCAAAGCCAGCGCGTCTACCGGCCCTTCGCAGATCGCTATCACCGGCGAAGCGAAGGCTTCCGGTGACGAATGAAAAACTCCCAGCGATTTATTTCCCCGGGTGATCTTTGAAGAATTGAAGTGTTTTTCATCGATCGCGCGCGTGTGAACGGCGACGAGTTTTCCCTCGCCGTCACAAACCGGAAACGCCGCGCGGCGATCGGTGCCGCCGAGCGTCCACTCTTCGCTTTTCTTTTCCCAATGCTCCCAGTTTCCCGCGTAACCACAGCCGGCCGCGCGCGCCGCCTCGGCCGAGATCTTTCGGCCCGCAAGATATTCTTCCGCCGGCGAGCCTGAAAACGCTTCGGCAAACGCCGCCATTCGTTCACGCAGGATCTTTAAGCCTGATTTTTTTTCGGGCTTTATTTCTTTTACTATAGCGCGCGAAACAAGCGCCGCCACCGGGCGCAGATGAGTTTTTTTCACAAAAGGCTTTGTGTCTTTACGTTCTTCCCAAAACTCACGCAGCTTTCCTTTTTCGCCGCAGCGGTGACAATAAAAAACGCCGGTGGTGGTTTCCACGGAAAGACTGCGATGCGCGTTGTCCCGCGGCTTTTCCCGGCACTCCGCAGAAAGCGGGCAGAGATAACGCGCGCGGCTCCCCTGCCGCAGCGGATGCGGGTCGTGTGCTTCCAGTTGTGACAGCGAAACGGCCTCCATAAATTAATTATCTCATCTTTGAAATATTTCTTCAATAATTATTTGTTTCATTTGTGAAACTATTGTATTATTTTCGTGTTTAGAGTAAAAGAGTGGTTATGAAGATCTTGAAAATTCTTGCCACTTTGATAGCGGTCGTCGTGATCGTGCTCGCAATTGGTTATTTGATAATGGGTTACACGCTGCCGGATGAAACCGTCGTGCGGACGGAATTTGACGTCGCCGCCCCGCCCGAGAAGGTTTGGCAGGCCCTGACCGATCACCAAAAGTATCCCGAATGGGCGCCGAATGTTGCCCGGGTCGAGGTCGAAAGCGACCGGGAATGGAAGGAGTATCTGAAAGATTCGCCTGACCCGATCAGCTTTTCCGTGGTCAGCGAAAAGCCTTCCGAGCAGATGGAAATAAGCTATTCGATGGGCGAATTTTTCGAAGGCCATTGGAAAGGCGAGATCAAAGCCACACCGGCCGGCGCGCACGTCACCGTCGAAGACCGGATGCGCGTCAAAAGCTGGGCCATGAAGATAATGATGTACCCGTTTTTTGACCTGAATCAGTTTGTAAAAACGTGGAACGGGAAACTGAAGGAACGTGCCGAGAGTTTAAAGTAATCTGGCGTAAAAACGTTAAATAACTAAAAGCTCCCAAAACTTTCCAAAGGTTTCTTCTTCCTCAGATCGATGTAGTTAATAATGTTCGGGTGATTTTTTGAACTCACCTTTTTGCGGGACCCATCTCCGCCGGACTCCCGCCAGATCCCAAACAAAAATCTTTTATAACGCAGGCGTCTCAAAAAAAAACCGCCCGCCCGCAAAAAAACTAACCTCAAAGGAAGTACACCGCTATGAAAAAAGAAGTAATTGATTTTGATATCGACCCGCTATGGAAAGTGTCCGAAGTGCGCGAACTGCTGCGCAAGCATGACATCTTAAAACCCGTACCCACACACCAAACTTTGATCAACTATGTGCTCGACGGCACGCTCGACGGTTTTCAAACCGACAAGGGGTTTTATCTTGTCCGCCAGAAAAGCATGGTGGATTGGATAAAATCTCTGCAGGAACGTGTTTAGTTTTTGCAAACGGTTTAGAGTTCAAACTTTAGTTTGTTTTTTTTCTAAAGAAGTAAGACAAGCTGAAGCTTGAACTCTAAACCGTTTAAATATGCTCGCAGTAACAATAGATTTTCTCAGGCGATCCCGGCGATTATTTTCGTGTGTTTGATGTGTTTCGTGGTTAGGCTCTGACAGTTTGTCTGAACATAAACAAAACTAAAGGCTCAACCACGAAACACACTAAATGCGCGCGCGGTTTATCACTGGCTGTGGCGTTACACGATCGTCTGGAAGAAATAAGCGGAAACCAGGACAGTTATCGAGCGTGTAAAAATAGATCGCGGATAATACGCTCCATAACTGACGCGCTTCTACCAAAAAAAGGCAGGCTCTTCACCTGCCTAACTTTGCTTTGCTTTAGGAAAAACTAACCGAAACTATCTTCTTAACTATTTTCTGCCGCCGCGTAAAACCAGGCCGATCAAAAGGCCGACAGCCGCGCCGATCAAAAGGGTCTGGCCCGGATTCTTTTTCGCGTATTCTTTCGCGTCGCCGGCAATTTCGCTAAAATCCTTGCCCTGCAGTTCCTTAAACTTGTCGCTGGCCATCTCAAATTTCTCGGTGGCGAAATCTTTGGCTTTGACCGCCACGTCGGAGATCTTCTGGCCGTATTCCTGCGCCTTGGCGCTTACATCATTCATAAAATCGTACTCCTTACCTTCGGCTTCGGGCATTCCCGTCAATACCAGGCTTTGTTCGTCGTTATTATTAATATTGTCCATTATGTAAAATAGCTCCCTTCTAATATATATCCGCGCGCGTTCCTTCAATTGTCATCTCATCCAAGCAATTGAGATGCCTTCCCGCTCGTAAAGGTTCATACGAAAATGACCCGTGAAAGTTCGACGGATAAGGAACGGATTTTTTGCGCTGAAAGCCCGCACAATTCATTATTAGCCACTAATTACACTAATAACACGAATTAAAAAATTCTTATTTGTGTTATTAGTGACATTCGTGGCCCTGTCTGTGTCCGAACACCGATCTTCTTTTCTTGACATTCCTCTCCTAAAATGACAAATTATTAAGTTAGTAAGGACTTACTTTACAGATATATAGCAGCTAACTATAAGAAATGGATACCTTTACGACAAATTTACAACCCACCAGCCGAATGGCAAGTGACGAACGGCGTGACCAGATCCTGCATATTGCGATGCGCCTGTTTTCCGAGCACGGTTTTCGCGGGACGACCACCAAGGAGATCGCCCAGGCCGCCGGCGTTTCCGAAGCGATGGTTTTTCGCCATTATGCCAATAAAAATGAGCTTTACCGGGCGATCATCGACCACAAAGCCTGCAACCAGCTGGACATCAAAACTCCCCTGGAAAAAATGGCCGAGCTGGCCGAGGCCAAAGACGATTACGCGCTTTTTTACGGCCTTGCTCTTAACGCGCTGAATAAGCACCGCGACGATCCGAATTTTATGCGGCTGCTGCTGTATGCCGCGCTCGAAGGCCACGAGCTATCACAGATGTTTTTCGAAAATTTCGTGGTCGAAGTTTATAACTTTCTCGGTGAATACATTGCGCAGCGCCAGCGCGAAGGCGTTTTTCGCGAGATGGAACCTCGCATTATAGTTCGTTCGTTCATAGGAATGATAATGCATCACTCTCTTAACAATACGCTCTGGGACAGGCAGCAAAAACTCCTGCCGATATCAAATGAGGACGCGGCGCGGCAGTTTGCGCAAATTTTATTGAACGGAGTACTGACTGAAAAATAATGAGAAAATATTCAGCCCCCGTAATAATTTTTATCTTATCCGGTTTTCTTATCGCTCTGCAGACGGCTTGCGGCTTCAGGGCGCAGACCGCCAATAACACCAACAAAGACACCCGCCCGGCAAACGTTGAGGTCAGCGTGGCCGGTGTCGAACCGCGCGATGTTCCGCTTTATTTCGAAGCCACCGGCACACTCAGCAGCGACGAGCAGACCGACGTTGCCCCGCTCGTCGGCGGCAAGATCACCGAAGTGAATTTCGATATCGGAAGCTATGTGACCAAAGGCGCGGTTTTGGTCCGCTTGGACGATCGCGATGCGCGTTTGAAGATAGAGCAAAACGAAAAGCAGGCCCAGCAGGCCCGTGACGCCGTCGAACAGGCCCGCGCTAACTTGCGGCAAGCCTTTGCAAAACTTGGACTTGGCGAAACGCAGAATTTCAATGTAGAGCAGGTTGCCGAGGTAAAAAACGCCAAGGCCATCCTGGACCGCGCGGAAATAGAATACACGCGCGCCACCCGTTTGCTTGAATCCGGCGATGTCCCGCGCACGATGTACGATCAGCGGCGGGCCGAACGCGACCAGGCCAGGGCCGGATATAACGTCTCGCTAAATTTGGCCAATCAAAATTACGCCGGGATCAAGATCGCGCAGGCCGCATTGCAGGCTTCGATCAGCGCCGCCAAAACAGCGCAGGTCGCGGTCGATCAGGCGAAAAAATCTTTAGGTGATATGTCTGTGCTGGCGCCGATCAGCGGTTTTGTTTCGGACAAGACAGCCGATCCGGGTGAATTTGTCGCCACGTCAAACAAGATCGCTACCATCATGCGCACCAGTACGCTGCGCTTAAAGATCGACGTTCCTGAAGCATCGGTCGGAACTATCAAGGTAGGCCAGTCTGTATCTTTGCGCACCAGCGCCTACCCTGATCGTAATTTTAGCGGAACGATCGCGCGGATCTCGCCGGGGCTTAATACCACTTCGCGTACGATGGCCGTTGAAGCGGAGGTCGATTCCGCCGGTGTACTAAAACCGGGGCTTTTCGCGACCGTTCGCATCGCCCAGGGCGATATACAAAAAGTTGTCATGGTGCCGGCCAATGCCGTCCGGTCCGATGGGGGAACCAGTAAGGTTTTTGTTATTAAAGACGGCCGCGCCGAACAGCACATTGTGCAGGTAGGTGAAACCGAAAACGATCTGGTGCAGATAAAACAGGGGCTTAACGGCGACGAAAAGATCGCGGTCAGTAATCTCGATCAGCTTTATGACGGTGTTTCGGTAAATCAGGCGGCGGCGCAGTAAACGCGAGGGGCCTTATAAGATCCATTTAAAGCGAATGCGGTTTTGAAGAATGAGGCCGGTTTTTAAAGAAATTGGCCGAAAGTGACAGCAATAAATAGGGTGTTTTTATGCAATGGTTAGCTGAATTATGTGTCCGGCGTCCGGTTTTTGCCACGATGATCATTTTGTCTTTGACCGTCGTCGGCGCTTTTTCGTTCTTTTCTCTTGGCGTGGACCTTTTCCCAAAGATCGACTTTCCTACCTTGACCGTCACGGTGGTAAACCCCGGTGCTTCGCCGGAGGAGGTGGAAACCGAGATCACGCAAAAGATCGAGGAAGCGGTCAATACCATCAGCGGTATCGACGAATTGCGCTCAACTTCTGTTGAAGGCGTCAGCCAGGTCTTCGTCCAGTTTTTGCTCGATAAAGATGTTAACGTGGCCGCCCAGGAAGTTGAGCAAAAGGTCAACACCGTCATTTCCGACTTGCCCGAAACAGCCGAAAAACCATTCGTGCAAAAGCTCGATACCGACGCCGCGCCGGTGCTGCGATTTGCCGTGTCGGCGCCTGCTTCCCTGCGCGAAGTAACGGAGATCGCCGATAAAAAGATCAAGGAACGCATCGAATCAATCAACGGCGTAGGCCAGGTGATAATGGTCGGCACCCGCGACCGCGAGATCCAGGTTTGGGTCGATCCGGACAAAATGCGCTCCTATAACGTCACCACGACCGATGTCACCGCCGCCGTTAAAGCGCAGAACCTGGAATTTCCCGGCGGACGCGTCGACGAGGGAGCGACGGAAAGGACCGTTCGCACGCTGGGCCGGTTGACCAAACCCGAGCAGTTTAACAATATCGTGATCGCCGACCGCGGCGGCTACGGGGTCAAGGTAAAAGATATCGGCTATGTCGAAGACGGCGTGGAAGAATCGCGCACCGAAGCGCGCCTTAACGGCCAGCCGGCTGTAACGCTGATCGTTTATAAGCAATCCGGCACCAACACTGTCGCTACCGCCGAAGCGGTCAAAGCTCGCCTTAAGGAAGTTCAAGACACCTTGCCCGGCGGTTACCGTATTCAGATCCTGGCGGACAATTCCCTGTTTATCCGCGCATCGTCGAATCGATCGAGACCCACTTGATCGAAGGCGCGTTCTTTGCGGCGATCGTGGTGTTCGTCTTTCTCTGGAATTTTCGCTCGACCCTGATCGCAGCCATCGCTATTCCGACATCGATCATTTCTACCTTTGGATTGATGTATGCGATGAATTACACGCTGAACCAGATCACGATGCTTTCACTCACCTTGATGGTGGGTATCGTCATCGACGACGCGATCGTGGTGCTGGAAAATATCTTTCGTTTTATCGAAGAAAAAGGCATGTCGCCCTATGAGGCCGCGATCGAAGGAACGCGCGAGATCGGTTTGGCGGTTTTGGCGACCACGCTTTCCCTGCTCGCCGTTTTCGTTCCCGTAGGATTTATGGGCGGCATCGTCGGACGTTTTATGTCCGCTTTCGGTTTAACTTCAGCCTTCGCCGTACTGATCTCTTTGATCGTTTCATTTACACTGACGCCGATGCTGGCCGCGCGCTTTATCAAGGTCAAGCATAAGCAAAAGCCCAAGCTTTCCGAAGAAGAGATCTGGGGCGACGGCATGATGCGAAATTCGGCTGATGAAGAGATACACGGCGAAAGCCGCGAACGAGGGTTTTACCGCTACATCGACGGCACCTACACAAAATTACTTAAATTCTCGATGGGGCATCGTTGGGTGATCCTGCTCTTATGTCTGGCAGCGGTGATCAGCATCTTCCCTTTGTTTATCTTTGTCGGAAAAAACTTCCTGCCGACGGACGATCAAAATCAATTTGAAATTTCCGTTCGCGCGCCGGAAGGTTACACCTTAGCGGCAACTTCAGCGCTGGTGGAAAAGATCGCGGGCGAAGTACGCAAGATGCCGGAAGTGACCGATACCTTGACCACCATCGGCGGCGATCAACAGAAATTAGTTAACAGCGCTTCGATCTATGTGAAGTTGACCGATCTCAGCACGCGCAGCCGTTCACAGCAGGACCTGATGATCGTATCGCGCGATATCATAAAGAACTTTCCACCCGAACTGCGCACTTCCGTTCAACCGGTGCAGGCTTTTTCCGGCGGCGGTTTTCGCAGCGCCAACGTGCAGTTTTTTATTGCCGGCCCGGACTTGAAAGTTCTGGAGCAGTATTCATTACAGATACTCGAGAAAGTAAAACAAGTGCCCGACGCTGTCGACGCCGATACAACCCTGATCAGCGGAAAACCTGAACTGCGTCTTTCCGTTGACCGCGCCAAGGCAATCGACCTCGGCGTCAGCGTGGCAAATGTTTCCCAAGCCCTTAACATTTTTATGGAAGGGCAGGAAGTTTCCACCTTTAATGCCGATGCCGATCAGTATCCGGTACGCGTGCGCGCGATCGGGGAATTTCGCACCAGCGAGGAAAAACTTAAACGCCTGATCGTTCCGTCTGTCAAAAATGGATACACCACGCTCGATAACGTAGTGAAGATCCAGGAAGGCACCGGCCCCGCCGCGATCGACCGCGTTAATCGCCAGCGCCAGGTTACCATTCTGGCGAACACGCGCCCGGGAATGTCACAGACCAATATTCAGTCTGAGATCGACAATGCCGTCAAGCAGCTAAATCTGCCTCCGGGATATTCGAGCGGCTACGTTGGCCAGTCAAAAGAACTCGGCAAAGCAGGCTTCTATTTCCTGATTGCTTTCCTGCTGTCATTCATCTTTATGTACATGGTGCTGGCGGCGCAGTTTGAAAGCTTTATTCACCCGATCACGATCCTGCTTTCGCTGCCGCTGTCGATACCTTTCGGCATCATTTCGCTGTTGATAATGAATCAGAATGTTAATATCTTTTCCGGCCTCGGCTTGCTGCTGCTCTTCGGCGTGGTAAAGAAGAACGCTATTCTGCAGATCGATCACACCAATCAGCTGCGCTCGCGCGGCATGAATCGCTATGATGCGATCATCACCGCCAACCGCCATCGCTTACGCCCGATCCTGATGACCACCATCGCGCTGGTCGCCGGTATGATGCCTTTGGTCGTTTCCAGCGGTCCCGGCAGCGGAACCAACCGTTCCGTCGGCGTGCTGGTCGTGGGCGGGCAGAGTTTGTGTTTGATGCTGACGCTGCTGGCAGTACCGGTCTTCTATTCCATTTTTGATGACATGGCCCACTGGCAGCTTTTCAAACGAATGGAAAGTATGATCGGACGCGGTAAACGAAGATTGGCAACAACCGCTTCGTCATTCTTTGGAATTAATAAGTAGTTTTTAACTTAGGAGCGCGGACTCACTCGTTCGCATATCTTCGAGGCGGCCAATCGGCCGCCTTTTAGCTTTTAAAGTGGCGTCGCCGCAAAGCTGGATGTGAAAAAATTAGCGGCTCTGATTAGTGTGTTTAGTGTGCTTCGTGGTTAAGCTTTGGTTCAAACCGCAATAAGAGTTTAGCCACGAAACACACTAAACACACGAAGTAATGGCGGGCCTCAAAATGGGCAGCCGGGCTACAATAAAAACGTTTCCAGTTCTTGTCTCTGATAGGGACGAATCTCCGGTTCGGTGGGATATGATTCTTCCTCTTGAGCTTCTTCCTGGGAGGGTAAAAAGTCTCTTGCCGGTTCTACATAATCTTCTACTTTTTCTATCTTCTTTTGCGGCCGGGCGGCGGCAGCTCTTTTCGGTTTGACGGTCTTTTGGGTGACACCGCCGATCTCTTCCATCCGCCGGCGTTCTTTTCGCATCTGCTCCTGATCGCTTAGCCCGGCTATCAGGTCTTCAAGCATCTCCGCGGCGATCTCATTTTCCTGTTCTCCGATCCGGTAATGCATCCATTTGCCGTCGCGGCGAACGGTAACCAATCCCGCGTTTCGCAGGTAAGCCAGGTGGCGCGATACCTTGGGCTGGCTCTCGCCCAGTACCTCTACCAAATGCCCTACACAGATCTCGTCTTCGCCGATCAGGTTAAGTATCCTCAAGCGGGTTTTATCGGCCAGTGCCAGAAATAAGGATTCGAGTTGGTTGAGTGTTTTGGGCAGAGCCATGACGCCCTAATATTAACACTCATATATGGGATGTCAAATATATCCCGTCTATCCCGTCGAAGATATATATGCTTATTCGTATATATAATTATTATTTTATCAGAGAATGCCTCGGATCACTGATGAAGCCGCCATTATTGCAAGGCCGCGCGAAGCTAAGTATGATAACCCTGATATAAGCGCTCTAACTTATTTTGAAAATAAACATATGGACAAACAGATATGAAAAAGGATATCTCGATCTTCACCCGGTCGGTACACGCCGGCGACGATCTTTCCAAACATTACGGCGCGGTATCGGTGCCTATCTATAATGCCTCGCTCTACGCTTTTGAAGATGCCGAGGAAGGCCGCCGCATTCACAATTACGAGCAGGAAGGTTATTTCTACGGCCGCCTGGGCAATCCCACGCAGGAAGCGCTGGAGCTAGCCATGGCACAGCTTGAGCACGGCGAAGCAGCGCTGGCCTTTGCCTCGGGGATGGCGGCGATAAGCGCGGGGGTTCTTTCTGTAGTCAAGGCGGGCGATCATATCGTCGCGCCGGAAGGGATCTACGCCAACGCGCAAAAGCTTTTTGATTATCTGCAGGAGAGCTTAGGGGTTTCCGTCACCTACGTGGACGCCACGGATGCCGAAAGCTATGCCGCGGCCGCCTGCCCGGAGACAAAGCTTTTTCACCTGGAATCGCCTTCGAACCCGATCCTTAAGATCACCGATATCGCGGCCGTGGCAGAAATGGCAAAGGCCCATAATATCCGCACGCTGATCGACAATACTTTCGCCAGCCCCTTTAATCAGACGCCGCTTGATATGGGTGTGGACCTGGTTGCGCACAGCGCCACTAAATACCTGGGCGGCCACAGCGACCTTACGGCAGGAGTATTGGTCGGAAGCCGCGAGCTTATCGATATTGCGCGTTATAAAACCACCCTGCTTTTTGGCGGCAACATCGCGCCGCAAACTGCCTGGCTCGTCCTGCGCGGTATCAAAACACTGGCTCTGCGAATGGAACGCCACAACGCAAATGCCATGAAGATCGCCGAGTTCTTATCCGGGCATCCTAAGGTATCGGCCGTGCATTATCCCGGTTTAAGTTCGCATCGGAACCACGATGTCGCGGCAAAACAAATGCGCGGCTTTGGCGGAATGGTTTCCTTCGATGTGGGCAGTATTGAAGCCGGTATCGCCCTGCTCAATGGCCTCGAGCTTTGCCACATTGCAACCTCCCTAGGCGGCGTGGAAACGGTCATCCAGCATTCTGCTTCAATGACCAACGCCAAGACCCCGCGAGACGTGAGATTAAAGTCGGGAATTACTGATGGGATGATCAGGCTTTCGGTAGGAGTTGAAGCTGTCGAAGATCTGATCGCGGACTTGGGTCAGGCACTGGATAAGATCGGTTAATTATATATGCGTTTATGCATATATGTTTTTAGCTTAGCATTGAGTCCGCGCAGCGGACGGTAGAGTTTAACTCCAGGCGTCAGCCTGGAGCACAGGCCATAATTAACATAGCCGCGCGTGACGAGAAATTAAAAATTCTCGTCGCGCGCGGCAAATACATTTGGGGCCGCCGTACTACAGGTTTCGCTGCGCTCACCTGTAGTTAAACTCTGTCGTCAGCTTCGCTGACTTCGCTTTTGCATATTCCATGCCCGTAAGCCTATCAAAACAATTGTACCGATTTAACGCCAAAAAAAGAGGCGCGGGCAATTTGCCTACGCCTCTCTTTCATTTTGGTCAAGAGAAATTCTTACAGGGAATTTTCTTTTGTCTGCGGCGCCGTGGTATTGGGGCGTGACTGCCTCATTTTGCGGCGCTCTTCCATTTTAAGTTTACGCTCGGCCTTAAGGGTTTCGAGCTGGGTTTTCTGCTCCGCGGTCAGCAGAGTCATCGAGGTGGCACGAAGCTGTTCGTGGGCCGCTTTCATCTGCTCGCCCAGAACCTTTATACGGGCTTCACCATCGGCGGTGATGGTCTTGTCATGCTTTTGCTGAAACAGCGTATGCATTTCCTCAAAAGTCGCCTTGTTGCTGGCTCTGAAAGACTCGTGCAGTGTTTTCAGCTGGGTTTTCTGGTCTTCGCTTAAGTTCAGCTGGTGGAAACCGCCGCGCATACCTCCGCCGTGGCGGCCAAAGCCTTTACCGAATCCATGACGGCCACCCTTACCATGCCCGCCCCGGTGTCCGAAGCCTTTTTCCACCTTTTGGTTATCCTGCTTGCTGCTATCTTCCTGCTTGGTCGTGGTTTCCTGGGCAAGCGCAAATGTGCCCACCGCAAAAACCAGTAAAAATGAAGACAAAACCGTGAATAATTTGTTTCTAACTGTCATTTTTCTAACGTATACCTCTCTGATTATATTTTTGAGACGGGCTGATAACCGTTCTCCGGTTCACTACTTTTGATGCCTGAACTATCGGTTTGGTCTGATTTTTTTCACTTTCCGGCCTATTGGCCATTTAACATTTGCCAAATGCCGCGTTAAAATGCGAACTTTAATGTTGCTATTTAGTTAATGATGAAATATTTACCTTTTATCGATTCGCCGGAAGATCTGAGAAAGCTGCCCTTAGACAAACTTCAGACCGTGGCTGATGAAGTGCGCCAGTTTATTCTGGAAACCACCTCGCGCGTCGGCGGCCATACCGGGGCCTCGCTCGGCGCGGTCGAACTCGCCGTGGCGATGCATTATGTTTTTGACACGCCGGACGACCGCCTGGTCTGGGACGTCGGCCACCAGGCCTACGCGCACAAGATCCTGACCGGCCGCCGCGACCAGCTTCATACGATCAAACAATATGGCGGGCTTAGCGGTTTTCTGCGGCGCGACGAATCGGAATACGACACTTTCGGCGCGGGCCACGCTTCGACATCGCTTTCGGCCGCGCTCGGCATGGCGATCGCGCGCGATAAAAAAGGCGAGGATTTTCACGTTGTCGCGCTGATCGGCGATTCATCTCTCGCCGGCGGCATGGCGATGGAAGCGATCAATCAGGCCGGCCATTTAAAAACGCGGCTGATCGTTTTGCTCAACGACAACGAAATGTCGATCGCTCCGGCGGTCGGCGCGTTGACGCGTTATCTGAACCGCATCAAGGAAGCGCAAAGCTACCATCACTTGAAAGAAGAGATCGGCGACACGCTCGAAGCCGTTCCGGGTTTCGGCGGCGCGCTGCGCAAGGCGGCCAAAACTGTCAAGGACGCGATTGCCGCGGCGGTGCTGCCGGGCGCGCTGGTCAATGAACTCGGGTTTAAATACATCGGCTACGTCGACGGGCATAACATCACGTTCGCTGGTGCGCGCGCTCGAAGAAGCAAAAAAGGTTGACGACGGTCCGGTCATCGTTCACGCGCTGACGACAAAAGGAAAAGGCTTCCCGAGCCCGGAGAAAAATTATTACGCCTATCACGCGACCGGACCTTTCGACCTGGAGACCGGCAAAGCGATCTAAATCCGGCAAGCCCGCGCCGCCGCATTACACGGCAGTTTTCGGCAAAACGATGTGCGAGCTGATGGACAAGGATCGTCGATCGTCGCGCTGACGGCCGCGATGCCGGACGGGACGGGCGTCGATAAGATCCTGGTGAAACATCCCGAACGCGCTTTTGACGTCGGCATCGCCGAACAGCACGCGATCACGTTTTGCGCGGGAATGGCGTGCGAAGGCTTAAAGCCGGTCGCCGCGATTTATTCGACATTTTTGCAGCGCGCTTTCGACCAGATCATTCACGACGTTTGCCTGCAGAATCTAAACGTCACGTTTGCGATGGACCGCGCCGGAATCGTCGGCGCTGACGGGCCGACGCATCACGGCCTGCTCGATATCGCTTATCTGCGCGGCTACCCGAACATCGTTTTGATGGCGCCGAAAGACGAAGCCGAGATGCGCGATATGATGCTGACGGCGATCGAACACCCGGGCCCGGCGGCGATGCGCTACCCGCGCGGCAACGGTTTCGGCGTCGATATCAGCGCGCGCGCCAAAACAGCTTGAAATCGGCAAGGCGGAGATATTGCGCGACGGCGGCGAGGTTGCGATCATGGCCTACGGCTCGATGGTTTACTCCGGCGATGGAAGCCGCGGAAAATCTGGAAAAAGACGGCATCGAAGCAACCGTCGTCAACGCCCGCTTCGTCAAACCGCTCGATGCCGAATTGATCCTCGCGCTGGCACAGACCAAGCGCCTGATCGTCACGGTCGAAGAAGCTTATCTCGCGGGCGGATTCGGCTCGGCGGTGATGGAACTGCTGGAAGAGAACGGGCTGCAGGATCAGGTCAAAGTCGTGCGAATGGGCGTTCCCGACCGGATCATCACGCACGGCGACCCGAAACTTTTGCTCGCGAAATACGGCCTTGGACGCTGACGGAATTTACAACAAGGTCAAAGAAAATCTGGATATCTTAGAATCACGCCGGACAGACCTAAAGCGTGAAAAAGCAAAAACAGCAAAATGAACAAGAATTTACCTATTATTATCATCATTATCGTAGTGATCGCTGCGGTCGTCGGCGGTGTGGTTTTGTTTCGTACTCCGAGCCCTGCGTCCAATAGTGGTAACAGCAACATTTCGAACAAGGCCACGAAACAGGCTGCCGCCTTTATCGATACTCTTAATAAGGCTCCGCAGGGAGCATCGCCTGCCTGGACGAAAGGCGACCCGGCGGCCAAGATCACGCTGGAAGAGTTCGCTGATTTTTCCTGCCCGACCTGCGCCAATTTTCATCAGACTTTAAAAGAGATCGAAAAAAGCTACGGGCAAAAGATCAAGATTACCTACCGTCACTTTCCGCTCCAGATAAAAGGGCACGAAAATTCCTACAACGCCGCCCGCGCTGCTGAGGCAGCCGGCATCCAGGGCAGGTTTTGGGAAATGCAGAATATGATCTTTAGTAATCAGAAGGTGTGGACGGTGCAGTCTGAAAATGATGCGCGCAATACTTTTACCGATTACGCAAAATCTATCGGGATCGATGTCGAAAAATTCAAAGAGGATATGACCAACAGCCAGGTAACTGCCGCGCGGGTCGCAGCTGATATGAACCGCGGTAAGGCGTTGGACATTAGCTCAACTCCTTCGGTTGTTTTAAACGGCAGCCGTCTTTTGAACAACGACGAGGTCGTAAAGATCGACCTGCTTCGCCAGGTGATCGAAACCGAGTTGCAAAAGAGCGCCGCGCCGGCCGCTTCAAATTCCAATCGTAACGCTCAATGAGCACTCAGAACGAAAACTTAAACTCTACTTCCAAAGTCGCCATCATCCCTTTGCTGGCGGCTTTGGTTGCTTTGGTCGGTTTGGGAGATTCCGTCTACCTCACGGTTGAGCATTACAAGAACGAAATTCCGCCATGCAGCATCGTGCAGGGCTGCGAACTCGTGCTGACCAGCCCTTATGCCGAGGTTTACGGTGTCCCGCTTTCTTTGTTAGGCGCGCTCGCTTATCTTATCGCCTTTTCGCTGGCGCTGCTGACCGCTTTTGGCAGCCGCGCGCTTTGGAAGGTGTACGGAATCCAGGTCGTTCTAATGTTTATCTTTACCGCCTGGCTGACCTACCTGCAGGCTTACGTTATCGGCGCCTTTTGCCAATTCTGCCTGCTTTCGGCAGCGACCACATTCACGCTTTTGCTTCTTTTTATCATTTCAAAATTATTGCGCACAAAAAATCACCGATAGCACGAATAAGGGTCTTTAATTCGTGTTATTTGTGTGATTAGTGGCTAATCATGAGCGCCTGGTTTATCTTATTAATAAGAAAGATCGACCCGGAGCTTTAAAACCGACTGTAAATATCCGGCGAATATAAAGGATGTCCGGAAGTTTAAACTCGTTCCGGCTGCAAAAAGACCTACGCAGGTAGCTTAGAGAGGATGAACGCGGCTTTTCAATTGTGGCTCAGGCTGTCCTAAAACGAATCGCTTCAGGAGATAAAACTGCCGTCCAGGATTGTCTGAAGACCTACGGCGGCCTTATCTGGTCGTTGGCGCGAAAGCTGTGCATCAATCAGGATGACGCCGAGGACGCCGTGCAGGAGATATTTATCGATGTTTGGAAAAACGCTGCGAGGTTCGATCCCCAGCAGGCTTCGGAAACGACCTTTATCGCGATGATCGCGCGGCGGCGGTTGATAGACCGCATCCGCTACACGAATCGCCGCATCGCGACCGACTCGATCGAAGATATGGTAAGCGAGCCGGCGAATCGTTTCGATCAGGAATTGCAAACGACCGTCGAGGCCAGGGAAGCGGTGAAGGCGCTAAATACCTTGCGGCCTGAGCAGCAGCAGGTACTCAAACTCTCGATCGTGCAGGGAATGTCGCACCAGGAAATATCCGACGCGACCGGGATGCCGCTCGGAACGGTAAAAACGCACGCGCGTCGCGGGCTGACATTAGTAAGGGAATATCTTGGATTAGTGAATACGAACAATACGGCTAACGCGGGAGGGGTATCGATATGAATGACGAATTGATGCTCGACCTCCTGAGCAAAAAAGCTTCCGAGGGGTTAAATCCGAAAGAGCAAAAACAACTCGATGAATTGATAGCCGTTTCCGCAGTAGAAGACGAATCTTTTGAAATGGCGGCCGCGGCGATCAGTATGATCGATCTGAAAACAAACGAACCTCTTCCCGAACATCTGCACGCCAGGATATTGGCGGATGCCGACCGGATCTTCGACACCCCCCAAGCTTCGATGAAAACGGTCCGGCAAGTTTCCTACACCGAGCCAAAAACCTCTTTCTGGAACTGGAATTGGATCGGATGGGCAGCGGCCGCGGCGGCGTGTATCGCGCTGGCGGTCAATGTCTGGATGACCCGGCTCGGGATGCCCCCGATCGCGGAAAAACCGCCGCTTGAAGAAAAATTGACTCCCGCGCAAATGCGCCAGCGCCTGATAGATTCCGGCGGCGATGTCATACAGGCCAAATGGACCGTTGGAAACGACAAGACCGTGCAGGAGATCGCGGGCGATGTCGTCTGGAGCGACGCGAAACAAGCGGGCTATATGCGTTTTCGCGGGCTGCCGGTCAATGACCGGGATAAGCAAACCTACCAACTATGGATCTTCGACGAAACCCAGGATGAAAAGACGCCCATCGACGGCGGAACTTTTGACATCGGGAATGGCGGAGATGTTATCATTCCAATTAACGCAAAATTGAAGGCTTCAAAACCAAAGATGTTTGCCGTTACGGTTGAAAAGCCGGGCGGGGTCGTGGTTTCCAAACGGGACAAGATCGCGGCGCTCGCCAAGGTTGAGATCTAAAAAGTTCAGGAAATAAAACCGCAGTTTAAACCTGGGAGCTTGGGCTCTTGCCGGCAAAGCGCGATTCATCGCGCTCATGTCAGTAGCGCTTGCGTCAGCGAGTGCGTTGCCTGTAGCTTTTTACGCATCTGCTAACGCAGGCGCTACTGACAACGGCAGCTTTTACAAATATTGAAAATAAGGAGTTTGCTATGCGAATCGGTAAAGCTTTTATTGGTCTGCTTATTGTAATTTCTGTTATGACAACGACTATTTCCGCACAAAACGGTGAAAAATTACCGCCTATCAAGATCCAGGAATTCACGCTGCCTAACGGGCTGCGCGTGATCATGCACCAGGACAATTCGACGCCGGTGGTGGCGGTCAATGTCTGGTACCACGTCGGCTCGAAAAACGAGGTTGCCGGCACGCACCGGTTTTGCCCACCTCTTCGAGCATATGATGTTCCAGGGATCGAAAAATTATAACGACGATTATTTCAAGCCGCTGCAGGAAGTCGGGCGCGGCCATTAACGGTTCGACCAATCCGGACCGCACCAATTATTTTGAAGTAGTGCCGTCTAATTTTCTCGAACTCGCGCTCTTTATGGAAGCCGACCGAATGGGCGGTTTGCTCGATGCGATGACGCAGGAAAAATTAGACAACCAGCGCGATGTGGTAAAAAACGAACGCCGCCAGAGTTATGACAACCAGCCGTACGGAACGGCGTTTGAAAAGATCTTCGCGCAGATGTTCCCGACCACTCATCCGTATAGCTGGACGACCATCGGTTCACTCGATGACCTGACCGCCGCTTCGATGGATGATGTAAAAGCTTTTTTCCGTCAATATTATGTGCCGAACAACGCTTCGCTGGTGATCGCCGGCGATTTCGATCCGAAACAAGCCAAAACCTGGGTGGAAAAATATTTCGGCCCGATCCCCAAAGGCACTACTCCGATCGTCCGCCCAAACCCCGCGCGCCCGGCCGTAGCGGGTGAAACGCGCAAAACCTTTGAAGATTCCGTACAGCTGCCGCGTATCTATATGGCCTGGCAGGGCTCGAAGTTTTTCGCGGCCGATGAAGCGGCGCTTGATGTTATGAGCAGCGTTCTTTCCGACGGGCGAGGTTCGCGTTTTCAGAGCAACCTGGTCTACGGAAAACAGATCGCGCAAAACGCCGGCATATTTCCTTACACTCTCGAAGCCGGCGGCATGGTGATCGTACAAGCCACCGCCAAACCCGGCAAGACGCTTGACGAGATAGAAAAAGAACTCAATATCGAGATCGAACGGCTTAAAGCCGAGCCGCCCTCAGCCGAAGAAATGGCGCGCGCGCTTAATTCCATCGAGGCGCAAACCATCTATGGTATGCAGACCGTTTTGGGTAAAGCAGACCAGATAAATAACTACAACACCTACGTCGGCAAAGCTGATTATTTTCAGGCCGATCTTGACCGCTATCGCAAAGTCACCGCGGCCGACGTGCAGCGCGTGGCCAAAACTTATTTAACCCCCGACCGCTTCATAATGAGCTTTGTGCCGCGCAAGGAAAAGGCCGCTTCACAGGGAAACACCGCGGCCAATCGCCCGACCTCGGCCCCTGCCAAGAAAGCCGGGGAGAAAAAAGATTACTCCGCCAATCTTCCGCCCGACGGGCCGAACCCAAAGATAACTCTGCCCTCGATCGAAAAGAAAAAACTCGCCAACGGCTTAAACGTCTGGCTGGTCAGACAGGGCGAGCTCCCGATCGTATCCATGAACCTGGTGGTTAATACCGGCGGCACGTCCGATCCGGCGGACCGCGCGGGACTTGCTACCTTTACCGCAAACCTGATGGATAACGGGACGAAAACCCGCAGCGCGGTCGACATCTCAAATCAGACTTCCGCTCTCGGCGTAAATATCGGAACTGGTTCGGGTTGGGATTCGGCAAATGTCACGATGCAGACGCTGACCAAAAATCTGGACGCCGCTCTCGACATCTATTCCGATGTGATAATGAACCCGGTGTTTCCGGCGGACGAGCTTGAGACCCTGCGCAAACAGACGCTGGTCGGTTTGCTCCAACGCAAGGACAACGCCAACGCGATCGCGGGCGCCGCTTACAGTAAATTGCTTTATGGAAAAGGCCACCCGTACGGCAGATCGCTGGATGAGACTTCGATAAACGCGATCACCCGTGAAGAACTTGAGAAATTTTACTCGGCGTCTTATCGCCCGAACAACGCGACCTTGATCGTGGTCGGCGATGTTGACAGTAAAACTGTGATACCGAAACTTGAAAAAGCGCTCGGCGGGATGGAAAGCGGGCGATGTTTCTCAAATACAGGTTCCGGCCGATGTCGCCTTTGATAAACCGGGGATTTATTTGATCGACAAACCCGGCGCGGCCCAATCGGTGGTCACGATCGGCCAGGTCGGCGTAGCGCGAAATAATCCTGATTATTTTCCGCTTTCGGTGATGAACTCTATCCTCGGCGGGCAATTTTCGGCGCGCGTTAATATGAACCTGCGCGAAGACAAAGGCTACACTTACGGCGCCAGGACCGGCTGGAGTTTCCGCCGGGGAGCCGGCCCGTTCGATGCCTCGGCGCAGGTACAGACCGCCGTCACCAAAGAATCCGTGATGGAGTTCATGAAAGAACTGAACGGCATTCGCGGAGCGATTCCCGTGACGCCGCAGGAACTGGAATACAACAAACAGAGCCTGATCCGCCGCTATCCGGGCGGGTTTGAAACCGTCGGCGGAATCTCCGCACAGCTTTCGGCGCTGATAGTCTATGGCCTGCCTGATACTTACTTTAACGATTATATTAAGAACATTCAGGCCGTGACCGCCGCGGATGTAAATCGCGTGGCGAATAAATACCTGACGCCGGATAAAATGGCTATCCTGATCGTCGGCGACAAGAGCGTGATCGAACCTAAGCTGAAAGAAATAGAAGGCTGGGGAAGTTCTATAACGTATCTCGATACGGACGGTAATCCGATCAAATAACGCGCTTTATCCAACCGGAAAAAGTGCCGGAAAAAGTAAAGGGTGTGGTAGAAATACCGCACCCTTTATTATTTCATCGTGTCGCGTAGCCCGCGCGTTAGCAAGGGCGCTTATTGCTCCTGAAAATGCGCCCTTCCTCACGGTCGGGCTACTGACACGCCTGGGTATTCGTTTAGGCAGCACGATTTTATGACACGAATCACGCAAAATTTCTGCGATTGTTAATAAGAGGTTCAATGTGTCATGAAAAAAATTCTTTTACCCGTTCTTTTTTTGTTATTGTCAGCTGTCGCGATGACGGCGCAGACCGCCGACCAATACTTCAAAACCGGCCTCGCTCACTATGACAAAAAGTCATACGATGAGGCGATAACTAATTTTTCGGCGGCAATAAATCTCAGCCCTGCTTTCACAAGTGCCTGGTATAACCGCGGCCAATCGTATTTCTACAAGGGAAATTACGACGCCGCCATAACCGACTATACTCAGGCGCTCAAACTAAAACCTGATTTTGTCGATTGTTATTTCCAGCGCGGCCTGGCCTATTCAAGAAAGAAAAATCATGATGCCTCGATCGCCGATTATACCCAGGCGCTCAAGTTAGCGCCGGCCGATGCGCAGCTCTACCATAATCGCGGCCTGGTCTATTACGACAAAAATATGTACGACCAGGCGCTGGCCGACTATAACGAAGCTGTCCGGCTGGACCCGAAATACGTTAAAGCTTTCTTAAACCGCGGCAATGTGCATTTCAAGCGAAAGAATTACGATCTGGCGATCGCCGATTATACCCAGGCCGGCAAACTTGACCCGAATTTGGTCGAGGCGCGCTATAACCTCGGGCAGGCAAATTACTTCAGCCAGAACTACGATGCTGCCATCGTGCACTATACCGAGGTACTTAAAATAGCCCCGAACCGGCATGATGCCTACATGCAGCGCGGATTGTCTTATCAGAAAAAACGTGATTATGACGCCGCCATCGCGGACTATACTGAAGGGTTAAAGCTGGCCCCGCAGAACACCGACCTGCTGCACAATCGCGGCAACACTTATTCCGATAAAGGGCTGTGGGACCTTGCGATCGCGGATCTGAGCGAAGCCTTAAGGTTAAAACCCGATGCGGCCAAAACTCTGCTGGCGCGGGGCAATGTAAATTACAAGCGCAAAAATTACGACCTGGCCATAGCCGATTACAGCCAGGCGCTAAAACTCGATCCTGCCTATTACGACGCGTGGGACAACCGCGGCCTGTCCTACAACGCCAAGGCGCAATACGACCTGGCCGTCGCCGATCTTACCCAGGCGATCAAGCTGATGCCTAAGAACTTCAAGGGTTATAAAGACCGCAGTATCGCTTACTACAACCAGAAGAATTACGACCTTTCCCTGGCGGACTTAAATGAATGCATCAGGCTTGATCCTAAAACGGCGCATAATTATGCTATGCGGGCCGAAGTGTACGAAAAGAAAGCTCAAAAAGACCTGGCCATCGCCGATTACAAGACGGCCTATAAACTGGACCCGAACAATGCCTTTGCCAAAACCGGCCTGGCAAGATTGGGAGCGACCCCATAGAATTCCTCTAAACCCAACTCTTGCAGTGTTTATAGCGGATATTAGCCGTTAATTGCATAAATAACACGAATTAAAGATTCTTATTCGTGTTATTTATGTAATTAGTGGCTGATAATGAATGCACGGTGAAACCCGGCCGGTAAATATCCCGTAAAACAATAACAACTGTAACCGGTTTTAGGACGGAAGTGTCTATTCACCAGTACCGTTTTTATTTCAAAACAATATTTACATCAAGGAGCGCTATGCGACTTAAAAGAATATCGATCTGTCTGCTTTTACTGGTCTCTTTAATGACGACTGTAATAAACGCCCAGAACGGCGAAAAGCTGCCGCCGATCAAAATGCAGCAGTTTACGCTGTCCAATGGCCTTAAGGTCATTTTTCACCAGGACAATTCCACTCCGATCGTAGCCGTCAGCGTCTGGTATCACGTTGGATCAAAAAATGAAGATACCGGCAAAACGGGTTTTGCCCACCTCTTCGAACACATGATGTTCCAGGGGTCCAAGAATTACGAGGACAATTACTCCAAACCGCTGGATGAAGCCGGCGCCAACCTCAACGGCACGACCGATGAAGACCGTACTTATTATTACGAGGTCGTTCCGTCCAACTTTTTAGAGCGCGCGCTTTATCTGGAAGCCGACCGCATGGGCGGCCTGCTTGACGCGATGTCGCAGGAAAAACTGGACAACCAGCGCGACGTGGTAAAAAATGAGCGCCGCCAGCGCATCGACAATCAACCCTACGGAACGTCCTCTGAAAGGATCCAGGAGATCATGTATCCGGCAGGCCACCCTTATAACTGGACGCCGATCGGCTCTATGGAAGACCTTACCGCCGCTTCGATGGATGACGTCAAGGGTTTTTTCCGTAAATATTACGTGCCGGAAAACGCGATACTGGTGCTTTCAGGCGATTTCGACCAGAAGCAGGCCAAGTCATGGATAGAAAAATATTTCGGCACGATCGCGAAAGGCGCTGCGCCGATCAACCGTCCCAATCCGGCTGCTCCTAAACTCAGCGGCGAGGTCCGCAAGTCGTACGAAGACACGGTCCCGCTTCCGCGTCTTTATATGGTCTGGCATTCGGTCCCGCTTTTTGCCCCGGACGAAGCCGCCCTGGACATGCTCGGCTCGGTGCTCGCGCAGGGAAGAGGCTCGCGCATTCTGAGCAACATCGTGTTTCAGAAAGAGCTGGCGCAAACGGCATTTGCCGGCAACAATACCAGTGAGATCGCCGGTGTCTTTCAGGTCACCGCGACCGCGGCGCGCGGAAAATCTCTCGATGATATCGAGAAAGAGATCAATGTCGAGATCGAGCGCATCAAGAAAGACCCGCCGACCGCCGAAGAGATGGCGCGCGCGCTTAACAGTGTCGAATCGCAATCAATTTACGGCCTGCAGAACTCGCTCGGGTTAAACGGGCGAATCAGTTCTTACGTGGGCTACAAAGGCCAGGCGGATTATTTCCAGCCCGATCTTGACCGCTACCGCAAGGTTACGGCCGCCGATGTTCAGCGCGTCGCCAACACATACCTGGGAAATAACCGCCTGGTGATGAGTTTTCTCCCGGGCAAAAGTGCGCCGAAAATGAACCCGGACGCCAACAAGCCTTCCTCCACCGGCGAGAAGAAAAAAGACACCGCCAAATTGGCGGAGCAGGCGGCTAAGCTGCCAAAGCCGGGCCCCAATCCGAAGTTTGCCCTGCCGCCGGTTCAAAAGACCAAGCTTTCTAATGGTCTAAATGTCTGGATCGTTCAGCGGCACAATCTGCCGATAGTTTCGATGAACCTGGTCTTTAGGTCCGGCGGTACGCTTGATCCGGAAGATCGCTCCGGGGCTGCTTCGCTGACCGCGAATATGCTCAATCAGGGAACCAAGACCCGTTCGGCAAATGACATCGCCAATCAGCTGCAGTCGATCGGCGCGTCGGTATTCCCCGGGTCCGGCTGGGATTCAAACACCGTATCAATGCAGACCCTTACGAAAAATCTGGATCCTGCCCTGGATATTTATTCGGACGTTGTGATGAATCCGGCCTTCCCGGCCACGGAACTCGAAAGCCTTCGCCGTCGCGCGCTGGGAGCGCTCTTCCAGCGTAAATCAAACCCGGCAGCGGTTTCCGATGTCGTCTACAACAAGGTGCTCTACGGAAATCAGCCTTACAGCCGCCAGCTTTCGGGCGACGAAAAGAGCATTAAAGCGATGACCCGCGACGATCTGGTGAAATTCTATGACGCCAACTATCGTCCGAATAATGCGACCCTGATCGTCGTCGGCGACGTAGACAGCAAAACCCTGATGCCGAAACTCGAAAAAACATTCGGCGGATGGAAATCCGGTGATATCACGATGATGAGTGAGCCGGCGGCGGAAATGATGGGTAAACCGGGTATCTACCTGGTCGATAAACCCAACGCGGCACAGTCGTCCGTTTCTATCGGGCAGGTCGGCGTCGACCGCAGCAATCCGGACTACTATGCGCTGCAGGTGATGAATTCAATCCTCGGCGGCGGCGGTTCGGCCCGGTTATTTAACAACCTGCGCGAAGACAAAGGCTACACCTATGGCGCCTACAGCCGCTTTCAATACCGGCGCGGCGCGGGGCCCTTCTCCGCTTCCGCCGAAGTGCAAACGGCTCGTTACCAAGGAATCCGTGGTCGAGTTCATGAAAGAACTCAACGGCATCCGCGGTACGATCCCGGTCAGCGCCGGCGAACTGGAACAGAACAAGCAGGGAATAATCCGGCGTTACCCGTCCGGATTTGAAACTATCGGACAGATCTCCGGCCAGCTTTCAAACCTGGTGGTTTATGGCCTGCCCGACAGTTACTTTAACGATTTCATCCAGAAGATAAACGCCGTTACCGTTGACGACGTAAACCGGGTGGCGAATAAATATCTCGACCCGTCCAAGATGTCGATCGTTATCGTAGGTGACCGGAAAGTGATCGAAGATAAACTAAAAACGCTCGGCTATTCCATTACCATAATGGATGCCGACGGAAATCCCATCGCGGAATAAGGCAAAAAAGCGGAAACCAAAGTTTCCGCTTTGGTTCAGAGTTCAGGGTTCAAAGTTCAATATTAGAGTTCGAGCTTTAGTTTGTTTGTTTAAGAATAAAGACAAGCTAAAGTTCGAACTCTAAACTCTTTAAACCTTAAACTCTGAACTTCGAACCTTGAACTCAACTTTTGAAGACGTTAAAACCCTTCTATATCTCCGAAATATATTTCCCTATGCTCTGAAATGCCTATCCCACTTTCCGAGCGTGGATGCGCTAAAGAAATTAAAGGAGTAAACAAATGTTCAAAAGAAAAATTATTGCCAGGTTGCTCGCGCTGAGTGTTCTGCTTTCGTGTCTGGGGTTTATCGTTACGGCCAACACCGAAAAAACATCCGCTAACATGTGGAATTGCCAATCGTGCGTACCGCATCCGACCATTCCGGACATATACCTTACCTGTCGCTGGTTTACGCCCGAAGGCAACTGCGAGACCGGGCCGCATATGCAGGAAGATTGTCTGCAAAGCCTGTCCTGCGATTTCTAGGCGTCCACCTGCGACCCGGAATAACTTAAGTAAGTATAATTAGATCAATAAAGGGTAAGAGAAAATATCTTGCCCTTTATGTATTAAAATTCTCGCCAAAAAATTTTTTGCCTGCCGGTGTTAAAACCATTCTATCTTTCAACATTATATTTTTACTAAGATCGCAAATACCGCAGTGAGTCTGCCAAAAGTAGTAAGGAGTAAACTTATATGTTAAAAAGAAAATTTTTTGTGAAGCTTGCCTCGTTAGGCATAATGCTTTCCTGTTTAGGGTTTATTTTGACGGTCAATCCCGAAAAAGTATCAGCCGTGCAATATTGCGAGAGATGCTACGACGTCGGCGGCCAGATAAAATATTGCACCTGGACCGCGCCGCAGGGGGCATTTTGTCCGCCGCATAGCAACCCGGAGCCCGCGCCGCCGGCCAACGCGTCCTGCGGTTTCGTGGAGCAGTGTCCCGTGTACTGGCCCGGTCATTAAAACATCATAAAAAAGGAGTAAACAATGTTCATAAGAAAGATCGTCATTAAGCTGCTGACACTTAGCATCATGCTTTCCGGCCTGAGTTTCATCGTCACGGTCGGCGCCGAAAAAGCGCCGCCCACAGAATGCCGCACCTGTATAAAGCTCCCGAACAAGGATATATGGTTTTACTGCCAGTGGACGCAGGCACATATAGCCTGTCCAACGGTTCCGCCGCCGGATGCGATTTGCACTTTAGCGGGCCCTTACTGCGATCCCATTTAACATCAGATCCGTAAGCTAAAAAATAAACAAGAGCGGGAAACCGCTCTTTGTTTTTGCATCTGCCCCGATCTTAAGTAACTCACCAAGTTTTCATTAACCGGTGATCTGTCAGGATGTTACCGGCAGATAAATCCGGCGTTTTGCGTCGGACGTTAAATTTATTCTATAACTAACCGGCCACTTATCTTATAATCGAACCGACCCATACGCCTGAAGTAAAAATTGATCTAAAGGAAACTACTAAATGAAGATCGTATGTATGTTTTTGATCGCGGCGTTAAATGTTTCGTTCGCTTTTGCGCAGGATGATTATCACAAGCTCGAAGGCGGCGTAAATTTTTTACACCAGAGAATAAGCGATACCGGCGGCTTTAACGACAGCGTGGCCTTAAACGGTTTTGACGTGTCGCTGACGAAAAATCTTACCCGGCTGGTCGGGATAAAAGGCGCCTTTTCCGGCGGCTTTAAAAAAGACGATTTTCAGATCCCGGGATTTGCTCCGAATACGGTCTTGAATTTCTCGTTCAAAACTTCGGTCTACACCTACATGGCCGGGATCCAGGTCAAAGACAATACGAAGGAGAAAAGATTCAAGCCTTTTTTCCACGCGCTCGCCGGCGGCGCGACGTTTAGGCAGACACTTAGCGGCGATTGCCCCAGCGATGTACAGGCCGCATGCAGCGATTTTAGTTTTTCCTCGACCGGGTTTTCCGCGGCGGTCGGCGGCGGGCTCGATGTCAGGGCGACCAAGCGCTTGTCGATCCGTGTGGTCCAGGCCGAATACAACCCGATCTTTGTTAATGATACGACGCTAAGTAATTTTCGCATCGGTGTAGGGTTGGTGTTTCACTAAGCAGCGTGATTTGATTGGTGCGTTTCGTGTGTTTCGTGGTTAGTTTCTTCTTCCTCTGTTTAATAACAGCAAGACGAAACCACGAATCACACTAAACACACGAAACGTATCGTTTCTTTTACAAGGTATTTAGTTTTATGAACACCTCCCAGACAGGAAATTTTTCGGGACATAATAACCGGATCGGTTTGTTTGAAAATGTGACGGTCACTGAAACTGAATTCGAAAACAAATTCATTGACTGGCATTATCACGACAACCCGTATTTTTCCACCACGCTCGCCGGCCATTGCCTTGAGAGCAACCGGCGGAAAACCTATCATTGTTCGGCCAATTCAATTTTATTTCATAACGCCCACGAACCTCATTACAACTTAAAATCCGGCGACGTTTCTTTCGGTTTTCAGGTTGAGATCAACCCGGCGTGGTACGAAAAATTCGAAGTACGGCTAAACGATCTGCCGGCCACGGCCCAGGTCGATCATCCCGGGATAAAATTGCTGATACATAACATCTACAAGGAAGCCTGTCTTTTTGACGCGGCTTCTTCGGGCCTCACTATCGATGCGCTGCTGCTCGAAGCTTTTCAGACAATGCGCGGCGTTGAGGGTGTCGATGCTTCAACGCGGCCGCGCTGGGTCAAAAAAATTGACGAGATCCTCCACGATGATTCTACCCGGCCGCTGTCCCTGCTGGAAATATCAGCCGAGCTGGGCGTGCACTGGGCGCACCTGTCGCGCGACTTTCCCAAATACTTTCACTGCAACTTTAGCCAGTATATAAGAAAGATAAAGGTCGAACGATCGCTGGGCCTGCTGCGAAAACGCTCACTCTCAATGGCGGACATTGCCTGTATCTGCGGCTTCGCCGATCAAAGCCATTTCATCCGCTGCTTCAAACAATATATCGGCGTGACGCCAAAAAATTTCCGCGCACTTATTCATTAAAAAAATTTAGGCAGGTTTATAAAAACTCCCCTCCTTACAAAGGAGGGGTGGCGCGCGCTTCGCGTGACGGGGTGGTTCTCTCTTGTCAGTAGCGTCGGCGTCAGCCGATGCGTTTTCTTGTCAGAACCCGAGGCGGTAGCGATGGGTTTTATATCCCTGTACTGTATCGTCGTCTGCAGAACGACTGCTTCTTGAGCGCCATCCACCGAACGCGCAAATGCAAAGAAACCCCTCGCTACCGCTTCGGGTTCTGACCTCATAGCAAAACCAAAATAGAAAGGGCAAGTTCTTGCGAACCTGCCCTTACCCCTTGTTCCCCGGCCAAAGCCGGATTTGTGTGAGCCTCCCCAGCTCGCACAAACTTTGAAAAGCTTACCGCGTTATCTTTCCGCGTTTCTCTGCTTTTCTTCTTCTCTTTTAGCCTGGCGGATCTTAACGAATTTCTCCCATTGATCGCCGCTTAAAACCTTTTGCAGTTTGCCGTCCATCTCGTCTCGTATTTCCCGCACTTTCGGCTCGTCCTCTTGTTTTAAGACCTGCATCTTTTCTCTCGTCTCGCCGAATATCGTCTGCACGCCCAAGGTCTGTCCTTCATCCAGGTCCAGCTTCTGCGCCAGTTTCTGCAAGCGCTCAGCGCGTGTCAGCGGCTGCGGCGGCTTAGCGAACCACGCGTTGTACACGTTAAGCGCAAGGACGCCGGCCATCACCCCCAGGAAAAAAATACTCAGCGTTACCAATCTGATCTGCCATTTACTTTTGATCTCAGTTTCCATATCCCTATCTCTCGTATATTTCCTGAAAGATCTGTTCGCTCGTAATATCTTTCAAAGTATTGTCCTGTTCAAAAATGACGGCTTCGGCCGTATCGGATGTGGAAGCCAACGGGGTTACATTGCCCGAAGCGTTCGGCGCGACGGCGCCCGCAACAAATAGTACCGCCACCATCGCCACCATTAGCGAAACCAGCGCGCCTGAGGCCTGCCAAAATTTCCACAGATCCAGAACCGGCCGCAAGTTGTTATGCTTTTCCTTAAGCGCCGCCGCCACTTTCATATGAAAGAAAGGCGAAGGCTGGGGGATGCGCTCTGCTTCAAATTTCAAAATGGCTGCCGACCGCTGCGCTGCCCGCAAAGCAATTCCGCAACCTCTGCACTCGGCGCTGTGCGCCTGCATCCGGGAAATTTCCGTCTCGCTAAATTCCGCAATCGGCCTGGCGTCTAAATTTTCAATGATGTGCTGTTCGTTCATCTCTCTACCCCATCCTTGTTCAAAAGTTTTTCGAGCCGTTCGCGCAATTTGCGGCGGTAGCGAAAAACCGTAACCTTAACCTTTGATTCCGACCAGCCCGAGGCCGCGGCCGCGTCCTTGATCGAATATCCCTCGCCGTCGATCATCACTAAAACCAGACGCACGTCCGGCGGTAAAATTGCCAATGTCCGGTCAACCAGATCGGTCGCTATCAGATTGTCTTCCGCGGACAACTGTTTTCCGGCTGAAGCTTCCAGCAGCTTTTCTTCCAGCCAGGAACCTTCGTCTTCAGACAGATCGGCAAAAGTCTGCTCGGCGTTATACCTGCCGTGCCTGAGTGTGTTCAGGCAGGTATTGACCGTTATCCGGGTCAGCCATCCTTCCAAAGATCCGCGTCCTTCAAACTTCTTTAGCTGCGTGAACGCTTTCAAAAAAACATCCTGGGCGATCTCTTCCACCTGCGCCGGCTGCCGGAAAAACCGTCCGGCAAAACGAAAGACGCGCGGGCTGTAACGCCGGACGATCTCGGCAAAAGCCATCTCGTCACCGGCCAGGGAGGAATTTACCAATTCCAGGTCGGATAGCTCGTGATAATTTTCCGGCAAATAGGTCCTTTTTGCTGCAGCTTCCAAGGCCGCCGGCGGCACTTTACCGCTTTTAAGCCCGGCTCAAAGCCCTCTTTGTGTCAGCCCTCTTAAGAAACAGGCTTTGATTTTAGCAGGATTTTCGGAAAATTCACTTATCCTCACAGGGAGCTAATTGTCCCTCAATGACCTAGACACGAAAATTCGCGGGTTGGTTACAACCACGCTAAATGGTTTCTTTTTAATCAAAAAGCGTCGATCACCTGTAACCGGAGGGTCTTTCTTTGTGTCTAACTAAGGAGTAGAATGACTGGTAAAACTATGCCTGCAAGTTTGCCGTATCATTAGACGTGGCAAAAAATCCGATTATGAATTTGTTTAGAGCCTCAAAAACGATTTGGGTGGCCTTTTTTTTCTTTTTTGCGCTGGCAGCGGCGTTTTCGGCCCTGTCCTGCGGTTCGGGGGGACGCGGCGCGCGAAGCGCGAATAATGCGAATTCCAACTCGAACACCTCTGCCGAAGTCATCACCATTTCCACCGCCAAAGCCGAAACCAGGGAATTACCTGCCTATATCCAGGTGACCGGTAACCTGATCGCCGATGAAACTTCTGATGTATCGCCGCTGGTCGCCGGAAAACTGGTTTCCACCCCGGTAAACATTGGGGATTTCGTCCGCCAGGGTACTGTCATTGCAAAGCTTGACGACCGCGACGCGCGCCTTCGCGTAAAAGAGGCCGAGGTAAATCTAAGGCAGGCCCAGGTGGCGGTCAGGCAGGCCGAAGCCAAGCTTGGCTTGGACAGCAACGGGAATTTCATTGCCAACAACATCCCCGAGGTTCGCGCCGCTAACGCCAATTACGAGCAGGCTTTAGCGGAACAAAGGCTGGCGGAAAGCAACGAGAAACGCTATCGCGAGCTGGTGGAGACCGGCGATGTAGCCTCTATTCTCTACGACCAGTTCCGGACGACGCGCGATACCGCCCGGGCCAAGACCAATAGCGCCAAACAGGCGCTGGAAGCAGCTAAAAATACTGCCCGGCAGGGTAACGAGGCGGTGAGAAACGCGCAGGTCGCAGTCGATGCCTCCCGGACCCAGCTGGAAATGGTGCAAAAATCGGTGGCAGACATGGTGGTCAAATCCCCTTACGCCGGTTATATCAGCGCGCGCAACGTTGCCCTGGGTGAATTCGTATCAAACTCGACCCCGCTGATAACTCTTGTCCGCACTAATCCTTTGAAAGCCCAGCTTTCCGTTAGCGAAGCCGATGTGCCGTCCGTCAGGCCCGGCCTGGGAATTTCGCTCGGGGTAAAGGCATGGGAAGACCGTAAGTTTGCCGGCACGGTCACTGCGGTCAATCCTTCGATAGACCAGAGTACCCGCACGGCGATCGTCGAGGGCGAGGTAGAGAACGGCGACAACGCCCTGCGCGGAGGGATGTTCGCGACGGCGAGAATTTTACGCCCCGGCGGCGAAAAAGGCGTTTTTGTGCCCAAGAGCGCAGTCTATTCCGACATCAATACGCAGTCGTACCGCGTCTTTGCGGTTGACGGCGACGTGGTACGGCTCAAGGTAGTTCAGCTTGGCGTACAGGAAAATGACACCTGGCAGATCGTTTCCGGCCTGCAGGGTGATGAAACTTTGGCGGTTAGCAATCTGGAGCAACTTTACGAGGGGGCAAGGATCAGCATTGTTCCGAGTTCATAGTTCAAAGTTCAGGGTTCAAAGTTATTGCTTAATTAAAAATGAAGATCGAAAGGAAAATACGTCTCCCATGGCGAAAATTGAAAATTTTGAAAATATCGAGGCATGGAAATCAGCACGTGAAGCAACTAAGCAAATATATTTACTCAGCTCTGCGGCGAGTTTAGTCGAGACTTTGGCTTGCGCGACCAGATTCGCCGTTCCTCGGTTTCGATCATGTCTAATATAGCTGAAGGATTTGAACGAGAAGGTAATCGGGAATTTTTGAATTTTTTAAGTATTGCGAAAAGGATCTTGTGCCGAGGCACGGGCTCAATTGTATGTTGCCCTTGACCAGCAATATATTCAACCCGATCAATTTGATAAGACCTACAAATTGCTGTCCGAAACAGGACGCTTAGTGGGCGGTTTTATGAGGTATTTAAAAAGTTCTGATTTTAAGGGAAACAAGTTTAGCTAGCACGAGTAGAGCACTAAACTTCGAACCCTGAACTCCGAACCCTGAACTAGTTTTATGCAGTGGTTAGCTCAAATTTGCGTTCACCGTCCGGTCTTTGCCACCGTTATCGTTCTTTTGCTAACGGTCATCGGCGGCTTTTCGTTTTTTACCCTGGGCGTAGACCGCTTTCCCCGCATCGATCTGCCGACCGTAACGGTACAAACCACTAACGCCGGCGCGGCGCCCCAGGAAATGGAAACCGAGGTGACCGATGTGATCGAAGGCGCGGTCAACACCGTCACCGGCATCGATCAGATGACCTCGAATTCCTCGCTCGGCCGTTCGAACGTCACCATCACTTTTGTTTTGGAAAAGGATCCTGAGGTCGCCGCGCAGGAAGTTCGCGACAAGGTAAGCAGCGCCTTGCGCCAATTGCCGGAAAGCGCCGATCCGCCGATCGTGCAAAAATCGGATCCTAACGCCAGCCCGATCATTCAGTTCGCCATCAGCAAGCCGGGTTCGGTGGTCGATCTGACCCAGTTTGTCACCAAGCAGATTCAGGAAAGAATTCAATCCGTTGACGGTGTTGGCGATGTGCAGGTTTTCGGCGGACGCGCGCGCCAGGTCAGAGTTTATCTCGACCCCAATAAGCTTAAGTCGTATAACCTCGCTGTCAACGACGTTACTTCCGCTATCAGCGCGCAGAATCAGGAGCTGCCCAGCGGCAGGCTGAACGAAGGCGCTACTTCCGTCACGCTGCGCACGCTGAGCAAGATCACCACCGTCGAAGGCTTCGGCGAGATCATCGTCAAAAATCAAAACGGCTACCCGATCAAGATCAACGATCTTGGACGGGTCGATGACACCGGCGCGGATGCGAACAGCGCGGTTTCGATGAACGGAAACCCTTCGGTCTCGCTGGCCGTTATCAAGCAATCGGGCGCTAACACCGTCGCCGTCATCCAGGGCGTAAAACAGCGTATGGTGCAGCTGCAGCAAACACTACCGCCGGACGTAAAGATCGCCATCGTCCGTGATCAATCGGAATTTATCGAGACGTCGCTGCACGCCATCGAAGAGCATCTCATTCTCGGCGCGATCTTTCGCGGCCGTCGTCGTCTTTATCTTTTTGTGGAATTTTCGCTCGACGCTGATCGCTTCATTAGCTATTCCGACCTCGATCATTTCCGCTTTCGCGGTGATCGCCGCGCTCGGTTATACGCTCAACCAAATGACGATGCTCGCGCTGACGCTGATGGTGGGTATCGTGATCGACGACGCGATCGTGGTGCTGGAAAATATTTTCCGCTTTGTCGAAGAAAAAGGAATGAAGCCTTTTCA
The DNA here is from genome assembly GCA_963766895.1 of uncultured Acidobacteriota bacterium. Classification (GTDB taxonomy): domain Bacteria; phylum Acidobacteriota; class Blastocatellia; order Pyrinomonadales; family Pyrinomonadaceae; genus DASYKT01. The sequence goes on from CAVYCB010000010.1 coordinate 1,048,180, forward strand.
AGCGGCGATCGAAGGGACAAAAGAGATCGGCCTTGCCGTGCTGGCTACCACGCTTTCACTGCTGGCGGTTTTTATTCCCGTCGGATTTTTGACCGGCATCGTCGGACGTTTTATGTCGTCCTTCGGATTGACCTCGGCGGCGGCCATCGCCGTTTCGCTGATCGTTTCTTTTACGCTGACGCCGATGCTCGCCGCGCGCTGGATCAAGCCGCGTATTAAAAAACAGAACGGAAAGAAAAACGGTAACAGGGAAACTGCCGAAGAATTGGAAACAGGACACACGGCCGCCGTCGAACATCACGACAGCAAAGAATCCTGGGCCTACAGCAAAATAGATAAGACCTACACGTGGTTGTTAAAAGCGGCGATGGCGCACCGCTGGGTGGTGCTGGTGATCTGTGTGATCGTGGTGGCGTCGATCTATCCGCTTTACAATTATGTCGGCATCAATTTTTTGCCGGAAGAAGATGAATCGCTTTACCAAGTGAGTTTCCGCGCGCCGCAGGGAACCAGCCTGGCCGCCACACAGTCCGTGCTTGACCGGATCGGGCGCGACATTCGCGAACAGATCCCCGGCGTGGAAAATACTCTGTCAGTGGCCGGCGCGGGCGGTGGATCGCCTAATGCGGGGCAGGTGAGCGTTCGTTTGCTTCCTGTCGAAAAACGCACGTTTTCTCAGGCCCAGCTTATTAACCGGACCCGCGACATGGTGAAAAAATATGCGCAGCCGGGAACGACCATCGGCGTTTCCGGCACGTCGTCGATCGGCGCCAGCCTCGGCATCGGCGGCCGCAGCGGCGCTTCATCCACCGGTTTTTATATTGCCGGACCCGATATCGACAAGCTGGACGAATACTCGCAAAAACTCGTTGACCGCATCAAACAGGACCCGAATTTCCGTGACGCCGACCGCTCGCTGGATCTTTCCAGCCCCGAGCTGCAGATCTCGATCGACCGCAACAAGGCCGCCGATCTCGGCGTGCTGACCGGCAATGTCGCGCAGGCGCTCAACGTTTTTGCCAACGGGCAGCGCGTTTCTTCTTACAGCGAAGGCACGGATCAATTTGACGTCTATGTGCAGGCGGACGAACCCTACCGCCGTACGCGCCAGGACATGAAAAATTTCACGGTGACGTCGAGTAAGGGCGGCCTGGTCAGCCTCGACCAGCTTGTTTCTTTCAAGGATGACAAGAGCGCGGCCTCGATCGCGCGGTTAAATCGCCAGCGCCAGGTTACCGTCACCGCAAGCGTCGCTCCTTCTACTTCGGAAGGAGAGGCCGTTAAGACCATTCAGGGCTATGCGCAGGAACTCAATATGGGCCCTGAATATCAGACGGGTGTGACCGGTCAATCGCGCGAACTTGCGCGCGCGGTCAATTCGTTCGCGCTGGCATTTCTGCTGTCATTCGTCTTTATGTACCTGATTCTGGCGGCGCAGTTTGAATCGTTCATTCACCCGATCACGATCCTGCTCACGCTGCCGCTGTCGATACCGTTCGCGCTGCTTTCCACTTTGATGTCAGGCCAGCGTTTGAATATATTCTCGGCGCTCGGCATTTTGCTTTTGTTCGGCATCGTTAAGAAGAACGCGATCTTGCAGATAGACCACACCAGCCATCTTCATGCGCAGGGAATGAGCCGCTATGACGCCATCATCCGCGCCAACCGCGACCGCCTGCGCCCGATCCTGATGACCACCATGGCGCTGATCGCCGGTATGATCCCTTTGATCGTCGGCAGCGGCGCCGGCGCCGCGACCAACCGCTCGATCGGAATTTTGGTGGTTGGCGGGCAGAGCATGTGTTTGCTGCTTACGCTGCTGGCGGTACCCGTTTTTTATTCGTTCTTTGAAGACATTCGGGAATCGAATTTGTTTCAACATATCGCCTGGCCTTTCCGCATGGCAAAACAAAAATTAAAAGGCGCGGCAGCGAGTGTGTTCACCCGGAAAAAACCGGACGAGACGGAAGAGGATTTCGGCGGGGACGATATTGTTAAGCATGAACCGAGTAAGTAGAAATGAAAGTAGCGCCACCGTCGCATTAGCTGGCGGGGCTGTCGTGAAGGCGTCCCGCCTTCGCAATTTGGCATTTGCCGCCCAGGCGGCATTGCGGCTTTCGATGATACTGATTCTCGCCGCGCTATTGGCCGTCGTTATCCTGGCGCAAAACGAAACGCAGCGAACGCTAAGCCCGGTGCCGACCCCTTCACCGACCCCGCAAGCTACGCCGGCGGATGATGCGCCCCCCGTAGCGCCCGAGATTAATGTGCCGGTCCGCCCGCTCCCGAGCGTCGACCGTATCGGCGTGGACAACACAAACCAACTATCCCTGACATTGCGCGAAGCAATTACGCTGGCTTTAAAAAATAATAATGATATCGATTCGTCGCGTATCGATGTAAAGATCGCGGAATTTAATTTCAAAGCCGCGCGCGGTGTTTATGATCCTCTTTTCACGTCGGATAATTTTTACGAGAACCGTACCACGCCGACCTCTTCGACCGTGTCCGGCGGCGCCAATGGCTCCATCAAGCAAAAATTCTATAGCAGTACATCATCGTTCGGCGGTTTTTCACCTTTCGCCGGCGGCTCGTACCAGGCGACCTTTGCCGCTTCGAAAAACGTCACCAACAATGTCTTTGCCACGCTGAATCCTCAGTTTCCGTCGTCGCTCGTTTTTAGTTACACGCAGCCCCTGCTGCGCGGGCTCCGTTTTGATCAGAATCGTTTTAATATTGAGATCGCCAAAAAGAACGTCACGCTTTCAGACGTGGAATTTCGCCGCATCGCCACGGAAATAATCGCCCAGGTAGAGCAATCTTATTGGGACCTTGCCTTTGCGCTGAAAAATCTGCAGGTGCAGATCGAGGCCGTAAAGCAGGCGCGGCTGCAGCTTGAAAGCAACCAGCGGCTGGTAAAACAAGGTGTGCTGGCGCCTATCGAGATCACTTCCGCCGAAGTGCAGGTGACTACCTTTGAACAGAATGTTTATATTGCGCAGGAAGCTATCACGCGCGCGGAGAACACTTTAAAGACCTTGTTGCTGCCCGATCGGACGGCGGATATCTGGTCGCGCCCGCTCACACCGGTCACGCCTGTGGATCTGGCGGCTCCGCAAATAACGCTGCAGGAATCGATCGCCGAAGCGCTAAAAAATCGCCCCGAGTTAACCCAGGCGCAGATCAATTTGGAAAAAAATCGCTATGCCACGCGCTACCTGCGCGATCTGACCAAACCTGAGATCAATCTCTACGGCGCGTACACCGGGGCCGGCCTGGCGGGTACGAATACCGGCGTGGGAAATTCACCGCCGCCTGATATTCTGATCGGCGGGATCGGCAAATCGCTCGGCAATCTTTTCGGACAGGAATTTCCGACCTATCGCGTCGGCGTGACGATCTCGATACCGCTGCGCAACACCGTGGCGGAGGCAAATCTGGGCGCTTCCTTAGCGGAAGGAAACCAGATCCAGGTGCAGCAAAAGAAGACCGAGCAGGGAGTGGAAGCCGAAGTGCGCAACGCTCTGCAGGCCCTGCGCTCAGCCGAAGCCAGGTTGAGCGCTGCCACTGCCGCGCGCGAAGCGGCGGAAAAACTTTACGCCAGCGAAGAACGCCAGTTTCGCGCTGGCACTTCGACCGTTTTCCTCGTCCAGCAGCGTCAGAACGAACTGGTCGCCGCCCGCGGAAACGAACTCCAGGCCCAGACCGCCCTCAACAAAGCCATCTCCGAATACCGCCGCGCGGTCGGCACCACTCTGGAAACCAATAATGTGGAAATTAATACGGTGAAGTGATGGAGCGCGGGCATCCTGCCCGCACGAACGCTTTGCGTTCGAATGTTTCGTGTATTTCGTGTGCTTCGTGGTTAATTCCAGTCCTTTGAAACAGCACGTAAGATATAACCACGAATCACACTAAACGCACGAAGGTGTCGCGTATCAAAATCGACATTACTTACCCGATCACTTTCAAAAACTTCGCAGTGCCCTTTAGTTATTTCGTATCTCTTCTGCGCGTCTTCGTTTTTCTTTCTTTTCCTTAAAATGAAAAACAAAATCCGCCGCTTTGTTTTTTTTATCTATCACCCAGGAAATATCCTGGTCGGTTACGGGTTCGAAAAGTTTTAGTTTGTTAATTTCCCTGACACTTTTATGGAGATTCTTAATATCAAAAAGGTCGCCTTCACTTAGAAAAACTTTCTTGCGAATAGTTTTATCCCTGGTAGATTCATTGCCCAAAAAATACACGTGCCTGATCACCAGGCCGTCGAGTTCACCGGCGTCCCTTATTTTTGCGAACGGCACATCATAAATTCCGTAGTCCTGCCAGCCCTGATGATCAAAATGCCACCACTCGTTCGGGTTGACGGTAAAGCCTTCGGCCTCCATCAAGCCCCGCAGCAGCTCGCGGTTCTTTGTCTGCAGAACGGTCGCGCCCTTGTAATCGGGCGAGGCCCGCTCGGTAAATTCGTCATAGCCTGAGGGCATATCGAGCAGCGCGCCGGTTTTCAGATCGTAAATGCTCAGATCTACCGCGCAGCCGCGATTATGCTTTGAGCCTTTCGCCGGGTCCGCAACAAATTTCCGCTGGTCTAAACTGACCACTTCCCAGAACAGTTTCGTGATCGCCCAGGGACGATAGCCGTCGAAAATGACAAGCCCTAAACCCTGTTCTTTCAGCTTTTTATGGACGCGCACGACAGCCTCGGCCGCCGGCCGCTGCAAAAAGGCCCGGGCTTCGGGATAAACGGGTTTTCCCACGAAATTATTTGCAGTGGCATAACGTATATCGAGTTTTATTGTTTTATCGAGCTTGGTAAGTTCTATCAAATCAGCCTCTTTTATTATTTCTTGAGCAGGGATGCGTTCCTGCGCCCGGGAAACCGTCAAACAAAGCAGCAGCCCGGCCAACACGGTGATCAATGTTAATTTTCTTTTCATACGAAAAACGCGCATCGCACGGTGCTCCCTTCTGTCAGATATTATCTATTTTAGCCACGAATTACACCAATAACACGAATAAGAGTAGGAGGTTTTTATTCGTGTTATTGGTGTAATTCGTGGCTAGTATTCTTTGAACAGGGCTGAGAGTTTAGAATCAAATCCAATATGGTCCGTTAAGCGCCGGATTTGTAGTTGAAATCCGTTTTCAAAAAGAGTATCTTTGGAAAATGACGGACAAGACCGAACAAACCGGGCTCTTAAAGTGGGTGAAACGCCTCGGAGTTGCCGGTTTTATGTTTTTTCTGGTCAAGGGCCTGCTTTGGCTGATCGTGCCCGCTCTGATAGCTTACTTTTCGCTTATCTGAGCTCACTGGCCCCTTTAGGGTTTCTTTTCCAGGGGTTTTTCCGCGGGCTTTTCTTCTTCGACCGGCTCATCATCATCCAGGATCTTGATATCCACATCGAACTTACGATATTCCCGGAACCTTATCTCATTGCGATTTTCAATAAGCTCTCTTCTATCTTTGCTGGTCATTCTGACTTCCGAAACCCACGGCAATAAATATTTCTGATTATTGATCGTCACCCATTCGTAGTCGATATTGCGGGTCAGCGCCGTGACCGGAAATCCTACCGGGATCTCCGTCGCCTGCGATTCCAGGCGGAGGACCCGAAAATTCTCGCGGTCTATCCAGAGCCTTCCTTTCAAACCGATCGTCGTTTGCCGCACCGGATCTCCGTAGTAAGTGATCCCCTGTTCCGCCTTGCCTTTTAAGATGCCAAAAGTATAGACAATGGTCCGGCGGCCCTTGATCAGATCGGTATCGAAGGGCTCGAATTTCGCTTCGCTTTCTTCGTTAAAAATGGTCTTCAGAGCGTTCACAAATTCGCCCGTCGAAGTGGCTCCCCCAGCCTCGCGGTAACTGTTCCTGTTTTTTTCCGTGTCCTGCTGCGGAATGCCGTTGACCGTCAGCAGCCTGTATTCTTCGTACCCGCTGGCGCGATAGCCTACCGCCACCAGCAGGCGGTCAAGCGGGGAAAATTTATTCGTTCCCGCAAATGCCTCGGAACGCAGCACTACTTGTTTGACGATAAAATCCGGCATTTCTTCCGAAGCCCTAAGCGTCGCTTCGCGCGCTTTTGCTAAAACGTCGGCGCTCTCTTTTTCTGATGGCAATTGCGCGGCCGCCGGATTTTCCCGGCGCCGGTTTGCTTCTTCCAGAGTCCTTTTGAGCATTTCATCGCTGCGGCTTTTGCTGAGCGTGAGTTCGCGCAAACCGTCCGTTACTACAAAAGCGATGCCCCGCTTTCTCACGGTTTCCACTACCTGGTCTTTCTTCTGGGGATTTTTCTGCAGGTCGTATAAAAGCTGAACGTATTCCGCCTGGGTCAGCGGTTTTTCCTGCGCGATCACACAAATCGGCAAGCTTAATACTAAAACGATAAAAATAGCTGAATAAAAAATACGCATTGAAACTTTCTCACTTGACGTTGGGCGGCTGTGCGTTCTTGGTGCGGACTGTGATGCCTTCGCCGGCAGTCAATAACACCCGGCGGGCATCGAAAGATGAAGCATTAAGCGGAACGTAAGAGACAAGATACCTGTTTTTTCTAAGCTCATCACAGACGGCCTTGGCGGCCACTTGCGGCTCACTGAAAGAAAAGATCGCGCCGCCGGTTCCCTCGACGATCTGGTTGATAGCCTCAGATGCTTTAGGCTGATCGCGGCGGTAGGCGCCGTTGGTGCGGTCGGGAAGCTGCAAGGCATAAACCACTATATTTTCTCGCTGCAGATCGTTCAAAACGAGATCGAAAGATGTTTTACTTCCGCGGTCAAGGCCGTCGCTCACTAAAACTATCGCGGTCTTACGCGTCCCCGGCATCAGGGGGCGCAATACCTGCGATACGGTATCTTCCAGCGCGTCAAAAAGATAAGGATTGCCTTTTTTTCGAATGGTCCCCAGCGCTGCCTCGATCTTTTTCGAATTGTCGGTCCATTCCTGAAGTATCTCCGCCTTCTCATCATAGGCCACGATAAAAAGCTGGTCGCCATCGTAGATCTCATAGGCGAATTCGCGAACGGCGGATTTCAGTTTTTCGATGTCGGCGCGGATCGTCTGGGAATTATCAACCAGCAAAACTATTTTTGACGGCGACGGGTCATAAGCGAAATTGCGTATCTTTTGCTCGATGCCGTTTTCATAGAGGGCCAGGGTATCCAGTTTTATCTGCTCGGCAGAGCCGTTGTTGCGATAAGCCACCACACTTAGCACCTGCCCGTCGTCCGGCGAAATGGGTTTTGCGTTGTGCCGGGACTGCCCTAAAGCGCCAAGTACGGACGCAAAGCACACCGACACCGCCAGCATGCCTGTTAGCATTCCGGCGTTAAAACCAGCAGTGCGTTTAAGCCCGTTCATTTTTCCTTCTTATCCGGTTTGTTTGATGCGTCGGAAGCTTTTGGGGTTGATTCACCGGTCGATTTTTTTTCGTCTTTTAGCAGATTTGTGGCCACCATTTTTTCATTAGGCTCAACCTTTACGTCCGGGGCCTTCGAAGGGGCGTAATCGGTCTTGTACCAGCCCGCTCCCTTGAACTGAAAACCTGACAGTGACCACTGTTTTTCCAGCTTTCCGCCGCATTTTTCACATTCTTTGAGAGGTTCGTCAGAAACTTTTTGCATAACCTCGACCTGGTGGCCGCAATCCTGACATTTATACTCGTAAATAGGCATAATTCTTTTAATTCCATTGAAAGTATAGGGATTATATCCCGGGAAAAGCAAACTTCAATGTTCTGGGTCCTTCCTTTAGGCGGCGCGGTTGCTAATGCTTAGGCCCGATTTTCGTGTGTTTCGTGTGTTTCGTGTGTTTAGTGGTTACTTTTTCGAAATTAACCACGAATCACACCAAAAACACGAAACATACTTTTACGACCGCGGCGATATAAGAGCGGGCGCAAGCAATCCTTCCGTACCTGATAGACGTTTCGGCTTGAGTGGTAAATTTTAAAGTTCGGGAATTTGCAGGTCGGGAAGGGACGCTTGCGCCCGCTCTTTATTCACTGCCTGCTAGTCCTAATTTCCTGATAAGCTGTTTTATCAGGGCGGCCTGGGCGGGGTTGATCTTTTCCAGCGCCGTGGGAACATCGAACCATTCGGCGCGGTCAATTTCCGGGTATTCTTTCCAATTTCCGGAACCGCGCGGCATTTCCAGTGAGAATGTGTTGCTCTTGATCTTTGACGCGTCGATGTCCTGCCGGGCGGCCCAGGCAAAAACCATTTTTCCGCCCGCCTGTTTGATCGGCATCAGTTGAATGGTTTCGCCGGTGACCTCAGATCCCGTTTCTTCCAGGAATTCACGTTTGGCGGCGGCAAGCGGCGCTTCTTTATCAAATTCGCCTTTTGGAATAGACCACGCGCCCAGATCTTTCCGCGCGTGAAACGGCCCGCCCGGATGCCCGAGAAGCACTTGCAACTCGCCGTCGTTTATTCGATAGAGCAATATTCCCGCGCTTTTCTTTGCCATACTATAAAGCCGTAAATTAAAGATTTGTTCGTGTGTTTTCGTGTAATTTCGCGGTTACTTTTTTAAATCTCATTTTACAAGACTATAATATCTGAAACCACGAAAACACACTAAACGACACGAAACCGGGTTTTCAAACGCTTCCAGTTAGCCGCCCCCGATTTCTATTCACTATTTACGATTTACTATTCACATTCGATACTTGTCTGAACTTCGGCCATAAATATGTCGTAGAATGACTTATGATCTGGCCGGCGGTTTTTTTGATCAGCATCGCGCAGGCGGTGTTTCTCATCTCGCTCTTGCTGTTTAGAAAGAGCGGCAACCGTGCCGCGTCCGCCTTGATCTGCGGTTTACTGGCGGTGATGGTGGCAGGGAATCTCAATCTGCTCAGCCTCGCCGGCGGGCTTTACCAAACCTACCCGCACTTGTACGGCATTTCCTTTGGCATGATCTTTTTGCTCGGCCCGCTGTTTTACCTTTATGCCAAAACCATCATCGACAGCGCTTTTAAGTGGAGATGGGCTTACCTCGCTCATTTCGCGCCGTATGTACTTTATCTGCTGCTGGGAGCGAATTTTTACTTTGCGGGCAGCGCGGCAAAACTGGCGATGGCAGAGCAATTCGTGTCAGGCAGTTTGCCGGTGTGGGGGCTTTTTTACGTTTTCTTTTTGATCCAGGATGTTCATTTCTTTGTCTACCTGTTTTTATCATTCAGGCTGATAGCCGCCGCCGGTAAGAGCGCGGAAAACGGCACTTTGATGATCCCCATCGCGGCGCGAAAAACCTGGCTGACCCAACTGATGATCTGTTTTGCGGCGCTGCTGGCGGTGACCTCGTGCTATTTTGTGTTTCTGATCCTCAGCGGTTGGTTCAATCCGGTTTATAACTATATCTACACGCTGATAACTTCCGGAGTTATTTACTTTATCGCTTATAAGGTGGTGCTCAACCCCGAATTGATAAGCCCTGACTTTACCCGCAAGTACCGCACATACATGCAGTTTGCCGGGGAAGAAGGCGCTCGTTATGTGCAAAAGCTGGAATCCCTCTTAGCGGAGGAAAAGGTCTTTACCGACCCTGAGCTAAAGCTTGCCTCTCTCTCCAAAGATCTCGGCCTGCCGGCCCACCAGGTATCGAAACTCATCAACGAAAAATTCGGCAAGTCGTTCAAAGACCTGGTGAACGAATACCGCGTGCGGGAATTTATCGCCTGTATGAACGACCCGCGTTACGTATCGCGCTCGATGTACGGGATAGCTCTCGACGTCGGGTTTAACAGCAAATCTTCTTTTAATACTGTCTTCAAAAAAATCACCGGAAAAACTCCCTCCGAGTACAAGCAGCAAGGGTAGCGCCAGCGTCCTGCCCACATCCTTAACTCAGCAGGACGGATTTTAAGCTCCGTAGGAGCGTCATATTTATAGAATCGCAGGGATGACGAATTCTCTCCGAGCTCCAGCGGAGCGTCAGATCGCTCCGCTGGAGCTCCCGCTCTATTTTTTTTCTGACGATACTATAGATATAGCGTTCCTAACGGAACTTATCTGACCCCAAAAGTTACGCATTTACCATAGTGATTCAATAAGCTGGGTCAAATATATTATTGCCATCAATTTGCAGTCAGGAAGGGCCGCTTGCGCCCGCTTTTGTTCTTAAATTCTTCCAGCATTCAAGTCCGACTTTATAAAGCGAGGCGACCAACAGGCCGGCCAGGCCGTATATTGCCTCATAAAGGAGTATGGTGCGTCTGATCTTTAGACTCCCCGCCGCAAAAATTTATGAACGCCGTTTTTATCTACCTCTTATCGATCGTGCTGCTGGCAGTGCTTAATTTAATTCTCTGGGGGTCCGCCGCCGCGCAGACAGCCCAGACTGGGCTTGACCGTTCCCGGCAGGACAACGCGCTAAATAACCTCGTCTTGCCCGCTGATTACAAAACCGGTAAACCGGGCACACTCGGCGCGGTAAGAAAAACCGGCCGTGGAAAGCAAGTGCTGATCCTGATCGCCGGCTGGGGGTTTGGCGCCGAGGTCTTTGACAACTTCATCCGGGCAAACAGCAAACACTACACGATGTACGCCGTTACCCCGGCCGGTTTTGGCGGTACGCCCGCCCCGCCGATGCCGGCCTCTTCAGAAGCCTCCGCGAAATATTCGGAAAATACCTGGACGCGCGGTCTCGTCGCCGGCGTCTTAAACCTGATCGAAAAAGAAAAGCTTAAAAAGCCCGTGATCGCCGGGCACTTTGTAACCGGCAGCCAGGCGGCCTTAGATCTCGCGCTTTATCATCCGGACAAAGTCGGCAAGGTGATAATAATTGGCGGAATGCCGCTCCGCTATCTGGGAGCGGGCCGGACGGGATCTCAGGCAAAGAGCGCGTGATATCGCTTGAAAAAAGAGAGGCTTTTACCCGCTGGTACGCGGACAATTGGTTTAAGACCGTGACCAAAAACACCTGGGACAAAGGCAACCACCAGCCCGCTGAATATTCCGCCGACCCCGCCACCGGGCAAAAGCTTTTCGACTTGTCGGCAAAAGTTCCCGTGCCGGTGATGGTCAGGTACCTGCTGGAATTTCACGCCTACGATATCTCCGCGCATTACGCGGAAATAAAAACACCCGTCCTCGTTTTGCTTCCATCGTTTAGCGAGTCGTTTTTAACGGGGTCGCAGGATTCCCTGAATGGCCCGCGCACGCGCGAATGGATGAAAAATTATTTTATCGAAAGCTGGAATAGCATGCGGGAAAGTAAAAATCCGCTGATCGAATTTCAAACGATCCCGGGCACCCATCTCTTTTTATGGTACGACGATCCGAAAGAAACCTACCGGGCAATTTTTAATTTTATTAACGATAAGGAAGGAAAGAATTAGATGAACAGAGTTACGCATTTTGAGATACCGGCCGCCGATCCGCGGCAGGTGATGGATTTCTTCAGCCAAACGTTTGGTTGGAGGTTTACCGAGTTTGATCCGGGCAATTATTGGATGGCAGAAACAGGTGCTACAGGTGGAACGGGCGAACCCGGATCACCCGGCATCAACGGCGCAATTATGAAACGGCGTGACCCTGCGCAGCCCGTTGTGACCACGATCCTGGTCGCCAACATAGACGACACGATAGACAAGATCAAAACTAACGGCGGAACGATCGTGGTGGAAAAAATGGAGGTACCTTCTACCGGCTGGCTGGCGTACTTTAAGGGCCCGGACGGAAATATTCATGGCGTGTGGCAAACGAAGTAAAAATGCTGGATGTGTAAAAACGAAAAAAGACCTTGCCTCTAAAGTCCGGTTAATTTTTAAGAGCGGGCTGATATTAGAGTAAGCACAGCTTGTCTACTTCGCCGTCGCGCCTAATTCGTTTTCCGGGAAATCCGCGCCCTCGGTGGTTTCCGCCCAGGCATCCATATCGTTTTGCACCAGCTCTATCTTGGCGCGGGCGCTTTTGAGCGCTGCTTTTCCGAGGAAAAAATAGAGCGGCGGATTTTCCGCCTCGGCGGCTTTGATGATCGCTTTTGCGGCGCGGACCGGGTCGCCCGGCTGATTGCCGCTATAGCCGCGGATCATATTTTTAAATTCTTGCCGTTTCGGCGTAATCCGGAATAGTAAATGACGCATCATTTGCGGACCGCCCGGCCCAATCCGTGCGAAAACCGCTGGGGCCGACAATGATCACATTCATGCCGAGCGGCTTAACTTCTTTTGCGAGCGCTTCGGAAAAACCATTGACGGCGAATTTTGTCGCATTGTAATACCCGACGCTCGGGTTACCGTTAAAGCCGCCGATGGAAGAAATATTTACGATCGTGCCGCTGCGGCGTTCGCGCATCTTTGGCGAGCACGGCCCGCGTCATTGCCGCCAGGCCCCAGAAATTCGTTTCGAACATCGAGCGCACTTCCGCTTCGTCTGATTCTTCGACCGAGCCAAAGTAGCCAAAGCCCGCGTTATTGACCAGTACATCTATCCGGCCAAAATGCTCTTCGGCTTTTGCAACTGCGTCTTTAACCTGCGCTTCATTCGTCACGTCGAGCGCTAAGGTAAGCGCATTGTCTTTATTTATTTCTACCAGGTCCGCGACTTTATCTGCATCGCGCGCGGTCACCGCCACCCGGTATCCGTTTTCCAATAATTCCGCCGCCAGCGCGCGACCGAATCCGGTCGAACATCCGGTTATGAACCACACCGGTTTGTTTTCAATTGTCATTTTATTTCCCCCAGGTACCGTCGGCTTTTCCATAATGAAATAGCTGATTATCGAAATGAAGTCAGTACCGGGAACGCAGTGACCGGCTCTGAGCGAAGCGCATTGTTCTTATCCTCACTTGTCACAAAAAAAAACTAGCCGATCACTGCGTTCCCGGTACTGACCCGTTACTTTCTGACTCTAATACCGATCTTTAAACCGACGTCGTCACTTCAATGCCGGCGGGCACTTCGATCACGGGTTCTTCACCATGCTCAGCCAGGAAACGTTCGGCGTCGATGGCCGCCATACAGCCGGTGCCGGCGGCGGTGACGGCCTGGCGATAGATAGAATCCTGCGCGTCGCCGCTGGCAAACACTCCGGGTATCTTGGTTTTCATCGAATCTTTTTCCGTGATGATATATCCGACCTCATCCATATCCAGCCAGTCTTTAAAGAGCTGGGTATTCGGCTGGTGGCCGATGGCGATAAAGACGCCGCTGGTGTCAAAAGTGCTTTCTTCGCTGGTCTGATTGTTAAAGATCTTTATACCCGTGACGCCGTCTTCTTTCGAACCGACGATCTCTTTTACTTCCGTGTTCCAGATATACTCTATCTTTTCATTTTTGAAGGCCCGTTCCTGCATTATCTTCGACGCACGCAGCGCTTCGCGGCGATGGACCAGCGTTACTTTCGTCGCGAACTTGGTCAGGTAAGTAGCTTCCTCGATGGCGGTGTCGCCGCCGCCCACCACCACCAGCGGTTTCCCGCGAAAGAAAAACCCGTCGCACGTCGCGCAGGCCGAAACGCCATTGCCGCCCAGCCCCTCCGGCGCCGGGGCCTCGCCCGGTATGCCCAGCCATTTGGCCGAAGCCCCGGTCGCGATGATCAGAGTTTCCGCTTTTATCTCGTGCGTTATCTCTTCAGTATCGTGGCTTTCCTTGCCGTATAGCGTAAAAGGGCGCTCACTTAAGTCTACGCGGTCGATCCAGACGTTAATGATCCTGGTGCCGAAACGCACTGCCTGTTCGCGAAATTCCACCATCAGGTCGGGGCCCATTATCCCCTTGGAAAAACCCGGGTAATTTTCTACATCGGTGGTGATGGTCAACTGGCCGCCGGGCTGGGGCCCGTCGATCACCAGCGGATTAAGCTCGGCCCGCGCTGCATAGATGGCGGCGGTCAACCCCGCCGGGCCTGATCCTAAGATCACGACTTTGCTTTTGATCTGTTCGATTGCCATATGTTTTTTCGTCTCTACCTATATATTATATAAAAGTTGTCAAGAGAACGATATTAGCGCGAAGCGTATGGAGCGCGGGCATCCTGCCCGCATTAGTTCTTGTCAGTAGCGTCGGCGTTAGCCGATGCGTTCCGTTTTGCTTTGTTTTGTTCGTGTTTGTTTCGTGTGTTCGTGGGTTCCAGTCTTAAAAGTCCTATTAATCACACTCCGCGATAAACAAAACGGTTTAGAGTTCAAGCTTCAGCTTGTCCTGTTCCAAAGCAAAGACAAACTAAAGTTTGAACTCTAAACCGTTTACTCTAACCCCTCCTTACGAAAGAGGGTTGGTCCTCTCTTACGCCGGGCACACGGCCTATGTGAAAAGGTGTTTAACCGTTTTTCGGGCCGATATTTCATATCTTTAGCATCATTTCGATAATGGCCCGCTACCATTGCAAAATTTTGTAAAACCTGTGTTAAACTGTGGTTGCTCTTTGTTCCCCGTGGTACTTGCTTTTAAGGAATGTCGACAATTTTGCAATCTCAATACGAAGAGAAGCGGTTTGCCCTTCGCATGGCTCTGCGTTTGCCTGTCGTTGTTTCGGGACGGGCTGACGACGGCGCGGCCTGGAGTGAACCCACCGAAACCGACGATATTTCAACGTCGGGCGCACTGTTTCATCTGAACCAGGTGGTCGCCGAGGGTGAAGAGCTTTTCCTTCGTTCCCATCGGCCGGATGGCTCCGCCGTCGAGGTCAAAGCTACGGTTGCGCGAATTGCCCCCGCTATTTACGGCACCGCCCGTGTCGGCGTCTCGATAACGGAACCCAGGGACACCTGGCTGCGGCTTTTTGTAGCATGGGTCGCCGACGACCAGGCCGGCGAAGCAGCCGAAGGCGCTGCCTGAGCAAAAAAGCTCCCCTACTTACAAAGGAGGGGTGGATTCGCCGAAGGCGAAGACGGGGTGGTTCTCACTTTTATTTTATAGCCAGTTAGCGATCGAATCTCCCGAGCTTGATTTATTATCTTTGATCTACTCCGAATAGAGTTTCCCGTTTGCCTAAGGCGAGCTCATCTTAAACATTACCGGCAAGTTGTCTTCTATGGGCAAAGTTTCCTGATGCCCGCTCCCGTTAAATTCCTTCAAAAGCCCGATTCTCCCTTTCAGCCTATACCAAGATAGCTAGAATTTCTATGAATGTTATTGTCAATGACGAATTAGAACTGTCCGCGAAATATAAATAAATCAAACGCGGGCGTGGGGCGGCCCGTTCCCCAACCTGAGAGGTGGTCAGCTCGCGTGATAAATAATAAACATTCAAGTAATAAAATTTGCAGGTCCGGAAGGGTTGCTTGCGCGCCCGCTCTTATCTTAAGTCCCGTAGGGACGTTATATTTATAGATCGGATGGCGTTGCACAAAAAGCCATAACTCTAAATTTATAAAGTTCGCTGGATTAAAGATCGACGTTGACCTGGGAGCGCAGGCATCCTGCCTGCTTGGGTCGCGAAGCGATCTAAAAAGTCTTTGATTTACGCCTGCGCTCCCAGGTTTAGCCCATTTTATTTTTTTACTTGTTAAAGACTTAACACCGCCAATAAAATGAAGCTTTTTTCTGACTTTATGTGCAAAGCCAGATCGGATCACGAATAAAATAAATAGCACCTTAGGAGCGATATCTGCCGTTCCTACGGAACTCGAAAATCAATCCTACTTGTAGCTATAAATATAACGTCCCTACGGGACTAGGAAATTTTCTTGATGGGACACGGCAAACACGAACGGTCTAAATATTTGGCGGAAAAATCTTTTTCGCGATTCCGGTCTTAATTACCGCGTAGCGGTTTTCCGATTGTACCGTGGGTTTTAACCCCCGGTACGAGTCAAATAATCACGCCGTCGCATCGCGACGATTGATTTATTAATCCGTCGCTCGCGCGACGCGCCTTGCCTCCTCAACATTTCCCGTGGGTTAAAACCCACGGCTACAGTCAACCCATCGCTCCGCGATGATCGTGCCGTCTGCCTTCGTGCACTACGTGGTTGACTTCAACAGTGTTTATGGGCAGCGCCCTATGAAGGCTGGACTTTGCCTTTTATAACGTAATTCTCTACAAAATCCAAAGCCTTTAAAATGCGCTCTTACCAAAGCCTGTAAATGTACGCGATAATATCTCCGCGGCATTTCTGTTTGCGGGGTTCACCGATCCCGCCGCTCTTTTCAAGCCGCTTTTATTTATTTTCGACCGGTGACGGCTGATTTTTGAAATTTGTGGAGCATTTTTGGCGCAGGTGGGGCAGTGGCGCACACTGGAGCAAGTGCCCCATTCTCGCTAAAGATCCTGTGCAAGGCCGTTTTATTTATTTTTGGCCGATCATGATTGATTTTTAAGATTTCTGTTCCAAAAGCGTCCCAGTGTTCCACTTGCACGCTCCCCGGAACAGTGGAACACTTCTTCGAAATCCGGATCATAAGAGAAGTTTGAAGTTGCAGGAGGCTTTCTACGGGATCTCGAAATACTTGACAAGTGATTTTTCATTCCTTTAGCTAATCATTTATCATTAAACATTATTAATTAAAATCTATGTTCGAAACCATCCTGGTAGAAAAAAAAGGGAACGTTGCGGTCATTACCATCAATCGTCCCGACAAACTCAATGCTCTGAATCCAAAGTTCACGCCGAGGGAGTGGCCGCGCTGGACGAGCTTCGGCATGACGATCGAAGTCCGCGTGGTCGTCATCACCGGGTGCCGGGGAAAAATCATTTATCGCCGGCGCCGACATCAGCGAGTTCGCCGGGCAAACGCCGGTCACGCAGCGCAATCTGTTTCACGAGAAGACGTTTTTTAATTCGATCGACACGTTTTCCCAAACCGGTGATCGCGATGGTCAACGGTTTTTGTCTCGGCGGCGGGAATGAACTTGCGCTGGCTTGCGACCTCCGCATCTGCAGCGAGAATGCGAGATTTTCGCAGCCGGAGATCAATCTCGGGATCATCTGCGGCGGCGGCGGCACCCAGCGCCTGACACGCCTGATCGGCGAAGGCCGCGCGATGGAGATGGTCCTCACAGGCGACATGATCGACGCCGCAGACGGCCCTGAAATTCGGTCTGGTGAATCACGTTCTATCCCGCTGGGGAGCTTGAAGCGAAGACGATGGAGCTTGCCGGAAAAGATCGCCGAAAAGGCCCCGATCGCCTTGCAGCTGTCTAAGGAAGCGGTGAAGTTCGCGTCGCGCTCGAACCTCGACGAAGGCCTCCGCCGCGAGGTCGATCTGTTTGCGATCTGTTTTTCGACCGAAGACAAACAAGAAGGCGTCAGCGGCATTTCTGGAAAAACGAAAGCCGAATTTTAAGGGAAAGAGGTTAAAGTCTGTCAGCATTTGGCTGTCGAGTCTGTCGAGGTTCACGTCATTGCGTGCTTAGTGTTATGGTCAGACTCACTTGACGCTATGACACGATTTCGATAGATTCAAACGTTGGCTTGATGCGATCTTGAATTTTGTAAATTAGATGTTTGCCGACTTTAACGAACGGCAAATTGATAATTTGGGGACGTAGCTCAGCTGGGAGAGCGCTGCAATGGCATTGCAGAGGTCAGGGGTTCGATCCCCCTCGTCTCCACCAATAAAATCAATAACTTAGGGCAATCATAACGGTTGCCCTTTCTATTTGGTGTGCGAAATTTCTTGCGTGATTGGTTTCTCTCCTTCCTGATGAGGTTCGCGTTCGTACAAACCTCTAAGCACGGACGATGATTATCTCTAACTGTTTTCGTAGTCCACCTGTTATTGTTTTGATAACTTGCCGGGGTAAGATCGGATATCGACGGCGCGTCAGTGGGGACCTCGCCGGCAGACCTTTCAGAGTATTTGAGCCAAGAATCGCGGCTGCCGACCTGGAGACGTTTGTTTCCTTCGCCACGTCCGTAATATTCGGCAGTTCGAGCCATCTAAAGCTTGTTGTTTCAATAGTCGCAAAAACTTTAACAACGTCGACGCCAACATCGAGATATGGAGGGAGCTCTGCGACCAAGGATATTTTTATTTCCTGACCGGATTCGCAAGATTCATAATCTCGATATTTGGGAAAAATTTGAACTACACCCCATCTGGGGGTCAATCAGACCCATCCGGTCATCGCCCGCGAGAGCGTCCGATTCATCGCCGAGCGCGACAGCCTCAACGCCTCGATCCTCGGCCCCGATGCCGGGCCGGGCACGCCCGGAATTCGACCTGTTCGTCAAGGAAGTCGCGCGCGAGATGACGGTCAAGGCCGGGCAGAAATGCACCGCCATCCGCCGCGCAATGGCGCCGGCCGAGCATATGGACGCGCTTCAGGAGGCGCTGATCGACGCGGCTCGGCAAGGCGAGGATCGGCGACCCGCGCGAGGAAGGCGTGACGATGGGCGCGCTCGCCAGCCAGGCGCAGCTCAAGTCGGTGCGCGAGGCGGTTGCCGAGCTGGCCAAATCGGCGCGGATCGTCTCCGGCGATCCGATGCGCTCGCCGGTCGAGGGCAAGGGCGCCTTCATCTCGCCGATCCTGCTCCGCTCCGACGATCCCTGGGGCTCGGACGCGATCCACGACGTCGAGGCGTTCGGGCCGGTCTCGACGATCATGCCCTATCGCGATCTGGCCGACGCGATCGCTCTCGCCAATCGCGGCATGGGCTCGCTCGCTCTCTCGCTCTTCACCTTCGATCCGAAGGTTGCCGAGGAATTCGTGCTCGGCGCCGGCGCCTTTCACGGCCGGATGGTCATCCTCGACCGGACCAGCGCGAAGGAATCGACCGGCCACGGCTCGCCCCTGCCGGTCCTCGTCCATGGCGGCCCCGGCCGGGCCGGCGGCGGCGAGGAGATGGGCGGGATCCGCGGCGTTACCCATTATATGCAGCGCACCGCCCTTCAGGGCTCGCCGGCGGTGCTGTCGAGCATCGTCCATCAATGGCTGCCCGGCGCGCCCAAGCCCGAGGGCGACGTCCACCCGTTCCGCAAGCGGCTCTCGGAGCTGGAGATCGGCTACACGCTGAAGACCGCGAGCCGCGAGGTGAGCCTCGCCGATATCGAGCATTTCGCCGAGTTCACCGGCGACAATTTCTACGCCCATATGGACGAGGAAGCGGCGAAGGCGAACCCGATCTTCAACGGCCGGGTCGCCCACGGCTATCTGATCCTGAGCTTCGCCGCCGGGCTGTTCGTCGATCCCGCGCCGGGGCCGGTGCTCGCCAATTACGGCCTCGAAAATCTGCGCTTCCTCACGCCGCTCTATCCCGGCGATTCGATGCGGGTGGAGCTGACCGTCAAATCGAAGAGCGTCCGCAACGAGGAGATGGGCGAGGCGCGCTGGGCGGTGTTCGTGTTCAACCAGAAGGACGAGGTGGTGGCGAGCTACGACTTGCTCACCATGAACACGCCTTAGCTCGCTTATCCCGTCATTCCCGCGAAAGCGGGGATCCAGGCTGACTCGGTGCAACACCTGACGCCGCCTGGATCCCCGCTTTCGCGGGAATGACGAATGGAGTCAGGGTCAGCGCCGAATAGATCAGCGTCTTGAGCTGCCGCCGGATCGGGTAGGTCGAGGACGGCATGAGCTGGGCCATGAAGATCATGTGGATCCGCTCGACCGGGTCGATGAAGAAGGCGGTCGAGAACATCCCGCCCCAATAATATTCGCCCTTCGTGCCCGGGAGCATCGTCCTGGCCGGATCGAGATTGACCGCGAAGCCGAGGCCGAAGCCCTGGCCGGCATTGACCGCCTCGCTGAACAGGGAGCGGCTCATCTCGGTCAGGTCGGCGCCGCCGGGCAGATGGTTGGCGGTCATCAGCTCGATCGTCTTGCGGCCGAGGATCCGGGCGCCGTCGAGCGCGCCGCCGTTCAGAAGCATCGTGCAGAAACGGTGATAATCGGCGCGTGGTCGAGACCAGGCCGGCGCCGCCGGCGACGAGCTTCGGCGGCTTCGACCAGGCGCTGTCCGCGGCCGCATCGTTGAGCACCCGCCCCTGCTTCGGATCCAGCGCCCAGGCGTCGCCGAGCCGGTGGGCCTGGTCCGGCGGGCAGATGGAAGGCGGTGTCGACCATGCCGAGCGGCGCGAAGATCCGCTCCGTCGAGGAAGTGCTCGAACGGCCAGGCCCGAGACGCGCTGGACGACGAGGCCGAGCACGTCGGTCGACACCGAATAATTCCAGGCGGTTCCGGGCGAGAATTCGAGCGGAAGATTGCGCCAGCGCGGCGACGAAGGAGTCGAGATCGTGCTCGCCGTGCCAGCGCTCGATCCCGGTGTCGCGATAGGCGGCGTCGACGTTGGTGCGGTGCTGGAAGGAATAGGTGAGGCCGGACGTGTGGCGGAGCAGGTCGATCATCATCATCGGCCGCTCGGGCGGGCTTGGTGCGGAACGGAACGCCGGCGCCGCCGCCGTCGTAGACGCCGAGTGTCCTTCCATTCGGGGATGATCGTCTCGACCGGCTGGTCGAGCGTCACCTTGCCCTCCTCGAGCAGCATCATGAACGCGACCGACGTGACCGGCTTGGTCATCGAGGCGATCCGGAAGAGCGCGTCGTCGCGCAGCGGCTCGCCGTCGGCGCGGGCGGCGCCGTGGCTCGAGAAATGGACGATCTTGCCCTCGCGCGCGACCAGCAGCTGGGCGCCGGCGAGCAGGCCCGGCTCGATGTAGCGCTCGTCGAGGAAGGCCGGGATCCGCGCCGAGCCGCTCGGGATCGAAGCCCAGCTCCCTGGGGTCTGCCTATTTCCATCGTCCCTCGCAAAGTTCGCCGCGCGCGCCCTATCGCTTCAGAGGAGACGAATCAAATCGCTCAGGAGGGAAGCGGTGATCGAAGGCTTCGAGCTGGACCCGGACTGGCCGCGCATGAGCCTCGCCGAGGTCGACGCTCTGCTGACCGCGCCGGGCCAGCGATTTCGAGATGGACGAGGCGGTCATCCGCGGCGTCCCGACCCGGGTCTGGAAGAACACGCCGCCCTCCTTGCCCTACCTTTGCCGGCGTGTCGCGCAGCCATGGCGACAGGCTGATCACCATTTCGAGGACGAGCGGATCAGCTTCGAAGCCTCGTTCCGCGCGACCGCCGCGCTCGCGGCCGAGCTCCAGCGGCTCGGCATCGGCAAGGGCGACCGGGTCGCGATCGCGATGGTCAATCTGCCGGAATGGCCGGTCGTCTTCTTCGCGGTCACCGCGCTCGGCGCGATCATCGTCCCGCTCAACGCCTGGTGGACCGGCGCCGAGCTCGAATATGGCCTCGCCGATTCCGGCGCGAAGCTGCTGATCTGCGACTCCGCGCGCTGGGAGCGGATCCGGCCGCACCGGGCCGCCTTGCCGGAGCTCGAGCATGTCATCGTCAGCCGTTCGCCAGGCGAAGCCGGAGGGCGTGCATCCGGCTCGAGGATCTGATCGGAGCGCCGCCGTCCTGGGCGGACCTGCCCGACGGCCGACCTGCCGGACGTCGCCATCCATCCGGACGACGAGGCGACGATCTTCTATACCAGCGGAACGACCGGCAATCCGAAGGGCGCGCTCGGCACCCACCGCAACATCCTCACCAACATATTGTCGTGCGCGCTACGTGATGGCGCGAACCGCATTGCGTCGCGGCGAGTCGCCGCCGGAGCCGGCGCCGCAGGACCGGGCTGATGGTCATCCCGCTCTTCCATGTCAGCGCCTGCAGCGCGAGCCTGATGGGATCGATGGCGGTCGGCCACACCACCATCTTCATGCGCAAATGGGATGCGCTCGAGGCGCTCGAGATCATCGAGCGCGAGCGGGTCAACGTCACCGGCGGGGTTCCGACCATCGCCTGGCAATTGCTCGAGCATCCCGAGCGCGGCAGCTTCGATCTCTCGAGCCTCGAGACTGATCAGCTATGGCGGCGCCCCGTCGGCGCCCGAGCTGGTGCGGCTGATCTGGAAGGAATTCGGAGCCCTGCCCGGCAATGGCTGGGGGATGACCGAGACGACGGCGACGGTCACCGCCCATGTCGGCGAGGATTATCTCAACCGTCCCGACAGCTGCGGCCCGCCGGTGCCGGTCGCGGAGCTCAAGGTGACGGGCCCTGACGGAGCGGTCCTGCCCGCCGGCGAGGTCGGCGAATTGTGGTGCAAGGGCCCGCAGATGGTGAAGGGCTATTGGAACAAGCCCGAAGCGACCGCCGAGACCTTCGTCGACGGCTGGGTCCGGACCGGCGACCTCGCCTGGCTCGACGCGGAGGGCTTCTGCTTCATCGCGACCGCGCCAAGGACATCATCATCCGCGGCGGCGAGAATATCTATTCCTCCGAGGTCGAGAACGTCCTCTACGACCATCCCGCGGTCACCGACGCCGCCTTGATCGGGCTTCCGCACCGGACGCTCGGCGAGGAGCCGGCGGCCGTCGTCCACCTCGCCCCGGGCACCGAGGCGGACGAGGAGGAGCTGAAGGCCTGGGTCCGCGCGCGGCTCGCGGTGTTCAAGACCCCGGTGCGGATCCTGTTCCTGCCCGAGCCCCTGCCGCGCAACGCCAACGGCAAGATCATGAAGAAGGAATTGAAGGCGCTGTTCGAGTTCCTCCCTGCGCGCATCCCGTGGGGAGGGGCCATCCGTAGGCTGGTGGAGGGGTATTGCGGCCTCGCCGCTACCCTCCACCATCCGCCTTGGGATGGTCCCTCCCTATCGCTGCGCGACAGGGAGGAAGGGCCAACCCTTGACTCATCGGTAAGCCTATACTAACGGTAAGCAGTGACTAACGCTCTTGCCTTCGCCGCCCTCGCCGAGCCGATGCGGCAGGCGATCGTCGAGCGGCTCGCCCAGCGGCCGATGGCGGTCGGCGAGCTTGCTGCGCACCTGCCGGTGACCCGGCCGGCCGTGTCGCAGCATCTCAAGATCTTGAAGGAGGCTCGGCTGGTTCGCGACCAGGCCGAGGGGACGAGGCGAATCTACCGGATCGATCCGGCCGGGCTCGGCGCGATCCGCGCCTGGCTCGACAGTTTCTGGGACAAGGCGCTCGCCGCTTATGCCGAGGCCGCCGAAAGGGAGGAATCAGATGAACGCGGAAGCCCAGCACATCACACCGGCCCCGATCCGCAAATCGCTTCGGGTCAAGGCCAGCCGGCAGAAAGCGTTCGACACGTTCGTCCGGGGCATGGGTGGATGGTGGCTTAAGGGCCACAGCCTGCTCGCCTCGCCGCAGAAGGACGTCCTGATCGAGCCGCGCGCCGGCGGCCGCTGGTACGAGATCGGCGAGGACGGCTCCGAGATGAACTGGGGCAAGGTTCTGGCCTGGGACGAGCCGGACCGGGTCGTGCTCGCCTGGCAGCTGAACGCCGAATGGACCTACGATCCGGATTTCGAGACGACCGTCGAGGTCCGCTTCACTCCGGACGGCGACCACACGATCGTCGAGTTCGAGCATCGCGACCTCGAACGGTTCGGCGAGAAAGCGGCGGAGGTGCGCGGCGACTACGAGAGTGGCATGGACGGCGGCTGGGGCCAGCTTCTCGCCAATTACCAAGCGGCAGCGGGAAGCTGGACTCGCTCGCAACTTTCAGGCCGTCACTCCGCCGGCCAGCCCTCCAGAACCTCGACGAAGCGGCTGAGCCACGCGTTGGTCTGGTGGCCGTCGACGACGCGGTGGTCGATGGTGAGCGAGACATAGGCCAGAGGCCGGATCTGGATCGTGTCGACTCCGTCCACCTCGCGCA